>NZ_FNHY01000003.1 GCF_900103605.1 Psychrobacillus sp. OK028 | reverse complement strand
AGGTTGTTACCCATAGAGGATTACTACAAATCTACGAAAAAAACGGAAAAGTTGTATTCATTTCCGAAATTTATATACCCTAATCAATTTGTATGAAGTTGTTATTCAACTAACGGGTGCTTTACTTCAAGAAGGGGTAAAGCATTTTTTCTTCTTGAACTAACGCGGCAGTTTAGTTGAATAAGGAATGTTATAATTTTCATGAAAGTATTGAGAGTGAGGGTATATAAGAAGATTTGAAATATAATTATTCCATAATCTGATTGAGGGTTTGGGGAATATCACGTTAAATTGATACACCTACTGTTTTCAAGCGGCTAGATAGTTGGATTAGAAGAAGGCTTCGCATATGTCTTTGGAAGAAAGGGAAGTATCCCCGAACAAGAGTCAGAAACCTCCTTCGTTTAAACGTACCATATGGAAATTCCTACGAATGGGGAAATACCCGAAAAGGGTACTGGCGCATTTCAAATAGCCCCATATTAAACAAAACCCTCGGCAATTCCTATGGGAGTTAATCATTCCCTCATAATTTGCTTAACGTTGTAAATCCGCATTTCCTACGCTACCCCAATAATACAAAAGGTGCTAACCCATTTTGGGCAGCACGCCAATGAAAGGTGGGTCAATTATCATTTGATACACCTTTTACTGGAATTGCCTTTTCCAATTTATAAAGATTTCTTTTACCTACTTCCCAAACGCTTTGAATTGGCTCTAATGGGTCATCTAGTTGTAGTTCTGCCGATGTCAACGTGGTTAAACCACCATTAATATAGCGAATGCCCTTATCACGTTTTTTGACATACTTATCGTATTGCTCTGGGCTACGTTTGACGATGTATTGCGCATAGTAGTTCATCCCTTCCTCTAGTGCCTTGAGACCTGTAGATAAGTCTTCCTTAGACCTTCCCAGTAGTACCCTTGTATCGTTAGGTAATTCAATTGGCACCTTAAGCTCCGATAAGTCCAAGTGACTCTTGGCTAGGTTTTGCTCTGCCGACAAGACAATATTATAAAGATCCTCCTCGTTTTGTACCCCGTCTAATTTTTCCAATGGTTCTATACCAAAGTCGATTATATCCAGAACCTTCTTTTTATAATCCGGAAACAACCCCTGTTTCGAACTGTCCACACTCTCTGCTGAATAGATAGGAGTGTAAAGGAAAGAAAGGAAACAGATCAAACACGTGGTGAAAGTGTAAATACCCATACGCCAAATCATTCTTCTTTGATTCCCCTTCCAGTTAGCTTTTTCACACAGTTAAGAACAAAAAGTAAAACATATAATTTTGATACATGTTTTACTTTGCTCTAAATCGGTGATTGTATGTAGGTTGAAAATAAGTACCTATCTTTACCAATGATAACCCAATATAAAGATGTAAGAATTTCTTTTGAAGATAAAGTGTTTGTGAAGAGTTGTACTTAAAGTAACGGGTGAAATAGTGAAAGAACATTAATGTTGCCTTTTAAGATATCTTGAAATTGAGTCTTCTGCTAAAGGGCGCGATTGTGGAAGAAGCGTCGCTGCTCTTATTAAACTAACGGGTGCTTTACTTCAAGAAGGAGTGAAGCCTTTTTTCTTCTTCAACTAAAGCAGCAGGTTAGTTGAACAAGGTATAGTTAAGAAACAATCTAGAGCCTATTTAATATAAAAACAGGCTCCATTGAATTTGGAAAAGAGAAATACTAAGTATGAATTCAGTTGTTGAATTTATATTTGATGGGCATCTTCTTTATTCATCGTATCAATTAAGGGCATCAATTGTTGCAAATACTTTTCTGGTTCTGTTTGTTGATTTTGCATCCCATGCATTGCTACCCCGTAAAGCGCCCAGCTTAACGCCACCGAAAATACTTCAATATCCGTATTATTTTGGTTAGGCCATTGTTTATGTGCCCATTTTGAAAAGGAAGCATGAAGTACATTTTTAAAAAGTGTTTCTATTTGTGGTGTAAATGCCTTATAACTGCGATGACATTGGTTACTAATTGATGTTTGGAACCTTATAATTGATAAAAGTATTGATTTTATGCTTTCTTCGTTAATTACCTCATGGGTACTTACCTCTTGAATAACCTCCCTCATGATACTTTCACTTAACACTTTTTCAAGCAAGTCGTACTTATCATAAAAGTGATTATAGAAAGTCGCACGGTTAACCGTTGCAGAAGTTGTTATATCCTTAATGGTCATATCTTTAAAATCCATTTGCATTGATAACTCAATAAATGCTTCCATAATAAGATTCCTAGTGCGAAGAATCCGGGGATCTATTTGTCTTGCCATCAAATTCCCTCCTACTTAATAGACATTTTTCGCAATCTGTCGTTTAAGCGATAGATGCGTTAAATTGTCTATTGCATACGATTTTTCATCTTGATATATTGATTATACAACATGTGTTGTATAAACGAAAGGTGTTAAAGTAAGGCTATAGAACTTTAGAAAAATGAAACATAATAACAAATTGGAGGTAATTAAATTATGAAAATTGGTGTAAGTGGTGCAAGCGGAAATTTAGGTGGAGTAACGGTAAAAGAATTGTTGGAGCGTGCGGCTGGACAACATAGTGTTGTAACAATCACGCGTACTCCGGAGAAAATTGCAATTGATGACGTGGAAGCACGTTTCGGTGATTACGATCAACCATCTTCGCTGATTGAGGCATACAAAGGTTTAGATCGCTTACTGCTTATTCCGTCGTCCGAAGTAAAACCTGGTCGTCGTTCAGAACAATTTATTGCAGCTATTGATGCAGCTGTAGAAGCAGGTGTTCCACACATTGTCCTTATTTCGTCTACAGGCGCGCGCAACACAGAAAAAACGAATATTGCATACGACTATTTTGTCAGTGAACAGCATTTGATGCGTAAAGCAAGCAAATGGAGCATTTTGCGCATGAACTACTATTCAGAGTATTTCATCATGGATGCGCAAATGTCATTAGCTTATGGCGTTCTTTCAGGTCTCACTGAAAGCAAAGTCGCATTCGTTTCACGCGATGATATCGCCACTGCAGCAGCTGGTTTGCTACTCGGCAATGATCACGAAGGTGCAATTTATAACGGAACTGGACCAGAAAGCCTAACAGGTGCACAGCGTGCAGAACTCATCGCGAAAGTTAGCGGTAAACCACTTTCATTTATCACAATACCAGTTGAGACGCTACAAGATCAGCTTCAGCAAGGGGAACTTCCGGCAGAGATCATCAATTTAGTCGTGAATACTCAGCAAAACTTCTCTAATGGAGATTACGATATCGTTACGGGGGACATTGAAAAATTATCAGGTCGTCCAGCACGAAGCCTTGAATCCATCCTGTCAACCACTACATTCCAGTAATTTACTCTTTTGATATAAAGGAGAGCCACCATTTTGATGGTGGCTCTTTTTATGGTAGTGGTTGCTCGTAGTTTATATGGATAATATAAGACATATAGATACAAATATTATTATGAATAAATAATTAAATCATCTTCAACTAACGGGTGCTTTAGTTGAATAAGGACAATAATAACTACACAGTAATAAATAATTAAAATAAAGTAGCAACCTTCTCGTAATTAAGTAGGTTGCTTTTTTTATTTGCCTAATCAGTAACAATGGCTGTTGCATACGTTGGTTGTATGTGAAAAGTAAAAAGGAGAGAGTAAATGGACCAACGTTTGGCAGATCTACTTCAAAAGACAAGTTTGTATGGCACTTTAGCGATGTACTATGAACATTCAGATCCAAAATTGCATATGTATTTTTACCAAGTGCACATAAAATATGAGAATCAACTTGTTGAGCATTACTGGATGCTTCGTAAACAAAACCCTAATATGGATAATAAATAGTTGAACGATTCATGCGGCTATGCGGCTAGTTTAATGGCTAGAAAAAGAGCGACTTTCTCTTAATTGAGTTAGTCGCTTTTTTTATTCTATAGAAACAATTAGAGGTATTCTCAACTTACCCGAGCTAGTCCACCCTCTAGATTTCACTTTGCAATTATAAGGTGGAGTTCTTGAAAATATCTTTTCTTTAACTTCACTTGTAAAACCTATTTGCACACTTCCTAAATAACTTCCTTCTACACTACATAGTTGCACAGTTAAAGGACCATATGTAACCTTCAAAACTACACAATCATGATAACTCCAAACAATACTTTTCCTCCAATTGTCTGAACGTTTGCCTGTTAAATATGGTGTACCTAATCGTTTTGCAACTACACCTTCCATTTTATTTTCCTTCATTAAATTAAAGACCGCTTCACCTTCAGTGTATATGTATGGAACTAAGTTCATATATGGAGAGTCGATATTTGACAACACTTCAGTAAGTAATCCTTTTCTTTCTTCGATTGGCAACCTTGTTATTGTTTCATTTTTATAGGTAATAATATCAAATGCCATGAAGATTATTTCTTGTTCCTTATTACCAATAAAGCGCGACATAACACCTTCAAAATCATCTGGCGATCCTGTACCAGGTGCTATTAGCTCTCCATCCAATAAAACATCAGTACCTGAAAATAATAGTTCTGGGAAACGATTTGTTGTAATGGTGCCATGTCTTGTATACGAGAAGTCGTTACCTACTAAAAGTCTTATACCATCGTACTTAGGTTCATATATCCAACCTTCTTCCGAAGTTGCTTCTTCTTGGTACTCTAATAGCATTGGCTTCACGATTTTCATTATCTATTTCACCTCAAGTTATATTGTTTCCAATTAGAAAAATTACAATACGCTTAACAGGTTGGTTATTAAATTAGAATAATTTACTTGTTGTAAAACAGAATGTTTGTTCGTATACTAATTTAAAGAAGGAGGGAACAAGCGTGCGTATAAATATTTTAAAAGCGATGCAACATAACCAAATATGCGAAATGATTTACATGAAAAACAATGGAGAAATCAGCAAGCGAAAGGTTAAGGTGTTATCTGTGGAAGGAAATACATTCAAGGCTATTTGTTTCTCACGCAATGCTAAGAGGTTTTTTAAAATTGAAAATGTACTTGCATTTGTTCCCATCATAAACAAGGAGCGTGAAGTTGTATGAATGACGAATTTTACGAACCAGTTTTTGATTTATCCAAGTTACAAGACAGGGGAAACAAGAAGTGGGTTGCTATGATGCTTCCAGAACATGTTGCTTTACTAAGAGAATATAGCAAAGAAATTAAAAGAGAGCCAAGACCAGATTTGAATGAATGGGACTATGATGCAATAAATCACACGCTGGATGAGGCCATTAAAAGCAAAGCTGATACTAAAGTGAAGTTGTGGAGGGATGGAACGTTTATTTACAAGAGAGGGATTGTGGAGAGTGTGGATCTAAGGAGAAGAGTAATTGAATTAGAAGATCCATTTTCTTTGCTACAATTAAAATTGGATGAAATAGTAGACGTAACTATAATGGATTAAGGGTGGGAATGAATTGGATAGAACAGAAGAACTCTTTAACGAAATGCTTGATAAGTATGATCCAGAATTAATACTGGGTGCATTGGATGAAATGTCGAGGATGAGTAAAAATGAATTGATTGCTTTAGGTAAGGTATGCGAAAGTATAAATAGAGCTGAAGAAGCTAAAAACCACCAACCAGACTAATGGAAGGTGTTTTTTTATTTTAGGCTATGTTAAAGGTGATGGTTGTTTTTTCGTAAAATGCTTTTATGACAACTATCCTACATCTAGAATTGGATATTTATGTTAGAATATAAAAAAGTTTGTGAAAGAATGTACTTAAACTAACGCAGCAGTTTAGTTTAAGAAGGAATGTTATAATAGACGCTACTAAAAGTCGTTAAGGTGGTAATAATTCAAATGAAAAATTGGCTTAAACTATCCAATGCTGAGTATGAAAAAGTATGGAATAAAATATATGACGAATTGAAGTTTGAACCTAGCACTACCGATTTCCCTTCTTTTAAAGTACCATCACCTTTTATTACCTACGATGTCTCTCTATATTTTGGAGAATCTGAAGATTTGGATGCGTTTGTTGACTTAGAAGAAAAAGCATTACTTGTTTTTCAAGAAATTACGTCCAAAGATGAAAATATTTATGCTTTGGATTGGCAACATGAATGCTATTGGATAAATTCCAGTTTAGAATTTCATAAAAACGAATTCGATGAATGGACAGTACCAATTTTTCCAAACGGCGATTATTATTTCTTTATTCATAAGGATTTTCAATGGGGATATTTAGGACACCCTTGGGAAAGAACCATAACTGTATATGGAAAAGAATTGATAATGGGTTTTGAAAAACATAAACCAAGAATGTTTCATAAAATATTACGTCAGGGGTAATACAACCTTGTTCAACTAACGGGTGCTTTACTTCAAGAAGGAGTAAAGCCTTTTTTCTTATTAAAATACGATGTCTCAATCATACCAAAAGAAGCATAGAATTACGCCAAATTTGTCTGTGAACAGTTTATGGCATCTTGCGGAAGGTAACATAAAAACCGCCTTCTGAAATGTTTTTATGTATTGCTGTGGGATAGATTGATGGTTTAGCGCATACAGTGAAGGTGAAATGTCATGGATACCATGGGAGGAATTACTATGCGAAAACTTTTGTGTCTACTACTGTTTCTCGGAACGTGTATGCTATCCGCTTGTTCATATGATAGCGAAACAGCGGCAAAAAACGGCGATGTTATTAATATGAATGGACCTGTTTACAATTTCCACCGCTTTGAACGATTCTTGGACAACATCGAAGCGAAAGAAGCGGCTTACGTACGGATTGCCAATTATACACCGGAAGGAAATCCAACATTGTACAATTTATCTTTCGATGGATCTGTATTCAATTTGGAAATTGATCTTTCAAAAAATAAGGATCTGGGAGACAGCCCCGCCAAAGTGAACATGACCTGTTCGGAGCTGATATCAGAGGAGGGACAGCAATTGTTCACCTATACATTGGAAGGGTGTCAGCAGGATTCCACCGTTGAAAGCTTCACAATCTTAAGCATCATGAAGGAACAAGTAGAGGACCACGAGCATTGACTCTACGTAAAACAATCGTTTCAATCGCAATAAAGGAGCCAAACTGATTTGTAGACCGGACGCGTTTTTCAGATATGTAAGCTCCGACCGTTCGTTTACCGTTGGCAAGATACTTTCCTTTCGATAGAACAACCGGAATACATAATTTATTCTAACTGAGATGATATTTTAGTTATTCAATTAAATGGCGTCATTATTGAATAAACTTCACTTTTCTCTTTCAACTAACGGGTGCTTTACTTAAAGAAGGGGTAAAGCTTTTTTTCTTATTGAACTAAAGAAGCAGTTTAGTGGAACAAGAAGGTTTTTTATTGATTGTGTTGAATAAGTTAATATATGTAAATTATTGCACAAAAGTGGGGGTTTAAAGCAAAAACACATTTTATTAAAGTGTTAATAATTGGTGTAGGAACAATTGTATTAACACTTTGGATTAGTGGATTGCTGAACCTTTGGATAAACGGAATTAGTGTTATTGCTGATGATGTTGAAGGTTATCAAGTGCAATCCTATCCTGTTGATGGAGAGTATTCTGTAAAGATTGATTTGAGTGATTTTGATAGTAATGAGGGGAAAGTGCTTTATGATGATGGGGAGAATCAAATTTACGTAGAAAAAGTATTTGTCAATGGTAATTCAGATTACGAAGTTAGCTTTATGTCCAGTGGGACTTATAGTTTAAGAGGTGCAACAGTAGTATCAGGCAGTGAACACGCACGAACCGAAAATGGTTTTACACATATTAACCAAGTTAACGCAACAGCGACATTTCAAGATGACATTTATAAAATATATCCTTCTAGTTCATCTGGTTTAAATTATAAGGATGGAGATTCATTTGCATTTTATTTGTTTCCACATGATAAAGAGGTAGAAGTTGATATTGAAAAGGATTCCATTATAGAAGTTAAACTTTCAAATTTATATATGCTTAATTGGGAGAAGTAATAAATGCTTACTTTTATAATTGTCTTCAACTAACGAGTGCTTTAGTTTAACAAGTGGCTGTCTGCAAGGGTAGCTTTTTCTGAACTAACGGTCCAGTTTAATTCAATAACGAAACTAAATGACTATTTGATGTCTAAAATATATGAGGGATATAATATGAAAATTAAAGAGTTGTTTTTTACTTTTATTTTAGTGTTATTGTTATCTGCTTGTAATCAACATACCGTTGAAGACCCTGCAAATTCAAAGGATAGTAGTGAATATAATCGTTCAGCAGATATTAAAGGAATAATAGTAAAAGTTGATGGAAATAAAACTCAACTGTTAATTCAGGGAAATGGTTTTGGGTTGAATGATGATGGCGAGGGAATTATTCAGTTGGATACTAAGTATTATTCAGCTGCAAATTTTGAAAAAGACCAATACGTTGAAATATGGGTTGGTAGTCAGGTGCAGGTGGCAGACCAGCCTACACTACCGATTATTAGTGATGTTGCTAAAATTAATTTTACTCCTAAAAAAGAAGATTAACCTTTGCGACTGTGGAAAAAACGGGTATTTATATCCGACTTCTTATTGAGCTAACGGGCTTCTAATTTTTCAAGGGGGTGTGATTGTGAAAAACAAAATCACAGTAGGTTTTATATTATTAATTTGTTTATTTATTGCTGGTTGTTCTAATTATCAAGAAAAATTTACTTTCACTGGTACAGTTGAGGAAATACTTGTTGAAGAAGAAATGTTAGTTATTAAAGAGTATGATGGGATGGATGAAGGTAGAAAAGACGGAAATGTATACGAAATACCTGTTGATAATATAGAGAGATATAGCATTGGACAGAAACTTGAGATAACTGTCTTCTCTAATACGGATGATGATATTTGGGATTTAGACAATATGAAATTTGATATAAAAACAGTCAAAAATTAACCTTCTTCTTCAACTAACGAGTGCTTTACTTCAAGAAGGGGTAAAGCCTTTTTTTCTTATGCAGGTTAGTTGAATGCCCTACGTAAGAGTTTAGCATCTACAAGTAATGCCACTCCGCAAAGTAAACATCTTTGCAGGATGGCGTTTTTATTCTAATTAAAGTATCTTAATTATTTCTGGGGGGAAATACGTTATGACAGATTTAATAATAGGCAAAGCTAAACACATTTTAGGATATATTCCAATAGGCTTAGACACAGCCAAAGATTGGAATGAACAAAATTTCGATTACTTTTTTAAATATTTTGCCGATACTAATCAAGAAACTAGAAAATATTCACTACTTGTTTTTGCAGCGGGACTCGAGAATTGGATCGTAGAATCCGCAGCAATTTTTACTCCATATAATGAAATTTCTCCAGATTATATTTTTGAAGATTATATAAAATCTTTTATAAATAATAAAGAATCTATAAAAACTGATTTTCCTGCTTTGTATAATCATATGATAATCTCTCTGCTTGAATTAAATGAGCAGAAAAAGTTTAATTCTATCGCTGGAACTACCAGTGATTCCGTATTGAATGACCTGCAAATACTGTTAAGAGATACAGATAAAAATTCTCTTAAGTATCTTGCATTTGATGAAGTATTGACAGAAATAAGTGAAAAAGAAAGTTTTAAATAGTTGGAAGTAACATAAAGATAAAAAGACATTCTTAATTTTGGTAACGGAAATGAAGTTTTTTATTTAAGTGTTTATATTTTTTAGCTAGATTTTCGTTTTATTAAGTTATAAAAAGGTGGGATTATTGTGTGTGGTCGTTTTACGTTATTTGCAGATTATGAACAGTTCTTAGAGCGTTTTGATATAGATGCAGCATTCGAAGAATCCGACTACTCCCCTAACTTTAATGTAGCACAGAGTTTGTGAAGAGTTACACTTAAACTAACGGGTGCTTTACTTCAAGAGAAGTAAAGCCTTTTTTCTGATTGAACTAAATATGCAGCTTAGTTGAACAGTTAATCTTGGAATATGCTATTATCACATTTATTGGATTAAATAGGCGAAATAATGGAACGGGAAAAAGAGGCAATCTTAATGTTAAAAAAGTTAAAACTCCTGTTATGCATGTTTTAAAACAAGAGGAAGGAAGTCCGATAGATTTTTAATTAGGATTTATTTTCGCATGAGTATCTTATATTATTCCGCAAATAATTATTGATTATGATGTTAAAACAAGTACATTTTCAATTAATTACATGTCTATGGTATTAAATCAAGAATCAATAGGTAAATAAGACCGTCTACAAAATCCTCACCTTGATAACTATCTGTTAATGTCAATTTACCGGGTTTCTCACCAAAAGAAGAAATGGTAAATTGGAGTGGGAAATTTCGTGCGTCATTATTGGGGAAGGTATCCAATACCTCTGGACTATTCTGGTATAACACCAGATATAGGTGTAACCCCTGAAATTTAGTAGACTAAAGATCTTCAACAATCGGGCGCTTTTCTGAAATAAGGAAAGCGTCTTTCTTCATGGAATAACACCATTAAAGAAAAATAGATATTTAAATTTTAATATAGATGAGATTACGAAGGTTTGTATTGTTAGCAAGCGCTGCTTCGACTTTGAAACCGTATGCGTAAGGTTCTCCTCCTTCGATTAGATCATTCTTTCCAAAGATGCCCATTATATCTCGGATTTTGCTATGTGCTACGTACCTATCATCTTAATAAAAAGAGTGTATAGAGGTCTGAGGCGAACGTTGGTTCATATAATTTCCATTTAGTTAGCGATACCTTCTAAAGCTTCCCCTTCCCCAAAATCGTAGCAGCAAGAATAAGGCAATGCATCCTATAAAAAATAGCATGCTGCCGAGCGATTGCATGGTTCCTGATTCTATACCGATATACAACAGAAATTTTTTGAACGGAACGTTAAGAAAGCCTATTGACGCAAGAAAAATTAAATATGCCAATAACGTCATTACAGGAAACGCGCCTTTGCATCTTTTTTGTATAATGAGCGCATTCCAGAGGAGGGATGTTATTTCCAAGATAAAAGCGCTAATCGCAACACCTGCATAAGCGAATCCCGGTATTGCCGTTAAATAATAAGCGGCGATGGCAGAACAAATAAGGCCTACTAGTAAACCGACTATGGGAGCCTTTTTTTGATTAGCCGCCCAAAGGATCGTTGTCGTTAGCTCCCGCATGCCGGCAATAAGAGGAGCAAAAGACATGTAGCGTATTGCTTCGGTTGCCTCTTGACTACCCACAATTAGCATAGATAAATCATCTGCATGAAAAAAAAGGATTAACATGGAACTGATTCCCCAGAACCACCCGATTTCTAAGGACAGACTGGAACGCTCAACAAAACTACTTTTTTTCCCGTTTTGCCAATTGGCCGTTAACTTAGCAGCCATCGTATATGATATTGCCGCGGTAACAATAGTAGGTAGATACACGATAGTTGTCGCAATTCCGAAAACTTCTCCGAAAATGGCAATAGCCTCTGATTGACTTAGGCCAGAAACTTGCAGACGGCTAGGAATGATTAACGCATCAAGAAAATCGGACGCAGGCATAACGATACGCGTTAATGTAATAGCAAAGGATGATTTGAAAAACAAAAAAATCCCAGGTCCAAGGATCAGCCACCGGGCGGATTTATTATATGTTCCGTTATTGGTGGCAGGTATCAGCTTCAATCTTTTATTATATTTCAGCAACCAAAGAAACAATAATGCGATACAGGCACCTGTAAATGCACCTAAAACGGCACCCCCTGCGGCAGCATAAGTGCCTTGTTTCATCCATAGAACGACAAGCAAAAGCATTGTTCCAACACGAACCGTTTGTTCTATTAGTTCAGAAACGGCCACATATCCGTAGAACTCCACACCTTGTAAGAATCCTCGGTATAGCTGAAGCAGTGGAACAATAAAAAGCGCCGGAGCTAGGCAGCGGAGGGGAAACGTCAAGCTGTTATCTCCGAGAAAATGTGCAATATTTGGCGCTATGGCGAAACAAAGCAAACTGGAAACAGTTCCAAGGAACAAAATGGGTACAGCCAGACTTTTATAAACAAGCCAACCCTGTTTTTTATCCTTAGCGGTCAATAATGCCAACGATGTAGGAAAACCACCTGAGAGCAACGTAAGTGCGAATCCATAAACAGAATAAACAATTTGATAAATTCCCATTCCTTCTGAGCCGAGAAGCCTAAACAAAGGAATGCGAATGGCGAGGCCGATAACTTTAACGAGAAATATAGCACCAGTACGCAGCGCTGTTTGTTTAATAAAGGTAGGCAGTCTCATCTTTTCACCCCAAGTGACCTTGTCCTAATAACTATATGAACAAGATCACAGAGGTAGACTACGGAGACTTTTTACCAAGACCTTTTTCGATTTTTCGATTAATCATTGATATGAACGAGGATATATTTCGTTGTTTTATCCCAGCCGAGGTCAAACGGTACACGATACCGATCCGCAGTATGGGAATTCACTAACGGATAACCGTTAGCATCTTGCCCTACCACAACCGAAAAATGGTCCGTATCTCCATCTAGCGTGTAGCCGATCACGTCACCTGGCTTTAATGTTGAGATTGCTCCATGTGGATGTTTGTCGCTTGATTCAGTAACTTCTGTAAATGTCCCCTTTGCAATCAAACGTCCATATCCGGAATAGAGCAAGAAATGTTCAAAAGCATCCGTTTGTACCCATGCTTTACTTCCACTTCTCCAATTGCGCGTTTTCTGCAAGCCGCCGCCTTCCTCCTTGTCGCCAAGAACTTGGGATACAAAGTTGGTACAGTCTCCGCCAAGTGGTGTGTAATCCATATATTTCGAATTGTAACGATTATTATTCCCGGCTCCCCAAGCTAGGCCCGCGTACTTATTGGCATAGGCCACTGCACGTTCACGATTATATCGCCCTTTATTCTGCGAAGTTTCGTTGTCGGGAGAAAGATGAGGGAAGCCCACTGGTGAATCCGCTATTAACTCTGAGTTTTCTTCAAGCGGATCCAAATACCATTCCTTTAATACCATCCAATTACCGTCTATTTTCTTCAATGTAAGAGCATGCCGCGTACCGACACCAAAGGATTGGGGTGGTGGATAAACTGTATTGTAGTCATACGATATTTTGGCCATCTGTATCAGGGAAACATACGCTACATCCCCATTTTTTTTGAAACGAGTAATACGAATGCTGGGTTCTGCTCCTATAAGCGATATACCACGTTTATCTGCCCAAGTATTGATGTACTTTCCACGTCTTAATTCCATTTGATAAGCGTAGCGGCTTAACTTCTCCGTATGGATATAATACTTGTTAATGGATTCAGGAAGCCCATTGACAAGAAAGGCATTACGATCAACAAACAACTTTGTCAGGAAAGAATCAACCTCCCTTTTGTCGTAATCCTCTTGAGCAAAAGTTTCATAAGAATTCAATGGAATCAACCCGACTAATAAAGTCATTCCGAACAATAGAACCAAGCGGAACAAGCCAAACTCCCCCTTACTTTATTTATTTTCCTATATTTGTTGATGGTGCCCTACTTTTCAATCCAACTTATGATGGTTCACTTCAATATAAATTATTCGTTTCCTAATCAAACATGGAAACAAGCCGTTTTTCCGATATTTAATCCGAAAATATCGTAATATACTCGGAGCAAAGGTGAAGTTTTTACCAAGCATACCAAATCGATTTGAAGGGGGAGCTGCAAAACAAAAATCCGGTAACCTTTATCAAATATTTACATATATAAATAATTGGAAAAAAGAGCCGGATGAAACGGTTGCAGGTATGTTACTTTATGCGAAAACAACCTATTGAACTAACGCGGTAGTTTAGTTGAAGAAGAAGGTTTTTTTTGATTGTGAATAAGTTAATATATGTAAGTTTGGAATGAGAGAGGTTCCTAACTTTAAGTCTGAGGGTAGCACTTTTGTTGAATTAATGAGTTATAGTTTCATGTTAGATTGTAAGTAAAGTCGAGTTTGATTAGATGGAATAATTGAGGTGAAGATTGTGGCTAATTTATTGATTGTAATAGGAATTGTTCTTTGTATATGGCAATTTTTCTTAGCTAAACAAAGTAAGGTGAAAATGTCAGTATTTCTATCAATTTTGTTTAGTATTATAGTATTTTTGATGATTTTATTTGAACTTGTTGTTTTAAAATTATTTTTAATCGTGTGCGTTATCATACTATGGGTTTTATCCATTTGGGCTATTAAAAAGAAAAAGTAATATTCTTATTTAACTAACGGGTGCTTTACTTCAAGAAGGAGTAAAGCTTTTTTCTTATTGAACTAGGGGCAGGTTTGTTTAACAAGAAGGTTTTCTCGCAATTATGTCGAAGTTGAATTTAGTGATTTAGTTAATGAGAAAGGTAAAAATAAAAATGGATACTCAAAGTCAGGAGAATATCTATGAAGGGTAAAAGAATCAAAGTAGATACAAATGATAGTCTTAAACAGATAGAGTATACGCATATTCAAACAGGTTCTAAAAATGTTTGCTTTATGTTTTCAGGTACTGGTTATACCTATGAAAAACCCTTGCTCTATTACGCTACAATGGTAATGCTTGAAAATAATATTGATGTTGTTCAAATTCACTATTCATATGAACAAGAATTATTTGAACAATCATTCGAAGATATAAAAAAATTCATTATGAATGATATTGACCCCGTTATAAATAATATTATAGATAATTTTCATTACAAGGAAACGATTTTTCTTGCGAAATCTCTTGGTACAATTCCAGTTGTTAGTGAAATTATGAAAAGAGAAGCTTTTAAGAAGTCCAAGATGATATTACTTACCCCTTTACTGAAACTGGAAAGAATATATGAAGAAATTTTAAAGAGTAATCACGAAGGATTGTTAGTCATTGGTGACAAAGACCCTCATTACAATTCAGAACAAGTTGAACAAATGGCACAACATACTTCCTTTAAAATCGAAGTAATTCATGGAGCAAATCATTCGTTAGATGATGTGGAGTATGACACACTAACTTCTATTTCCTTTTTAATAGAAGTGATAAAATCTTTGAAGAAAATGATTAAATGTTTTCTCTAATATTCTTCTTGAACTAACAGGGCAGTTTAGTTGAATAAGCAATGAGAAGAAAATTCAGGAGGTAATTATATGGTGAAATATATAAATTACACGACAGAACCCCCTATTAGCTTTGACCAATTACTAACCCTATATGAATCTTTAGGATGGAATTCACTTAAATTAACAAGTAATGATTTGGAACGAATGTGCAATCAAAGCTGGTACGCCATTTACGCATTTGATGAAAGACAATTAGTGGGTATGGGACGTGTTATTTCAGATGGTGTAATTACTGGATTAGTTTGTGGATTATGTGTTCTACCAAGCTATCAGTCCGAAGGAATCGGCAAAGAAATCTTGAATCGAATAATTCACCATTGTGAGCAAAATCGGGTAATTCCTCAACTAATGTGTGTGGAAAGTTTGGAACCATATTATGAAACCTTTGGGTTTAAAAAATTTACCATTGGTATGTCAAAAAGTATAAATAGATAGATTTAACTTTCTTCTTTAACTAACGGGTGCTTTACTTCAAGAAGGAGTAAAGCCTTTTTTCTTATTGAACTAAAGAAGCAGGTTAGTTCAATAAGAGCTTGCAAAATTCTGGTGTTAAGCTAAGGCTTTATCTGTTGAAGTTTTATTTATTAGGGGGGTATAAAAATTCCTTAAGCAATGTCAATGTTATGCAAATAATTGCGGAGTATATGCTTTATTATAGAAGAGCGTATCCAAGAAAAATTAGGCTACCTAAAGGCAATAGAATTTGGGATTGGGCAAGTTACATAGGTGTTTTATGTGTGTCCCATATCGGTAGGTCAGAGGATAGGGATAGCAAATATAATTTTTTATAAACAAAGAAGTTACAAAGGATAGTAATAACTTCCTCTGAAACTTCTTTTGTAGGTTTATATTACTTCTTCTTCAATACCGGTTTCATTTTTAATCTGAATAATATATTCTTTGTATTCTTCGATTGCATTTTTTAAAGCATGAATACTGTCACTTTTATCGGACTGGGACGAAAATTCCCGGAAATTAGCCATTTCTTTTAATATCTGATCTTCTAGCCTAGAATAGTTTTCTCTTGGATTGATTTCCCGCATCAAAATGCCCCTCATAGTATTCATATGCAAAAGCAATGCATCTGTAAGAGCGACATGGCTTTCTAACATTTGTTCTTGTTCTTTATCATTTTGATTCTGAACAATTTCTTCTTCATATGCTAAAATAGCTTCGAATTGTGTGATTAAGTTTTCAGGGCTATTTATTACCAAAAGTCTATAAGAATCCAATTCTTGTTTCAAGTTGTAAGCCCAAGTTACGCTAATAATAGTTGTGGTTAACAGAACTCCTATAAGAAGGCATGACAAAAGTTTTTTACGTTTCATATGTTATATTCCAATCGTGTGAGTTACTAACGCTTCATTAACGCCCTCTAACACTGTTAACATTACAATAAATCGAAAAAAACGCTTCATAATTCCACTACCTTCCATTTATATATTATAATTCTATTATCAATATTAATAGTTAGAATTTCAAGGTAGAATAATGATTTAACTAAAAAATGTAAAATAACGCTAGTATTTAGTTAAACACGACCATTTTTCGATGGTCTATTTTTTTGTCCAAAACATCAGGTAGATCTCGGCTATCCATTGTGAAATGTTACACTTAAACTAACGCGGCAGGTTAGTTTAAGAAGAAAACATTACTAGAAGGATTTGCATACCTATAAATGGAATATTACTATTATAGTTTTTATGAGAAAGGACGAATACGATATGTATATTTCAGTTACTAGGTTGCATTTAAAAGGTAAGCGAAAGTTAGCTAGCTTTTCTTTTCATACAATTAAATCGATTATTCAGTCAAAAAAAGCAGAAGGATTAAAATTTTCTTCTTTTAACAAAGAAGGATGGGACACATACTGGACTCTGACAGTATGGGAAAGCAAGGAACATATGAAGGTCTATCGAAATAATGGTAATCATTTAAAAGCAATGAAACTATCACGAAATATTGCAGATAAATTAGAATTATTTAATTGGGAAGCAGAAGCTATTCCTACTTGGAATGAATGTAAAGACAGACTACATAAGAAGTTTGGCAGAATTGAGTGAGGTTCAATTTTCTCAAACGAATGGGTGCCATACTTTAATATACTATCACCTGTTCCAATTACGACTAACGAAGCACATTGTGAAATATTGTAATTAAACTAACGGGTGCTTTACTTCAAGAAGGAGTAGTAAAGTGCTAATTATAAAATACACAATAGGAGGCGAAAAATGAGTTTTGCTGGATACCAAAGTCTAATGAATGATACAAAATGGGAAGAAATTTGGTTAGCAATGATTGATATACCAGAACTTATCTATTGGCGACAGAAGGATATTGAGACTAATTATATTTGTGATTGGGATGCAGAATGGTTTCATCATTTCAAAACAGATGGAAATAAGGAAAGCTATAAAACAATTGAATGGTTGGAAATTAAATTTGAAAGTGAAGAAATGAAAAATAAATTGTTGAAAACCCTAAAAGAGATACACGTTCCAGGTGAGGTATTAGGTAATTCTATCAAGGTTTATGGTTATGTAAAGGACGGAACTTTTATGGTTTATATTTAAAGAATCTTATTCAACTAACGGGTGCTTTAGCGAAAAAAGCAGCAGGGTGTCAAGTTTCCCACGCAACCTATATATTTTTTCTATTTATAACTATATAAAGAGAGGTCACAATATGAGAAAAATAGTAATTGGTATTCTGATTGTCTGTTTATACTGCATTCCTTTTGTTTATTTTTCAATGCACCAGGATTTTGCTAACCGTTCAATGCATGGCTATTTAACTATGATTGTAGTGACTTCACTACTCGCTTTCTTCGGCAAACTCTTTAGTAATTCCATCCCTCTTATTATTGGAAATATATTATCTGTAATAATTTCATTTTATTTCATAAGCGAAATGACAGTGAACGAACGATGGGGTGGCTATTTCAAACCACTAACTCCATATCAATTATTAATCTTAGTTAGTTTTTTCAATTTGATTCCTCAGTTTTTCTCTTTGAAGTTAGCTAATAGATACAAAAAGGGTAACAAACATAATGTCAACTTATGAGGCTAAACAATATCAGCATCCCGCTTATTAAGCTAACGGGTGCTTTACTTCAAGAAGGAGTAAAGCCTTTTTTCTTATTGAACTAAAGCAGCAGGATAGTTGAAGATAACTTACGGTGAACAGTATCATAACTGAATGAGGTTTTTTTAATTAGACTTAAAGATCATATATTTGATTGTTAAATATAAACTCCCATTTCTTAGGAAGCAAAAAATTACATTATAAATAAGAGTAAGCAGTATTTGTTTGTTAAAAAGAAGTATCAAAGAAAAACTAAACGTCCTTGATACTTCTTTTTTTAATTTCTAGGCATGAAAAGATTTTGGTTCTTCTGGATATACAATAGGAAGCATGGCTTTCGTTTGTTGCTTACCTTTTAAGCTGATTTCTTTTGTTTTTGATCTAAACGATGACTAAAGAAAGTTAGAAGACTTGCACAGACTGCAACTATCCCACCGACCCATGTTATATTCATTAAATTCCCTTGATGGTACACAATTCCGCCTAATGCAGAACCAAAAGCGATACCTACGTTGCTTGCCACTGGCATAAGTGAAGCAGCGAGACCTGTTGCTTTTGGCTGATAAATTCCGGCGAGGTCTATTAAATAAAGCTGAGTAGAAGTTGTTAAGAGGATGGCCATTAACGACATCAAGCCAATGTTTACCAGTCCTAAAATAAAATGATTTGTAGTCCAAAATAAACTTGTCAGAACAAATGCCTGCACGAGAAAAACAAACCGAAGGCGACCAATTGCATTATGGTTGGCAATTTTACCGGCGAGGATGTTGCTGAAAATGGAAATAAATCCGTAACCAAATAAGATTAAACTAATTGAATGATTTGGTACTTCCATTCCCTTCAAGATAGGAACAAGGTACGTAAAGGCGGTATAAGTTGCTCCAAATCCTAGAGCAGGAATGAAAAAAGCCATCAAAATTCTTGGGTTGGTCATTAAAGAAAATTGATCCCGTATTGAACTGCGTATTTGGCTGAGCTTATTAGGCAAGACGAAATAGGATGCCAAAAACGCCAACCCTCCTAGGAAGGTAGTTAACATGAAAGTGGCATTCCAGCCATACGAATCGGCAATGACAATACCAACAGGCACTCCAACAACATTTGCAAGTGTGAAACCACCGAAAACGAATGATATAGCAAGTCCGCGTCTTTTAATCGGCATGGTTTCACTAGCAACAATCATGGCTAGAGAGATTAATACTCCTGTTACAATTGCTGTCATAATCCGAAGTGCTAGCAGCGTGGTATAGCTTGTCGAGATTATACACAAAGCATTCAGGACGATGAAAGAACCTATCAAAAACAACATCCATTTACGCTTTGGAAAATGACTTGTTGCTGACATCACTAGTGGTGTGGCGATAGCAAACGTAATTGCAAACGCAGAAACGAGTGTGCCTGCTTTTGCATTTGTCATTTGAAGACTAGCTGAAATATCGGTTAAGATTCCGACAATAACAAATTCGCTTGTCCCGAGAACAAATGTTAATAAAGAAAGCGTTAAGATGAGCAACCAGTGTCGCTTGGATAATTTTGTGGAGTGCATAAATACCTCTTTTCTTAGATGAATGTAAATGTGTCAGATAGTAGATACACGACCTAAACATCTTACCATAAAATATTTTTTCGAGAAAAACCTTTTCTTGCTAACGCAGCAGTTTAGTTTAATAAGAGCATTTAAGAATGTAACAATTTTAAATCTGAATCATTTGTCAATTAAGAGTAATACAAGGGGGGAACACTTGAAGAAACTTCTGACTATCTTTATCATAACCATATTTGTTTATTAGTTTGGATTCTAAATGAATCAAGTGATTATAAAGGATATATACTAGCCGTTAAGGAAACTAGCCTAATTATCAACGTACCTGCTTCTAATCCTATGGATGATTGGCCTACTTATGAAATATTTCTTACTGAAGATACCGAAATAGAAGGTAAGAGTGATAGTTTGAATGGTGGTTTTAGAGCTGGTGATGAAGTGGGAGTTTGGGTCGAAGAAAAAGTATAAGTTAAAAAAATTGCTAAAAAAATCATTATCGATGTTTATGGGAATAACACATCCTCTGAAGGTGAGCGTTAGTTGTAGATTATAGAGCTGCAATCTGCAACTTTTTTCTAATTGAACTAACGCGGCAGTTTAGTTGAAGAAGGATTTTCTGGTTATAGGTTTGATTATCATCCTCTTTTGTAACAACTTATAATTGAAACAGAATATAGGGGATATAGTTCTTACAGAATTCAAAGAAAAATATGGTATAATATGGATTAAGAACAATTCGAAGTGGTAGCTAAAATGGAAGGTGGATTGATTGTATGAGAAGGAATACTATTTTTGCATAGCAAAGGCTATTACATAAAAAATAAATAAAGATAGCCTTTGTTCTTCCTAATAGAAATATTAATATTTAGGAGTGCAGAAATGAGCTATAAAAAAGCAAAGAACCTTCTACCATCTGAGTTGGTAGAGTTGATACAAAAATATGTTGATGGTGAGTATATTTATATTCCAAGAAAAGAAGATAATAAAAAGAATTGGGGTTCTAGTACTGCTACCAGAAGAGAATTGGAATTAAGAAATTCTAGTATTTATTTTGATTATCTTTCGGGAATAGATATTGCTACTTTGGGTGTAAAATATTACTTGTCATCAAAAAGTATTCAAAGAATTGTATTAAATGAAAAAAGAAAAAGATAAAAATTTTTGAAATAAGCTAATGTGGTTACATACTACATTAGCTTATTTTCTTTTATGAAATAAGTATGAGGTTTTTTCAAGTAATGATGTAAGTTACAATCTAATCAACACTTAAAATGCTGGAAAGAAATGATACATAAACATACTTAAGGGGGGCACTTAAATGTCAGTTATAACAATTGAAAAAGCAACCATTACGGATGCTGAAAAACTAACAAAATTAAAGAAAAGAACTTTTGACGAAGAAGTGAAAAGGTGGCTTCCAAATCAAAACAATGTAATCGATTCCAATATTAAGCCACCAGGATATTCATCTATTGAAATGACTAAGTATATGATTAGAGAAATGGAATATTTTAAAGTTTTACAAGACGAAGAAATTATCGGTGGAATTATAATAACTATTTCTGGTAAAAGTTTTGGGAGAATAGACCGTATTTTCATTGACCCTGATTACCAGGGTAAAGGAATTGGTTCAAGAGTAATAAATTTAATAGAGGAAGAGTTTCCTAATGTAAGGACTTGGGATCTTGAGACATCAAGTAGACAAATTAACAATCATTATTTTTATGAAAAAATGGGTTATAGAACTACCTATGAAACTGAAGAGGAATATGGTTATATAAAGAAACTAGGAACTTCTTCAGAAAAAGAAAACCTAGTTGAAAATAAAAACATTTCAAATAAACAATACGTGAATTGCGATATGGAAAAAACGGAGTGTTATGGAGTAAATTTAGAAGGAAGTTCAATCAGTAACAGTAATCTAATGAGTAATCATATTAGTAACTGTAATCTTAGCCACTCAAAGTTCCAAAATATAAATCTTAGAAATTCACTATATGCCGATTTAAATCTTTCTAACAGTGAGATGATATTTGTCACTTTAAGTGGGGTTAGTTTCATGGACACAAATCTTGGAGATGAAAATATCCCAATCTCATTTGAAAGATGTGACCTTGAAGGAAGTAAAATTATTAACTGTAATCTTAGGAATGTGGAAATACAAAATAGTGACTTGACTGGTATGAAAATAGATAATGTTTCAGTAGAAAAACTAATCGATGCTTACTATCAATTAAATAAAAAATAATCATTACTATTACCTTTTTTTCTAAATGCTTTAAGCTAACGGGTGCTTTACTTCAAGAAGGGGTAAAGCCTTTTTTCTTATTGAACTAACGCCGCAGTTTAGTTCAATTAGAGGATATTATTAGAAGAATGACGAATTTGTCAATATTAGTGTAGTTTTTGAGTATTTTCTTTTACAAATGAGGGGTGACAATATCGAATTATTAGTTCAAGCAGGATTTTTTTTAAATCCAATTTTAGCAATAGTATTTTGCTTAAATTTAGTAGCATTAATCAAAAAAGTTAGTAGTGATAGTAATGCTAGTACCTCTAAAAATACATTTTGGATGACTATTTCAGCTACCTATATCATATTTAGTATAACTTGGATGTTGATGTTTCTATTGTAATTCATTTACAACTCAATCTTTCTTCTTCAACTAACGGGTGCTTTACTTCAAGAAGGGGTAAAGCCTTTTTTCTTATTGAACTAACGCCGCAGGTTAGTTTAAGTGTGTTGTATAATAAATGGATATCTTTAGTTTGAAAATCACATGTTGGTACAGGGAGGATTTTATGTGGAGTTTTAGCACTTTTAAAGACAAACGTTACTGGATTCTTTTAATTCCAGCTATAATTATCTTAGTCTTGTTCGCTGTTTTTACCCCGGATTATATTCTTGAAAAAACTTACGTTGTACCATTTTCAATGCTTATATTTATAGTTTTATTCTGGTCGACATACCATCTTTGGAAGTATTTTGATGATAAAAAGAAGAGGAATAATACGGATGACAGTTGCGATTTGTAACTTGCTTGTTCAAGTAACGGGTGCTTTACTTCAAGAAGGAGTAAGGCTTTTTCTTATTGAACTAAAGTGGCAGCTTAGTTTGATGCGTTTGACCAAAAAAGCGAAACAATTAGAGAGGATTGTTCTCTTCTTATTTCGCTTCATAGAGTAAGATAATCAATCTCCCTTTTTAAAATTCTCTAGATAGTCCAGTTTATTTGAAATTTCTTTAAGTAAGATATTGCGTTCTTTTTGAGATTGAAAAATCCATACAACGAACCAAATAATAAAAACAATAACAGCTACATAAAAAAAGAACTTCAGTAAAGGCAAGATAGCAAGAATTTTAACCACTTATTTAACCCCCTTTTTAAGAGGAGTATAACATAAATGGGAAAGATTGTATTTAGTAAATCCAATTTATAATGAGTAATAAGAGAAGGAATATATTCAACTAACGGGTGCTTTAGCAAATCATTACCATCATTTCGATGGTCTATTTTTTTATGACTAAAACATTAAGTTAATCCTAGACATGCATTGTGAAATGTTACACTTAAATTAATGGGGCAGTTTAGTAAATAATACAAAGGAGGAACTATGACATATCATCTTTGGAATTATTTGGGTGATAAAAAGAAGAATAATACGGATGACACTTGCGATTTGTAACTTGCTTGTTTAACTAACGGTTGCTTTACTACAAGAAGGATTAAAGCCTTTTTTTATTGAACTAAATCCGCAGGTTAGTTAACAAGCAGGTATTACTAAGTGGAATGCCGAATGATTAATTAAATATGTACTTGAAAAAAAGAGGTCTTGAACGCGGAAAAACTAAAAAATTGTGGAAGTGGCTTTTCTTAGGAGAGGAGATAAAAAATGATTGAATTACGAAAGATAACAGGGGATAACATAGATGAAGTGATAGCACTTGAAGTTGGAGAAAAACAGAAAGAATTTATATTAGAAACTACAAACCTCAGATGCTTTGCAGACGCTCATATGTTGAATACAGACAGTATACCAGCGACTCCACTAGCCATTTATGCTGATGAAACTATCGTTGGATTTTTGATGTATATTTACGATACGATGGATCATGAATCATTTGAAAATGTAGTTTTTTATGGCAAGAAGAGTTATTTTATTTGGCATTATATGATTGATAAAAGTTACCAAGGGAATGGATATGGCAAGCTTGCTTTTGAAAAAATGTTGATGGATATTGAAACTATGCCATATGGGGAAGCAGAATATGTAAACCTCTTTTATCATACAAGTAATGTCATAGCTAAAACATTATACGATTCATTTGGTTTTGTAGATACAGGCATCATTCAGGACAATTCGATGTTGGCGATTAAAAATCTAGATAGGAAAATAGCAGAACCAGTAGTAGAATAGGTTCTCTCGGAAAGAAATGTAAGCTAATTTAACTTAAAATATTGATTTTGGGATATTTTACATAAAAAAATTTATTCCAAACCAACATTAGGTAGCTCTTTTTATTATTCAACTAACGGGTGCTTTACTTCAAGAAGAAGTAAGACCTTGTAGGTTAGTGAAAGAAAGGTTATGGAGTACAAGAGACGAATATATTAAATAGTTTTTTCTATTAAAGGTTGAGTGATCGTAAGGTGGGAATTAATTGAAGAAAATTTTGTTCAGGTTTGTCTTCCTCATAATATGTTTTTTTCTTATTTTCACAGCTTATTCAGCATTTAGTATTTGGTCTTTCGGTAAGAAAGTTGAATTAATTAAAACTGATGTAGCTGTGGTGCTTGGTGCTGCGGCTTGGGATGATGTACCATCACCTGTTTTACGTGAAAGAGTAAATCATTCAATTTGGCTTTATGAGAATGGTTATGTAGATAAAATAATATTTACTGGTGGTAAGGGGGATGGGGATAAGTTTGCAGAATCAGAAGTTGCAAAGGATTATGCTATCAAAAACAATGTCAGGTCGGAAGATATTTTGATTGAGACGAAATCAAAAATAACATAGGAGAATCTCAGATACGCATACGAAATTGCAACTAAGGAAAAACTTGAAACTTTTACTATTGTAAGCGACCCATTGCATATGAAAAGAGCCATTTTAATGGCAAAAAATACTGGAATGGAAGCATATTCATCTCCTACCCAAAGCTCCGTATATAAAACATTGAACAGTAAAATTCCGTTCTTCTGTCGAGAGTTGTTTTTCTATGTAGGTTTTGTTGTCAGTCTCCCATTTAGGTAATTACTATTTAAGAAAAGGAACTGATAACAGAAAAGTCATAATGTTATTCAAATCATGGCTGCTTTATCAGAAGAGGCAAAGCTTTTAAGGACTAGAAAATTCGGATAACTTTTTAAATTCCTCTCCAGTAATACTTTTCGCATTATATGAAATAACTTTATTCTTATTTGTAAAGTCATCAGCGGGGATACGAAAAGTAATGTTAATTAGTTTATAAGGAGGATTCAAGGGACCTTCGTAACCCACCACTCTTAACGTAACGTCATAGTAGTCATGGTGTATATTTCTTTCAATTTTTTCAATTCGTTCAGAAGTAAATAATTGTTCATTTCCATTTGAAAACATTGCTTTAACAATAGATGGACCTAATTCACGTAAAAATGCTAACTCTAACACACTAGGTGGCTGATCCTGAGGTAAATATTCTATATTTGATTTTGCTAAAACTGAATTTATGGCCAGTAGACTCAATAATAAGATTGAGATGATTATTATTTTTTTCATATTATATATTTCCTTTCTGTATTTGGTTTAGTTATCTACAGAAATAAGAATTTTATGTATATGAGTTTGATCAATACTTGCCTGTCATACTGTGAGACGGCTATTGATGTTGTGGCTATAGCAACGACTTTAATCCTTCCTCAATTAACGGGTGCTTTACTTCAAGAAGGAGTAAAGCTTTTTTCTTATGGACTAAAGCAGCAGTTTAGTTTAATAAGAGGTATATATATAAGATTTGTCGAAATAGTTATTACATGAGGATAATTCAATCAAATTTGAAGGAAATTTATAGAGACATATGGAGTGTTCTTACTAATAGATGGGTAGTTTAGTTGAAGAAAGTACTAATGGAAATGGGTAGATATTAATTAGTTTAGGAGGAAATATGAAGATTAAAACTGGGTGGTTTACTGTAGTCATAATACTTATATTGTGTGTATCATTAGTATTTTCTTTAGTTAGTAATTCATCTTCATTAGAAGAAAAACTATGCAATGAATTAAGTAAAGATGGGTTGATTTGTACTGAGGTCGTATTTGTCGATAACAACAATGACTTAGTGTTCTTCAAAGATGAAAACAATTTAAGGTATGCATTAGTGAATGATAACCTAAGTGTTGTTAATGTGGGTGTAGGAATTTTGGATTTAAATGAACTAAACCCAAATGACCCATTAATATGGAAAGCATCCAACACACTATTGTGGGGATTTGCTAAGGAAGAGATACAATCCATTTTAATAACTGGTGATAATGATATACAGCCCAATAAGATAAGGTATGATGGAGTATGGTTATGGTACCATTCTTATGAAGGAGAAGTTAAATTACCGGTTCTTCTAAATGCCTATGATAAAGATGGGACACTTATCTACGGAAAAGAATAAGTTTTAGTTACTTAACCCAATTAGTCCTTCTTCAACTAATGGGTGCTTTAGCGGAACAAGGCTGTATGGAAAGCCTTTATTCTTCTTCAACTAAAGTAGCAGGTTATAAGTCAATGCCTTAGAAAATTCAGAAATTATAATGGAGGTTATTAGCTTTGCAAAAATGCAAGAAATGCAATGCACATTTTAGTTGGAGTAAAATCTATGAATCCTTCTGGCTGAATTATAAACCTATTAAATGTAACGTATGCGATACAACACATAAGATAACAATACCAAGCAGGTTTATTTTTACCATTCTTACTATTCTTCCAATCCTCACATTCGGTTATTTTCTGTCTCCCTTTAGCACTGGTCTTGTGACACTTGGCGTAGCTACTTTTATTTTTATAATTGGTTCATTGTTGGCACCTTTTCTTGTTACTTATAAAGAGTCTTTGTGAACTAATGTACTTAAACTAACGGGTGCTTTAGCGAAATATGGCCATCATTTCGATGGTCCATTTTTATGTCCAAAATATTAAGTTGATCTCAGATTGACTTGTGAAATGTTACACTTAAACTAACGATGCAGGATAATTAAATAAGAACCCATAATAGTTCTGGTATAAAAATAATGAGTAGATAAAAATTACTTTGCCTTTTAGATTATTTAGATTGGAGGATAAATGTTGGATAAAATTAAAGAATTACCTGAAAAGTTGCATTTGCAATTGGCTTAACTTTAATATTAGTTAGTGGAGCATTGTTATTCTTGATATCACTTTTTTTCCATATTGGTAATGGGGCTACGTGGATTGTAGGAGGCATTATATGGTTTATAGCTTTCTTATTTATAGCAAGTGCGGCTGATAAAAGACATTCTCGCCTTGGTAAGAAAAAGTAACTCTTTTTCTTTTTTATTGTACTAAAGCAGCAGTTTAGTTGAACAAGCAAAAATGGAACCTCATTCCGTTTCAAACGTATGAAAGTAACGGGGCAGGAGGAAATTATATGTTTAAAACAAGTTTATTTATTATCGTAGTGATTGCATTCTATGCTATTTCGATTTGGCAATTTATAAATCCAACTAAGGCTATTCGTTTGTGGTTTAGTCCTGCATATACTGAGGAACCTAAAGTAGATGAGGTATATGTGAGGCGTTCTCTAATAATAAGAGGCATTTTCTTCACGTTGGCATTTATCGTAATAATTGTTTTGACATTAGATATATAGTTAATTTCACTAACGGTTACTTTACTTCAAGAAGGAGTAAAGCATTTTTCTTATTGAAGTAACGCGGCTGGTTAGTTGAATAGTGTTGTTTAACTTTGTATTCAACACACGGGGCATTTAACAGAATAATACATGATATAGATTTAAACAAAATATAAATCAAGAGGGTATTAATTATGTCTAAAGATGTTATTGCCATAGTAGCCATAATTTCTTTTGTGATATGGATTGCGGTTTCCCGAGAGGCTGCAAAACCTTCCAAAGAGATTAATTGGCGAAAAATGATAACCTTGCTGTCCGCAGGAACTTTATCGGCATTAGTTATAACCATTTCGCTTTATCAAAGCCTGCCGTTTTAGTTCCGACAACGGATGCGATGTTGAAAATGCTTTATCTTTCTTCT
Source organism: Psychrobacillus sp. OK028 (assembly GCF_900103605.1). Lineage (GTDB taxonomy): Bacteria > Bacillota > Bacilli > Bacillales_A > Planococcaceae > Psychrobacillus. The sequence goes on along the minus strand of NZ_FNHY01000003.1, from coordinate 430,788 downwards.
TTAACTAAAGGGTGCTTTACTTCAAGAAGGAGTAAAGCTTTTTTCTTATTGAACTAAAGAAGCAGGTTTGTTGAAGAAGAAAATTCTATTTTTTATGATGCATTAGAAACTAACTGAGAAATAAAAAAGAGCAATGTTAGATAAATCTAACCTTTGCTCAAAATATTTAATACATTTCCATCAAAATCCAGAAAGTAAATATTCAACCCTTTTCTTTGAAAGAAAGCACCAAAGAGGTCTTTTGACATTTCAAAATATTTAATTCCAACTTACTGGTGGTTTTACTAATTGTGCCTTTATTCCAAGTTCTTCAGCAGCAGCTAAAATAAATTCTTTCCTGAAAAAATAACTTTTATGGCTTACTATTTTACCGTTTTCAATCTCTTGTATCTGAATGTCATGTATTTCAGGACTATGGCCATTAGTAGTTAGCACAATAATAACTGGTTTACCCCAAAGTTCTATTTCTTTAGCAGTATGGCCAGGCAATCCAAATCTTAGAGAACCTTTTCGCATCTCCTCTTTAGAAAATTCCTGGAATCCAAAGAACGCTTCATTTTGTGCTTGATCACTAAATAATCTTAACATACTATTTAAATCTCCATTATTAAAGGCTTCTAAGTATGCTTGAATGGTTACGCTATGACTTTGTGTATCTATTTTAGTTTTTGATTCTGAAAAATCCAAAGAAGCTAATTTTCTTCTTGCTCGTTGAACTGAAGAATATACACCACCTGGAGTGCTTTGGACAATACCAGCTACTTCATCTGCACTAAACTGGAAAATATCTAATAGTAGAAATGCTGCTGTTTGTTTAACCGTCAAATTCGACTCTAAGGATATTAGAATCTCTTCTAATAATAGACGATCTGAAAAATCAAGACTTGGCTCAGGTACTTCATCTAAAGTTCCTATTTCACGTTTGAGCTTTCTACATTGGTCTAGCCAGGTGTTTGTTGCAACTTTGAAGAGATAGTATTTTTTATCAGTAATCTCACTCCAACGTTGTGGCAGCAATCCAAAGGACTTAATCATTGTCTCTTGAAAAAGATCTTCGCCATCCCAAGGGGAACCAGTTACATATTTACAATAGTTCCACAGATCTGATGAGTATACTGAAACTATTTCTTCAAATTCATCTCTTAATTTTCGAGTTTCATCCAAAAAAACCTTGTCAATGTTATTACTAAGTTCCATATATTTTCCCTCCTAATGTACTTACAATAAATAGACGTTTGAGAATAGAAAAATTATACGGCTTATTAAATAAAAATTAAAGATACTAAAATTTGTTCCAAAGCAATAGCAAGAAAGACTAAATAGGCAGAGTGTTACTACACATTACGACTATAATGTGTAGTAAGAGAGAAGGTGCTTATTCAACTAACAGGATACTATTCTATTATGTCTTAATAAGATTAATTTTTCCTTATTAAACTAAAGGGTGCTTTAGTTTAACAGGACATTCTAAAAAAAATTCTGAGGTGGCATAACATGAAGCAACATAATATCAGTATTATTCCTTATAACACCAAATACGCAGATCAAACAGTGGAAATGTGGCGAGTTAGTAAGGAACAGGCTATTGGTCAAAAAGAAATTCATGACTTTGAAAATCACGTCTATTTTTTAAATCACATATTACCTGAACAGTTTCAAATAGATTTAGCGTTAATTGATGAAGATGTTGTTGGAATGATTGCCTATAACGATAGGGAAATAAGCCAACTATATATTCATTTAGAGTATCAGGGTATCGGCATAGGTCGGACATTACTTGATAAAGCGAAAGCACAATCAAGTGGGAAACTAACATTGTACACATTCGAAGTAAATGAAAAAGCACAACGGTTTTATGAAAACCAAGGATTTGAAATCATAAATAGAGGACATGAAAATGAAGAAAATTTACCAGATATTCAATATGAATGGAAATCCAAATAAATGATGTTATTTGTTTTAGTGGTAAGGAAGTTAGCACTAGGTAAATAGGTAACTCTTTTTGTTATTGTACTAACGGGTGCTTTACTTCAAGAAAGAGTAAAGCTTTTTTTTCTTATTCAACTAACGAAGCAGGTTAGTTGAACAAAAGAAACCTGTATCGAAATGAATAAAATGTTACAATTAATGAAAAATAATACAGTTTGATTAAAGGGGAAATTAATCAATGGGATGGTTAATTATTATCGTTATTGCATATCTGCCAATTGTTTATCGAATCCATAAACGTCTAGATTATTTAGAGAAAGAGGTAAAACGGTTAAATGGTGAGAATGGTATTTTTTAACTAACGGTTGCTTTAGCTGAACAAGTGGCTGCCTTTAGAGGTGGCTTTTTCTTTTTCTTATTGAACTAACGCAGCAGTTTAGTTTAAAAAGAGGTCTATGATAATAGAAAAGGGGATAGATAATATGGAAAGGTTAGAATTAAGTTATAGAAATGCTGTTCCATTGAAGGGGATTGAACTGAAAAAAATCTTAATGGAAATTAAGAGCGGGAGTAGAACTTGGGAAGAAGAATATAAAGCTAGTATAGTCAAATCTATGGTTGAGCATATTGGCTCAACTGATAGTGAACTTAGAGACAAATTAATTTATAGCTCTTTTTATCAATTAATTGTAGAAAAAAATCAAATTGAGCATGAGTTATTAAATGAACTACTTGAATTGTGCTTAAGTGACTTGTTATTTAAGGGAATTGGAGAAAATGAAACTGATACTGTTTTTACTAGGTCATTTACTACTCTTTTAATAGCACTTATTCTATATAGGGATAATGTAGATAACTTTCTCTCTCGCGAAATGATGTTAAAAATAAAAGATAAATTAGTCGATTATATATACTTGGAGAAGGATTTACGGGGATATATATCTGCAAAAGGCTGGGCTCATAGTATAGCTCATGTATCTGACGCTATTGATGAACTTGTAAAGAGTTCAAAAATAGATCAGAAATTTTACTTGGAATTATTTAAAGTACTATGGAATAAGGTATTTGTTTCAACTAGTGTTTATATCCACGATGAAGATGAAAGGATTTTAATTCCTATACTAGAAATGGTGAATAACGGGTTAGATCAAGCAGAAATAATAACATTAATACAAAATGTGCCAACAGAACTGAAAATTCAAAAAGAACAGTTGGCGGAAGAAGAGTATTGGTTATTATATTCTAACTGTAAGACATTCTTGAAGAGTTTTTACATCAAAGTTAATATGAATTGTGAATTAATACCACTTAATAAGAGTATTGAAAAGTGTCTATCCGAAATTTCTTTGTATTAGAAGTCCTTAAAATAGCTTACTCAACTAACGGGTGCTTTACTTCAAGAAGGAGTAAAGCCTTTTTTTTCTTATTGAACTAACAGTGCAGTTTAGTTGAACAAGAGTTTCAGAAAGGAACGAGAAAATATGGATAACAACGAACAGTCATACCTTTTGTACCAAGAAGGGTTATTGCAGTTTGAGAAAATGGAATATGAAAAAGCTTTGAATTGTTTTCTTAAATCAAACGAATTATCCGAGCACTCAAGAACATATGCAAGAATCTATGAATGTCTAATGAAATTAAATAGAGATTCGGAAGCAAAAACATATATTCAAACAGCTTACTTCCAAAAATGCTAATCACGATAAAGTTGGCGTCCAATATGCTGAATCACTTATTGAAGAAGGAGATAGGGAACTTGCGATTGAAGTATTAGAAAAAATAATTTCACGAAATACAACATACAATCATGCCCATAAGTTACTTGAAAAGCTGAAGGAAAGTTGAACTAACGCAGCAGTTTAGTTAAAGAACAGAGGGGTGACAAAATGGCTAAGTTAAAATTGTTAAAAAGCATAGGACATAACACTGTTCATAGTTTTTTAAGCTTAATGAATTATCGAGATGATGGATATGTTATTGAACATTTATTTAATATTGCTAAAGAGAAAAATATGGAGAGTTTAGTTATAGATATTCTAGGTGGAAGTATCAATCCTAAAGCTTTTGAAATCCCTGTCATAAAGGGTGCTTTGAATGATCTAGGGAAGAACTTTGAAAAACTTTTAAAAGGTGAAAATATTTCACTAGATAATGTTAAATCTGCAACAGCAGCTATAGAATTTAATTTAGAAAACCCCCACATTGGTATTTCAGGTAAAGAATTAGAAACTTATAATTGTCTAGTTGAAATAGTTGATAAAAATGGCAAAGCATATAAAAAAATAGTTAAAGAATGGTGGCGTTAGTTCCTCTGGTTATTCAACTAACGGGTGCTTTACTTCAAGGAGGATTAAAGCCTTTTTTCTTATTAAACTAATGCGGCAGGTTAGTTGAACAATAAATAAAAAGCGTTTTAGTTAATGCAATCCAAATTTGTTCTAAAACAAGGTCAATAAGTATATAGATACAGGGAACTAATTATTGTTCAAAATAGCATGACTAAATTGACTAAGTGAATTTATAGCTATTTAAGCGAATCATATTAAATGTATAACTAATAACGAATTGAAAAATATACTGGGAGGTTGTAAGATGAGAGCAGCCGTTTACAGTTCGTATGGATCCCCGGAGGTACTTAGGATAAATGAAGTTGAACTACCTTCTATAAAGAATGACGATCGGGTACTGATTAGAGTACATAATGCTTCGGTCAATCAGTTTGATTGTCTATATCGGAAGGGTTATTTGCCTACCAGATTAGATAATGGTTTTAATAAACCAAAATCATCAATATTGGGGATTGACGTTGCGGGTATCGTTGAAGCGGTCGGTAAAAATGTACAAAGATTTAAAGATGGCGACTATGTCTACGGAAGCTGTTTCGGATCCCACGCAGAATATGTCTGCCCTCCACAGAGTGGACTGAGTCATAAGCCGAAAAACATAACCTTCGAACAGGCTGCAGCCGTGCCATGTGCTGCTCAAACAGCTCTTCAGGCATTGCGGGACGTAGCGAAGATAAAATCGGGGCAAAAGGTTTTGATCTACGGAGCTTCGGGGGGTGTCGGGCACTTTGCAATTCAGCTTGCCAATTACTACGGGGCTGAGGTAACCGCAGTTTGTAGCACCTCTAATCTGCAGTGGGTGAAAGATTTAGGCGCACATTACGTGCTCGATTATACGAAAGAAGACTTCACGAAAAACGGACAAAAGTACGATATCGTACTGGATGCTGTAAGTAAACGGACCTTTTTTGGTTGTTTAGGTTCACTAACCGATAATGGTGTCTATATAACAGAAAACCCCCTCTATCCTATGTATCACCCAGTTCAGTTATTGGTAGGTTCCTTGCTCGGTCGAAAGAAAGCTAAGCTGCATCTAGCAAAGCCTAATAACATGGATCTAGAATTCTTGTGTGAGCTTATAGAGGAAGAGAAAGTAAAACCAGTTATAGAGAAGTGTTATCCTTTGGATCAAATCGTAGAGGCTCATAGGCATGTAGAAAGCGGACGTACAAAAGGGAAGGTAGTCCTTCAAATCATATCTTAATTAACATGCGTTGTTCCTTAAAGGATTAACGCTTTTTTTGTTGAATTTAATTTAACTATAGAGACTGGTTAGATAATATTCCTTCTTCAACTAACGGGTGCTTTACTTCAAGAAAGAGTAAAGCCTTTTTTCTTATTGAAATAACGCGGCAGGATAATTTAAAAAATTTTTAGTTGTGGGGGTATAGTGATTGCATGAATAATGTGCATTTTAAAAATATTGATGATACAAATGAATATAAAGTTAGAAATATTAAATTAAAGCCTGCACAAGAAAAATTCATTGAAACCGTAGATGAATCTTTAAAAGAAGCTGAAACCTTTCATGAATGGCATCCAGTAGCTATATATTATGATGATGAAATTATTGGTTTTGCTATGTACGGTTGTTTTGGTCTTAATAAAGATACTTGGATTGATAGAATAATAATAGATGAAAAACATCAAGGCAAAGGCTATGGGAAACTTGCGATGATGAAACTCATTGATATGGTTTCAAAAGAATATGGAGTAAACGTTATATATTTAAGTATCACTGAAGAAAATAGAACAGCTTATAACTTATACAAAAATATAGGGTTTGAGTTCATGAATGAGAAAGACCCGAATAATGGAGAGCTTTTATTTAAGTACACAATTAAATGAGAGTAAATTGAATACCCTTAACTGACGGGTGCTTTACTTCAAGAAGGAGTAAAGCTTTTTTCTTATTTGACTAACGATGCAGGTTATTTCAATAAGTCAAATGAATTTTTAAAAAATTCTAAAAGGAAAATTGTTTAATTTTGGAACTTCTATTTATTCCAAACGTATTAAGTAAAAGGGCATGTTTAATTAGGTTGAAGTAAAAGTAAAGGGAAGGTGATTCTTATAGAAGCCTTAGCAATAATAATATTTTTATGGGTATTTTTATGGTCTATTACAATAACATTAAGAAAATTAACAGGCAAGATTTTAGAGAAACAAGAAAAGCAGTATAAATTATTAGAGGAAATAAAATCAATATTAAACGATAAAATAGAATAGAAGATTGTTTTTTTTATAGTAATCATAATAGTGCTATTGCTTGTTCAACTAAAGCGGCCCTATAGTTGAATAAGAAAAGAGTGGGGATTATTATGTTTTTAGTCTTTTATTTGGTCTTGATATTATTTGTTATGTTTATTAGTGCGATTATTTTATACCCTGTATTTTATTTTATTCCGTTTGAAAAAAGAAAAGGAGTCAATCAATTTTTCCTTGTAGTATTGGTTTTATCATCCTTAACTATTATTGTATTAAGCCCTTTTATAATGATAGGAGTTATGAATATCTTTTTGATTTTAACTATTATGTTGGCTTCGTTTTCGTTGATAGGATATCTATATTCTAAAACAAATGAAAATGTTACGAATGTTAATGGAAGATTTAGTTGAATAACCTTTCTTCAACAATCGGTCAGATTGTGAAAAGATGTGGTAAAACAAACAAAGGGGTTGGAAAAATTTGAAGCGAATATTATTACTAACTTTAATGGTTTGCGGCATTCTAACTGGATGTGGGATGGATAAAGTAACTATTTCAGAAATTAATTTAGAAAACTCAACTGACAATGTGAAAAGTTTTATTGAGAATGTAGAAAATGATGAAAAAGGTACAGGAACTGGTATTTATATATACAACGATTCTAAAGGCCACCGCTATTTGTATCTTAATCAAGATTTCTTGGACGATGGTAAAGGGTTTGGAGATATAGATATTAAAACGGACGAAAATTCGATAAACATTTACCTGAACGACATTTCTATTTCTGAGGAAGAAGCAGACACATATAAGTTATATAAAATAAATCTCAAAGGGGACTATGAGTACTTGAAAGTATTTAAGAATGGTGAGGAAACCCATTTTGGAGGAATTGGGGCTTAGGGGTGTTTTGGGTATGTTTGTCCAATATCCGGTGCAATTTTCTTCTTCAACAAACGGCTGCTTTACTTCAAGAAGGGGTAAATCTTTTTTTCTATTTTGAACTAAAGCGACAGGTTAGTTTAAGAGGTTTGTTTAACTTGTATTCAACTTCCGGGCCAGATTGTTATATAACCATCATAATAAACAAGTAAGCGGATTAGTCTGAAGATAAAGGGGATTTATATGAATACAAAACGTAAAAGGAAGGTCTGGGGGATAGGTACAGGAGTATTTATTGTACTTGTTATAGCTTTCATATCTTGGTATTATCCATTATCGCTTTTTAGCGTCCATCAAAGCTTTACATATCATCCTGGTTCGGAAACTCATAATGGCAAAACCTACGAAGAAGAGATTGGCGAGTTTAAAGCTGCCTATGAGAAAGATCTAAAAAAGGATTTAGAAAGTGATCATTACAATCCTACGGTAAATCGAACTCAATTTATTCTTCCGATTTTTGAACAAGAATGGCTGATCGGCACGGACTCCAAAACAATTGACAAAGATAAACTGGATAGAATGCTTTTCAATGTACAACAGGCAAGAAATACCATGTTAGACCTTGTTTCTGAAGGAGATTATTCCAGAGAAGAAAGGATATACCTGGTTGATAGCATAAATAATTTTCTGAACCTGGAAGAGCGTATTAGATTTATAAGAAACGGAAAATATTTTTCGAGAAGTGATTTGCAAAGGATGTTAGGTAATTTACAAGGAGATTTCTGGGCAGGTTTTGATTACTATACCACCGTTTTTTATGATGTATCTCATAAATAAAAGTTTGAAGCAATTGGGCGCAATTGTTTAATAAGCATCTCTGTTCTTCTTAAACTACATTGAAAATTAATTTCTTTAAGAAAAGAAAAATGACAACACTTAAGAAGCCCCTACTTAACCGTAAAAAAAAGAGGGGAGCAGACATTATTAAGTCTATTGTTTTTGGTAGACTTCTAGTATTCACTCCATTAACAATTTTCATTCTCTTTGGTGCAGCGCTATTTTGTGCTGCGTGGATGGCTAACTGCTGCTTTACTTCAATAAAGGAGTAGAGCCTTTTTTTACAAACCCGGCAGTTTAGTTGAATAAGCTGAATTTATAAATGGCAGGAAATAGTATAGATAGAATTGTGAAACTTTTTCATACATATTCCGTAAGTATATAGTAATAGGAGGAAGACAAGTGAAAAAAATAATTGGGATATTCGTAGTTGTACTGATTTCAATAGGGATAACTGATATGTTAAAAGGCGTTATTTTAACATTAATGAACACACCGAACCCCTACTCACAAAGTGTTCAAGAAATGGCGACTTTTCTGCAATACATCATTTCAGCTATAACGGTAACATTAGCCCTTTGGAGTATTCACATGGTGAAGAATTTAGTAAAAGACTCTAGATCATCAGTTAAAATATCGTGAAGTTTTACGCATTCAAGCAGTTTGTTAGTATCCTAGTTTGTAGTTGATTATTATATTCAAAACGAGATTGTGGATATAGAAAGTGTCTTACTTAAGCAATTGATTATGTTTATAGTTATTTCAATCCTTCTCTTTGTTTGTAGTCAACTCATTTATAATTATGCTAAAAAAGAAGAAAAATTTATGCAACACAAGATTTGGAATAAAATGTTTATCCTCATTTTAGGTTGGTTAATGATTTCATTTTTTGTATTTTTTCTGTTGTTCTTTACGACACCTTTGGGGGATTTAATCTCAGCACACGCTTGGATTATGTTCATAGTAGTTGATTACTTTTTATTTGTGATTAATCTTTTTGTTTTATCGATAGTACATATTATCGTTGATACTTCGATGAAGTTTGAGAAAAAAATACTTATAACATGGGCAAGTTCTTCATTACTGGTAGCGATTATTTTATTTCTATTACCAAGTTACGATATAGAAGAATCGCATTATGTAGAACCGAAACACATCATAAACAATGACTTTTATCATGGTCATTATATGGTTATCTTTCAAGCCGAACCAGATGTGACGTATTATTATGGTATAACCAAAAAGGGGAAATTGGTTAAGCAATTTTGTGAAAAAGACAAATTATCATCTGATGGTGTTACAGACATAGTTGAAACTGAAACAAAATATAGTGAGAAAAAATGTGGTAATTCTCTCGATAATAGAAATTAAGGCTTAAAGCGAATTCGTAAGATACTTCGTGGTTCCTTATTTAAGAATAGAACGCGATTGTTTAAAAAGCGTCTCTGTTCTAATTAAACTAACGAGTGCTTTAGCAGAACAAGGCTGGTCAGGAGACAGCTCTTATTGTTAATGTGGTTTATGGAGGGGTGAAATAAATGGATAACGGGTTTATTAAAATTAGAAAAGCAATTTTAAGCGATGCAAAAGGAATAGCTAAAGTACATGTCGATAGTTGGAAAACAACATATGCCAACATAGTTTCTGATGAATATTTAAGTAGTCTTTCGTATGAAGGCCGTGAAAAAATGTGGACCAATGCCATTCCGAGTGGAGGTGTTTATGTAGCAGAAAGCCATGAGGGAATAATAGTTGGTTTTTCTAAAGGTGGTAAAGAAAGAAGCAGTAGATATAATGGGTACGACGGAGAGATATACGCTATCTATATCTTAAAAGAGTATCAAGGTAAAGGTATTGGAAAAGACCTTGTTAAACCAGTCATAGATGAAATTAAAGCAATGGGATTAAACTCTATGCTTGTTCTTGTCTTAAAAGATAATATTTCTCGTCTATTTTATGAATCACTTGGAGGTAGAAAAATAGATACTGTTGAAGTGGAGATTGGAGGAAAGAAATTTTCCGAACTTGTATATGGTTGGGAAGATATTAGGAATATATTTTAATTCTTTTTCTTCAACTAACAGGTGTTTTACTTCAAGAAGGATTAAATCGTTTTTTACTAACGCAGCAGTTTAATTGAATAAGAAAACATTTTAGGGAACACTAAAATGAGGTGTTGAACTAATGAAAAGGTGCATTCCTTTTATAATGGCCTTTCTTCTTATTATTGTCCCTAATAATCCAAGGGCAGAAATGGAAGGATATGATATCGTTGCGAGGTCAAGTAAAGAGGACATAACTTTATATGCTAAACAAATGAATGACCTATATTATGATTTCAAACTTGATTTCAAGGGGGAGGTTTACTCAAGACCTTTTTGGATAAACGTTGCCAATAATATAACTTATGCCCCACAAATATATTACGAAGACATTAACAAAGATAAAAAGCAAGAACTAATCATAATTCTGAACCAAGGATACGGTACTGGTGTATTACAGCAAAAAGTTTATGTTTATAGATATACAAATGGATTGATTGATGTGCTTGTTGATGACCCAATGGCAATTATCTATAAAAACGTAAAAACCAAGTTAACAACAGATAAAGCCGAAATTAAAATAGGTGACAATGTGTATAAAGTTGATATAACCCCTTTAAAAATAAAACCTACAAACTTATTTGAGGATATTTCTTTTGGTGGTGTAATTAAATATGAAGTAAAAGACCATCAACTTATTGCTACAATCTCAGGTCAAATTTCTCCAGCTGGCTTTGTTGGTCAACTTGTAATTGTGTATGAATATCGTGACAAAATGTATCAAGCAGAAACAATTGAATTTCAACCATCACCAGAATTATGAGTACTTGAACTAACTTGGTGCTTAACTTCAAGAAGGAGTAAAGCCTTTTTTACTAACGAGGCAGTTTAGTGCAATAAGATATTTTTTGGGTAGTAAGAAGGAAAATAAAGAACAATGTTGAAATAGTAATATACAACAACTGCAATAAAACGAAAGGAGGTATAAGACAGTGGAAAAATTGTGGAACAACTCTTCGAAATAATATATTTTGAGGAGGAAAAATGAATGACTGTAAATTTTGTTAATAGTAAAAATATAAATAGAAAACAATTAGAAAGATTATATAATGATGTAGAATGGTATGCTTATACACAAGATTTAGAAGTTCTTCAACAAGCAATAGAACAGTCATTAGAAGTTATATCAGCTTGGAATGGTGAAGAATTAGTTGGGTTAATTCGTATTGTTGGTGATGGATTAACAATTATCTATATTCAAGATATTCTTGTGTTAAATGCTTATCAAAATCGAGGAATTGCTACTCAACTGATGGAGCAGGTTCTGAAGAAATATAAAAATGTTCGTCAAAAAGTTTTATTAACTGAAGAAGCCCCTGATGTAAGACATTTTTATGAAAAGAATGGTTTCCAATCTTGCGATCAGGGTTCTTCAGTGGCATTTGCTAAGTTAAGTTAAGGCTCATTCAAATTTGTTTAATGTTTTATTGTTGAAAAACATAAAAATCGGAGTTCACCTTATAGGTGTAACTCTGTTTTTTATGAAAAAAACTGTTCTTGTGTAAACAGTACTTTAACTAACGGGTGATTTAGTAAAAAAACTGACATCAATATACAATGAGCTTGGAGATACATTTCCCAGCTCATTTTTTATGTCATTTTTATTTCTTCTAAACTAATGAAATTAAACAAGTAACTTTAACATAGCCTAAAAAACACCCTTTCGGATACTGTTTGTTATTGCTTATGATTTTCATCTGATTCTTGTTGTACAGTTAAAATTGTACCAAGATTTTTAACATTCTTTTCGACAGATTCAAGACGGCTTTCAACTGCATCAAAACGTTCATTCATTTCAATTTTAAATAAATACATCTTTTCATCCAGTGTGTGTATTAAGCATTTCGTCTAACCTATCGATCTTCTTGTTCACCTCTAAAAGTGTTTTGTTCATTTGCTCCAGCATCTCCATCATCAAGTGACTACCGTCCTATATCAGAGAATATTAGCCATTTCTTTTTTTTTCGCTTTGCTTCCGGTAGTCATCGATACCTTTTGCGATTCCGTGACCAACTCCTGAAGAGACTTTGGCTGCAATAGCTTCTACGATACGATTCAAGAACATAAGCATCACAATCATCGTTCCTACCATACTACCTAACACGCTGATAAGAAAGAAATTCAATATATCTAATATAGTACTCAAATATGTCCTCCTTTAAAATCGGTATTCTATAATATCATGGACCTTTAAATAATATACGTAAGTAATATTTATTAAGTGGAAAGAAAAAAATTACTTATTGAACAAACGATGCAGTTTAGTGGAATAAGTACTAATATATCGCTTTTGACTAACAAATTTTATCAAAGAATGTTAAAATCACCTCTCTAGTTTTTCTGAGAGGTGATTTTTTGTTGGATAATTATGTTAAAATAAATATAGATTGTAAAGAATTTCACTTTAACTAACGAATGGTTAATTTATAAATTTTTATATAGAGGCGGACTAGAAATGAAACAAAAAAATATGATTATGTTGAATAAATATTATGGTGAACTTTGCACACAGATATACGAAAAAAGTAAATCTATAGCAAACGGAAGAGAACTTGAGTTTTTTCTGTCTTTTGTCCAAGATAAAAAGATGAAAGTGTTAGAACCTATGTGTGGAAACGGTAGAATGCTTATTCCTTTTATGGAAAAAGGAATAGACATTGAGGGATTTGACATTTCAGAAGAAATGTTGCGAGTATGTAAATTAAAAGGTCAGAAATTAAACCTTAAACCAAATGTTTCTTATGGAAAAATAGAAGAATTTAATGGGGATAAAAATTATGATTTAATAATGATACCATTTGGTTCTTTTTCACTTTTGCCAGATGAATTAGTGAAAGATAGCCTTAATAACATGAAAACAATTTTAAAAGAAGGTGGGAAATTACTTTTAACTGTTATGACAAACACAGGTATAGTTGAGGAAATTCCTGAATGGATTGAAACGAACAGACATTACTTTGGTAACAACGAGATTATTGAATATAAGAAAGTCCATTATGACCAAGCTAATAAGATGTTAAATACAAAATTGAACTATCAATTAGTTAAAGATGATCAAATAGAGAAATCAGAAATAATGGATTTCCCTATTCGCCTTTATGAATCTAGCGAATTTGAAAATATTCTAAAAAATAATGGCTTTGATGAAATTATTCTCCATGAAGTTATTAACGGATATGGAGAGGGTAGTTCATTTCATGTATTTGAATGTATAAAATAAAAAAATATTTCATGTTCAACTAAAGGGTGTTTAGTTAGACAAGATCATCATTTTCGATGATCTGTTTTTAGTCAAAACTTCAAGTAAATCTCAGAAATATATTGTGAAATTTTACACTTAAACTAAAGGGATAGGAAAGTTGAATAGTGTTGTTTAAATTGTGTTTAACAATTGGACATATTGTAAGAGAGACAAGAAAACAGAATGAGTGACGCAAGGAGTAAATGTTATTCACACTTTGCCGAGGAGGTACTTATGAAAACTCACTATTATTTAGGTTGGTTTAACAATTTTTTTCCAGAGAATCTGAGTAGGGCGATTCAGGAGGATATAACTGATAGAAAATCGCTTGCTATGATTAGCTCGAATCCATCTGTTTTTGAAGATGATGGTGCTATTGAACGGTCGTGGCTCGATCAGGCTGGCATTATGTTTGATGAGTATCATTTACTTAATTACCACATACAGAAGGAAGAAGCCCAAACGATAATTCAAAATGCTTCCGTCATCTTCTTGTTGGGTGGCAATATTCTTAATCAAAATGGTTTTTTGATGGAATATGAATTATCAGATTCGATTAAAAAAAGCAACGCCGTTGTAATGGGAGCAAGCGCTGGAGCAATCAACATGTCTGCTAAATGGTTATGCTCGAAAAACTTTGGATATGAAGTTGAAATGAGCGCTGTTTACGACGGAATCGGTCTTGACAATTTTTCCGTCCTGTCTCATTTTGATCTTGAAAATAACATGGCACTGGTTCAAAGCGAACTATCCCCCCTGTCGGAAGAAATAAATATTTATGCGTCGAACAAAGATTGTGCTGTACGTGTAAAAGGAGACAAAATGGACGTTTTTGGTAATGTATATTTAATTTCAGATTCAAAGATTCAGAAACTGGATGAGACGCTCTAGTTCTAGCGAATCGCTATGGATTAATTCCTATTCGATGCTATACTTCAAGTCTGGGGAGACACTTTTTTCTTGAATTAACGACGCAGTTTAGTTCACTAAGGAGGATATGAAACTTGGAAATGAAGTATAGTAAGTACTCAATTATTCTAAGTTTCATTGGGATTTTTATTGCGTACATGATTTTTCCTCCTATCAATATAACTTTTGGAAAGTGGTCTATGATAGCCATACCGATCGGTTTTTCTATCTATTTAACAGGCATAACACTTGGAATTATCGCTTTCTTTAAGAAAGAAAAAGGGGTTATTAAATATTTTTCGTTAATTTCTATTTCGTTGGGTGTTTTGTTTGTTGTATTCCTCTCTTATATATTCGGAGGAGAAATCTAAGTAATGTAGAATATGCTTAACTTTACTTCTTCAACTAACAGGTGAGTTACTTTAAGAAGGAGTATAGCCATCATTCTTATTTAATTATAGTGGCAGGTTACTTAAACTAGCTTGGTCGATTATTTCCATAAAAAAGATGCAATTTCGCAGCGAAATTGCATCACTTTTATTTTATTCCTTTTTAAATAGAATCCCCAAATTAGAATAGACCAAGCTAAATACAATAATACTGATAAATAAAATCAAACCAATAATGAATAGTGAATTGTTTTGTAATATATCGCTTAATAACCAAAATACCATGCTTCCTGATAAAGCAAGAAATGTTTTTCCATAGAATTTACTCAACGCTAGTTTATCGTATTTCGCCTTTTCCTCTTTAGATGATGTATTATATCCTGCTATAAGGAAAGTTCCTTTTCCATTCAATAAAAATACTCCTAAAACAGTAAATGAAAGAATACCAATACATAATAACATGGCGACACATCTCCTAAAAGCTACTACTTAACTACACATACGTAAGCATGTTAAAAAAGTTTCAACGATTATTGAATAATTAAGTGATTGTCAACTCAATCACTTAAACTAACGCAGGGGTTTATTTTAATAGGAATAGGAACAAAACATCAAAAGATTGGATTGAATTGTATGAAAAAGATTATGTCATTTATTATAGTACTTACGTTTATCTTAGGGGCTTGTAACAAAGATGAAGTGAAATCTGAAATTTATAACAGTCGTGATTTGTCCATTATAGTTATTGGTGATATTCCCGAAGTAATAGAAGAAAATATTACATTTACTCAAAAATCATTAGAAGATATTGCTGGAGACGTAAAGAATACTTCAAATGAATTTGACGCAGTTTTTATTACACCTGTACAATTTGCTGAAGCTGATGATGACAAATATGTGGAAACTTATCAAGGTTTAACAATTCCAACTTTCTTTATTGAATCCCCAAAAAGACATCTTCCTTTTGTGAATGAAAACCTAACATATGAAACTGCACCTGGAATTGATGGGGTTTATGCAACAGGCTACCTACATGGTGGAACAGAAGAAGAAAATAATACTGATGTTTGGCAATATGGTTTGTATAACGATGTGAAAAACGAAGTGAACATAAAAGATGTTTACACGCGGATTTTTAAAACAATAAATGACCAAGTTCATAAATAGACAACAAAAAAGAAAATATAAGGTTTTCATCTTAACCAAACTGGTGCTTTACTTAAATATAATATTAATAAGAATATTAAGGTGGAGTTTTATAGTGAAGAGTAAAACGAAATTCAGTATCCAAATTTTTAGCTTATTTATACTTTTATTATTAATGGGATGTGACCCCTTAGCTAAGAGCAAAATGGAATTCTATAATGATATGGACAGTATAAACCTCTCAGAAGAAAATATAAATTCAATTACATTAAACTCAACTCCAAATGATGTAATAGGAGCTTTTGGCAAACCAATTGAAGTTAATATTGTTGCAAACCCAAAATCAAAATATCTATTTTATGAAGGAATCGAGTTTGGGATTATTGAAGATAAAGTTATCAGCTATTATTTCACCAACAATTATCAAACTGTAAAAGGAATAAAAGTGGGCGATACAAAAGAAAATGTAATTCAAGCATATGGTGAAAACTTTTATGAAAGAGTTGAAAGTGGATTAATTACAATTGGATATTTTGATAAAGAAAATATGAGTAACCTAGAGATTGGATTCAAGGAAAACAAAGCTGTGATAATAACCATAGAGAAAGTAGAATCCCCAAATAATAATTAATGGAATTATTAAAGAGGTTGTGAAGGATTGTACTAAAAGTAACGGGTGTTTAAGTGAAATATAGAGCTGATAATATAGCTCTTTTTTTGTTCACCAAAAGTACCAGTTAGTATTTATAGAGGTGGCGTACAATGAAAAAGATTGCATTGATTGGTTCAGGAGGGTCAGGGAAGTCTACCCTGGCACGAAGATTAGGGGGAAATTGAACATAGAAGTTTATCATTTAGATGCATTGTTTTGGAAGCCAAATTGGACACCAACATCCAAAGAGGAACAAAGAAAAGTTCAAAATGAATTGGTTAAAAAAGAAGAATGGATTATTGATGGGAATTATAACGGTACAATGGATATAAGACTGAATGCAGTAGACACCATTATCTTTGTTGATATCAGTAGGATAATATGCATCTATAGAGTTTTCAAGCGAATGATTCAATATCGTGGAAAATCAAGACCAGATATGGCAGAGGGCGTCAATGAGAGGCTTGATTTAGAATTTCTGAAATGGGTTTGGTATTACCCGAAAACAAAGAAACCTGTTGTTTTAAAGAAACTTGAACAATTACCTAATGATAAGAAAGTCATTATTTTAAAATCTCCAAGAGAAGTACAACTTTTTTTAGATAAAGTGAATAATGAGTTGTAATCTTATTTTAAAAGGTGTAAAGGAAATTTTTTATTGCACTAACGGTTGCTTTTTCTCATTCATTTAGCTGCGCAGTAGATTTTAAAAAGGGGTCATAATTGATATGGCAAAAACTTCTGGTTGTTTTACTATTGTTATAGATAAAGAAGGTCGTATATTGTTAGTCAAGCGAAAAGATTATCCTCTCTGGGATTTACCAGGAGGTACATTGTAAAAAGATGAACTTTTAGAAAATTGTGCTGTTAGGGAAACTGAGGAGGAAACAGGATATATCATTTCAATTAAACGAAAAATTGGAGAATATTATCAACCTCAATATGATGATTTGCAACACTTATTCTTAGGAGAAGTGTATAAAGGGTTGCCAATTAAGAATGGTCATGAAACAGAAAAGTTGGAGTGGTTTAAACCTAAAAAGTTACCTATGTTTATGATTCTCAATAGAAGAAAACAAATTAAAAACTTTTTGAAACATAAAGATACGATCATAAAAGATTTAATATTTGTTTCCACTTTTAAAGTCACTTTATTAAAAATGGTTTTAAGAGTATTTGGAAAAGTAATGTGATTGTTATTCAACTATTGGTGCTTTAGTTAAACAAGTGGCTGCCAATAAGGGTTGCCTTTTCTTATTGAACTAACGCGGCAGTTTAGTTGAAGAAGGAGTTCTGAAGATGATTGGTGAAATAACCAATAAGTATATTCGGAAAGAGATTATTTGGATTGGGGGGAGTAACATAATTATTAGAAAACTTGTTTCCGCGGTAATGGCTTGTGTCTTAATTATGTTAAGTTTTTTCCTCACAGCACAGAAAGATCTTGCAATCATAATAGGTATTTATCTATTTCCAATTCTTTTGATTTATGGAGTACCAGTATCTATTCTCTCTGATTTCGTCACAAATAAATTAATTTCTTTTCATAGAGTGATTTTTGCATTAATAATACACTTATTCCTAGCCACTTTGTTTGTTGTAACCCCAGCTTTATTTTCAGGTAGCGAAATTTTCAACTTTTATTTCATTATTTCTCTTTTTTCTTCATTTCTGTTCTACTGTATTGATGAGTTTCTTAGGTCTAAATTGACTATATATTTGCGTCAGAAGATTTTTTTGTCTAAAAGAGCTAAAGATTTATGTGAAAAGATTGGAGACTTGAGAATTTAGTGAAGTTGTATTATCTGTTCAACTGACGGTTGCATTGGGTTGCCTCATGAGTGCTACTCGTATAGAGTGCGAAATATGTAAAGGTAATATTTATTGAATACAAATTAACGAAAAAATACAAGTAAAGTTAATAGTCAAGAAGGATGATTGAGGTAGGAACGTTATTCCATTATCGGTTTCCACCTCTTTTTATCTTCTATGAAAAGTAGCTTTTCATTAAATGGATAATCTTGTTCAGATCCTCTAGATTTAACATAGCCTAATTCTTTTAAAGTAGATAATGTTGATTGAAGCGCAAATCAACGTTTCTCGGATATATCACTAATTAAATTTATTGTATAATGAGTTATATAGAACATACTATCTATTATACGTGAGTGGGAAGGAGGGGGATGTGTTGTCTAGTAAACATAGAATTATTTTTCACCTGGATATGAATAGCTTTTATGCATCGGTTGAACAAGCACATGACCCCTCTTTAAAAGGAAAGGCTATTGCTATAGCGGGTAATCCTAAAGAAAGGCGGGGCATACTAGTTACATGCTCTTATGAGGCAAGAGCCAAAGGTATTTATACTACGATGTCTGTATGGGAAGCAAAACGAAAATGTCCAGAACTGATTTTATTGCCCCCGAATTTTGAACGGTACCGAATCGCTTCCAAAGCAATGTTCGAGATTTTAAGATCTTATACGCATCTCGTTGAGCCTGTTTCTATAGATGAAGGGTACATGGATGTGACAGACGTTGAATTGAATAATGATGCAGTCGGCTTTGCCAAATCAATCCAGGATCGCATTTTACGAGAGCTAGATTTGCCTAGCTCAATTGGAATTGCCCCTAATAAATTTCTAGCTAAAACGGCGTCCAATCTTAAAAAACCAATGGGAATAACTGTATTACGGAAAAGACAGGTGAGTGATATTTTATGGCCACTTCCCGTAATAGAGATGCATGGTATAGGAGAAAGCACTGCTCGAAAATTGGAATCTATCGGTATTAATTCTATAGGAGATTTGGCCAATGCCAATTCAAATTTACTGAAAGAAAAACTAGGGAAGAACGGTATTCGACTGCTAAATCGAGCTAATGGTACAGATAATAGAGCCGTTGATCCCGAGTCTATTTATGATACGAAAAGTGTTGGCAATTCAACAACATTGCCTTATGATGTGTCCAACATAGAAGAACTGGAGAAAGTGTTTAATCGACTATCAAAAAAGGTGGCTGCTAGACTTGATGCCAAAAATTTGGCCGGACGGTCCTTAACTATACATATACGGGATGCTAATTGGAAAAACAAAACGAGAAGTAAAACAGTAACTAGCAATCTCTACAAGGAACATGAAATAAATCAATTAGCATTAGACTTATTCCATGTCTCTTGGAATGGTGATGCGATTCGCTTATTGGGTATAACAGTCAACAATGTGTACGATAAAGGAGAATCAGTAGAGCAGCTATCTATCTTTAACTTTGAAGAACATGCAAAAGAAGAGCCTATTCTGAAGCTCGTGGAGCAATTGCAGGGCAAATTTGGAGAAAATAGTATAAAGCGTGGAATGAAGGCGAAAAAGAAGCCTTCACTAGAATCGAAAACAAGCTTCAGCAAAGACTTCTTAGATGATCACAATAATTGAGAATGCTGTTGTTGAACTAAAGATGAATCGTTCAGATAATTTAGCGTGTCTATGTCAGAAATGGTAGGTAAGCTATAACTTTGTTGATAATTTTCAATGCCTTTCCCTGTGATAACTAGTAGGTCATTCTTATGAGCATTTTCCCATGCATACTGAATAGCTAAAGTTCGGTCTGGAATAATAATGCATCTATTCAATGGATCCAGTGAATATAAATCTTGAATCATTTGTTCTGCTGGTACGCCATTTAGATCGTCCAATGTTAAAATACAAAGATGACATTTATTTAGAGAGATTTGAACCATATTTTTTCTTTTTTGGACGTCTCTATTTCCCCTAAATCCAAAAATATGTATGATTCTATTGGGGTTATATAAGTTAGCCGTTTCTAAAATATGCGAAAAGGCATTCGCTGTGTGAGCATAATCAACTATGCAGTTTGCTCCACTAGGATGCTTGAAAAGCTCAAATCTTCCTGGTACCCCATTGAAATTTTCTAATGAACGTTCAATATTCAAAGGTTCTAGTTTTAAGGAGATTGCCGTTGAAAATGCAAGCGAAGCGTTTTCTAAATTATGCTTCCCTTTCATCTGACTGTTTAGTGAATATGATTGTATTGGTTCCTTCATTGATACAAGTTCCTCATCATTTACGATATATGTTGGATTTTTTCCATTAATTTTGATAACCTCTTTATTTAAAGAGCTTACATACGAACATAGTCGCTCACCCCATGATGAATCCGAATTGATTATAGCAACGCCATTGGGTTTTAAATAATTGAATAGAGATTGTTTAGCTAAGTAGTATGATTCCATATTTTCATGGTAATCTAAATGTTCTTGCTCTAAATTAGTGAAAATACAAAAATCAAATTGAAGACCCTCCACCCGAGATTGAACCAAACCGTGAGAGGAAACTTCCATTATGACAACCGAGTCGTTACACATTTCTAAAAGCTCATTTATAGTTACTGCATCAGCAGTTGTATGTGTAGACTCGTTTTCAATTCCGTTAATTATCGTCGAAACACTACCGAATAATGCACAGGATATTCCTGCAGATTCCAAAATATGTCTAAGCATATAAGAGGTAGTCGTTTTCCCATTTGTTCCTGTGATTCCTATCATTATTTTATGTTGAGTAGGATTATTATAAAAGATCTTTGCTAGTAATCCTAAGGTTTTTCGTGAATTGGGTACCCGAAAATAGGGCACACCTAAAGCTGAAAGATTCTCTTCGCCAATAACAACACAAGCTCCATTTAAAATAGCATCTTGTATATACTTATGTCCATCTGTCATGGTCCCTGGTATTGCAACAAATATATAATTTCGCTTTACTTTAGAGGAGTTAAAAGCCAGACCTTTTATGTCAATGGACACGTCTTCTGGACTTATGTGAATACCTAATGGCTTTATCAATGACTCTAATTTCATAAGTTTTGGACGCCCCTTTAAGTTGTTTAATTATTGTTTGCAGTTTTACTTTTTACATACACGAAATTTAGAGTTAGACTAATGTTAATATTATTTAAATAATCAATAAATGTAGATAATTTATAGGACTTTATAAAAATAACTACAGGTTGTAATTACTAAGGTTTCTATAGTTATTTTATGTCCAGTCTTGTTAAAGGAAGTGAGCAAAAATGCAGTTATTATTTTTAGGTACTGGTGCAGGGATGCCGTCGAAACAACGTAATACGACATCCACTGTATTGAAACTATTAGAGGAGCGAGGGACATTTTGGATGTTTGATTGTGGGGAAGCAACTCAACATCAGATTTTACATACGTCATTAAAGCCTCGTAAACTGGAAAAACTATTTATCACACATTTACATGGAGATCATATTTACGGACTCCCTGGATTACTAGGCTCCCGCTCATTTTTAGGTGGGGAAGAGCCACTTACAATATATGGACCAACAGGACTTAAGAATTGGATAGAAGTAACGCTCGCTGTATCAAGAACGCATGTTAAATATCCATTTTCTATAATAGAAATAGATGAGGGTATCGTATTTGAAGATGAACAATTTATCGTGGAGGCAAAACTATTAGAGCATGTTATGCCTTGCTTCGGCTATACCGTCAAACAAAAAGCACTTGCACCGGAATTATTTATTGATAAAACGGATGCATTAGGAGTTCCGAGAGGTCCTTTATTAAAACAATTAAAGGATGGACAAGATGTTGTACTTCCCGATGGCAGAGTGATCAAGAGTGAAGAGGTAACTGGAGAACCGAGAAAAGGATTTAAGGTAACGATATTGGGAGACACAAAATACTGTGAAAACTCTATAATGTTAAGTGAGGCTGCTGATGTGGTCGTTCATGAAGGAACATTCGACGTAGAAACTGCTGAGCTTGCACGTCTTTATGGACATTCCACAATAGTGGATGCAGCAGAGGTTTGTCAAAAAGCGAATGCTAGACATTTGATTGTCAACCATATTAGCGCTCGTTTTTTGTCATCCGATCTGAACAAGATGATTACGCAAGTAGAAGCTTATCGTTTCCCTATTTATATCGCAGAAGATTTTGCGGAATATAGTTGGATAAATGGTGATTTAGTTAAACTAAGGGTATAAAAAAGATTCCGAACGAGTTGTACTTCATTCGGAATCTTTTTTTAGGACTCGAATAATTTACCTAGCTCTCGAGATCTATTTTGCGCTGCATGGATGCAAGCAAAGATAGCTTCACTCACTTGATGTTCCATTAATTGTTCTATGCCTGCTTCTGTGGTGCCGCCAGGACTCGTGACTCTTCTACGAAGTTCTTTTGGTTCCACATCTCCTTTTTTGAGCATTTGTGCTGCACCTTCCATCGTCTGAATGAATAATTGGCGAGCATCTCCTTTGTTCAAACCATGTTCAACAGCAGCGGATTCAAACTGTTCAGCAAAAAAGTAGAAGTAGGCTGGACCGCTTCCTGAAAGTGCAGTAACAATATGTAAATCATCTTCAGCTACTGCTTTGACTGTGCCAATCGATTCTAAGAGATTAATGATGAGTAGTTTAGATTCTTCTGAAACGAGTTCATTCCAACAGACAGCAGATGCACTCATGCCTACAGTTGCCGATGTATTTGGCATTACTCGTGCAATTGGTCTATTTCCAAGATAATTTGTAATGGTATGGATACTGATACCGGCAATAACTGAAATGATCGTTGCTTTGTTGTTTATATATGGCGCCAGACTTGTTAACGCATTATTCGCATCCTTTGGTTTCATCGCTAAAAAAATGATATCAGCTTCCGTTAACGCTTTTTTCTGTCCGCATACGATCTGCACATTGTACGTTTCTTTTAAATGCGCAAGCTGTCTGTCATCTGATTTGTTCATTACATGGATAAATGCAGGCGAAATTTTCTCTTCTTTAGTTAAACCATTTATAATTGCTTCCGCCATAGCACCAGCCCCTACAAACACAATGTTCGTCATTGGAATTCCTCCTTATAGTCATGCCTAATTTCAACAAAATAAAAAAGCGCTCTCATCCCATATATATTAAGGACGAAAACACTTGTTTTCCGCGGTACCACCTAAATTTGCTGAAATTTCCAGCACAACTTAATTCCTTCGTATCGAGAAGGTACGACCATGTTTACATAGTAGCTCCGAAGTAGGTTCTATATACGAGCGGGAGGTGAAACTTGCAGCGGATCATTTCACTCTCTTAACTCCATCATATATGTACTAATCTTCATCTTAGCTTTTATATTCTGAATTAATGAAATTATATGCATCTTGTTATAAAAAGTCAACTAAGTTTTCGTGACGACTTACACAATTAGGAGTACAATGTAATGAATGACTATTCATTAATAAGGAGAATGCAAATGATACATAAAATAATTATTCCTACTCCTTTTGCGGTAGGAGACGTAAACGCATATTTAATTAAAGGGGATGCTTTGACACTAATCGATGCAGGACCCAAAACAGAAGAAGCATTGATAGCATTAAAAAAAGGGATTAAAGAGGCTGGTTATTTACTATCCGATATTGAACAGGTCGTGTTAACACACCATCACCCCGACCATGCTGGGTGGACAGATGCTTTTGAGCAAGCAACCATTCTAGGTCACAAATACAATCAAGTATGGATGACGCGTGATAAAGCATTTTTAGAGTATCATGATCGTTTTTATCTGCAATGCTTAAAAGAGGAAGGTGTACCGGAGGACTATTTTCATTGGGTAGAAAAAATGAGAAGACCTTTAAGCCTCCTTGGTAGTCGAACATTAGACAACTATTTATACGACGGCGACTCATTGCCTGGGCATCCGAATATTCAAGTGCTTGAAACATTAGGACATGCGCAAAGCCATTTAGCATTTTGGTCTGAAAGCTCAAAGGTACTAATTGGAGGTGACCTTATACTGGAAAAGGTTTCATCTAATCCTTTAATTGAACCTCCTTTAGACCCTCAGCAAAGCCGTCAGAAATCGTTGTTACAATATAATGCATCATTGAAAAAGATTCAACAGCTCCCTGTAGAAAAGGTGTATAGTGGTCATGGCAACGAAGTGTATAATATTCAAGAGCTTGTTACATATAGACTGGAAAAACAAAGAGAGAGAGCGCTTAAAGTACTAGATATGTTAAGTGATGGTGAAAAAACAATCTTCGAACTGACAAAACAACTATTTCCGAAGGTTTACGAAAAGGAACTTGGTTTAACCCTTTCTGAAACGATTGGACAAATAGATTATTTAATAGAGGAAGAACTAATAACAGCAAATCGAGATGAAAAAGGAATTTTCTTATATGAACAATGCTAAAAAAATTTTAATCACCGGTGCGACGAGTGGAGTAGGTTTATTGCTGGCAAAAACACTACATGAAGCAGGTCACGAGATTTGGGCTACGGGTCGTAATACAATTGTATTAAACAATTTATCGACCAGTGGTATACATACAGTTGAAGCAGACTTAACAAATGCTCCGTTATATGATGCCCTTTTTAATGGCATGGGTACACCTGATACGGTAATCCACTGTGCTGGTGTTGGGACTTTCTCCTATTTATTAGAGATGGATGAAACAGATATGGAGAAAATGATACAAGTAAATGTACTCGCACCGATGCAGTTGACGAAGTACTTTGCAGAAAAGATGAAAAATCGCGGAAGTGGTCATTTTATATTTGTTGCGTCTCAAGCAGGTAAAGTTGCTACTCCTAAAGCGTCTGTGTACGCTGCTTCAAAGCATGCCATACTTGGGTTTGCAAATGCTATCCGGATGGAACTGAAGGAGTTTGATATTGAGGTGACCACTATTAATCCTGGACCAATAGATACTCCTTTTCTCGATCTAGCTGATCAGACTGGTAGTTATAGAAATAGTATGAAGAAACATCTGTTGACACCAGAAAAAGTGGTAGCGTCTATAAAACAAGTAATTGAAAAACCGGTCCGAGAGATTGATCTACCTTCTTATATGAGTATTACAAGCAAACTATATGCGATAGCTCCATCTTTTGTCGAAACAGTCGGGAAAAAGTATTTTACAAAAAAATAACATAAGATTAGCGACAAATACTGAGCAAAAAATATGAAAATTATTAAGAAAAACCGATTTCCTCGAATAGCGGAGAAATCGGTTTTTTTAAAAGAAAAAGTAAATTTATTTAACTTAGTTTAGAAGCTAAGCAGGTACCTGTATATTTCATATTTATGAAGCTTTTTGTTGGTATCTATTCAGTAATTTATCTAGCTCCTGACTACAAGTAACGACAATTGGATGGGTAAATCCAAGAATACTTGCCTTTCTATACATTTCCTTTTTCTTTAATTCGATTTGTAGCAATAATGATTTTTGGTGCATATGACTGTTCACAATATTTCCTCCGTATTGTATATTTAGCTTCATTTCTTGGAGTATTTTTCTTGTAGGTAATGTAGCAACTTGTTCATTGTATAATAGGGAAATTGCAAAGTTTGTCGGATTGTGGAAAATATCCTTTTTTCACAAAAATGTCACATTTGCATAATAATCGTAACATTTAAACAATTTAACTAGACATTTATTTGTGTGTTGTGTCCACATTATCTTAGAACATAACAGGATTATAGTATGTGGGTAGAGAATATGAACTATGATAACCGAAATGTTGCAAATGAGGTGACCATGGTGAAAAACACTAAAAATCAATCTATTCCAGAGAAATTTAAAAAAATAATTGGAAATGTTCTGCAGACTTCCTATCCTAAAAGGCAGGGCGCAACTTCTGAAGTGCAATTTTTTCATGCTGAACAAGGGAATTATGTTTGCAAATGTTCCTCTTTACCAAAGTATAGATCATGGTTATTAAAGGAAGCAAAAGTTATGCAAGAATTGAACGCTAAAACTGCTTTATCTATACCCACGTATCTCGACTTTGAAGAGGATGAAAATAATAGTTACCTTCTCATGAGTATGGAGCCAGGAATTCCCCTAAGGGAGGCATTAATTGTTGCTAAAACAGTTGAGGAAAAAAAGAACCTAATTCATAGTTTTGGCACAAAGTTGAGAACAGTACACGAAACTGATCCACCACTAAAATGGAAACAACAGGCATGCTGGTTAGATATGCAACTTAAAAGAGCAGCATACAATCTAAATAACTATGAGGTGGATGGAAATCAGCAATTATTAGAAAAATTGATATTAAACAAACCGGAAACTATACCACAAACGCTTATACATGGAGATTGTACGATAGATAACGTACTAGTTACGGATAATCAGGTTCATACGTTTATTGACCTATCTGAGACCGCCTTTGGTGATCCAAGATATGATATAGCGCTTGCTATTCGATCCTTTCTTTTTGATAAGGAATTACTAGATGCCTTTTATACAGGATATAGATTACAACAGATTACAAACGAAGAGTTTAATTATTTCGATGGTGGGCTTTACGAATTTTTTTAACAAAACAATATAAAAATGAGGTGTTGTAATTGATTAAAGGAGTTATTTTTGATTTTGATGGTTTAATTGTTGATACAGAATCCACTTGGTATGAGGCATTCAAAGAAGTGTTTTGGGAAAGTCATCATATTAGTTTGGATTTAATAGGATATTCTCATTGTATTGGAACTGGAAATGATGTTCTATACACTTACTTTCGGGAAATCGCTGGTGATTTAGTCAATTGTGAATTGATTGAAGAGTATGCAACACTTAGATATGAAGAAAAGATGGGAGTACCTGTACTTCGTGAAGGTGTGAAAGAATATTTAGATGAAGCTAAACAAAGTAATATGAAGATAGCGCTAGCTTCTAGTTCTTCAAAGCAGTGGGTGCACACCTACTTAGAGCGACTTAATATAATAGATTACTTTGAAGTTATTAATACAAAAGATGATGTGATTAAAATTAAACCAGATCCTGAACTATATCATAAAACACTTATGGACTTGGGGTTGTCACCAAAAGAAACGATAGTATTTGAAGATTCACTTAATGGATTGAGTGCAGCAAAACAGGCAGGGATTCGATGTATTATTGTTCCAAATAATGTTACAAGAAACCTTAAATTTGAGAATTTTGATGCTCGAATTGACTCCATGGCGGAAATCACATTAAGTGATTTATTAAAGAATTTAGAACGTAAAGGAGCAGTAAAATGATATTAGAGGCTGTGATGTTACAAGTTAAAACGGGTTTAGAAGAAAATTATGAGAATGCTTTTCGACAAGCATCAAAAATAATATCTTCAATGCCGGGTTATATAACCCATGAGTTACAACGTTGTATAGAAGGTAAGGGGAATTATTTACTATTAGTGAGTTGGGAAAGCCTAGAAGATCATGTAATTGGATTTAGAGAATCGAGCGAATATCAGGAATGGAAGAAACTTCTTCATCCATACTACGATCCATTTCCAGTTGTCGAACACTTTGAGAAAGTGCGTATATCCTAGAATATAAAATTAGACTTAGTTCTCTCCTAAAGAGTATTAAGTCTATTTTTATTAAAAGAAAGTATATAAAAAATATATCTTGTACGCTCTTTGTACTTAAAGGAACAATTACTCTGTTGCTTCGTGTTATATTTTATCTTTTATTTCTTCTCTTTAATTGGATTAAAGTTATTAATATACCTAAATTTATTACTATTAGAGTAGGTAATCCGAAGTAAAGAACATAAAGTATCCATTTCAATGCATCCTTTTCAGAAAGTAATTCCATTTTATTCACCTCAAGGAATTGTATGAAGTAAACTATACTCTAATGCGCATTACGACCAAAGATGGTGCTGGTCTGTTCTTTGAAAAGGCGGCAAAAGATTAATCAATCTTTTTATAAAAACCAAACTTAAATCTGATGGAACCCATTTTTGATAATCTTTTGTCAAAATGGGTTTTTATTATTTAGTTGGGAGCGCATATGAGTAAACTTTAATTTAAACCTACACAAAGCCTTCGTAAACGATAGTAACATGTTTTGAAAAGAACTTGGTATGTTTTATCTAGGTTATCTCAGAACAAAACATTGAAAATATTAATCAATTAGAAAAATGGGTATACTGTTAAAAAAACATCGGAGGGGTTATGTTGAAAAATAGACTAAATAATTTAGAAGCAACTCATTTTGAACATTCTAAAAAAGAATATAAAAAAATATTAAAGCAACTTCAATATCATTTGTTAAGCTTACAGCAGACTCTTTTAGAAGAAAAGATAGGACTAATACTTGCTTTTGAAGGAATGGATGCTGCAGGTAAAGGTGGCGCTATTAAACGATTAACACAGCGTTTAGACCCTAGAGGATATATAGTACATCCTATTTCTGCACCTCAGCCCCATGAATTGCGCTATCACTACCTGCAACGTTTTTGGAGAAAGCTGCCGCAACATGGACAAATAGGCATATTCGATCGCTCCTGGTATGGAAGAGTTTTAGTGGAGCGAGTGGAGAAGCTAGCAACTAAAGAGGAATGGAAACGAGCTTATAAAGAAATAAATCAATTCGAAAAAACATTATCAGCAGAAAATTACATTGTTATTAAGCATTGGATACATGTTTCAGAAGAAGAACAATTGAAACGATTTATAGAACGCAAAACCGATCCCTATAAAATGTGGAAGCTGACAGACGAGGACTGGCGAAATCGAGAAAAATATGGTCAGTATTTAGAGGCAGCCGAAGATATGTTTTCTAAAACTAATTGTACGGATGCACCATGGTTTATTGTTCATGGAGACGATAAATTACATGCTCGCCTAGTTGTTTTACAGAATATTATTCAAGAAATTGAAGACCAGCTGGATAAACGAGGGATTGAATACACTCCCATCACTGAAGAAGTTAAAGAAGACAAGGTGGAAGTTCAGGAGATGCAGGGAGATGAATAAATACTTATAATTATTAAATATTAGTTGTATTTATACACAAGTCATGATACATTATGTATATTAATACTAAAAACTTGTATATAAATTCATTGGAGGGATTTAATAATGAACAAAAAAGTTGTTTTAGCATATTCAGGCGGGTTAGATACATCAGTTGCAATTACGTGGTTAAAGGATGAAGGATACGATGTTGTAGCTGTTTGTTTAGACGTTGGTGAAGGAAAAGACCTTGCATTCGTGAAAAACAAAGCGCTTGAGGTTGGAGCGATTGAAAGTTATATGATTGATGCTAGGGAAGAATTCGCCAATGAATATGCATTGATCTCACTTCAAGCTCATACATGGTATGAGAATAAATATCCATTAGTTTCTGCTTTATCTCGTCCACTAATCTCGAAGAAATTAGTGGAAATTGCTGAACAAACGGGAGCAACTGCTGTTGCGCATGGTTGTACAGGAAAAGGGAATGACCAAGTTCGTTTCGAAGTTTCTATTAAAGCATTAAATCCTAACTTGGAAGTAATAGCACCGGTTCGTGAGTGGAGCTGGAGTCGTGAAGAAGAAATTGCTTACGCAAAAGAAAAAAATATCCCAATTCCTATTAACTTAGACAGCCCATTCTCTATCGATCAAAACCTTTGGGGTCGTGCAAATGAATGTGGCATTTTGGAAGATCCTTGGGCTGCTCCACCGGAAGAGGCTTATGATTTAACTGTTTCTTTGGAAAATGCTCCTGACACTGCTGATGTCATTGAAATTGAGTTTTTAAAAGGGGTACCTACATCCATAGACGGAGTTGCATATCCCTTACATGAATTAATATTAAAATTAAATGATTTGGCTGGAAAACACGGTGTTGGCCGTATTGACCACGTAGAAAATCGTTTAGTTGGTATTAAATCGCGTGAAGTGTATGAGATTCCTGGTGCGCATACCTTACTATTAGCACATAAAGAATTAGAAGATATAACTTTAGTAAAAGAATTAGCTCATTTTAAACCAGTAATGGAGAAAAAGTTAACGGAACTAATTTATGAAGGACTTTGGTTCTCACCACTTAGAACTGCACTAGAGGCATTCTTAAAGGAAACACAGCAGTATGTGAATGGTACAGTACGTGTGAAATTATTTAAAGGGCATGCAATTGTGGAAGGACGTAAATCACCGAATTCTCTATACAATGAGAAATTAGCAACATATACAAAAGATGATGAATTTAATCATGCTTCTGCTGTAGGATTTATCGAGTTATGGGGTCTTCCTACTAAAGTTCACGCAATGGTGAACAAGGGAGCGGAGAAGGTGGAAGTATGACAAAACTATGGGGAGGCAGATTTCAAAAATCTGCCGAACAATGGGTAGACGAATTTGGTGCATCTATCGGGTTCGACCAGGCTTTAGTAATGGAAGATATTGATGGAAGTATCGCGCATGTCCAAATGCTAGGAGACTGCAAAATACTTCCAGCAGAAGATGTTCAAAGTATTTTAGGTGGGCTTGTTCAATTGAAAAAATTAGCAACGGAAAACAAACTAGAGTTTTCCGTTGCCAATGAAGATATTCATTTAAATTTAGAAAAAATGCTAATTGATTTAATCGGACCAGTAGGTGGTAAGCTGCACACTGGGCGTAGTCGAAATGATCAGGTAGCAACAGATATGCATCTCTTTTTGAAAAATAGAGTACTGGAAATCATCAAGTTAATTGAGATTTTTCAGCAAACACTAGTAACACAAGCTGAAACGCATGTGGAAACACTTGCGCCAGGCTATACTCACTTGCAGCGTGCACAGCCAATTTCGTTTGCGCATCATTTAATGGCTTATTTTTGGATGTTAGAGCGTGACAAGGATCGTTTCAAAGATTCTATGAAGCGCATCGATATTTCACCGCTAGGAGCAGGAGCACTTGCAGGAACGACCTTCCCAATTGATCGCAAGATTGCCGCTGAATATCTTGGTTTTGCAAATGTCTATGAAAATAGTATGGACGCAGTAAGTGACCGTGATTTTATTTTAGAATTCTTAAGTAATTCTTCTATGCTGATGGCTCATTTATCTCGATTTGCAGAAGAAATTATATTATGGTCTAGCTCTGAATTTAACTTTATTGAACTGGATGATGCTTTTTCAACTGGCTCTAGTATTATGCCTCAAAAGAAAAATCCAGATATGGCCGAGTTAATCCGTGGAAAAACTGGCCGGGTATACGGCAATCTCATGGGATTACTGACTGTCATTAAGGGTCTTCCACTTGCTTACAACAAAGATATGCAAGAAGACAAAGAGGGCATGTTCGATACGGTACATACAATCGTTGGATCACTGAAGATTTTTGAAGGTATGGTTCGTACGATGATAGTACATACAGAACGCTTACATGAAACTGTACACAAAGACTTCTCGAATGCTACAGAGCTTGCTGACTATTTAGCAGCTAAAGGACTTCCTTTCCGTGAAGCACACGAAGTAACTGGTAAATTAGTTTTCCTTTGCATCCAAAGAGGCTATTTCTTGCTCGACTTACCACTGGAAGATCTCAAACAGGCAAGTAGCTTAATCGAGCCAGATATATATGATGTATTGTCTCCATTAGCCGCTGTTAGTAGAAGAAATTCTCTTGGTGGAACTGGATTCGAACAAGTAAAAATTCAAATTAAGGAAGCAAAGACACGACTTGCTTAAACCTAACAAAAGTGTAGACACTCAAAAAACGAGTTGTCTACATTTTTATGTGTTTTCCTCCATAAAAGAAATTCAAAAATAGTCTAAAAACCTTTAATTTATTGACAATTAAAAATTTTATACTTATAGTTAAATATGTAAAGGCTTACAATTTGCATTAAAACTAAAACGTTTTCGGAGTTGTCCTAAATTACTTTTCCATTGATAATTGTTTCTTTTATAAATCTAAAACGTTTTCGTAACTTAGTACAATACTTTTGGAGAGGGGGATATTAGTAATATGATAAGTTATTCGTTGGGTAAAGAAGAGCTTGAAAACTGGATTGTTTCAGAAACCGAATTCCAACCTGATTCACTTGGGAAAGCGGAAGCGATTATGCATCTTGGAAACGGTTATTTAGGGTTACGCTCTGCTACTGAAGAGCCCTATATGAAAGAAACTCGAAACTTATTTGTTGCTGGTACTTTTAATAAGGCTGAAGAAAATGAAGTAACAGAATTACCAAATATAGCAGATGTAACAAGATTAGATATTCGTGTTGACGGTGAACGATTCAGTCTTGAAATTGGAAAAACAAAGGATTACATAAGACAATTAAATTTAAAATATGCTGAGCTGATCAGAATTTTTGAATGGACCTCTCCGAAAGGAAAAGTACTTCAGTTTGAATTTAAACGATTTGTGTCACTAGATAATTTACATTTAATAGGTATGAAAATGTTTGTTAAAAGTTTATCAGACCCCGTTCAAATTTCATTTGATTCTGGGATTGACGCACAAATGAGTAATTCTGGGTCACAGCATTTTTTAGAAGGTGAACGCAGAATATTTGATAAAAAGAAGATTTTACTAGTCCAAACAACTAATCAGTCCAAAATAGATGTGGTTATCAACTCTTCACACAAAGTATTAGTTAATGACCAAGAAATAACGGATTATCCAGCAATGAACATGTCTCGTCGAAAAGTGTGGCTTACCTATAATATTAATCTTCAACCAAATGACAAAATGGAATTGGAAAAACTAACGACAGTGTACACTAGTCGAGATAAGGAATTTGACAATACCGAATACAATATTCAATTGCTAATGGATAAGTCACTAGAAGATTTGCGAAATAGTTCAATAAAAGGCTATGATTCACTCTTTCAATCACATAAAGAAGCATGGAATTATAGCATATGGAATGCTTACAAATTAGAGATTAATAGTGAAAATCCATATGATCAACTTGCATTGCGATTCTCACTATATCAGTTAACGATTATGGCTCCTGCACATGATGAACGAATGGGAGTTGCAGCAAAAGCATTGAGCGGAGAAGGTTATAAAGGGCATTCGTTTTGGGATACAGAAATATTTATACTTCCCTTTTTCATCTTTTCCAATCCAGCAATTGCAAAATCACTTTTAACCTATCGTTACTATGGCTTAGAAGGAGCTAGGGAAAAGGCAAGGGAAAATGGTTATAGTGGGGCTATGTTTCCTTGGGAGGCGGCTTGGCCAACTGACGGAGAAGTAACTCCAAAATTAGGAGATATTGATATCGTAACTGGAAAGCAAACGAAAATTTGGTCTGGAGTTATTGAGCAACATATTTCCGCTGACATCGCTTTTGCAATTTACCAATACTTTAATGTCACTGCTGATCAGGAATTTATGGACCATTATGGTTATGAAATAATTTTTGATACTGCAATTTTTTGGGCAAGTCGTCTTGAGTGGAATGAAAGGAAGCAAGAATACCATATTAACAATGTTATAGGTCCTGATGAGTATAAAGAGCATGTAAACAACAATGCTTTTACAAATTATATGGCTTTTTTTAATATAAAACTTGCAATCCGATATTACGAAACATTAATGAAAGATAATCCCAGCTTAATAGAAAAATTGACAATGAAGTTAGATTTAAAAACAGCTTATAAAACTTGGCAAACAAAAGCAGAAAAAATATATTTGCCTCAACCACGTGAACAAGATTTAGTTATCCCTCAAGATGATACTTACTTAAAATTAAAAGAAATTGATCTGACAAAATATAAAAATCAAGAAAAATTAAGAACTATATATCTATATTATAATCCACAACAAATTAATACTTTTCAAGTTACAAAACAAGCGGATACATTGCTCTTGTTTTACCTGTTACGACAAACTTTTTTACATGAAGACATTAAGTTATCGAATGAAGTAAAAGAAGCTAACTTCTATTATTACGAACCAAAAACATTACATGATTCTTCGTTAAGCTTAGCAACCCACTCTATTCTAGCGAATGATATAGGGGACACAGATTTTGCATATTCGTTATTTAGAAAAGCTACTGAAGTCGATTTAGGACCATTAATGAATACATCTGACGATGGGATACACGCAGCATCCATCGGAGGAATATGGAAAGCAGCCGTCTTTGGATTTGCGGGAATTAGACTCGTAGATGGGAAACTTACAATAAACCCGAAATTACCAAAGCAGTGGAATCATATGAAGCTTACGA
The DNA here is from genome assembly GCF_900103605.1 of Psychrobacillus sp. OK028. Classification (GTDB taxonomy): domain Bacteria; phylum Bacillota; class Bacilli; order Bacillales_A; family Planococcaceae; genus Psychrobacillus. The sequence goes on along the minus strand of NZ_FNHY01000003.1, from coordinate 396,178 downwards.
TTCATTGGCAAGGTCAACCTATAGGAATATTCCTTACAGATAATACTTTATCTGTAAAAGTCGAGCATAAGAAAAAAATAGAATTTGAGGTTTATGATCAAATCTATTATTGTGATGATGAAATAAATATAGAGTATGAATACGGCAAAAGGTAGTTATAAAATGATTTTTCATTTTATTCACTATAGAAATTCAAATTATAGGGGGAGGAATTTATATGAAGAACCAAAAAAGAACATGGAGTAGTCTATTTCTAATCGCTTTGCTATTAATACTAGGTGCTTGTAGTGGCGGTAACGATGGCGCAACTGGAAACGAAAAAAATGGCGATAGTGGTAAAGCTTCAGATCAGAAAATTACTATCTTCCAAAGTAAAGTGGAAATTACAGATCAGTTAGAGGCCCTTGCAGAGGAATATACGGCTGAAACTGGTGTGGAAGTAGAAGTATGGGGCACAACAGGTGACGATTATTTTGAACAGTTGCAAATTCGTATGAACAGTGACCAAGGTCCATCTATATTCAGTCTACAAAATGTTACAGAAGCAGAAAAAATGAAGTCGTATGTAGCTGATCTGTCAGCCGAATCATATGCAAAAGACATTGCTCCTGGAATGGAACTTAAAGTGGATGACCAAATTGTAGGAATACCATATGGTGTAGAAGGATTTGGATTAGTTTATAACAAGGATTTAGTAAAACCAGAAGATGTTGCTGACTATGATTCGTTTGTTAGCACTTTAGAAAAGTTCAAAGGAGAAGGGATTACTGGTCTTGGTCTATCGAAAGAAGCATATTTCCTAATTGGTCATATTAGTAACTATCCATTCTCATTGCAAAGCGATCACTACGAATTCATCGATAAGTTAACAAGTGGTGAGACAACAATGGCAGAAACGAAAGAATTTCAAGAGTTCGGGAAGTTCATGGAAGCTATTAAAGCAAACACTCCAAGTCCTTTAGATGTGACATATGACAAAGAAGTTGGTGACTTTGCTGCTGGAAAATCAGCGATGATCCATCAAGGAAATTGGGCTTATGGGATGCTTTCAGATTTTGACGTAGATTTTGAAGTAGGGATGTTGCCATTCCCACTAATGGGAACTGACAAATTAGCAGTCGGAGTTGGAAATAACTGGGCAGTCAATGGCAAAAAAGATGAAGCTGAAACGCAAGCTGCAAAAGATTTCTTAAACTGGATGTTCACAAGTGAAACAGGTCAGAAATACATTGTAGAGGAATTTGGCTTCGTACCTGCTCTTACGAGTATCGAAGCAAATGATTTAGATCCTTTATCACAAGATGTATTAAATGCATCTAATAGTGGTCAAACGATTCCTTGGGCACAAAACTATTACCCAGCTAATATCGTGCCAAACGACTTTGGTCCAAAAGCAGAAGAGTTCTTTTTATCAAAAGATATGACTGGCGAAGAATTTATAGAAAGCTTAGATGATGCTTGGAAGAACGCTGTAAAATAGTTTAACTTCAAAGGTTGATAGATACACAGGGGCTGGGCACACCATTTGAGGAGTGCCCAGTACTACTAATATGAACCATGGATAAACTAGGAGAAAGGAGTGTTTTGACATGCAAAACAAAAATAATAAAGGGTGGTATTTATTATTTACTGCTCCATTAACTATTATTTTTTTGACCGTGGTAGTTATTCCATTCGTAATTGGAATATATTATTCCTTTTTTAAGTGGGATGGCATTGCAGCTAACCCAAAAGTATTTGTAGGCTTTGATAATTTCATCCAGTTATTTGGTGATTCCCGTTTTCTAACATCTACGTGGAAGACAACATTATTCACCATTTTAGCAGTAATTTCAGTTAATATTGTTGGTCTTGTTTTTGCTCTGCTCGTGACATCTAAACTAAAAATAGCAAACGCTGCAAGAACAATGGTTTTTATGCCTTATCTAATTGGAGGATTAATATTAGGTTATATTTGGCAGTTTATTTTCTTAGATGTTTTTACACTAATAGGCGAGTTAACTGGTATGGATCATTTCTTTTTTAATTGGCTGATCGATAAGGATTTTGCTTTATATGCATTAGTATTTGTTTTTACTTGGCAAATGGCAGGATATATTATGATTATTTATATTGCAGGAATACAAAGTATACCGCAAGATGTCATGGAAGCTGCGATGATTGATGGTGCTAGTTGGTGGCAAAAATTAAAAAATATTACCTTCCCACTGTTAATGCCTGCTTTTACGATTAGCTTGTTTTTAACGCTTTCATCTGCATTTAAAATCTATGATGTTAACCTTTCTCTAACAGGTGGTGGACCTGCTAATTCTACGGAAATGTTCGCCATGAATATTTACAATGAGATCTTTGGATATGGTAATTATGGATATGGTCAGGCTAAGGCGATTATATTCTTCTTAATAGTAGCAGCAATTACACTCACACAAGTTTATATTACGAAAAAGAGGGAGGTAGAGTTGTAATGAAAAAATTTTATCGAGTATTAAAAGAGCTTTTACTCCTCATTACAGCGCTATTCTTTTTATCTCCCATCTATATCATTATTGTCAATTCATTTAAAAATCGACAGGAATTATATGAAAATGTGTTAGCACCACCTACAGAGTTCAGCTTCCAATATTATATAGAAGCAATGGACAAAATGAACTTTTTAAATGCATTAGCTAATTCGTTGTATATCACCATTATTTCTGTCTTAATCATTGTTGTATTGTCTTCCATGACTGCTTGGATGCTTGCAAGAACGGATAACAAACTAAGTAAAATTATTTTCATGGTGTTTATTGCAACAATGCTTATTCCTTTCCAAACGTTAATGATGCCTTTAATGCAATTTATGAGCACTATAACTAACTCTTTACATATTCCAATGATCAATACTCGCGAAGGTTTAATATTTATGCATATTGGTTTTAGTACTAGTATTTCTGTTTTCTTATATCATGGATTTGTTAAGTCTATCCCAATTACACTTGAGGAAGCAGCTACAATTGACGGTGCTTCGAAGTTTGGGGTTTTCTGGAGAATTATTTTCCCTATTTTAAAACCAATCACTGTAACGGTAATGATTTTAAACGTTATAAATATTTGGAATGATTATTTACTACCCTCATTAACACTTACTGATAAGGGGCTTCGTACAATCCCACTTTCTACTTTTTATTTCTTTGGGCAATTTACTATTCAATGGAACCTTGCTATGGCAGGCTTGATGCTTACCATAATTCCTGTAGTAATTTTCTATGTACTTGCACAAAAACATATTATTAAAGGAATCGGGGAAGGGGCAGTGAAATAAAAACTATTACTTCAGGAGGTAACAACATGCGTGAGTTTTCAGGTTTCCCGGGAGTATTGTACAGTACAACAGAATGGGTTATGCGATTTTCTGTTATTAATATTTTATGGATGATAATCAATGTTCCAATCATAATTATTGTTTTAAGTATATACGCAAATAATTTTAGCATAGCGTTTGTAATTTACTATGTACCTTTATTAATTTTATTTCCTTTACTGTTTTTCCCTAGTACAACTGGATTGTTTGCGATGGCTCGTGATTGGGTGTTAAAGATTGATCATCCCTCTTTAACAAAAGCATATTTTTCGCATATTAGATCTAATTATAAAAAGAGTGTTGTGGCGGGGCTTGTTTTGACCTTACTTTGGCTAATATGGATTATCGACTTCTATTATTTTACGAATGAGCATGAACTATTCCGTCTAGTATTTTCGATTATGGGATTTGCATTATTTGTTTTTACGATTAACTTTTTTTCATTAAATGTGCATTTTCAAATGAATATTCGAGAATTGTTAAAGAACACTTTTTTAGTAATGATAGGGAGTCCGTTCTTATCTTTTGTAATTCTTATTAGTAATTTCTTGTTGTTTTACGTAAGTACTACAAAGCTTGTATTTTTGATACCACTTTTTATCGGATCATTAAGTGCCTATTTATCTTTTGCTGCATTTTATAGATTCTCATTGAAGATGCAGGAAAAAGCAATCATTAACAAAAGTACTTAAGTATACCTCATTACATTTAGAAAGAGAGTTATGAAATTGACTACTATTAAAGATGTTGCAAAAGAAGCTGGTGTATCTGTCAGCATTGTTTCAAAAGCCTTTAACAACTATACAGATGTGAATGAAAAGACGAGACAGAGAATTTTTGAGATTGCTGAGCAAATGGGCTATACACCAAATATTGTAGCTAAAAACCTATCATCTAAGAAACAAATGACGATTGGCTTAATATCTTCAGGGGTGCTCAATAATAGTGAAAAAGATAATAACGCATTTAATATATTCAAGGGTGTTTATACCGCAGTTTCAGCTAGTCAATTTGAATTGTCCATCTACCTAATAGATTCACAGCGTCAGAAACAAAAAAGCTATGCGAAGTATTGCCGCGAACGTAATATTGGCGGCGCACTTTTACAGGGAATACGTATAGATGATCCGTACTATATAGAGTTGATCGATACAAATATACCTTGCGTTGTACTTGATATTATTCCTGAAACGACTAATGGATTAGTAGGTAGCGTGTCTATTGATAATGTAAGGGCCAGCAAAGAAATGGCGATGTACTTATTTGAAAGAAATCACAGGGATATTGCAATAATCGCTGGTAGGAAGAACACTTATGTTAATTCAGAGCGCATAAAAGGAGTTCAAGAAGCCTTCAAAGAAAATGGCTTAGAGCTAAATTTAGAAGGAATCATGTATGCTGATTTTTCAGAGCAAGAAGCATATGAAATGTCAAAAAAATATTTAGAAACAAAGCGTCCTACTGCTTTTCTTTGTTTTAGCGATCTCATGGCATTTGGAGTTATGAAGGCAGTAAAAGAAGTAGGCTTGAAAGTTCCAGAGGATATCTCTATCACTGGTTTTGATGATTTAGTATTTAGTAGTTACACGGACCCACAGCTCACTACAATTGGTCAGGATTTTTTTGAAATAGGAAAACTGGCTGCGCAATTATTGGAAGACTTAATGGAAAATAACCTGGACCATAAGCATGTGAACGTTGAACATAAGTTAGTAGAAAGAGGAAGTGTGAAATCCATTTCATCAAGAAAGGAATGAATTTAATGACTCTTTACCCAAAAGCATTTATATACGATTTAGACGGTGTTATTACCGATTCAGCAGAATTTCACTATTTAGCATGGAACAAACTCGCTGAGGAACTTGGAATCTCATTTGACAGACAATTTAATGAGCGACTTAAAGGAATTAGCCGCATGGAATCACTTGAACTGATACTACAATTGAATAATTCTTTGGCAAGGTTGACTAATGAGGAAAAAGTAAAATTAGCTAATAAAAAGAATAAATACTATTTAGAATTAGCTGAATCTATTACTAAAGAAAACATCTTACCTGGTATTGAAAATTTGTTGATAAACAATAAAAAACACCAGATTAAAATTGCGCTTGGTTCAGCAAGTGAAAATGCAAAAAACATCATAGAAAAACTTGGACTCACAAGTTATTTCGATTATATTGTCGATGCCTCCAAAGTTAAAAAAGGAAAGCCAGATCCAGAAACCTTCACGACTGCTGCTGATTACTTTGGCATTCCTTATGAGGAGTGCATTGGGATTGAAGATGCTGCAGCAGGTATAGACGCACTGAACCAAGCAAAGATGTTTTCTGTAGGAATTGGTTCAGTAGAACATTTATCGCACGCGGACTATTTAGTAGAAAATACAGCAATGTTAGATTTTGAAGAAATTATTAACAAATACAGCGCAAAAAATAGCTGAGGTGAAATCTATTGACCTGGAAACTAACTAAAACAGAAATAGATAACCAAAACCTTCTGCTGGATGAAAGTCTTTTGTCTTTAGGGAATGGTTATCTAGGTGTTAGGGGAAATTTTGAAGAGGGCTATAATAGTGGATTTAGCTCCATTCGTGGTACATATATTAATGCTTTTCATGATGAAACGGAAATCAGTTATGGGGAGAAACTTCATGCATTTCCAGATATCCAACAGAAAATTTTGAATGTCATTGATGCTCAAACGATAAATATATATTTGGATGATGAACATTTTTCTTTATTTGATGGGGAAGTATTACATTTAGAACGAAATTTGCATATGGATGCAGGCTATTCCGAAAGAATTGTACATTGGAAATCTGCTAGAGGTAAGGAAGTCAAAATTCATTTTAAAAGAGTCATTTCGTTTGTTACGAAAGAATTGTTTGCGATAGAAGTTAAGATAGTGCCATTAAACAATATTCAACAAGTTAAAATTGTGTCAGTAGTGGATGGCAATGTATCAAACTTTGTCGATCCAAATGATCCTCGAGTTGCTTCAGGTCATGCAACAAGACTTCGTATTTCAGAAATTCGAAAAGAAGAAAATTTTAGCATTGTGAAAAATATCACGTTTGCAACAAAGCTAGAAGTTGCTTGTGTTACCTCTTCTATGATTGATATAGATGATTATGAATATGCAAGTAATATAACTGAAAGCAGTGTAGAAGAGACCTATTTATACAAGGGAAATGAGCCAATTCAATTTACCAAATTTAATGTGTATACAGACACATTAAGGCATGGTAATGCTGTTGTGGATGAGGCACTGTCTATTCAAGAACAATTAAAGGAGATATCTTTTGAAGATCTTTTGATAAAGCAAAAAGAGTACTTAGATAAGTTTTGGAGTATCGCGGATGTGAAAATCGGTGGAGATACTTCCCTTCAAGAAGGAATTCGTTTTAATCTTTATCAGCTTTTACAATCGGTTGGCAAAGACTCTGTGAGTAATATTGCAGCTAAAGGATTATCAGGAGAAGGATACGAGGGACACTATTTCTGGGATACTGAAATTTATATATTTCCAGTGTTCGTCATGACAAATCCAGAATTGGCAAAAAATCTATTAATCCAAAGATACTCTATTTTAGATAGTGCAAGAGCAAGAGCAAAGGAAATGGGTCATAAAAAAGGGGCGTTATTTCCATGGAGAACAATTACGGGACCTGAAAGTTCAGCATTCTTTCCAGCAGGTACAGCACAATATCACATCAGCGCAGACATAGCGTATAGTTATATTCAGTATTATTTAGTAACGAAGGATGATTCATTTTTAATGGATTATATGGCCGAACTTCTATTTGAAACTGCTCGTCTTTGGATCGATACTGGTCATATGAAAGATGGACAATTTAGAATTGATAGTGTGACGGGTCCTGACGAATATACATGTATTGTAAATAACAATTATTATACAAATGTCTTGGCAAAAAATAATTTGTTATGGGCTGCTAAGGCATATAATCTTTTGAAAGAAAAGGATAACAAGGTATTAGGTGAATTGAGCGATAGATTACAATTAACGGAATTAGAAGTGATCGAGTGGGTTAGTGCAGGGGAAAAGATGTACCTTCCATACGATGAAAGGTATAAAATCAATGCACAAGATGATAGTTTTTTACAAAAGGATCGCTGGGATTTTGAAAATACCCCGAAAGAAAAATTTCCACTTTTGCTAAATTATCATCCACTAACTCTTTATAGATATCAAGTTTGTAAACAAGCAGATACAGTACTTGCTCATTTTCTTTTGGAAGATGAACAGGATTTGGAAACGATGAATAGTTCCTATAATTACTATGAACAAATTACCACTCATGATTCTTCTTTATCTTCTTGTATATTTAGTGTGATGGCTTCCAAATTAGGTGACAACGCTAAAGCCTATGATTATTTTGGTAAAACAGCTCGATTAGACCTGGATAATACACATGGAAATACAAAAGACGGGCTTCATATGGCCAATATGGGAGGCACGTGGATAGCAATAGTTTATGGTTTTGCCGGTTTAAGAGTGAAAGAAAATGGTTTGTTTTTATCACCTTCCCTGCCGGAACTTTGGGATTCACTTGAGTTTAACTTGCAATATCAAAATCGAACAATAAATATTCAAATGGAAAGAAGCACAGTAACCTATTCCCTAGTAGAAGGTGAAAGTTTAACTATTTCACATAAGGGAGAAATGATTGAACTTGAAAGTGGAAAACTTCTGAAGATGGCGTTATAAAACAAAGTCGGTAGGATGGCCTTCGTATGACATTTTCTGTATGTCGTTTTTCTTATTGAGCTGATGAAAAGAAATGAGCGTTAATTCTGAAAGGAATTAACGCTTTTTTTTGTGCTCCAGCTATGCATATGAATTATAAGGTACAAGTTCCGAAACCCCGATGACAGAAGAGTGGTACAGCCAGCTGTTAGTACTATTTTGGTTGTTAGAATGATAGCAACTTCAAAGTTTTACTAAATTTCTTTTTACACAAAAGATTTTATACACGTACTATATACCATCTACATTTATAAAACCCTAACAAATAGCGTGAAGCCTACTAAATACTAAATAAACTATATTTCAGCAATAAATATTTAGTTAATATATCAATAAAAGCGTTTACATTTAGTAAAAGTCAGAATATAATGAAATTGTTAATAAAAAAGGAGGATTACTATGAAGTTAGTAAAATTTAAAGCTATTTTAGTTTTGTTTATTGCAGCAATTTTGTTATTAGCAGGTTGTAGTTCATCGTCAAGTGGAGACAAAACGTCTGATGGTAAAGTTAAACTCCGTTTTGCCACTTGGGACGTAGGCGATGATGTAAGCTTGCAACAGGATATGATTGATAAATTCAATGAAGCGAATGAAAATATCGAAGTGGTTTTAGAAGCATACGGAAGTGAATATGACACAAAAATTACAGCCGGTATGGGTGCTAAAGATGCCCCAGATATTATGTATATGTGGAACTATCCCCAATACAAGGATGCGCTAGAGCCTCTTGATTCCTATATCGAAAAAGAAGGTGCTGAGTACAAAGATAATTTCTATGAAACATTATGGAATTATAATTCTGCAGATGGGCAAATTTTAGGATTACCAGTTGGATACACGACGCATGTCGTCTACTATAATAAAGCGATTTTTGATGAAGCGGGAGTAGATTATCCAAAATCAGGTTGGACATGGGAGGATCTTCAAGAAACCGCTAAGAAAATATCAAATAAAGATTCAAAAGTAAGTGGTTTCGCTTTTTCAGGGAAACCCGATCCATACGATTTTGAAATGTTCCTATGGGGCAATAACACATCTTATGTTGATAAAGATGGAAATTTAAATGGAAACTTGAATTCAAAACAATCTGTAGAAGTATTTGAAATGTTCCAAAACATGGCGAAGGATGGTTCTGCAATCCCGACAGAAGGTTCTGGATCACAAGAAATGAAATCTGGTAAAGTTGCGATGTTTGTATATGGTGCATGGGGTTTAACTCCATTGAAAGAAGCTGGCATTGACTATGGCGTGGTAGAATTACCGTCATTTAAAGGCGGTAAAAGCGTCAGTATCTTAAGTTCTTCAGGGGTATCAATTTCTAAAAACTCTGAACATAAAGAGGAAGCATTCGAATTCCTTAAATTCTGGACCAATGAGGAAGCGAATAAGGAAAGAATTGGTTTTGAACTTCCAGTTTTAAAATCGGTTGTAGAAAGTGAGCAACTTGAACAGGACCCAGTGAAAAGTGTATTCTATTCAATGCTCGAAAAGAGTGACGGATATACGCCTGCATCTTTCATAGTTGAAGATTGGAGTAAAGTATCTGAGAATCTGACACAGACATTTGAATCTATTTTTAATCCAAGTACTTTACAGAATCCGAAAGAGGCATTAGATAGTGCTGTTGAGTAAAAATATAAATATTCATACGGTAAGGCACTTTTTAAGTGCTTTACCTTATTTTCTAAACCGATGAAGGGGTCATCTTATGCAAAATATATCAAAAAAAAGAACTAGCTATCAGCTAATAAATAAGAAAGTACCCTATTTATTTATCCTGCCGTGGATTATCGGGTTTTTGGTGTTCACTCTTGGACCACTAATTTTCTCATTAATCATGAGCTTTTTTAATTGGCCGATTACAAGTGAACCAACATTTGTGGGAATCGAAAATTATAAAACAATGTTTACGCAGGATCCACAATTCTATAAATCTATAATCATTACATTTAAATTTGCTGCAATTTTTGTACCACTGAATTTAGCGATTGCTTTAATTTTAGCGCTTCTCATAACTCAACCATTAAAAGGAATGAAATTTTTCCGTACAATCTTTTATTTACCAGCAGTTGTTTCAGGGGTTGCCATTTCTATTATTTGGGGTTGGATCTTCAACTCTGAGTATGGAATTTTAAATTATATACTATCGTTAATTGGTGTAGAAGGTCCAATGTGGCTTGTAGATCCTAAATGGGCAATTTTCACAATCGTAATTGCGAGTGCCTGGGGCGTCGGAATTATGATGTTAATCTTTTATACCAATATAAAAGGAATCCCAACAGAATTATATGAGGCAGCAGCGATTGACGGTGCTGGTCCATTACGTCAGTTTTTCAGTATTACGATTCCAAGTATTACACCGACAATTCTATTTAATGTGATTACATCTGTAATCGGAGCATTGCAGCAGCTGGCGTTGGTATTATTGTTAACCGGTGGCGGCCCGTTGAAATCAACCTATTTCTACGGACTATATGTGTATAACAATGCCTTCAAACATCATCAGCTTGGTTATGCAAGTGCAAACGCATGGTTTATGTTCATCGTGGTTTTACTGTTAACAATGGTAATCTTTAAGACATCATCCACATGGGTGTTCTATGAAAATGAAGTGAAAAAAGAAGGGAAGAAAGGAAGAAGAAAAAAATGAAGATGCCAAAAGGATTTAAAATTATCACGTTCAGCCTTCTAGGATTATTTTCACTTTACTTCATATCACCATTCGTGTGGGTAGTCCTTTCTGCATTAAAAACAGAGACTGAGGTTTTTAGTTATCCTCCAAAGATTTTTCCAGAAGTACTACAGTGGAAAAACTTCGTTGATGCTTGGAATAGTCAACCATTTGGCGTTTATTTAAAGAACTCAGTCATCGTTACTGTACTGACAACTATAGGTCAGTTACTATCCTGTTCGTTGGTTGCGTATGGATTTGCTAGATATAACTTCAAATATAAAAACGCTCTTTTCATCTTAATGTTAGCGACAATGATGATTCCTTGGGACGTCACAATGATTCCTCTATATATGGAATTCAATATGTTAGGGTGGATTAACACATTAAAACCATTGGTTATACCAGCGTTTTTTGGATCAGCATACTATATATTTTTGTTGAGACAATTTCTAATGAGTATACCGAAGGATCTTGAAAATGCAGCTAGAATTGATGGGGCAAACGAGTTTCAGATTTTCTTTAAAATTTTCGTGCCGATTATGAAAGCTCCACTTATTTTAATTGCAGTGCTCAATATTTTGTCAGTATGGAATGACTACCTTGGACCATTAATTTATTTGCAAGACCAATCAAAATATACATTAGCATTAGGGTTAGCGGCATTTAAAGGAGTTCATGATCTGCAGATTCTACCAATCATGTCGATTACTTTAGTCATGATCATTCCACCAGTTGTTATATTCCTAATTGCACAGAAGTATATCGTTGACGGTATTAGTGGTTCGGTTAAGTAAGAAATATAAATACCAATATATTGTTATATGGAGGAAGATAATATGAGACGGGAAATGAAGAGGTGGGAAGATATTCACCTAACGGGAATCAATAAACTTCCTGCTCACGCCGATTTTTATAGATATGGAACAATAGAAAATGCTCAAACATTTACTAAAGAAAATAGTATTGGCTATACATTACTAGATGGAATATGGAAATTCTTGTTTGTGGATGCACCTGAGCTTTCGCCTAAAGGGTTTGAAAGAAAGGACTTCAGTATTGAAAGTTTAAAAGATATAGAAGTGCCATCAAGTTGGCAAATTAAGGGCTACGGGAATATGCACTATACAGATGTTTTGTATCCATTTGCCATTAATCCGCCGTTTGTTCCACAGGAAAATCCTACTGGTATCTATTTTAGAGAGCTTGTCATTTCTGATTTAAAAGATAGTGAAGCATATATTTTAAAATTTAATGGCGTAGATTCTGCATTTGATTTATATGTGAATGGACAGCATGTCGGTTTTAGCAAAATTTCACGAGTGCCATCTGAATTTGATATTACAGAGTACATAAAGGTGGGTAGTAATCGTCTCACTGTTAGAGTCTATCAATTTTCTGATGGAACTTATTTAGAAGACCAAGATATGTGGTGGCTCTCTGGAATTTTTAGGAGTGTTGAACTGTTTAAAATCAACAAAGAAACTCTTTGGGATGTCCATGTTGAAACAATACCCCATGAAAGTTATGAAAATTTCACATTAAAAATTGGTGGAGAATTTTTAACAAACCAAGTAACAGATATGGTCGCGACGCTTTATCATCATGATAAACAAGTCGACAAGTTTGAAGTGGAAGTGGTTGATGGGAAATTCGAATTGAACAGAGTCCAGGAAAATCCACTTTTATGGAATGCAGAGGAACCTAACCTGTATACACTTCACCTCGAATATAGTCTGTCAGGTGAAAAGGAAATTGTGCCATTACGCATAGGTTTCCGTGCCATTGAGATTATTGACAACGAAATCCGTGTTAATGGAAAACGCATATTCTTTAATGGTGTGAACCGCCACGACTCACATCCAAAGACAGGGAGAACAGTGAGTTACGAGGATATGCTTCAGGACATTAAAATGATGAAACAGTACAATATTAATGCTGTTCGTACAGCGCACTATCCAAATAATGATGTATTCTATGATTTATGTGATGAATATGGTCTCTATGTCATTGATGAAGCGGACCTTGAATGTCATGGTTTTGAAAATACTGGAAACTATAATTGGATTTCTGACAATGAACTATGGGAAAAGCAATATGTTGAGAGAGCGGTACGCATGGTGAAAAGAGACTGCAATCACCCGAGTATTATCATGTGGTCATTAGGAAATGAATCTGGTGCTGGTAGAAACTTTACCGCTATGTACAATGCTATCAAAACGATTGATCCTACTAGATTAGTTCATTATGAAGGTGACAGAAATGCCGCGTACAGTGATGTATACACAACGATGTACACTCGCTTGAATCGTCTTGAAGAAATTGGTAAGGATGCGGAAGGCAAGAAGCCTCATATATTATGTGAATATGGACACGCCATGGGTAATGGTCCGGGCGGCTTAACGGAATATCAGCAAACTATGAGAAAATATCCTAGATTGCAAGGTGGCTTCATCTGGGAATGGTGTGATCATGGAATTGAGTGGACGAACGGAAATGGAGAAATTTACTATTTATATGGCGGAGATTATGGTGATTTCCCTACTAACGGCAACTTCTGTATTGATGGGCTTGTATTCCCTGATAGAACGCCTTCACCAGGCCTATTTGAATATAAAAAAGTAATTGAACCAATTGTTACGGAGGAAGTAAACTTAGCGGAAGGGAAAATTCGTATTAAAAATCTATACGATTTTAAAAACCTAAGCGGAGTGACCCTTCAAATTGAAGTGAAATCAATCGGCTCACTAATCGAAGCGCAGGAAATGCAGCTACCAAGTATAGAAGCGCATGAATCAGTGGTTATTACGCTTCCAATAGATATAGTAAAAGCTGCCCAACAAGACGAAGTTCGTATCTATTTAAGCTATCAGGAATCGGAGGATACTCGCTATGCGGATAAAGGTCATGAAATTACAAGAGAAAGCTTCTTATTAGAATCTACAAAAGTTGAAAAAGAAGTGAGGTCTATCAATTCATTAGGATCTGAATTTGTTATGAAGGATGAAGGTGCTTTACTCACAATTGAAAACGATCAGTTCGAGGCTGTTTTCTCAAGTGTGTATGGCTCTCTGAAATCTTTCAAATGTGGCGGGGAAGAAATTATTATCAAAGGTCCAGAAGTTACCCTTTGGAGAGCGATTATCGACAATGACATGTACAAAAAGGATGACTGGGTTAATAAATACTTCCTTAAAAACACAAAAGAACAATTAGCAAATATGACTTGCGAAATGACAGAAGAATATGTGGATGTTATGATTACTAAATTTTTATCTACCGTGAACCAAGCGTGGGGCTTTCATCTGACATATCACTATCGAATGACTAAAAATGGTGCCTTGAATATTGAACTACAAGGTAAAAAGGTAATACGAGGTCTTGAAATTCCAGAACTGCTTCCGCGCATTGGTGTAACGATGCATCTTAATGAGGATTACAACAACGTTACCTGGTATGGTCGAGGTGATTCTGAATCGTATCAGGATACAAAACGCAGTCAACCCATTGGCTTATATAATAAGACTATTCAACAAATGCATACTGATTATGTATATCCGCAGGAAAATGGTTCACGTAGTGATACTTCCTTCTTAGCTGTAACAAATGATAAGCAAGCATATTTGGTTAATTTTAAAGAAACATATGATTTTACTATCCATGATTATGAAACAAGTGCGCTTGAAGAGGCGAAGCACCGCGGTAATATTAAGAAGTCACCATTTAGTGTGTTGACGATTGATTATAAGCAAAGTGGTGTTGGAAGTAACAGTTGCGGAGAGGAACAATTACCCCCATACCGAACTGTGATTGAGGATTTCCATCTTCAATTTGAAATAAGAAAAATAGACAAGAATTGCATAGCTGAAGAAAGTAAAATTTTTACTGTCCGTTAAATAAGTAAGCAGAGAAAACTCTGCTTCTTTATTTTTGCTTGACGAAAGGAGAAACTCATGAAATTAAACATAGAAGAAATCCCTTTTTCACGGTTTGGTTCTTATTTTTGTGTATCGAAGGAAAAGGCTACAAAGGAAATTTATATACGGGATGTTCATGGTGGAGACGATGCGCCATCAAAATTATTTAAATTGGATTTGTTACAGGATGGCATTGAACAAGAATTTGATATCGACGCTACGGAAACGTCCTTGCGTTTTTATTTAGTGAAGAATATAGAGAAATATGCTGAAATTATAATTTCGGAAGAAGACGAGCTTCATATAGAAGCTCACGGGGTGGAAGTTCGTTTGCAAGCTAATAAAGTGAAGTACGATACCCTTCATGAATATCAGGAAGGCATGTACGAATATCATATCTATCCGAAAGAATTGAAGCTGATGATTAGTAGGCTTTCAGGTATGATGTCTGTTGACGCGCCTTGGAATGTGATTGGAAATGACTATATCGATATTCGTATGAGTAATGGACACTTTGTCATTGAAAGTTATCGCACTGTGTTTACGCCAAAAGTGTATGCAAGCTTCCAAGCAGGAAAAGAAAAAGTAGAGCAGCTCTATCAGGATTGGGTAGAAAATAATGTTGTAAAAAATGAACTATATCAAGATTCGATTGATCGTGCTGTTTATATCACTTGGTCAAGTATAGTTCATCCGGATGGAGTCCTAAAAAATTATGCTATGTATATGTCAAAACTCTGGATGTATAACATCTGGTCTTGGGACAATTGTTTTAATGCCATACATATTGGCGAGAAGTATCCCGAGCTATCTTATTCTCAGCTAAAAATTTTTATGGACACGCAGGATAAGTCTGGAGCTTATCCGGATTTTGTGAATGATAAGTTTGTGTCTTATAATTGTATTAAACCACCGGTCTTTGCATACGCCTATGAAAAACTGATGGAAATGAATGACTACTTTAAAGAAGAGAGTCGCCTAAGAGAGGTTTATGAATCTACTAAAAAAGTAACACAATACTTTGATTTATATCGAACGTATGAAGGTAGACTTCCGCATTATAAGCATGGTAACGACTCTGGTTGGGATAATTCCTCTCTATTCCATCGTGGAATGACCGTTGAGGCACCAGACCTAGCTAGTTTTTTAATTCGAACTTATGATGTTTTAACGAAATTTGCTAATCTTCTTGGGGAAAAGAAAGAAGCGGATAAATTTGCAGAAAAGTCAGATGTACTTTTCACTCTATTAATGGAACGTCTATATGACGAAAAAGGCTTCTTTGGCCGTGTAGGTAAAGATGCTGAGAAAATTGACATCCGTTCCAGCTTGATATTGCGATTACCGATTTTAATAGGTTATCGCTTAGATAAAACAATCATGGACCAACTTGTAGAGGACCTTGTAGAAAACTTTGAAACAAAATATGGATTTGCAACCGAAATGCCATCAAGTGCGTTGTATAAGGAAAATGGTTATTGGCTTGGACCAATTTGGGCTCCTGTTACCTACCTTTTTATTGACTCATTAATTAGCTTTGGCTATAGCGAGATTGGAGAAAGAATTAAAGAAAAATATCTAAATCTTACGCTTGTTGGTGGAATGGCTGAAAATTTTGATCCGCATAGTGGTAAAGGACTCGTTGATACTTCCTTTACATGGACATCAAGTGTGTTCCTATCGTTAATTGAAGGTAAATAGTTGGAGGATTATATGCGAAAAAATATTGGAGAAATAGGGCTTATACTTGTTGCGATTATTTGGGGAAGTGGATTTGTTGCAAGTGCTGTGTCACTCGAACACTTTACACCATACCAAATACTTGTAATCCGTTTCCTTGTGGGCATTATTTTGTTAAGCTTTGTTTTTTTTAAGAAACTAAAGAACATTAAAAAAAGTACTATCATTAAAGGATCTATCATTGGGGTCTTTTTATATTTAGCTTTCGCTTTACAAACAGTTGGATTGGTGTATACAACACCTTCGAAAAATGCATTTATAACTGCTGTAAATGTTGTCATTGTACCGCTAATTGCTTTTTTCATTTTTAAACGAAAAATGGACAAGTTTGAGTTTTTTGGTGCACTACTTGCTATCATAGGCATCGGTGTATTGTCACTAAAGCTATCAGGTGGTGTCAATTTCGGAGATTTCCTTACATTATTATGCGCAGTAGCATTTGCTTTCCATATTATATACACAGCGATGTTTGTAAAGAATGAAGACCCGGTCCTATTAACGGTTGTTCAAATGGCAGTAGCTACAGTACTTGGATTTATTGTTGTTCTTTTCAAAGGAGAGACACATTTTGAAGCAAGTTTTGAAGGAGTAACGGCTGTTTTATATTTAGGAATAATCTCCACTACAATTGCTTTCTTACTTCAGACAGTTGCCCAAAAATATACAAACGAAACTAAGGCGGCCATCATATTATCTACAGAAGCATTCTGGGGAATGGTATTCTCTATTATTATTTTAAGTGAGGTATTAACCGGAAAAATGGTTATAGGTGCAACGCTAATCCTTGTAGCAATCATTATTTCAGAAACCAAGTTAGTGTTTTTTAAAAGAGATTATCGTGGAAAAGTGCAATAGTTGCGTTTGTATACTACAATAGAAATAAAATCGGATAAAGTAGGTTTTAGAAATGGCGACAATTAAAGATATAGCAGACTTGACCCAGCTTTCACCTGCTACAGTTTCTCGAGTGTTAAATTGTGACGAAACACTTAATGTGACACCGGAGACACGACAGCGAGTTTTCGAGGCAGCAGAGGAACTAAACTATGTTATCACCTCAAAACAGAAAAAAGTAAAAATGAAAGGGAAAATAGGGCTCTACTATTCTTTTTCACTCGAAGAAGAATTGGCTGATACCTACTATCTTTCGATTAGGGTAGCGCTAGAAAAAAAGCTAAAAAATATGAGAATGGAATTTTCAAAGATTACGAAAGATGACACAAAAAAAAGTGTTTCAAAGCTAGATGGAATTATCTGCTTGGGAACTTTTAAAAAAGCTGATATTGAATTGATTAAGAGTTTTGATAAACCGTCGGTATTTGTTGATGCGAATCCAGATGAGAATTATTTTGATGCAGTAGTAATTAACTTTAACTCAGCAACCAAAAGTGCACTTACTTATTTGGTAGAGTTAGGTCACGAAAATATCGGCTTTATCGGTGGTATCGACACGGATATGTTTGGGAACCGATTCAAGGATTTGCGACAGGACGTATTTGAAGCCTACTTGAAAGAAAAGGGAATTTTTAAAGAAGATTTCGTTAAAATTGGTGGCTATAATCCAAAGGACGGCTACCAGGCTTTAAAGGAAATGTTAAGCCAAGATGAGAAACCAACAGCGCTATTTGTCGCAAATGATTCGATAGCAATTGGATGCTACAAAGCTGCCTACGAACTAGGGGTTAAAATTCCAGAGGATCTCAGTATCGTCGGTTTCAATGATGTTTCCTCGGCTCAGTACATGGTTCCTCCGTTGACCACAGTGAAACTATATACTGAAGTAATGGGAGAAGCCGCTGTCGATTTACTGCTTGAACGAATTGCGACTAAACGCGGAATATGTAAGAAAATAACGATTCACACGAAACTTATCATAAGAGATAGTGCGATGGAGGTGAAGAAATAGTATTAAAAAACCACGAATTTAATTTTCGTGGTTTTTTGTATTATGAAAAAGTTAAGAAATCTGTTATACTTTGGATTATTTTTGCGTGATGTAATTAGGTGTACCTAGGTGGCATAGTAAACCAGGAAATTTTTTGATCTTATAAGATTGATGAACGTTGAGCAATGAAAAATCCTGACGCTACACATTATCTAATTCAATAAGACCTTTTAATTTTGAAGATAGCGGCAGAAAGTGGATCCACCTACTGATCTACGCTACATTTATTCCTCTATGCCAAATGTATACACGGTTTGCTTTTTGTATGTTGCATCAGCTTTTAGAATAATCGTAGGAAAACCCTCATGATGTAATGAAGCAGGGGAGGCTTGTGTCTCCAAACAAACCCCTAAATGTTGCTTCGACCTTCCTTTTTCTAACTCAAGATTATCGATAGAGCTATTTGCTGTGTACAACACGACTCCCGGCTGATTGGTCTTTACAGTTAATTTGCGTCCGCTTGTTTCGTCTTTTATGCAAATAACAGCTTGTTTTCTCTGATTCAATATAAAATAATGATCATAACCATTGTTAGCCATTATGTTTTGTGAATAGGTGGAGTTAATACCATCAGCAATTTTTCTTCCTTCACGAAAATCAAAAGGAGTATTTTCAACATGCAACTTCTTACCTGTTGGGATTAGTTCTTCACTAAGCTCCACAAACGTATCACTATCAATAGTAACGACATGATTGTGTATGTTTTGTGCTAAATTTCCAGTTAAATTAAAATAAGAATGATTGGTCAAAGTAAATGCTGTAGTTTTGTTGGATGTAGCAAAATAGTCAATGATAAGCTCGTTTTTATTGTTTAATGTATAAGTAACTGCTACATCCACTGTTCCGGGATATCCACCTTCGCCATCGTGGCTTCGATGTGTTAATGTCACGCCAACCGTATTTTCTGTTTGGAATGGTTTTGTTTTCCATATTATTTGATGGAACCCTTTCGAGCCTCCGTGTAAATGGTGAGTGTTATTATTTGCTTCTAGCATATATGTTTTATTATTCAGGGTAAACGATGCATCTTTAATCCTTCCGGCAACACGGCCAATAATCGTTCCTAAGAAGTTCGTATTATTTTCGTAATGCTGATAGTTTCTATATCCAAGTACAACATTTTCCAATTGTTGATTTCGGTCCGGAACGTTTATTTCGGTAATGATTCCGCCGAAGTCTAAGAATCTAATGCTCATGTTATTATTATTAATTAAGGTATACCGTTTCCATTTTCCGTCGATACTATGCGTCTCTATTTTCATCTAATTGACCATCTCTATTCAATGATTTGATAAATCGTTCAAATTCGGTTTGTTTTTTAAAGACTCCAGCATCTCCAAGTACTTTTGCGAATTTATCCCCAAGCTCTTTTTCCACTGCAGATTCGATTAGTTCTAAATGGGATAATTCACCATACTTTTCTTTTAGCTGATCAGCCCATTCTAGGTGGTAGGTAGCAACATTACTGTGTTTACCAAGTAAAAACTGTTTAATTTCATCTAATTCATTCTTTAGACGGGCTGGTAGGACTGCCAATCCCATTACTTCAATTAAACCGATATTTTCTTTCTTTATATGATGAACATCTGAATGAGGGTGGAAAATTCCTAATGGGTGTTCGTCAGTTGTTCGGTTGTTCCTTAAAACAAGATCGAGTTCAAACTTCCCATCTCGCATTCGAGCAATCGGCGTGATTGTATTATGTGGTGTATTTCCAGTAAATGCTATGATTTTAGCTTTCTTATCACTATAGTTTTTCCATGTTGAAAGTATATGATCGGCAGCTTGAACTAGTGACGCTTTTTCTTCACTTTGCAGGCGAAGAGTTGTTAATGGCCAATCTAAGATCGAAGAAGTTACGTTTGAGAAATTTTTCAATGTAAATGAGAATGCTTTCGGAGCATTGGTCATTGGGAATTCATATCTCCCTGCTTGATAGTGATCATGATTTAAGATGGAACCACCGACAATAGGTAAGTCTGCATTTGAACCAATAAAGTAATGCGGAAATTTTTCTATAAAGGCAAGTAATCTTTCAAAAGTCCCTTTACTTATTTTCATATCACGATGTTCTTCAGCTAGTAAAATACTGTGCTCATTATAATAGACGTAAGGTGAATATTGTAAGTACCAATTTTCATCTCCAAGCTGTATTTTAATAATTCGATGATTTGCTCTAGCTGGATATCCCAATCTACCTGCATATCCTTCGTTCTCAATGCATAAAACGCATTTTGGATAATCACTATTATGCTTAAAATCTCGTTCTCGCTTGATTTGTTCTGGATCTTTTTCAGGCTTTGACATATTAATGGTGATATCCATATTACCGTAGATTGTTTCAGCCTTATAATGGATATTTTTCTTGATTCGATTCATTTGAATATAGTTACTATTTTTACTTAATTCATAAAAGTAATCGGTTGCATCCTTTGGAGAGTTTTTATATTTTTGCTGGAAAATTTCATTAATAGTTGAAGGTCTTGCAACAAAGCAATTCATTATATTTGCTGATAGAATTTCCTTATCATCGAAATTATCCTCAATAACGTTATTGTCTAAAGCAAATGTAGTTATTTTTTCGAGCAAATTTGGAATTGAATCCTCTGTTATTTGTTCCGTTTTTTCACTACTCGATTCAATGTCCAATAGTGAAAGTATCTGGTTAAAAACATAAATTCGATCTGAAGGGTAGATTAGCTTTGTTTCAATTGCTTTTTGAATAAGACCTTGAATATGTTCATAAATCATTCGTTTGTCACATCCTTGTTATATCCATTTGGATTATTGACATGCCAGTTCCAAGCATCTTGAATGATTTTCTCAATAGAATTTTTAGCAGGGTGCCAGTTTAAAATAGAAGCCGCTTTCTCAGAACTTGCGATCAGAATGCTAGGATCACCCGCACGACGTTCACCAGATTTCTCTGGTATTATTTTTCCAGTGACTTTACGAGCTGTTTCTATCATTTCTTTAACTGAAAAACCTTGGCTACTACCAAGATTGAAGATATCGCTATTTCCGTTATTATCTAAGTAGGCAAGTGCTAAAAGATGTGCATGAATAAGATCCTCAACATGAACATAATCACGAATACATGTGCCATCCGGTGTATCATAGTCATTTCCAAAAACAGTTATATGAGAGCGCTGCCCGAGAGCAGTTTCTAGAATAATGGGGATAAGATGTGTTTCTGGATTATGGTGTTCGCCAATTTCCCCAGATTCTCTTGCGCCCGCAACATTAAAATAGCGTAAAGAAACATATCGGATTCCATCTGCTTGTTCACACCATTTCATCATTTTTTCCATCATCAGCTTTGTTTCCCCATAAGCATTTGTCGGATTTGTTGTTATATCTTCAGTGATAGGAACAGTTTCTGGCTCACCGTAAGTCGCTGCTGAAGATGAGAAAACGATTTTTTTTACATCAAATTCTTTCATGACTTGTAGCAAAACCTGAGTGCCATAAACATTATTGTCAAAGTACTTAAGTGGTTCTTCCATTGATTCGCCGACCAAAGAATTAGCAGCAAAATGGATAACTGAATCAATAGGTTCTTTATTAAATACCTCTCGCATAAATCTGATGTCTCTACAATCACCCTCGTAAAACTTTGCTTTAGGATGAATAGCTTGTTTATGTCCAGTTTGAAGATTATCAATAACAACTACTTCTGACGTTTGATCTATTAGCTGATAAACCGCATGCGATCCAATATATCCTGCTCCACCTAGAACTAATATACTCATTTACAACACTCCTCCAGTTATCTCTCTTGCTCCATCACCAATTGACGCAGTATAAAATGACGCTTCATAACCAATTGCACTAGCATAAATTTTGTTAACATTATCTCTGAAGCTATCAAGCTTATTTTTTTCGACAATTGCAATTGCACATCCCCCGAAACCGGCTCCTGTCATTCTAGCTCCAATAACCCCTGGTTGTTCCCGTGCAGTTTTTACTAATGTATCTAATTCAAAACCTGTTACTTCATAATCGTTTTGAAGAGAGAGATGTGATTCATTCATTAAACTTCCAAATTGATCTAAATTTCCTTGACGTAAAAGTAGAAGAGCTTTTAGTGTTCTCTCATTTTCATAAACCACATGTTTTGCACGTTTTCGGTTTGTTTCATCTTGAATAAGATACTTTTGCTCCTCAAATTGTTCAATCGATAAATCTCCCAGACTTTGAATAGGAAGTTCAGTTTGTAAATCCTTTAAAGCTTCTTCACATTGGGAGCGACGTTCATTATATTTTGAACCCGCTAAAGTTCTTTGTTTATTCGTGTTAATAATCATAATGACATGATTATCTA
This sequence comes from Psychrobacillus sp. OK028, assembly GCF_900103605.1. Taxonomy (GTDB): domain Bacteria; phylum Bacillota; class Bacilli; order Bacillales_A; family Planococcaceae; genus Psychrobacillus. The sequence continues at coordinate 373,474 of NZ_FNHY01000003.1, read as the reverse complement.
GCTCTATAGGAGCATATTCATATTCTAGCGTTTGGCAGTTCAATAAAATTGCATGATTCTTTCTTCCTTTTCCAATAGCAAATTGGTCCATAATACCACTATTAACACCGATATACTCGTTTTCTACTTTTTGTCCAAGCTTAATTATTTCTAGTCGGTCAATTGTTAAATTGTACAGTCCTTCTAAAAGAACCCCAGTTACCATTTCAATCGAAGCTGAAGAAGAAAGACCAGCACCATTTGGAATATTTCCATAATACAAGATGTCCATTCCATTCGATATTTTAAAACCATTTTCACATATGTATTTAATAACTCCTTTAGGAAAGTTCGCCCAAGAGTGTGTTTCATCATAATTCAAATTATTGAGGTCACATTCAATGATCCCTGTATCAGTGAAATTCATAGAGAAAAAGCGTAACTTTTGATCTTCACGTTTGTGGGCAAGTGCATATGTTCCAAACGAAATAGAGGCGGGAAAGACATGGCCTCCATTATAATCCGTATGTTCACCAATAAGATTAATACGTCCTGGAGCAAAAAAAGAACGTGGTGTTTTAGTAGTGTTGAATACAGATTGGAATTCATAGAGTAAATTTGGAATTCGCATGGATTTACCTCCTGTATTTAGTAAAATATTTTGTATAATTTAGTTTACTACATTTAGTTGGAATGTTCAAAATAATTCTTTTACTTATTTATTATTAGCCTTCAAGCCTTTAAAACAATAGAGAAAACTTTTTAGAACGAACAAAAAAATAAATATTTTCGTTTATTTTTCATAGAGAGAATATTTAGTTCGTGGTAAATTTTAAAAAAATCAAGTAAATTTTTTACTGAAATAAATTATCAATAGTTTACTTGTTTTGAAAGTATGTACAAATTTCAGATGATGAGATTGAGTGGTGAAATTAGTGACATATGCAGCATTGGGAGTTTATATTGGTGTTACAAAATTCGCGACGATGATAATGAAAGAAAATGGCGAAAAATTAAACGTTTGGACAATTTGAATTATTAAATTTCAATTCAAAGAATGAGAAAACTAAAGGATCTACATTCTATAAATAAAGAGCGGTTTATACTCTGCTCTGAGGCTATAAATACTGTATTATAGTATATATTAGAATAATCTATTAAATTCGGTAATTATAGAAATGGAAAAGGTGATTGAAAGTGGCAACTATTAAAGACATAGCTGAAAAAGCAGGTGTATCCTCTGCGACAGTTTCACGTGTGCTAAATTATGATACAAGTTTATCGGTAGCAGATGACACGAAGAAAAAGATATTTGAAATAGCAGAAGAGTTATCCTATAGAAAAAGCACATCAAAAAAATATTTTGATCAAAAGATTGCTATTGTACATTGGTATACAGAAAAAGAGGAGTTAAATGATCTCTATTATCTCTCAATAAGACTTGGGATTGAACAGCGTTGTAAAGAAATTGGTATGAATCCTGAAGTTTACTTTTTCGATAATATTAAAGATATAAAGGCCGCTGAGATTAAAGGAATTATTGCTGTCGGTAAATTTAGTGATCAACAAGTGAAGGAATTAGCAATAATTAATCCGTTGGTCATTTTCGTTGATTTCAGTCCAAATGAAGAAAAATACGATTCTATTGTCATTGATTTTGAAAAAGCAACAAAAAAAATAATCGATTTTTTTCTTTCAACTAAACATAGAAAAATTGGGTTTATTGGTGGGAGAGAGAAACTCAAAGGTCAAACTGAGTATATTGTTGACTTACGGGAAAAAACATTTCAATCCTATATGAAGGAAAATGGTGTTTATGATGAAAGATTTGTTTATGTAGGCTCCTTCTCTGTTGAGGATGGTTATAATCTGATGAAAAAAGCGATAGAAGAATTAGAAGACGATTTACCGACTGCCTTTTTTATGAGTAGTGATGTTATTGCTATTGGCAGTTTAAGAGCTCTTCATGAGGCTAATATAGCGATTCCTGATCGAGTAAGTATTATTGGAATAAATGATATGACTGTTTCAAAATACATGTATCCCTCTTTAAGTACAATCAAAGTGTATACAGAAATTATGGGAGAAACAGCTGTTGACACGTTACTTGAACGTTTGAAAGGCAGAAAAATCGCAAAGAAAATACTGATCTCAACAAGTCTGATTATCCGAAACAGTGTGAAAAAGGGATTGGTCTAGCTTGAGCGAGGGAAGGAATTACCTCTTTCTTAGCAACGACTATGACTAATCCAATCCAATTAGGAGATGTTCTAAAAAATTTAACAGAATATAGAGCAAAAAGTAATGGACCAGGTGTTCCCGAAATGATTGGTATTCATTTAGAAGGACCTTTTATAAATAAAGAACAAAAAGGAGCTCAACCAGCAGACTCTATTATTTCGCCAAACACTAATCTTTTTAAAAAATGGCATAGACTAACTGGTGATGCTATCAAGATTATTACATATTCACCTGAATTAGATCAAGGCTTTGAGCTACTAAAGGAACTGAAAAAGTTGAAAGTGATTCCGTCGATGGGTCATACAAATGCTTCTTACGATGAAGCAAATAGTGCTATTATTCAGGGGGTTACCCATGCAACACATTTGTTTAATGGCATGAAGAGTTTCCATCATAGAGATCCTGGAGTAGTTGGAGCAGCTATTCTACATGACAATGTTTATGTTGAAATTATTCCTGACGGTATACATTTTCACCCTGATTTACTAAAACTTATCGTAAAAATGAAAACACTTGAAAAAGTACTTGTAATTACCGATGGAATGCGTGCTAAAGGTATGCCGGATGGGGAGTATGATTTAGGTGGTCAGCGAGTATCTGTACGCGAAGGAAAATGTTCATTAATCTCTCATGATTCTTTAGCGGGAAGTATATTAACAATGAATAATGCTAGATTGAACCTTGTAAAGTGGCTAGATTTGTCTATACATGAACAAATATTAATTACTTCTACAAATCAGGCAAAACGTTTAGAGATATTAAGTCACAAAGGATCGATAAGTGTAGGTAAAGATGCTGATATTGTTGTCATAGGTCAAAATGGTGAAGTTGAGTTAACCATTTGTAGAGGAGCAATTGCTTACGAGCATAGTGGAGCTTTTTTATGATATAGTTTAAAAAATTCGAGTTAGCTAGAATAAATGAGGTGTATCAATGATTAACCAATTAAAAGAGGTATTCTCCACACTAAAAGTACATAAGGACGGTTCAAATCAACTAGACTCCGATTATAAATGGTTTGCTACAGACAAAGAGGAAATCATCGGTATCCGGAATGATGAACTAACTTCTAAAGATGTCTCATTATTGACTACTTTTCTAACACCTTATAATGTGAAGTTTCCTACGCCGACACAAGCAGAAAGAAACTGGAGGAAAATTATATACTCTACCGATTTGGGAGAGAAAGATTGGAAACCTAGTCACCCTTTTCGGTTCGTTTATTTTTCATTTAACAAAAATCAAATAGAACCGCTTTTGTTTAAAGATGCGATAGAAGGACTTTTTGATAAGCAAGTTCCTATTCTATGGGAGAATGAGCATGAAGGTTTTATCATAGAGCAACAAATGATGGAAGAGGAAAGTATATCGTATGAGCAGATAATCGATATCTTAATGAGCGATTTATATGTGAAAATTACTTTTTTTGTGGGACCGTACAAAAAAGATATGGAGGACCTTACACTTTATTATCATTCGCTGACGAATATTGCCAAACGTATTTTCCATTATACGACTAAATCGGTATTGACTTATGTGGAGGCCATTCCGTTCCTATTAACAAAGCAGACAGATGAAGATTTACGATTGGATATTTCTAAAACTATATTGCAGGAATACATACATGATGAAGAAACGATTCATATGATGGATACTTTTTTCCAGTGCAACTTAAATCTTTCCGAGACAGCAAAGGTACTTCATTTACACAGAAACAGTCTGCAATATCGATTGGATCGTTTCTTTGAAAAGACTGGGATAGATATTCGGCAATTTCAAGATGCAATGACTGTGTCTTTGGCGTTACTAGCTAGAAAATAAATTTTAGTAAATATTCACTAAGTTCTGCATTATCTTTGTGCACTATTCCCATTTCTTGAAAATTAGAAATATAGTATTCTATTACTAATGAAAGCACTTACAAAATTAGGGGGAAATAGGATGGCTGAACTTAAATTAGTAAATGTTAAAAAGGTATACGACAATAAAGTAGTTTCTGTAGAAGACTTTAATTTAGAAATACGAGATAAAGAGTTTTTAGTTTTAGTAGGGCCATCAGGTTGTGGTAAATCGACAACATTACGTATGATTGCCGGCTTGGAAGAAATCTCTTCTGGGGATTTATTTATCGGAGATAAACGCGTGAACGATGTACCACCAAAAGATCGTAATATCGCGATGGTGTTCCAAAACTACGCGCTTTACCCACATATGGATGTTTATAATAACATGGCTTTTGGACTGAAGTTGCGTAAATTTAAAAAAGACGAAATAAAAAAACGTGTCGATAATGCTGCAAAAATTTTAGGTCTTGAGAATCTGTTGAATCGTAAGCCTAAAGCACTTTCTGGTGGTCAACGTCAGCGTGTAGCACTTGGTAGAGCAATTGTTCGTGATGCTGAAGTTTTCTTAATGGATGAACCACTATCTAACTTAGATGCAAAGCTACGTGTGCAAATGCGTGCGGAAATTCAAAAGCTACATAGCCGTCTGCAAACGACAACTATTTATGTAACGCATGACCAAACAGAGGCAATGACAATGGCTACAAGATTAGTAGTTATGAAAGATGGGATCATCCAACAGGTTGGTGCGCCAAAAGAGGTATATGATGAGCCAGATAATGTATTTGTCGGTGGGTTTATTGGTTCTCCAGCGATGAATTTCTTGAATGGTAAATTGGTTGGTAATCATTTTGTAATGGATGATGTAAAATTATTAGTACCAGATGGCAGACTTAAAGTTCTTAAAGAACGTGGTTATGATGGAAAAGATATCATTCTTGGTATTCGTCCAGAGGATATTAATGACGAGCAAGTTTTCTTAGACTTCTCACCTGAAACTAAAGTGAGTGCATCTGTAGAGGTTGCTGAGTTGATGGGTGCTGAAATTATTCTTTATTCGCAAGTGAACAACCAAAGCTTTGTTGCTCGAATTGACTCGCGCTTTAATATTTCAGCAGGGGACACAATTGATCTTGCATTTGATCTTAGTAAAGCACATTTCTTTGATAAAGAAACAGAACAACGTATTAAGTAATAATAAGCCGCTAAAGGAAGGGAATTCCTTAGCGGCTTTTATCATTAGAAGGCTCGAACATTCTTGGTAATAAGACTTGTGGTGACTCCAACAAAAAAGATTGTAATTATCGATAGAAGTAAGGTATCAGTAGATAATAATAGACCCCCACTTAAGACAACTATTGAATCAATAATAAATATGAGGATCCCTACATTTATACCCGTTTTATCACTAAGTAATTGAGCTACTAAATCTGTACCCCCTGTGCTTGTCTTAAATCGCAACATTAACCCAATACCAACACCTACAAAAGTTCCACCTAAAATAGAGCTATATATCGATTGAATATGTATAAAGCCTACCAATGGCTGTAGCAAATCTATCAAAAAGGAGGAAATGATCATTCCATGCAAACTATTATAAAAATATTCCCGATAATTGAACCATGCAATCATAAAGACTGGGATACTAAAACAAATAATCATTAGTCCAGGCTTTAAACCCCAAAGGTAATTTAATATAAGCGCTATTCCTATAATTCCACCGTCCAACACTTTATACGGTATTAAAAAAAGATTAATACCTAATGCTATGAAAATACTTCCAACTAAAATAACTAAGCCTTTTTTCCAAAAATGCATCTAATCACTCCCATGGACATCCATGTATATACACTATGAAATAATGGAAGGGAAAATGTAAAAAAATAAGGTGATGTTAAAGGAAAACGTATCATTTTTTTCATTGATTATGATTTAGATATAAAAGTACTTTGATATTTATCCTCCTTTTAATTGAATGCATTAAGCAAAAATTGGCTGGCTTAAGTCCGGTGTAATACCGAATTAAAACCAGCCAATCAACTACATATTAAAGCTCTTATTATAAGGGGGCATTACTGAACTATCCTGTTCTTAATCTATTTTATAGAAAGATTAGTTTCTAGGATCTACATAATCCGGATAATCAGAAATGATTGCGTCAACTCTCATTTTGAATAGTAAGTCTGCTGCTTCTTGACTACGTACTGTCCATGAACCAATTTGCATTCCTAGAGAGTGAACTTGACTTACTAATTCTTCTGTCACGATTCCATAACTTGGGTTAAACCAATCTGCATATGTTGAAAATTCTTGTAAAGCTTCTAATGTTGTATCTGCACTGTTAGAAGTTAATACACCGATTGAAACTTTAGGAAGAAGTTGGTTCGTTTTTTTCATTGATTCAAAGTTAAAAGATTGAATAATTATTTTCTCATTTTGTGGTTTATCGAGATTTCGTTCTTTTAAAGCTTCTGATACTTGATCTTCAATACCAGGGTAAAGCTCTGGAGCTTTTAACTCTATTAAAATTCCAATTTTCCCATGGTAACGCTCAAGAATCTCCTCAAATGTTGGGATTGTTTCTCCTACAAACTGTTCCTCTTTCCAACTACCTGCATCCAGACTTCTAAGCTGTTCAAATGTTAAATCCCCAACTTTTCCCGTTCCATCAGTTGTACGATCCACTGTTGTATCATGGATTACTACTAATTCACCATCTTTACTTCTTTGCACATCGATTTCAATATAATCTGCTTTCATATCAACAGCCAGATCAAAAGCGGCAATCGTATTTTCTGGTGCGTAACCTGTTGCACCACGGTGTGCTACATTTTCGACTTGTTTTCTTTCACCTACTGTTTGTCCTTCAGCAAATGCCTGACTAATTGGACTGAAAAAAAACGATAAAGCCAGTCCTGTTCCTATTAATAATTTTTTGTTCATTTTCTCCATCTCCTATCTAATAATATATTTCGAATTTATTATAAAACAGGGATGTTAAAGCATTATGTAGATATATTTATAGCTTAATAAAGATTCTGTTAACAAAATTTTACCTTTTTGCTTACGTATTTTTACAAATCTACTGATGAATTAGTGAGATAGAAATGAAATATTTCCTTATTTTACCTACATCGCGTTTTGAACTAAATATTGGGTGAAAATTAGGTCTGTTTAATTAATTTAGAATGTCTATCTATTTTTGTCGGTGGAATTTAATAAATAGATAAGATCACTTTAATAGTGTTCTTCTACATATTTTAATGAAACTCAGACCATACTAATATTAAATAATTGATTTGAAGGTGAGTTCATGAAACGCAAAATTGTAATTGGCTTAATTACATTTATTTTCATCTGTAGTGTTCTAGTATTAGCAATTTCTATATCTCCAACAAAAGAGCTGGATGATATTTCAATAAATTCAACAAAGAAACCCATTATACTAGTTGCCGTAGATTCCTTAATGAGTGAACCATTACAAAAAGCAGTGAAACAAGGAAAAGCACCTGCATTCTCATTTTTGATCAACAATGGACATATTAATCCAGAAATGATTAGCTCTTATCCGACAATGTCAGTTACTATTGATAGTACTCTATTAACCGGTACGTATCCTAATCAACATAAAGTGCCGGGATTGATCTGGTTTAAAGAAGATGAAAATCGAATGATTAGTTATGGAAGTGGAATAAGTGAAATATGGAATAATGGTGTAAAAAATATTTCAATGGACAGCGTTATTCATCTCAATGAAAACCATTTAAGTAAAGAGGTTTTAACGATTCATGAAGAGCTAGCGACCCGCAAGCTTTCATCTGCTTCGATTAATGGCCTTTTATTTCGTGGAAGTGTTCAACATCAACTAAACGTCCCTAAACTTATTTCAACGGTCAATCTTTTACCAAAAGAAATTGAAATAAATGGACCAACATTGTTTTCACTTGGCCTGTTATCTCAATATAATTCTAAAAACGACTGGAATAAATTTGTATGGAACCGTTTAGGAGTAAACAATAAATTCAGTGCAAATGAGTTGAAATACTTAATCGAACAAAAGAAGTTACCTTCCTTTACACTAACATATTTACCGGATGCAGATGCTTCCGTACACAAACATGGCCCGGATGATTTAAAGGGCATTGAAAAAGCAGATGAGGCGCTACAAGACATATTAAATAGCTTTTCATCTTGGGAAGAAGCAATTCAAGAGGTAACCTGGATTGTACTAGGTGATAGCGGCCAATCATTCATAAAAAAAGAGAAAGAAACTTCTTTAATTGATTTAAATAATTCATTGAAGAATTATACGTTTTGGGAAGGTGAGAAAAGGAATGTCCAACTTGCCATCGCTATCAATGAGCGAATGGCGTACATTTACGTAAATGATAAACAAGTTGAATTATCAGAAATCACGGACATTTTAAAAAAGGACAAGCGTATTGGCATTATAGCTTGGAAAGATGAACAAACAAACTATGTTGTAAGTCCCCTAAGTGATGAGGAATTTACGTTTTCACCAAAGGGTAAGTATGTTGACGAATATGAACAATCGTGGGATATTGCAGGGAACGCCTCCATCTTAGATTTGAAAATGACAAATGGAGGACGGATTCAGTATCAAAATTATCCAGATGCCCTTGCTAGGCTATATGGAGCACTTCATTCACAGGAAGGGCGTGTTATTATTGTGGATGCAAGACCATCTTATGAGTTCATTGAAAAACATAGTCACGACCATGCAGGAGGTGGGGCGCATGGATCTCTTCATAAAGTAGATTCCATTGTTCCAATAATTGTTACTGGGACAAATGACTTCCCAGAATATAATCGTCTTGTTGATGTGAAGGAATGGATTCTTCAACTATTGGAAGGTACATAAGTATAGTGTCACTCCATTTTTTTCAGAAAGTAAAGAATTCATTTTATGAAAAATAATTAACTTTAAAAAATAAAAACCATACCGCATGATTTTGCTCATCTGCAGCTATTTGGTTATACACGTCCATTACAATAGGATGTTTTCTTGCTACCTCGTGGTAAAAATCCACAGCTCCTTGTTCATCATTAAATGAGCTAATGACTCCTTTTTGAAAATTGGTTGGACATTGTTCTGTTATTTGTGGACTAGGGTGCCTTCCTGTTAACGATAAGTAAATACTGGAGAACGTTTGAAAATGTCTCATTTCATCTTTCCTTATTTCAAGAATGCGATTTTTAACTTCCTCGTTTGGGGCTATAGCAGCTAATTGTTCATAACAATGAATTGCGGTAAATTCGCTATTAATCGTTTTCGTTAAATCGGCAAGCAAGCTAGAATAAGTGGAAGTTTGATTTGTATGGTTATTCAATTTAAATTCCTCCCTTTCTATCATTACATTATGAATTCGTTCAACAACTTGACACAGTACCAATGAAATAACTAATAAATAGAAGTCCACAAGGCGTCGAAATAGCCTAGTGGACTTTTATCTTTCTCATTAGTTAAAATTTCATTTATATTAGTTAATTGAATTTTTACTGAGGTTGTTCCATGTTTATAATCAGGTGTTTTTCGAAGTATAATCTCTTGTTAGTTATGCAGTTTTATTTCATATGTAGGAAGAAATAGCATAACATGTCGTTCACTCAACATATATATATTAGTATAAAATCGAAATTGATTTTTCTAGTAATTGTAAGATTACTCTGAGATAAGAGACTTTAAATGCCGGTTCATAATGTTTAAGAGCAAGCAAATTAGGGAGTTGAGTTTAACCTGGAATTTAAAAATAGTCGTACTATTAGTATGTTTGAAAGAGTTAGTCGTGTCTTGTTTATTATTGTTGGAGCACTTATTACAGCTATCGGTCTAGAAGCTGTATTAATTCCAAACAATCTAATTGATGGAGGAATTACTGGTATATCTATCTTGTTCTCTCATTTAACAGGATTCTCGTTAAGCTTATTCCTATTCATTTTAAATATTCCGTTTGTATTCATTGGATATAAGGAACTTGGAAAGTCATTCGCCTTTAGTTCAGTAATTGGCATCTCTGTATTGTCCATTGCTACTAGCTTATTGCACCACATTCCAACTATTATTTCTGGGGATACCATGTTAGTTGCAGTATTAGGAGGTATTATGATCGGTTTAGGAGTTGGCATTGTTTTACGAAAAGGTGGCGCTCTAGATGGTACAGAAATTTTAGCTATACTAATTGCAAAGAAATTCCCTTTATCTGTGGGGGAAGTGATTATGAGTATTAATGTGTTAATATTCTCATTCGCCATGTTAATCTATGGATTGAGGGGTGCTTTATGTTCGGCTATAGCTTATTTTATTGCTATGAAGGTAATAGACATGGTACAAGCTGGCTTTGACGAATCCAAAAATATTATGATCATTAGCAACAATTCACGTAAAATTGGTGACGCAATTCAATCACGTTTTGATCGTGGTGTTACATATATAATTGGTGAGGGTGGAAAAACCAAAGAAAGTGTTGAAATAGTTTTCTGTGTTATAAACAGGTTGGAAGAACCTGAACTTAGAACACTCATTAAGACGATTGACATAAATGCTTTCGTAGCAATAAATGGTGTGGTAGAAGTTCGCCAATATTAGTTGTTTTTCAAGGATTAATCTATAATTTTTAGCATGAAGTTTTGCTTTTTCTATTTCCAATTTATTTTAGAATTTACAAAAAATAATCTATTTTTCGTTTTCGATATGTTATGATTATTTCATCATAGCTTGCAGGCAGCAGGGGGAGTTTTGTGAAACATTTTATGCACTGGATGCTCCAATTAGCTGTTGCATTCATCGGAATTCTGCTTATAAGTGGTTTGCCAATTCTTATTAATGGTTTTCAGAAAGGGGAGTTTTGGTGGAGAGAATATGGGGAGCATTTACTTGTAATTTTTCCACTGAATCATTTTCTAGATACATATTTTAGCAGTTATATTGGCGAATCTATCTTCTATTCATTAGAAATATTATTTCTAGCACTTCTTGTTTCTGTTTTTTTTGCTTTATCCTTCACAGTAATGACCATGCTTTTTAAGGAACGTGCACGACAGCGAATCAAAACATTGTTTTTCTTTTTGGAATCATTACCTGATATTTTAGTTATTTTGCTTATCCAATTACTTGTTATTCTGGTTCATAGACATACTGGGGTTTTTATGCGAATTGCGTCCACTGGTGGAGAAAAAATCTATCTACTACCAGTTTTTTGTTTGATGATTTTGCCAATGGTTCAGCTTTATCGATTAAGTATGCTTACGTTTGAAGCAGAAGAAAGAAAATTATATGTAGAACTCGCTAGATCTCTCGGATTTAATAAAGTTATCATTTTACTTATACATATTTTTCGTAATGCTATTATTAGTATTTTCTTTCAATCCAAAAAAACGATGTGGTTTATGTTGTCCAATTTATTCATCCTGGAACGAATGTTCAACATGCCGGGTATTATGTTTCACTTAAGTGAGCATTTGACTGGAGAGTTATTTTTAATAACTGTTTGTAGCTTTTTCCTCCCAGTGTTCATAGTGTATAGCTTTTTTGAGTGGTACTTTTTACGTCGGACAAGCCGTGGAGGTGCTACATTGTGAAATTGTTATGGAAGCAACCTTATTTTGTCATCGGATTTCTTATACTGACTTTCTTTCTTATCGGAAGCTTTGTTTTTGAATGGATAAATGGTTCAGATCCGAAACAAACCTATTTTTTAATGGAAAAAGGGCGAGTAATAGAGGCTGCACCGCTTTCTCCAAGCTGGATTCATCCGTTAGGGACCGATCAGTATGGCTATGATATGTTCGCTAAAATTATGCTAGGAGCAAAATATACGATTATTTCAGCAATGGGTGTCGCTGCAGTACGAATGCTAATAGCTGTACCCTTGGGATTTGTAATCGGGACCTATTGGCAAAAACGTCGTACTACGATTAATAGTTTCATCGATCCTCTTCATTATGTACCGATGACTATTTTCTCTTATTTAATGCTCTATCCTGTGTTATGGGAGCCAATGGAAGGCTTCTCCACAACTGTCTGGGAGCGTATAGTTATTCAAGTAGCATTAATGGCCATTATTACGGTTCCGATTGTTGCTTCTCTTATCGGAAATGAAGCGAACTTGTTATACCAGCAGGAATATATTCTAGCATCGAGAACACTTGGTGCAAGCAAGAGCCGAATTATTACCAGACATCTCTTCCCAATGATGCGAGAAAAGCTATTTGTCTTATATGGACAGCAGGTCGTGGAAACATTAGTCGTCTTCACTCATTTAGGACTTTTACAATTGTATATCGGAGGAACAGATGTCAGCTATGATCCAATGATGGGTGATCCTCCTAATTCGATTGCTTATGAATGGGCTGGGCTTTTTGGATCTTCTTTCCGCTATTTGCAAGGAGTTCCTTGGTTACCACTTGGGCCAGCTATTTGCTTTGCGCTTGTCATTTTAGCAATTGCTGCGATGATAGAAGGGTATACAAGAGCGGTAAGTGGTCAAGTGAAAATACCGAAACGCAAGAAGGTTTTATTTGTCTCTGATAAAACAGTTGAATGGAATCAAAAACAATTAAAAGAAAAAATACAGTTACTTTATAAAGAAAAATAAAAACTATAGAGAAGACTCTATAGTTTTTATTATTTTTCTACTTTTTTACCTTCTGTTAGTTTCGTAAATGCTTTCATTTCTTTGTCTGGTTTCGGCATATAATTGTATGGATTTCCTTCCTGACCAAACTCCTCTTTTGCTTCAAATTGAATTCCTACCTTTGCCCCAGCTGTTGAGGTAGGATTATTTATAATATTTTCCCTTTCACTATCAAAATGTGGAGTCGCTTTCACATGTTGATTGTCACTTCTTCGTGGCATAATATCATCTCCTTTGTAGTTAATATGACTAAATAGGGTTTGTTCTATTCGAGGTTTGGGTTTTTCATCAAATTTACATTTGAAAATTTATTTAATGGAACTAATTTCATAATGTTTTTAAGTGAGGTCACAGAAAAAGTCCGTTTAAAGAGAAAAGAAGCTAACCCCTTGTGCATAAAGGCTGTTAGCTTCTTTTGTTTTGAGTGGCTTCCTTAAGTAGTGTACTGATCACTTATTTATAATGAATCAGTAACAGCTTGTATCACTGGTATGTTACCAAACGAACAATCCTACAAGCATCGCACTTAGCAAGGATACAGCCATTCCGCTGACTAATAGTTTCCATACATTTTTACCGATGATTTTAGAACGTTCTTCACCTAAAGTGGAGTTATATGTGCCATAAATCATGCCGACTGTACTAAAGTTGGCGAATGAGGTCAAGAAAGTGACAGCAACGGCGATTGTATGTGGATTTAAGTCTTGGAGATGGTTTTTTAAGTCCATCATGGCCACAAATTCGTTTGTCGAGAGTTTAATCCCCATTAACGAAGCAACATACATCGCATCTTGGATACCTAATCCAAGCAAGACGGCAAACGGGAAGAAAATGACACCGAAAATCTTTTCGATTGTCAAACCATCTATAAAGAAACCTAGCATTCCATTAAGAGCGGTAGTTAATGCCACATACCCGATTACCATCGCTAAAATTACAATAACCATTTTCATCCCGATAAGCATACTGTTGGAGATGGTAGAAAAGAAATCTTGACGTTCTTCTTTAGGAGGAACGTAAACAATATCTTCTTCTTTGCTAACCTCTATAGGATTTAAAATACTTGCAAGTAACAGGGCATTTAAACAGTTTAAAGGAATTGCTGCAAATACGTACTCGGCAGGAACCATCGATAAATAGGCCCCAATAATCGAACCACTGACACTGCTCATGCTCATGATTCCGAACGTTAAAAGGCGATGGTCTTTAAGAACGACCAGCTGTTGACGGATAACAGCCAAAGCTTCCGTATTACCAAGGAACATCATCTGAATTGAGAAGAAACTTTCCAGCTTTGGCAATCCAGAAATTTTCGAAATGACCCATCCCACTTTATCAATGATCCATGTCATAATTCCGAAATAAGATAAAATATCGAAGAAAGTCACAATGAAAATAATAGGCAGTAAAGCGCTAAAGAAAAAATCAACGGTTTCATTCGCCATTACAGAAGGAAAGGCAAATGAGATTCCTGCATTTGCGGATGATACCAACCATGTAAAAAAGGAAGTAATTTTATTAATCGTCCATGTTCCTATTGTAGTCGATAACATAAACCAGGTAATAAGCAACTCAGCAATGAGCAAGCTAAGGATAGAGCGCCATCTAATTTTCCGTTTTTCTGGTGAACAAAGGTAAACGAGACCAAGGACAACAAATATGCCCAGTATATTTATTAAAAAAAACATTTTATCATCTCCAACTGTATTTTCCCCAAAATAAAAACTCTTATTCATGCATACCTTCAGCCACCAGACAGAAAGTATGAAATAATAAGAGTTTTTTATTTATACGCAGAAAAGATTAAATATAGATCTTTTAGTTAGGAAATTAATTCGTTTCACCGTACTTATTCTTCTCTTTATTTCACACTTCCTTGTAGTCCGGCATTGTTAGTGGCTGCCGGGTAGAAACTATCAGACCAAATCAAACTGATATTATACAAGGATAATAATTTAAGTTCTTTTTCTTAGGAATAGTGACCATTATATATTAGTGTTCCAGACGAAACAATATAAAAGAATAATGTTGTAATTTTACTAATAATAGTAATAATGAATAAAATAAAATGAAATAGAGGTATCGCAATTCTTATATTCTAGGAATCGGGCTAACTCTTGCACCACTTTAAATATTCATTTCCTATACTTTTGGGCGACAAGGACTTTAATTTACGAAGTTGCTCGAATTGTAAATGTATTCCCTTTTATAAGAGGAGATTTGATATTGACAATTGACTGAACTTTTTGTACGATATGTAAAATCATTATATGATAAATTCGTTGAAGAAGAGAGTAGTCGATACGAAGCTGGGAAGCGAGTTAGGGATGGTGGGAGCCTAATACACAAAGAATCGATGAAGCGCACTTTGGAGAAATGTCCTGAAGCCTAGTAGGGAAAATCGGGGAAGACACCTCGTTACAAACGTAAAAGCGGTCACATTTGTGGCAACTAGAGTGGTACCACGGGAATTTAGCTCTCGTCTCTTTTATAGAGACGAGGGCTTTTTATATTGGAGGAGAAAAAATGAGCCTGTCACATCAAATCGCATCGGTCATTTCAAATGCTTTAGAAAATGATTGGACTGTTGAACAAGTAGAACAGTTACTGGAAAAGCCAAAGCAGAAAGAACTAGGGGATATTGCTTTTCCTTGTTTCACGTTAGCAAAAAAAATGCGTAAAGCTCCGCAGCAAATAGCGCTAGAGTTAAGTAAGAAGTTAGAGGATAAATTAATAGCTAGCGTTCAAGTCGCTAGTGGATACGTGAATATTTTCCTCGATCAAGCTCTTATTACAAACCAAGTACTCCGAGCAATAACCACGGATCAACAGGAGTATGGAGGTAAAAATAAAAAGCATGAAAAAATTGTGATCGACTTTTCCTCCCCTAATATAGCAAAGCCTTTTTCAATGGGGCACTTGCGTTCAACCGTAATCGGCAACTCCTTAGCGAATATTGCGGAGAAGAATGGGTACAAAGCTGTTCGCATTAATCATCTAGGAGATTGGGGTACACAATTTGGAAAGTTAATAGTCGCTTATAAATTATGGGGGAACAAAGAGAAAATCCTTGCAGCACCGATTGAAGAGTTATTAAAGATATATGTCCATTTTCATGAAATGGCAGAAAAAGATGACTCATTAAATGAGCAAGCTCGAGCAGCTTTTA
This sequence comes from Psychrobacillus sp. OK028, assembly GCF_900103605.1. Taxonomy (GTDB): domain Bacteria; phylum Bacillota; class Bacilli; order Bacillales_A; family Planococcaceae; genus Psychrobacillus. Next base: position 357,587 of record NZ_FNHY01000003.1, on the reverse strand, counting down.
AATCGCTCGAAGAAGGCGATGAAGAGGCTCTATCCTTATGGAAGTGGTTCAAAGAGGCATCGTTAAAGGAGTTCCAATTAATCTATGAGCTTTTGGATGTTCACTTTGATTCTTATGCTGGAGAGGCTTTTTATAACGATAAAATGACTACGGTAGTTGACGATTTAAAGGAAAAAGGATTACTGATTGAATCCCACGGTGCTTATGTAGTAGAACTCGAAGATATGCCTCCGAGTCTGATCACTAAAAAAGATGGGGCGACTTTATATGCTACACGCGATTTATCAGCAGCAATGTATCGTCATCAAACGTATCAAGCGAGTAGAACGTTTTATGTTGTGGGAAATGAACAAACGCTTCACTTCAAGCAATTATTTTCGGTACTACAAAAAATGGGGTTTGAATGGTCTAAACAGCTAGAACATGTTCCATTTGGGATGATGCTCAAAGACGGCAAAAAAATGTCTACGCGTAAGGGTAAAGTTATCTTGCTTGCCGATGTAATCGCCGATGCTATAAAGACTGCAAAGCATAATATTAATGAAAAAAATCCAACTTTAGAAAATAAGGAGGAAGTAGCAACGCAAGTTGGAGTTGGAGCAGTTATTTTCAATGATTTAAAAAATGACCGTATGAATGATATTGAGTTTTCGTTGGAACAAATGCTTAATTTTGAAGGGGAAACAGGACCATATGTACAATATACCTATGCTAGAATTTGTTCATTGCTCCAAAAAGGTAACTTTGAGGCAGAAGCGTTCAGCTTTTCTTCTATTGGAGGTGAAGCATGGACCATTATCCAGCTACTCGAGGATTTTCCACGTGTTGTTGAAAAAGCATTCGAGCATGCGGATCCATCTCAAATTGCGAAGTTTAGTTTACTACTTGCGCGCCAGTTCAATAAATATTATGCTAACACAAAAATTCTAGCAGATGATGAAACGACATCTTCTAAATTAACATTCGCATTTACAGTATCTGTTGTCTTGAAGGAGTCCTTACGACTTTTAGGTATACCAGTTCCTGAGAAGATGTAATTTCTCGTCTAAAGGGTTATATTTACAAGTTAGCACCTATTCTTAGATTGAGTGGGCTTATTTTTCATATGTAGATCAATGAATCACATTAATGAACGAACTAACGTAAACTAGGGGAAAAAGGAGTGAACTTAGTATGCATTTTCACTCAAATGAAATTTCCTCCAACCCACATAATCCTGTATATAAAAGTCCATATTCTCAATACACGGCACCTGTTCGATACTTTTTGAACAAATCATCAAGCTATGACCAACACTACTATATAAGTAAAGCAGCGGTTGATTTTCTAAGCATGAACCGACTTCTTTGGCTTGAGCATGTCAATTGGACTAGAATGACCATCACAAGTATTGTATTCAACCTACCTGATCTACCTTCTGTGCAAGCACGACTTTTACAAAACGCAACCGATCTTGGGAATTGTCTTCGCCCCTTTTACGGCGATCAAATTGCTGACAAATATGCGGAACTTATAAAAGAACACTTAGTATTAGCAGCAGAACTAGTAACGGCAGCAGTAAAAGGAGATACAAAAAAAGCAGAGGAAAAAGAAAAAGAGTGGTATCGTAACGCTGATGACATTGCAATCTTTTTAAGTAATATTAATCCGTATTTAACGAATGCAGAAGTGCAGCGAATGTTTTATAAGCATCTCGCATTAACAAAACAAGAGGCAGTATATATGATTCAAAAAAATTATGAAGAAGATATTAAAGTATTTGACCAAATAGAAGCAGAAGCTTTGGAAATGAGCGACATGATAGCACAAGCAATTATCATGCAATTTCCTCATATGTTTTAAAATATAAAAAGAGCCTGGAACTATTTCCAAGCTCTTTCCTTATTTACACATTTATCTATTAACGTTTGTTACAATTTTGTTCTATCCATTAAGAGCGAGTAGTCCATCCACCGTCTACGACTAACTCTAATCCTGTTACGTATTTTGATTCATCAGATGCCAAATATAAATACGCATTCGCGATATCCATTGATTCTCCCGCATAAGGTTTTAAAGCTGATTTACCTTCGTAATGTGCACCCATTTCTTCTTGCGACTTAATCCCGACTGCTTCCGCTAAACCCGTAAAAATTGCCCCCGGATGTACAGAATTCACACGGATATTATCTTTACCGAACCATTGAGCGGCATGTTTTGTCAATGAACGAACAGCACCTTTAGATGCACTATATGCTGCACCATGCCCGTCACCAATACCACCAAGAATAGCTGCAATGGAAGAAGTGTTCACAATCGAACCCCCACCATTCTTTTGCATATGGGGAATAACGGCTTTCATACCTAACCATACTCCCGTAGAGTTAATAGCCATTACTTTTTCCCAATCCTCTAATTCAGCTTCTAATATACCTTTAGCTATATGGATTCCAGCATTATTAACCAGCACATCAATTTTGCCGTAATTTTCAATTGTTTTGTCAATTACTTCTTTCCATGATTCTGGCTTTGAAACATCTAACGGAAGTGCTATTACTTCGCCACCACTTGCAACGATTTTATTTACATTTTCCGCTAATTTATCTACTACAACATCTGTTGCAACTACTTTTGCTCCTTCTTTAGCAAATAATTTGGCACCCGCAAGTCCCATCCCACTTGCTGCACCTGTTATAATTACTACCTTTCCTTCTAAACGCGCCATAAACAAAACCTCCTATAAATTTTTATATAAATTTTATTTTCTTTTTATTGTGCAAATAGACCACCATCAATAACAAACTCTGCTCCTGTTGAATAACTAGATTCATCTGAAGCTAGGTATAGGACAAGGTTAGTTACTTCTTCTGGTTTTGCAGTCCTACCTATCGGGATTGACTTACTAATTTCAGCAAGCATAGCTTCCGTTTCTTCGTTCATGGTCATCGGAGTTTCAATAATTCCTGGATGTATAGAGTTCACTCTAATCCCAAATTCACCAAATTCAAGTGCAGCTGCTTTTGTCATACCTCTAACAGCAAATTTTGAAGCTACATATGCAATTTGATTTCTACCTGCAATAAGTCCAGCCAGAGACGAAATATTTACAATTGAACCTGTTTTTGTTTTTTTCATAGAGGGGTAAACTGCTTTCATCCCAAGAAAAACCGATACTTGGTTTACATCTATCACTTTTCGATATTCATTTTCAGTTGTGTCTTCAATTGGCTTATTTGGTGCTATACCTGCATTGTTTACTAATATATCGATGGGTCCAAATTTATCTTGAGTTTCTGCTACAATCGAATCCCAATCGTTTGCGCTTGTTACATCATGTTCTAGGAATATTGCATTTTCCCCAAGTTCTTTGGACAACGCTTGTCCTTCTTCAACTAGAATATCCGTGAAAACTACTTTTGCACCTTCACTAACAAATCTTCTTACGTGAGATGCTCCCATTCCTCGTGCTCCGCCCGTAATGATTGCAACTTTACCATCCAGTCTTGCCATAGACATTTCCTCCTTTTTGATAACAAATAAACGCTATTTGTAGACAACGCAGTGTCTATAATTTAGTGTAATTTATGAAAACGCTTTCTTCAATCATCAATATGAAGCAAAATGTTGTATAGTAGATATATAATATAGAAACGATGAAAATAGTAATGATTTAGGAGGAATTCCAATTGAATAAAACACTAGATCCGCGTGTGGTTCGTACACGACGATTACTTATTAATGCATTGACGGAATTAATCGTTACTGGAGGCTATGAACCTATAACCATTCGTGAAATTGTACAGAAAGCGGAGGTTAATCGATCCACATTTTATCTTCATTTTCGTGATAAACAGGATATATTGACTCAAATGCAGGATGATTTATTGAATGAGTTGAGTAAATCTTTGGAGTACTCTTTGTATACATACGAGTTAGCGATTAATGATTACATTAACTTAAATAAGCCAATTAAATCACATGTTTCGATGTTCGAGCATATTCAGAAGTATTCTTCCCTTTATCAAAAAATATTAAGTGAGAAAGAGTTTAGAGAACGTTTTACGCAAGGAATAAAAACGGAAGTACTTCGATTTAGGGATAGTGTTTTAGAAGCTACCTTTATGGCAAATGGGGCAGTTGGGGTTATTCTTTACTGGTTAGACAATGGTATGAAAGAAACAATCACGGAAATGAGTTTATGGCTTACACAAATTACTTTGTTTCCGTTAGGCAAGTTCAAATGACATACCAATATGCTGAAAACATTATTTAGTAAAAAGCACTCCCTTAAGATGGGAGTGCTTTTTATATGGCATTTAAAGGATTTTTTTAGTAGCTAATAGAATAAGTATAGGAGTATGTATTAGAAGAAAGGAGAGGTGATGAAGATAATTGAATCAGTAAATAAGCATCAAATGATTCCTTTTGTAATGACGATGTTTGTTTATTTTGCGGACCTATATTTGTATCTCCTCGATTATATTTCGAATTTTTTCTTTTGGATTATATTGTTCTTGCTCGTAATATTATGGTCATTTTTTTTATTTAGCATTCGAAAGACGCAAATCTCCAAACATACCTTTGTGTTCACCTTAATAGCTTCGTTATTCTTACTGGTATATGAATTTCCAATTCTCTCGGTGAAGGAAAACAACTATTTCGTACTTTCATATTTACCTCCAGAAGAACTAATAAAAAACACAGGAATTTATATATTACCTGTAAAATCTATCGAAATACAGCAACAAGAGCCTTTAAATGAACCAGCTTTTCGAAATTTTCATAGTCACTTATTAATTCTAGACATAATTAAAGGAACTAATTTTCAAGTCTATTCCGGGAAAACTTCCTTCATCTATAAATTGGTTGGGATCAATCTGGAGGAGGATTATTTTCATCAGATGTCCGTGAATGTAAAGTCGTATTTAAATACAAGTAATCCTGCTATAGATGAGTTTCTCTCTAGAAATAATTCAGGGGGGAACAGTGCAGGCTTAGCTCTCGTTTTATCTAGTCTAGTAGAACAAGGAAAATTTAAAAATAATATACCGATTGGTGTAACTGGGGCTATTAGTAAAACTGGAAAAGCAATAGAGATTGGTCTTACAAAAGAGAAAATTCTTAGTGCCAATAAAATAGGTCTCTCCTATATAATTCTCCCGATCGGAAATCTGGAGGAGGGCAATGATGTGGTGAAATCATTAAATCTTCCAATAGAAGTAATTGGAGTCCGAAATGTGGATGAAGCTATTGAACAAATTAACGAATTAAATAAAGATCTCGAATAACAATAGCGTTCCTACGATAGGAACGCTTTTTTACATCCACCAATTATTTACCATTGAATAAGAACTTGTGTTCGTAATATACTATAAAGAACATACGTTCCTTAAGAGAGGAGTAAATAATTTGTATGAAGGACTAAAAAATCGGGAAATAATATGCATTGATATACGTAGTTTTTTTGCGAGCTGTGCAGCAGCAGACGCAGGCTTGGATGTGATGAATACCCCAATAGCGGTCATCGGAAATTTAGAGCAAAAAGGAAGTATTGTGCTCGCTGCGTCTCCACCTATGAAAAAACAGTTTGGTGTAAAGACGGGAACTCGTTTGTTTGAAATACCAGATCATCCTTCCATTCATCTTATCGAACCTAAAATGGAGTTTTTCGTTCGTGTATCGATGGAAATTACACGCTATTTACATCAGTTTGTCCCACACGAATCGATACATGTATACAGTGTTGATGAGTGTTTCGTAGATCTTGGTGGAACAGAAAAGCTTTGGGGACCAGTTGAAAAAACGATTAAACGGATACAAGATGAACTATATGCCCAATTTCAGTTACCCTGTGCGGTTGGGATGGGGCCAAATATGCTTATGGCTAAGCTCGCACTTGACCTAGAAGCCAAAAAAACTGGTTTTGCGAAATGGACATATGAAGACGTTCAAGAAAAACTGTGGCCAGTAACTCCTTTAAGCGAAATGTGGGGGATTGGATCCCGTCTCCAAAAAACATTAAATAACATGGGGATTTTCAAAGTTGGTCAATTGGCGAATACACCATTATCTCTACTCGAGGAAAAATTTGGTGTAATGGGAAACCAACTTTATTTTCATGCGTGGGGAATCGATCTATCGGAGCTAGGAGCACCTCTTGCAGAAGGTCAAATTAGTTATGGTAAGGGACAAATATTATTTCGAGATTATCGCAGTAAAAAAGAAGTTATGGCAGTCGTTTTAGAAATGTGTGAGGATGTAGCTAGACGTGCACGTGAAGCAGAGATGGTTGGTAGAACGATACATTTATCCGTTGGTTATAGTCAAAACGAATTTGGCGGTGGTTTTCATCGTTCCCGTTCAATTGATGAACCCACAAATGCCACGATGGCCATTTATAAAGTGTGTGAACAAATCTTTGATGAATTTTATGATCGTCGCCCAGTTCGGAAATTGTCTGTCTCGATCACGAATTTAGAACCAGAGTATTCCATGCAGCTAAGCTTGTTTGAAGAAAATAAATGGAAGGAACGAAAGCTTGGTAAAACAATGGATGCCCTACGGAGTAAATACGGCTCTACTGCAGTTTTGCGTGCCGTATCTTATACAGAAGCAGGAACTGCTAGAAAGCGTGCTAGGTTACTTGGTGGGCATAAAAAATAAAAAAATGTGTCGGATCCATAATTTTGACTTTAATAAAAAAGAAGACTATATTTATCCTATAAATATCTTTGATTCGAGATATGAATATACAGATATTTAAATTTTTTTAGATAGGGAGAGATTTTCTAATGAAATTACAAAACAAAGTAGCGATAATCACTGGTGGTGCATCGGGAATCGGTGCCGCAACAGCAAAACTTTTTGTTCAAGAAGGTGCAAAAGTAGTACTAGTCGATTTGAATGAAGAAAAAGGTAAAGCATTTGAAGCAGAGTTAAAAGCACAAAATGCAGAAGCATTATTTGTTAAAGCTAATATTACAAGTGAAGAAGAAGTTCAAAATATATTCAAAGAAACAATTGCCACTTTTGGCAAGGTCGATGTTGTTTTTAATAATGCTGGTATTGGTCGCGTAACTCCAACAGAAGAGCTAGAATATTCGGAATGGCGTAATACAGTAAATGTCGATTTAGATGGTGTATTCCTAGTTGCACGTGAAGCAATACGTGAAATGCTTAAAGGCGACGGAGGAACAATTGTCAATACTGCTTCCATGTACGGCTGGGTAGGTTCACCTGGTTCAGCTGCATATAACGCTGCAAAAGGTGGAGTGATTAACTTAACTCGTTCCCTAGCGTTGGAATATGCAACTAAAAATATTCGTGTAAATGCACTAGCTCCAGGCTTCATCGATACACCGATTATTCCTGAAGAAAGCAAAGAAGTATTAAAAACAATGACGCCAATGCAACGTCTTGGACAAGCAGAAGAAATGGCTAAAGCAGTATTATTCATGGCTTCAGACGATTCTTCGTTTATGACAGGAAATGTTCTAACAGTTGATGGCGGATATACAGCACAATAATCATATCCATAAAAAGACTTCCAACTTGGGAGTCTTTTTTTATAGCTGATGGAGTCATCAAACTTTCAATAAGTTACTCCTCGAATTCATCATAAAATTCAAACAAGTCCCGTTGACAAATTTTCTCGAAAATACCCACATAATAACCTGTAAGATTACGAATTTTTTTCTTTTTTAAAGCTTGTAACGAAATTATCAGTGCTTGGTAGCCAACTTTTTCATAGAAATTCTTATACTGTGGGAAACAATTTATAACTCGGTAAGTTAGACCACGGTAAACACCATACAATTGACTTACTATCTTTTGATCTTTTCCAAGCATCGAAAAAATAGTGGATTGGAACTGTTGGTAGAATGTACTGGTATTTTTATTTAAAAAATTTTTCACAGGAATTGCAGAGGGAACAATTTCGTTAGAATACGTATTATGTAATAATTCTTTTTTAGAGCTTAAAGAATTATCGGTTTCTTCTTGCGAAAAATGCTCTCCAGCACTTGAGTTTACTGATATCGGAGATTCTTCTCGACTGGTCAATTCCGATTGGTCATCGAAAGGTAAAATGATTAAAATATTAGCCCCATAGCCTTTTGCAACGCGTCGAATCGTTGATATTTTCTTAATGACTTGAAGGCTCTCTAGCTTACGTAACGCCCGTCGTACAGTCGCATCCGATTTATTGATCGAATGAGCGATTGTTTCCACTTTCAAATGAATAGCCCCGGGATACTTACACGCATACTGTGCGAGTAGTGATACTACCGTACGATCCGTATCATTTAACTTATAATAATTCTCATTAATATGCGACCTAATATGTGCATCCATTTCCTGAACACTTTCAAAAACTTGATATGTCTTTAGATAGATAGTCATTTTATTTCCCCCTAGAGTCCGAAGTAAGTTTTGCGATTAGTCAAAGGCTTCGCAACCATTACATAGAAGAAAATAGGGTTAAAGGATACAAATACAATTAAACAGACCTTTAAAAAATGACTTCCAACTCGAAAGTCATTTTTTATAGTGTAAGCAGGGAAGGGATTTAGTTAGTTAAAGGAGAATACAATTAAGAGCAGGAGCGTTAAACGTAAAAAGGGGGAGTAGTAAGTGGAACAAACAATTTTTCAGCATATGCAAATAGTTAGGGGAATAACAGAAAAATCTATCCAACAAATACCCGAAGAACTAGCAGATATTATTCCACCAGGTTTTACTAATAATATTCGCTGGAACTTTGGTCATATTGCCTATATTCAGGAAAAACTTGTATTTGGAGTTTCCGGAGAAAAGATGACCATTCCTAAAGCATATGAATTCTTTTTTAGTGCAGGTACGAAACCAACTGAGTGGATAGAAATTCCACCTTCGTTCGCAGAAATCTCGGATGTACTAATTGCACAAAAGCAACGAATAAGAGAGTACCTACCTGGAAATCTGCAGAAAAGATTACCGGAGCCATTCACTAACAAAGGTGGAATTACATTTCATACACTCGGAGAAACATTTCTATTCAGTTTCTATCACGAAGCACTTCATATGGAAACGATCAAAAGGATTTATCGAGCAATTAAAAACTAAGGCTCAGAAGAATTAAGGCTAGCTGGAATAACTAGAGTAGCACTCCCATGAGTGCTACTCGTATGGGGAGCCACAGTCTGATGGTGCACCGGAGTCGTTGGAGGCATCAACTAGAGATACTATAAAATCAAATTAATTAAATTTTTTCTTATAGTATTGAACATATTCATATCCAAAACAACCTACCGCAATTGCTAACAAGATCGTGGGGAAGAAGAAAAAACCAACATTGTATTTAACTGAGTAATCAACTTTTAAACCATACAAATAGATATACAAAATAAAAGAAATGGATAAGGCTATAGTTCCGCTTAAAATATTCATAAAGTTCCTCCTTTTTTGTCTGAATTTTCATTTATTTACTATTATACACAATTATTTGGTGTTTTTCGTTGAATTTATTTTGCAGTAAAGTTATTATGTAGCTCGTATTGGAAGAGATTTTAAAAGGGGGAGTGTTATTTATGAATAAACATAAGGCGCAGGTTCTTGTACTTGGAACTTTTCACATGAATGATTACGCGGAATTACATGCTCAAAAAAGACAAGATGAAATAGAAGAAGTAATCACTAACTTAGTAAACTTCAAACCTACAAAAATCGCAGTAGAAATGGTAGTGGAGAAGAATATAGATTTGAAAAATAAATATAAACAATATATATCAGGCGAATATACGCTAGAAATGAATGAAATATATCAAGTTGGGTTCCGTATCGCTTCAAGATTAGGACATGAACAGCTATACGCAGTTGACTGGATGGGTGAAGCGGAAATGGATTATGTAGAAGTGGAGAAGTGGTTAAAAGAAAATCAACCAGAATTATTTAAGGAAATATTCGATGGGCTATATTTACCAGAATTAACAAGTAATAAGAGCGTTTTAGCGTATTATAGAGAACTCAATGAACCATTCTGGCTAAATCAATTACATAAGCTGTACTTAAATATGGCGCGAATAGGAGACTTCGACAATTATATTGGGATGAAATGGTTAAGTTGGTGGTACAAAAGAAATTTAATCATCTATTCTAATTTGTCCCGTATAGCAAATTCAAAAGAAGAGAGAATTTTATTGATTGTTGGTAGTTCGCATAGCTCTATAATCACTAAGTTCCTTGAAGAAAGTGAAGCTTTTGAAATTGTAAAACCTTTGGATTACCTGACTTAAGCTCCTATATAATAGCGTTCCTGGTTTACACCAAAAAAGACAAGATAAATTAATTACAATAATACAAATGAATGTTTTATAAGAATAAATAAAAAGACTTAGGTCCATGAATAATCGGAGTTAAGCCTTTTTAATTTATCATATTGTGATGACGATTTTCCCCTGAGTATGCCCTTCTTCAAAATACCTGAAAGCATTGGGAACTTCACTCAATGCAAAAGTCTTATCAATAATGGGTTTTAACTTGCCAGCTTCAATAAGTTCCTTGATGTACATCAAATCATTTTGGTTTGCCCTTTGTAAAAAGCTGCCCATTTTCTTGTTTCCAGATATGGAAAGGAGAGGTCCTAAGACCATTGCTTCTGTAAGTTGAACTCCAGAACCTCCAACCATTACATAATTACCATTCGGACTAAGGGATCTTTTATACGCTGAAATTGGTTGATATCCGTTTACAGCAAGAATCAGATCATATTGTTTCGAGCTTTTAGTGAAATCTTCCTTCGTATAATCAATCACATCATCAGCTCCTAGCGAACGGACAATATCTACATTTCTTGTGCTACATACAGCAGTTACCTCGGCTCCAAAGGATTTAGCAATTTGTACTGCAAAAGTACCAACGCCCCCAGATGCACCATTAATTAAAACCTTTTGTCCTGATGTGATTTTCCCTTTTCTTAAACTCTGAAGTGCCGTAGTTGAAGCCATAGGCACAGCAGCAGCTTCCTGGAATGAGATATTGCTCGGTTTAAGAACTAAAGCAGGTTCGGGAACTGTTACATATTCCGCAAATCCTCCCCAGCCAGAGGCGGAGAGATCTCCGAATACTTCGTCCCCTCGTTTAAAGTGTTGAATATTTTTACCAACGGCTTCGACTGTCCCGGAAATATCCCCACCGGGTATTTGATATTTTGGTTTCAGTAGACCAAATGCAAATCGAGATAGAAAAGGCTTGCCTGTTAGTAGAACTAAGTTTCCATAATTGAGAGAAGCGGCGTGAATTTTCACAAGTATTTGGTCATCGTTAGGAATAGGCTTTGTTACCTCTTGCAACTCAAGAACATCTGGCGTGCCATATTTATTAGAAATAATTGCTTTCACCAAAATTCCTCCTATTTGCCAATTAAACTTCTTAGAAAATATGCTGTGAAAAATGAAAAAGACCAGTAATATAGAAAAAACCAAGGAAAATTTATTTACCTTGGTTTTTACAAATTATTGGTGTTTCACTTGAAAAGCAAGCATGAAATCAGCAAGTGCCTTACAAGTTTCGAGTGGAACCGCATTATAAGTAGATGCTCGGCAACCACCTACAGAACGATGACCATTTAGGCCGATAAATCCTGCATCCTTCGCTTCTGATAAGAATTGTTTTTCCAGTGCCTCATCTGCAACGCGAAACGTAATATTCATGAGAGATCGACTTTCTTTGGAAGCATGTCCAGTATAAAAGCCATTGCTATGATCAATCACATCATAAATCAGTTTTGCTTTTTCTTCGTTTTGTTTGGCGATTGCAGTTAAACCGCCTTTATCTTCTATCCATTTCAAAACCTCTCCAAGCATATAAATACCGAAAGTTGGCGGTGTATTATACAGGGAGTTACTTTCAACATGTGTACTGTATTTTAAAATCGTAGGAATTTCTGTGTTTGCCTTGGCCAGAAAGTCTTTACGGATAATAACAACAGTTACTCCCGAAGGTCCAAGGTTTTTTTGAGCACCAGCGTAAATCATCGCAAACTTACTAACATCAACTGGTTTTGACATAATATCACTAGACATATCTGCGATTAATGGTACGCCCTTTGTGTCAGGAAATTCGGACCATTGTGTTCCGTAAATCGTATTATTTGATGTGATATGTACATATGCGTCATCAGAATCTACTTCGATTTCGTCTAATGAAGGGATATGAGAGTATTTATCTTCTTTAGTACTGGCAATTTGTACAGGTTCACCAAAAAGTGTTGCTTCTTTATAAGCCTTTTCTGACCAAACGCCTGTCATAATATAGCTCGCTTTTTTCCCAGCTTGTAAAAAGTTCATCGGGATCATTGTAAATTGAAGACTCGCTCCACCCTGTAAGAAAAGTACTTCAAAGTTTTCTGGAATATCGTAAAGCTTTCTTAATCGGGAAATTGCTTCGTTATGTACTGTTTCAAAAATTGCTCCGCGGTGGCTCATTTCCATAATAGACATACCGGTCCCTTGGAAATTTACTAGTTCTTGCTGTGCCTTTTCTAATACATCCAGTGGAAGTGCAGAAGGACCAGCATTAAAATTAAACGCACGTGGATTTGAATGACTCATGATGAACTCTCCTATCGTATTGGTTTCAGTATATTTATCTATTATATACGCTTTTTATGCAGACAAATTATTAATTTACTAATTTAATTGAAAAAAGTGAATAAAGTGTTAACATTCAAGTTTTATTGAATCGTTCCTAATATTTCAGAATCCGAATTATTTCGTTTTTTCATCTATCGGAATGTTTGGATATTTGCTAAAATAGTAAAGTCTTAATATATATAGTGGGGGAAAAAAATGAAAGTATTTTTGGATTTAGGATGGTTTTTTAAAGAAAGAAAAAAGCAGTATCTAATCGGGATTCTAATGCTGCTAGTAGTTGCATTTCTACAGCTATTACCACCAAAAATTATCGGTTATGTAGTTGATGAAATCCACCAACAAACACTAACAACTGCAGTATTAGTGAAATGGTTGGGAGTTTTGGCGTTAGCTTCAATTGGAATGTATATTTTGCGTTATTACTGGCGCATTATGATTTTCGGTTCATCGATCTTTTTAGCAAGAAAATTAAGAGAGAATTTGTTTCGCCATTTTACAAAAATGTCGCCATCTTTTTACCAAAAAAAACGTGTTGGTGATTTAATGGCGCATGCAACAAATGACTTATCGGCTGTTCAACAAACGGCAGGAGCAGGTGTACTGACACTTGTAGATTCGTTAGCAACAGGAGGGTTTGTAATTGCAGCAATGGCGATTACGATTAACTGGAAGCTAACTTTAATAGCTTTGTTACCACTGCCAATCATGGCTATTTTAACAAGCTATTATGGAAAACTACTACATCAGCGATTTCGCTTTGCCCAAGAAGCTTTTTCTAATTTAAATGACAAATCACAGGAAAGTATTTCTGGCGTGAAAGTAATTAAAACGTTTGGGCAGGAGAAAGAAGATACAGAGGATTTTGTTCAATTATCACAAGAGGTAGTCGAGAAAAACATTCGAGTTGCAAAGGTGGATGCATTATTTGATCCGACGATTTCATTGATTGTTGGAATATGTTTCTTCTTATCTATTGTATTTGGTACGCGCTATATACTTGCAGGGGAAATGTCTATCGGAGATTTGTTTGCTTTTACTTCTTATCTAGGATTACTTGTTTGGCCTATGCTTGCATTTGGATGGCTGTTTAATATTGTCGAGCGGGGGCGGGCGTCTTATGATCGCATTCAAAATCTTATGGATGAAAAAATAGAGATAGATGATCGTACCGATGCAGTAGATGTGAAGCCAGAAGGGGATATTCACTTTCAGTTGGAAGAATTTAAATTCCCAGGAGATGACCGAGCTGCCTTACAACATGTAAATTTCACGATTAAACGAGGCCAAACGCTAGGTATTGTCGGGAAAACCGGGTCAGGTAAAACTGCTATTTTGAAGCTATTAATGCGAGAATTCGAAGGATATACAGGTAAAATTATGTATGGTGAATATGCAATTGACATGTACAAAAAACGCAGCTTACGTGAAGCAATTGGCTATGTACCTCAGGACCATTTTCTTTTCTCCACAACAGTCGCTGGAAATATTGCTTTTGCCAATGCAGGTGCAACGATGGCGGCTGTAGAGGAAGCTGCAAAACTAGCCTATATTCACGAGGATATTCTTCAGTTTACAAATGGCTATAATACAGTAGTTGGTGAACGCGGAGTATCGTTGTCTGGTGGACAAAAACAACGTATTTCGATTGCACGTGCATTGATGATGAATCCTGAGCTACTTATTTTAGATGATTCTTTATCTGCAGTTGATGCTAAAACCGAAGAAGCGATCTTAGAAGCATTGAAGGCGAAACGAAGTGATGAAACAACGATTATAACGTCTCATCGTTTAAGTGCTATACAACACGCACATCAAATTATTGTGATGAATGAAGGAACGATTGTAGAAAAAGGGTCTCATGAGCAATTAATGGACCTACAAGGTATCTATTATGAAATGTATCAGCTACAGCAACTAGAATCGTTAGTAGAACAGGGAGGTGAATCATAATGGATGAAAAACAGCCACAGCTGACAGGAAAAGATCAGTGGGTAGTTTTCAAACGTTTGCTCAGTTACTTAAAGCCACATAAAAAAGTAATTGCCATAGCTTTACTTCTATTAATATTAACAGTAGCTGGTGATATTCTAGGTCCATATTTAATCAAAACGTATATGGATGATTTTTTAACACCGAGAAATTTTCCTACAGGTCCACTGGTTGGTCTTGCGTTAGGTTATATTTTTATACAAATTGGAAATGTCATTGTCAGCTATTTTCAATTACTAACTTTTCAAAAGCTAGCATTGAAAATTATTCAGCAGATGCGAATTGATGTATTTACGAAAGTACACAAATTAGGTATGCGTTACTTTGACAAAACACCTGCGGGTAGTATTGTTTCCCGTGTTACAAATGATACAGAAGCGATTAAAGATATGTTCGTCAGTGTGTTAGTCGGATTTGTGCAAAGTGGATTTTTAGTTGTCGGTGTCTATATTGCGATGTTTATATTGAATGTGAAACTAGCACTTATTACAACGATTTTGTTACCAATATTAGCTGTCATTATTTTAACTTATCGAAAATATAGTTCGGTCGTTTACCAAGACCTTAGAGAACGACTAAGTCAGTTGAATGCGAAGCTAGCTGAGTCATTACAAGGGATGACAATGATTCAGGCATTTAGACAGGAAGATCGCTTGCAGGACGAATTTAATGAAATTAATGATTCTCATTGGAATGCAGGAAAACGGAATATAAAACTCGATAGTTTGTTGCTTCGTCCAGCAATCGACTTGGTTTATGCATTGGCGATTATTATGGTGCTAAGTTATTTCGGGGTTACATCCATGAATAACATAGTAGAAGTAGGCGTGATCTATGCATTTGTCACCTATATCGATCGTTTCTTTGAGCCGATCAATCAAGTAATGCAGCGACTGTCTATATTTCAGCAAGCAATTGTTGCAGCTTCAAGGGTTTTCAAATTATTGGATGAGAAAGACTTAGCTCCAAATCAACAAAACATTGAAACTGCGAAAATTGAAAAAGGGAAAATTGAGTTTCAGAATATCACTTTCTCCTATGATGGTAAAACAGATGTACTAAAGAATATTTCGTTTACTGCTGAACCTGGTCAAACAGTTGCATTAGTTGGCCATACGGGTAGTGGAAAAAGTTCTATTATAAACTTGCTTATGCGTTTTTATGAATTTGAACAGGGTGATATTAAAATAGATGGTCATTCTGTGAAAGATTTCAAATCAGAAGAAATGCGTGAAAAAGTTGGGCTGGTACTGCAGGATCCGTTCATGTTCTATGGAGATATTGAAAGTAATATCCGCCTACATGCAAAGGAAATGTCAGACACAGAAGTAAGAGAAGCAGCTGAGTTTGTACAGGCAAGTAATTTCATCGAAAAACTACCAAATGGCTATCAACAAAAAGTAACGGAAAGAGGCTCTACTTTTTCTAGTGGGCAGCGACAACTGGTAGCCTTTGCACGCACAATTGCTACAAATCCGAAGATATTAGTGCTCGATGAAGCTACTGCGAATATTGATACGGAAACAGAGGTTGCCATTCAAAGTAGTTTAGAAAAGATGAGAAGAGGTCGTACGACTATTGCCATCGCCCATCGTTTAAGTACTATTCAGGATGCAGAACTCATTCTTGTGTTGCACCACGGGGAGATAGTAGAACGAGGTACTCATCAGGAGCTGTTAAACCACAAAGGTCTATATCACAAAATGTATTTATTACAGAATAATGTGGTGGAAGATATCGCGTAATTAGTAACAGCAAATAGACCAGCCAAGAGGTAATACTTTTGGCTGGTTTATTGTACTAAGAAGCACCAAGCAACTGATCATTTTTCTCTTATGTTACAATAATAGTGGAAAAAGAAAGGTCGTAGTTAAAATGTATTCAATAAATGAAGTTGTTAAAATGGTTACAGAGCAAGGACGGAACGTGGTAATATGCGCTAAAGAATTAGAGAAAATTAATCAGAAAAAAGGAAAAAAACGCTCTGATTTATTTGAAAGATATTGTGCTAACGAACATTCTTTCAATGTATATACATATATGAATTCTACAATTGAAAACTTACCAGAGGTTAAACTATTCCAAAGAAAAGTTGCTTTATTTGGTGCAGTTTTTGTTGGTACAAGAACTGACTATGAGGCACAAGTTGATGCGAAACAAGCAGAAACAACATATGTAGAGTTAATGGAAGCACTCAATGAGATGATAAATGCACTTTTACTATTCGAAAATTCTAGTGAAAAATAAACTATACTAAGTCGGAAATCTCCCACCTGTAACTATAGTAGGTGTTTTCTAAGCTGAATAGTGTACTTGAAAAGGATTGGAAGAGCGGATAAATTGTAAAGACCTTTCATTTATGAAAGGATATAGAGAGAACAATTTTGAAGGGAGATTTTCTGATGAAAGTACTAGTAATTGGAGCAAACGGACAAATTGGACAAATGGTAGTAAAGGAATTACAAAAGAATGACACTCACTCTGTGACCGCTGTGGTCCGAAAAAAAGAACAAGCAGAAAAGTTTATAGCTGACAACATACAAGCAATTGTAGCTGATTTAGAAGGCACTGTCGAAGAACTTGCAAAAGCATTTACAGGAGCAGATGCCATCATCTTTACAGCTGGTTCAGGTGGCCATACAGGTCCTGATAAAACACTATTGATTGATTTAGATGGTGCTGTTAAAACTATGGAAGCTGCTAAACAGGTAGGAATAGGCCGTTATATTATGGTTAGCGCATTCGATGCCGATAAACGTCAAGCTTGGAGCGAAGGAATACGTCCTTATTACGTAGCGAAACACTATGCCGATCGGATGCTTGAAGCAAGCAGTTTAAATTACACAATAGTTCGACCTGGTGGACTTGTCAACGAACCGTCTATCCGTAAAATTACGGCTGGGGCTGAAGCAAAACCCGGGACCATTACGCGCGAAGATGTAGCACATACACTTATTGCAATATTAGAAAACAAAAGAACCTATCGTCGTGCATTTAATTTGGTGAACGGTGAACAATCAATTGAAACTGCAATAAATAACCTTAAATAAAAAATATACTAGTTAGTCTCTTGAAATATTTTTCAAGAGACTTTTTTTGTACTGCAGGGTAAAATCTGCCGGTTATTCCCTCGAGATTTAGGGAAATTTCAAAAGTCGAATTATTTTGTATTCCTATCTTCCACTAAGGTAGCAGATTTG
Source organism: Psychrobacillus sp. OK028 (assembly GCF_900103605.1). GTDB lineage: Bacteria > Bacillota > Bacilli > Bacillales_A > Planococcaceae > Psychrobacillus. The sequence continues at coordinate 339,790 of NZ_FNHY01000003.1, read as the reverse complement.
CTAAACTTAATAAGTCCTATAAAATATTCTGAAAAGCTTTTATTACCTTTGTGTACTCGCTTATGCCTAAAGGATACGAACAATCTTGTTTAAAAGAGTCAAAAAGCTGTCACAAGCAATTATGGGGTCAAATAGAAGGAATTTTGATACGATAGGTACAGTAATTCGGAAAGGAAGAATGTCGTGAGTACAGATGTAAACTTACTATTGGCATTTGGGGCAGGGTTTTTAAGCTTCATTTCACCTTGTACGCTACCATTGTATCCTGCTTTTTTATCTTATATAACGGGAATGTCGCTAGAAGAAATTAAAACAGACAAAAAATTAATGCAAAAAAGAGGAATGCTACATACATTATTCTTCTTGTTAGGATTTTCTCTTATTTTTATCGCAATAGGATTTGCAACATCATTAGTAGGAACTTTCTTCATCCAATACGATGATTTACTGCGTCAGGTGGGAGCAATTTTCATCGTCTTATTCGGTCTAATCATTGTAGGCATACTTACACCTGAGTTTTTAATGAAAGAAAAGAAAATTCAATTTAAAAATCGACCAGCTGGTTATTTAGGAACTATTTTAATTGGTATGGCATTTGCTGCAGGATGGACGCCGTGTACAGGACCGATTTTAGCTGCGGTTATTGTCATGGCTGGCTCAAATCCAGATGCAGGTATATGGTATATGCTTGCTTATGTATTTGGATTTGCTATTCCATTTTTTGTATTATCTTTCTTCGTCACACGGCTTAACTGGATTCGTAAAAATAGCAATTTAATCGTTAAAGTCGGCGGTTATATTATGATTGCTTTAGGAATTCTCTTGTTTTTTGACGGCTTAAACTATATTATTCGTATATTGAGCCCGATTTTCGGAGACTTTACTGGATTTTAAGGGGGACCCTATATGTCAACCGTATTAGTAGTGGATGATGCAGTATTTATGCGTACAACGATTAAAAGAATACTAGAAAATCATCACTTTGTTATTGTTGGTGAGGCATCAAATGGCTTAGAGGCTGTGGAACAATACAAGTCACTTCTGCCAGATGTCGTAACGATGGATGTAACCATGCCTGGGATGAATGGGATAGAAGCAGTAAAAAGAATAATTGCAGAATTTCCAAACGCTAAAATAGTGATGGTGACTGCATTAGGTCAACAAAAGCTAATAGTGGATGCATTAGAGTCTGGAGCAAAAGATTTCATCACCAAACCATTCGACCCAGAACAAATAGTGCATGTATTACAAAATATTACTTCTGATAGTTAGAAACACATAAAGAAATAAAAGATATGGGGAATTGCTTATGTTAGATAAAATATCTCCAAATATGATGCTGATTGCATCCACGGTAGTTGCAATAGGAATGGGAATATTCGTAACAACGGTTCGAGCGAAATCAGCGAAAAATCCAGCTAGTGTTAAAAAGATATTATTGCCACCACTGTTCATGTCAACTGGTGCATTAATGTTCGTATTTCCATATTTCCGAGTTACTTTGATGGAATTCATAGAAGCGATAGGTGTTGGAATGCTGTTCTCTGTAGTGCTTATTTGGACCTCTAAATTTGAACGAAGAGACGGACATATCTATTTAAAGCAATCGAAAGCTTTTATATTTATCCTATTCGGATTACTGATTGTCCGAATTATAGGGAAAGTCATCTTAAGTTCAACAATTGACATTGGTACACTTAGTGGGATGTTCTGGATATTAGCATTCGGGATGATTGTTCCATGGAGAATTGCCATGTACTTGCAATTTAAAAAATTGCAGAACTAGATAGAAAAAACGGTCCAGTCCTTTAAGGGGAAGACCTGGTTCTATTGTTTTTTGAAGGACTTTGTACAGAGGTTTGTTGTATAATTACTGCGTGAGTGTTAAGGGAGGCTGGTTGTGACGACGTCACATCTAGCCTCCTTTTTTTCAGTAATCTTGCGCTATAGTGCTCAACTGTTAGGAATAGGTTGAACTAAAGAAAATATACTTTCCGATAGATATTGGGAGCTCTCGAAAATGCAATTTCGTTCGCTATGTTGCTTCATTATTTAATGAACCCTGGAAACGCGTTCAGGGTAAGAATTATTCTAAAAATCATCTTTAAGCCAGTGTACACTGGTTATTGATATACTTTCTAATTCTTACAAAAAGTGAGCATCCCTTAATATAGGATGCTCACTTTTTTGTTCTGATGAAATTAGCTTGTCTTGTCCATGGACAGCTCGAAATACTTATTATAGGGTGTCACATCAATATTCAACTCAGCTAGTTTTTTACGCAAGAATTTATGATCTCGTTTTGGAGTAGCAATGATATATCCACGTATTAAAAGTTCTCGAGTAATAGCTGTAGCTTTTTCCTCAAGCGCTAACTGTCCAATTTTCCCAGCGATCTTTTGTTTAGCCACAGGTCTGAATAAATCAGGCACAGGGGAAACTAGCTCATTGAGTAATTGCTTTTGTTCCTCATTCCAAAGATGGATTGTTTGATCTACATAGTATTCTTCCCAATCTAAATCAGATTTACCATCTTTTTTAGGCAGTGATTTACCGAACTTACGGAACATAAAGAAGCCGCCAATTCCCATAAGTACAACTAAAAGTACAACCCAAAAAAGGATAAACCATAAAAACCAACCTTCTAGCAAACTCTTCACCTCGTTCTCTTATATCTAGTATAAGTTCTTCCAAAAAATATTTCATCCTTCTTGTATCCTTTCTTTTAAAAAACTTCTATTTAGTAATTGAAAGGAGGCGATACACATGGCAAATCTAGAACATAAACATGCAGTTCTAAAACTCTATTTCGAAGGAGAGGTAACAGAGGATGGCAAAATGAGAACCAAGTCAAAATCTTACCGTAATCTTCGTGCAAATGTAACAGCAGACCAGCTGGAAACTGTTGCAGTATCACTTAGCTCGTTTTCCGATAGCGTATACATCGGAGCAGAAAAGATTGAAACTATGCAAGTAATCTAATAACTAAAAAGGGGATGGAAGAAAATGACTAAAATATTACAGCTTCAATTTGAAACAGCACAAGGAAAGAATGTCACCATTTCGGTCGATGAACCAAAAAGCAATCTAACTGAAACAGATATTCAAAATGGAATGCTTGCAATTATCGGAAGCAATGCATTTCAGTCAGATGGATCGCCATTTGCCGCTATTAAAAGTGCCAAAGTTGTAGACCGAACAGTTACAGAAATTATCTAACCTTCTAAAGACTCTCCCTCCAAGGAGAGTCTTTTTAACAGAATTTGAAAGAATGGATGTGTGAAATATGGAGCAGTGGCTAAATATAATTCAAGACGTTGGCTTTCCAATCTTTGTATCATTCTATTTGATGCACCGAGTGGAAACAAAGCTTGAAGAAATAAAAGACGTACTGTTATCTCTAAAATAGTATGGCATTCACAAAACTGTTGAATTAAATAAGACAATGTAGTTGAAGGTTGAAACCCGATTCGCTAAGATTAGGCTATGAATAGAAAAGCGAGGTCTCATGAATGAAGAAGTTGTTAGTTATATTAGGTATTTCTTTACTAGTTCTTGTCGGGTGCGGCAGCAGTGGCAATTTTGAAGCACAGACAAACTGGAAAGTTTCCGATTTTGAATATGAAAATCAGCACGGAGAAAAAGTTTCTTTAGAGGATTTAAAAGGAACGGTGTGGTTGTCGACATTTATTTTCACAAATTGTGAAACAGTTTGTCCACCAATGACATTTAATATGAGTGATATACAATCGATGCTAAGTGAAAAGGGCATTGAGGATTACAAAATTGTCGCATTTAGTGTTGATCCAGAAGTGGATACTCCAGAAAAACTACAAGAATACATCGGAAATTATGATGTTGTGGATGAAAGTAAATGGGAGTTATTAACAGGCTATACTCAGGATCATATAGCAAAGTTTGCAGCAGATTCCTTTAAGACATTAGTCAAAGATGATCCAAACAATAACCAAGTGATTCATGGTACGTCCTTCTACTTGGTCGATCAAAACGGGGTTGTGGTTAAAAACTATAGTGGGAATACAGAAGTTCCTAAAGAGGAAATTGTCATTGATGTGGAAACATTAATCGAAGATGGTAAATAAAAAGCAGCCTTTCCAAACGGAGAGGCTGCTTTTATGATAGATTAATTTTGCTTTTTCAATAGATCTCTAATTTCTTCTAATAACACTTCTTTCGAATCAACCGGGGGAGCCTCTTTAGTAGCTTCTACAACGTCTTCTTTACGTTTAAATTTTGATAGTAATCGAATAAACATGAAAATAGAAAATGCAATTACCAAAAAATCAAAAACAGATTGTAAAAAGTTACCGTATAATATTTCTGTTTCTTTATACTTAATGGATAAAGAAGTGAATTTAACACCGTTTAATAGTAGTCCAACTAAAGGAGTAATAATATTTTCAACTAACGATGATACAATCTTCCCAAAAGCTGCTCCAATTACTACTGCAACTGCTAAATCTAGAACATTCCCTTTAAACGCAAACTCTTTGAAATCTTTCCACATAATTTCCACCTCCATGCTGTAATACTACAAAAAAAACAATAATTTGTATATAACGACATTTTCCACAATAGGTCTATTGTTTATAGTGAATTTATGCTATTGTTTTTATAGAATCCTAGCATGGAGGTTTGCTGATGAAAATGAAAAAAACATACCGAAAAATCTCATTTCGTATTGTTGTGATTTATATAATAATCAGTCTGTTGTGGATTCTATTATCGGATGCTTTATTATTCAGTTTTTTTCCAGAGGGCATGCACATATCTATGCTTAAAGGGGTTATATACATAAGTTTAAGCTCACTTCTACTATTGTATTTGATGAAGCAGGCTTGGAGTGTTCAGAACGATTTGAATGCAAAGGAATATGAAGACGATCTAACCGGTCTACAAAATAGAGCATCTCTTCAGAAAAGTTTATCGGAACTTTTACATAACAAAAAAAGTTTTCATTTGTTCTTTATCGATTTTGATCGTTTTAAGATGATTAATGATTTATATGGGCATGAAATAGGAGATAGTGTATTAAAGAAAGTCTCTAGCACATTACAAAATAATGCTCATATTCGCTACTCAGATATTATATCGAGGTGGGTAGCAGACGAATTTGTCATTATTTTAAAGGATAGAACGGATCATGAAATTGACTTATTCATAAATAGTTTATTAGCAGAAACGTCTGTGCCGCTTTATATTGAGGGGAAAGAAATAGTGAATCATCTTAGTATCGGTTCGGTCTATTTCCCAGAGGATTCGACAAAGAGCTCAGAGCTGCTGCGTTTTGCAGAAATAGCTGCCGAAGAGGCAAAGAAAAATGGCGGATTAACGCATGTAAAATATCGAAAAGAATTATCAGATAAAGTTAATAGAGAATTGTATTTAGAAGAAGGATTGAAACATGCACTAGAAAAACAAGAATTGTTTTTAAACTTCCAGCCTCAGATTGATACAGACTCACATGAGATAATTGGAGTAGAAACACTACTACGCTGGATTCACGATGAGCAGTTCATCTCTCCAGCTGAATTCATACCTGTAGCAGAAAAAAGTGGACTAATTATTCAAATAGGAGATTATGTCCTTCGCGAAACGTGCAAAAATATTCCTTGTATTGAAGCGGCCGTGGGACATGAGTTATACTATAGCGTTAATGTTTCGGCTAGACAATTTTATCAAAAAGATTATATTGTACGTACAAAGGAAATCATTAAAGAAACGAATGTAAATCCGTCTAAGATTGTATTAGAAATTACAGAATCGATCATAATGGAGTATACTGACTTTGTCATTGAGTCACTTCATGAGCTAAGGAAATTTGGTTTTCAAATTGCCATTGATGATTTTGGAACGGGATATTCATCGTTTAAATATTTAGAATTACTTCCAGTAAATATGATAAAAATTGACCAAAGCTTTACACAGTCACTAGAAAAGGACAGGACAAAAGCGATTGTACAATCTATTATCTCTCTAGCCCATAACTTAGAGATGAAAATTCTTGCAGAAGGGGTAGAGAATTTATTTCAAGTAGCTAGTTTAAAGGAAATGAACTGTCATTATTTACAAGGTTATTACTTCAGTAAACCTTTAACATTAAATAATCTTTTACAGCAATATAAGTAGAATAGGTGAATAAGTAGATGAAGAAACAAAAGGGGATCTCCTACAAAACGAAGGCATGGATGATTGTATTACTTCTCCCAATTACGATAACTGTCTATATATTAGCTATTATAGGATGGAAAGAACTTGTTAAAATACCCGTTGTACAAGAGTGGGCGGAAAGTTTTCAACTTAGTACAGCAAAATTGGATGTGCCTTCTGAATATATAGCTTTATATAAAGAAGCTGAAAAAAATTATGGTGTACCTTGGACATTATTAGCAGCTCATCACCGAATCGAAACTAGATTTTCTACGATGGATCCTTTACTTTCTCCAGCTGGTGCAGAAGGTCACATGCAATTTATGCCCTGTACGTTTGTTGGTTGGTCACATCCTAGCTGTAGTGGACTCGGCAAAGGGAATATACCAGATGAGGATAAAGTGAGTCCAGCTGTTATTGAGAAATATGGTGGTTATGGAGTGGATGCAAATAATGATGGCAAAGCGGATCCGTTCGATTTAGAAGATGCCATCTTTAGTGCTGCCAATTATCTAGCAGCAAGTGGTGCGGCAGATGGAGAGATTGAAAAAGCCATTTTCAATTATAATCATAGTGAAAAATATGTGGAAGATGTTCTACACTTTTACAACCTATACGAATCCCAACTAAAAGAAATTCAAGCTGCATACGCACCGAACAAGTAGGAAATGGTGGTAGTTTTTGCGAACTGAGTAGGGGTTTAAAGACTTGCCGCTTAGATAAATACAGTTCAATTTTAAATTAGGCGGGTCGTGGTGTAAGTTACGACCTGTCTAGTTATTTTGGTGAAACTAAAGCGATGTATCTCGGTTTGCCATATTAAACCTACTGGGAAAAGGTTAATGTTTTTTGAACAACTAGAGAACAAAATTATTGTTTGTATAAATTAAACGACTCGGTTTTTCCGTCCCATGGTCACTTTAACAACTTTTACTTTAGAATATAAATTACTACGCTCATTACTACTCCCTGCTACTGAATTATTTGAAAGAGTACTTTTTCTCCTATAGGTGAATCAAGGGGATGTACATCTGCTAATAGACTTTTACTAGTTAGCCTACCGGTACCTACTTCAAATGTACATATAACTTGTCCTACAGAACCACCATCTTCTCCTTTATACTTTATCTTCCCAAGTCTTGTAATTCCTCTATTTGTAATATCAATTGTTAAATCACCCACCCAATTTTAACTTTTACCATAATGTTGATTCACTTTAGACCACTTTATTTCTTGACTGGAAACGGAAATCCCCAAAATCAATAAAGCCCTTCAATTTTTATTTTGTTTGGAAAAGATAATCTCAGATATAAGGAATGCCATATTGGATCTAAGAGGGAATATAACAAAGTGTTTACTCCATCCTAAATAGACACATTAATCATAGGATGGTGTTTTATTTTGAGGCTTTTAAAGATAATCTCTTGTTTATTAGTAATTTTTTTAGTTTTTGTGAATTTGATTGATCTTAAAGGAATCGCTTCAGATGGAGAAATTACCTTAAAAGAAGCGATTGACATTGGATTCGAGAAAGCAAAAAAATGGAACGATAACGCGTATTTAGCAAGTGTAACCAGTGTTGATGAAGATATGGGAGGAACAAGGGGAGAAACAGGGAAACGATATAAATGGACATTGAGTTTTGAGGCTTCAAGTACCGATCAACAATTATTTGTATTTATTTCAAAAGGGAAAATTAGCGGTACACATGAGGGGAAAGGAGCTGTTTATGGAGAAATAAAAATAGATGATATTAAATTCGACAGTCCTGATTTAGTGAAAATCGCAAAGGAAAAATATGATTTACAAAAAGGGGTGGATTGGGCTACGGGATACAATTTTACACTCTACACTGAAAACGATAAACCTACTGCAACCGTTATAGGAAATGATAAGGATAGGCTTTTTACACGAATAACTTTCGATGCCAAAAGCGGAGAAATAGTTGGTGCCACACACAAAGTACCAATTGGAGGAGGAATAATCAAGGCACGATTAGGATCCGACGAGCTAGTGACATCCCAAAAAGGTAAGGCAATTATGGGGGTTATTGCTGAAAACAAGTACTTAGTAATATGGGGAGACAAAAAGCCAACACAATTTAGTACAACCAAGCAACCTTTTATCGAATGGAGCTATAACAATGGAGAGACGTGGACAGAACTCCAAGCTAATAATTATGTAACACAAGCATGGTTCAATAAGAATGATCAATTATATGTTGCTACGGAAAAAGAATTATGGGCAGGCATAACATCAACAAGCAAAGGAATGAAAATTCTTTCTTTAGACCACGTAATTGAGACCATCGATTATTCAATTAACAACAATATAGCTGTGCTATCAAATGGAAATATTCACTATACAATCAATCAAGGAGAGAGTTGGGAACAAGCTATTGCTCCTAAACCATTTTACGTAATTCAAATATCAGATAATGGTGATTTATTCGGCCTCACAGAAGAAAATGAAATTTTGCAAAAGACCAACAATGGGTGGGATGAAATAACAATGCCGAATAGTAAAGATGTACCTGATGATATAACAGTGATTAATAATAGGCTTTTCATTACCACACAAAGTGGAATTTGGACCCGAGATCTTCAAGAGGAAAATTGGACAAAAATCCAAGTTGATGAAATGGTAGTGAAATTTATAAAAAAAGGTGAGCAATTATTCGGCTACACACGTAGAGGTGAGGCTATTTATACCATCAGTACGAAAGATGAAAGAAAATCTGAAAAAGTGTTTGATGCGGGTGATACCATCGTTATGGATCTGGATATCAAGGAAGATGTGTTATGGATTGCAACCATACCAAATTATTCGTGGGAAGATATGACGATTGAGTAGTGACGAATTTCAACTATATCCATAAAAAAAGAAGTACTCATAATGAGTACTTCCTCTTTTTGTGGTATTAAGCTCTGCGCATAGCTTTTAAGATGAAGCTTAATACTAATACTAAAATAATGGCACCGATTAATGCTGGAATGATTGCCATATCCCAGATTACTGGACCCATGTCCGGGAATATTAATCCACCGATCCACGCACCAATAATACCTGCGATAATATTACCAATAATTCCTCCTGGTATATCTTTTCCTAAAATAAGTCCTGCTAACCAACCGATTATACCACCGATTATTAAGTATAATATGAATCCCATTTTTTCCATCTCCTTATGAATGTAATATTGTTTCACACTCTTTATATATCCATCCATCAGAATTAATAAACCTATGTTAATAATTTTTTATTACTTTTGCCCCTAATGAACTGGAATAATGCTCTAAAACCCATTTGTCTTCAACATATGTGTTTACAAAACCATTTTCATGTAAGACAAATTCCTAGTTGAAAGCAACTGCCACGGTGTGGAGAATACAAATATCTGTGCATTCTCTGACTAAATGAACTTCCACGATTTTTCTGCTGCTAATAAGTTTCTGTAAAGTCGTCTAAGCAATTGTTCTTGTATTCATGAAGATTATTAGTTCAGGTTATAATTTTCTTCCTTTTGCTCTTATATATATGAGGAAAAAACTCTTCCCATTTTTATGACTTTTAGTGTGAAAAATTCTAGAGAATTATTTATTTTAATTTTTCGAAATATTTTGCATTATACGCATGATTGTATTATAATTTTGAAAAAAGGGAGTGGAAAACATGGATATCCGTATAACCAAAAGGTTAAATAAGCAAGGGGTTTTCTTAGCAATACTCCATACAGTAATAATTTTAAATTTAGCATTAGATTTTTTCTATATACATTAGTAGTTATGAAAAGGGCAGTTTGCAGCTGCCCTTTTAAAATATAAAAATAATAATATTATGTAAACTAAATTTATGTAAAAGGCCTTGCATGTAATAGAACACGCAGGGCCTTTTTCTTATATACTAGAATTACTTACAAACTGTTCATCTTTGTAATACATATTTTTCACTAAAATGGTTGGTTACAGCATCGCAATGCCAATTCAATGATAATGGGTCAATCCATCTCCTTCTTAAAAGTGGAGAGGGAAGTGAACCTGTTTTATATTACCTAAAGCAGCACCATTTATGAATTTCCTTCCAATTGTCGTTTTGTTGAACAAAAAAGAAAATAAGCGCAAAACCTTGCTTGTCTGACCTATATATTGGGTATAAAGGAAGTACAATGTAAAGAGTGGAGGAATTATATGTTTATAGAAAAAAACAATGAAATAAGAAAAAACTTATTTCAACAAATTGATTCACTAACGAACGAACAGTTTAACACGAAATCAGATGAAGCATCTTGGTCACCAAAAGAGATAATCGATCATTTAGTGAAAATGGAATATACCATTATTAAGGGCATAAAAAAAGAGCTCGCTAACCTAGCAAGTCCAAGTGCAAAGAAAAAACCAATAGGGTTATCTACACTACGCTTAGTTAAAGTAGATGCTCCAGCTCAAACCGTACCGTCTAGTGAATATAAAAGAACGGAAGAAATGAAAGCACAGCTACATCATGCAAGAATGGAGCTGCTGACTCTTTATAAATCCACCGACCCAAAAATATTAAAGGAAAAGTCCATGAAGCATCCGATATTTGGACAGGTTCCTTTAATACAATGGTTTGCGTTTACAGGATTACATGAGAAGCGACATGCAAAGCAATTAGAAAAGACAATCAAGAAGATAAAAGGTCATTAATAATAATTATGACTTATAATAATTTTAATCTAATTTACTTATCAAGTATATTCAAGTATGATTAGTAGTGGAGAAAAGTCACTAGATAGACACTTTTCAATAGATCTTAGGAGGAATACAAATGGCAAAAAGTAATTTACACAACAGCCGTACTTCGTTTTCTCTAAATGGTAAAGAGTATAACTACTATCGTTTAGCAGCATTAGAAGAAGCCGGTATCGCACAAGTTTCACGCCTTCCTTATTCAATCAAAGTATTATTAGAATCTGTTTTACGTCAATATGACGGCTATGTGATCAAAGAAGATCATGTAAACCAATTAGCTAAATGGGGTAAAGATGCTAATACAGAAGCAGAAGTACCATTCAAACCATCTCGTGTAGTACTTCAAGATTTCACAGGAGTACCAGTTGTAGTAGATTTAGCTTCACTTCGTTCAGCAATGAATGAAATGGGTGGAAACCCTGATAAAATCAATCCTGCAATTCCAGTTGATCTTGTTATCGACCACTCGGTACAAGTAGACAAATACGGAACTGCGACTGCTTTAAAAGCGAATATGGACCTTGAATTCGAACGTAATGCAGAGCGTTACAATTTCTTAAAATGGGCTCAAACTTCATACGATAATTTCCGTGCTGTTCCTCCAGCTACTGGTATCGTTCACCAAGTTAACTTAGAGTACCTAGCTCCTATCGTACATGTAAACGAAAGTGCAGAAGGTGTACTTGAAACTTTCCCAGATTCAGTAGTTGGTACTGACTCACATACAACAATGATCAATGGACTTGGAGTACTTGGATGGGGTGTAGGTGGTATCGAGGCAGAAGCAGGAATGCTTGGTCAACCTTCATACTTCCCAATTCCTGAAGTAATCGGAGTTAAATTAGTTGGAGATCTTCCAAATGGAACAACTGCAACTGACTTGGCACTAAAAGTTACTCAAGTATTACGCCAAAAAGGTGTTGTTGGTAAATTTGTAGAATTCTTCGGACCTGGTGTATCTAAATTACCATTAGCTGACCGCGCAACAATTGCTAACATGGCTCCTGAATACGGTGCTACATGTGGTTATTTTGCTATCGATGAAGAATCTATCAACTATTTACGTTTAACTGGCCGTGACGAAGAGCATATTGCTGTCGTAGAAGCTTACTTAAAAGCAAATGATATGTTCTTTGATCCTACTTTAGAGCCTGTATATACAGATGTTGTAGAGATCAATCTTGGAGATATCGTAGCAAACCTTTCTGGACCAAAACGTCCACAAGATTTAATTCCACTTACAGATATGAAAGCTCGTTACCGCGAAGCAGTTGTAGCTCCTCAAGGTACACAAGGATTCGGCTTATCCGAAAAAGAATTTGACAAAAAAGCTACTGCTAAATTTGCAGAAGGTGATGTAGAAATTCCAACAGGTGCTGTAGCAATCGCTGCAATCACATCTTGTACAAATACATCTAACCCATACGTAATGTTAGCTGCTGGTTTAGTTGCGAAAAAAGCAGTAGAAAAAGGACTTACAGTACCTGCTTACGTTAAAACTTCTCTAGCTCCAGGATCTAAAGTAGTAACTGGATATTTAGAGGATTCTGGTCTAAACACGTACCTAGACCAAATCGGATTCAATACAGTTGGTTATGGTTGTACAACTTGTATTGGTAACTCAGGTCCATTATTACCGGAAATTGAAAAAGCAATCGTTGACGAAGATCTATTTGTAACGTCTGTTCTTTCTGGTAACCGTAACTTTGAAGGGCGTGTACATCCACTTGTAAAAGCAAACTACTTAGCTTCACCACCATTAGTAGTAGCTTATGCACTTGCTGGAACTGTAGATATCGATTTAGAAAAAGATTCATTCGGTACTGACAAAGATGGTAACGAAGTATTCTTTGCTGATATTTGGCCATCAACAGAAGAAGTAAACGAAGTGCTTTCAACTGTAGTTACTCGTGAATTATTCCAAAAAGAATATGCACGTGTATTTGATGAAAACGAAGCTTGGAATGCAATTGAAACATCAACTGAATCTTTATATTCATTTAATGACAAGTCAACTTACATTCAAAACCCACCATTCTTCCAAGGATTATCAAAAGAGCCTGGTGCTATCCAATCACTAAATAATTTACGAGTTGTAGCTAAATTCGGTGATTCGATTACAACAGACCATATTTCACCAGCCGGTGCAATTGGTAAAGATACTCCTGCTGGTAAGTACTTGCGCGAAAATGGTGTAGAAATCCGTGACTTTAACTCATACGGTTCACGTCGTGGTAATCATGAAGTAATGATGCGCGGAACATTCGCGAACATCCGTATTCGTAACCAAGTTGCACCAGGTACAGAGGGTGGATACACAACTTACTGGCCAACAGGCGAAATCATGCCGATCTATGATGCAGCGATGAAGTATCAAGATGCAGGTACTGGGTTAGTCGTTCTAGGTGGAAAAGATTACGGTATGGGATCTTCTCGTGACTGGGCAGCTAAAGGAACTAACCTTTTAGGTATTAAAGCTGTTATTACGGAAAGCTTTGAGCGTATCCATCGTTCAAACTTAGTAATGATGGGCGTTCTGCCACTTAACTTCTTACCAGGTGAAAATGCTGAAACACTTGGATTAACTGGTAAAGAAGAAATCAGTGTAAATATCGCAGAAGGTGTAAAACCTCGTGATATTTTACAAGTAACAGCAAAAGCGGAAGATGGTTCTGAGAAAATCTTCAACGTTCTTGCTCGTTTCGACTCAGAAGTAGAAGTAGACTATTACCGTCATGGTGGTATTCTACAAATGGTATTACGTAATAAAATGTTGGAAGTATAATAATCTATGAAAGAAGAGACTATTCCTTTTTAGGAATAGTCTCTTTTTGATTTGATTGAATTATTTCATCTTAACTTCCAAAATCCGTTCTGCTCATACCAGGAAGAAATGTAAACCGTTGATACTTCCATTTTTATAGAGGGAGTATAGTGGAATAAGACTCAAGAGTGACTCATAACATTTAAGGATGGGGAGGGATTTTATATGGATGAACGCAATGATAAGAAGAACAGCAAAGACGAGCAATTAGAAGCGTTTCGGGTGGATGACAAAGGCAAAAAACTTACAACCAATCAAGGATTAAAAGTATCAGAAGATGAATTTTCGTTAAAAGCGGGTGTGCGGGGACCGACTTTAATGGAGGATTTTCATTTTCGCGAAAAGGTAACGCACTTTGACCACGAGCGAATTCCAGAACGAGTGGTTCATGCACGTGGTTTTGGTGTGCATGGAGAATTTCAGTTATACAAAAGCATGGAAAAGTATACAAGGGCGAAGTTCCTGCAGGACACGTCCAAAAAGACTCCCGTATTTGTCCGATTTTCTACTGTAAATGGAGCTCGTGGATCTGCGGATACAGTTCGGGATGCCAGAGGGTTTGCAACTAAATTCTATACGGAAGAAGGAAACTATGATCTAGTTGGGAATAATATTCCTGTCTTTTTCATTCAAGATGCCGTTAAATTCCCCGATCTTGTTCATGCCTTCAAACCGGAGCCTGATAATGATATCCCACAAGCTTCTACTGCCCACGACACGTTTTGGGATTTTGTCGCTAATAACCAGGAATCTGCACATATGATTATGTGGATTATGTCAGACCGCGCCATTCCACGAAGCTTTCGGATGATGGAAGGATTTGGCGTCCATACGTTTCGTCTTGTCAATGATCAGGGGCAAGCCCATTTTGTAAAATTCCATTGGAAGCCTGCACTAGGAACGCATTCCCTTGTCTGGGATGAGTCCCGTAAACTGACAGGCATCGATCCTGACTATCATCGTAATGACTTATGGGGCTCCATTGAAAAAGGGTTTTATCCGGAATACGAATTGGGAGTTCAGATTCTTGCCGAAGAGGACGAATTTAGTCTGGATTTCGACATACTAGATGCGACAAAGCTATGGCCAGAAGAAGACATTCCGGTAACCATCATTGGAAAAATGACCTTGAATCGCAATGTGGATAATTTCTTCGCTGAAACGGAACAAGTTGCGTTTCATTTGGGCAATGTTGTACCTGGAATCGATTTTACTAATGATCCGTTATTACAGGGGCGTCTATTTTCGTACTTAGATACTCAATTACTCCGTCTAAGCGGACCGAACTTTCATGAAATACCAATTAACAGACCGGTTGTTCCCTTCCATAACAATCAACGGGACGGTTTCCATCGTCAGACTATCAATCTTGGGAAAGTGAATTATCACCGAAACTCTTTGGCTGGTAACACACCGGCGCCTGCAAGTGTAGATGAAGGGGGATATGCCTCTTATCAAGAAAAGGTGGAAGGCGTTAAAATCCGTGCCCGAAGTGATAGTTTTGCAGACAATTTTTCTCAGGCAACCCTTTTTTGGAACAGTATGAGCTTACCAGAAAAAATGCATATTATTGATGCATTCAGCTTCGAACTCGAGAAAGTCAAAAGTGAATCTGTAAAAAAACAAGTGGTAGATATGTTTGCCAATGTGAGTCTTGAATTAGCGACCGCCTTTGCGATAAATATCGGGGTAAATCCTCCTAAAGGGGGAGGTTCGACAATAACAAAATCTTCACCGGCGCTTAGTCAAGAAAATACAACAAAATCAGAAAAAACGCGTAAGGTCGCTATTATACTGACGGAGGGGTTCAATGGTCCAGAGGTTAAATATGTGCTCGATAGATTGGTTAACGAAGGGATAATGCCGGAAATTATCAGTGAAAATATTGGAACAGTCCAGGGTACAGATGGAGTTAACGTAAAAGCGGAACATACCTTTCTGACTGCGAAGTCGGTGTTATTTGATGCAGTATATATGATAAAGGGAAGTTACAACAATAAAATGTTCAATAAAAATGCAGCCTACTTCATTGATGAGGCATTTTCACATTATAAGCCGATTGGTGCGACAGGTGAAGGCATCAAATGGTTGGAAGTAAATCATTTTGAAGGAAAGCCCGGAGTAATTTCAGAAGCTGACATTACAAAGTTTGTGCCAGAATTTATTGAGGCGATTGCTGCCCACCGTTTCTGGCAGAGGAAGTTAGTTGATTAATTCCAATATAAAAATAGTAAGATCTTAATAAATATTGTTTGATCTCTATTTACATTTTCTATCGTTGAGCTGCTTAGACAGCTCTTTTTTCTTGTTTAACTAAATATCTTCTAGAGTATAAACTACTGAAATATACGAATTGTTATTTTATTCAAAATATTTTTGTGTTAGGATTAAACTAACAGGTAATTGTCATTCACTAGGAGGTAAAAGATGGATCAGCCTACCATAATTTTGTCCAAATTAAGTGCGCCAGTACCGTCTTCTACTTATATGAGAAGAGCTTCATTGATGAAGAAATTGAAAACGAATACACATAAGAAGTTAACCTTATTACATAGCGGAGCAGGATATGGTAAAAGCTCTGCACTTGCTCAGTATTTTGCGGATTCGAGAGGACTTTATTCTTGGTATTCCATTACAGAGGAAGACGACGGTATCCTTCCTTTTCTTCGCCATCTCATTAGTAGTATTCAAAATATTGTCCCGACGTTCGGAAGAAGTTTTAAAACTAAAGAACTCATTTCAGCTTATCCAAAAGAATCAGAGCTTCAACAATTATATTCGCTATTTAGTAATGAATTAGCCAATATAGATGAACCATTATCTATTGTGCTCGATGATTTCCATCTGGTGGACCATGTGTTTCATATCAATTATATAATGGAAAAGATAATAGAGTTTCTACCTCCCAATATTCATGTTGTAGTTTCCACTCGATTGAGACCAAGATGGTCTATCCTGTTAAAGTTAAAGCTAAGTGGGCAGTTGGTCGAAATTACAGAAAGTGATTTAATGTTCACAGAGGAAGAAATACTTGTCTTTTTTGAGGATTATTTTGATAAGCCTATTTCAATTCATGACGCTACCGAAATCATGAGACTAACGGAAGGTTGGGCTATCGCCATTCAGCTAATTGCTATGCAGCTAGCAGAGTCTAACTGGCAAATCAGCCAGCTAGTAAACCCTGCCTTGAACGACTTATTTTCCTATTTATTAGAGGAAGTGTTTTTGCTGCTATCAACTGAAGATCAGCAATCTCTTATAAATTTTAGTGTTTTTCCGTTATTTACAGTAACTGATATTCAAGATTTTTTTGATGAGAACGAAGCAAAAAGCATGGAACGCCTTGCTAGTAGTCATGCTTTTATCCAGCCATTGGGTGATTCTAATACGTTTAGATTTCATTCGCTTTTCCAACAGTTTTTAGAAACAAAATCAAAACAAAAGGATATAAATGCGTTTTATGAAACGCATCGAAAAGCTGCTAGTTATTTTCAGGAAAAGGAAAACATCGTACAGGCCATTCATCATGCGGTAAAAGCTAATGATGAACGCTTTTTAGCAGAGCTTGTCACTATCTTTGCACCGAAAATGATTAAAGCCGGACAGTTTGATTGGTTGCTCGATCTGATTGCAGATCATTTATCAAAAGTGATGCGAGATCACTTTTATGAACTCTATTATTACGAAGGCGAGTGCCATCGGTACAAGGCCTTTTATGAAAAAGCCAGACTTTCCTATGAAGCTGCTTTAGAGAAAGCTTCCCAACATGAAAACATATTATATATTAGTAGAGCAAATGCAGGTCTCGCACATATATATCTTGATACTATTCAACCTGCGTTGGCACAGCCTTATTTAAAAGAAGCAATCGAGTGGGCTGAAAAAGGCAAAGACATTTCTCCTTTAGAAAGAGTTTTTTTGCAACAGTTAATGGCAGAGAACTTGGTCAATATAGGAAAAGCAAACGATGCGAAAGCTTGGATTGAAAATGAGCAGCTTAATCCAGCACTTTTAACAGAAGGAAATTTAGATGCAAGGATTTTACTGAGGACTGGAAAGCTGATTGAAGCTCAACAATTACTAGAAGGTAGGACTCGAGATGAGGATAGCTTACCGGATTCTCATCGGGAAACTGATGTGTTATTATCTTTTATTTATTCACTTATTGGACAAGTTTCGCAAGCGAAAATAGCAGCCAATAAAGGAATAGAAACAGGAATACGGGAAAAGTCAGGATTTGTAGAAGCAGTAGGTTTGATACGGCTTGGACATTCTGAAGTATTAACGGATGCATTTGAACTTGAAACACCTGAAGTTTACTATTTGCAAGCCATTCAAAAGATGGATGACTTGAATGTTTCGAGAGCAAAAGCAGAGCCATATATGGGACTTTCTATTTTAAAATCACGACAAGGCTTTTTTCGAGAAGCCATTGAATACGGAGAAAAAGGATTACGGGAAACAAAAAAGGTAAACGATTACTGGCTATCTGCCTATATATTGATAGGTCTTGGAATCGTCTATCTGGAAAATAAAGCATACCTTGATGCTGTAGAACATCTAAAACAAGCTAACGTGCTTTTCTCTAATTGTGAGGATGTATATGGAGAAATGATCTCGCATTATTGGCTAATGAGAATTCACTATGTGTTAAATGAGGACTCTACATTCACTGAGCATGCTAAGCACTTTATGGAATTATGTGCGATGCATAATTATTATTTCTTTTTATTAAATCGAACTATTTTTGGACCGATTGATCTTCAAAGTAACTTTCCGATTTTGCAAAAGATTGATAAACTTCATCCTGACAATAAGTTTGTTCAACAAATCATCAGCAGATTAAATATACAGACCGACATTAATTATCCAGGTTATTCTCTCTATCTGCGACTATTGGGACCATTCACATTATATATGGGTAATGAAGAAGTAAATGATCGCAAATGGCAACGAGATAAATCAAAGGAATTAATGATGTACCTTTACTTACAAAACCATCGATATGTTCCAAAGGACGAATTAATACAAATGCTTTGGGGAGAAAGCGATACCAAAAAACTAGACCGAGATTTCAAGGTTACCCTGAATTCCTTGCTGAAGGTATTGGAACCAAACAGGCAGGCAAGGGAAGAATCCTATTTTATATTGCGCAAGCAGTCGATGTACCGTTTAAATCCAAATGCGAATGTGGGAAGTGATTTGCATGATTTTAATCATATTGCACAGAAAGGTATGGAGGAAATATCTCCTCAACTATCAAAAGAACTGTTACTAAAAGCAATCCACCTATATAAAGGTGAACTATTTGAGAACAGAATTGCGATTGAATGGATTTCCACTGAGCGAGAAAAAGCACAGCAGTTATTCATTCAAGTTTTGGAAAGACTTTCTCAAACCTACACGAGATTAAAAGAATTTGAGAAGACGATCTATTGGGCGGAAAAACTTTTAACATACGATCCAACCTGGGAGGAAGCCTACCGTTTGCTGATGTTTGCTTACTATCAACTCCAAAACAGAAGCCAGTCGGTTAAATGGTACGATCGCTGTGTGCAAGTGCTTGAGAAAGAACTTAATATAGAGCCAATGCCTACTACCATTCAAATGTTTGAAATGATCACCGGCTACGAATAAAGCAGAAAGCAATTTTCTGCTTTTTTTAGTGGAGGTGAGAAAAATATGCTATTCCAACTGACAGAAAGTAATCCAATGCTCCTGCGCAAGCTCGACACAAATAAAGTATTGCTCTTGGGAGCAATACTTTATTTGTAACTCTTTTGTAACTCTCCTTTTGTAAGATGAAACAGAAGTATGGTAACGCTTACAAAATTGTTGAGGGGGATGTACATGGCTAGAAAGTGGAAATTATTAATAACTCTCTTATTTTTATTGTTGGTTAGTGCAGCTTGTAGTGATAAGCAAAGCACAACAACTAAGGATACAGAGGGTGAAAAAACGCCGACTTCTGGAGAAGTAACTGAAGAAGGTGGAACGATTAAAATTGGGGTACTTGCTTCATTAACCGGTGCTTTAGAATCTTACGGGAAGCAAACAAAAAATGGATTCGAACTAGGTTTGGAATACGCTACGGACGGAACAATGGAAGTAGCAGGGAAGAAAATTGAAGTTGTTTATGAAGATACAGAAACGAAGCCAGAGGTGGCAGTACAAAAAGCTACGAAGCTATTAGAAGAAGATGAGGTTGATTTCTTAGTTGGATCTTCAAGCTCAGGGGATACATTGGCAGTACTTCCGTTAGCAGAAGAATACGAAAAAATTATGGTTGTAGAGCCTGCCGTTGCGGACAGCATCACTGGATCTGAATTTAATCCTTACCTTTTTAGAACTGGTCGTAACTCTTCACAGGATGCTGTAGCAGGTGCTGCAGCTATCGCTAAGCCTGGCGTGAAGATTGCAACATTCGCTCCAGATTACTCTTTTGGATGGGATGGTGTTGCTGCATTTAAAGCTGCAGCAGAAAAATTAGGTGCAGAAGTCGTGTTAGAAGAATTTGCAGATCCAGCGGCTACAGATTTCACGTCAAACTTACAAAAAATCATTCAAGAAAAACCTGATTACTTATTTGTTGTATGGGCTGGAGCTAACTCACCTTGGAACCAAATAGCAGATTTGAAGTTACAGGAAAATGGTATCAAAATTTCTACAGGAGCACCTGATATCCCAGCACTTTCTGTTATGGAGCCACTTGTAGGAATGGAAGGTTTCTCCGTTTATTATCACACACTACCAGACAACGAAATTAATGATTGGTTAGTAGATGAACATAAGAAACGTTTCAACGGAGCAGTGCCTGATCTGTTTACACCAGGAGGTATGACTGCTGCAATTTCTATCGTGGAAGCATTAAAAAAATCAGAAGGAAATGCAGATGCAAATGAATTAATCAAAATCATGGAAGGTATGTCATTTGAAACGCCGAAAGGAACAATGACATTCCGTCCAGAGGACCATCAAGCAATGCAAACTCTGTATTCGATTAAATTAGAAAAACAAGACGGTGTGGATTATCCAGTACCTGTTCTTATAAGAGAACTTTCACCAGAAGAAACAGAGCCACCAATATTAAATAATAAGTAAAAAGAAAAGCGAAAGTGCCTATGTAAACCCCGAATATCGTTGGAAGAATGCCGATAAAGGCGTACTTTGCCTTTATCCGGCATTCTGAAACGACTCGAGGGGCTAGGCACTGAAGTCTAGACAAATAAAAAAGTGACGACCAATCATCTTAGGTCGCTCACTCTCCATAGGATAGAGCAAATTCTCTATCTTATGGAGAGTGATTTATGAAAGGGGTTTAAAGGATGGAACCAATATTGCGTACAGAAAACTTAACGATAAAATTTGGTGGGCAGACAGCGGTAGATAATGTCAATTTTGCAGTGCCAGAAAAGCATTTTAAATCGATTATCGGACCTAATGGAGCTGGCAAGACTACCTTTTTTAATCTCATAAGTGGGGAACTAAAACCAACAAATGGCGATGTGTTTTTTCGAGGGGAATCGCTTGCTGGAAAATCCTCTGTTTCACGAACTCGAAAAGGACTAGGAAGATCATTTCAAATAACGAACGTTTTTCCGAATCTTACAGTTATAGAAAATGTTCGCTTAGCAGTTCAATCAAAAGAAAAAATTAGATATCAATTTTTCCGTCATTTTACATCGTACAAGGATTTACAAATCCAAGCAGAAAAATTACTAGAAATTGTTTTACTATCAAGCAAAGCAAATGCATTTGCCACACAGCTCTCTCATGGGGAAAAGCGAAAGTTAGAGATTGCTATGCTGCTAGCTTTAGATACCGATGTATTACTGTTGGATGAACCTACAGCAGGGATGTCTTTAGAAGAGGTACCAGCAATTTTAGATGTAATTAAACAAATCAAACAAACGGGTGAAAGAACGATATTACTGATCGAACACAAAATGGATATGATTATGGACTTATCTGATTCAATCATGGTGTTGTTCAATGGCCGTTTACTGGCGGACGGAACCCCACAGGATATTATGAACAATGAAACTGTTCAACATGCTTATTTAGGAGGATTATACGATGAGCATCTTGCTTAAAGTGGACAATGTACATACGTATATTGGCCAATATCATATTTTACAGGGCGTTTCCTTTGAGGCAAAAGCCGGTGAGGTCAGTGTTTTACTTGGTCGAAATGGTGCAGGAAAAACGACCACATTAAAAACAATCATGGGCCTTACTCCTGCCACCTCGGGTAAAATCACATTCGATAATAAATCGATTGAAAAGAATCCAACATACGATATTGCCACAGGCGGAATTGGGTATGTGCCAGAGGATCAAGGAATTTTTGGGGCATTAACAGTGGAAGAAAACCTGAAAGTAGCTATGAGAAAAGAAGATGATGCAGCTTTAGCGAGACAGGAATATGTATTAGAGCTATTTCCAGATTTAAAAAAGTATTGGAAAAAAGATGGCGGCCATTTATCCGGAGGTCAAAAGCAAATGCTTTCGATGGCAAGAGCATTTGTAAACGAAAGCAAATTGCTGTTAATTGACGAACCTTCGAAAGGTCTGGCACCAGTAGTTATTGAAAAAGTTATGGAAGCGATTAATGAAATGAAAAAACAAACTACAATCATCCTCGTGGAACAAAATTTTATTATGGCTAGCAAAATTGGTGATACATACACACTAATCGACGATGGAGAAACAGTGCAATCAGGTCTTATGCGAGAACTGATTGATAACGAAGAACTCAAACGTAAGTATTTAGGAATCGGCTAAGGAGGTTATCAAATGGAGTTACTCATAAACTTATTGATCAATGGTTTAGCAACGGGAATGTTGATATTTCTTTTAGCTGCTGGACTGACGTTAATATTCGGTTTAATGGATGTATTAAATTTTGCTCATGGTGGACTTTTTGCTTGGGGTGCGTTTTCAGGTGTTTGGTTTTATGGGTTAACAAATAGTTTTACCCTTGCAATACTTGGAGCCATATTAACAGGAGTTGTGCTCGGTTTTATAACAGAAAAGCTCATTATTAAACCGGTGTATGGAAATCATGTACAGCAAATACTGATCACGCTTGGATTTATGATCGTTTTATCCGAAATGCTGAAGGTCGTTTTTGGACCAAATCAGCTAGCAGCTAAAACACCACCTCTATTAGCAGGTAGCTGGGAAATCGGCGATGTAATCATTATTAAGTACCGATTATTTATCATTATCATCGGTTTTATCGTGTTTGGCATTTTCCAATTCATCTTAAAACGTACGAAGATCGGCTTAGTCGTTCGTGCTGGGGTTATGAACAAGGAAATGGTGCAGGCGCTCGGAATTAATATTAAGAAAGTTTTCTTATATGTATTTATGGCAGGTGCGGCATTAGCTGCTTTAAGTGGTGTTCTTATGGCACCCTATTCTGGAGTTATTTATGCGGAGATGGGGATGGAGTTTGCTATTCTCGCTTTCATCGTTGTCGTTATTGGAGGAATGGGCAGTTTTCCAGGCTCACTTCTAGCTGCGATTTTAGTAGGGCTTGCTGGTAGCTTTATGGCTTACTATGTTCCAGCTTTATCGCTTGCGGTCAATATGATGCTTATGGCAATCGTATTAATATTCCGTCCGCAAGGTTTGTTCACAGCGAAAGGATGATGCAAAATGAAGTCAGCATTCCAAGTTAATAAAATTCTATTATTTATTATTGTCGCAGCTTTAGCAGTTTTCCCTTTTGTGTCGGATTCTCGCACATGGACAATTTTACTAACTCAAATATTTATCTTTTCAATACTAGCTATGAGCTATGATATTTTACTAGGATATACCGGGATTGTTTCTTTCGGGCATGCAATGTTTTTCGGGATGGGAGCTTATGCCACTGCAATTATGCTCGATCGTTTTGAACCAACCGTTGGAATATTTGTTTTATCAATTGTGGTAGGAATGTGTATCGCCGGAATAATAAGCTTTTTAGTCGGACTGCTTACACTGAGATTGAAAAGTCATTTCTTTGCCATGTTGACAATGGCAGTCTCTGGCTTGTTTTTAGTATTAGCAGAGAAATGGAGAACATTAACATTTGGTAACGATGGATTTACCTTTCGAGCACCTGACTTTTTTAAAGATCGCATGATGTATTATTTGCTCGTTCTAGGCTGTTTAGTTTTAGTGTACCTCTTCTTACGTAGATTTGTAGATTCACCACTAGGAAGGGTATTAATAGCAGTACGAGAAAATGAACAACGCACGAAATCATTAGGTTTCCAGACATTGCACTATAAAGTAATTGCTTCTGTTGTTGCGGGTGTAATTGCCAGTTTAGCGGGATCACTTTATGCGGTTTCACTAAGATTCGTCAATACAAGTGTATTAACGATGGACATAACATTGGATGCTCTCCTTATGACAATCATTGGAGGGGTTGGAACGTTAATTGGACCGATTATTGGTGCAGGGGTGATTGAGTTAGCTCAGCATTATTTATCTGGTCTTGCCAAGGAACATCCAATATTCGAACGATGGATTATTTTCTTTGGAATAGTATATATACTTGCCGTTATCTTCTTCCCTAGAGGTATTGTTGGGACTGTTAAGCATTTGTTTTGGAAGAGAAAGAATCCGATAAAATTAGCAATTGCCCCCAAAAGAAAGGGGTTAGCAAAATGACGATTGGAATAGCTAGTACGGGTGTATATATTCCAGAAAGTATGATGACCGCTGAAGAAATTGCCGAAAAATCTGGTTTACCGTTATTCGTAGTTAAAAACAAAATGGGAATCACAAAGAAGCCAATACCTGGACCTGAGGATCATACGGTAGCGATGGCCATTAGAGCTGCTGCAAAAGCTTTGCAAAAAGAAAATATAGATCCTAAAGTCATCGACCTAATCATTTATATTGGCGAAGAGCATAAAGAGTATCCGTTATGGACAGCTGCTATCAAAATTCAAGAAGAGCTTGGTGCTAATCATGCATGGGGGTTCGATGTTGCTTTGCGCTGTGGAACGACCATTATGGCTATTAAAGTTGCAAAGAGTTTGATGGAATCAGATCCGACTATAAACACAGTACTGTTAGCAGGAGGATATCGAAATAGTGATTTGATTGATTATACGAACGACCGAACAAGGTTTATGTTTAATCTAGGTGCTGGTGGAGCTGCAATGATTTTAAAGAAACACTATTTAGAGAATACTATTTTAGAATCAGATTTAATAACAGATGGATCCTTTTCGGAGGATGTACTTGTTCCAGTTGGGGGAACAAAGGAACCTTTGACCACAGAGCATTTAGAACTAGGACTATATCGGTTGGATGTGATGGATCCAGTAGGCATGAAAGCAAGACTTGAACAGAAATCTATGCAAAACTTTTTACTCGTTATAAGAAATGCTTTATCGAAGAGTGGCTACACCGAAAAGGACATAAATTATTTAGCTATTCTTCATATGAAAAAGTCTGCTCACGACTTTGTTTTAAATGAATTAGGTTTAACGAGTGAACAATCGATTTACTTGAGTGATTACGGTCATATTGGACAAATGGATCAAATAATTTCACTCGAGCTTGCACATCAAGCGGGAAAACTAAAAACTGGCGATATAGTTGTATTAGTAAGTGCAGGCATTGGCTATGCATGGGGAGCGGTAGTAATTAAATGGGGACAATAAAAGGAGTGTGTATATGAGTTTACCTAAGATTTCACTGTCAAATGGAGAGGAGATTGCTTATCGAGTTCGTCCGGGTGGAGAGGAAATAATCGTGCTCGTCCATGGAAATATGACCTCATCGATGCATTGGGATGTGTTAATCGATAAGTTGGATCCAAGATTTACTATATACGCTGTTGACTTAAGAGGCTTCGGTGAATCGACTTATCATAAACGGATTCAAGGAATAAAAGATTTTTCGGATGATTTAAGTGAAGTAATTGTTGCGTTAAATTTACAAAAGTTCTATTTGATCGGTTGGTCTACTGGAGGTGCAATATGTATGCAATATGTAGCGGATCATCCAGCTCGCTGTGAAAAGCTTGTGTTGCTGGCATCCGCATCGACAAGAGGTTATCCATTCTATGGGTTACAAGAAGACGGTACACCAGACCTAAATCGCAGACTAAAAACCATTGAAGATGTGGAAGAAGACCCAAATAAGACGCTCATCGTTCAAGGGTTATATGATACGGCGAACAAAGAAGGATTAAAGGCGATCTGGAATGCAGCAATCTATTCGCATAAGCAACCCGCTGACGATGCCTATGACAACTATCTAGATGATATGCTGACACAACGAAACCTTGCAGATGTCTACCATGCACTAAATACGTTTAATATTAGCGGTACTAATAACGGACTAACAGAAGGTACAGACAAAGCAAAGGATATTACTATTCCGGTACTTATTTTAAGAGGAGATCGGGACTATGTTGTGTCCGAACAGATGACGCAAGAAATTGTTGCAGACTTAGGAGACAATGCGACGTATATTCCATTAATCGATTGTGGACACTCCCCATTAATCGATGATTTAGAGCAACTCACTAACAGAATCGAAGCATTTTTGGTAAAAGGGGACGACAGACTATGAAACTAAAGGATAAAGTAGCAATCATCACAGGGGCCGCTAATGGAATTGGATTGGCTGCTGCAGAACGCTTTTCACAGGAAGGAGCAAAGGTTATATTAGCCGATTATGATGCAGAGGCAGGAGCAGCAAAAGAAAAAGAACTAACCAAACTTGGCTATGAAGTTAGTTTCATTCAAGTAGATGTTGCGAATAGGCAAAGTGTAGATGCGCTAATAGAGCAAACGATAAATCATTTTGGGCAAATAGATATCCTTATTAATAATGCAGGTATTACGAGGGATGCCATGCTAACGAAAATGACTCCAGAGGACTTTTCAACCGTACTACATGTGAACATAACAGGTGTGTTCAATTGTACGCAAGCAGTAGTACCACATTTGGTAAAACAGGGTCACGGTAAAATTATTAATACCTCCTCTGTTAGTGGTGTATATGGGAATGTCGGTCAAACAAATTATGCTGCATCCAAAGCTGCCGTAATTGGAATGACCAAAACATGGGCAAAAGAACTAGGAAGAAAAGGGATAAATGTAAATGCAGTAGCACCTGGATTTACAAACACTGCAATGGTAGCAAAAATGCCAGAAAATATTATTAACCAAATGAAATCAGTTGTATCTTTACAGCGACTAGGTGAACCAACAGATATTGCAAATGCATATTTGTTTTTAGCTTCGGAGGAATCCAGTTATGTGCATGGTCATGTATTACAAGTGGATGGCGGTATTATGATGTGATAAGGGGGCTGTACCATATGTATACGGAGCAAGCATGGATATATAAACGTGCAGCACTGAGTCAAACAAAGACTGCTCTTATTGATAGTTGTACTGGCATACAATGGAGCTACGAGGAGCTAACCAGTCAGATATCTAAGTGGTCGCAATATTTTCATCAACAGGATTATCAGAAAGGCGATCGCATTGTCGTTTTGTCTCAAAACAGGATTGAACTATTTGCAATTCTATTTGCTTGTGGGATGAATGGTCTCATTTACGTACCGCTTAATTTTCGTTTAAACAAAAGAGAGCTGCGTTATATTTTAGATGATTGTATGCCCGTGCTTATTATTTGTGATGAAGAGCATCAACCCATTGGAGAAGCGTTTTCAGATATAACGTTAGCATTAGTCACGAAAACACTTGAATTTTCAGTTGATCCTTCTACTGATGTTAACTGGAGTACTACAGATCCGTGGATGATTATATACACAGGAGGAACTACCGGAAAGCCAAAAGGGGTTGTTCTATCTTTTAATGCAGTTAACTGGAATGCATTGAATACAATTACTAGCTGGGGACTCAATGAAACAGATTGTACGTTAAATTATATGCCCATGTTCCATACAGGCGGTGTTAACGCCTTATGTATACCGATTTTAATGGCAGGTGGAACGGTCGTTATCGGAAGTCGTTTTCAAGCCGAGGAAGCGTTGAGAGCGTTAAATACATACAAGACAACTATTTCTCTCTTCGTTCCCACGATGTATCAAGCAATGCTAGAGACGGAGTATTACAAAACGGCTACTTTTCCAACTGTAAAGGTTTTTCTAGCAGGGGGTGCACCATGTCCTCATTCTATTTATGATAGGTTCCAGGAGAAAGGGATTCTATTTAAAGAGGGATATGGATTAACGGAAGCAGGTCCTAATAATTTTTATATTGAATCGTCTCTTGCTTATAGTAAAAAAGGTTCTGTTGGAAAAAGTATGCTATTCAATGATGTGAAAATTATTAACGGAGAAGGTCTTGAATGTGGAGTAGATGAAGTTGGAGAGCTTTATATATCTGGCAAACATTTATTTACCCATTATTGGAATAATAATAAGGAAACAGAGCTTACGCTAAGAGATGGTTGGTTAAGATCCGGAGATTTAGCAAAATTCGATCTAGATGGATATTACTATATCGTCGGTAGAAAAAAGGAAATGATTATTACGGGTGGGGAGAATGTATATCCGCAGGAAGTGGAGCAGTGTCTCCTGTTGCACAAGCATGTTCGAGAAGCGGCCGTTATTGGCATCTCGGATAAAAAATGGGGAGAAAGCGTAACTGCTTTTGTTTGCCAAACTGTTCCAACGCTTTCTAGTGAGGTGGAGTTAATCTCCCATTGCAAAAATTATTTAGGCAGTTATAAAGTTCCTAAGAAGATTATTTTTGTAGAGGAATTGCCTCGAACAGACGTAGGAAAAATTGATAAAAAGAAGTTATTTGAATTGGCAATGAAAGAGGAAAATGTAATGACAGAAAAGAGGGGTTCGGTGTAATTGTAGCCGACCCTTTTTACTATGTAACAATGAAGCGAATTTAGTTTATACTTAAAAGAAAAAGAAGGAGGAGTTACATGTTTTTAAATTTCTTTAAAAAGAAAGATCCGATTGAAGCATTTTGGCAATACTTTAAGGACCATGAAAAAGAATTGTATAATTTCCGGGATGAGGATATAGAAAAGCTCTTTGGAAATTTACACAAGTTGATAAGCAAAGTAAACAAACAGTTAGTTTTTTCTATGCCTAAACAAATGGTCGATGAGAAAAGAGAGTTTACCATTAGTGCTGCATCCATCGGAAATAACTTCCCAGATGTCATTCGTTTAATTGAGGCTGCACCACAAATGGATAGATTTACATTTATCGCATTTAACCAACGCAATGACGATGAAACTGGAGTGAAAACAAATGACATAGAACTTACACGAGATGATGTCTTTTTCAACTATACATATGATGCAGAATTGCCAGCATTTTACCTTGAGCTTTATATAAAAGGGTTCCAGGAAGATAATGATGATTATTATGAAGTAGCAATGGAATTACTGGAGATTGTTATAGGAGAATATGTGCTCGGAACGGAAATAACAGAAATCGGATTTCATCCCTTTATTTCACCAGACGAACTTCTACCAATAAATGAATTGCCTAATTCACTTGAGCTCTTAAAAAACCAACAAATCAAGAAGAGTAATCTGTAGAGGTTGCTTAAACAGTTTTTTTCAAATTTCTCTAGTATAATAGGCACTGAGGTGACCATACATGTTTTTAAGTGAAAAAGAAATTGAAGTACGTTATGCGGAAACTGATCAAATGGGTGTCGTTTACCATGCGAACTATGTCATTTGGTTAGAAATAGGTAGAACCCAGCTTATCCGAGACCTAGGATTCTCGTATGCAGGACTGGAGCAGGATGGATACCTATCTCCGGTAACGAATGTAAACGTGAATTATAGAACGCCTGTGAAATATGGGGAGACAGTGATGATACGAACATGGATCGAAAAACATAGTAAGCTTCGTACAACATACGGCTATGAAATTGTTCATGCGGACGGCACTGTTGCTTGTACTGCTACTTCTGAACATGTAATCGTAAAAAAAGATAGTTTCCGACCTGTGTCTCTAAAAAAAGTTCATGAAGTCTGGGATGCAAAATATACGGAAATAGCTAAGGTGAATGCGTAAATGGCATTTGGTATAAAACGGCAGGAATTAACTGCATGGAAACAGGATGTACAGAACGGGAAAATTGCATTTTTAACCCATTATTGGATTGACGAACGATTTCCAGGCTGTAACACAGTGACTAAAGTTGGCTGCAATGATATCCAAAAGTTAATCGCCTGGGGCAATCAGCATGGATTACAACCAGAATGGATTGACTACAAGGAAGGCTTTCCCCATTATGATTTATTCGGTAAATACGAACTAGAGATTTTGGAAAAAGAAGGACTGAAGGAGCAGCTAGAGAGATTTAAGAAAAACTTGTGATCATCAATAGTAAAGTTTTAAAAACAGCTTGTGAAATTAAGAAATCACAGGCTGTTTTTACTTGTTTATTTAACCAAAGTTTTATAAAATTCACAGCTGTAGTCTCGCTAAATAGTGAGTTAAATTGGATATTTATGTTAAAATAGTTATACAGGTGGGTAAGCAAACACTTAAACTCACGTAAACAGTTTAGTTGAAAAAGAAATAGATAGATTTACAGAGGGGAAACTGATTATGTCAAAATGGAAAAGAGAGATGATTAAAACTTCCCGTGGATACTTTGAAGTTTTTGTTAAAGGTGAGGGGGAACCTGTCTGTATAACTCATCACTATTCGGAATTTAATGAATCTGGAGACTATTTCGCCGAAACTTTTACAGACAATTACAAGGTTTTTTTAGTTAACTTAAAAGATGCAGGAAGCACAGACAAAGCAAAGCATGGCTATGAATTAAGCATGGTGGACGCAATACTTGATCTTGAAGAAATTCGCAAAACAAAGGGTTTCTCATCATGGATATTCGCTGGACATTCAACAGGAGGAATGATTGGGGTTCTATATGCTATTCATTTTTCGTCCTCTTTAAAATCTCTGTTACTTGTTAGCTCTTCTGCAAGAGAATACAGCTCTTCTTCTAGTAAGTGTATTTATAATGAGCATCATCCAAATTATAAAAGAATGCAAGAATTGATGGAACTTTTAAAACTTCAAAACCTAGAAAAAGATGAGAGGAGTAAGTTGAGTAAAGAAAGAACTCAATTATCCTTATTCAAACCTGAAAATTATGAACTTTATTTTTCAAAAAATATTATGAAAAATATATCATCAAGTAGATTAAACTTTTTTAGTAGAGAGCAACTGATTTTTGATGTAACTCGCAAATTATCAGCTATCAAAACAAGAACTATCATTCTTTGCGGTAGACATGATGTTCAATGTCCAGTGGATTTCTCTATTGAAATGAGCAAATTAATTCCAGAAACGTCCTTACATATTTTTGAACAAAGCAATCATTATCCTTTTTTAGAAGAAGAAGACGAATTTAAACGGGTTCTACAAAATCTTATGTCGTAATAATCAAATTCAATGGCTGCTTTAAATTTGACGAACTTTCTGCTCATAAAATTTAATATGAAGGATTAATAGATGGTATTCCTATAGTTTTGAGTTCCTAGCAAACATTAAAGTAATGCATTCGAAGAGACAGTATTTTAAATGAAGATGATTAGAATTAGTAATAAAACAATGAGTAGAAGGTGGCAAATATAGTGCAAAAAAATTTTCCTATTCTTGAAACTAGTAGATTAATTTTAAGAGAAGTAAAAGAGGAAGACGCTAAGGATATGTTTCAATATTTATCAGATATAGATGTTGTGAAACCCATGGGATTATCTCCTTTTGAAACAGTAAACGATGTATTGGATGAAGTTGGTTGGTATAAATCTATATACAATGAAGGTACAGGAATTAGATGGGGAATTACACTAAAGGAATCTGGTGAAGTTATAGGAAGTTGTGGTTTTCTCAATATGATTAATAAACATTATCGAGCTGAAGTTGGATATGAATTAAGCAAAGATTACTGGAGCAGAGGATTAGCTAGTGAAGCATTGGAAGTCGTTGTAAAGTACGGTTATCAACACTTTCAGTTAGAAAGAATTGAGGCATTAATTGAACCGACTAATCTTCCCTCACAAAAACTAGTAGAAAAGCTAGGCTTTAAAAGAGAAGGGTTACTTAGACATTATGAATATACTTGTGGTAAATTCGATGATTTATATATGTACTCAATCATAAAGGGAGACACCAACCTTAGCTAGAGTGAAATAGACTGTTGTAAGCTTTTGCCCATCATTTCTTTGGTTACTGATCAGTTAAATTCCTACTCATACAATTCCGTTATTTGTAACATATCATTGCGAATGAATGTATAACAGAACGGACAAAACTTTATTCCAAAAAACCTTTTTTAGGTTTGGTAAAAACAATGTATTCACGAAGTCATCACTCTCGCTAATAATCATATAAAAAAGCGTAGCCACAACGGGTTACGCTTTTTTATATGCATATTTTAGTTCGTCTTTTTGGGAATCTAACTCTACGTGAAGATCATGGCCATCAAAATACCATTCATCTGTTTCTTCAATAAAAAATAAAATATCCTCTACTTTATAGGTCACTGTTGGCTCAAATGGAGTATCCTTCGTAACACCTAAAGAAAAACCTTCATGCAGTGGACTTGATCCACCATAACGGGCAAAAAAGCGAATGGTGTCACCTTTTACTGCTTCCATTTCCTGTTGAAACCAATTCATTGCGTCAGTTGAAATAAATATTTTCATACGTACCACCACACTTCCATCGATTTTAAAGCCATGTTACCTTTGGTTCGGTACCAGCTTTAATACGTTTCATATTAGAACGATGACGATAAAAAATAAATACCCCTAGTAACAGCACAATAATTATGAGTGGCCAATCCTTATCTACCGTAAAGTAGTAAATAACACTATAAATAAGCGCAATAATTGCCAGAATCATCGAAGTTAACGACACCATCTTCGTCAATTTCAACACGACCAAAAATCCAATGACTAAAATAACAAAAATTGGCCAATTATATCCTAGCAAAAGACCACCAGAGGTAGCTACTGCTTTTCCACCTTTAAATCCAGCAAAGATTGGGTACATATGACCAACCACCGCTACAATACCTAAGATTAGTGGATGAATATTAGCTGCTTCAAATATTGCCAAAGAACCTAGTAGTGTTGCAGCAGTCCCTTTCAGAATATCCATTATTGTAACGATTAAACCAGCTTTCTTACCAAGTGTTCTAAATGTGTTTGTACCACCTAAATTTCCACTACCATGCTCTCGTATATCAACATTATAAAATAGTTTGCCGACCCATAGACCGGATGGAATAGAACCAATAAGATAAGCGAGTAAGAGTAAAAGAATTATGATCATAGTATACTCCTTTAATATAAATCTAATAGAATCTTTAACATTTTTAAGTGTACCATGTACATTTGTAAGTATTCAATGCCCTTACACGAAAGGATTACAATTCTTTGTGGAAGACGTGATACAATTATAAAGATTCAATAACTGAATGGAACAATCAAGAAGGAATATTGTCACGAAATAGCGAATGCATGAAAAGGGAGTTTGCATTCTCAGAAATCTTTCCTTACAATTAAATTCTGGCGTAAACTACTGAAAATATTGACATAACGCGTATCCATTTGTACATTTAAGAAAGCATAAAGAACAGATGTTTTGTTTTGGAGGGAAAGTATTTGAGTAAAGTTGGAACAGTAAATAGTTATAGTGATGATGACATACAGGTCTTAGAAGGTTTAGAAGCCGTACGTAAAAGACCTGGTATGTATATTGGTTCAACAGATGCGAGAGGCTTGCATCATTTAGTATACGAAATAGTCGATAATGCCGTAGATGAAAGTCTAGCTGGCTTTGGGGATCATATTATCGTAACGATACATGAAGATCAAAGTGTTACCATTCGTGATTTTGGACGTGGAATGCCGACGGGTACGCATAAAACAGGAATACCAACCGCAGAAGTTATTTTTACCGTTTTACATGCAGGAGGTAAATTTGGACAAGGCGGCTACAAAACTAGTGGTGGGCTTCATGGTGTTGGTGCATCTGTTGTAAATGCGCTATCTACTTATGTGGATGTTGAGATTCATCGTGAAGGTAAAAAATTCCACCAACGATTTGAAAATGGTGGGAAGGTTGTTCAATCGTTAAAACAGGTAGGAACAACGAAAGAAACTGGGACATCTGTTCGCTTTTTACCAGATGACAGTATCTTTTCTGTGTCGAAATACAATTACGAGACACTATGTGAAAGGTTAAGAGAATCTGCTTTTTTATTAAAAGGACTAAAAATCGAATTAATAGATGAGCGTACGGAAGCTCATGACGTATTCTTTTATGAAACTGGAATAGAAGCATTCGTTTCTTATTTGAACGAAGAGAAAGACGTTTTGCATCCTGTATTCTACATGGAAGGTTTACAAGATGAAATTGAAGTGGAATTTGCCTTTCAATTCAATGACGGATATTCGGAAACGATTCTTTCCTTTGTCAATAATGTCCGGACTCGTGATGGTGGGACGCATGAAACAGGTGCTAAAGCAGCTTTAACGAGAGTTTTTAACGAATACGCGCGCAAAACCAATCTGTTAAAAGAAAAAGCGAAAAACCTAGAAGGCTCCGATATTCGAGAAGGTATTTCTGCGATCATTTCTATACGTATCCCAGAAAATATACTACAATTCGAAGGGCAGACGAAAGGTAAGCTGGGAACTAGTGAAGCTAGAAGCGCAGTTGATTCCGTCATTTCTGAGAAATTACAATATATTTTAGAGGAAAATTCAGAGCTAGCATCTTCTCTTATACGAAAAGCACTTCGCGCACAGCAAGCCCGCGAAGCAGCAAGAAAAGCTCGGGAAGACGCACGTAACGGGAAAAAACGCAAACCCTCTGAATTGTTATCCGGAAAGTTAACACCTGCACAATCGAGAAACGCAGCCAAAAATGAACTTTATTTAGTCGAAGGAGATTCTGCAGGAGGATCTGCCAAACAAGGTCGAGATCGTACATTTCAAGCGATTCTTCCCCTTCGAGGTAAAGTAATCAATACGGAAAAAGCAAATCTATCCGATATTATGAAAAATGTAGAAATTGCTACGATTATTCATGCTATTGGTGGTGGCGTAGGAGCAGAATTCCAAATAGAAGATATTGCCTATGACAAAATCGTTATTATGACAGATGCCGATACAGATGGTGCACACATTCAAGTACTTTTATTAACCTTCTTCTATCGCTATATGAAACCGTTAATCGAAAATGGAAACATTTATATTGCTTTACCACCGCTCTATAAAGTGTATAGAGGTGTCGGTAAAAAAGAGGTTTTTGAATATGCATGGACTGAAAAAGAATTAGAAGCGGCTTCCAAAAGAATTGGTAAAGGCTATACACTCCAACGTTATAAAGGACTAGGGGAAATGAATGCCGACCAATTATGGGACACAACGATGAATCCTGATACTAGAACACTTATTCGAGTGACTATTGAAGATGGTGCACGGGCAGAAAGACATGTGACTACGCTAATGGGAGACAAAGTAGAGCCTCGACGCAAATGGATTGAAGCTAATGTCAACTTCAGCTTAGAAGATGATTCCAATATATTAGAAAATGAAAGAATACACACGGAGGATGAATTAGCATGACACAAACCGAACGTTATCAAAATTTGCCATTAGAAGAGGTGATCGGTGATCGGTTTGGACGTTATAGCAAATACATCATTCAAGATCGTGCACTACCCGATGCTAGAGATGGCTTAAAACCTGTTCAACGCCGCATTTTATTTGCGATGTTCCAAGAAGGTAATACAAATGACAAACCATTCCGAAAATCCGCCAAAACAGTCGGTAATGTAATCGGTAACTATCATCCACATGGAGATAGTTCCGTTTATGAGGCAATGGTTCGTATGAGTCAAGAGTGGAAGCTTCGCCATATGACTGTCGAAATGCATGGTAACAATGGTTCTGTTGATGGGGACCCACCGGCAGCGATGCGTTACACGGAAGCTAGACTTTCTGCAATTTCTCATGAATTACTTAGAGATATTAACAAGAATACAGTTGACTATATTCCAAACTTTGATGATTCTGATTCAGAACCAGTCGTATTACCAGCAAGATTTCCGAATTTAATCGTAAATGGTTCTACCGGGATTTCGGCAGGGTATGCGACGGATATTCCACCACATTCTCTTCACGAAGCACTAGATGCTGTCATGATGAGAATTGAAAATCCTGCTGCAACTGTCGATGAGTTAATGACAGTTATTAAAGGGCCAGATTTCCCAACAGGTGCAATTATCCAAGGTGTAGACGGGATTAAAAAAGCTTATGAAACGGGTAAAGGGAAAATTGTCGTTCGCTCCAAAACGGAAATTGAAACGATAAAAGGCGGTAAACAACAAATTGTCATTACCGAAATACCTTTTGAAGTGAACAAGGCTAACCTAGTGAAGAAAATAGACGAACAAAGACATGATAAACGTCTTGAAGGAATTGCAGAAGTTCGAGACGAATCGGATCGCACTGGTTTGCGAATTGTTATTGAGATGAAAAAAGAAATTGATGCACATGGGATCCTTCAGTATTTGTTAAAAAATACGGATTTACAAGTGACTTATAATTTCAATATGATTGCTATTCATAATCGTAGACCAACGATGATGACTTTACCGCTACTTTTAGATTCCTACATTGACCATCAAAAAGAAGTTGTGACTCGTCGTACGGTATTTGATCTGAAAAAAGCAAAGGAAAGACTGCATATTGTAGCAGGTCTTATGAAGGCTCTTTCTATACTAGATGAAGTGATCAAAGCAATCCGAGCTTCCAAAGATAAAAGAGATGCAAAAAACAACTTAATAGCGTTATTTGAATTCTCCGAAGCACAGGCAGAGGCAATAGTCTCCCTACAATTATATCGATTAACGAATACAGATATTACCGAACTTCAAAATGAAGAAGAAACTCTCAATAAATTAGTGAAAGAGTTAGAGAACATTCTTGCAAAGGAATCGGCTCTTTTGAAAGTTATTAAAAAAGAACTTTTAACCGTGAGAAAACAATTTTCTGAGCCACGTAGATCCGTAATTGAAGATGAAATTGAAGAAATTAAAGTAAATTTAGATGTCTTAATTCCAAACGAAGAAGTGTATGTGACGGTAACAAAGGACGGCTATATTAAACGGACGAGCACACGTTCCTACACAGCTTCTAACGGTCAGGATTTTGCTATTAAGGAGTCGGATTATTTACTGTATAAAGCTCCGATTCATATGCAGCATCATCTATTGCTATTCACTTCTAAAGGCAATTATATCTACCAGCCAGTGCATGAATTACCGGATATTCGCTGGAAGGATCTTGGGCAGCATATATCCAGTATAGTGCCACTCGATTCACAAGAAAAAATAATTCGAGTAATGGGTATCGATTCATTTGACAAGGATTTAAGCGTTTTAACAGCAACAAGAGATGGACAGATTAAACGTTCCTTACTTTCTGATTATGTGGTGCAACGATACGCAAAATCAATTAAAACGATGAACCTGAAAAATAGTGATGAAATGATCATTGCAGAGCTGGTAGCACCATCAGATGATGTGTTAATCACAACACATGCTAGCTATTCTGTTCGCTTCTCTTTAGACGAAGTGCCAATCACTGGAGTAAAAACTGCAGGGGTAAAAGCGATTAATCTAAAAGACGGAGATTATGTAGTAAGTGTTAATCCAATTTCGCTCCAAAGCACCGAAGATATTATGCTAATTACTCAAAGAGGTGCCGTTAAAAAAATGACATTAAGTGAAATCGAAGTTGGCGTTCGAGCTAAGCGAGGCGTGCTTACACTAAGAGAGCTTAAGTCAAATCCGCATCGTGTGTTTGATGTATTTTTAGTAGAGAAAAATGACCAACTTGTTATTGAAACAGATAATGGTGCGGAAACGATTGAAGTAAATTCATTCCGTCCATCCGATCGTTATTCTAATGGTTCATTTGTTATCGATACTGAAAAAGATGGACCTTTAGTTCGTGCGTGGAAGCAGCCAAAAGAAGAGAATTAATAAACAAAAACGAGGCTCTTTCGATTAAGCGTCAAGAGTAGCAATATCATAATAAAAAGCATTTCCATCAGGTATTGTACCTTTTGTGAAATGCTTTTTATATTTGGTATAATGTTGCTGTAGTTTCTCTTTTTTCGATTTAGTCATCCGGACATGTGTACTAAAATTAACTTCATTTCTTGCTACTGTCACATCTTTGCCTATATTACGTAGAAGGTGGTCTCGTTTACGTTTTGCAGCCGATTTCGCCATTAAAATCACTCCTAGATATAATTTGTGTTACACATAAAGGGTATCTCAATTTTGCGAAAAATACAAACTTCACTCTTTCTTCATGGGTTTATGGTATAAGTATAGAGGCAGTAAAGAATGTATAAATTTTTGGAGGTAAATTATGAAAAAAATATTATGGATGACAATTGCTTGTGTATTATTGTTTAGCAACAGCGCACTTGCACATACCGGATTGGAAAGCTCGACCCCAGCACAAGGGAGTACGATAACTGAAAAGCTAACCGAGATTACACTAAAATTTTTAACAAAAATTGAAGAAACAAGCACATTTACACTAATGAATTCCTCAAATGAGGAAGTAGATTTAGAGGGTATTACTGTAAATGAAAATATACTGACTGGGAATGTAACCGAAAAAGTGGAAAACGGGGCATATCAGATCAACTGGAAAATAATCGGGGCTGACGGTCATCCGATAGAAGGTGTAATTGATTTTGTATTAGAAGCGCCTGAAGAGGTTGAAGCGGTTGAACCAACTACTGAACCAATTGATGAAGTAGAACCAATTGAATCGACTACAGAAGAAATGGACACAACACTGGAAGCAGAACAAGAAAAAGAGAGCTCCAATTCAACAGTAGGTATTATTATAGTTTTAGTCATTATTCTAGCACTAGCTGCTTGGTGGATGACTCGGAGAAATAAAAAATGATGTTTGTGCTGACAACTATAAGCGAGGCGCTTTTATATGTGTGCTTCGCTTTGTTAATGGGAACCTATATTCTTTCTATATTCCCAAATGATTTAATTCCTACTATTGCTGTTTCTAGAAAGTTGAGATTAGCTGCAGTAATTGGCATAGCTTTATTTTCTTTTGTTCCACTTATTAGTTTGCTCATTTATTTATATGAAGACTATGGTTTAATCGATTCATTGCAATCCATATTATTGACCTTTGAGGTAGGTAAGTCATGGTTATTTATGTTTATTGTAGCGGTGTTTTTAGGACTGTATATTTTATTCTTTGATGACAAGAAATTTGTTTTGTATTCGATTGTGGGGATTTTACTAGTTTTTGTACTTATCTTAAGTGTTAGCTGGTCAAGTCATGCAAATTCTATACAAAGCACAAAAGGGTTAATCACTCATTTCCTACACTTTGCATCTGTGGTCATTTGGGTTGGTATACTGTTTGTAGTCTCTTGGTTTTCCCAAAATACGCGTAACTGGCTTTCGTTCCTAAAATGGTTTCATATAACTGCATTATACTGTTTTGGAATAATTATTATAACAGGATTTTCTTTGATGAGTTTCTCCACACCGCTGGCAACATATTCTGATACATGGACGGTTTCCTATGGACAAAGTCTGTTGATCAAGCATCTACTAATTATTCCACTCATTGCATATGCGTTTATAAATGGAGTGCTCATGAAAAAACGACTACTAAAAGACGAAAATTTTGATGCTAGACCGTGGACAAAAGTAGAATTTTTTATTCTTCTATTAATTTTTGCTGCTACGGGTGCTATGAGTCAGCAGTCACCACCACATAGTCTGTTTGAAACAATAAATAGTGAGGGCTTTTCTTCATTATTTTTACTGTTTCATGAGGGGGAATTTACTCCAACTATCGACGTTCAAATGGTATTTAATCTAGATGGAATGCTCTTGTTATGCATATCTGCTGTTTTTCTTGCATTGAGCCTATTCTCATTCATCAAAAGAATGCCAGCTATATTTTCCTTTATCATGAGTCTATTGGTCGTAATAGCGGCTTATATGGGTCTCTTATTCAGTATTCAAATAGTATAAGGAGTTCTTTAAAAAGCATTTCCAAAGGTGTATAATCCTTCTTGGAAGTGCTTTTATTTATATGAAAATGGGGAATACAGATGAAACAAAACATAACAATTAGTAAGATGATATCTTCCGATTGGGATCGCGTTAGAGAGATTTTCATAGAAGGTATTCAAACAGCAAATGCAACATTTAGAACGGAGGCTCCTAATTGGGAGGACTGGGATCAAGGACATTTAAATATATGTCGTTTTGTTGCTAAACTGGATGGCGAAGTAGTGGGGTGGGTAGCATTATCGCCAGTTTCAACTATGGTGGCATATTCAGGAGTAGTGGAGGTAAGCATTTATATAGCTTCTGTGGCAGCAGGGAAGGGTGTTGGTAGTCAATTGCTACAACAAGTGATTGAATCCAGTGAGCAAAACAAAATCTGGACAATCCAAGCATTGATCTTTCCAGAAAATATTGCAAGTATTAACTTACATAAAAAATTTGGATTTGGAGTAGTAGGAACGAGAAAACAAATGGGAAGATTAAATGGAGTGTGGCGTGATGTAGTATTATTAGAGCGCAGAAGTGATATAGTTGGGGTGGAATAAAAGAAGATGAGTTCACATACAAAAAAGTAATCCACCAATGAGTTATTACTCGACGGATTACTTTTGCGAACAAGATGAAGGGATGATTGTTGGTTATTACTCAAAAACTCCATTCCTCATGATGACAAAGTCAACTTTCACATTTACTTTCATGTTTTTATATAGTTCGTGCCATTTTTCCTTCGTCAGATTAGAGCCTCTTACAGAGCTTCTATATTTCTCGCCAAAGCCAAAAACATCGGATTCAATACTTTTACCGTAATCAATTATCCTTATTATATCACTTGTTAGATTTTTACTAATCGCTTTTTCAAGTTTTGCTACTTTTTTTGGATCATCCATATTAACATCAGGAACAATTTCTAATATTTGTGCTTTTACTTTAAGATTCAAGTCAAATTCGGGAGTAGTTGGATTGACTAACTTTATATCTCTTTTAGAGCGAATTGCATCGAATGCTAATGAAATTTCATTTGGCTTGTTTTTTAAAAGGTCACTAGGTACGTTATCTTTTTGTAAGACTGTTTCGTATATACCAGATTTAAAATTATCCCTTATTAGCTTGACAAAAAAGCTATCTTCCGCGGAGAGTCTACCTACCATTTTATCTTCTTTAAACAGGGCGATGCCTGCTATTCCTACCAACTCTTCGTCTTTTTTTATGATTGGCATGGCAATATCATCCCCAGCCATATACATATCATGTGCAATTTCATGTAGAGTGGATGAGATCATATGCTCCTGTTCTATATTTTGTTGTAATAACCTATAAATATGCTGCCCTACATCTTCAATATTATTATATTTGTATTCAAGTAATGGTGCCATTTGGCCTTCCACTACGGCTAAATAAAGACTATTACTTACAGTTGCATTTTCTAAGTTTGTTTCTATATAGTGATGTATGTTATCTTTAGCAAGCTCTTCACTTAACAAGATTACTCTCATTTGGCCAACCATAATTTTTTTAGATAATTTACGATTGGTTTTCATTCTATTCCCTTTACTAGTTTTATTTTCAGTTGTAATTACTTGCACATTACTTTGAAATTCTGGGTTTACTTCACGAACAACTGCGGTAGTGGAGATCTTTTCTTCAGTTCCCACATCGTAACCAACTAAAGTAACTAACCCAACTTTATCTAAGATATTTGTTTGAACACATCCGGCAAGAAGGCTAACTATAAATAGTAAGATAATATAAAAGCTAAGTGTTTTCATTTGTTTGCTCCTTCTTAGCAGTAAATTTCTTTTTAAGAATGGTCAACATATACAAGAGAATAGGATAAACAAACACTATATAAAACCCCACTTTAGCCACTTGATTGTTAACCATGTTAATCTGGGTACGAGACCCCACGATCAATGTAGCTAAAAAAATAATGAAAGAGAAAATCCAAACGAATTTCGTACCACTTATATTTACTAAACGTATTACGCCGCGATAAGCTGCCCATAAATACAGACAAAGATTCGGCAAAATGATTAACATCCAAAAACATACTGCCACAAATTCAAATCTTTCCATAAAAGGAAAACTGATAAAGCTAAATAATGTTAATGTCGCCCAAACCGTTCTAAGTAGTTTTCCTTCACTGTAGTATCCAATCGAGACCATCATGACAGAAAGGTAAATAAATGTTGTTGCCAACAAAGCTAAGTGTGTATATTTGCTTGTTTTTTTCTTGTCTTTTATAAAGGGATAAATGACATTTATTATCTCAAAACCTAAAATTGTAAATGTCATGGAATATGCACCTTTTAATAGAGACCTAACATTTGCCTCTAAAATAGGATATAGACTATCTAACGTAGCGAACTTCATCGGAAATATTAACATTGGAAAAATCCAAAGAGCAAGGACAACACTAAAAAAAGAAATACCGACTATTACACGAAGTCCACCGGTAAATGCATATATGGTGATTAGAAGTAATGTAGCCGAAAGAAACCACGTACTTATGCCAGGAAATAACCATGCTTGAATAACTTCTATATAATTTCGTAAAACAGAGAAAAACGCAATGGAACAGTAAAATATATAAATAGCATTTAAAAAATTGCCTATCCATTTTCCGTAAATATCCTGCTGAATTCCATAGAGGTCATTGGAGCCATAAACTTCTAAAGTTTTTATCATACAAAAAGCGACAATATGAGTGGCAACTCCCGCAAGTATTACTGATATCCAAGCGTCATGTTTTGCATCTTGATACACAATACGTTGAAACCCTTGTACCCCAACCCCAATTTGTGCACTATGAATGACAAAGAACAGCAAATATGTATTAAACATATCATTCGGTTTGAGTTGTACTGAATTATCCATTCTTTCCACCCTCTGTTCAACTGTTTTTAGGATTCACAGGTTCTTTATTGTATTTTTCTTGATCAGTTGGTCTTGTAATATCTGGTCTTTTTGTAGTTAATGGTAAGGGCAATCTAATAATACTGTCGGCCATACCTTTCAACCTCGGAGGATAAAAAGGGGACAGATAAGGTGCACCCAAACTAGTTTGACGCAAAAGATGGATAAGGATAAAACAAAAGGCTAGCATAATTCCGTAGTAACCCCAAAATCCAGCAAGTATGATAATAGGAAAACGAATGTACCGAATCACATTCCCCATCATATAACTAGGAGTTGTGAAAGAAGCCAGGGCGCTTAATGCAACGAATATTAGTAAAATGTTACTAGTTATTCCCGCTTGTACAGCTGCCGTCCCAATTACGATACCACCAACGATACCAATAGTTTGGCCGATTTTTGTTGGTAATCTTGCTCCAGCCTCTCTAAGTAATTCAATAATAAATTCAAGTAGCAATGCTT
The DNA here is from genome assembly GCF_900103605.1 of Psychrobacillus sp. OK028. Taxonomy (GTDB): domain Bacteria; phylum Bacillota; class Bacilli; order Bacillales_A; family Planococcaceae; genus Psychrobacillus. Next base: position 296,552 of record NZ_FNHY01000003.1, on the reverse strand, counting down.
CAAATACAGGTGGAAAAGGAACTAAAGCTCGCGATTCACTAAGTGGCACCAAGAAGGCTAGAGGAATTACTTCATAATGAAAAGTCAGCGCCCCTACATATATCGGTGTTAAAAAAACAGATAGAAGAATCGCACTAAACCTTAATAGTCGGGCAAATGTAGCAATTTGCCATCTTAGATTTTTATCTTCTTGACTTTGAAAGAATTCAATAAATGATTGGGGGCATATGATCGCCATGGAACTACCGTCTACGAGAACCCCCAACTTCCCATTCAATAGACCATCGCAAAACCTGTCCGGCCTTTCCGTTAGGAGCATTTGTGGAAAGGGTGAAATCGAGTTATCGTCAATCATTTCTGCTAGAACCGCACTATCGATTAACGCATCTATATCTAAATCTGTAATTCTTTGGCGCAACGTGTTAATCATTTGTTCATTTGCTATGCCGTTAATGTATAAAATAGCTACAGAGGTATTTGTCCGGTTTCCAAGTACGAAATTTTCGTTACAAAGATCTGGACTAATGATATAACGTCGTACTAAAGATACATTCGTAGAAAGATTTTCATTAAAACCGATTTGAGCTCCAATTACTTGGGATTCATTTTCTGGTGTTGTCAAACTTCGAGATTCTTGCTTTGGAATACTTGCCAATATTACTTCAGAAAATCCTTCTACATGTAAAAGTACGGACCCATTAACAATTGCTGTTACAACCACTTCGAAACGAGCCGATATATTTATCTCTGGTATCGAAAGAGAAGCTTTAATAGTTTCAGGTGTATCAATCGGTTTATCCTGCAGACTGGCTAAAATATGATTATTCAAAGTTACGTCATTAACTAAATTGTCAATATAGACAAGCGTAAGATTCGGTGAAATATTTTTGATCATTAAATCAGCTGGATTATGTGTAGCATCTTTTATCGATTGAATGAATTCATTTTTCAGTGGAGTAATCATGCCTATATCTTTTTTAATAGTTTCTTTCACTACTGTTGTTCGTTTCTTACTCTTAGTGAAAGGCAGTTGAATTTTCATGTTGAATTGTAGGCTCCTCCCATTTTTAAGCTGTCTTTATAGAGTTAGCTTTTAAGGAGAAAACTATACTTTATTTCAGTTACTTTTTGAATGAATTTAAAAATAAACAAGTTCAATTTCAAAATACCATACATCAATAAAAAAATAATGAAACATAATAATTATGTATTGATAAACGATAAATTTTGAGGTAGAATGAGAGCATAATAAATAGTGAGGTGCTTATATGAAACGTGGATCAACACTCTTTTTGAAGTTAGCCGTTATTCTTATGGGAATACCTGTTCTAGCTCTATGTATATTTTTACTGCCCCAGATAGCGACGGAAGCAAATGAAGCAGTAGAAAAGGGTTCAGATTTGGCATTTGTTGTGTATGGTCTGTTAATGGTTATGTATATATCGGCAATACCATTTTACTTTGCCTTGTATCAATCTTTTAATCTTGTGAGCTATATTGACAAAAACCTAGCTTTTTCAAACTTATCTGTGAAGGCTTTAAATAAAATTAAAAGGGCTGCTATCATCATCAGCTGCTTGTATGTAATAGCCTTACCATTCGTTTATTTAATGGCGGAGGTCGACGACGCTCCAGGTCTCATAATAGTTGGAATGATTCCTATTTTTGCTTCGATGGTGATTGCTGTCTTTGCCGCTGTTCTACAAAGGCTTTTAAAAGAAGCTATTGATTTAAAAGAGGAAAATGATTTAATAGTTTAAGCTGAGGTGAAAAAATGGCCATTATTATAAATATTGATGTGATGCTTGCTAAAAGAAAAATGAGTGTGACGGAACTTTCAGAAAGAGTCGGAATAACAATGGCTAACCTTTCAATCTTAAAAAATGGAAAGGCAAAAGCAATACGATTATCCACATTAGAAGCAATTTGCAAAGCTTTAGAATGCCAGCCTGGAGATCTACTAGAATACAGAAGTGAAGACGAAAGTTTAAATATTGATTAGACTGGATAAATTATTACCAGAATAGTAAAATTAAATTCTTACACAACAGAGTGCAATTCAGTAAATAGAATTGTGCTCTTTCTTATTTTTGAAATATAGTAGAAGTGGAGTGGAAAGCACTTTGAAGATAAAACAATTAATTGCGAACAATATTAACCATTTAGATACTGTACTACCGGTAGATAAATCGTTAGGAATTGCAGGTCTTTCTGGATCTGGTAAAACAACTTTTTGCCAAACAATTGGGGAGGAATCCAAGAAACGTCTCGTTTCTTTGTTACCTAAGGCTGAATATCAATATTTATTTCCTAATATTATGGAAACGAATTTTAGTGCCATCAAGATGGAAGAAATGCCTCTAGTTCTTTTCCTGGGTAAATCATCTATTTCTTCCAATCCACGTTCAACTATTGGAACACATACAGGCGTATTTACAGAGATTCGTGTGCGACTTGCGGAAGCATTTAATCTTTCTCCTGAGGTTTTTTCGTTTAATAATGAATTAGGATGGTGTCCTAAGTGTAAAGGACGTGGTACTACCCAAAATGTTGAATGTAAACAATGTGAGGGCAAACGATATAAGCCAGAAATACTTCAATATAAGATAGATTTAATGAATAAAGCTCATAATATATCCGATATCAATAACTTAAGTATTGAAACTATTCTTTCGTTAGCAAAGGATTTACATATAAGTGAAGCAAAACAGCTTATTCTTAAAAATATCATCCAGATGAATATTGGATACTTAACAATCAATCGGATTATGGGGACGTTATCGGGCGGAGAACTAACTCGACTATATTTAGCTGAATTCATGGCAGCTAGTGAAAATACCATCATAATCATTGATGAAATCTCCGTTGGGCTCGATCACGAAACACTGCTGAAAATTCTGGAGCAAATTAAACAACTAGGCTTTAAAAATCAAATATGGCTTATCGATCATTCAGACACAGTGCTCGACACGACCGACAAGCAACTATTCTTTGGGCCTGGTAGTGGAAAATATGGTGGTGAATTGGTAGAGGAGTCCCCACGTCCAAATCCAATTACAGTTCAAAGAAATGAGAAAGTGCCTACCGAATATTATTACTTTCATGATCTTTACAGCCGTAATATTCAAATCACTGAAATTCAAATTCCCAAAAATAGAATTGTCACTTTTACGGGAGAATCTGGTTGTGGTAAATCTACACTAGTCAATGAGTGTATCGCCAAAGACTTCGTAAAGCGATATCCAAAAGACAAACTTGTAATGGTTGGACAAAATAGAAACCAATCCATTACTAGCCGTTCCACTGTAGCTACTTTTTTAGATATAAAAAAGAAACTAACAAAATACCAAGGCGATATAGAAGGTCTTTTTGAACGCTCGATTGAAGATATTATGGATGAACTACCTAATAATGATATCGCTCATAAACGCTTAAGTTTATTGATCAAACTTGGACTTGGCTATTTAACACTAGAAAGAAAAACACAGTCCTTATCAAATGGGGAATTTCAATGTGTGCATTTAGTCTCTGAACTATTTGCTAGCAATAGAAATCCACATACTCTTTTTATCTTTGATGAGCCTTCTAAAGGATTATCACAAAACATATTAAATCAGTTCATCGATAGTGCAAGGGTTATTCTCGAGGATGAATCCGTTTCTATGATTATGATAGAACATAATGCCTATGTGTTAGAAAACGCTGATTTTATCGTGGATTTTGGGAAAAGACAGCTTACACCGGTTACCCATCTGAATGTTCTCAGTCATGATGATTATTATCTCAGGAAAGATAACGAGCATATAGCTGCTCCTGTACAAATTCCTTCGTTTGTTCATCAGAAAAATGGGGTTCACCACTTAAAAGAAAATCAGATTAGCTATTTTAGGCAAGCAGAAAACATCTATAAGGGTGGTATTTTAAAAAGCTTATCTTCTATGGCTCGTTTAATATACGGTGAATACGAATCTGAAAAAATTGCTCCTGTCATTGCCATTGACCTAGAGCGACATTTGTATAGTCAATATAGCTTTCTTTTTGAAATTGGTGGCTTGATCAATCATATTATTGCATCACATCCTACAAATAAAGATACGCGCAGCTTCGACTTCTATAACCATGATAATCATTGTGCAAGTTGCTCTGGCCACCGGGTAATTGAACAATTTGATTTTGATGTTGTTATTCAGGACAAGAATGTAACTTTCTGGGATGGGCAATTGCATCCAGATGTAATGGAAGTATTAAAATATTACCAATATCCAAAATTACAATTCCTATTTGAAGAACTTAAAAATGAGCTTGGACATGATTTGAGTAAGAGCTTTAATGACATGACGGCAGATGAAAAGCGTACGTATTTATATGGGTATTGGGAAAAGTCATTCTATGACAAAGCAGGAAAAACGCAGAGAACATGGCAAGGCTTTAATAGCATCATTGGGATGTATATGTTCATTTCGAAATCGGTTATTAAAGAGCATATGAAAGAATCTAAAACGATGATTATGTGTCCGATTTGCAAAGGTTCTGTATTAAACCATCATAAACAGCTCAAATTTGGCGATACGGATATTCGTGAGGTAATACAGCTACCTCTTGATCAAGCTTTGAAAACAGTAGGAGAGTTACCGGAGCTTATAAAATTGAAAGCTATCGTGGGCGGCGACATGACTTTGACCCAGGATGTCTCACTGCTGGGTAGGGACACACAAGTAGCTCTGAAAATGCTTGAATTAGAACTAGCAAGCTTTGCTGGATATGAAATGGTTCTGCAAAATGTATTACCATTCTGGGACAATATTAAAGACAATATGGAATCCATTAGCAAAAATAATCAAGTAACCATCTGTGATTTTGAGAATATCAATGAGACGAGAGAAAACATTATTGAAAAGTATTTCACTAATGGAAAATACAAAAAACTAACATATGTTTATGAAGCGTTTGGTTACAAAAAACTCGTTACCGCAATTAATAAGATAAAGAAAAATCATCCATGTCCATTCTGTAAAGGAAAGAAAGTTATATCTGAGGATAACCTACATGAGGGCGTGCATAAATTAACAATTCCCTGTGTGAGTTGTAATGCAACTGGTATCAATGAGGAAGGGCTGCAGGAAGAAGTGGAGGGCATTGCAGTAGAAACATGGCTAACTGGTAAAGTCAGTGATGTTGTTGACGAAAGCTTATATACTGAGGCTGTTGCCCGTATTCCAATCTTCAATCGTATTCGTGAGTTAAATAAACGAGATTTAATGGCGATTTATCAATGTCTTGAGCAAAATAATTAAATTTAATAAAACATGCCATCTTTTCAACAATAATAGATGTTAGTTAGTAATAAAAACTCATTTGAAAAATAATTTACAAATGAGTTTTTATGCTATTCTAAAGAGGAACTATGGGACAAATAAGTTGAAATGTTTTTTTACTAAAATTGATAGAATAATAAGGTTTATAAATAACTGAATATTTAGAGTTTATTATACACAATGAAATTTTATAATAATCGGGGGAATACTAGTGACTTTAAGATTTAATAAGTTTTGCACAGAAGAATTAACGATTAAAGAAATACAATCTGGTATGGAAAATGGGGATATAACATCAAAAGAATTGGTAATGTATTATTTACATAGAATTGCAAAGTATGATCAGGACGGACAAAACTTAAACTCTATACTTGAAATAAATCCGGATGCGATTTTCATAGCTGAGGCACTCGATTACGAAAGAAAGATAAAAGGTATTCGAGGACCATTGCATGGAGTTGCTGTACTTTTAAAAGACAACATTGAAACCGGTGATTCAATGCATACTAGTGCTGGCACTATTGCATTAGCAAATCATATTGCCAGCAAAGATTCATTCCTTGTTGGAAAACTCCGTGATGCAGGTGCAGTGATTTTAGGTAAAACTAATATGACAGAGTTAGCCAACGGTATGTCAAGTGAAATGTGGGCAGGTTACAGTTCAAGAGGTGGACAAGTATTAAATCCTTATGGGGAACCAGACCTTTTTGTTGGCGGCTCTAGCTCTGGTTCTGCTGTAGCAGTTGCTGCAAATTTCACTGTTTTATCCGTTGGTACAGAAACAGATGCATCCATTCTAAGCCCAGCCATTCAAAATTCAGTGGTAGGTATTAAGCCAACTGTGGGTTTAATAAGCAGAAGTGGAATTATTCCTTTTACATACTCTCAGGATACAGCAGGACCATTTGCAAGAACCGTTACGGATGCAGCCATTTTACTAACAGCTTTAACTGGCGTAGATAGGAATGATCCTGCAACATTTAAATGTGAAGGAAGAATTGAACAAGACTATTCCGTTTTTTTAGATTCGAAGGGACTAAAAGGAGCTAAAATCGGTGTATTTAATAAAGCATCTAGTGAGTTTCTAAACTCGGATGAGTACGATGAAAGTTTATTTAATGATGTTGTAGAAACGATTAGTGACCAGGGTGCTAAAATATATAAAGATATCGATATTCCGTCGTTTCATAGAGATTGGAATTGGGGGGTAACTTTATATGAGTTGAAACACAGTTTAGATAATTATCTTTCTCAGCTTCCATCTCATTTACCTGTTCATTCTATCAGTGAGTTAATTGAATTTAATAAAGGTATGAAAGATCAGGCATTAAAATACGGACAGGATAAATTGGAACTAAGAGCAACTTTCCCTAATACCTTGAGAAATCCAGAATATTTAGTAGCGAAAATAGAAGATTTATATTATTCACAAGAACAAGGAATTGACTATGCTTTAAAAAAATATGACCTTGATGCGATTCTTTTTCCTTCTTATATAGGATCCACAATTTGTGCAAAAGCAGGATATCCATCGATTGCCATACCTGCTGGATATATGAAAAATGGAAAACCTTTTGGCATTACATTTGCAGGTACTGTTTTTAGCGAAGGGAAATTAATTAAACTGGCATATGCGTTTGAACAGGCTACAAAACTTAGACAAAGTCCAATAATGCCAAATACTTAATCGTAGCTTCAAATAGAATTGTTGAAAAGGGAGGACGGGTATGAGGTTGTTTCATATAAGTGAGGAAGATAGTATATCTATATTTATGCCAAGAATACCTAAGAGAAAGGATCTTAAAAACAGAACTCCCCTAGTATGGGCAATTAATGAAGAATGTTTGCCAAATTATCTTACCCCTCGAAATTGTCCAAGGGTAACATACCATTGTAACGAAAAAACAACATTAGAAGATAAAAAAAACTTTCTGTCGTCAGATACAATAACCCATGTTGTAGCAATTGAACATAAATGGTTTGAAAGAATGGGGAATACCAATTTATTCTTATATGAATTTGATCCAACAGATTTCTATCAGCAGGATAGAGGGGCTGGTTACTTTGTAACTGAGAAACCTCAAACCCCAATCAATAAGATAGTTATTGATGATTTGTTTGCAGAACTTATTAAAAGAAATGTTGAAGTAAGAATAATAGATAATTTATGGAACCTGTGTGAAAAAATCAGAAAAACTAGTTTTGATTGGTCCATGTGTAGGATGGATTTTGCGGAGAAAAAAAGATAGCTTTGTAGCAGACAAGTACGTAGGATAAAAACTACTACAGACAAATTGTCTATTTTTAATAAGAATGTGGTACTAAGATGGAATTGTACCTCATCAAGTTATTTTTTAAGAACAATTGAGGAGGAAGCATGAATGAGACAGATTATTGCGATGGGTGGTGGAGGTTTTTCCATGGAGCCAGAAAACCTTTTACTGGATAAGTACATTTTAGCTCAAACTAAAAAAAGTTTACCCAAAGTAAGTTTTATTCCAACTGCTAGTGGAGACGCAGAAAGTTATATTGAAAGGTATTATAACGCATTTAATACTCTTTCTTGCAAACCTTCTCACTTATCATTATTTGAGCCAGATTTTACAGATTTAGAAAAATATATTCTTGATCAAGATGTAATCTATGTTGGTGGTGGAAATACTAGAAATATGCTGGTTTTGTGGAAAGAGTGGGGATTGGACAATATTTTGAAAAAAGCATATGAGAATGGAGTGATACTTGCGGGTTTAAGTGCTGGTTCGATTTGTTGGTTTGAGGAAGGATTAACTGATCCCTTGAATGCTCCTTTGTATAAGGTGGATTGTTTAGGATTCCTAAAGGGTAGTAATTGCCCTCATTATGATGGAGAGAATAAAAGAAAACCTGCATATCACGAGTCAATCTTAACCAGATTGATAATGGAAGGCTATGCAGTAGATGATGGAGTGGCTCTTCACTTTATAGATGAAACGTTGTCTGTTTCTGTTAGTTCCAGACCAAAGGCAAAGGCATATTTTGTAGAAAAAATGGGCTGTGAAATTAGAGAAACCGAAGTGAATACAATATTCTTAGGAAAATAATTAGTATACTAAATTATTACATTGGATTAATCAATATTTGAGTGATTTTGAAAGAAAAAATCCCCAAGTGGGGACAAAGGTTCAAACCATAACATTAGCTATTTTTCTTTTTAATGTCCTGCCAATTCGGGGGAAGTTCGTAAGTTTCCATGTGTTTAAATTTTTTAAGTTTAATTTCACTTGGAGTTATTGAAAATGTTAGCTGATCTCTTCCAACCGGATTATGCGGCCTAACGACTGGAGTAACTTCAATGGTTACTAAAAACATGAAACCTCGATATCCATTTGTTCTTTCCATCTTTAAAATTTTGATTTGATACGGATAAACCAAAGGACTGGTGGTAAGGTAAGCAGAATAATAATCTGAAACTGCTTCTTGAACACTTGGCGAAAGTAATGAGAAAAACAAATCCATCATGAGTTCTTCTTTAGATTTTTCAGAAAGCTGATAATAATCTTGCTCAGCATTTGAAAAAGGAACGGGCATTACATTCAAGAGAAATACGGAAGGGACTATAACGATTTTTCTCATTTTCACACCACCTTATAAAGATTATTTTGTTCCAAATAGATGATCTTATCTACACCAAATATTTCTTAAAATGAAAAACAGAAAAAGGTATAAAATGTAACTTATTAATTTTATAAAGGGTGAATTGATTTTTGAAATACATTGAATTTGGGTTTGGAAATTCTTGGTTAATAAGAACCGAAACAGAGTTAGAAGATGGTACGGAATCTGAACAGAAAGGAATAAAAGGTCCAATCAATTTTTATTCTTTGTATTTAAGAATTTGGATAGGTAAAACAGTTTTAATAGCAGATTTACGGGACGGTTTAAAAAGACAAAAGAAAAAACGCAGTGAGTTCAAATTTATATTTGGTATAGTTAGTAGTTAAATTTTATTTCACTTTAAGTTGCAGTCATTAAGTTAAATTTACTAAGTTTTATTCAAGTACGTTAATTTTCTCTAATATCTCACTATTACTAGTATACTTCTAATATGAAACGTAACTTAGTATAATATATATTATGACCACATCCCTATTTAAGAATTCAATTTAAGTACTCTTCTTTATTCTTTTTCTATTCTATATCGCCAATCTGCATTTTTTACTTCCTCTAAATTTATATAGCTTTCACTTGCCTCAATTACATCATTCAAATTTAACTTATTGCTCTTTGCAAACAACCGTAAGTTCTCTAGCGTATCCTTATCACATGTCGTGCGAAATTCTACGCGATCTTTCGGTCTATTTTTCTTATCATAGATTAATTCACTTTCGTTTAATATGTTCTCAAATCCGTTTTCTAACAAATATCCAATATGCGAATTTGATTCCTGTGCTATTATTTTAAGCTTCTTTATTAAGCTAGCACTAATTCGAGTTTTATATTCTGTTCTAGTTTCATCAACTGTTTGTACTAACTTTCCATTAATTATTTTCCACATGGCTATCACACCTTTTACTTTTCTTTTTCACCCTATTTTTATCCATTTAACAGGTTTTAAGCATTACCTGACCCAAGTTATAGGTTTTCCTAACTTTCATGCTTAAACTGGTCTAAATAGCGATATAATGTTGATTTGCTAATACCTGTTTCATCTTTAATCTGCTGAAGCGTATATTCTTTGCTGTCATACATAATAAATGCTCGATTTAAATTATCATCCGACTTTTTGGGCCGTCCAATGACTTTTCCTTGCTTTTGCGCCTCTCGTACACCGAAAATGGATTGATGACGTTTTATTTTTGTTTGTAGATCCGTCAGTAACTCAATTAACTCTATTAGCTTCATTGTTAAAATGTCTGAGTTTTTAATGTCTTCATCTATAAAAGTTACAGTTACTTCGTCTCTTTCAAATACACGTAACAAATCTTGAAATTGTGTTAAGGAATCCGCTAGCACAACAAAATTTTGCACATATAGTTGGTCACCCTTTGTGAGCTTCATAACTAAGGTATCTAATTCATGTCTTTTTTTCATATGTGGGTGTTGTTCTGTATAGACTTCCATATTTGGTATATCATGTAGCTGAAACTTCGATTCTTCATCATTAACTAATGGTCTTTTGTATCCGTACTTCATTTTTTCCTCCGTTTTCCCGAAAACATTCCCTTTTAGGAAAAGTCGTGTTATGATATGACAGATTGTCCTAAAACTAAGGGTTTTGGACCACATTATAATTGACTATATCTGAAGGAGAACCTATATGCAAACAATTCAACAACAATGGTTTGGGAATATTAGAGGCGATATTTTATCAGGAATTGTCGTTGCTCTTGCCCTCATTCCAGAAGCCATTGCTTTTTCTATTATCGCTGGAGTCGACCCAATGGTTGGACTATACGCTTCATTTAGTATTGCTGTAATTATCGCCTTTGTAGGTGGTAGACCCGGTATGATATCCGCTGCAACTGGAGCCATGGCGCTTGTAATGGTCAACTTGGTCGCTGATCATGGATTAAATTATTTATTAGCTGCTACGATTTTAACAGGTATCATTCAAATTTTCTTAGGTGTCTTTAAAATTGCAAAGCTCATGCGTTTTATACCGAATTCCGTCATGATCGGCTTTGTCAATGCATTGGCTATCTTAATATTTATGGCACAGGTGCCACATATATTAGGTGAAGGAATTATCACGTATGTTTTTGTCGCGGTAACTCTAGTTATTGTTTATACAGTACCACGTTTTATAAAAGGTATTCCTGCTCCACTAATTGCGATTATCATCTTAACGGCAATCACATTCATTTTTGGAATCGAATTAAAAACAATTGGAGATCTTGGAACTATAACACAAAGTCTACCAAGCTTCTTCTTACCAGATGTACCCTTCACATTAGAAACACTTCAAATCATCTTACCTTATTCTTTAGCTTTAGCTGTTGTAGGTTTACTTGAATCATTATTAACCGCTCAAATTGTGGATGATATGACCGATACTAAATCAGACAAAAACCGTGAAGCCAGAGGACAAGGTATTGCCAACTTTGTAACAGGATTTTTTGGTGGCATGGCTGGTTGTGCGATGATTGGACAATCGATGATAAATGTAAAATCTGGTGGTCGAGGACGTCTATCTACGTTAGTTGCCGGGGTTTTCTTAATCTTTTTAATTATCGTCTTAGGTAATTTAGTAGTAGATATACCGATGCCTGTGTTAGTTGGAATAATGATTATGGTTTGTATTGGAACTTTTGATTGGGGTTCGTTTAAATACTTAGTAACAGCTCCTCGTCCAGACGCTCTTGTCATGATTACTACTGTGGCAATCGTAGTATACACAGACAATTTAGCTATAGGTGTTCTAGTAGGTGTTATTTTAAGTGCTTTATTCTTTGTTGCTTCTATTTCTAGGGTGAAAATAACAGAACAAGATGGCATATATATTATTGAAGGTCCCCTTTTCTTTGCATCTACTCAGAATTTTGTTCAGACAATCGAGCAAGCAACAGTTGATCAGATTACAATTGATTTATCGAGTAGTCATTTATGGGATGAATCATCTGTTGGGGCAATTGTAAAAGTTGTTTCTAAATTAGAAGAACAAGGTAAAATAGTAACTGTAAAAGGGATGAATCCAGCTAGTGAACTGCTTTATCAAAAATTATTGGGAATAACTACTTCACAGTAAGGAGGAATTGCTATGTATCCACACATACTATTAGCAGCGGATGGTTCAGAAAACTCCGTTCGTGCAGCTAATGAAGCGATTAAATTAGCAAAGTGTTCACCTAGTTCTATTATAGAAGTAGTAATGGTTACAGATTTTGAAAAATCTAAGCAAGATATTCTGCATGCACAATCAGCTGAATCATTGTTGCTTGAGCGAAAACGCAAAATTTCCAACGTCGAACTTTTATTAACTACAGAGAAAGTGAATTATAAAATAACCTTCCTTAAAGGTTCACCTGGTTCGGAGATAGTTCGATATGCAAATGAACAAAAAGCAGACCTCGTTGTTATTGGGAGTCGTGGTTTGAACGGTTTACAAGAAATGGTGTTAGGTAGCGTTAGCCACAAAGTAATGAAGAGAGTACACTGCGCTGCTTTGATAGTTAAATAATTTCTAATTAAACTTTTCACGAAAAAAGATGTATATTCCGATAACTTATAGTTCATAATAATTTTTGTAATATAGCTGTTATTCCGAAGTAGCTCAGTGGTAGAGCAATCGGCTGTTAACCGATTGGTCGTAGGTTCGAGTCCTACCTCCGGAGTTAGTAACTTAAAAAGAATGGTTGATCGTGATATAGTTCACGACCAATCATTCTTTTTTAATACCCATTTCCTTCTCCCACCTTTAAGTAAATTAAAATGCTCCTTATAAAACAGCCATATGAGGTAATACTTAGAATAGCAATTTTGAATGGAGGACAAGTATGAATACAGTAAACACAAAAGTATCTATTTTTGCATTAGGTGGAGTCAATGAAATTGGAAAGAACATGTATGTCATACAATCGGATGACGATATAGTAATAATTGACTGTGGGTCGAAATTTCCAGACGAAACACTACTAGGCATAGATTTAATTATCCAGGATATTTCGTATCTACTGGAAAACGAGGATAAAGTCAGAGCTTTAATCATTACACACGGGCATGAAGATCATATTGGTGGCATCCCCTATTTCCTAAAGCAACTCAATGTCCCGATTTATGCAACAAACTTAACATTAGGTTTAATTGAGATCAAATTGAAGGAGCATGGCCTATTTAGAAGTACGAAGCTCTTTTTAATAGACTCGGACTCCAAGTTAAGACTTGGCACGATTAAAACATCCTTTTTCCGCGTAAATCATAGTATCCCAGATTGTCTCGGAATTGCGTTTCATACTTCTCAAGGAACCATTGTACATACAGGAGATTTTAAATTTGATCTGACACCTGTAGACGAACAAAGCTCTGACTTTCATAAAATGGCGGAGCTCGGTCAAAACGGCGTATTGCTGCTTCTTTCAGAGAGTACTAATGCTGAACGACCAGGATTTACCCCATCTGAACGGAAAATTGCGGAGCATGTAGAAGAAGCGTTTAGAAAAGCCCCAAGAAAGATTTTTATTTCCACGTTTGCATCTAATGTACACCGGGTACAAACAATTGTGGATGCTGCTATCAAGACAAATAGGAAAATTGCTTTGTTAGGTAGAAGTATGGTTAATGTAGTATCCGTGGCTATGGAGCGTGGTTATTTAACTATTCCAGAAGATATGCTTGTGAATCAAAATGAAATTAATACAATGAATCCAGAAAATATTGTGATAATATGTACGGGAAGTCAGGGTGAACCGATGGCCGCCTTGTCTCGTTTAGCTAGTTCGAGCTATCGACAAGTAGAAGTCCTTCCTGAGGATACCGTCATTTTCGCTGCTGGACCAATACCAGGGAATGAAAAGAGTATTACCAGAATTATAGACAACTTATATACATTAGGTGCCCACGTTATTTACGGGTCTGGGAATGTCACAGGTATGCATGTTTCTGGTCATGCTTGTCAGGAAGAGTTAAAATTGATGCTTTCCTTGATGAAACCAAAATACTTCGTCCCTATACACGGTGAATATCGTATGCTTCATCACCACCAGCGTTTAGCAGAATCAGTCGGCGTAGAACGTAATAATATCTTCATTGTTCAAAATGGTGACGTAGTAGACATCGAAAATGAAAAGGCAGTCAAAACGAGAAGCATAGAAGCTGGAAATGTGTTTGTGGATGGTTTTGGTATCGGGGATGTTGGTGAAATTATTTTACGGGACCGAAAATTGCTTTCGGAGGATGGTATGTTAGTTATTGTTACCACACTAAGCAAAGCAAACAACAAAATAATTTCTGGACCGGACACTATTTCACGTGGATTTGTGTATGGACCTGAATCTGAGGAACTAATTAACGACGTAAATCAAACCGTTCGATCTACCATTACAAAAACAAGAGATACAAATAGAAATCAACGCGTTCTAAAACAAAACATTAAAAAATCTATAGAGAAGCTTTTATATAGTCGAACAAAAAGAAAACCTATGATACTTCCTATAATTATCGAAGTGTAAACCAATTGGAGGTAAACTATGGCTGAAACAGAAAAAAACTTAGTAGAAGCAGGTTATAAAAAATATTACGGGGAAGAAATAGACATATACTTTCATCCTACAAAATGCACACATGCCGCAAACTGCATTAAATACCTCCCTTCTGTTTTTAATGTAAACAAAAAGCCATGGATTTACCCTAATGGTGCATTAAGAGAAGACAGCAAAAGGGTTGTTCATAATTGTCCCAGTGACGCTCTAAAATTCATAGATAAAAGAACCGTTCATTAGATAATTCTCTAGTGAACGGTTTTTTATTGCATAAAAAATATCGTGTCAACAATGGTTTCAAGGAACTTTTAAGGTCAAATACTCCAAGGTTTTTGTTCTTAAAGGATCTGGAATCTTTTTACCGGGTTTTTAATTTCAGAAAAAACATATTATTTTAGGTAGATTAGTTATAATATTAATGAAGAATAACATTAATTCATAAAGGAGTTTCTATGTTAACTACTAAACAATTAAAAGATATTGAGGCACTACAAAAAGAATGTGAAATGCATGACAATATTCAGCTTAAGTTAAATTGGGATATGTTAAAAAATCGTTCTGACGGTAATTATGATTTCCTGCTGTATGCCGAAGAGGAACTTATAGCTTTTCTAGGCTTGTATCCTTTTGGTACGACAGTCGAAGTTTGTGGCATGGTAAAACCACGGGAACGTAGAAAACAACATTTCTCCAAGTTATTTGAACAAGCAATAGCTTTTGTAAAATTACAGGGTTTTCATAAAATATTGTTAAATGCTCCTGCTGGTTCAGAAGAAGGAAAAGCATTTTTGAAAAGTATTAATGCTATTTATAGCCTTTCTGAGTATCAAATGAAGTGGGAACCAAAGGAATTAAAAGAAGTTACAGGGTTCTATTTACGCAAAGCAGAACAGAAGGATCTTCCTTTACGAATACAATTGAATATCGAATCTTTTGGATTAGATGAAAAAAGTGCATTGGAAGTAGAAAACAGAGTAGACACAGAAATGGACAATAGCGTTTATATCATTGATGTGCAAGATGATTCAGTAGGAAAGATTAGAGTAAAAGTGGAGAATGACGAAGCTTGGATCTACGGATTTTGCCTACTTCCCCACTATCGTGGAAAAGGAATAGGTCGAAAAGTACTTCAGCACATTATAAAAAAGTATTCTCTTCAAGGCTGCTCGGTTCATTTAGAGGTGGAAACCGAAAATGCACATGCTTTAACATTGTATGAATCAATTGGATTTCAAATTGTTCATGCCCAAGACTACTACACCTATAACTAAAATAAACCTTGGAGCAACTTTATCTAAATTGCTCCAGGGTTTTATTTTACTTTTTCCAGTCGCTTGCTAGCATTCCATAAACTACATGATCCACATAATGGTCATAGAGCCATTCTGCCTGTCTTACACAGCCTTCTTCTTGAAAACCTAATCGTTCCGGAATTGCTCTGCTTTTCTTGTTTTCCACAGCTGCACGAATTTCTACACGATTTAATCGTAAATCTACTAATGCATAATCTACAAATGCTTCTACTGATTTAGTCATTAATCCTAATCCTACATAATCATTACCTAGCCAATAACCGATACTAGTTGTTTTGTTATTCCAATCGATTTTATGAAAGCCGATTACTCCAGCAAGGTTCCCATCATACCAAATACCAGCTTGAAAACCGTTATTCTCACTAAATTGCTTCATAGTGGATTGTATAAAAGCCTTTGTATCGTCCGTAGTCCTAGTAAAATCAATAAATGGAAGCCATTCTCTCAACGTATCTTTCGATTGAACAGTTAATGCGAACAAATGTTCAGTGTCCGACAAATCGAGCATTTTTAAAACTGTTTTGTCATTTAACTTGAAAGAAAACATATATATTCTCCTATTCCGACACCAAATAGTTTACATAATATTATTATTTGCAACCATTGATATGTACATTTTATTAGTTTATTGGAGCTACACCACATGATTGTCTTATCACAAGTTTATGTGGAATGATAATCCGTTTAACTGGCTCATTCTCATTCTTTAATAGTTGGATTAAGCTAGTTGCCGCTTGGTAACCTAGCTCTTTAATGTTTATATCAATTGAAGTGAGTGGTGGTCTTGACATCTCTGCAAACAAAGCATTATTAAAGCTAACAAGAGATACTTCAGTAGGAATATCAATTTGCATTTCAGTCAAAGAATTCACGACACCAACTGCCATCAGATCATCTGTTACAAGTAATGCGGTTGGTGGAATAGTTCTTCTTAGAAGAGCTTTAACTGCCTCCTGTCCACCTTCACGAAGAAAGTCACCGTGAATAATATAATCATCATTCAGATCAATACTAGCTTCCTGCAACGCTTGTTTATAGCCATTTAAGCGATCTAACGTAACCGTCAAGCTTGGGCTACCCCCAATAAATCCAATTTTGTTATGCCCGAGTCCTATAATATATTCGGTAGCTTCCTTTGCAGCCATATAATTATCATTATCGACATGCGTAATCTTGTCCACGAGGTCATACGGCTTTCCAATAACTACAAAGGGGAATGTTCTTTTCGTTAAATACTCCATAATTTGATCATCAATCATCGAGTAAAGCAGAATGATCCCATCTACCCTGCCACCTTCAACCATTTGCACGACTCCTTCGTAAGAATCAGTCGCAGTTTTTCCGCTAGTCATTTGAAGTGCGTAATGGTTGTCGTGCACACCCTCACTTAGTCCCTGTATGACCTCTGAAAAGAATGGATTTTGAAAAAACACGCCAGAAGAGTGAGGTAAAACTAATCCAATCACTTTAGTAGATTGACTTGCTAAACTTCGAGCAATAAAATTCGGATGATATTTTAGTTCATCCATCGCATCCCTTACTCGTTTCTTCGTGGTTTCACTTATACGGGGACTGTTTGCAATCACCCGAGAAACAGTCGAAGGAGCAACATTAGCTAGCTTCGCCACATCTTTAATTGTAATCGCCATTCAAATTTCCTCACTCTCTTGCTCCATAATAATTCACTTATATAAATATACTCTTACTTCATAAGGATTTAACATAATATTTTCTGATAGCTGCTCCGGTGCATCTATATAATTATTTAATAGTAGTTCTGTATTGCGCTGTGGGAGATATTTTAATGATATTTCGGCACTATGCTGCCTAAAGTTGCACAAAATAATTGCAAACTGACCATCAATTTCACGCGTGTAAATATACACATCTGGATGGTCTTCCTGTAATACATTATATTCTCCATACACAAACACGGAATTTTCTTTTCTAATGTGAATCATTTTCTTATAGAAATGATAAATAGAATTCTCATCGTTTAGTTGATCAGCTACATTAATCGACTTATAATTTGGATTGACCTTCATCCATGGTTCCCCATCGGAAAATCCACTGTTTACTGAACTATCCCATTGCATAGGAGTTCTAGAATTATCTCGGCCATTGCTCCAAATTACTTCCATAACTTCTTCATGAGGGCGACCTTTTGCTATTTCTAAATCATAAAAATTCTTCATGCCTATATCATCGTAATCGTGAATAGAAGGAAACTGTACATTCGTCATACCAATTTCCTGACCTTGATAAATGAATGGGGTTCCTTGCATTAGGAAATAGCAAGCTGCTAGCATTTTAGCACTTTCATTCCAATATTCCTTGTCATTTCCCCAACTCGAAACACTGCGCGTCTGATCGTGGTTTTCAAGGAATAGAGCATTCCACCCTTTATTATGCAGTCCTTTTTGCCATTTTGTAAGCACATGCTTTAAAGCAATAACATCAACTGAATTATTTATCGCCTTGTTCCAAAGTCCGAGATGTTCAAACTGAAAAATCATATTGAACTTTCCGTTCTCTTCTCCAACCCACTCATCTGCTTCATCAATCCCTACACCATTTGCCTCGCCAACTGTCATAATATCGTATTTAGCAAAAGTTTGTTCCTTCAGCTCTTTTAAATACGCCTGTATGCCCGTTTGGTTCGTATGCATATCAAAGGATGAAACGTATTGTTCCCCATTTGAATTTGGCATATCAGGGAACCCATCACGCTTTTTAATATGACTAATTGCATCTACACGGAAACCGTCGATACCTTTATCGAGCCACCAATTGACCATATTGAAAAGCTCATGACGCACCTCTGTATTTTCCCAATTCAAGTCAGGCTGTTTCGTTGCAAATAAATGCAAATAATACTGCTCCGTTTGCTCATCTAACTCCCACGCGCTACCAGAGAAAATGCTTTCCCAGTTATTCGGCTCCTGTCCTTCTTTACCGTCTTTCCAAATATACCAATCCCTTTTAGGATTTTCTTTAGAAGAACGCGATTCGATAAACCAAGGATGCTCATCGCTTGTATGATTGATAACGAGATCCAGGATCAGTTTCATCCCTCTAGCATGAATACCTTTTAATAATTCGTCAAAGTCGTCCATGTTCCCGAACTCTTCTGAGATGCCCTGATAATCACTAATATCATAACCATTATCAGCATTAGGAGATTTATAAAAAGGGCTTACCCAAACAACATCAACACCCAAGTCCTTTAGATAATCTAATTTCGTAATAATTCCTCGTAAATCACCGATTCCGTCTCCGTTGCTATCCATGAAACTTCTTGGATACACTTGATAACTGACAGCTTCTTTCCACCATTTTTCATTCATGATCGGAGTACCCCTTTCGTGCTGTTCATTCTTTCGTATGTTTCGACAATCGTTAGATTCGAGCATACTTAAATCGAAAATTATTTCGAATTTTTTTGTTTTGATCTTTGGAACCAAATTAACAGGATTACTAATAATAAAATAATACTGCCTATTAAAATAGTCGATGGTAACTGATTATCTACCGGATTTTTTACTTGCTTATATATTTCGGCCTGGCCACTTTCCAGTTGAATCATATAACCAACTTCATCTGACTTAACTACTCCTCCAGTTAAAAATCCTTGTAATTCTGTTCCTTTTTCTATCTCCTCAAGCACTACGCTTTGTTTTTCAGATGTATTGTTGATTGCTATTATAATTGTTTCATCTTCGTAGGTTCTCTTATAGACAGTCATTCCTGCATTATCAACTAGAAGCTCCATTTCTCCTCTAGTAAGTGGTAGTTGTTGCTGCCTTATTGCACCAAGTTGCTTAATGTACTCAATCAACTCATCATCTGCCTCAAAATTCATCATACGGCGATTATCAGGATCATTTCCTCCGTCTAATGCAATTTCAGTTCCATAGTAAATGATTGGTATGCCTGGAGCAGTATACAAATAAGATAAGGCAAGCTTTAACCTAGCTACTGGATCCTGATTGTTTTGGATCGCCAAATTAGTGAACCGTTGCATATCATGATTGTCGATAAATTGCCCAAGCAGTTCTGGACGCTTAAACAATTTATGATTCCGTTCATTATTTGAAAATAACCAACCTAGCGATTGATTTGATTTTTCAAATGCTGTTCGTAGACTTCCGTT
This sequence comes from Psychrobacillus sp. OK028, assembly GCF_900103605.1. Classification (GTDB taxonomy): domain Bacteria; phylum Bacillota; class Bacilli; order Bacillales_A; family Planococcaceae; genus Psychrobacillus. The sequence continues at coordinate 276,598 of NZ_FNHY01000003.1, read as the reverse complement.
TTGGGAAAAGTCCATGAAGCCATCGATACCCGTATCCTGATAGCTAACGATGACATTGGGGTTATCATGCCAGACCTCTCCTATCAAAAAGAATGAATCTTTCACTGATTTCACTCCAGCTGAGAATTCGGTCCAAAAATCCTTTGGAACATGCTTCACTGTGTCCAGTCTATAACCATCGACATCTGTTTCCTGAATCCACCATGTTGCAGCATCGAGAAGATACTTACTAACTGCTGGATTATCCTGATTTAAGTCGGGTAAATCATATAACCACCCAGTTTCCACTTCTTGTTGGTCATTCCAATTGGAAATGGACTTATTTTCATGAAACCAGTCTTTTTTTGCTGGGTCATTTACCCACTCGTGGTTGGGTCCAACATGGTTAACGACAAAGTCCAGAATGACTTTTATATCCCTTTTGTGCGCTTCATCTACAAGCTTTTTAAATTCTTCTATAGAACCAAAATACTCATTTGTTTTATAAAAATCCTTTATCCAATAACCATGGTACCCTTTATCCATATTCTCAAAAATGGGGGTCAACCAAATCGCTGTAAAGCCCATATCTTTAATGTAATCTAGCTTTTCGGTAATACCTTTAAAGTCTCCGCCATGATATGCAAGTGGATCGTTGATATTAGCATCCTGATCATTACTCGGATCTCCATTATTAAATCGGTCCACCATAATCATGTAAATAACCTCATCCTGCAGCTTTCGATCCCCACTTGCGAAAGATGTTTGTGGACTAACAGTGGTCAATATGAGTATAAACAAAAGGATTAAAATAACACTCTTTTTCATACTTTCTCACTTCTTTTCATTAAGGTATTTAACCTTTCGTACCTCCAGCAGTTAAACCAGAGATAAAATACTTTTGGAATGAAAGGAAAAGTATTGTAATTGGAATAGCTATTAAAACAGAACCCGCAGCAAAAGTCGTAAACTCATTACCAAACTGTTTAGATACTAATTCGTAAAGACCGACACCCATTGTGAATTTTTCTTCGCTACGTAGCATAATACGTGCAAGTATGAAATCACCAAATGGAGCTATAAACGAGAACAATGCTACAACTGCTATGATTGGCTTTGATAATGGCATAATAATTTGCCAAAAAATTCTCAAATGACCTGCTCCATCCATACGTGCAGATTCATCCAGTTCTTTTGGAATTGTATCCAAATATCCTTTCATCAGCCAAGTATTCATCGGTATTTGCCCACCTACATAAATAAGGATTAGCCCAGCATGCGTATCTAACAAACCTGTTCTATTAGCAAGTACAAAAATCGCAATTAGCGCAGCGAAGTTTGGAATCATTTGTAGGACTAAAAAGGTAAGAAGTCCATTTTTTCGTCCGATAAATCGGTAGCGTGAGAAAGCATAGCCAGTAAATGCAACACTTATTACCGCAAATACCATCGTTATTAAACTAATTTTCATCGAATTTAAGTACCATAAAACGTAATTTGATTTTTCGGTATCAAATAGGCCCATATAGTGCTTAAATGTAGGATCTTCCGGAAACATCGTAGAACCTGATAGACTTTGCCCAGGGTTCAATGAAGAACCTATTACCCATAGCAACGGGTAAATAACTATGATCACCGCAATTAGAAGAATAAGATAAGAAACTGACAGTCTGATTATTCTTTCAGTCTTATTAGTCATTACATCATATCCTCCTCTTTGAATGAATTGGTTCGTTTAAATTGCCATAATGCTACTGCTACTACGATAAGTGATAGAAGCATAGTAATTGCTGCAGCTTTTCCATATTGTCCTGAAGTCATCGTCAATTGATAAATCCAAGAAATTAAGATATCTGTTCCTCCAGCATTTTGTCCTGGTATCGCGGGACCTCCTCCGTTGAACAGGAAGATTACATTGAAATTGTTAAAGTTAAATGTATATTGCGTAATGAGAATAGGTGCTGTTGCATATAGCACCATTGGTAGAGTGATACCACGGAATTTCTGAAACAGTGAGGCACCATCCACGTTCGCAGCCTCGTATAATTCCTCAGGAATAGATTGAAGTACTCCAGTTGTCATCGCGAATATAAATGGGAACCCTAGCCATGATTGTATTAAGATCAGTGCCAATCGAGTCCATACTTCCTCCGTCATCCAAGGAATAGCATCGATGCCTAGCATACTCAATATTTGCGTATTAACGACACCAAAAGATTCATTGAACATACCTGAAAATATAAGTATCGATACAAATGCAGGTACTGCCCAAGGTAAGATCAAAATAGTACGGAAAAATGCTTTCCCTTTTAAATCTTTTTGATTGATTACTACTGCCAGAAAGACTCCTATTGCAACCTGTAATGTTGTTGCTCCAAAAGTCCAAACAATTGTCCAACCTAGCACACCAAAGAATGTTGATCTCCAAAGATCTAATTTGAATATATCAATATAGTTTTGAATTCCTACCCAATCTACCAGTTTTGCAGGTGGCGAATGATATAAATCATAGTTTGTAAATGATAGAAGGATTACAAAGATAATTGGGAAAATAACTACGAAGATTAATAATAAAAATCCAGGGGAAATCATTAGATAAGGAAAACCGTTATCCAACAGATTATGATACTGCTCCCTCACACTATTTAATAGGAACCCTTCATCCCGTTTTTTTCCATTGTTAAAAGCATCATAAATATTGAATGCATAAATTCCAAGACCGATGATAGCTACCAACAATGCGATAATGCCATCTATTAATAAGAATATGGAATGATCAAGAATTGGTATTTCTCCAAGCGTGATCAGGCCCCAAAATCCCCAGTTTAGCGTTTGAGAGAAGCTACTGAAAAATGCGACAGTTAATACTAGGAAAATGATTCCTTTTACAAACTGTTTGTTATAAAATTGTCCAAAGCCAGGAATGATAGATAATAACCCAGCATTTTTTCTATGTTTGGTTGTGACATTACTATTCATCGTAAATGTCGCCTCCTTCTTTCCTATAAAGTGAAACTTCAATTAGTGGGGGGTTCTTCAACCCCCACTGATTGTAAAACTGAACTCAGGCAAATAACGCCGCATCGTGCGGCAATGCCTGAGTGACCAACATCCTGTTGGCCCGATCCATTCGGGCGTTTACGGACAATTATCTCCCATTTATGTTTTTTTACTTAACCCTCCTAAGTAGTGGGAGTCATACTTTCCGTTAATGCGGGATGAAAGGAGAATACTCTCATATTTTCTTGCAAATCTACATAAGTAAACCATGTTCATTCTAATATAGAAGCAAAGCCATGCTCCCTAAGAGGAAACATGCCTTTGCCTTGTTATGAGAAGATTCAAGCTTATTACTCGGTCTCTGTCTAGTTTCAGCGCCTAGCCCATCGAGTCGCTTCAGGATTTTTCGGGGCTTGAGTAGGCGCTTACACTTTTCTTGTTAATTTGGGTGATTTGTTTCAATATTTGTTTTAATATTTTTAACTGCATCATCCATTGCTGCTTTTGGTTCTGCTTTACCAGTAGCAATTGTTTGAAGTGCAGATGCTGCAGGACCCCATACTTCAGCCATTTCAGGAATATTAGGCATAGGTACAGCGTATTGAGATTGAAGTGCTACTGCTTTTGCACCCTCATTATCAGCAATAATTGGATCTTCTATCAATGTTGTAACTGGTGGAATTTCTTGCGTTAATTCAAAACGAATTTTTGCATTTTCTTCATTTGTTAACCATTCCACTAATTTAGTTGACCAGTATTTATGTTCTGTAAAGGCTGACACATGCCATCCTTTAACTCCCATAAACGTTTTCATATGCTCTCCATTAGGAAGTGTTGGCATTGCTGCCACACCGATATCGATTCCAGCATCCTTCATACTTTGGAATGCCCAAGGACCGTCCATTACAGAAGCAACTTTTCCTTCATTGAAAAGACCATCTTTAGCTGAACCACCGCTTTCCCCAATAATTCCTTTAGGGAATAAACCTTCTGAATACCATTTTTGAATATACTCTGCTCCAGCGATAGCACCTTCATTGTTTAAACCAATGTCATCTCTGTCAAGAGCTCCATCATTTTCTTGGAAGACGTAACCGCCCATACCTCCAATAACACCATGAGCAAAGTAGAAGTTATCCCATAATGCTAGGAACCCGAACTTTTTACCATCTGTGAAATCTTTTGAAAATGCATATACATCATCCATTGTCTCAGGTGCTTCAGGCATCAAAGCCTTGTTGTATATAAACACTGGTGTTTCTGTAGCTTTTGGTAAGCCGTAAAGTTTACCATCGTACTTTTGCGCTCCAACAGATGATTCACTGAAAGTTGAAAGCACATCATCACTAACTTCGATTTCTTGAATCAAGCCTTCTGTAACAAGTTGACCAATTTGATCATGAGGTAAAGTTATTACATCTGCACCAGTTCCAGATGGCCCATCTAAGCGAAGTTGATCACGCATTTTGTCTGCCATACCTAGTTCTTTGAATTCCACTTTAATACCATATTCTTTTTCGAAAGACTCGATTGCTGGTTTAAGTGCAACCGATTTATCAGTATCTTCCCAAACGATCAGTTTCTCTGGTTTTGCTGGTTCTTCTGTAGTTTCAGATCCAGTTTCTGTTTCTTTTTCACCGTTGTCCGTTGGAGTTACTTCCTCCCTTTTCGGCCCACATGCAACAAGTAAAGCAACCGAAATAATAAGCATAAACAATAAAATTAAAGACTTTTTCATTTTTACCCCTCCTATATTTTTGTTTGAACACTTTAAACCCCTAAGTTGGACAACCGTTTGCACAACAAGTTAAAAGAAAGCGCTATCATAAACCCACTAAAAAATATTCTTATTAATCTTTTATAGGTATCTATAAGACTTGAAGAATATATTAATGTTATAAATCTATGAAAGCGATTGCACAACTTATGCTTTTATTATACATTTATTTAAGCAGGAAACAATCTATTTTTTGTAAATTTTTTTAATATTTCTTTGGTAACTCAAATGCCCCTTGTCGTGTGATATGTTGTAAACAAGTATTGAGTAAAATAAACGCAAATAAATTTGTTAGGAGATGTGTTATGGAAAAAACAGCTATTTTTCACCGGCCGACCGATAATTTTGCTTATTTACTAGACGATCAAACGCTTCAAATAAGGATCAAAACAAAGCAAAATGATGTAAATTCAGTTTCATTAATAATGGGTGATCCATATATTTGGAGCAATGGACAATGGCAGTATTCGGAGATTACTATGAATTTGGTTGGAAAAGATGGTTTATATGACTATTGGGAAACAGAAGTTTTTGCTGCAACAAATAGATTACGATATGGTTTTAAGTTAAATTCCTTAGACGAAGAAGTAATTTACACGGAAAAAGGATTTTATGACAGTATTCCACTAGATAGTGATTACTACTTTTGTTTTCCTTACTTACATGAAAATGAACAGTTCCAGGCTCCAAAATGGGTGAAGGATACTGTCTGGTATCAAATATTTCCAGAGCGTTTTGGTAACGGTGATCCTTCTATAAATCCCGATAATGTTAAAGCATGGGGAAGCGAACCTCCAGCAGTAAATAACTTTTTTGGTGGGGATTTTGCAGGTGTTACACAGCACTTAGACCACTTAACGGACATCGGAGTAAATGGGATCTATTTTACTCCAGTTTTTAAAGCATACTCGAACCATAAATATGATACGATTGATTATTTGGAATTGGACCCACAGTTTGGCGATGCAGATGCATTAAAGGAACTAATTGCCCAATGTCATAAACGAGGTATTAAAGTAATGCTGGACGCTGTATTTAATCATAGTGGTTATTACTTCCCACCTTTTCAAGATGTATTAGTAAATGGAGAAAACTCACCATATAAGGATTGGTTCCACATCCACAGCTTTCCGGTTGTTGGAGGAGAGAAGCCTAATTATGAGACATTTGGGTTTGTTGAATCTATGCCTAAATTGAATACTGCTAATCCCGAGGTGAAAAAATATCTACTTGATGTAGGTACCTATTGGATTAATGAATTTGATATTGATGGATGGAGACTGGATGTTGCAAATGAGGTAGATCAGCCATTCTGGCGTGAGTTCAGAAAAGTCGTGAAAGAAGCAAAGCCGGATGCTTATATCCTTGGGGAAATTTGGCATGATTCCATGCCGTGGCTTAGAGGAGATCAATTTGACGCTGTGATGAATTATCCGTTTAAAACGAACGTATTGAATCTCCTAGCAAAGAATACCATTAATTCGAAACAATTTTTGGAGAATATGAATAAGGTATACTACAATTACCCCAAAACTGTGTTTGATTATACGTTTAATCTTGTTGGTAGTCATGATACAGCTAGAATTCTTACTGAATGCGAGGATAATATTAATAAAACGAAGCAAGTGTTTACAATTCTATTAACATTTATGGGGACTCCTTGCATTTATTATGGGGACGAAATTGGTCTTACAGGGGGTCAAGATCCAGGCTGTAGAAAATGTATGGATTGGAACGTAGAAAACCATCAGCTTGAGCTTAAAAATCATATTCGTACTCTAAATTCACTTAGAAAAAAAGAAAAACTGCTAGCTAATGAAGGCTCTGTAACATTCCTGCACCCTACTGATAATAATGGTATATTTGGCTATAAAAAATATAACGATAATAAATCTATTATAGTTTTGCTTAATCCAAGTTCTACTGAACAAAAATTTACACTTGAAAAAAACAAAAAATATAACTTACTCTATAGTTCAGATACGATAATTGAAGAAAATCAAGTTAGCATCGGAGCAGATGGCTTTGGAATTATCGAATATCCACAGTAAATAATGAAAAATATTCTATGCACGGGATTTCCTTGCATAGAATATTTTTTCAAATGAATTTAGTTTACATAATAATATTATGCGTATCTAAAATAATCGATGAATTATTTTGAATGCAGGATGGAATTTCTCTGGGAGATAGATACGTATATATTTGTGGTGAAAACATTCAATTTTATACTACTATCCTATCCACAGAAGCCAACTATTTTAATCCGTTATTTTTCAGATATTGTGTATTTCTTCGCGCTTTGTAACGCACGTCATTGTTTTTCCACCATGCCCAAATGGAAGCAATAAAAGCAAAACCAAACGTTACCCCAAGTTCAACATCTTCGTTAGAAAACTCAATCGGACTATACCCCTTCATGACAAGGAATTGGTTCAACCACGCAATTAATAGTATGACAGTACGGACAATCATCATTTTTTCAAAAGGTGCTGCAGACTGTTTATTCGTCAAATGAGGTCCCCCTTATGAAATGATTTTAGTTTATGCACTATCATCCTATGACTTACTAGTTTGTCCATATTCAATAGTTTACATAATATAATTATATTAAACTAAAAGATTAAAGGGATTGCTTTCAATAACCCCTCGTATTTCTTTATCTTCCACATGTGTATAGATCTGGGTAGTAGATACACTGGTATGACCCAAGATGTGCTGTAGACTTCTAATATCAGCACCGCTTTTATACATAATAGTTGCAGATGTATGTCTTAGCTTATGCGGTGTAAGTTTTTCTTTATTTAAGCCGGAGTCTTGGTTGATTTTTTTGATGATTTTTGCAACTGTTTGCCGAGTTAGTCTAGTTCCTTTTTGGGACAGAAATAACGCTTCATTTGTCGTTGATCCTTGTATGTATTGGCGTTCCTTTTCCATATATTTATAAAGTGACACGGTACAAGCTTTGTTTAGGAAAACCGTACGTTCTTTATTTCCTTTACCTATCACATGCAACAGGTTGTCTTGGACAGATGTGATATTTAAGCTGCATAATTCCGAAACTCGAATACCTAGATTTAAAAAGAACATGATCATACTATAATTGCGATAGTAATGTTTGTTCTTTCTTATTCCTGCTATAAATTTTTCTGCCTCTTGTTGATCCATATATATTGGCTTTTTCTTGCCGATTTTCGGTGTTTCCAATTCTTCTGCTGGATTTTCGTCCAACATTCTTCTTTTCCCTTTCAAATATTTAAAAAAGGATTTAAGAGTTGCTGCTTTCCTTGCCCGTGTAACAGCACTATTATTACGCTCCATTTCACAGTATTCCAAAAATAAATGCATATCTTCCAATGAAACTTCCTTAATAAAATCAATCGTAATATCTTTAATTGAGATTTCATTGATTTTAGCTATATCTAAATCATTTTCCACTGCTATTAGAAATCTTAAAAATAATGTGATGTCATATTCATACTCTTTTCGTGTTCGTAAAGATTTTCCCTTAATTGTCGTTAAATAGACTAGAAAATCTTTTACTATTTTAGGTAAATCACTTTGCATTACTTCACCCCTTTATCCTCCCATTTTATCACAAAATAAGGTTCCCAAATATGTATTTGGGAACCTTATAGAAAATATATGAATTTTGTCATCAAAAAAGGTAATATTACTTTTTAGTTCCAAATATTAGGCTGCTTCAGATTAGCTCTGAGAGTCTTTTAACTTTTATTTCGTGAGTAATTGACCATAACTTGCTTCTAAACTTGAAATTGATTTTTCTTTTAGTTTATATAATATTTTAGTAAAACACTTACTTATCAGTCAAAGTTATTACCCCCATATAAAACGCAATAAAAAAACCAAGAGAATTCTCTCTTGGCATGCATTTCCGTAAATGGATTCCACTTCTTATAAAGAAATTATCTTAAGAAGGCTTAGCATCTTTTTTTAATTGTTTTCTTCGTATGGCATATACGATAACCATTAAAAGAGGTAACAGAAGCCCAATCGTTAAGGAAAAGTACTTACTTGTAGTCGAATCAAAAATATGTTGATCAATAACATTTGGAAAAACCACGAGCGATAGAACAACTACAATCATCCCTAACGGATACGTTAAAGGACGATAATCTTTCAAATTTAAAATTTGTGCTAGCCCATAAACCGATGCGTAAAAATATAGAACCATCTTATAATAGAGACAAATAATCCAAAGTGCAGCCATCAGTGACTCAACTCGGTTTATAAAGTTCCCGATGTTAATCATTTTGGCCAGACCATAGCTCGGATACTCCTGTCTTGCAGTTAAATCAGCACCTAATACGGTAATACACAAAAATGTGATGATAATAATGATTAGTCCACCTATTAAATTTCCGATAAAAAAAGATTTTTTAGCAGATTTAGGTTGGTTAATAAAGGCAGGGAAAATCATTAGTAAAGTAACAGCATTGACTGAAGAGACAACGATCAAAGTTAACGACGATTCCGCTATACTTTTAATATCTACCTCAAATACAGGTTGAATGTTTTCATATTTAATCTCTGGTGCAATAAAAATGACTAATAAAATAAAGAGTATGAAGAAAACACCAGTTAAGATTTCTGCAGAACGAGCAATGGTCTCTAGTCCAAGACGAACTGCCATTACCAATATAATCGCCATCAATATATTAGTGGCTGCCATTGGTGTATTTGGCATCACATGCGTGGTTAGAAATGAACCAGAATAATACAAAATAACAGCAGTAAATAAAAGAGTCATGGATAAAAATAAGAATGAAAATACTTTACCTATCCACTTTCCGAAAAGAGTCTCATTCATCTGTACAAAGGTGAGGTTAGGAAACCAAATACCTATTTTCGTAAATAGCCATACAATCAATAGTCCGAGCGCAGTACCAAGTATTGCGGAAATCCAAGCGTCATGCTTCGCAACGATAGCTAAAGCTGAAGGTACAGCTAAGATGCTCGTACCAACCGTAAAAAAGATAACTAAAACTAGAAATTGGTATGAATTTATTTTAACGTTTTGCATCATATTATATATCTCCACCTAACTTTCGATCTAATTCACCTATCGAATTAATGCATCATGTACTGGCTTAAAAATGAAAGTTAGAAGATCAATTGGATTAGGAATAGATTTTCCTAAACTATGTGCTACACCTAACCCAACTCCAATAGTAAGAAGAATCGAAAACACAATCAATTCTTTTTTATACTTTTTTTCCACGAGAGATGGAACTTCTATAAATACGATGAATGCAGCTACTAGAAGTATTCCTACGCTTTTCAGCATGATCAGTTAGTCCTTTCTACTTTCTACTACAGAATTATTTACGGTACCAGTTTTAAGAATCTTCACGTCTACTTTAATATTCACTTTCATTTCAGTAAAATGCTGATTCCATTGATTTTTCAATGTTTTCCATTCATTTGGATATGATCGGTGAATTGCATTGCCAAATCCAAAAATGTCTGTCTCATATTTTTCTTGTACGCTGGTAATAGAATCGTTAATCGTAACTTTGACTGCTTTTTCGTAGAGTTTCTCTAGAGCTTCAACTGATTCAGCTTTACTAATATCAATTGAACATTCTATCTCACCTACATTAGCAGCTATCTTAACATTGATATCTGCTTCCGGACTTCCATTTTTAACTTTACCTTTTACTTTTGATTTGAAACTAAGAACCTCTAAACTTGCTCTTCCTCCACCAGGACAAGAAATAGTTCCTACTGTGTTTTTCACATGATTTGTAATGCCACTATAGCCTCTACTTTCATCTTCAGTTAACCACCCAACCAGTTTATCGCCTTTAAACACAGCTAAATCATCCACCTTAATCTTAGCACTTGGAGTAACTGTTATCACATTCTCTGTGCTTGATCCTAATTCCTGCTTTCCGGTCACAATAATTCCCGTTAACACAGCTTCTTTTCCATTACTTATTAGATCTGTAATTAACTGATCCAATGTAATCCCTACGGTAGCTGCCCAGTTTTCTTCGGACACTTTAAGTGTGTTAAACATTTTATTTGCTGGTATTGTTTCTAACGGAGTTAGCACGTTTAAAATCTCTTCCGCTGTAGAGTCTTTAGCTATAGCAACATAGAAATCCGATCGTAACTCCCAATCCCTAGATATTAAATCTATGGGATGCCCAATTCCTTCGCTAGCTAATGATTCACTTATTACAAGCATCCGCAGATGTCCAGGATATACTTTTCTAGAAGAGCTCTTTGTCATTTTTCGAATGGCTTCATACACTGTTTCTCCTCGTCCTTGGATGAGAGTAACTGGGGTCGTCCCTTTACCACCTTTCATGGAGACTTCTGAAGGTACAACGACTTGAGCCGAAACAACGTATTCGTCGTCTATTTTATCAAGGCCCATTGCCAGTGTGATAGCTAGCTCGTTTAATTCCCTCCGATTCCAACAACCCGTTAGTACTATGCAAAGAATCAGTAAAATAAAGATGCCTCGTTTCATAAGTAACCCCCTTACTATCCTTCATTGTTCTTTTTCAGGCTCTGGCATTGCAGAAGTCGGATTTTGCTGTCTATCTATATTTTCTTGACTGATTAAATGAGGACGTGTGAAAATTTTCCATAAAGGTAAACGAATAAAAGTATCCTTTTGACCTTCCATATTAAAAGGTGCTATTGGGTACATATATGGAATTCCAAACGAACGCAAACTGCATAGATGCAAAACTAATGCAATTAACCCAACCGTAATTCCAAATAAACCAAATGAAGCAGCAAGCCCCATAAATACAAATCTCAAAATTCTGACTGAAAATGCCATGTCATAAGTAGGTGAAACAAAACTAGCAATAGCTGTAATGGAAACAACAATTACCATCGCAGCAGAAATCATACCTGCTTCCACCGCTGCCGTACCAATAACAAATGCCCCGACTATTGCCATGGCTGAACCTATGGCTCTTGGCATTCTTAAACTCGCTTCTCGCAAAATTTCAAAGGTGGCTTCCATTATGAGAGCTTCTATAAATGCAGGAAATGGTACACCCTCTCGTTGAGCCGCTAGGTTAATAACGAGTGAAGTCGGTATCATTTCATGATGAAAAGTAGTGGCAGCTATAAATAATGCAGGAGCAAGTAAAGCGATCCCAAATGAAAAAAATCGAAGGATTCGAACAAGACTAGTAAGATCAGCACGTTGATAATAATCTTCTGACGATTGAAAGAATTGAACAAATAAGGCAGGAACGGTTAGTACAAACGGTGTACCGTCGATGAAAATAGCTACTCTGCCTTCCAAGATAGCTGCAGCCACAACATCAGGACGTTCCGAATTATATACCGTTGGAAAAGTTGACATTGGTGCATCCTGTATCAATTCCTCAATATTGCCACTTTCAAGTATTGCATCTATGTCGATGCGATCTAGTCGCAAACGAACTTCTTCCACTATTTTGTCATTTGCAACGCCATTAATATACATTACCGCAATATTCGTTTTTGTACGTTTTCCAATTGTTTTGGTTTCCATCCACAACTGAGGATCTCTAATTTTTCTTCTGACCAACGACGTATTTATACGTATATTTTCTGAGAATGCTTCCCTTGGACCTCTAATTACTGTTTGGGTTGTACTTTCAGTAACTCCGCGTTCTGCCCAGCGCCTATTACCAATGTTTAGTCCTTCCGAATATCCATCGACCAATAGAATTACATCCCCAGATAGAAGGTGAAGAAATAACTCGTCAAATTTGGTAACATCTTTTATTTCTCCCACGGTCATGGCAAAGTCTTTTAATGTTTTCATAAGTCTTGGATTATGAATGAGCTCACTTTCTATTTCTGTATGTTTAATATCTAGCATTAACGACTCCAAGATGAAGTTTTGTATAGCAACTGTATCGCTTAAACCATCTGTATACATTAACGCAGCTTTAAGGACTCCCCCTTTACCAATTCGAATTTCTCGAATGACTATATCAGAGCTAGCACCAAGCGTATCTTTAACTGTTTTTATATTATCCTGAAGGCTAGTTTTTAAAGGGTGATTTTCATTGGACTCCGTCGTTTGACTCGTTGAAGGAGTGGAGGATTTTGACTGATCTTTTTTTTCCTTATCAAAAAAACCCATATTATCCCTCTTTTTTTAAATTTTTTTGTTTACCCAAGAAGTTTGTCCAAATACATGCAATAATATTCCTTTCCTCCAGATAAAAAAAGCCGACATTCCTAATTTAGGAACATCGACTTATGGTGAAAATAATACGTACGTTTTAGTTTTTAGCGAATTGCCCAACGACTTCTACTGTTTCGAAAATATTTATAAAGGCTTTTTTATCATGCTTTTGAATAATCTGTTTTACTTGCAACATTTCATAACGAGTTACGACCATGATTAAGATGTTCTTTTTTTCTAGTGTGTAGCCACCAAAGCCTTCTGTGACTGTCACGCCTCGATAAATACTTGCTAATAATTCCTGCCTTATAGGTTCAGCCGCCGTCGTTATTATTTGCATCGTTAGTTTTTCATGATTGGTATAAATAGTATCAATCGCTTTACCGGTCAAATATATTGATAATAATGTATATAGTGCTATTTCCCAGGTAAAAATGGCTCCTGAAATAAGCACAATAACACTGTTCATTCCTGTGAGAAGCAAACCAACACTAAAATTACTTGAACGAGATATAATAATAGCTATTATGTCCATCCCTCCAGAGGTACCAGAGTATTTCATAATTAGACCTATTCCCACACCACCAATAGCTCCTCCAAATATGGCTGAGAGCAATGTATTATTAGAAATAGCCTCTGCAGGAATAGTATATAGAAATATGGATAACGATACTACACATACGAGCGTATTAAGTGTAATTTCTTTACCGAGCTTGTAATATCCCAATATTAATAGAGGTACATTCATAACAAAGTTAAGTATACCTGTATCAAAAGGAGTGATCAGTCCCAACAAAATAGCTATACCACTAATTCCGCTGCTTAATATTTCATGAGGCACTAAGAATGCATTAAACGCAATAGCAATTATAAAGGAGCCAACAATTACAATTAAATATTTTAACAAATGACTGCTCCTTCCTCATAAAAAAACTCGCCCATTAAGGACGAGTTTTTCTTTTACTAGAATTTTCTCTTCACAAATGATATAAGAAACAATGTAACAAAGATTAACGAACTCGTCAATATCATACTGAAGTTTCTTTATTCATTCCCTTTTTTGATCGAAATTATTCCATTGTCCGTTTTTAAGTTAATTTTATTCTTACCCTTTCCAAAAATAGTCTCTTCATTGGCAGAACCAAAAATATTAATTCTTCCATTATCTATATTCGCTTGAATTGTTACGTTCTTTGGTTCAGAGGACGTCAGAATATTAATAAGTCCATTATCTGTTTTCAAAGATATAGTTCGATCCAGGTTATCCGTTACCATAGATATTTGACCATTATCCGATTTCGCATCTATATCTCCAGTTACATGGTGAAGATCTATTTTGCCATTATCCGTTTTTACATTGACCTTCTTAGTTTCCAAATTTCCTAATACAATTTTTCCGTTATTTGACTCAATATCAACGTTTTTAAATTGAAGACCTTTTGCGATAATTTGACCATTATCTGTTTTTGTTCTTAACTCGTCGTATTTTTCATCTGGTACAGATAAGACAATTTTGTTACCTCTTGCATTTATTCCAATATTAAACCAGTTAAAAAGCTTCTTCTTTTTCAGTTCTACATATAACGTATCCCCTTCTACATAAGCCTCTACTCTACTACCTGAGCTCTTTTTGCTTGTAAATTCAACTTTCCCATGAGAACTGGCTGTTGGAACAACTTTAATAGTAGTGTTATCTCCAGTAATGTTTATCTTAGTGAACTCTTCATTCCCTAATTCAATTTTTTGTGAATTTTTGATAAACCCACCAGCAATGCTCATCCCTATGTTAATAGCTGATCCCAAAATTATTACAATAATTGCGATGATACCGATTTTTTTTATACTCACTACTGTAACCTCCCATTTATTTACCTTATACATAACATTATAAAGGAATGATTACCATTTCCTATGGTCCAGAGATGGGAAGTTCTCTACGTCTCAAGATGTATATCGTTTACGATAAACCTATTTTTGATGTATCTATAACATATGTATTTTAAAGGCACTAATAAAATCTGTGCCTTTATGGGCAACAATTATGCTCTCACATTTTGTAAAACGTTGATTGCAAACATGATTACACTAAACACTACTAATACTCCGCCTATCGCGATAATTATCGTCACTTGCTCGGCTGCTGCTAATATTAAAACAGTTAGGCCAATCATCATTAATGGAATACCTATATTTGCACTCCAAAAATGCAGTTTTGCATAAATATTTTGAGAAATTGCAGGAAATAAATGATAGACAATTCCTGCAAGTGCAAAAGATGCCCAACCTAATAAATTAATGTGTACATGAACACCTGTTAATGCATAATCATGGGCCATAGACATATACATTCCTAACGTAACCCCAATAGCAAAATAAACAACGGAAATTTGAATCAGCCTTACTCCCATTTACTTCTCCCTTCGAATAATAGAATTATTAATGCTCTATATTCTATGCAAGGAAGAAAATTATTAAGCCCCACAATATACGAGTTTGCGAGAAAAGTGTGCTATATAGTATATAAATGATTCATGCATAGTTTATAAAATCATTCCTCTACTTTATTTCCATACATCATCTAGGTGCTTAGAATAGAATTTCAATGCTTTTTCGTAAGCAAGTATTTGTTTTTCATTAGTCGTTTCTAATAGTATATTCAATAATAACTCGGTAGCATTTGAGTGTTCACTAAGATTATACAACGTGATGGCGTAGAACACTTGAATGGCTTTATTATTCGGAAATAATTCTATACCATTCAAAAACACATCCTTAGATTTCTCATAGAAACCGAGTGCTCTATATGTACTCCCTAAACCTATTATGGCCCCTTCCAATTCATCGTTGGGTAGTCCAAGCTTTATCGCTGTTTCATAGAATGATATAGCTTGTGTCTCTTCACCTAAAACATCAAAGCTCCAACCACATTGGTAGTGGATACTTGCGTTATTCGGGTATTTTTCTACTAATTGTAGTAGGAGCTCATTTGATTCTATTGTCCTTCCTGTATTTCTTAAAATTATGGCTTCCTCTATTTCCTTTTGCATAACTTTAATATCCCTCTCTTTAAAGGTATTTGTTATTCTTTGTAGAATAGTATAATGAAAGGAGTGTTTAATAATGGATATAGCTAGTATTCTATTTGGACTTTTTTTCATTGTCTTGATCGCTCGAATAACATACAAAATGATCAAGAAGAAACGTTTTCCTACTATTAACTATCATCCTTTTGATGATTTGATGTCAGGGTTGGATCCCGAGGAGAAGCATAACAACCAAATATTGAGAGACACCAAGCACGAAAAAAACTATGAAGAGCGCACTAACCGATCAGAATAATTCTTTTCTACCTTTTGTATGCAACCAGTGTATGTTTTAGTTGAAATCCTGAGGTCATATAAAGAGCTATTGCAGCTTTGTTGTTAGCCCCCACACTTAACGTGATTTCTTCTATTGCTTCATAGGAAAATAAATGATGAAGAGCAGCTCTCATTAAATTTGTTGCTATTCCTGACCCTCGAAAATCTGGATAAACAGCAATATATTCAATTGTTCCTTCTCCGTGAAGTGGAATAGCCTCCACATAAACATAGCCCTTTATCTTATTATTGTGTTGGATGATGAATAATCGATTATCATCACTAATTCTTGAAAGAATCTGTTCACTATTATAATAGGTATTTGGAAAAGCAAGATGATGAAGGGCACTAAACGATTTGTGAAAGATAGGATCATAATTTTTAATATGTATATCTTCACCATCTGTTAAGCTAGTTCTATCTGCGCTCAAGATAAGATGATGTCCAGTTTCCCTTCCATTTTTATGTTCAATAAATTGCTTAGCTAACGTATTTTTTTCATTCACAAAAAACATGTATTCATTTAGTTTAAAAGGAATAGTATCCTCTAAAACTTGCCATAAAACATTTGCAATTTGAGAATAATCTTCTCCATTTTGGACAAACGGCCCCCACACCTCGGCACTCTTATTTTCTTCATCTATATCAAATCCTAATGCACCTACTATATTGTCTTTATCATAGGCAACGACAAATGATTTCTCCATATCAATATCTGAAAAATCATTAGAAAGTGTATCGTAAATTTCCTTCTTATCTTCTCCACAATAACCAATATGAAAAGAGTCATCCTTATTAATAATCTCTAAGAAAGCAGCTAATCTTTCCAAATTTTTCGGATTACTTATATAGAGCGTCATATCAATCTCCTTCTCTAAAACTTCATTATCAAAATATTTTATCATTCATCTTATTGTAAAGATATACACAAATGGAAAAAAGAGCAACTCAATTTTGAGCTACTCTCTTTACCATTTATCATATATAAAGCTTTAGTTTAATACACCCGTTTTAGCAGCCTGTACAAGTGTTTTTATTTTCTCCAACTCATTTTGATGGAAAGCATCAACTATAGCACTTCCTACAATCACGCCATCTGCTATTGTCCCCATGCTTTTTACTTGTTCGGGTGTAGAGATTCCGAAGCCTGCTAACACTGGGACATTACTTTGCTCCGACAAACTAATAAAATGTCTTTCCAATTGTTCACCAAATCCATCTCTAACTCCTGTGATTCCATTTACTGTAACTGCATAGATAAACCCTTCACCTGATGCAGTAATTTTAGCCATACGGTCTGGTGGACTTGTTAGGGACACAAGTGGAACCAAGGCAACATCCGTATTAGCTAGTGCTCTCTGGAGTTCTACTGTTTCTTCAATTGGCACGTCTGGAACGATTAAACCTGCTATGCCTAGTTTTTCACATGCTTGTGCAACCTGCTCTAATCCAAAGCTTAATAACGGATTATAGTACGTCATTAGGACGAGTGGAACAGTTACTTCTTTATAAAAAGTTTCAAGTTCCTGTAGTATCAAACGGAGTGTTGTACCATTTGCTAATGCTCGTTCTCCTGCTCGCTGAATGCTTGGTCCATCTGCAACAGGATCGGAAAAAGGTATTCCAAGTTCTATTGCGGTTACCCCTGCTTCTTGTAAAAATAGTATTTTTGACTTTAATGTCTCTAGACCACCGTCTCCAGCCATCATGTAAGCAACAAAAGCTTTATCACCCTGGCTATTAACAGATTGAATGGCATTTAATAGTTTCTTCTTAGCCATTGTTATTCACCCCTAACGCATCTCTTACAGTTTGAACGTCCTTATCCCCACGCCCTGATAAACAAATAACTAAAATCTCTTCCTGTGACATTTCTTTTGCAAGCTCCGTAGCAAAATGAATGGCATGAGCACTTTCAAGAGCAGGTATAATGCCTTCTTTTTTCGATAATAGCTGCAAACCCTCTAACGCTTCAGCATCGGTAACAGAAGTATATTTCACTCGGCCAATATCGTGTAAATAGGAATGCTCTGGACCAACTCCAGGATAATCAAGCCCTGCTGAAATCGAATGTGCTTCTTGGATAAAACCATTGTCATCCTGCAATATGTACATATAAGCACCGTGCAGAACTCCTTCTTTTCCACCAGTAACAGCCGCTGCGTGAAGACCAGTTGAAATACCACTGCCTCCAGCTTCCACACCGTATAACGCGACATCCTTATCGTCCACAAATGGATGGAACATGCCAATAGCATTACTTCCACCACCAACACAAGCGACAACTGCATCAGGCAATTTACCAACCTTTTCAACAATTTGACGTCTAGTTTCCACTCCAATTACCCGTTGGAAATCACGAACAATTCTTGGGAAAGGATGTGGTCCTAGCGCAGAGCCTAAAATATAATGCGTATCTTCTACATTGGAAACCCAATATCTAAGTGCCTCATTGACTGCGTCTTTAAGTGTGCCGGATCCCTGATCCACGGAAACAACTTTTGTACCAAGTAATTCCATACGAAATACGTTTAGTTCCTGCCTACGCACATCTTCTTTTCCCATGAAAACAACACATTCTAAGTCAAATAGTGCACACACGGTTGCAGTGGCAACACCATGCTGTCCAGCGCCCGTTTCCGCGACAATTTTCTTTTTCCCCATTCGCTTTGCGAGCAACGCCTGGCCAATTGTATTATTAATCTTGTGGGCACCTGTATGGTTTAAATCTTCCCTTTTTAAATAAATTTGTGCTCCACCAAGTTCTTTTGTCAGTCTTTCTGCAAAGTATAATGGTGTTTCACGACCAACATAGTCTTTTAAATAGTAATTGAGTTCATCCATAAAAGTTGTATCTGAAATTGCATCCTCATATGCATCTTCAAGTTCTTTCAAAGCGGTCATTAACGTCTCTGGAACATACTGTCCACCAAATCTACCGTATCTACCAACTCTTTGTTCTTCTGTTGTATTAACCATTATTCCACACTCCTATCTTTTACAGCTCGTATAAATGATTGAATTAGTTCTTTATCTTTCCTACCATTTCGTTCTACTCCGCTAGACACATCAACCATATAAGGATTTACTCTCTCAATCGCAGCTTTAACATTTTTGGGGTTCAAACCACCTGCAAGAATAATTTTTTCATTCGGAATATGATTAGCTTCCATCAGCTTCCAGTCAAAAACTTTACCACTACCGCCTTGATAATCAGTACCAGGTGCATCAAACAAATAAAAATCAGTCATATATTGTTTCGCCTGAACAACATCCGCCTCATTTTGAACCGATAACGCTTTAATAGAGGGGAGATTGTTTGATAGTACAATGTCTGGGGTTTCGTGACCGTGATACTGTATATAATCTAGCGGAACCTCTTGGATTGCATTTATTAGTTCCTCTTTGGTTGGATTTACAAAAACTCCTATCTTCCAAACCCCAGGAGGCACGTCTTTAGCTAGTTCGCGCGCTTGCTCAATTGTTACTTTCCTTTTACTCGGAGCAAAGAGAAAACCAATTGCGTCTGCTCCAGCGCTTACGGCGATTTCCACATGTTCCTTCTCCATAAGCCCACAAATTTTCACCTTTGTCATGAGTTAATTACCTCTCTTTTTACCTGTAAGCTTTTAAGAGCATTCCCTACATCTCCACTGCGCATTAACGATTCCCCTACAAGTACTGCACTGGCACCATAGTTAACAACCTTTTTAGCATCAGCAGAATCCCAAATACCGCTCTCACTTATAAGTACACGTTGTTCTTCAAATGGAAAGATAGATGCGATTTCTGCAGTTCGGGACAAATCTACATGAAATGTTCGTAGATCACGGTTATTAACCCCTATTAGTTTCGCATCTAGCTGCAAAGCACGGTCCAGCTCCACAGAATCATGAACCTCCACTAATACTTCCAAGCCTTTACTTAGAGCATATTTATATAAAGTTGAAAGTTTTTCTTGGTCTAGTGCTGCAACAATCAGTAACACGACAGATGCACCTGCATGTTTTGCATAATCTATCTGAATTGGATGAATGATAAAGTCTTTACAAAGTATTGGGATTGATACCGTACGAGCAACTTCTGCTAAATCCTCAAATGTCCCTTGGAAAAAGGGTGTATCGGTTAATACAGAAATACATGCTGCTCCAGCTTGTTCATATTGAGAAGCTTGCTTAGCAGGATTAACTCCTTCAGCTATCAATCCTTTTGATGGAGAAGCACGTTTAATCTCAGAAATCACTTGTAATCTTTCAGATTGATAAAGTGACTCAAATAAGGAAGGTCTAACTGACGAGTCGTTTTGTTCTTGAATGGAATACTTTAATAACTCTTGTATTTGACCTTTTTTAGCATCCAATATTTTATCTAGAATGGTTGTCATAATACCACCTCGTGACGTACAGATTGCTGACTAAAAGCAATAACTGCTTCTAGCTTTTCTAAAGCTTTTCCTGATTGAATAGAATCAGCCGCCATCTTAACACCTTCTTGAATAGAGCTAACAATACCAGCTGCAAATAATCCAATTCCACTATTAAAAAGAACGGTATCTAAATAGGCACTTGCTTCACCTTGGAGGACTTTGCGCATTATTTTAGCGTTAGTATGACCATCGCCACCACGTATTGCAGAAATAGGGGCAGAAGCTAAACCTACATCATTTGCTGTCAACTTAAAGGGGATTAAATCTCCATTGTCTAATAATACTAATTCATTGACGCCCGAGAGAGATGCCTCATCCATTCCTCCAGCACCACAAACGACAATTGCTCTCTTTCTTCCTAAAATTCGTAACACCTCTGCGTATTCCATCGTGAATTCTGGTCGATTGATACCTGTATATTGAGTTTGTATGTGAATAGGGTTCGTCAAAGGACCTACCAAGTTAAAGATTGTTGGCTTTCCAATCATTTTTCGAGCAATACCAATTCGCTTTAGTTTTGGATGTACATTTGGCGCATAAAGGAATGTTAATCCTTCCTGCTTCAATAACTCAATGGATGCTTCCGGGCCAATAGTTGTTTCTATTCCTATTGCTTCTAGTACATCGGAGCTTCCTGCGCTACTTGAAATTTTCCGGTTGCCGTGCTTGGCGATTGTTGCTCCAGCACTAGCTAACACAAATGCTGAAGTAGTACTAATATTAAAGCTATTCAGCCCGTCACCGCCCGTACCGCAATTGTCCATATAATTACCTACTGGCTCGTTTAAGTTTATTGCAAAGGACTTCATAACCGTTGCAAGCGCAGCTACCTCATTGGATGTTTCGCCTTTTTTGGAAAGTCCGATTAAAAGATCGACAATCTGCTGTACTTCCGTATCTTCTGAAAACATTAGCTTAGAAGCTATAGTCATTTCTCCATAAGACAAATCTTCATTCATTTCTACTTTTTCGATAAACTCTCTCATCTCAATCTCTCCTCTGCTCGTCTCTAGCTAAATAAAAAAAGTCCTCTTCCAAGGAATTGTAAAAATCCCTTGGAAGAGGACGGTGTTGACCGCGTTGCCACCTCTAGTTGGAGTGTAATACTCCCACTTAAGCTCCTGTAACGTAGGAAACACGTCTACCTCTAAAACAAATTATATGTTCTCGAGGAAGCTCTCATAAGTCCATTCACACCAGAGACAAATCAGTTCCCACCAACCACTGACTCTCTAAATTGTCTACTGAAGCTACTATTCTTATTTAAACAATTTCTCCGCTATACTAACTAATCTCGGCTCATCTGTTCTTAGGCGATGCTACTGTTAGCATCTTCTACCTATAATCCGAACATAAAAGTTAACTATTATGATAGTAGGAATACTTATAATTGTCAATCAATTTTTATCATTTTACAAATCATTTACAATGCAAGTGTACATCCTGTCACCGAACGTCTTATTTTATTGATTCCCGAAGTAATCCACCCGAGCGTTAACTCATAGATGGATTACTTTTTGTCATTGAAAAGGTAAACGTAATCAATGCTATCATTATGGAAGAAAAGCTCATCATAATTACGACGATTCAAATACTGTCTAAGCAGTACCCCCTCCTGTTGCAGTCGTTAAAAAGAAAATTGAAAATTGGGCCGTCCACCCATGAGAAGATCAATCTATTTATTCTAGTACACAACACATTAACATTTTCCTGCATGCTAGTTCGTCCGCTTTTTGAAAATACTTTTTACAAATGGTTCTTTTAAAACTGAATACGTATTTATGTTTATATCCTCTTGCTTTACACTAGTTACTTTGATGTTCTCATATTCTTCTCTAGCTTTCTCATTTAAATTTAAATAATCACGAAAGAATAGTTGGTTTTTCCATAATTCTCTATCAAAATCAACCATATGAATGAAATGAGTTTTTACTTCATAAGTTTGATCCGTAAACTTAGCAAAAACTATTTCACCTGGTCTTTCCACTCGAAGTCTTAGAAATCCAATATTCTGTAACTCTTTAAAAATAGCTTGATCTACTTTTGAAAGATCATCTACTCCTAATAATATATCTATAATTGGTTTTGCAGGCATATTAATGATTGCAGTACTCCCAATATGCTGTATCCGATCTCTTGGAAGTCCAGTAGCATCTATAATTTCTAGTTTCACTCTTTTGAACTCTTTCTCCCATTCGGTCGTGTATGGTAATAACGTTATCTCGTTCTTTGCTAATCCTAGTTTCAAAAATAATTCCTCCACTTTATCTTTTCTTTTTGGGAATAGACAATGTAGTCCATTTTTCTTCAGCAGTCACTTGTTTTGCAATATAAATTACCTGGCCAACATGAGAGGAAGTATGAGAAAGGCTTCTTATTATAGCTTCCATGACAGTATGTGGTTCATTTCTGATATAAATGGTTTGGAGCAGATGTTCTGATTGAATTGTATCAAGAGCATTCAAAAAAACTTGACAACCTTCTGACCAAATTTTCAGCAATTCTTCGCGAGATTGTATAGTACTTTCAAATTCATCGTCTCGATTTCTTGTTGGCTTTTCCCCATCAGTCGTCAAAAAGTCGGTCCACCGTGATTTTAAGTTACCACTCATATGTTTAATAATTATATCTACGCTATTGGAGTGATTATTTGGATTCCAAAAAAGATTATCTTCCTCCATTTGCATGATTGTCTTTTCTGTATCAGTTACTAAATCTAAAAACTTTTTCCGGATAACACGAATAAAATCATTGTGTAAATTTAATAGCTCGTTCATAATAATCCTCTCCTTCTAGTTTCCTTCTATCATCATTATAAAGGAAATATTCAGAAAAATAAGCTGTTTAAAAACAGACTTTAAATTAATCGATTTTCAATCGTACACAATGATCTTTAAGTATGGTTAGTAAAAATACCTCTTCGTTTTATTAAAAACATACACCTAGTTAGTTCCATTAACTTGTCTTCTAAAATATTATTCATAAGTAGGGCTATCCATAAGTTCATTTAAATAATTGAAGTTATAATAAACAAGTAAAATTAAACAGGTTAATAAAAGGAGTTGAATACATATCGTAAGAAATCGTTTTTTAAATTTAAAATTCTTTTTATAAAGAACATAAGTTAGTGGTAAAGAAAGCAAGACACTACAAAAAATCGAATATAACTGAAGATGATCAAAGTAAATATTAATGTATAGTTTTGGAGAAATATCTTGTACCTCTTGAGCCATGAATGGGAGTATAAGAATTATTATTGCAAACATAATTAGGGCATTTAGTATAAAAATTGTAGAAGAATAGAAAATTTTAAAATTATTCATTGGTGCATCCCCCTTGTTTTATTCTTTCTAATATATAAGTTAGACTTACACCATCAATTTAAGTTACATTTTTTTCTGTTTTTTGTTTAATAGTTTTGAGTAATTCTTACTTCGAAGTTATTTCCTTCTATTCAAATAAAGGGCTTACTTTGCTCGTCTGTAAAGTGTTGCCACCTAGAAAAAGGTGCGTATACCCATTGATTTTAGTCAGTGGGTATACGCACCTTTTATTGTGGTTTAGGAAACAATAAAACCTATTTTATTTACTAAATTTAAAACGTTCCAATAAAATGGATTCTGTTTTGGCACCTTCGTGTTTAAATTTGGTAAAAGCATAAAGTTCTTCTGTTTCCTCTACGTAAACGAGGCGATCTATATTGCCATATGCACGCATAGTAGAAGTTGGATCTAAAGTATTGTATTTATAGACTGAAATCTGTACTGATTGATCAGCCAAATATATGTTCTTTCCTGTTTCATCAAAAGTCATCGTTGTAAATGGAGTGGCCAGCTTGCCAAGGGGAGCCAGATCTTCAGTCGGAATACTGCTTGATGCGTATGCTGTCCCGTCCCCATTATAAATAACGTTGCCTTCAGGAGACATTTGGGCATAGCCTCTTAATTTCATTGTATTAAAGAATCGAGGCACCATGGTTTCCTTCTGAATTTTGCCTTCTATTAAGCTAAATGTTTCCATTTTGCCGGTATAGTGCGAACTAGCAACCGTATAGACTTTGTTCTGTGTTGGTGATAGTTCAATCAATTGCTGTGGGAAGAGATTTGCTGATGATAAATGTTCTGACGTTTGCCAGTTATACGTATGAATCTCTGAACTAATTCCTTGGTCGGAACCTGATGAAATAATCAGTGTTTCAGTATCATCCACAGCGATGTCAAAAGGATCGATGTTTACATTTACTGCTTTTCTGAAAGAAAGATCCTCAGCATCGTACACGTTGATAAGTCCTTTTTGCATCTCCATGAAGTTATAGGGACTTCTTGCTTGGATGAGTTGAGTAACAAAAATTTTGTCATTTTTAATCACAAGTTTTTCGGCAGCATGTTTCAGTTCCACAATCTTTGTGGATTTATTTTCCATGTTTAGCATGACAAGTGATTTGGACTTTCCATCAATATAGTAAACAATCGGCTTATTAGGATGTTTCACTAGATCTACGATTGTTGATTCTACTGTAAGATTAACTACGGAATGTGCTGGGTTTCCAATGGATGGACGAAAATTGGGTTTCATGATCCTAGCAAGGAAAGCAGAAAATTGGGCACGGTCAATCGGCTGCGTTGGACGAAAAGTTCCATCATTATACCCAACGGTAATATTGTTTGCTGCTAATGATGAGATATATGAGGATGCCCAGTAGTCACTAGATACATCTTTATATCCTAGCTCATACGCACCTTCCAGCTTAAAAGCGTTTCCGATTACTTTAGCCATCTCAGCACGTGTGATAAACCCTGCTGGATCGAAATGGGTTTTACTTTTTCCACTTATAATCCCTGCAGTCGAAGCAACTAAAATTTCTTTATAGCCGAAACTTGATTGCATGACATCATAGAAACCTGGATCTTTTAGATGTGCTACAGATTCTGGCATGCCAATGGAACGCATAATCATCACAACTGCTTGAGCACGTGTAAGTTTCATGGATGGACGGAACGTATCATCGGAATAGCCATTGATAACTTTTAACTCAGTTAAATAGTCAATCTCTTTCTTAAAACCTGAAACGTCTTGGAAACCAGCAGCAACGGCTGATCCAGTTGGAATAACAAATATGGCAAGACTCAATAGGATAGCTATTAAGCTATGTAATAACCTTTTCAATGAAAACTCCCTTTCTATTCAAACTCTATTTATTATAGCGACAGAACTAATCAATTTCTCGTATCAAATGTCCTATATTTACTTTAATAGATGGCGATATAATATTATTCTTTGAAGCATCTTGAAATTCATATGAGCCCATTTTGATAGTAACATTTCACACTATATTTTGGTTTTGACCGTGAAAAAAAGACCATCAAATTGATGGTCTTTCCTATTCTAAGTATTCGTAAGCTATCCTTGTAAATGCTACACCATAGAAATAAATATTATGTTCTGTCTTAGTAGTCAATCAGGGTATACTAAGAACCTGTTAGTTGAATAACGGGAATCCAATCAATTTTATAGATAGGTCGTTCTTTTTCGTAATCATACTCAGTTATATTAATTTATTACCGGCAAGTCCACTTGATTTACCCAATCCTGAATGAATCGCTCTTGATGCGTGTTCAAATGAGGTAGGTTATTACGGGAAAAGAATCGATGTTCATGACTTTCTTCAGTGCTATGAAGCAATTCTCCTGAAAAACTGCTTGAATGGAAAATAATCTGGACACTAAAAACTTTGTCTCCATTCTGATATTCTGCAAACCCAGATTCACCTGAATAAAGTCCAAACAACTGTAATTGCTCAACTCTTAAACCTGTTTCCTCAAATGTTTCTCGCAAAGCAGTTTCAAGAAAAGATTCTCCAGGCTCCATTACGCCACCAGGAATACCCCATACATCTCGATCCGTACGATGTTGTAATAAAATCTTATTTTCTTTTTCAATTATAATTCCACAACCTACAGTCATAAGCATTTCATTTCCAATTAACTTTCGAATTGTTTGTATGTAACTCATCATTTCCTCCTTATTTACTTGCTGAGACCTTCAAAAAAGATTTTGCTGTGGAATCCGACAGGTCTTTTAACTTTGGAGTTGTTATCCATACTTTAAATATAACTAATCTACTAAGATCTGTATTAACTTTAAATGTTTCCATTAAAACTAATCTACAAGCAAGTGAACAATCAATTTATTCCCATTCATAAGGAGTTTCTTGGTACACATAATAGTTCAACCAATTAGAAAATAACAGATGAGTATGAGAGCGCCAAGAGTTCTTTGGTTTTTGTGATGGATCATCGTTGGCATAATAGTTTTCCGGAACGTCAATCTCTACCCCTTTATGGATGTCTCTTTCATATTCGTCAGCAAGTGTCGTGGCATCATATTCTAAGTGACCAGTAATCATAATATGCTTTTTATCTTTGGATATTACGAGGAAAACACCTGCATCCACTGAACTTGATAGTAATCTCAATCGGTCGTCTTGTTTAATCTCCTCGTAGGACACAGCTGTGTAACGAGACACCGGTGCATTAAACTCATCATTAAATCCTCTAACTAAACGTACCGTTGGATCAGTTAAACTATGATTAAACACCCCAAAGCATTTTTTCGGTAAGTCGTATTTTCCAATTCCATAGTGATGATAAAGAGCCGCCTGTGCTCCCCAACAAATATGAAGAACGGATGTCACATGCGTTTTGGACCAATCCATTATTTCAGTCATTTCACTCCAATAATTAACATCTTCAAATTGTAAATGCTCGATGGGCGCACCAGTGATAATCATTCCATCATATTTTCGGTGTTTAATATCTTTGAACGTCGTATAGAAAGTATCCAAATGAGTTTTACTTACATTTTTTGAATCATGTGTTGCCATATGTAAAAAAGTCACATTTACTTGTAGTGATGTGTTTCCTAATAATCTTAGTAATTGAAGTTCGGTTTTCTCTTTTTCGGGCATCAGATTTAAAATAATAATGTTTAATGGACGTATATCTTGGGCTATTGCTCGATCGGTATCCATGATAAATATTTTCTCTTTTTTTAGATGTTCAGCTGCCGGCAATTGTTTTGGAATATTTATTGGCAAATTGTTCTCCTCCTTTATATTTAAAAACCCTCTTTTCCTATTAAATAAGAAAAGAGGGTGAACGTTTTGCTCTCCATTCTTATCTTTCAAGAAATTATCTTGTAGGAGTTAGCACCTTCCTGACGAGTCAGAGGTTGCTGAAGCTTCAACGGGCCATGTCCCTCAGCTTCTCTTGATAAGAGTTATTAAATTATATTGTTCTTTACTAGTGAATAGTAACATTTGTTTTCAAATTATTCAACTTCTTTTAAACTTTGAATCGATTTACTGCATCCGCTAATTTTTCGCTCAAGCTTGTTAATGTCTCTGACGCTTCTGCCACCGATTGAATTGCTCGTAATTGCTCATCGGAGGAAGCACTTACTTCCTCACATGCTGCGGCAGTTTGCTCCGATGTTGCTGCCATAACTTGAATTGTATCAACAACTTGATCTTTATAATTAGAAACCTGCTCGATTTCTACTGAAACGGAATCAATAGAAGCTTGCAAATTATTCATCAATAATGATATTTCACTGAATGTAGCTTCTGTATCAAGAACAACAGATCCTTGTTCTCGGAACGTTTTAATAGTGTCTATCATTTGATTCCCAACGATTTGCGATTCACTCTGTAGCTCTGTAATAGTTTGTTTAACTTCCTCTGTTGCTTTTGCCGATTGCTCTGCAAGTTTTCTCACTTCATCCGCTACAACAGCAAATCCTTTACCATGTTCACCAGCACGAGCAGCTTCTATGCTTGCATTCAACGCGAGTAGATTCGTTTGTGCAGAGATTTCCATAATTGTTTCCATTACCCCACCAATGGCTTTTACTCTTACTTCTAATGTTGAAAATAAAGAAGACATTGAAGTGAGGTTAGACTCCCAATTTTCGAATGATGATTTTAATTCTCTCATTTGACTTTGTCCATTTGAATTCATGGAATTCGCTTTTGTAGCTATATCAGTCATCACGACTGACTTTTCATTGATCAGATTGATTTGCTCACTTAAGTGAACGGAGCTCTCCGTAACTTCTCCTGCATCTTCTGCAGATTTCGAGGCACCTTCAGCAATTTCACTAACAGCTAAAGATACTTGCTCTGCAGAAGCATTTGTTTCCTCTGCAACTGCACTTAAGCTTTCGGAATTGGATTGCACATCACTAGCAGACTCTTTTACTACTTGTATTATTTCATTCATACTTGTAGCCATTTTATTAAAGTTTGTAGCTAACTGACCTATTTCATCTTTAGATTTTATATTTGCTTGAACTGTTAAATCCCCTTCAGCTATTGAATCCATTAATTTTTTCAGGTGCTCAATTGGTTTTAAAATATGACTGATGATGAAATACAAGACAATTACTACTACTGCCTCGATTGCTAATATAATTATTATTAATAAAGTACGAATACTATCTGCTGTTTGATTTATCTTTTTCTCATCATAAACCGCTCCTAGCTTCCAATCCAGTCCTGGTAAGGTTGTAAATACAGTAATTTTATTGGTTCCTTCAGTTGCGTCATGTATCTCACCACTTTCAGAAGAACTATTAAGCATTTCCTTAACAGCTGAATGCTCAGATAGATTTTCACCAAATAAGGTCGGATGAACAATAGCATTACCATCCGCATCCACAATAATCGGATAACCTTCATAACCTAACTCACTATTTGCGACTGTTTCTGTTAACTTCGACAGTAAAATATCAATAGCAAGAACACCTACCACTTGCCCATCGCTGATAACAGCTTTAGCACCTGAAATTGCATATTCTCCAGTAGCAACATCCACAAAGGGTTTAGACCAGGTGAAATTTTCTTTGTTGGAAACAGCATTTTTATACCATTCCCTCGATGTAGGATCAAAACCTGCACCTAGATCAGCCTCTGGAATTATTTCGATCGTTTTATCCGGGAGGGCTATATAGACAGAAGCCACTGCATCATATAAAGAATTAAATTCATTAAATCTAGTGTCTAAATTTTTCTCTAATTGATTGGCTAAAACCTCATCAGTAACTTTAGCACTATTCGTAAATTCTACTATATCATTGGAAGTCGATAGTTGCAGTATTCCTTTTTCATAGGCAGCTAAATAATTCTGAATTGTTGCTGACATTTCATTGACTATAACCTGACTCTGATCGATTAATTCGTTTTCCGTCTTATTACTAATTGTACTCGTACTGATTAATATTAGCGGTATCATACTCACAATAATAAGAGCAATGACCGTAATAATTATCTTCCATTTTATAGATTTACCCATTTCCATCTTCCTTCTCTATGTATTGAATATGCCCTATATGAACTTTTCATATATAAGTATATTTATACTATTATATCGGCTCAATACGAGAAATTTGATGTCTAGTTAATAATTATCGCTTTATCTTTGTAAATCTTTGATTCTAAATCTACTTCTAGACTTTTCAACCTTCCTTCTCCATCCATTCCATCAGGAGTATTTCTAACTTTTTTTCATTTAATCGAATCGATTCCAACAGCGTTTCGTATGCTTCCCAATCATTTTCTACTTCTATTTTTTCTTTTAATTGACTAATATCATGTTCTATCTCTGAAATTTTTTCTTCCAGTGAGCGTTCATTTACCTTTTTCTTTGTTGGCTCTGAACTTTTGACTTTTTTCGGCTCTGCTACGACTTGTTTAGAATGCATTTCCTCCCATTTTTCTCGAGCCCACTCATAGGGT
The DNA here is from genome assembly GCF_900103605.1 of Psychrobacillus sp. OK028. Lineage (GTDB taxonomy): Bacteria > Bacillota > Bacilli > Bacillales_A > Planococcaceae > Psychrobacillus. The sequence goes on along the minus strand of NZ_FNHY01000003.1, from coordinate 246,091 downwards.
CCTTCAAAAGTAATAAGCTTACCATACTCTAACCATGCAGTTTTCGGAAATAATTTATTTAGAAAATAGCGATCATGAGATACTGCTAAAATAGTTCCATCAAAATCAGCAAGGGCATCCTCCAGCACTTCTCTTGAATCGATGTCTAAATGATTCGTCGGTTCATCCAGTATTAGTAAATTTATATCCTGATACATTAGCTGTGCTAGGCGGAGCCTCATCCGCTCTCCACCGCTTAAATCACCTATTCTCTTGAATACTTCGGGTCCATAAAACATAAACTTTGCAAGAATATGGCGTGCATCACCCTCTGCCATATTCAATTCGCTACGAAACACATCGATTAGCCTTGCCTTCGGTTCCTGAATTTCGAAATGCTGCGATAAATATCCTACACGGACATTACTCCCTAACCGTGCTTCTCCTTGATCAGTAGATATTTCTCCACGTAGCAAGTTTAATATAGTGGACTTACCTGAGCCGTTTCGACCAACAATCGCCACTCGATCCTTCCAAAAAACATTGAACTGCGCATTATCTAATAGAACCTTTTCTCCAAATGATTTATTTACATTCGTCATCTTAACTACTTCTTTACCACTTCTAGAAGCGAACTCAAATGATAGCTCCATCCTTTTCGGATCAATTAGTGGTTTTCTTACTTTTACCATTCGTTCTAGTGCCCTTTCCATATTACGGGCCTGGCGAAATAACTTAGGATTTGGAGGCATCGCTTCATTTGCCCATTGTCTTAGCCGTCTAATCGCTTCTTTCATCTTTTTGATCTTTTTCTGTTGTTCCTCATATTCCTGAAATTCACGCATTAGCTTAGCTTCTTTTTCTATAATAAAAGAAGAATAATTGCCATGATAAAGTGAAAGCTCCCCATCCTCTAAATCTGCAATTTTAGTGACAACCTTATCTAAGAAATACCGGTCATGTGCGATAATAACCACTGTTCCTGAATAGCCAACCAAATACTGTTCTAACCACTCAACTGCAAATATATCCAAATGATTCGTCGGCTCATCTAACAATAATATATCTGGGTTAGACAGCAGAATATTACCTAGCATTATTTTCGTCTGTTCTCCACCACTTAAACTAGCAAAGGATTGATTTACGAATCCAGAAAGCTGAAGTCCCTGTACTACTTTGTCAATCTCGGATTCCATTGTGTAACCGCCTAGAATCGTAAAATTTTCTTGAATTTCTCCGTATTGTTGGAGCAAACGTTCCATCTTTTCTGATTCCACTGATCCCATTAGTTGTTCCATCTGAATCATTTTCTTTTTTAGCTCTGCAATGCTCTGAAATGCAAACTGGAGAACATCCATACCAGTGATGTCTTCAGAATAAGTTGGTATTTGAGCTAAATATCCAATCGATGTGCCTTTTTTAAAATGAATAGCTCCTTCGTCAGGTTTTTCAATACCTGCTAACATTTTAAACAAAGTGGTTTTACCAGTTCCATTTCTCCCAACAATAGCTAACCGATCTCCCGTTTTAATATCGAGCGATAAGTTTTCGAAAATGGTATTTCCACCGAGCATTTTATTTATATTATTTACTGTACATATCATGTTGAACGCTTCCCTTCGAGTCTTTATAAGCCAAGAAGCAATTCTTTTTTCTCAACAAAAAAAGACTGTCTAAAAAGCACAGTCTTTTCGCTACCTAAATGGATCCGAAAGAATGACTTCTCAGCTATGATTATTACTATGCAAATGTCTAAAAATGGACAGACCTGTCCCCTTGATAGCATTTTCATGAGTAATTGCACAAGAAGTGGATAAAAATTCCAACATAAATAATTGTGCATTCGTAGCGTTTTTCATTCTTTCTTCACCTCCGTTCGATTTGGTTAACTAAACTTTAGCATAACTATTCAAACAATTCAATCGTTATTTTCTGCTGGTTTTTGTATAGTTGGATCATTGATCGATTCATCTTTTTTCGGAATTCCTACATCATTTTCTTCATTTACTCGTTCATTCCCAGTGTTTGGAACTTTTTGATCTAGATTATTTACTTTTGTCTCTTCTTTAGGTTCTTTATTGGAATCCCTTTTGTCCCCACAGGCCGTCAATATGAAACAGGATAAAATGAGTATTGTAAACAATTTTTTTATCATTGTTAGTTGCCTCCTAGTTTATAATTAGATTGCACAAACTTTGAAGGTTTATACTGATAATTATTTTACTGTAGTCCTATTGAACGGATAAGTTTCCCATTTCACTAGTAAAACCAACTGAAGAGAGAGTAAAACACTTTTCCTTACCCACAATAAAAAAACTCCAGCACTAGACTGGAGTTCATAGATCACTCTTCAATATCAAAATAGATTTCATCTTCATCGTTATACTCAGATCCATTTTCGAACAACACGGTCGTTCGTAAAATGAGCTTTGTTACTTCCTCGTTATTTTCTGGAAGCCATCTTTCATCAGGCATAATTTCAAATGGAATCATTTGCATATCCTTTGATGCAGCTGCTCCTACAACTTCGATAGAGTGTTTCGATACAATTTTAGGGGATGAATCATCCGTAAGTTTAAATACCTCTAATTTAATATTCTCCACCGACTCATCGTGTACACCATCAATATATATAGTACCAGACAGATTTATACCGTGTTCAATATAAGGATGGTCAACAACTGTGTCTATCTTTATCGCTTTAACTTTTATGGAAGATTCAAATTTCTTCGCCATTACTCTCAGTCCACCTTGTGATTTGTATACTCATAATGATTTTCGATAACTGGTTCAAACTTATTATACCGTCTTTTAAACAAAGTATAAAAATGTGACACCACTACTTTTAAGATTGCATAACCTGGTATTCCCAATATTACACCTGGAACTCCAAACAACGATCCAGCAGTAATAAGGACAAAAATAATGGTAATTGGGTGAACATGTAATGATTTACCCATTATTTGAGGAGAGATAAACTTCCCTTCTATAAACTGAACAATAGTCCAAACAATTGCCAAACCTACTAGCAGTAGCGGTGACTTCACTAACGCAATAATAGCTGCAGGTGTAATCGCAATGACTGGTCCCAAATATGGTACAACACTTGTGACCATCGCAATAACCCCGAGCAGTAGCGCATATGGCATTCCTATTATTGTAAAACCTATGAAAATCATAAATCCAATACACATAGAAACTAAGATCTGCCCTTGAATATAAGAACTGATTTGTCTGTCTATACCAGAAAATACCTCCTGTAAATCATCTCGCATTCTTGGGGGGAAAAGCTTCATAACATAGTTAGGTAGTTTTTCGCCATCCTTCAATAAATAAAAGACGATAAATGGCACAGTAACAATAGCTAATACAAAGCTAGTCAATACTCCCACAATGGATGAAATTCCAGTGGCAATCCCAGTGACCGTGTTTTGAACAAAATCCCCAATTTCAGCTGGAAGCCCATTTAACACGGATGTTACGTCATTTTCAATTTGTAAATAATAATCCTTCACAATAGAAGTACGTAAAAATTGATCTAGACTGTTAAATAACTGGATAAAGTAAGTTGGTAATTCCTCTACTAGCTTAAAGATTTGGCCCTTTAAAAAAGGAAAAACTAAAAACACTAGTAAAGTGATTAAGCCGATTAAGACTAAGAAGATGATTAAGATTCCCCATACTCGTTTAATTTTCACTTTTTCTAATAAACGCAGGATCGGTCTCAACAAGTAATACACGATAACAGCTAAAATAATCGGCAAAATGACATTACCTAGAAATACCGTTAGTGGTACGAATATAAAAGAAATTTCATCATAAATCATAATGACAAGACCAATCATTAGTAAAAGAAACAATGAAAATACCGTATTGCGTCCACCTAAAAATCTTATGTATCTAGTTGAAAAAAAAGAAGGCTTTTCCGGATCCACTTCTATCAAACTTCCTTTCTATATTTATATTTTACGAAGGAAAAATCAGGTTGGCAATTCTAAAGCGGCTTATTTATTTAAAAAATCTGAAATTGCTGCTTTATTCTTCTCTTTGTCAAGTACAATTACTGATCCAGCATGGCTATAGTTTTTAAAAGAATACGTTCCTTCCACGGGTATTGTCATTTTTTCCATTTCTAATTTTCCACTAACGATTGCATCTAACACTCGTTTTGTTTTGTCTGAACGTGAATAATCGGTTTGAATATACCCTTCAGTTGCACCGATAAATTTAGGTAAATTCGGTATATTCCCGACAGACAACAGCTCATCTTTTAATACTTCCATCACTAACTGTTGTCTACCTACTCTTCCAAAGTCTCCTTCTGAATCCGAACGGAAGCGAGCATATCCAAGTAGTTCCTTTCCATTTAAGTTCTGCTGTCCTTTCGTTAAAGTAACGCCAATTTTTTCAGACATGTCCTTCTCAACATTTACCGGAACGCCCCCTGGTGCAATAATATCAACTAACGATTCAAAACTATTAAAATCTATTAATGCATAGTGATGAATTGGTAAGCCGAACATCTCATTAATTGTGTTTTTCAACAACTGTACTTCACCGAGGTAAAAAGCTGTATTTAATTTATAGGATTGATAACCTGGGATATCTGCATATATGTCACGCATGAAGGAGATAACTTTCACATCATTATTTTCCTTATCCCAAGAAAAAACCATCATTGTATCTGTTCGTGATTGCTCTTCTCCTCGAGTATCGACACCGAGAACTAATATATTTTCTCGTTGACCTTGTTTATATGTATCTCCTCTAAAATCCATTGGTTCCTTTTGTTCTGTATTTGCAATTTTATAGCCACTGGAATATTGGGTAACTGTATATATTCCAATTCCTATAGTTAAAAATAATAAAATAACGAATACGAAGCGCCCAATTCTTGGTCTTCTTTTTCTTCGACTACTTCTCGTTTGTTGTAATTCTTCTTCCATCTTGAGATCTCTCCTTTATACCCTAATAATAACGTATTTCAGCCCAAATAGTTTCAGATTTTTGTACTCCATCTGTACAAGTGGTAAAATCTATTTTACATTAAGTTAATGATACATAGGCAAGTTTAATAGGAGGAATAAACATGATTGAAAAAGCAACATTTGCAGGTGGATGTTTTTGGTGTATGGTAAAACCATTCGACACTTGGGACGGCATACATAAAGTTATTTCTGGTTATATGGGAGGTCACATAGACAATCCTACATATGAAGACGTAAAAAAAGGTGATTCTGGTCATTTAGAAGTGGTAGAAATACAATATGATCCGAGTATTTTCTCCTACAAACAATTATTAGAAATATTTTGGCAGCAAATTGACCCGACAGATGATGGTGGCCAATTCCAAGATCGAGGTGAGAGTTATCGCACTGCTATATTCTTTCATTCGGATGAACAACGGGAGCTTGCAGAGCAATCGAAGGAGCAGCTAGCAGCAAGTGGTAAGTTCTCTAAGCCTATTGTAACCGAAATTCGACCTGCTAAAACATTTTATGAAGCGGAAGAGTATCATCAAGACTACTATAAAAAAAGTCCAACACACTATAAAGAGGATCGAGCACAATCTGGTCGTGATGAATTTATAGAGAAGAATTGGAAATAACCACTATATAAAAGCTTCTGGAAACAATGTTTATATTGTTTCCAGAAGCTTTTGATATTCTTTATAAGTAATAAAAGGCTCCGTCCATTGTGAATTAAGGTTTCCCCAAATGTTGGTATTAATTTCTTCTTTAACTAAGCACCCGGTAGTTTAAGTACATTTTATCACACTCTTAAAGGCTGTTAGAGCATCGACGCCTCCGTATGTTTAAGTATATTCCTTCATAACTTTCGGGGGCTCTGATTATCCAATAGTAATCCACGGTATTACGTTCCTTACGATGGCAGCTCCAAAAAAATTAAGTATTAAATCCTTACTTAATCCTTGATTATTTCATTTGGTTATATTTACTTCCCCCTCTAACTAACAAACTCCTGGATTACAAATTCTAAGAAATGGCTGCAAAAAACAGTGGCTACTTTACTTACTAACTTTTTGTAAAAGAATGAATAATTATGTTCAAAATATTCAAACCGCATCAGATTTCCATCAGTAAAACTTAATACAGCAGTTGATTATAATCGAGCCCACTTCACCATTTAGCTACTTTTGAGGGTTCGTTTTTGGAATATGATAGATCTTTTATTGTAGTTTACTATCCAAATCGTTTCTTGCACAGATAACTGTTTCTTATGTTAACTGACAAAAAAGGTATCTCCCTCATGAGGGATAGCTACCTTCGTTTAAGATTATTATGAAAAGGTAGGAGCAGGGAATTCATCAATTCTCATACGAAGTAAACTGTATGGTTTTTCCCGCAAGTCTCTTCCATAATGAAATCTCGCCTGCCGATGTAATTGATTCACAATGACATATAAGTATTGATCGGGTCCAATCGAAAAAGTATCCGGCCATAAAATTCTCGGGTCATGTGCGATGGTTTCCATTACGCCATTCGGCAATATCTTCCGGATACTGTTGTTTTCATAGTCTCCCGCATAAATGGTTCCTTTTGCGCCGGTGATCATTCCATCAGACGCGCCTTTCTCCCCCCAATACTGCACATATTGGGATAAATTAATGTCTTGTATCCTTCTGTCTCTTAGGGCTTCTGCTGAGATCGAGAACAGATGACGGCTGGTTAGCGGAGCATAATATAAAACGTTTCCATCAGGAGAAATTGCTAAACTATCAGAAGCCAATCTAAATGGGGAAGTCGAGCCGTCAGGGTTTCGATTCATCAAAATTTCACCTTCTACTTTCGGTAAAAAATATGGATCAGGTGATGTTGATATTGCGCCATTTAACCGTCTAAACGTGTTCCCATTTTCTAAATCTACGACGATAATGCCCCCCGGCCCTCTGGAAGAAGAATCCGTTATATATGCATAGCCAACTCTTCCAACCCGAAAGTCCAAACGGACATCATTCAAATAAGTTGTTGGCAAGACAACATCTTCTGCAAAGGTATATACTCTCCCTATTGTATTCGTGCTTAAATCAACAGCAACTAATTTTGCTCCCCCTTGAATAGGTTCAGAAAAATTTGGTGCCCCTGTGTCTAGTACCCAAAGCGTTCCTCTTCCATCAGCAACGATACTTTGGACACTGACGAAAGACATCGTAATATTTCTAGTATTAAACAAATTAGCTTCTAAACTGGGATAAGGCTGCAATTCACCCTCAACAATTTCCGCCACAGTAAATTGAACATTGTCTCCCCATTTCGGAAAGCAAACAAAAATTCGACCAGTTTCGGAAACACTGACACCTGTAGGCATAGCCCCATAAAAAGCATGCACTAGTTCAAACTGCCCGAAATATTTTTCCATAGGTAATATAGGTTGCATGATATCCTCCTCTTCAAATTCGAACGAATATCACTTATATATGTTGAAAATTTTTTTTAATGCCTGCTTGAAATTTTTTCTATCGTGATTGGATGTGACAATCCATGTATATACAACAAATAACAAATGAATCAGCTACACTCATGTGCATTTTTCCATAAAGGAATACAATTATTATTCTCTTCAAAATCTAAAAAAGCACCTCATCAGAGATGCTCGAAAACTAACCTACATATTTACGGTTTTAGTACAACTTTTATACAGTCTTCCATTTTGGTGTCAAATACTTCATAGCCATGCTTAGCTTGATCTAAAGGAAGTACATGAGTGACAATATCACTTGGATCAACCTTACCTTGGGCAATTAAATTATATAAATGCGGCATGTAGTGAATAACTGGAGCTTGACCTGTCCTAATATTCACATTCCGTTGGAAAATGTCACCTAATGGGAATGCATTATAACGTGCCCCGTAAACTCCTGTAATTTGAATTGTTCCACCTTTGCGAACAGCTTGACTTGCAATAACCAGAGCTCCCATTGCTCCTCCTTGTAATTTCAGACCAGATGCAAGAAATTCCAGTGGAGTCATTTTTCCACTCATTCCTACGCAGTCAATAACTACATCTGCCCCCCCTTTTGTTATTTCTCTTAAATATTCCCCACAATTTTCATGATCTTCAAAGTTAACTATCTCCACGTTATTAGTACGTTTTGCATGTTTTAAACGATAACCAACGTAATCAACTGCAATAACTCTTTTTGCACCTTTCAACCACGCAAATTTTTGAGCTAACAGACCAACTGGACCGCATCCTAAAATTACGACCGTATCCCCTGCTTTCACTCCCGCATTGTCTACACTCCAAAATGCTGTAGATGCAGCATCTGCAAGTAACACTAAACTTTCATCCGCTACTTCACTGTTTTCTGGAATCTTGAAAGGGGTAAAATTAGCATATGGAACTCGCATAAATTCCGCTTGACCACCTGGGAACCCTCCCGTCGTGTCTGAGTAGCCAAAATATGCGCCCATTTCTCCATTTTCATTCGCATTGTCGCATTGACTTTCTAACTCATGATTACAGTACCAACATTGACCACATGCTATATTAAATGGGATTATAACGCGATCCCCTTTTTTAACTTTCGTTACATCCTTACCGACTTCTTCTACAATTCCCATAGGTTCATGTCCAATAACATAATCCTCTCCTAGGTTTGGGATCATCCCATGAATTAAGTGTAAGTCTGAGCCGCAAATGGCAGTAGTAGTCAGTTTAACTATAATATCATCCGCTTTTTGGATACTTGGGTCTTTCACGTTTTTTACCTGAACATTTTTAACACCTTGAAAAGTAACAGCTTTCATTATTTAAATCTCCTTCTCTATTCATTAATTCTTCGGTGGACTTGGAAACATTCCCTTCCGATTTGTAACGCCCGGAAAGAGATTTAAATTAGCTATATCTACTGCATTTTGAGCGGATTTAATATCCAATTGTTTTTGTAGTTCTAAATCATATGGATTTAACCATTGTTTCTTCATCATGAGATCTGCAATTTCGAAATATAAGGCAATGGTTACATCAAGTTGTTCCTGTAATAACTTTCTAATTGTAGGTGTTGCTGTTTCTGTCAATGCAATGGAAAGATTTCTAACCCCAGTTTTTGTTGATAACAAAAATTCAAGGGCAATACCTGAATCAGTAAGTTCGGGCATTCCAACAGAATTTATAGGATCTAAATAATCATTCATACGAACCGACCTCCGATTATTTTAACTCAGAATTTGAATATAGTTTTATCATTGCAGTTAAAGCTGGTATAGATTGTTTTACGTCCTTCTCCATTAGGGCTTTTAGATCTTGGTCAAAAACGATACCTTGCATCATTTTAGATTTAAGTAAACATACTGTCTTAAAATTGATTACTTCATGAAATTCCAAAGTTTCATGAAGTGCTAATTTCTTTTCAAACATTCCTGCCCCTCCTAATCTTTTCATCCATTGAAGATTGCCCTAAAAATGAAGTTTATATTCATAATAATTTAGACTTAATTGATGTGTATGATGAAAAAAATTTTAAAATCTTCATGAAAAATCTCCCATTTGACTTTTATTCAAGACTATTCTTTTTCCATTTTGTTTAAAAAGGTTCTATCATGAACAAAATGGATTGAAAAAGAAAGGTATTTGATATATGTTTTCATTTTTAAAACCAAAGAATCAAAGAAGTGACAGAAAGATCCAAGACATAAACAATCAAAATCAATCTAACAACAGACCACCTAACCTCATTGAAAGCTCTTTGTCCAATAATCTTGAAGTCATTAAACAAAAAACGGGAAACAGTTCAGATATCGTAATCCGCCCTTTAAAAATTGGTCATAATTCCAAGATAAAAATAGCCATTTTATATGTAAAAGGAATGGTTGACAATCAATTGGTTAACGATTTTGTTATCGAATCAATTATGAATAACCAAAATTTAAGTGAAAAGCTCGCACCACAAGACGTATTAGAAGTTCTCACCGAAGATGTTGTTGCTGTAGGGGGAATCAAAGTAGTTAGTGACTGGGAAATACTATTTACTGCATTAATGTCGGGTGGAACTATTACACTCATCGATGGAATAAGCAAAGGGATTTGCGCGAGCACACAAGGTGGACAGAGACGGTCTGTTCAGGAATCTACTACAAATGTTTCTATTCGAGGCTCTAAAGAAGCGTTTAACGAGTCAATAGAGACAAATATAGCTATGGTTCGTCGAATAATCAACAATCCAGGTTTATGGGTTGAGTCCATCAATATTGGTAAAATGACAAAAACAGAAGTTTCAATTATGTATATAAATGGCATCGCAAAGAATGAAATAATAGAAGAAGTGCGTAAACGTTTAAATGGAATAGACATTGATGGCATCTTAGAATCCGGATATATTGAACAGCTAATAGAAGATCAAACAAATACTACTTTTCCTACGATACATCATACAGAGCGGCCGGATAGTGTGGCGGGAAATTTATTAGAAGGAAAGATTGCCATTTTTGTAAATGGGACCCCTTTTGTATTGCTGGTCCCTGCCCTTTTTATAGATTTTTTTCAATCGGTTGAAGATTATTATGAACGTTTTGATATTTCAACAGCTATTCGCTTTTTACGTACTGTAATCTTCTTTATATCCCTTGTCGGCCCTGCTATATACATCGCAGCTACCACCTTTCATCAGGAGATGATTCCAACAAAATTGGCTTTAATTATTTCAGCACAAAGGGAATCTGTTCCGTTTCCCGCTTTTTTTGAAGCACTCATAATGGAAATAACTTTTGAAATTTTAAGAGAGGCAGGTATTCGCATGCCCAAAGCTATGGGTTCCACTATATCTATAGTAGGAGCACTTGTCATTGGACAGGCTGCAATTCAGGCTGGCATTGTGTCACCTGCAATGGTAATAGTAGTCTCTTTGACAGCAATCGCCAGTTTTGCGACACCCTCCTATGCAGTTGCAATATCAGCCCGTTTAGTTAGATTTATTTTTATGGTCAGTGCAGCTACATTCGGTTTTTATGGAGTTATTCTAGTGTTTATTATGCTGATAGTTCACTTATGCAGCCTACGTTCGTTCGGTGTTCCATATATGACACCTCTTGCACCATTTATCCGTGAGGAAGCAGGTGATACCATTTTCCGTAGACCAATTTGGGCTTACAAGAAAAGACCGCGATTGATGAGTGGTCCAAATAGGGTTAGCCAAGGGGAAGATCAGAAACCACAGCCTCCTCGTACTCGTACTATTAAAAATACTACTAACGTGGGAAAAGGTGAACGGAATGAATCATAAATGGATTCTTCTTTTCTTAATTATGACAAGCACAGTTTTCATCTCAGGTTGTTGGAGTCAAAAAGAGTTAAATGAACTAGCGCTAATATCTGCCATGGCGATTGATAAAAATGAGGATGGGAAGTATGTCAAGACCATTCAACTTATCAATCCTGGAAACGTAGCTGGAGGACTTCAAGGGGGAGGAAGTGGTCAAAGTCCCGCCGTAACCGTTTACACAGCAATGGGAGAAAGTGTTCTGGAAGCCCATTTCCATGCGACATCTAAAATTTCAAGAAGGCTATATCACGGACATGCAAATCTAATTGTTATTAGTGAGGAGTTAGCAAAAGAAGAAGGCATTACAGAAATTTTAGACGCCTTTGAACGAGATCCTGAAATTCGAATGACGTCAAGGGTTGTAATAGCCCATCATACAAAAGCAGGTGATCTTCTTAAATCTTTAACAGCCATTGATAAGATTCCAGCCGAGAAAGTGAACGGAACTTTACAAATTACAGAAAGAGCAAGAGGAGAAAGTATGAAAGTTACCCTTCAGAACGTAATTACTACTCTCACCTCTGCAGGGAAAGAAACAGTCATTAGCGGATTTAGCTTAAAAGGGGATATCGAACAAGGAAAAAAGATGGAGAATGTTCAACAGTCTGAACTGAATACCACTCTTGAATCTGACGGACTGGCCATTTTTAAAGAAGGAAAGTTGATTGACTGGTATCAGGGGGATATGTCTAGAGGAGTAGTATGGATTTTGGATAAAATCCAACAGACAGATGTGATATTAGATTGGGAAGGACAAGAAAATACCTTGACTTACAACGTGCTCCGTCAAAAAACAAAAGTCTCAGCTGACACATCAAACAACCTCCCTGTCATTACAGTTAGAGTACGAGCGGAAGGTGAGATTCGCGAAGTAAGGTCAAAAATTGATCTAACCGATCCGTATGAGATTTTGGATATAGAAAAAGAATTAGAAAAAGAAATTAAGAAGCAATTAGAAAACACTGTTATACGAACGCAGCAAAACAAATCAGATGTTTTTGGATTTGGGGAAGTAGTTCATCGTTCTAACCCAGAAAAATGGAAAAAGATGAAGAACGATTGGAATGATACATATTTTCCAAACTTAAAGGTAAATGTGAAGGTAGAAGCATTTATACGACGTTCTGGTAATAGAACCAATTCATATCTTTCAGATATGAAACAATAAGTGTCAAGAATGGAGTGAAAAACATTGGAAAAGGCAAAAATCAGCGCATATCAGCTATTCATTCTAATTATCTTGTTTGAACTTGGTAGTGCCTTGTTGGTACCTATTGCAATAGAAGCAAAACAGGATGCATGGCTTGCTATATTGGTTGGTATGGTTGGTGGTTTTTGCTTATATTTGGTCTATTATGGTCTATACTCCTATTATCCAGATATACCTCCAACTGAATATATACAAAAAATTATAGGAAGTTTTTTTGGGAAAATATTTGCCTTCATTTACGTACTCTATTTTATATATCTTTCTGCAAGAGTGTTGAGGGATTTCGGAGAAATGCTAATTACAGACTTTTATTGGGAAACTCCTTTGTTTATTTTAAATACATTGATGGTTCTTATAGTTATATATACAATTCGTAAGGGTATTGAGGTATTAGCGCGAACAAGTGAATTACTATTTATTCTAATCTTTTTACTTGGGATAAGCGTTCTTTTTTTAATAGTTGTTTCCGGGATAATACAAATTTCTAACTTAGAACCTGTGCTTGAAGAAGGTCTCAAGCTTGTTATAAAAACGACATTTACTCAAACCCTATACTTTCCATTTGGAGAGCTGATTGTATTTGCTATGATTCTCCCCTATTTAAAACACCCGGAAAAAGTGAAACGAATTGGTTTATTGGCAATAGGATTAAGCGGACTCATATTAGCTTCATTAATGGCCATAAATGTTAGTGTACTAGGTGTAAATAACGTTACCCGTTCTCCCTTCCCCCTTCTTTCTACTATACAAACAATAGAGGTAGCTGGTTTTTTAGAACGGTTAGATGTTTATTTTATACTAATAACGGTTATCGGTGTATTTTTTAAAATTTGTGTGTTTTTCTATGCATCTGTAGTAGGAACAGCCAATTTATTTAAAGTCAAAGAATCCGCACGATTAGCTTTCCCATTAGGACTAGCCATCCTGATTCTTTCCATAACAATCGCCAGTAATTTTTCTGAACATGTTAAAGAAGGGCTTCATGTTATCACCCTTTATTTGCATCTCCCGCTTCAAGTAATTGTTCCAAGTCTGTTACTTCTGATTGCATTTATTAAGAACAAAAAAAAGAAAAGCAAGCAAAGCAAAAATTTAATTTTAAAAAGGAAATATCGTTTATCGGAGCGTGATAAAAAATGAAAATAATCGGTATTTCTATTCTGATGTTCGTCTTATTAACTGTTTTTTCTCTATACATGGACATTCTTTTAGGATTTGACCTAAACACCTCCATAAACAATGCTATTAGACCTTTTCTAGTGATGGAAGTAACAGAGATAGTTATTTTCTTTCTCTTAATTGTTCTCATGGTTGTTGGTACAGTTCGTAATTTTTATAAAAAAAGAAAAAAGAAAGAACAAAGATAAAAAAGTACTTTACAGTTCTATTGATTTGTTTGCACATAAACTTCTTGGTTTTAACACTTGGTTAGTCCATTCTATTTTCAAAGTAGGACAACAATTATTTAGGTATTAGCCTTACATATATATATCAGTCTTTCGATTAAGATATAAAACCACTTCGAGGTTAGTCACTGCTGAGATCTTAAAACACCCAAATGCCATTCATACTTTACAAACCATATCCAAATCAGTTACCCTTCATCACTTACTGATTTTGTCGATCATCCATTGTAGTGGTGATCCAGACCGCCAATATGAATATGTTGAAGGCTTGGCAGAACAACTTGAGAAATATGAGTAGTTCACACTTTTTTTCAAAAAGCTAGTTCAGTTGTCAAAGTGGAAAACAAGTAATATTCGTTACCAGTTCTGATCACAGTTTGGTTAAAGTGCACATAAAATCTAAATTCTTTTATTAAACTAACGTGCTGTATTAGTTCATTAAGAAAAAAGGCTTTTTCTTTCTTAAAGTAAAGCACCCGTTGTTGAAGAAGAGTCCCAATATTGTTTAGTCAATAAATTGACAATTTACTACTTTCCCTTTGGCATGGTCTTTAAGATATATGGTCACGTATTAGCAGAGTTTGAAGTAGAATCCGTATCCTTGTTCAGTCAAAGCATACAAGCTAATGGGGCCAATTTGGGGGCCAGTTATAAATTGACGTACCTTGAAGCCCTATAAATCAAGGATTTGTAGAATTCATTCATATTTCATGCTATAATAAGTTCATTGTGAATTTTAGGAGGTACTAGCATGATTGCAGTAAGTAACGTAAGTCTTCGTTTTGGTGATCGTAAGTTGTTCGAAGACGTAAATATAAAGTTTACACCAGGAAACTGTTATGGTTTGATCGGTGCAAATGGAGCAGGAAAATCAACATTTATCAAAATATTGTCTGGTGAAATTGAGCCGCAAGAAGGCAATGTGATTATGAACCCTGATGAACGTTTAGCAATTTTAAAACAAAATCACTTCGAATACGAAGAGCATACTGTTTTAGAAACAGTAATGATGGGTCATAAACGTTTATATGAAGTTATGCAAGAAAAAAATGCTATCTACATGAAAGAAGATTTTTCAGATGAAGATGGCATGCGTGCAGCGGAATTAGAAGGTGAATTTGCTGACTTGAACGGCTGGGAAGCAGAATCTGAAGCTGCAATCCTATTACAGGGATTAGGTATCCCAGATGATATGCACCAAAAGAAAATGGCTGATCTAACAGGTTCAGAGAAGGTAAAAGTTCTTTTATCCCAAGCACTTTTCGGTAAACCAGACGTACTTTTACTAGATGAGCCTACTAACCATTTAGACATTAAGGCGATCAAATGGTTAGAGGATTTCCTTATTAACTTTGAAAATACTGTAATCGTAGTATCCCATGACCGTCATTTCTTAAACAAAGTATGTACGCATATTGCGGATCTAGATTTCAGCAAAATTCAAGTATACGTAGGAAACTATGATTTCTGGTATGAGTCTAGTCAACTGGCTTCAAAGTTAGCTGCTGATCAAAACAGTAAAAAAGAAGAAAAAATAAAAGAGTTACAAGCATTTATTGCTCGATTTAGTGCAAATGCTTCTAAATCTAAGCAAGCAACTTCTCGTAAAAAAATGCTCGACAAGATTGAACTAGATGATATTCGTCCATCCTCTCGTAAATATCCTTACGTAAACTTTGCGATGAAACGTGAAATCGGAAATGATGTTTTACAAGTTCAAGATTTAGGTCATTCTACTGAAGACAAAAAACTCTTCTCGAATTTAAGCTTCACGATGAACAAAGAAGACAAAATAATTCTTCTAGGAGATGAGCTTGCGAAGTCTGCATTGTTACGTATTTTAGCAGAAGAAGAAGAACCGAACGAAGGTTCCATTCGTTGGGGTATCACAACAACTCGTGCGTACTTCCCGCTCGATAATGCGAAATACTTTGAAGGCAGCGAGCCATCATTAGTAGATTGGTTACGTCAATACTCACCTGACGATGAAAGCGAAACATTCCTACGAGGCTTCCTAGGTCGCATGCTTTTCTCAGGCGAAGAAGTGAAAAAGAAACCATCTGTTCTATCAGGTGGAGAAAAAGTTCGTTGTATGCTTTCTAAAATGATGCTTTCGGAATCGAATGTGTTATTACTAGATGAACCAACGAACCATTTAGACCTTGAATCTATCCAAGCATTGAATAACGGTCTAACATTATTTAAGGGTGCTATGATTTTCACATCTCATGACCATCAGTTCATCCAAACTATCGCTAATCGTGTAATCGAAATTCGTGAAGATGGATCAATCTTAGATAAACAATTAACTTACGATGAGTTCCTAGAGTGGAAAGAAGCTCAAAACTTATAAGCATACAAAAAGTACAGGATTGTTATGATCCTGTACTTTTTGTATTTTAAACTTTTGATAATTGAGAGAGTACAGATTCATTGAACCCTTTAATGAGCAGCCAGCCTGCTAAAATCATTTCAAATGCCGCTACAGGAAGTGCTAAAATCCCCCACGCCGAAAGTTGTTCAACTACACCAAACAATACTAACACTGCATTCACAAATACAAACATAGCCCCCGACATACCTAAAATTGCTAATGGTCTTGGCACTAAATTCGTTTTATAAAATATATAACTATACACAATCGTATTAATTCCTAACATAAATAGTGGTCCAAGCATAAACGTCCAATCGTGAATAGCTATTAATAATATACTGGAGGCTTGATAAGACGAAGAGTCCACTGGCCCCTCTGCTACAAAATTCTGACTTAATGTTAATAGTGAAAGTACGCTTATAATACCAAAAGCAATAATAACCGCTTCAAGAAATCGGAAGGACACATGCCAAAGAGCTAATGTTTCATTGTACTTTTTTAAAATCGGAAACATTGTGGTTGCAGTTCCAATTACAGATACGACAAGGATTAACTCCATTAATGCTCCTAGAGCAATCTGAGTGGAATATTCGGAACCCTGCACTAAATAATCGGATCCGTTTAGAATTGGATCGTATAGCAACAACCCGATTACAGCCGATATTGCCGCTACGAAAAACAGTACACCCACAATCTTTGCCGATTTCTGATTTGAATCCATTTTTTCTCCCCTTAATTATCATTTACTTGATCGTTCAGGTTGACAGTGTCCCCATAAAAAAATACTTCTTCCAATGATAATTTAAAGACTAAAGCAATGCGAAATGCCAGCTCTAGTGATGGCGAGTAGTTTCCTTTTTCCAGAGCTACGATTGTTTGTCTTGTAACACCTGCCTTGTCAGCTAATTGCTGCTGGGTCATTTCATCATGGTTAAACCTTAATTTTCGTATATGATTGCCGACAAGATTCTTGCTCATATTAGACCCCTCTCCTATAGTAATATAGCTTTGAGATAGAGCCGATCACATCTGAAGTGAATCCCGAAATAATAAGAATTATAAACATCAACTGTAATCCTTGATTAAGCACTAATGTTCCCATTGCAATAATAAACCCAAGAATAAAAACAATAAAAGAAATTCTGTTTGCTTTTAAATCAATTAATTTATCCAACTCATCTTCAAATGTTGGGACTTTTTCTTTTGTCGTAATATTAAACAAAATGTTAAAAACAATACTAATTACTATGTGTGCTATTATAGAAACGACTGTTAAGCTTATTACGAAGAAACCCCAATAACGTAAGGTTTCTGGTGTGTTTGACGCACCTTCTGGTAACTGTGGATACATATACAAGCAGAAGGATATAAAAATGAAAATAGCGCTAAATAAGGAGACGATACTCTTCTTTTCTTGATAGGTCATGCTATACCTCCTTTCGAATTAGTGTGAAAATTAGTAAATTACTTTTTACATGTTGTATACTATGCTGTACTTTGTGTAAAGTTTACTAGACATCAAAATATTTTTTATTCTAGGAAAATAACTCTTGTTTCATTCCATCCAAAACAAAAAGGACCAAATTGGTCCTTTTTATAACATTCTCATTCAACTAAATGCTTTTTAGTAAATTATATGAATTTTTTTATGAAATATCGAAGAACTTTACTTAACTCATTCTTATTTCTAAGCCAAATATAAAGCCCAGCAGTTCATTTTCTACTTAGATTAACTTATTTACTAAGAAAACCATCCTTTGTTTGTTCAATATCCACTGTAGATGTTAATTTTATATATTCCTCAGCATCTTTCACACAAATTTCCATTCCTTTTTCCCAGAATTCCTCCGAAGTGATGTCTACCCCTAAATGTTTCATTACTAAATCTTCTACGGTCATACTTCCTGAGTCACGCAGTAAGTTCAAATAATCTTTTTCAAACTCATCACCTTTCTCCTTCGCCTTTGCAAAAATACTTAAAGAAAATAAATAGCCAAAAGTATATGGAAAATTATAAAAAGGAGAATGCGTAATATAATAATGTGGTGTCCATACCCAAGAGTAAGTAGAGGGATGGTCTAGCGATCCATCATAAGCTTCATTTATCGCTTCTCCCATTAACTCAGTTAAACGATTTGCTGAAACAAACCCTACTTTGCGCTCTTCATAAAATCTCTGCTCAAATAAAAATCGCGAATGAATATTCATAAAGTTCATGACACTACGCTTTAATTTTTCATCCAATATCATCAATTTATCTGATTTTGATACTGCTTTCTTCATAGCGGATTCAAAAATAATCATTTCTGAAAATGTTGAAGCAGTTTCAGCAACGCTCATAGGATAACGTTTATTCACCCCATTAACAGACTTCATAGCATAATTATGGAAAGCATGACCCAATTCATGAACAAGAGTTAACACATTTAAAAAAGTCCCTCCAAAGGTAGTAAAAACTCTTGATTCACCAGTAAGAGGAAAACTAGCACAAAACGGAATTGCAGCCTTATTGGCACGATCTTCGGCTTCTATCCAAGCTTCATCGAAAGCTTGCTTTACGAAACCTTTTAATTCAGTTCCAAACTGACTAAAATGTTCCGTAATTAATTCAACTGCTTCGTCGTATTGTATATTTTGAATACTATTGTTAACGGGAGCCCAAAAGTTATAAGCTTTCATGCTAGAATTACCGATGATTTCAGCTTTTCGATTCAAATACTTTGAGAAAGGTTTTTTATTTTTATTGATTACTGACCACATTGCATTTATTGTTTCTTCCTTCATTCGATTCTCTTTCAAAGGTACTTCTAATACACTTTTTACACCAGTCTTTTTGTATACTTCTAAACGAAAGCCAGCAATGTGATTAAGTATTTTTGCAAATAGCTCTTCTTTTTCTTCCCATATGGATTCTAAAGCATTATGAGAATTCTTTCGCACTTCCTCATTAGGGTAAGCCCGTAAGTTAATTGCTTGGCCAACTGAAAGTATCTGTACTTCTCCATCAACTTGAACATTTACTTTAATACTGCTTACTAATGCTTTATAAAAATGACCCCACGCATGATATCCATCAGCCATTAAATCAGTTATTAAATTTTGCTCTTCATTCGATAAATCCTTAACTGTATTTTCTCGCCATTCATTAAGAACAAATTTATAATTTTTTAATTCTTTTGTTTCAATTAAACTTTCCCATAAATCTTGTTTTGTATCTGCTAATAATGTTTTCACATTTGATAATTCTTTTTCAAAATGAGATTCTATTTGAGCTACCTTTCCTCGTAAAGATGCAGCATCTTGATCCTTTGTGTTTTGCGAAAGAAGACAAGTGATAAAAGAATTAGCTTGAGATAAATTGACATAAATTTCTCCTATGTATTCCACTATTGTTTCCAACTTAGCTGATTCATTTGTTGTGAATGGAGGAGCAACTGATTTTACACATGTTTTTAGATCACAAACAAGAACTTCCAAATCTTTAATATAATCTAAGAATTGTAATGATTTGCTTCCACCATAAAAAATATTATCCAAATTCCAAACTTTTTGATGAACCATTTTCTCCATCCTTTTCCTCCTATAGGAAATATACTAACTATAAACCGAACGTACATTCCCACCTTAACACATTTCGGATTAAAAGAGGTGAAAAAATATCAAAAACGAACTTCCAATCTTAAGGAAGTTCGTTAAATTACTTTATGAATCCCCAAAATTGAACATGTAGGTGTATAGCTAACCCTTTAATTTTACTTATTTGGAGAGTTGCAACTTTACAACTTTTCTTTTAACAAGTCTGCTATATAAACTAGTATGGAGATTAAAATCGAAAGCAAAATAACGAATATAGATCCGAAAATATAAAGTAGCGGTTCATAATGAATATCACTTGTAAAAAAACTTCCTAAAGCCAAAAAGAGGAAAAAACTACCCATAATAATTAATATAACGATACTTATATATTTCCCCAATATACTCACCCCATCATTCAAATTTATTCAACTAGCAACGACTCACTAGACGAAAAAGTAAATTATTTCATACGCGAACTTAGATAATCTGATTGTATCATATGTTTCCATATTTTGTATTAATCTCCTTTTAATTATTATGTAGTTCTTATTTCTAGTTTGCTTAATATATTTCTACTTCTTCAAAATAATTGGTAAAGAGCTAAAATAAAAAAGCATTGCAAAAGCAATACTTTTTTAGATTTACAATATATTATATTTCCCTACTATTTTTTCGAGAAGTTTAGCTCTTCTGGATCGTATCCTTTTTGGAAGTTTTAATAAAACGTCCAAGTAGAGACCTACTCGGTAACTTACCTAGAAATGAATCACTAGTTTCCGATACCTTTTTCAAGACATTCAACAATTTGTCGTCTCCAGCCCAATGTTCTTCAATCACCTCAGGCGAAAACTTATTTAGTAACATATTCACTACAAAAGTAGCTACAATAATATCATCAATAAAACCACCCGGTCCAACTAATCCTTCGGGTAATACATCTAAGGGAGTGATGAAATACAAAATCCCACTACCTACAAGTGTTTTACTCTTAGCATCTAAACGGTCATCAAACATCGACTTCACCAATAAGTGAAATAAATCCGGTGCGAACAGAAGATATGGAGTAAACTTCCCGGCCTTACCCGATTTACTTTCTACATAGTCTGTAATTTTAGAACGTAACTTAATATAGAAGTCTTGTTGCTCTTCGTAAGTTGGTAAATCTTTTTTCAGTTCTACATTCATGGTCATATCCCCTTCCTCTTTTCACTATACCAAAAAAAAGAATATTTGAAACATAATAAGCTAACCGACGTCTAATACTAAAATTAAAAAGGAGGAAATACGATGAAAAATATGTTGGTAGTATTGATACCTATCGTTTTTCTTTTTGCCTGTACAAGTGAACAGGCAGGGCAGTCGACTCTTGAACAAACGGAAACACCGATAACAGAGCCTGATGTAGTTACAGAAGAATCAACAGATTTAATGCAATATTTTTTAAATGATAATTCTACAGCGAAGTTTAGAGGAGAAGGCAATGAATATGCAGCTTTCACATTAAAAACCTACCACCTATTCGATAACTATGTAGCTACCTATGAAGACAATGGTGGGACAGTTATGAGAAGATATTATAAAATTTCACCTACCGAAATCACGCTTATCGATGAACAAGGTGAAGCATACGAAGTAGCAAATCCTACCCTTCAGGAACTTCAGGCAATGGAAACTATCTCCGTCTATTTAAAAACGCCATTAGAAGTCGGAACAGAATTTGATGGATGGAAAATAACTTCTTCCACAACAACTGTTGAAACAGATTTGCAAACTTTTGCAAACGTTTTGGTTTTGGAGAAAATAGATGATCAAGGAAATCTGATGCGCAAATACTTTGCGAAAGGATTTGGCGAGATAAAACGTGAATATATGTCCACAAATGAAGAAGAACCATTTACGATATCCTCCATTATAGAAAAAATAGAATAGCACAACACAACACTAAAAAAGGTGATTCGCGTTTTACCTCACGAGTCACCTTTCTTTTAATTAATCAAATATTGGTTAAGAGCTTGTTGCAAAGTAGCATACGTTTTCGTTTCATGACCAAATTGAACGCCTAGTTGAATCATCTGACGAACAACATCCGGTCTAAGACCAGTAATAACAGTGCTACAGCCCATCATAGACGTGCCATAAATAACTTTCATTAAATGATCAATGACCTCTGTTTCCATATCTGAAATTCCAGAAAGATCCATTATTAATGTATGGATGTGCAAACGTCCAATCTCTGTAAGTACCTTTTCTTCTAATATACTTGTTCTATAAGTATCTACAGATCCGATTAACGGTAAAATACAAATGGTTGGTGTAATAGGAATTATAGGAACTGAAAGGGCTTCCACTACTTTCCGTTGAGAAGAAATAAGTGCATCCTTATAAGTCGAATAATTTATGAAAAATTCATTTAAAAAGTAGTCTATTTGATTGTTAATTTGTTTTTCTAATTGAAAAAATGATTCAATAGAAATTGATTTCAACTCATCATTATATTTTTGAATGAAATGCCACAATGTTCTTCTAATAGCTTGAACCCATTCTAATTTAAAGGATAATGTTAAAGAAAAGGTCGCCCATGCAACACCTTCTTGTTTAGCAAAAGCTCTTAGCTTTTCCTGCTCATTGCCATTAATTATGTAACTAGTTAATTTATGAGCATTATTGATTAAATCAATATCTCCAACTCTTAAAATATCATTTATCTTTTCTCTGACATTTACGGCTTGGTTTAATAAGTATGATTCAAAATTTTGTTTGTTTGCCTCTAAAAATTCCTTCAGGTTATGTTCTAGTAATATATCTTCCAAAATTTTTCCCCCTATAAAAACAATGCTTTAACATTTTTACCCTCTTTACAGAACATTAAACCTATTTACAAAAAAAAGAAGCACAACCAAACGATGTGCTTCTTTGTCCTCTTATAATTTTGTAACGCTTGCCGCTTGTGGTCCGCGGTTGCCTTCTACTACTTCAAACTCAACTTTTTGACCTTCTTCTAGTGATTTGAAGCCTTCTCCTTGAATTGCTGAGAAGTGTACGAATACATCATTTTCACCTTCTACTTCGATAAAGCCAAACCCTTTTTCTGCATTAAACCATTTTACTGTACCTTGTTTCATTCTATTACCTCCAAAAAATTAATCAATACGTGAAAAAATTCACATATTCCATGAAGTACCGATTTCACATCGATCACTTCATAGGATATGTGAATCATTAATACGGTATTTTTCACATTGAATTGTTACTTAAATTATATCAGCTGGAACATTTTAGTCAACGAGTTTTTTTATAATTCTAAATAGTTTACCGAAAGCTCCATATTAATCCATGGTATATTTGTAAATCGTCATCACACGATTCACAAAAGCATTGTTCCTTCTCAGACCAAAAAGCCCAATATTTATCGTGCTTCCTTTTTTCTTTCGGAAATTTATCCCGCAATTCTGCTAGTTTACCTTCAAGATAGGATTGTGCTTCCGCTTCATTTTCAAAAGAATGCTTTTCTATAATATGCTGCTCCCAGCCTTCAAACTGCCACCACGGCTCATAGTCTGCCTTCATATAAATAATTTCGAACATTTTTATCGCCTCTAACATTTTTTATTAATACATATTTTACTGTTTGTATTTAAAAAGTCTACTTAAAAGGCTTGAAATATATAAATTGAAAATTCCTACTTTTTCAGTTAAGTTATAGTAAAGCCAATAACTATACAGATTAGGAGACTTTGTAATGAATAAAAGAGCTCATATAAAAATGCATGGTGATGTGGACGGAGTAGGTTTTCGATTTTTAGTAAAACAAAAAGCACAATCACTTGGTTTAAAAGGCTACTGCAAAAAAAAGGAAAATAAACACATTGTCATTGATATAGAGGGTGCTCTGAATGATTTAGAGGAGCTAGTAGAATATATTCAAAAGGGGGTATCTCCTTTATCGGCAACAAATGCCTTTGAAATTGAATTTTTTGATGATTTAAAGGGCTATACGTCCATGCAATCAGATATCGTTTAATATTAAGTGTAAAATGAAACCTTATTCTAGTTGAATCGTATATAATAGTATCAAAAGGAGGTAACATCATGAGTGAAGTAGTTCAAACCTTTATACGTCATTGCTTAAATATACCGATCATGATTACTTCTTGGTTTGTTTTCTTTTTCTCCACACAAAGTGGATTTTTCTGGAGCTCCGCTTTAGCTATTGGAGTCTATATAGTTTCTAATTTTACGATAAAGAAAATACAACAAAAACGAATTATGAAAAAACACCAAATGACTCTATCCGAGTATTTCCATATACAGCAACAGTTAAAAGAAGCAAATAAAAAGATTAAAGCTTTAAATAGTCAATATTTGAAAGTGCGTTCTATCAGTTCATTTAAACAATTATTCGAGATGAATCGTTTAGCAAAACGCATTATTTCTATTGTTAAATCGAATCCCAAAAAATTCTATCAGGCGGAAAACTTCTTTTATGCACATTTAGATTCTGCCGTCGAACTAACTTCCAAATATACTTTATTAGTTTCACAGCCGGTGAAAAACAAGGATATGAAGCTTGCTCTTCAGGACACTCGAGATACACTTGAATCCATCAGTACTGTAATGGAAGAGGATTTACACAGTGTACTAGCCTCAGACGTGGAGCTTCTTAAAATGGAATTGGATTTTGCCAAACTATCTGTGAAACAATCAGAAAAACCTTTATATCTAAAAGGAGAATCAGAAGATGAGCGAAAAGTTATCGAATACAAATGATGATATATTAATGGACGAATTATTATCAAGCCCATTTACTTTGGATACAGCTAAACCGCAAGCCGTTTCAACTGATGCAGAAGCTGCCCCTACAAAATTATTGGATCGTTTATCAGAAGCAGAGCAGCAAAAAGCCCGGCAATTGGCAGAACAAATACCCGCTGGCAACTATGAAGCAATACTAACCTACGGAGCTAATGCCCAAGCAGAGCTTACCCGTTTTTCACACCAAATGCTAGATCATGTTCAAAAGAAGGATATCGGACCTGTGGGAGACATTTTAAGTGATTTGATGAACAAACTATCCGAGATTAACCCAGAGGAATTATCTACACAAAAAAAATCTGGTATTAAAAAGTTATTTAGTCGTGTAAATCGTTCTGTTCAGGAGCTTATGACGAAGTATCAAAAGCTAAGCACACAAATAGACCGTATTGGTATTCAGCTAGAGCATTCTAAACGCGGACTAGTAGAGGACGTTCAAATGCTCAACAAACTATACGACCAAAATAAAACCTATTTCCAAGCGCTAAACGTCTATATTGCTGCAGCAGAGTTAAAGCGAGACGAAATCGTAAATGTAACGATCCCAGAGTTAAGACGTAAAGCAGAATTATCAAATGACCAAATGGCATATCAAGAAGTGAATGATATGGCCCAATTTGTCGATCGTTTAGAAAAAAGAGTATATGATTTACAGTTATCGCGACAAATTACGATTCAAAGTGCACCACAAATTCGCATGATCCAGCAAACCAATCAAACACTTGCTGAAAAAATTCAGTCATCCATTATGACATCTATCCCACTTTGGAAGAATCAAATCGCCATTGCTTTAACATTAAATCGTCAACAAAAAGCGGTAGCTGCACAAAAACAAGTAACTCAAACAACCAATGACCTACTGTTAAAAAATTCAGAGATGCTTAAAGTTAACAGCATAGAAACCGCAAAAGAAAATGAACGTGGTATTGTAGAAATTGATACATTGAAGAAAACACAAGAAAACCTTCTACAAACAATTGAAGAAACGATGCGCATTCAAGCAGATGGTCGTGTGAAACGAAAAGCTGCAGAAATAGAAATTGGTCGCATGGAGGAAGAATTAAAGCAACGCCTGCTTCTCATTGCAGATCAATCTAAAAACCGATCTTCCTAATACACTAAATACAGAAAAGAAGCGCTCGAAGATATATTATATTCTTCGAGCGCTTTTTCTATAAACGTTATGTTTGTTTATGGGTCTTACTTTAGTTGAGCAACACTTCAAAATGATCTCAACATATTTTTCTTATTTTCATCATTAAACACCAATACTTCATGAGAAGAGTCATAAGAATCTCCATAAAAATGTTCATCTTTATACGTGTGTATATTTTCATATGTCCACTTCATAGCTTCATAAATTGCATATTCATCTTCCTCTGATGGAGACCAATATAAAATTTCCAAAATGGTATTTTCACCGGTTGCAAGCGATCGACGTGAATATCCAATACGAGTGGCATGTTTAAATTCTTCCCGAGCATAAAATTTAAGACGTTTTTCAGAATCAGTATCTTCATAATCAATAGGTTCGACTTCTAATAATATGACTTTATTCTTCTCTTTTAATCGACTCAATAATTTCCGACCAAGACCTTCTCCTCGAGCTTCCTTTGAAACAAATAAATAATCCACAAATATAAAGTTTTCAAATTCTACGTACATCAATACATGCTTTGGTCCTTCATCTTTGATATACACATTTTCTTTTTCCACCAAAAGTGTTTCCATGTGAACTTGTGATTTCATTTCATCGATTGGAAAGTATTGATTTAACTTTTCATACCAATTCATAAAAAAATTCTCCTTCCAAAATTGTAGTCTCGACAATTTTGTTTGAGAACATTTATAAGAGGAACAAAATTACGAAGAAAAATCCTCGCTTATATTTATTCCCTCGTTTGTACCTCTTAAACAAATTAGGTTAATAAAAAAGTACACTTCTCTTAAGAACTTTGCACAACAAGATGAAGCATTTTGCGTAATAATCGAAGTGTTTCTTCTGAAAATTTTTCTAATGAAGAAGCCGTAGCTGATTTTTTATCAAAGATTAAACGAAATAGATTCAACTGCTCCTCTGTAGCTTCCTGATCATTTAAAAACAGATGTAAAACAGTTATACCATGCTGCTCCTGTTCCAATACTGCCTCCGCTGTATCCATAACACCATTTTGGGCATATCCAAATGCAGACGGTTCTCCGTCCGAAAATACAAGGAGGAACTTGTGCGTCTCCTGTCGATTCGCTAACCGTTGCCCCATCCATCTAATCGCAAAGCCATCTCTGTTATCTTCATGAGCGGTCATCGAAAGAATATTTAAACCACTATCCTTTTGACCGTCTTCCAGCTTGTGGATCCATTCAAATGCATTCGGTTGGGAGGATTCCGTTGCTTCGTAAGCATCTTCATAGTGAAGGACAATTTCATGCGTGATTTTAAGTTGCGTTAATACATCGTGAAACAGTAGCACAGCTTTTTTCGTTTCCTCCATCTTGTCTTGCATGGAAGCTGAACCATCCACTAATAACCCAAAAACAGCATTTAACTGTATGCTTGGAGCATTCTTTTTATAAAAAGGTTTGGGTCTATCCTCAGTCCAAAGCGCTGTCAATTTGGGAGATAACCTACCTTTTGTTAAGTTTGTTCGTTTATCTAAACGTTTTTGTTCCAGTCGCTTCTTCATCTCTTGTATAAACGCCTTAAGATAAGGTGCATGCTCCTGTCGATACTTGTATAGTTGTTGCTTATTGTCAGATAGACTAGTAGTTACAATGCGCTGTTCCTTGTAAACGACGTTTGTATGTTCTTTACCAAAGGATTTGCCAGCTTTCTTTAAATCACTGGATTGCTCTTCATCCGTTTGATTAACTTGTCCTTCTCTAGTATTCCCACTTGACTGACCCTTTCCAGTCATCGTAATTTCATGACCCTCTTGCCCTTCTTCCGCATCGATAGCTTGCTCGGCTTTACCATCTCTTCCATGCTCCAATTCATATTGGAGGTGCACACCATTTTCCTGCTCATTTTCTCGATGCCAGGATCTAAATACTTCTTCAATTGTATCCTTCTTTTCTTCTTCACCAAATTCCGCATTTTTTACCCCTCTATGATAATGAAAATCCTTTTTAGGTAAACTGGAGTAAGAAATAATTGCGTAATATTGCAACAAACTATCTTCTTTCACATATTCATTGAGAAGAAAATAAAGCTGATAAACTATATCGATAGTATGCTGCGTGTTTGAAGATTCATAAACTTTTTGAATAATGCTATTAGCTAGCTTAAAGGAATCTGGTCCTTGTACGAACATCGTACCCTCATAAAGGGATATATATAAATAACTAATAAAGGCATCCGCTAAAAAACCTTTTTGTGTATTTACGCGAAGCTGTTGTTTATGAAAATCTAAATAGGTTTGGATACGTTTGTTAAATATTTTCTGCGTACCTACTCTTTTTTTCTGTATCATTTCAACCATTCGAAATTCTTCTATACAAAACAATAGCTGATCCTGAAATTTCCCTAGATTTATTGACCTCTCCTGCTGAAACTCCTGCCATTTTAGGACATCGAAAAACTTCCAAAATCCTTCCGACATAAGAAATATATCTGACATTCTACCAGCATGCATCACATTTTCCTCACGATGTCTCCAAAACACACTTAAGGAAATCGTCTGCTCCGCTGGTTGAAATTCCATTAGTTTACGCTCATTGATCGCTAATAATGTATTTTTAGTTAAAGCTTTGGCTACATTTTCATAATGCATTAATTGTCTTGCGTCTATCGTTTCATTATTGAACTGTATAAAACGGTCAACTGAACCCATTTATCTCCCTCACTTTATCCAAGAAGAGGCCAATGCTAAGACAAGCTGTTTTTCTTGGTCATCCTCTAGCTTTTCAGCAATCGCATACGTAATGGCTCTGATTGGCTCCATATATTGCGCCAATTCAGTAGCATAAAGCAAACTTCTAATGGATGCGGCTTCCTCTGATAGCAATCCTTGTTTCACTTGTTCCATTAAATCACCCGCTAGATTCAGCATAAGTGTATGTAGAGCCTTCGGTGCTTCAGGAAACATTTCTTCCCATAGTTTTTCAAGATGCTCACCAGATATATAGGGAATTGCAAACGAAACGAAACGATTTTTCAATGCTTCATTCATAGGAGTGGTCCCGATATAACCTTCATTGATCGCTGCAATAACAGAAAAATCGGCATGCGCTTTTATTACCTCTCCAGTAAAAGGGTTTGTTAGCATTCTTCTATAATCGAGAACACTATGCAAAATGGGAAGCGTCTCTGATTTCGCCATATTTATCTCATCGATATATAAAATATGACCTTTTTTCATTGCTTCCACTACCGGTCCATCTACAAAATCAATACTACTTACTCCATCATTTGTCACGATTGTTTTAAAACCTAGCAAAGCCTCTGCATCTAAGTCAACCGAGCAGTTTATACTTTGAACAGGCTGCGAAAAAAACGCAGAAACTGTTTCGGCAAGTTTTGTTTTCCCTGCGCCTGTTGGACCTTTCAACAATACCGGTTTTTTTAATGAAACAGCAATAAGAACATCCTCAAGTAAATGTTCTTCTGGTGAAAGATATCCACCTGCACCAATCAGTGCTTTGTCTTGTTCGATATGTACTCGTTTTAATCTGATTTGTTGTTCTTCCATTACGATGTCTTTCATATTATGCTCTTGTCTCCTTATGAAAAAAACCGATGAAATCATCATCGGTTTTTATTGAAAATATTCTTTGTAGTAGCCGCCCACTTTTCCTGTGTTGTCAATTACAAAAATGAATTCTTCTGTTTCATTTTTTACTTCATATGATTTTCCAACGGTAAGGACATTGCTCACAAGAAATTTTTTAGCATCTGTTTGTGTACAAGTCACTGTTTTTATAGTTGGCTTTGTAGCCCAATTCGTATGTATCATTTAACCACGTCCTTTATAACTAGTATACGATTCAAGCCAACTTTTTTCAATTAATCATTTTTTTATTAGTTCTTTCAATTGCTTTAATACAATCGCAAAATTCTCTTGTTCTAAATCTTCTCGAAAAGCTTGAAATGGATTCCCTTCGTTTTTAATTCGATCTAACACGTATGGAATCGAGAATATATCTGGCTTTATAGACGTTGTAACCTCCTCCCATTTAAGAGGAGTTGCGATCAGCCCCAACTTATTACCCCTTGGTGAAAATGGTGCAATTATTGTTTTACCTTCTTTATGTTGAACATAATCTAAATACAATTTATTCCCTCGATTCTTTTTCAACCTTTCCATAGTAAACCATTTTGGATCCTGCTCCACTAAAAACTCGCATACAAATTTAGTGAAAATACCCGTCTCTTCATATGAAAAGCTATTTTCCACTAGTGGTATATAAAGTTGAATGCCTTTTCCTCCTGAAGTTTTCAAAAAAGATTTCAGCTGAAACTGATCAAATATTACTTTCATTCGAAGAGCAGCTTCAACAGCGAGTGAAAATTCATCAACTGAAGGCGGATCCAAGTCGAATACAATTTCGGTTGGATGTTCCGTATTTACTGTTTGAAAAGGAATGTGAAATTCCAGTGCTAGCTGGTTTCCTAACCATAGCAAGGTTTTTAAATCATTACACATTATATAGCTAATATCGTCGATTTGCTTTGTCTTAACAAAATCAGGAATATAATCCGGACTGTTTTTCTGATAGAAACTTTCTCCTGTTACCCCATGTGGAAACCGAATAATTGTCAGAATCCTATCCTTTAGAAAAGGTAACATGTAAGGAGATATTCGTTGCAGATATAAAAGGTAATCATCTTTTTGTATCCCTAAATCAGGCCAAATAGGTTTGTCTGGATGAGTCACCTTTGTACTTGCTGGTAAAGGATACAACTGTTTATATAGTTGCCGCCAATTACAATCTTGTATTTCTTTATCCAAATTAAACGAATGAAACCTTGGTTCCCTTAATTTTTTGCCATCAAAATCAATACAAGCAATATCCACGCAAATAGAAGGTTCTATTTCCCAAATATTATTGGATAGTTTTGTCCCATTTTTTTGAAATATCGCTATTAATGTATTTTGCTCCATTTCGGTTAATCCGTTACGAAAAGTGACGACTTCTACTAAAAGATCATTCTTATAAACTGCGCCGTGAAAAAAACCATTACTTTTATCATATATCGTTAATATGACACTAATATATCTCCAATTTTTTATTTTTAACCACTTGGAAGTACGCTGGGCGCTGTTCCATGTACTATCCTTTTTTTTAGCGATTAACCCTTCCCCATTATTTGCGATTATTTTTTCCCATAATTCAGTATTATCTTCAAAAACATCAATAGCCTGCAATCTATCTGTATCCTGATAATTTATAGAAACGGGAAGCTGAAGTTTATTAAAAAGTCGCCCCATTTGCTGCTTTCGCTTAGTTAAAGAAAGGTTAGTTAAGTCCTTACCTTTATATTGCAACAAATCAAACACTATATAATGACAGGTAAATGTTTGCGCATTTTTACTAATGCTCTCTTTATTTCGCATACGACCTCTTACCTGCACTTTAGAAAAGTCACTTTGAAAGTTATTTATTAAATAGACTAACTCACCATCCATTGTAAGTGGCAAAAAGGATTTGATTTGGCTATAAATTTCATGACAGTAGCTAATAATCTCCGGAAATATATCATTTAGTAATTTACCGTTTCTACTTTTAAGTAACGGCTCATTGTCCCAATATAAAATGCATCGGAATCCATCATATTTTGTTTCATACAGCCACTCTTTTCCTACAGGGATTTCCGCTGAAGCAGTTAAAAGCATTGGCAACATTTTTCTCCCTACTTCCACTTTTATTCTTTAGTTTTCATATAAAATGTACGTTTGATACATAAAAAAAAGAAAAGACTGCATAGTAAGAAGAAAAAGAAAAAGTGGTGAGCTTATGCATACAGTTTGGAAAGGAAGTATTAGTTTTGGTCTAGTTAATATCCCCATAAAGCTTCATGCAGCAACAGAAAATAAGGATATTAAATTACGTCAGCTTCATAAAGACTGTCATACCCCGATAAGCTATGCGAAGGTTTGTGAGGGCTGCAAACAAGAGGTGAAAAATGAGGATATCGTCAAGGCTTATGAATACTCTAAAAACAAATTTGTTATTTTAGATGCAGAAGAATTGGAAAAACTGAAAAAAGAAAACGAGGATAAGGCTGTAGAAATAATAGATTTTGTAAAATTAGAAGAAATCGACCCGATTTACTTTGAGCGCAGTTACTTTATGGCCCCTGATAGTGGTGGTAGTAAAGCATACTCTCTTTTAAGAGAAGCATTACAGGAATCAGGTAAAATAGGCGTTGCGAAAATTATGATACGATCAAAGGAGCAATTAGCAATTGTACGCGTTTATAAGGAAACGTTAATCATGGAAACTATTCACTTCCCCGATGAAGTTCGTAGTACCGCAGATGTTCCGAATATTCCTACTGAACAAACGGTCGTAAAAAAAGAACTCGATACGGCACTTATGTTAGTTGACCAATTAACTACTGCGTTCGATCCAGAGAAATACACGGATGAATATCGAACTGCCTTAATGGAGCTTATTGAAGAGAAAAAGGCAGGAAATAATGTAGTAACGACAAGCGAAAAACAGACAGAATTACCATCAAATGTGACCGATCTTATGTCTGCACTTCAAGCTTCTCTTGATAAAACAAAACAGAAAAAACCAACTACAAGAAAAAGAGCACCGAAAGCAAAAACGTCTTAATGCTTCTAAGCATGTGTACATTAATGCAACTCCAATGTTACACAGGAAAAACGAAAGCGCCTATGCGTTCTTATCTCGGATAAACATAAGCTACCTATAGAAGCTTTATTGAAGGGTTGTGCCAAATCACAACCCTTTATTGTTTTCAGAAATCCTGTTGTAGTTTTTAAGTTACCATTATCCGAAAACTCAAAAATATTACGAGAGATAATTACCAAAATATGTTAGAGTTGTATTATAAAAATTAACAGGTTACTCCAGACCTGTTCGGAAGCTTACAACTATATAATTTGATAGATTAAAAGGGGAATAGTGCAATGAAAAAAATAGTATTAGTAATGTTAATAGTTTTTTTAATATCCGCCTGTAATAGCGTTTCTTTAAAAAACAATCACTATAACCAACCACTAGGCAAAGTAATTTTAGATCATCAAGAATATACAATGATAATAGGGGATTACGAATGGAAAGAACGTGACTTTGAAGCTAGAAAAATTAGTATTTCCGATAAATATGAATTAGCTGGAGAATTTTCTACATTAGATGTCAAAAAGGGTGAGAACTTAAAAATTGAGATTGAACAATATCCATATTCAATAATTATAAATCGATGGAATGAAGATGGGACAAGTGACAAAGTTGAACTTATAGATGATGAAGTAAGAATTCCATCGAAAGAAGGTTATTATGTTTACGAAATTATCGCAGAATGGAAACAAGGAAAATCAACTTATGTTTTTGATATGAATATAAATGGTCATTAAACTAGTAAATCAAACTTAAAGACTATTAATAGGGCAAGCATTATTATAACCCCTTCACTAATCGTTAGAATATATTGTTTGGTGTTCCTCGCAAATTTACGTTCAAAAAATGCCCTTACAACATAATCTATTCCAATGTAGCAAAAAGATGTTATTAGTAAAACGTTTATCGAATAACCTTCGATAAAGATCAAGTTCGTAGTAAATATAAATGCAATGAAAGAAGTAAATCTGATACCCCAATCGATTTTTCTATGCCACTCGTTAAAATGTTTGTTAGAAAAAAAAGACCCTTGTTCTTTCTCAATATTAAATGATTTTCTGAAAAGCAACTTAAAAAAAGTATTTAAAACAAGCACAACTAACACAATAAATGCAAAGTTTACCCAAATCAGATGACCCCCCCCCATATTAAACATTCTGCCTTAAGTAGAAAGAACAATTACATATAATGGTACGTTCTAAAATGAGTTAAGTTTCATTAATTTGCAATAAGGATTCTCTTTTCCTTTATTCGCCAGTCTGGATCTGCTCAACCTGGCTAGGATCTGGAGTCTGGAGGTTAAATCACTTGTAGAAAATTATCAACATATCCAATTGTTTCTAAAGCATAAAAAAACTCCCTTTGTGGGAGTCTTTTTTTGTTTAACTATTTAGTAATAAGTCTTCTGGGTTTTCCAGTAATTCTTTAACTGTTTTCAAGAAACCTACTGAATCTTTACCATCGATAACACGGTGGTCATAAGATAATGCAATATACATCATTGGACGGATTTCAACTTCATTTCCAACAGCGATTGGACGTTTTTGGATTGTGTGCATCCCCAAGATACCTACTTGTGTACCGTTTAAGATAGGAGTAGACATCAATGACCCAAATACCCCACCATTAGTAATAGTGAAAGAACCACCAGACATATCAGATAGTGCTAATTTGTTATCACGAGCTTTTTTAGCAAGTTCTCCAATATTAGCTTCGATTTCTGCGAAGTTTTTACGGTCTGCATCACGAACAATCGGAACTACTAGACCACCTTCTGTAGAAACTGCGATACCAATATCAAAGAAGTTATTTTTCACGATATCTGTTCCATCAATTTGAGAGTTTACATAAGGATATTTTTTAAGTGCAGCTACTACAGCTTTTGTGAAGAATGACATAAATCCAAGTCTTACATCATTTTCTTCAAAGAATTGATCTTTTTTACGTGAGCGTAGTGCCATCACATTCGTCATATCAATTTCATTGAAAGTTGTAAGCATTGCAGTATTTTGTCTTACTTCTAATAAACGAGAAGCGATTGTTTGACGACGACGAGACATTTTCTCACGAGTTGTGCGACCATCATCTTCTTTAGCTGCACTTGCCGCTGGAGCCGGTGCTGCTTTTGCTGGTGCTTTAGCAGAACCATGTGCCGAAACATCTTGAACACGTACGCGGCCCATTGGATCTACTGGTGAGATTTCGCTTAAGTTAATGCCTTTTTCACGAGCTAGTTTGCGCGCTGCAGGACTAGCGATTGTACGGTCTTGCTCAGTTGAAGTTTCTTCTGCAACTGGTGCTGCCTTAGACGCCTCAGGAGCTTTAACCTCTTCTTTTGCTTCCGATTGTGCCGCTGGAGCTGATGAAGATGCACCTGAACCCGCGCCAACTACCGCGATTACTTGACCTACTTGAACTGTATCTCCTTCTGCAGCTAGAAGTTCACTTACTACCCCAGCTTCTTCCGAAATTACTTCCACATTTACTTTATCAGTTTCAAGTTCTACGATGAACTCACCTTTTTCAACTGTATCGCCTGGTTGTTTTAACCATTGCGCAATGGTACCTTCTGTAATCGATTCTGCTAATTCTGGAACTATAATGTCTGCCACTTGAATTTCCTCCTCTATGTCTAATCCTACCTTATAAGTCTTTTAGAGCTTCTTCAATAATACGTGCTTGTTCTACTTTATACGTATCTCCATCACCTTCTGCAGGACTTGCTCTATGCACACGACCTACATAAGTAATTTCTTGATCTTTTGCTACTTCCAATAGATATGGTAAAGCAAAGTTCCACGAACCCATATTTTGTGGTTCTTCTTGAGCCCAAACTAATTGCTTCGCATTTGGGAAACGTGCCACAATTTCTTGAATCTTTTCTTGTGGGAATGGATACAGCTGTTCAATACGGACAATGTGAAGATGATCGAAACCTTCTCCATCTTTTACTTTATCTGCTAAGTCTATAGCAAGTTTACCACTAACAAAGATAATTTTCTCTACTTTGTCTGCTTGTTGTCCTAAACCTGGTTGTTCAACTACTGTTTCAAATTGACCAGAAGTCAAATCTGCTACGTCAGCTCCAACTAGTGGATGACGTAATAGTGATTTAGGTGAAACAATGATTAATGGACGAATTGCATCTTCCTTTAACATTTTTGCTTGTCTGCGCAAGATATGGAAATAGTTAGCTGCACTTGACAGATTGGCAACAGTCCAGTTATTTTCAGCTGCCAATTGTAAGTAGCGCTCTAAACGTGCACTTGAATGCTCGGAACCTTGACCTTCAGCAGCATGTGGCAATAGCATAACTAAGCCAGATTTAAGACCCCATTTAGCTCTCGCAGAACTGATAAAGTTATCAAACATAACCTGCGCCATATTAGCGAAGTCACCATATTGAGCTTCCCAAATAGTTAGTGAGTTATTGTCTTCCAAGTTATAGCCGAATTCATACCCCAAAATAGCAGCTTCAGTAAGTGGGCTGTTATGCACGACAAAAGATGCTTTTCCTCCACTAATAGCGTGAATCGGTGTTAATTCTGCTCCAGTTTTCTCATCATGAAGAACTAGATGTCTATGTGAGAATGTCCCACGTTGTGCATCCTGACCAGTCAAACGAATAGAATTACCTTCTTGTAAAATTGTTGCAAATGCTAGAGTTTCTGCATGACCCCAATCTACTTTGCCTTTACCTTTGAATGGCTCTTCCCGACGTTTTAATATTTTTTCAAGCTTTTTAAATGCACTAAATTCAGGTGGCCAAGTAAGTAGCTCTTCATTGATTTTAGCAAGTTTGCCCTCTTCTACACCAGTTTGAATTTCTGGCATACCATCTAAAACTACTTGTGGTATAACGATATCATGCACAGTGGATGGCGGAAGCTCTTTCACACGGTCATAAGCTTGTTGCATTTCAGCGAAAATAGATTCGTCTAATGTTTTTACTTCTGAAGATTCAATTAAGCTCTCTTCCACTAATTGCTGACCGTATATTTCACGAACAGTTGGATGCTTATGAATCGCATGATACATAGTTGGATTTGTAACTAATGGTTCATCCATTTCGTTATGACCATAGCGTCGATAACCTAACAAGTCGATAACAATATCTTTTCCAAACTTTTGGCGGTATTCATGTGCAAATTTCGCAACACCAATTACTGCTTCTGGATCATCTGCATTCACATGAATAACAGGTACTTCATAACCTTTTGCAGGATCAGAAGAATAGTTAGTTGAACGAGAATCATAATGCTCTGTAGTGAAACCAATCATATTATTCGCAATAATATGGATTGATCCCCCTGTTTGGAATCCACGAACTCTACTATAGTTCAATACTTCGGTTACTACTCCTTGTCCAGGGAAAGCAGCATCGCCATGTACAAGAATAGCAAAAGCAGCGTTTTTGTCCTGAACAGGATGTCCAGGTGCGTCAGTTGTTTCTTGTGCAGCACGGGTTTGACCCGTTACAATTGGACTTACAACTTCTAAATGCGAAGGATTATACGCAAGTTTCACTTTTAAACCTGATTGTGAAAGATAACTTGCTCCTTTATGATATTTTACATCTCCAAACCAACCCTCAGAAAGCTTCAGCGAGCCATCCTTTGGCAAAAAAGATTCAGTAGGAACATGTGCAAATTCTGCAAACATCATTTCGTATGGCTTGTTTAGAACATGAGTTAATACATTTAAACGACCACGGTGAGCCATCCCAATATTAACTTGTTTAGTTTTTGTTTTATCTGATTGGCGGACTAACTCATCCATTAATACAACTAAAGAATCTAAACCTTCAATTGAGAAGCGTTTTGCTCCTACAAATGTACGATGAATAAATTTCTCAAACCCTTCAACCTGTGTTAAGCGTTTAAGTAATTGTTTTTTTTCTTCTGTTGAAAGTTTTTCTTTAACAGCACCTTTTTCAATCTTTTCTTGTAACCAAGCACGTTCATCAGAATTGACAATATGCGCAATTTCAAATGCAATTTTATCCGTATACATAGAACGCAAATATTCAATTGCTTGGAAACCATTTGTAATATTTGCTGGTGCATTATTTATTAAGAAAGAAACGGGTACTTCTCGTAAATCTTGTTCCGATAAACCATAAGTACTTAGATTGATTTTCGAATCTTCTTTTGGTCCATCATTTAATGGATAGATATTAGCCGTTAAGTGACCATGTGTGCGTATTGCATCTGCAAGCTGAATTGCCTTAATCACTTTTTCTATATTATTCGGCTCTACTTCTTGTGTCCCAGAGCTGCTAACTGATATTGAAGTCGGAATCTTTGGTGCACCATACTGCTGAAATAACTCTACTAATTCAGGATCCACATCGTCCGGAGACTGTAAAAACAAATCATACTGCTCCATCACATAACCAAGGTTCGGACCAGAAAAAGCTGACCAAGGTGTTTGATTGTTCGACATTTAGAAAAACCTCCAACATTTTGTGCCTTCTAGGCATTTATCATAAATACATATAAGTGGATAAAAAGTTCTAGGGTACATACATGAACAAAATACATATAAATACCTCTATATAGTTTACCACTCTTTTATATAGTCTCAAACTATCCTTATATAAGAACAATTTTTCCATCTCAATCTTACTACTATCGGGAAAAAATACAATGGTTTTTTTAAAAAAAATTCATAAATTCGTCTCATTATTTATACTTTTTCACTGAATGATTATTCACTTGTAAATTTAGGGAATAAAATGTAAAATTTTGTCCCTTTTCCCTCCTCGCTAGCAACAGAAATAGTACCAGCGTATTCAATTACCAAGCTTTTAACTATGCTTAAACCTAATCCAGAGCCTCCATTATTTTTAGTCCTTGCTTCCTCAACCGTGTAAAAGCGTTCGAAAATTTTAGACAATGCATCTTCTGGGATACCAACACCATTATCTTCCACCGTTATTTGCACCTGGTCTCTGATATTTTGGACGGCCGCTTTTATATAAGGCCGATTATCGTTATATTTTAGCGCATTTTCAATTAAATTTCGCAATATTTGCTCTAGTGCGGTTGCAGGAACCATTACTTTTACTTGTTCCTGTCCTTTAATATCGATTATTGCCTCTGGTGACAATGGCAAATAATATTGTTGAAGCTGTTGCAGTACAGAAACGACAGAAGTAGTTTCCTTCTTATTACTAAACTCATTTTTCGCTAACTTTAACATTTCTTCGATTAAAAGCTTCATTTTTTGTATTTCGTTCAAAGAGATTTCTAGAGACTCATCTAAGATAGATCGATCCTCTTTTCCCCAGCGATTTAATAATGATAAATGTCCCTCCACCACTTGTACCGGGGTACGCAATTCATGCGAGACATTGTGAATAAACTCATCCTGCCTCGTAATCGTTTTGGATACTTCATCCATCAATTCCTTGTAAATTTTAAGCAGCTCTCCAATTTCATCTTCTTTTTCATATTGAAAGCTAACTATTTTTGAAAACTTCGTTTGTTTTGCCAGTTGCATTTCATCCCGAAGTTCCTTCATAGGTTTTAACAAAACGGAGGATAACATATAACCGATTAGTGCAGATAATAC
The DNA here is from genome assembly GCF_900103605.1 of Psychrobacillus sp. OK028. Lineage (GTDB taxonomy): Bacteria > Bacillota > Bacilli > Bacillales_A > Planococcaceae > Psychrobacillus. Next base: position 207,068 of record NZ_FNHY01000003.1, on the reverse strand, counting down.
GAGTGTAATCAATGCGAATATCCCCATCGCAATTAGTATATAATTCATCAGTTGAGAGAAGCTTTCTAAACTATGAGAGATTTGTACGTATCCTTTAAACAAACCGAAGTCTATTTCAGATACTTTATGAAAAACTTCATTACCATTGATTTCTTCTCTTACAAATTCCTCGGATTGGAGTGAAGTAGATTTCGGAAAATCGCTAGCATCATTAATACGTAGAATTTCGATACCATCTTCATTCAATACACGAATCGATTGCTTCTGATTGACCAATTGATTGAGTAATGTTCTGTTTTTTTGAATATCCTGAATGGAGATAATGGGACCAATCGCTTTAAAAAAGTGCGTAACTTCATCCAATGTGTTTTGGGCAATTTTTTCCTCCGAAATTTGCAGCCAATTAAAGAGAGAAAAATATAGTATAATACACATCATCAGGAAACTTAAAAAGATGGAAATCGCTGATGCATATGTCCATTTCCGTTGTAATGTCCATGGTTTTTTCATCTCATAACATACCCTACGCCTCTTACTGTCTCAATAGTGGCTGCAATTTCAGGTGGAAGTTTTTTTCGCAAATGCCTTATGTATACATCTACAACATTTGTTTCTACCTCTACATCATATCCCCATACTTTTTCCAAAATGGCGTCTCTAGACAACACCATATTAAAATTCTCCATTAAATATACGAGCATATCGTATTCTGTTTTAGTTAGTTCAACTTCCTTACCTTTATAGAAAACCTGATGTGCTTTTTGTTCCACTACTAATCCTTTGACAGTCAAGTCACTTTTTTTGCTTTCTAAAGTAGGCTCAACTCTTCTAAAAACTGCACGAATTCTAGCTAATAGCTCCTCAATAGCAAATGGTTTCACTACATAATCGTCAGCCCCTGCCTCTAAACCTGATACGCGATCGATAATAGCATCTCTTGCAGTGATTAAAATAATAGGTGTATTTTTCTTTTTGCGTACCCTTCTACAAATCTCCAACCCATTGAGATTTGGCAGCATGACATCAATTAACATAAGGTCAAAGTCTTGATTTAAAGCTAAATCTGCGCCTTCCCGACCATCATGTGAAACAGTGACTTGAAAATTTTCATGCTGTAATTCTAGCTCCACAAACTTCGCAATATTTACTTCATCTTCTATTAAAAGAATATGTTGAGTCATTATTTCACCCTCCTCATTATTGTATTACTTTACATGAAGAAAAAGCCGTTCCATTAGCTATGAACGGCATTGGTGTAAATATAATTGTTCTTCCCGTTTTTCTTCGCAGTATATAGTGCTTGGTCAGCATTATCTAATAGTTCGTCGGTAGAAGATCCATCATTTGGGAAAATAGCGATACCGATTGAAGACGTTGGCGAAAAATTAATGTCCTCTATTATCCAGCCTCTGCGTAAGTTTTGCTGAATTACCTGAACAATTTCATCGACAGTCTGACTCCTACCATTCACATAATCTGCAATTCGATCAATAATGACAACAAACTCATCGCCACCAATGCGATAGACATTGTATTTATTGTTTAAACTAATCTGTAGATTTTCCGCAAAATGTGTTAAAAACTGATCGCCCACATCATGTCCATACATATCATTAATGCCTTTAAAATTATCTCCATCTATATAGAGTAATGCAACATTTGGAAATTCAACACTTGCAGACGAAATCGAAACTGGAAAATCCTCATAAAAAGAACGTCGATTAGGCAGGCTAGTTAAACTATCATGAAATGCCATAAACATCAGTTGATCTTCCAAAGCTCGTTTCTCTGTAATTTCACGTGATACAATAACGAACCATTTTTCCTCCTCATCATCAACTGTACTTTCTACTGTCGTAATAGATGTATCCGTCCAAATAGAATTTCCATCCTTCGTTTGTAGAAGTAGCTCTACTCGGTACTTTTCTACCAGTTCTAACTTGGAGTAATTTATTAATTCGGATTGATCTGTAATCAGATTAAAATAATAACTACCTAGTAATTCTTCTTTATCATATTTCAAGATTGTTTCATGACTTGGGGAGGAGTAAAGTAAATAACCTTCTGCATCCGTTATAGCTATTAAATCATTGGAATGCTCGGTTATCAATTTGAAGGAGCGCTCAATATTTCGTAGTTCGCTCATCATACGTTTCTTTTCTGTGTTATCAAATTGGATGGTCAAAAATTTCTCAATTTGCCCTAAATCATTTTTTATTGGTACGACGATAGCATTCACCCAATAAAATGATCCAAACTTTGTACGGTTTCTTATTTGACCGTGCCAAATATCTCCATTCTTCACAACTTTCCACATATTGTCGAAGAAGGATTCGTCATGATAGTTAGAATTTATCATATGAAAAGTATTTCCAACTAACTCTTCCTTGCTAAACTTCGATGTTGTTTCGAATAATTCATTGACTACTTCTATTACTCCATCTTCATTGGTCATGGCAACTAGTGCTACCTCATTAATAGCTTTACGGAAAGTTTCTAAAACATACGTAGATTCTTGTAGATGAGCAGTACGTGAAACTTCTTTAGTAGTAGCTAAAATATAAGTAAAACCATTTTCAAAAATTGGAACCGCTGTCGTTTCATTAATATAAGATTCAGTTGTTACGCAATAATGATCCTGGTAGCAAACTGATTTTTTTTGCATCCATGCACGATCATAATGCTGCACAATAGTTTTGTTGTGAAATTCATCAAAACATTCATCTAGTGACTTTCCTATAGGACTTTCTGAGAATAATTCCTCGGCCTTTTTGTTGATAAACTCATAAACATAAGTAGAATCTACTTTACGCATAAAAAACACATAATCATCAGCTAAATCATATAATAAGTGGAATTGAGAATGGTTTAAGAAGGACTGTGACATCTATTTAATAACTCCTATCAAGTTCTATACTAAGTTAGTTTAATCATATGTATTTAAGGTGAAAGTTACAAGTGAATTAGATTTATTTATTGAAATATTTTTTACAAAAATTAAATTATTTTTAAAACACTTTCTACTATGCAAAAACGAAAAAACAAAGTATATTATTAATGCAAATAATTTTATAAGGCAAAGTTCACTTTGCCGAGGGAAGGCAAATGGTGCGCCACCGGTATTGAGCTGGTCCTAGTAGGTTCGATTCCTACCCCGAAATTTTTTATGCACGATGAAGTGAAAAATTTCAGGGGACCTAGGATGACTCTGCTCATTTATTGGTTCTTTTAGGGGGCGCTTTTTTTGATAAAAAAACGAGATTTATTCGAATGTACATCTCTTTATGAACTTATGTCAGATCCAACCATTTTGCCTTTCGTACGTCAAAAAGCAAATTCGGCGGATGAATACTGGTTTATTACGAAACAGTTAATGGAAGAAGAAGAAAAAGGAACCGTTATTTCTCGGACAATTATAAGCGATTTTGGTCAGCCAATCGGCACGATTAATCTTTTCGATGTGGAAGATGGTGCAGGATTTTTAGGTACTTGGATAGGTTGCCCTTTTCAAGGTCTTGGCTATAACAAGAAAGCAAAAGAATCATTTTTGCAGGAGCTTTTCTTTGAATTAGATATCCATACTGTATTTTTGCGAATTCGCAAAAAAAATAGCAAAAGTATTCGCGCTACTCAAAAATTAGGCTATGCACTAAATGCGAACGAATCACATCCTTCCATATATGCAGAGATTAATTCAAATGGAGAAGTATTTGATCTATATTATATTCCAAAAGACCTGTTCCATTTAGTACTAATGCAACAAGAAAACGAAGAGGAACAAGCAATGTAAAGAAAACTCCCGTCACTTAATAATAGTGACGGGAGTATTTTATTTTTGATAAGTTAGTAATAACTCAACAAATTGCTCCGGTGTTTTAGATGGGTTTACCTCGAACATCCGATCAATCATTTCTTCTTTCTCGCCCACCATGCGGTGGAATGAATCGATAAACGTGCTTGCAGTAAGCTCTTCCTCTTCTAGTACATAAGCATATCCTTGTTTCTCAAAGTATTTGGCATTCAATACTTGATCTCCTCTACTCGCGTGGATAGATAATGGAATGAGTAGCATCGGTTTTTTTAGTTCTAGAAACTCAAAAATAGAGTTGGAACCAGCACGGCTAATGACAAAATCAGCCATTTTCATCAGATGAGGCAGTTCATTTGTAACATATTCGAATGCTATATAGTTCGTTTTTCCAATTAAAGATTCATCTAGGTTACCTTTTCCACATAAATGAATAAGTTGAAATTTACTAGTTAACTGCTCAACATTTTGCTTAATAACATCATTAATCTTCGCGGAGCCCTGACTACCGCCCATAATAATAATTGTTTGTTTCGTTGCATCAAAGCCTGTTAGTTGTTCGGCAATTTTCTCATCCCCATGAAATAAATCAGGACGCAGTATTGCCCCTATCGATGAAGCTTTACTATCAGGCAAATGCTTTACCGTATCGTCAAATACCGTGAAAATATGTTCAGCAAATGATGAAGCTATTTTGTTGGCTAGCCCTGGGGTTAAATCAGATTCATGAATGACAACTGGTATGTTCGCAAGTTTTGCTGCAAGTACTACAGGAACAGAAACAAAGCCCCCTTTTGAAAATATGAGAGATGGTTTCACTTTTTTCAATACCGTTAGTGCCTGTAATGTTCCATAAAGTACTTTAAATGGATCAGAGAAGTTTTTTAGCGAAAAATACCTTCTTAACTTTCCATTTGAAATTGAATGATAAGGTATTTCCGGAAATTTCTCCCCAATTATTGTTTTTTCAATCCCATTATATGAACCAATATAATGGACATTATATCTTTTCTTTATTAACTCGGGTATAATGGCTTCATTTAACGAAACATGACCAGCCGTTCCACCACCCGTTAATACGATTGTGTTATTATTCATCAATAATCTCCTAACTAATTTTATAACTTTAAAGGATGTCTGCCAACATGCACGAAATGAAAACTCTACCAGAAAAAAGTAAATATATGATTAAAATAGTCTTGCCGATATTAATCACACAAGTTGCACTCTATTTAATGACGTTTTTTGATATTTTAATGACAAGTAAATATAGTATTAAGCATTTAGCTGGTGTTTCTATCGGTTCATCCTTATGGTTGCCTGTGTACACCGCCTTAACTGGTATATTAATAGGCATTACGCCAATTGTAGCACAATTGATAGGAGCAAAAAAGAAGAAAGATGTCCGTACCTTTGTTCAACAAGCATTTTATATTGCAATAGTACTAGCTATTATCGTTTTTCTCGGTATTTTCCTGCTCATTGATCCAGTACTAAACTTAATACCTCTTGAAGACAGTGTACGCATCGTAGCAAAGAAATATTTGTTCATGCTAAGTATCGGACTAATTCCTTTATTTTTATATAGTGTGTTGCGGTCTTTTATTGACGCTTTAGGAAAAACCAGAGTTTCCATGTTCATCACATTACTATCAGCTCCCATTAACATTGCTTTAAATTACTTATTTATATATGGGAAATTCGGCTTTCCAGAGCTTGGTGGTGTCGGAGCAGGTCTAGCCTCTGCTATTACATATTGGTTAATATTACTGATTGCTATAATAATTGTTATACGCATCAGTCCATTTGCACAATTAAAAATTCTCCAAGGTTGGACTAAACCTTCTTTAGGTAAAATACGAGCATTAATGAAAATTGGAGTTCCTATAGGAATATCTCTTTTTGCAGAAACGACTATCTTTTCGGCTGTCACTATTCTTATGAGTGTATATTCTACGGAGGTAATATCTGCTCACCAAATAGCGATGAATTTCACCTCGTTGCTGTATATGGTGCCGCTGAGCATAGCAATGGGAGCAACAATATTAGTAGGACATGAAATTGGTGCGAAACGATTCGAAGACGCAAAAACATTTAGCTGGCTTAGTGTTGTAACTGCCATCTGTTTTAGTTTAGTTTCTATTTCAATTTTACTGTTATTTAGAGAGCAAATAGCTTCGGTGTATACGGACGATCGTTATGTAATTGAATTGACAGTTCAATTTTTCTTCTTTGCTGCACTGTTCCAGCTATCAGACGCAATTCAAGCACCAGTCCAAGGAGCATTGCGTGGCTATAAAGATGTGACAATGACATTTATTATGGCCATCATTTCTTATTGGATAATTGGTTTACCTACCGGTTATATATTAGCCAATTACACATCATTTGAGCGCTTTGGATATTGGATTGGATTAATCGTAGGGCTGTCTATAGGGGCGATCACCCTGACCGCAAGGCTAATTTATTTACAGAAGAAAATGAAAGAGTAGCGATCTTAAAATGGTTAAAAATTCCGCTGTGAGAGTAAATGAACGCTGGTCGAGAGTATTTTTTTCAAACGAGAGTAACGCAAGCAGCTGCGAGAGTAAAAAGCACCTGAACGAGAGTAAATCCAATATAAACGAGAGTATTCGATCTTTTTAAAGCGATTATCCCTTTGCTTGGATAATCAGTTCGCTCAACCTCTATAAAAAAAAGCGACGCATTATGCGTCGCTTTTTGGGTGTATTAATTATTTACCAATGAATTGTTGTGTCCAATAATAACCACTATCCGATAAACCTACACCAATATGTGTGAAAGAAGCGTTCATTATGTTCGCTTTATGTCCTGGAGATTTCATCCAAGCATCTACTACTTCCTGAGGACTACGTTGACCCATTGCAATATTTTCTGCTGCAGATTTATACGTAATTCCCATTGACTTCATTTGATCAAATGGTGATCCGTAAGTTGGGCTTGTATGAGAAAAATAGTTTTTATTTTTCATATCTTGTGATTTTGCTTGCGCTGACTGCGTAAGTTTTGTATCAATTTGAAGTGCTTTTAATCCAGCTTTAGCACGTTCTTGGTTAGTTAAATCAACAACCTGTTGAATTTCAGAAGTAACTTTTACCTCATCTTTTACTTCAGGAGTCTGCTTTTGTACTACTGGTGTTTGTTCTACTTTTTGTTCAACTGGTGCTTTTACTTCTGGTTTTTCTTTAATTGGCGCTACTGGCGCTTTTACTTCTGGTTTTTCTTCAACCGGCTTAGCTGGAGTAACCACTTCTGGTTTTTCTTCAACTGGCTTAGCTGGAGTAACGACTTCCGGTTTTTTCTCTACTTCATTTATATTAATCTTATTTACATTTTGAAGATTTAGAAGCTGTGCAAATGATAATTGCATAATTTCATCCAAGTTTACTTGAGAGGAAACATTATTTGTAGCTCCCCATTTATATATAACCGTTGCCTTTGCCTCGGAAGCAGTTGGTGAAAACCCAGTATTCATAGATGCGCTAGCAGTATTGGCAGAGAGTAATAATCCACTCGCTAAAATTCCAGCCATAATCGTATGTTTTTTATTCATGTTTCATTTCCTCCTTCTTTTGTGCTCCCTTATTGTAAACACAAAATAGACGGAAATTTTCACATAAAATATTCCATTGAAACCAATCGAAACTTTTATACCTTCAAATCTACTATTCTAGCTAAGATTTTTGGATAACTTAACCACTTTACTAAAATATTAGCTATGATCTACTGTTGACAGATTTATAAATTCTTCTTTATAAAGATTAATCATCATTATCTGCTCAGTTTCAGATAGCTCGCTATTTTTAATCCGATCCATTGCTAAACTATACTTTTTTTGTATAGATAACCTAGCTCTAGGGTGAGTAAATTCATCTAATAGCTCCGAATGAATTATTGCTCTAACCTCGTCTTCGGTTTGGATATTCCTAACTGATTGCCGATTTTGATAAAGTACCTGAAATGCTTTAATCATTTAGAGTATGTCCTATCACAGCAATTGTTTCCACATTTTCACCAATAATAACGATCTGAGGCTCCATTTTAATGTATTCTGGAAGCCACTGCACCATTCCATAAGCATATTGAAACAAATAAGGGTTTTTATAGCCTTTTAATGGAACATATCCTTTCATACGATAAATGGTGTCTGGAAGACCTTTAACCCACTGTTCAAACTCTTCCTGCTCAACAGACTCTGTGAAGGTGTGTAAACGGGAAGATAAAGTTAGCTGTTTCCCTATTGCCGCTTGCTTAACCTCTTGACCGTGAAAAGTAGCCTCTAGATTGGTTATCATTTTAAACGGCAATTTTGCATTGGATGTCTGAATAATAGGTGCATGGCTATTTAATCCATGGATTTGCATTGTTACCGCAGCTACTTCATCATCAGATAGTAAATCTACTTTATTTGCTACTATTAAATGAGCATGTTTAATCTGCTCTAAAAATAACATTCGTGTTTGAGGAGACATTTTGTCTCGATCCAGCCACCGTTTACAATCTGCAACCGTTATAATACCTTTCATATTTAATCTACTTGCAAAAAAAGGAGATAAAACAGCATCCATTGCTTCAACAGGATGAGCTGCACCAGTTGTTTCAATTAAAAGAACATCGAATTCTTCACCCTCTAATAACATTTGAAGCTGTGCTTCCATCTTTTCAGCACCTGTGCAACAAATACATCCTTCAAGCATTTCCTTAATCGGAACATCCTCGTCCACTGATTTGCTATCGAAAGGCAATTTCCCTAATTCGTTCATAATAACTGCTGGCTTCAAACCCTCTGTTTTCAGTTGTTCGATTAAATGAGATAATAAAGAAGTTTTCCCACTTCCTAAAAATCCACTTAGTAAATAGACATCCTTCATCTTGTACGCTCCTTACATAGGTCGTTGAAAAAGCTGACCATAAAGGCCAGCTCTCCTTAAACTCTTTATTTTTTCAACAAATCTGTCACGATTTCTTGTGCTTTTAATAGTTGTGGATCTTCCTCTAAAATTTTCGTTCTTAGTTTATCCATCAATTGATAAGAGGTTTCTCCATCAATATCTCCTGAAACAGCAAGTTTGTTGTCGGCTTGGAATTTTTTCACAGCATTATTCATCTGCTCATCAAAATTACCATCAACTACACCTACATCATAGCCTACTGCTTTTAACATTTCTTCTGCTGTTTTAACTGCATCCGATGACTGATTGATCTTTAAAGTTACAGAAGTGTCTAAAGGTGGCAGCATCGCATACGATGGATATTCAACTGCATAATCGGGTTTAATCCCTTTTTCATGAATCCAGTTCCCATCAGGAGTTAACCATTTAGCAGTAGTAATTTTAATATTTGAACCGTCTGGCAGATCATTTACTGTTTGGACAGTCCCTTTACCAAAAGATTTTAAACCTACTAATGGAACTTTTGCAGATTCACTTAATGCGCCAGCTAAAATTTCAGAGGCTGATGCACTACCTTCATCAATTACAAGGGTTACAGGAACATTAACACGAGTGCCAGGAGTAGCAACTGTAATATCTTTTTTGCCTTGAATGTCAATTTGCAGAATGTTTTTCCCTTCCTCAACAAAGAGATTAGAAATATCAATTGCAGAAGATAACAAACCACCAGGATTTTGACGAACATCAAGTATAAGTGCTTTCATGCCCTCTTTTTCCATTGCATCGATTGCTGTTAGCAATTCATCATACGTGTTAGTCGAAAAACTAGATATAATAATATGAGCAACTTGGTCATCTAACATTTCAGCATAAACCGTTTCAATCGGAATATCGTCACGTACAATAGTTACTTCCATTAATGCATTATTTCCACGCTGTATGGACAAAGTCACTTCTGTCCCTTTACTACCACGAATAAGTAATACTGCTTCGGAAGCACTATACCCTTTAATATCTTTACCATCTACAGCAATGATTTTATCATTCGGCATAAGCCCAGCTTTTTCTGCTGGTGAATTTTTAATAGGCGAGACAATATTTATAACGCCATCTCTTTCTTGGATTTCTGCACCAATACCTTGAAAACTAGAGGAAATATTTTCGTTGAATTGTGAAGCCTCATCCTGGTTCATATAATCAGAATATGGATCCTCTAATGCATCAATCATTCCGTTTATAGCACCATTTATCACTGCTTCTTCGTCTACCTCTTTATAGTATTCTTCCTCCAATTTATCATAGGCCATATACAATTTAGCGAATTCCGAACGCTCATTCTGACTTATCGGATTTACGTTTACAACTTTTTCGTCACCCCATGTTAACGCGATCATAGTGACTGCAGCTGTTACCACAATTAAAGCAAAAGTACTTAAAAGTAAAACAAAAGGTTTCATTTTAATATATTTTGAAGCTGGTTTAACTTCTGTTGTCTGTTCATCATTATTTTGATTATGTTCGTCCAAATTCTTTCACCCTTTTCAGAAAAAACTACCATTAAATTATATGTAGTATTAATTACTTTAAGTCATCGCATTATTTTAAAAATAGACTGTCATATAAATGACAGTCTATTTATGATTGATTGGTTAATCCAAAGCCAAAATATATATTAGTCTTGAATAGCCGCTTCTAATGCTACAACAATCATTTCATTAAACGTTGTTTGACGTTCCTCAGAAGAAGTTGCTTCTCCTGTTATTATATGATCACTAACAGTCAAAACCGACAATGCTTGACGTCCAAATTTAGCTGCTAGTGTATAAAGCGCTGCTGATTCCATTTCTACAGCAAGAACCCCATATTCAGCCCACTTCTCATTTTGAGCATTATCATTATAGAATAGATCAGCTGTAAATACATTCCCTACTTTTAAGTTTAGTCCAGCTTCTTTCCCTGCATTATACGCTTTGTATAACAAGTCAAAGTCAGCTGTAGGTGCAAAGCTGATATCATCAAGTAGAACTTTGTTCAAAGTTGAATCTGTAGAAGCACTTTGTGCAAGAATTACGTCACGTACTTTCACATCTTTTTGGATAGCTCCACATGTTCCAACTCGGATAAGCTTTTGAACATCATATTCATTCATCAATTCATTAATATAAATAGAGATCGATGGTACTCCCATTCCTGTACCTTGCACAGAAATTCTTTTTCCTTTGTATGTTCCAGTATATCCGAACATATTACGAACTTCGTTATATTGAACAACATCCTCTAAGAATGTTTCGGCAATATACTTTGCGCGTAGTGGGTCGCCTGGAAGTAAGATTGTGTCTGCAATTTCACCTTTTTTAGCACTAATATGAATACTCAATTATATAACCTCATTTCTAATACGTTTCGGCTTAATGATACCGTTTTTTCCCTTCAATTGCAATGAACTTACAACTTTGAATCTTCGACATAATATTCCCATAATTCATCAAAGACGGCTGCAGGCATACTCGCATCAGCAAGCTCTTCAATATATAACGAAAGTTTATGAAATGAAGTTTCAGCTTTAGGAAAATCATGTTGGTCAAACATGCTATTAGCAAATTTTGCCTTTTTATCATCCTTTTGACCCCCGCGATATTTTAATGCAAATAAATAAAACGATTGTCGCATAATATTTTTCCTCCTTTAGTCATGAAGTCTTATAAACGCAAAAAAAATGTAGATAATTCCAACTAAAACAAGTAAACTTAAAAATGTTAATAGTTCGACAGATTGAAAGGATTGATATGATTGAGAAATAGCATTTCTAACAAGTTAAAATCAATGAAATTCCCTAAAATAAAGACTCCTAAAAAGAATCTTGGAAATCCTCAGAGGAATAAAGTTACATCGTTATTCAAAAAATCTAAGAACAAAGATAAACAACTCAAATTAAACCATTCAACTAAGGCTAGCTTTCTTCATTCCATCCGAGGTCGAGTACTTATAATTTTCACAGTGCTTATTTTAGTCTTAATATCAATGCTTGTCCTTACATCTACCAAAATGTTTTCCGCTCAACAGGCGTTAGAGAAATTTACAAATGTCGATGTAAAAGAACAGATGATGGTAAACCAAATTGCAACGGATATCGCCCAACTCGCGAATGCTGAGCAAAGCTACATCATTACTGGTAAGAATAATTATATGGCAAGCTATAGAAAATATAAAGATTCAACTACTACAAATATCAAAGCACTTTATAAAACGTACGAAAATCGACCAGATGAATTACAAAAAATCCAGTCAATCGATCAGTTTTTTACAACATACTTACAATACTCCGATCGTGTTATCAAAATTCGTGATGAAAAAGGGTTAGAATCTGCTCAAAAACTAGTCAATACCGGAAATGGTAAAACCGCTATGAGTTATGTAGATGTACATATCGCAGCTATGAACGAACTACTTGAAAAAAATAATACTGATCAGATTGCCTTGCTGAAAAAAGAAAACACGACTTCACTAATTATATTTATCGCATTAACTATTTTCTCTGTTATCCTTACTTTATCTTTTGGTATTTTGCTTTTCTATTCTATTAAACGCAATACAAATGCTATTAACCGCTCTATTTTGGATATCGCACAAGCTGGAGGAGACTTAACAAGGAGAGTTAAAGTTAGATCCAAAGATGAATTTTCTGAGATAGCAAATAGTACAAATGTGTTAATAGCATCAATAGCCGACCTTGTTAGAAGAGTTAGAGAGCTTACAGTGAATGTTTCGGCTAGTGGACAGGAATTGATGGCCTCTTCCGATGAAACTGCTTTAACTATTCAATCTATCGCTGATTCTACAAATGAAATCGCTGCTGGTAGTGATCAAACATTAAGAAGCATGACAGAAGCAATTCAAAAAATGAATTCATTAGAGGAAGCAACGAGATATTTAAATAATGATGCACAATCAGTCAAAGCAGCAACTGACCAAATGATTCAGGCTGCTCAAAAAGGCGGAGAATCCGTTCAGCATTCGTCCAATGTAATGATGAGTATCGAAGAAACAATGGCCAATACTACACAAACAGTAGAATCACTTGGTACTAAATCCAATGAAATTACATCCATTATCAAAACGATTACGACTATTGCAGAGCAAACGAATTTACTAGCTTTAAATGCTGCAATTGAAGCTGCTCGCGCTGGTGAACATGGTAGAGGATTTGCCGTAGTAGCCGATGAGGTAAGAAAGCTTGCAGAGCAATCCCAAAAAGCTGCTAAAGAAGTTACTGGTATCGTCACTTCTATTCAATCGGAAGTTACATCTATTGTTAAACAAAATCATGAAGGTGTAGAAAGTGTCATTCGAGGCGTTGAAGTTGCAAATGAAACTAATACTTCACTAGACGAAATTATAAAACAAACAAATGAAACAATTTCTATTATTGATAAAATGGTGAAACAAATCGAAGAAACGCTTAACTTCAGTCAAGAGGTGGCAGCATCGTTTATAGAAGTAACGCAAATTGCTGAGAATACGGCATCTAACACGGAGACTTCCGCTGCTGCTGCTGAACAAGGTTCTGCTGCGATGCAAGAGATCAATGCTTCCGCTGTAGAATTATCACACCAAGCTGACGAATTGAGTAAAGTCGTTAATGAATTCAAGTTATAAGACAGATTGAGCAAAAGATGACCGATCCTTTAAGAAAAAAACATGTTTCTATCGTTTCTGAATTGCTTTGGACAGACATTTCACTATATGATTACCGAATAATTTTATATAGAGATTCTAGTTGGTTGTGACGTCCGTCACAACCAACTAGAATCTCTTTTTTCCGGTAATCTTATGGTGTTTGTCTATCCGTCGCCGTTCCACAACTCTGAGAAACAGGTTAGGGCTTTTTGTTTAACGAAAGAAATGATACTTTTCTGATACATAAAGGAAGCTCACGAAGATGCAATTTCGTTCGTTCTTTCACTTCTTTATTTAATGCATACTTACTATTTCTTTTTATTTCCACTAGTAGAAATGCAATCTACACTTTTCACCTTCGGAAGAATAATGCAACTACTCCAAATATGTTTTTATCCTTACATATACTTTAACTAATTTAATTATCTCAGGCGATACGCTATACCTAATCTCTTTGTGTAGTACCACACCTTCATTGATTGAAGTGCAAGGTGGCGACTCCAGCGAGAAAGCGCGAGCTGAAGACCCCGCAGGAGTGAGACGACGAGGAGGCTGAAGCCGTGCCCGCGGAAAGCGTCCACCTGAAACGGAAATCATAGGTTCATTCACGTTCATTCATTCTTACAAGTCTCATAAACCCAGTGTTCACAGACTATATTATTTACTAACTCTTAAAATAAAAAAATGGTTGTTTTAGACTCTCGTCATAAACAACCATTTTTTATCGTTCACTTAAACTAATTAAAATAACTTACTATATTCTTCATAGCCTTCTTCAGCCAACTTATCTTTTGGTACAAAACGAAGTGCCGCTGAATTGATACAATAGCGTAAGCCTGTTTCCTCTTTAGGACCATCCGGGAATACATGTCCTAGGTGAGAGTCAGCTGTTTTGCTTCGAACTTCTACACGTCTCATACCATGGCTATCATCAAATTTCTCTACAACCTCATGCTCTTCAATTGGACGAGTAAAGCTCGGCCAACCACAACCTGCATCATATTTATCCTTTGAATGGAATAAAGGTTTACCAGATACTATATCTACATAAATACCCTCATCAAAATGCTTATCATACTCCCCTTGGAACGGAGGCTCTGTACCATTTTGTTGGGTTACATAATATTGCATTTCAGTTAAGTTGTCTTTCATCTAATATCCCTCCTTCAATTTTTCCACAAAAGCTGCTCGTCCTGATCCTGTAAAGTATCGATTATAGTGAGCAGGATTTTTCTTATAATAATCTTGATGATATTCTTCAGCTGGGTAAAACTCAGAAGCTGGAATTATCTTCACAGCAATTTTCTTATTAAATTTACCACTAGCATCCAATGCATCCTTGGAAGCAATTGCTTTTTCTTTTTGCTCTTCTGAATGATAAAAAATCGCTGTTTGATAGGACGAGCCACGGTCGAAAAATTGACCATTATCATCCGTAGGATCAATGTTGAGCCAAAAAATTTCTAATAAACGATCATATGAAAATAAAGCCGGGTCAAAAGTGATTTGCACTGCTTCATAATGTCCAGTTGCGTTGGAACAAACTTGTTCGTATGTTGGGTTAGGTACATGACCACCCGTATATCCAGATACCACTTGCTCTATTCCATCGTACGAGTCAAAAGGCTTTACCATACACCAAAAACAGCCGCCTGCAAAAGTTGCTTTTTCCATTGTTTCGCCCCCTATTCTGCTGGTATTACAATCTCAAGCGTAATAATATCCTCAGCCAAATTAAACTCTTTTGCTCGGACATGAACACCTGAGGTCATCGGTATATCGGTCAATTGGATAAGTACCTCTTCTTCTGCAGGATTCACTACCATCCACTCCGGAAGCTCGACTGAATCTCTCAATAGCTTCAAAATTTGTTCAGGATCTAGTGGTAATTTACCAATTTCAACAGATGATTGTTCTAGACGAATATTACCGTTCTCTTCAACATAAGGTTCAAAAATCATTCTGACTGGTAAATTAATTGAAAAAGCTTGAAATTCTGTTGAAAGAATTATTTGATCCTCAACAGACAACTGCAGCGGAAGAGGTTTTCCTCCGATTGCTTTTTTCAAATACGTATTAGCAATAGCTTGAAAATCCTCTTTTGTCGCATTAACAGTTAACACATTCCCTTCAGCTGAAGGACTAGTTTCCTCAATTACAATAGGTTCAGCAGGAGTTGTTATCCAATAAAACAACGTGCCAATACTACCAATAATAATGATTACTAACAGTATAAATGCTATTTTCCATTTATTCATCCCATCAACTCCTTAAAACAACAATTCCCTCTTATCTGCATCTATTAAACCACAATCTTGCATCGACTCGACTATTTCTTCAATTACGAGTTTATAGCCTTTACTATTGGGATGAAAGAAATCCGTATGATAAACTAAATTACTGTTTGTCATGAAAAGCTGATCGATTGGTACAAAACAAGCATTCCGATCATTGGAAGCGGTCTCTTCTATGACAGTATTCCAATCGTTTAAAATGTGATCAAATTCACTTTTTTCATCTGTGACTATCGTTATAGGATTATATAAACCTACCACAATAATCGGAGCTGTACTATTAACCTCTCGAATTTCCTGAATAATTTTTTTATAATTCCGTTCAAACTTTCCTAGTTCCTTTTCAAATGCCTCTACCTTAAGATTAAACAAGTCTTTCTTAACAACCTTCATAATGTCATTGCCACCAATAGTTATTGTGATTAAATTGGCTTTTCGGATTTGGTGGTCAATTTCTCCATCCTTTAATATCTTTAAAAGTTGATCGCTACGACGACCCCTTTTTGCAGTATTGGTTAATGAAACGTCTTCTATTCCTTTATATTGTGAAAAATGTTGTTGTAGACGCCCTAAATATCCTTCTTGCTTTAATTCATCCCCTACACCCTGTGTAAGGGAATCACCAAGCCCAACTACTTCTATCGTTCTAGGGAAAAATTGAAAGGGGATAACATATTCCTCAAAAAGAACATCCTGCTTTTCTGAAAAACTAACCTCTACCATTTCATTGGAATTGCATCCTATTAGAAAAATAACACTAAAAATTATTATTAAATATTTCATTAAAAACTCCTTTTTTCTAAAACAAAAGCAGGGAAAAGTGTTCCTCCCTGCCTTTTTGCTATTCAGTCATATACATAAATCCAATAGCACCAGGTCCGGTATGCGTACTAATAACAGGTGAAGTAATGGAAACCTGGATATCTTGGAAGCCGGATTCTTTTATGAGTTTGATCAAAGGTGTAGCCATCGAAAACCCATTTGCATGTGAAATACCCACTGCTTTAACGACTTTTCCTTTCGTATCGGAAAGAAATCGGTCAAATAAATAATTGACAACTTGTTTATGGCTTCTAACCTTAGCAATTGGTGTATACTCTCCTCCTGCTAAACTTGCGATTGGCTTTATAGACAGTAAAGAGCCAAGCATTGCCCTACCCTTACCAATTCTACCACCTTTAACAAGGTTATCCAACGTATCTACAACTACAAACAAATCAGACTTGCTACGAATTTCTTCCACTTTTTGAATGATTGCTTGTTTTGTTTCACCATTTAATGCCATTTTTGCGGCTTCTACGACTTGAAATGATAATGCAAAGGAAATGAATTTCGAATCAATTACTGTAATATCTGATTCTGTCATTTCCGCAGCTGCCTGTGCCGATTTTACAGTACCACTCATGCCGCCAGTCATATGTATAGAGATAACGTGATCACCATCTTTACCAAGTTCATCGTATAATTCTTTAAAGATGCCTGATGATGGTTGTGATGATTTCGGTAATTGTTTAGATTTCGCCATTTTTTCTAAAAATTCTTCTGAATTTATATCTACTCCATCAATATATGATTCACCATCAATTTGAATTGTCAAAGGCACAATATGTATATTGTATTGCTTAACTAATTCTGTTGTTAAATCCGCTGTGGAATCAGTTACTATGTGAACTTTCGGCATATGCTATCCCTTCCTTCCTACCTAGTACTATTATAAGAAGAATATCGGTGTTCTGTAAACTTTTACTTACCCCATATATAATATTAAAGCTACATACTCCCACTATAGTGTATGTAGCATTAATAGTAACTACAACTTATTCACTAACTCTTCTTTCATAAACGAGGTAAACATACACAATTCCCTCAGGAGTTGTCATATCTTCTGTTGTTTCTACCAACATCCATTCATCACCGTATGTTGGGAAATAAGTATCTCCTTCGAAAGTTTGTTGTATTAATGTAATATAAAGCCTATCTGCTTTAGGTAAAATTGCTCGAAAAATTTGTTCTCCACCAATAACCATTACTTCTTCATGATGAACTGAAGCCAGTTCAATAGCTTTAACCAAGTCAGTTACTACCTCAGCACCTTCAACGCGATAATCGGGATTTCTTGTGACAATTATATTTTTACGTCCTGGTAGTACTCGCCCTATGGATTCAAACGTCTTTCTTCCCATTACCATCGCTTTATCCATCGTCACTTTTTTAAAGTAAGCAAGGTCGCCCGGGATATGCCAAGGCATTTTGTTTTCAAATCCAATTACTCTATTAGGGTCATGTGCAACTATTAGTGAAATCATTAGCTTCCCCCTTCAAATTTTATACGGCGATTGGTGCTTTAATCCGTGGGTGCGGGTCATACCCCTCTAATTTAATATCTTCTATTTCAAAATCAAATACAGATTCTTTTTCGTCGTTCAATAAAAGCTTTGGTAATGCTCGTGGCTCTCTTTCCAATTGCGTAGTGACCTGCTCCATGTGATTTAAATATAAATGAGCGTCACCTAAAGTATGGACAAATTCGCCGACTTCTAACTTGCATTCTTTTGCTATTAGATGGGTTAATAATGCATAAGATGCAATATTAAAGGGCACTCCTAAAAACACATCAGCACTACGCTGATAAAGTTGACAAGATAATTTACCATTTGCCACATAAAATTGCATGAAGGCGTGACATGGAGGTAAAGCCATATCATCTACCTCTGCTGGATTCCATGCAGTAATAATATGTCTTCTTGAGTCTGGATTTTTCTTAATTTGCTCAATGACATTTCGCAATTGATCTATCGTTTGTCCATCCTTAGAAGGCCACGATCTCCATTGACGACCATATACGGGACCTAAATCACCAAATTCTTCCGAAAAAGCATCATCACTTAAGATTTTTTCACAAAATAAATCCATTTGCTGTTGCAAAATAGCGTTAAATTCAGGGTCTTTTGCTGCTCGAACGCCAAAGTTTGTCATGTCAGGCCCAGTATAATTATCACTGCTCACCCACTTTTCAAATGCCCACTCATCCCAAATATGATTATTCGCCTGAATTAGTGTTTTCACATTTGTATCACCCTTTAAAAACCAAAGTAGCTCGGTTGCCACTAGTCGAAATGCCGTCTTTTTGGTTGTAAGAAGTGGGAAGCCTTCTGATAGGTCAAATCGCATTTGATAGCCAAAGACACTTTTCGTACCAGTTCCTGTACGATCACCTTTTTCAACTCCACTATTCATAATATGTTTACACAAAGTAAGGTACTGCTCCATAACTTATCCCTCTTTTCATTTTCATGCAAAAAAAGCTCTCACTAAGAGAGCCATTTTGGTGGTGTGTTTTTTGACCAATATATGTCACCCAGCACATAATGTTTAGAATACTTATCTTCCGCCAAGTGATAATGGAAATTGAAATAATAACCCTCTTGAGGTTTCTTATCCGTTCTGACATGAAAACGGATTAGGTCTTTTTTAGTTGAATCATTATAAATATTAAAGATCTTTTCGTGATGATCTCCAGATGGCTGCTCAGAGATAGATAAACGAGTTATCTCTTGAGCGGAAGCTTTGGCAATAGTCATATCAATTGCTTCCTGCATCTTAGGAAATATTACATCGTCAAACTCATGTTGAATAACTGGCCCTATTCGATTACCAAACTTTATGTATGCTTGTTCCCTGGCAGCATGTGCCATGTTTTTGTAAACATAGGATTCATCTGTTATTGTTACTTGTTCATAATCATTTGCATTAGAAGCTATAGTCCTTGAAGGACTTTTACTATCTAATATTTGCTCCCATATGAAATGACTAGGAGATATTAGACCAAATGTTAGCAATGCAACAGTTATAATTATTGACTTCTGGAACCATTTTTTCATGCTATTCACCTTCAATATTGAACAATTTTAGTAAACTCTTCATTCTATTAAACGTTTTGACGAACTAAAGGTTTCATCTTCTCACTATTCATTGTACAATAAAATGTGTAAACATACCACAGAGCTTTTTGAACAAAGGAGGAAAATCACGATGGACGCAGGATTAGTAATTGGTATCGGATTTTTATTTTTATTAGCATATTTGACATCACTTAACTTTACGGATTGATATGAAGTTTCCAGGAGAGTCTTGGCTGCCGCCGTGGCTCTCTTTTCTATTTGTTTTATAGAGTGTTTTACAATAATTCAATAATGCCATAATGAAATTTAGAGGATAACCTTATTTCTCGTTCAAAACCGAATTTATCAAATAGATTTGAACGAAAATGCGCTTTTAAGACCACTCTCTTTCTTGCAAGTCGCTTTGCCTCTTCCACCCATTCATCAGTCAAAGAATCATGAGCTCCAACTGCTCTTAATACTTGAAAGTTGGATGATTCCTCAATTACTTCTTCAAACATTGGATCTAGATAAACAACATCATAGAAATTGGAAGCTACTGTTTTCATATAGTCAACTGCATTTTGATGGATTAGATCAATATGTCGCATACTTTTTAATAATGCTTCATTTCTCGTTTCGTAATTTCTTAACCCCTCATCTACCATATATGCAATCATGCGTTCTTTTTCACATGCATGTACAACCCCTAAATCTCCAACCGCATATGAAGCGATTATACTATCGGAGCATAGACCAGCAGTAGTATCTAAAAAGCAATCTCCCTTTTCTAATCGTACAGATTCTAAAAATGAATCCTGCTCTCCTTGTAATAGTCTCTTTATTCGAAAAGCTGCTGAATTTGGATGAAAGAAAAAAGGAGAAGTGGAACCGTATGTATACAGTTCCAATCTCTCTTTATTCACAACGAGCACATTTGCCTGCTGCTCATTTTGTATCGTAGAAACGGATTTCTTTTTACGTTCATAGTACGGAAGGTTTAAATTTATAGAAATCTCTTTTGCTTTTAATATAAATTCTTTATTCGTTCTACCAGCTGTTGTTACTACGGTGTTCATGAAGAAACAACTTGTGAAAGAACACCAGATAAATGATCTTTAATCGTCTCCATTGAATTACTTTCTATTTGCTCACGAGGGATGAAATATGCTAACTGATTATCTTTCCATATAGCAATAGAAGGTGAACTTGGAGGAATCTCCTCAAAATAACCACGCATTGTCGCGGTAGCTTCCTGGTCTTGTCCAGCAAATACTGTAACTAAGTTTTCCGGTTTAATTTCTAACTCATTTAATGCATGAACAACTGCAGGTCTTGCGAGTCCAGCAGCACAGCCACACACCGAATTTATGACTATTAAGGAAACTCCATTTGCTGTAGACATATGTTCTTGTACTTCCTCAGGTGTAGTAAGCTCTTTAAATCCAGCCTCCGTTAATTCACTTCGCATCGGCCCTACAATGCCTTTCATATACTCATCGTATGCATTCATGATTTCGCCCACTTTCTTAGGTTCTATTTCCCTTTATACAAAGGGATTTCTAATCTCATTCTACTCAAGTTATTCTATTTATTCACCTTTTTTAACTTTAAACTTTCATTTTTCATTCATGTTATTTAGAAAATATCAGTAATGATTCTGGAATAGGACTACAAATAAATCAGTATTCGAACAGATTGTTGGATTATAATTTCACTAAAGAATATTTTTTCTACGAAAATATCTAATAATCCCGAGTATTTGAATAAAAAAAACAGTAATGGTTCATGCTTCTAGAAAAGAAGAAGGTGAATACGATTACTAGATTTGAAATAACACTAAATAATTTTTACTTTGAGACGCTTAATGATTTAGTTAACCAATACAACGAACTTATCTCTGGGCATGATACTAATAAATATTCAATGCAAGACGTTTTGGAATTATTAATCCTAAAAGAATATGTTAACAGTGAAATAAAATCAATTAGACCTTGAAAAGGTCTTTTTTATTTGATGGCCAATTTAGTCGAATTATTCCTCCTAAAATATGGTTGAATAATTTCATTTAGATTACCATTTCCAATTAATGTATACGCCCTTACTTTCTCATGAGATAATAAGCTTACAGCAATTTATTTGCTGAAGTCACAACCAGGAGTTGTATATGTTCGTAATTACACGAAACATTGACGGAACAACAGAGGTTTTAAAGTCATCAAACAGCCAAGTGGATAAAATTTTTTCAGATATAGATACCGCATTAAAGTTTGCGAAACGGTTAAATCAAAATATAATTCCATCCATGCATTGGAATGTTTCTAAACAATTAGTAAACCATTGAGCAAGTGGGTAATCCCCATTTGCTTTTTCTATTACTGAACATAGCAATAACGGATCATTTTTTTAAATTTCCACTCAAATGGATACACATTCAAATTCTACTTAATGGTAAATGTCTGAATCAAACATTGTTCACCGTCCACTACATCTTGCCTTTCTTCAAAGTTAATAGTCAATTTACTATAGACTTTTTTCCAAAAAGAAACAGCAGGGCTATTTTCAACTAATTCAATGACAAAATATTTACCTTTTTTATCTTGGAATAATTTCTTTACCGCTTGTATTCCTAACCCCTTACCTTTGTATTTATTGAGTATAAATAGGTCATTTAACCCAAAGTCATACTCATTCTTTAAGAATGGCCGTTCTACAAGTAGGATAAAACCAATTATGCTTTTATCTAACATGATGAAAAATGGGGAAAGACCTTCTGTTTCCCAAAATACATCTAAACCATCATATTCAAAGCTACCATCTTCCCCAATTTCTATTTCAGCAGTATATTTTGAAAGGTCGTGTAGATACAAAGAAAAGAGGTTTTTTAAAATAATTTTTTCTTCTTCTAATACTTCCCGCAGAATAAGTGACATTTTTATCTCGCTCCTCTTTAATGATTTACTTTGATAATTCCTTATATGCTAAGACTTTTAAAGCAAGCATTTCTTCTTCAGTCAAGTTGCTTTCTAGTTTATTAAAAATTTCCTGTTTTTCTTCTGCTGTCAATCCATTTTGGGCTTTTGATTGGATTTCTTGAATTTCGCTTATGCCAAACTTTGTTACCAGTGCTCTTGTGGCTTCTTCTTTCGTTTGAAAAGGTAGTTTACTGCTATCTACATTCTTACCCTCTGCTATGAATGCTTGTAGCTCTGGGTCGTTTTCGATTTCATTTTTTACCGTTTCCAAGTGCCCACTGTCCTGCAATTCTCTAGATACCTTTTCCATCACTTGATCGGCAACTAGCGTTGGTACGAAATAATAAGCGGCTACTACGATAATACCTAAAACAATGATAATGCTAAAAAGTACTTTGATTAACTTCACTAGTATTCCTCCCAGACTATAATTACTACATATCATACTACAAATACACTAAGAAAAAACCTTTTACCAATGAAGCACTTATATGCGCTCTAAAGTAAAAGGTTTATAAATAATCCTAGGAAGCAATCCAATCCACTTGATTAAGAAATTCATATACATCTTCACATACTTTGTCCTTCTCTTTTCCAACGGTAATTATATGACCAGATTCTTTATACCAAATAATATCTTTTTCATCGGTCACTACTGATTCGTGAATAAAGGAAGCACTTTTTTGATAAATATCATCATCTAATGAGCCTTGTAATACAAGAGTTGGTGAATTGATAAGTTGTAATCCATCACAAGTCATCTCTGTTATTTCATGAACACCATTAAAGGATTCACTGTTAGTATTTTTTAATATCTCTAATTCCTCTACTATTTCTTCTTTTGTTTTTCCTTCAAATGACTTATAGATTTTAGCATAATTGTAAAGTCGATCAAATAACCCATCTGTGTTATTTCGTTTTATAGGAGCACACATTGATACAACAGCTTTTACAGGGAACTCTTCAGCCACTTTCAGAGAGAATACTCCTCCTAGGGAAATTCCAGCTACTGCAATTTCTTCATAGCCCAGTTTTTTTAAATGGTTGTATCCATCAACCACATCTTGCCACCACTCATTTGGACTAGTTAATAATAATTCTTCTGGTGTAACACCATGACCTCTGTACATTGGTGCATGGCAAGTATAGCCTCTTTTATGTAAATATTGCCCTAATTTTTTTACATCCTTCGTACTCCCTGTAAATCCATGAAGCAATAATACTGCTCGTTTCCCGCCTTCTAATGTAAAAGCTTTAGGTGCTACAACTTTCATCTTGAATATCCCCTTTATTTCATTAAAGTATTAATCTGTTGAATTAATAGTAGCATTGACTATTCATAATGTATAATTTATTATTCTTATTAATACGATACCTTTTAGGTATGATAAAACTGAAGAGGGATGATTTTATGGAATGGCAACGATTAGAATATTTTCAAACTCTCGCAAAGATTCAACATATGACGAAAGCCGCAGAAATTCTATCTATTTCTCAACCTGCTTTAAGTAGATCAATCGCAAGTTTGGAGCAAGAAATTGGCGTTCCTTTATTTGATCGACAAGGACGCTCTATCCTCTTGAACAAATACGGGCAGCTATTTTTATTAAGAGTCAATAATATTATGAAAGAAATGGAGCAAGGTTTAGAGGAAATCCAGCATATTGTGAACCCTGAGTATGGCGAAGTATCTCTTGGATTTTTACATACATTAGGTACTAGTACTGTTCCTAATATTATCCGCGCTTTTCATAAAGAGTATCCCCATATCACATTTAAATTTCAACAAAATCATACACATACGCAGCTGAAAGAACTAAAACATGGCAACTTAGATTTATGTCTACTTGCATCTATGGAAAACGAAAAACCAATTGAGTGGACAGAACTTTGGAGAGATGAATTATTTGTCATAGTGGAAGCAAACCATCCTCTAGCATCACGTCAGAGCATTCAGCTAAAGGAAATAGTCAAAGAATCATTTATAGGTCTGAAAAAAGGGTATGCACTTCGAAAAACAACAGATGAAATTTTCAAAGCTGAAGGTTTAGAGCCCATAATTTCTTTTGAAGGGGATGAAGTCGCAACTGTTGCCGGTTTTATAGCTTCCGGGCTAGGATATTCCATTTTACCTTACGTCGGAGAAATGGATAGGATGACCAAATTGAGAATTGAAGATGCTACATACGAACGGGTGATAGGGATGGCAGTAGTAAGAGATCGATACCTTTCCCCCGCCGCTAAATTATTTCATCAATTCGTTTTGGATTATTTTTTGGCAAGGTAGTAGTAAGATTATTTTTATATATTCGCAAATTCTAGTATACAATGAAACCTCTCTACCCCTGAATATTTTTCTCCTATACTTGTTATAGAAAATCCGATAGATGAATAGAAATCCACCGCTTCTTTATCTGTTTCAGCAAAGAGAGTATCTATTTGGAATTTCTCGATAATATAATAAATCATATCGCTACCAATTTGCTGTTTTCTACTTTTGGGGCTTACAGCGATATGCCTTATTTCACATTTACTCGAAGATATAAACTCTATACCGATACAACCAACAATTTCATTTTCAATAATCATTCCATATAACAATTTATTAGTTGCTGATAAGTAAGAAAGATACTCCATTTCCACCTTCTCTTTGGATGTGGCAAAACTCAACAATTCCTCTATTTGAGGTGAGATCATATTTGAATCAATCAATCTCATTCTTCCTACCTCCGATTCCTATTAATATACCACTGTTCAAAAGATATATATTACTTGAATATCAGTTACTTGCGGAACAACACAAAAACGCAAGAATGTTATTCAAAATAGCGAACAACTTTCTTGCGTCTCAAATAACCTCTATTTTCTTGCTTCACTCATTTGTTTCCATACAGACCCTTTAGCTTCCTCGCCACCTTCAATACGAGCAATAGCCATTAGCACTTGAAGCTTAACTTCGTATTCTTTATCATTCATTGCTTCTTTAAGTGCTGGAAGCGCATCGGTATTACCTACTTCATAAAAATACATTGCTGCTCTCCAGCGAACTAGTTTGTTTTTATCAAATAGAGAAATTTTCATCGCGTCTGCAAATTGTTCAAAGCCTAAGTCACTCATTGCATCACCAGCTGTTCTTCTAACTGCTGAACTCTTGTCCTTAAGAGCCATTTCTAAATAAGGTACAACTGCTTCATCTTCTATTAATCCAAGGTAAACAGTAGCCAATCTTCTAATGGATACTTGCTCATCTTGCACTGCTCTTTCCAGAATCGGTAGATCTTCTAACTCTGGATTAATCAAGTTATTTAGTAATTGAAAACGCACCTCCCATTCACTAACTTCAAATTGGTCTAATGTAAATGGTGCTCTAATCGGCTTTTTATCTTCTTCCTTTATATCCTTATCTGCAATAAGCTGTGCGAGTTTGCTTTCTGGAAAAGTTGCTTCTAACTCTTTTACTAACTGTTCCCCTATTTCCTTCTGATCGCCGTAACGAACGCCATAATCTACCCATTTACGCAGCAGTAGATAGTTTTCTTGATCGCCTTCCATCGCTTCATCTAATGCATTTAAAAAGCGTGAAGATAGCCCATATCTCGACTCAGACTCGCTATCGAATACCTTCACTTGAAGAGGGATTCCTTTATATTGCTGAACATGTACGTATACTTCTCCATAATGTTCTAATGGTTTTTCCTCTTCGCTTACTTCCGAATTATTAGCTCCAAACACATTTTCCACATTTGCTAAAATTGTTTCCCATGTAAACTTTGCGATACGCTCGATTGCCAGGAAATCTGCCACATGGTAAATGCCTTTAACACCTTCAATTGCAAAGATAGCTTGGATTTCCTTTGGAGCATCTGCAATATTGTCTTTTTTATAGTTATGGCTTTTGCCAAAAGGAAGCTCTTGGTCAATTACCACTTTCATCGTGTTTGGACTAGGGGTTGGCTCAATCGTTATAATTTTCATGCATTAATACCTCCTGTAAATTAAGAAGATGCTATTTCTTCCAAATAGGACCATCTTTCAATAAGTTGTTCATATTTGTCGTTAGCATCTGCTAACTTATTCGTTATATCTTGCAATAAAGTAAAATCAGATCCAGCTGTTTGCATTTTTTCCTCTAATTGCTCTATTAACTGTTCTGTTTGTTCAATTTCTTGACCTATAGTTTCCCATTCTCTTTGTTCTTTGTATGAAAACTTTTTCTTTTCTTTTACTACTTTTTCAGGTGTCTCGACTTTTTTTTGCTCCAGTACTTCTTTTGGAGTATCTTTTGGTGCTTCAAGCATATCGGAATATACACCAAGCCATTCAGTTACTGTACCATCACCATTTAATAGCCATAGCTTTTTGGCAATTCGGTCCAAGAAGAAACGATCATGCGAAATGGTAATAATTACACCAGGAAACGATTCCATGAAATCTTCTAGAACGGATAATGTTTGAATATCTAAATCATTTGTAGGCTCATCTAAGAAAAGAACATTGGGCTGCTCCATTAACATTTTTAAAAGCACTAGGCGTTTCTTTTCCCCACCTGAAAGTTTTCCAATTTGTGTACCATGTGTATTTAATGGGAACAAAAACCTCTCTAACATTTGTGCAGCGGAGAATTTTTCTCCTGAACCTGTTTCTATTAAATCGGAGGACTCACGAACATATTCAATCATTCTTGTTTGAGGGTTCAACTCAGGTAACTGTTGAGTAAAGTGCATTAACTTAACGGTAGATCCTTTTATTATTTCACCAGAATCCATCGTGATTTCCCCTGCAAGCATTTTAAGAAGCGTACTTTTCCCCACGCCATTTGGACCTACTATGCCAATCCGGTCTCCAGCTTGTAATAAGAACGAAAAATCCTCCACAATGTTTTTAGTGCCAAATCTTTTGGAGATTCCTTTTCCTTCTAACACTTGTTTTCCAAGTCTCGTTGTAACCATTTCCAACTCAAGATTTAAGGAAGAGTTGTCACGGTCTATACTTGCATCTATTTCTTCAAATCGGTCTTTTCTCGCTTTTTGTTTGGTCGACCTTGCTTTTGCTCCTCTACGAATCCACTTTAATTCATTGCGATATAAATTTTGCAACTTTTGTTGTGAGGCAGCATTCATTTCTTCACGCAATGCTTTTGACTCTAAATAATCTGCATAATTTCCAGTATGCGTATATAGTGTCTTATCCGCAAGCTCATAAATATGTGTCGCAACTGTATCTAAAAAGTATCGATCATGTGTTACAAAAATGATAGAACCTTCTACTCTTTGAAGCATATCCTGTAGCCAATCCGTTGATTCTTTGTCTAAATGGTTAGTCGGCTCATCTAATAGTAAAAGGTCTGCTGGTTCGATAAGCACTTTCGCTAGTGCCACTCTTTTTTGCTGTCCACCAGAAAGATGAAGAATAGATTCCTCGAATTGAGTGATACCCAATTTAGTTAAAGCAGTTTTAGCCAATGAATTTACGTCCCACGCTTGTAAATCATCCATTTTCTGCTGCAGGTCCATCAATCTATTTTGAAGTTCCGTTGAATCTGAGTTTTCCATTAACGCTAGTAAAGCTTCCTCGTATTCTCGGTTAATCTTTAATATAGGAGAATCTCCAGCGAAGACAGTTTGAATAACTGTTTCGTCTTTTTCAAAAGCTGGTTGCTGCTCTAAATACGCAATGCGATATTTGTTTGGATGATCACGATCAATTGAATCTGCTTCTAATTCACCTGCAATAATGGATAGAAAGGTAGATTTACCTGTTCCATTTATACCAATTAAGCCTGCTCTATTTTGGTTATTTATTGTAAAAGATATATTTTCAAATAAAGTTTTTTCACCAACTGTCTTTGTTAAGTTCGAAATGATTAAATGACTCATAGCTGTTCACCTGTTTCTTTACGTAAGTTTTCTAAAAATAATTCCATGAAGGCATGTCGCTCTACTGCAAGTTCTTCACCCTTTTTTGTTTGCATTCCATCAGATAATTTCAACAATTTTTCATAGAAGTGTGTAACGGAGGCTGTTTCCTTCGAGCGATATTCTTCCACCGTCATATTTTCTCTTGGTGTTTCTTCTGCATTGTATAGGCGTCTTCCTTTAGCCCCACCATATGCGAATGTTCTTGCGATACCAACCGCACCAATTGCATCTAATCGATCTGCATCTCGAACAATTTTTGCTTCAATCGTATCCGCCTCTACTTCATGACCTCCATTGAAGGAAATTGCTTTAATCACTGCTTTTACACGTACTATTTTTTCTTCTGATAAGTTTAATTGTTGAATTATTCTATCCTCTTCTTGCTTTTCTTCAGTTGAGTATTTTGGATCACTGACATCATGAAGTAATACCGCAAGTTCGATAATCTCTCTGTTAGCAGTAGGCACTGTATCTGCAATTTCAAATGCATTTTTTCGAACTCTTTCTATATGTTGAAAGTCGTGACTAGCATCGAAATGCATATACACTTCCTTGACTAAATTCTCACATTTCTCAATCGGATTCATCCTTTAATTCTCCTAACTTAGGTTCATTCTCTCTATTATATACAATAAAGCACAATGACTGTAATATTTGCATTTATTTTAAGTGAATTGAAAACCCATATTGAAAATATTTTTCCGGAACCAAGACATTCTAACCATTATTTATAATAGTTTTTTAATCTAGTCAAATAAACTATATCCTTCTTTTATAAGCTCATATGTTATATAAAACCGGTCGTAAAACTATTGCGACCGGAAAAATATGAGAAAGGAGATTATATAATGAGTCATTGGAAATGCACACATTGTAGGTATACATGTGAAGATCCTCCAAAAAAATGCAAACGATGCAATAATCATCGTTGGGAGCAGGAGGAAGAAAATAACAGTTGGTCTTTCACTGGAAATAGCGGGGATGAAACAGTTTTTCAAGGTGGTGGCCAGTTTTCATCTGTCGACCAAGAGTCTGACGAATTAATCTGGATTAAAGACTCTTGTAACGTAACGGTTCAATCTACAGATACACAAGCTGCTGTCTCCCTGCAAGTAGGCTTACAACTTGCTATAGCGCTAGTTATTAGCATAGCGATTGGCGATACTGTTCAAGGTCAAGCTGTATCACAAGAGTTATTCCAACAGTTTAATGATGAGCAAACGAACAAACAGAAAATTTATGTAGATAATTCAAAAGACGTCAATATTGTTACTACAGATACGGACTTATCTGTAAATATCGAAGCAATGTTACAAGTATTAGTAGCATTAGTTGCAAAGTTAGACATCCTTTAATCAAAAATAAGAGAGGTGAATAAATATAATGGAAAAAAGAAAATGGAGAGCTTTAGATCATTGTGATGATCCTTGTGGAAATGACAGCGACGTGCTTCAGGACGGAAAACAATCCGTGTCTACTAAACAACAATCCTTTGAACGAATTATCGTAAAGGATTCAGAAGGTGTAGAGATACATTCTACTGATACACAAGCTGCTATATCGCTACAACTAGGAATACAAGCAGCTATTGCAGCTGTAATAAGTATTACTATTGGTGATTCTGAACAAGGTAAAGCAGTAACTCAAGAACTAAACCAATTTATTAAAACAAAACAGAGAAACGTACAAACAACTATAGTCGAGGGATCTAGAAATATTTCAGTGACAACTACGGATACCGATTTGGCTGTTAATATTCAAGCTATGCTACAAATCCTAGTAGCAATCGTCGCAAAATTAGATATCCTATAGTTTTAACGGCAATAAATACAAAACAGTTGAACATTTAAAGGGATTATTTCTGTGTATCAGAGGAAAGGTTACTTTGACCAAAAAACAGAGATACTAATCCGTTACTTTAATGAAATAGATATTCATTTATACTGCTCATTTTCCTAAAAGTTGCATATGTTACTATTGAGCGGAAACTAAGTGAAGGAGTGAATAATTTGAGCAATTTACCAGAAAAACCAAATGCTATTTCAAACAAAGTAATTGATCTACTAGTGGATGATACACTTAGAAGAAATGGTATTGATCCGGACAACATTAAAAAAAAATTATCAGATCAACAAAAGAAACAATTAAAAGAATTAGTTGAGGATTTGACAACGCAAGTAAACAAATTTAATAACCAATCTTCTACAGATAAGTAGAATTCAAATAAATGATAGATACAAGTCAAAGATGAAAGGCTAGGATAAAAGATTAATCTCATTCCTAGTCTTTTATATTTGGCTGTATGGATATGAAATTTCTTTTACACTAGCCCTGACACCCAAAGTAGTTGCAGGATAATGCAAAGTTAAATAACCAAATTAGTTTCACTTACAACTAAAAACTAGTTTAAAGGATTAAAAAGGGATATTTTATACTGGACTTTTTTTCTCCATATTTATATAGTTAACTTCTTGCAGATGTTACACTAGCAACATGAATAATTTCTGTAAAGAAAGCTAAAATTCGACATATTATTGACGAAGACTGACAATTCAAGTATAGTTTATGTATCCATTTATAGAAATTTCAGTGGATTTAAGGGAGGAACGTTCATGCAACAGGGGAAAGTAAAATGGTTTAATAATGAAAAAGGCTATGGTTTCATCGAATACAACGATGGCGAAGATGTTTTTGTCCATTTTACAGGAATTCAGGGTGAAGGATTTCGAGCATTGGATGAAGGACAACAAGTTACGTTCGAGATTGTTGAAGGAAACCGTGGACCTCAAGCTGCAAACGTTATAAAAAACGAATAGAAACGCTTCTTCCTGCGGCATATAAGTCGTGGGACTTTTTTATTTGGAGCCCTTTAGCCTACTGCCAATTTGTTTAATACTTTCTCCAACCGTACATTTTTCTATACAAAATCTGTACGCAATCGTTTTGCCACTTTCTTTACGCAATTGTTTACGAACGAAGCAGCCATCACAATAAGTATCTGATAAATAATCAATTTCATTTATGAGCTTTATATTCTTCATGCATCTCTTCTCCTTACTGTTTCATAATTGTACTATTATGTTTCTTTTGTTTGCAACTATCCATCTAATCATTCAAACTAGATATATCCATTAATTTTTCAAAAAGGTGATCATATGTTAGAAGTATATATTGACGGGTCGACTACTGGGAATCCTGGACCAAGTGGGATTGGTGTATTTATAAAAGGAGAAGGACATCAAGTAAGGGTAAGTGAGTTCATCGGAGAATATTCCAATCATACGACCGAATTCATTGCGTTACAAAGGGGTTTAGAGGAAGCAAAAAAACTTTCACCGACCATTGTCTCTGCTCGCACCGATTCACAAATTGTATTTGCAGCTGTAGAAAAAAGATATGCAAAGAACGCTGAATTTGCGGCTATACTAGAAAATATTTTAGCCATTGTAGATACCTTTGATTTATTTTTTATCAAATGGATTCCAGATGATCAAAACAAAGCAGCTCACGCACTTGCACGAGAGGCTGTAGCAAAACAACTGCCTAAAAAATAAAGGCAGTTGTTTTTATCTATATTAAGCTGGACTTGCTAAATTATCGTATTTTCTTGCTCTTGCTCATAATCCTTTTCGATTGCTATTTTTGCTTTGTTCAAAAAGTTAACAATGATCTCATCGCTACCAAACAATTGAAATATAGACAGCAGTGGGTTTTTCGGTTTGTTTATTGAAGTATAGGTGAATTTTGTCTTATTATCATTTTGACTTTCTAACTCATACTCTGTTGTCATATTAAAACGATTATTTAGTAAAAAGTTTTCTTGAATCGCTTTATAGTTTGGTTCGTTCGTATACTTTTTTATCGTAGTTTCATATTGCATTGTCACAGATCCATTTTGATAGCTTTGTTTAATAATACTACCTACAATAGGTTCGGTTTGTTTAATGAATTCCTCATCTACTACTTTAGGAAATATTCTTTTCTTTTTTGTGATATCACCATAAAAGTAGCACCATGCAAATTCTATTGGAACATCCAGTAAAATTTCCTTTTTCCATTTTTTCATTAGTATTCACCCTATTCTGCCTTCAACAACATTTTTTGAAGCTTTACTTTCCATTCCTCTGCCAGCTCATTTACTTTCAATATATTTTCAATTCCTTCTTTTGAGTCTTTCTGATAAAAATAAATAGAATGAGCATAGGAAACCGTAACTCTTTCTGGGTGTTCAAGAATTCGTGTGATGCGATCCGTATTTGTTATTCGTCCTTCTTTAATTACACGACATAAATAACCAGTATGTCCCGTTTCAATCATTCGTTTCATAAGCGGTTTTAATCCAGTTCTTTTATTTATTGTATTACACGGAATTCTACCTTGCGTTACTTCAATAATCGCCTCTCCTATTGAAAAGCGATCTCCTATATGTATGTTTTCCTCTAACATATTTTCCACTAGTAAGTTTTCTCCTATGGCACTTACCGGAAAATTCATATGAAATTCCTTAGACCAGCTTCTGTAATGCTCCACACTATATATACAAACAGCTCTATCTAAACCGCCATGATGCTTTAAATCCGCAACTCCGTCGTTTTCAAAGCCATCCTTTGTCAAATAAGCTTCTGTCACCTGGCTTTTGAATATTCCAGATCGAAGCTCTTCTCCTATTTCGTTCTTTACAGTTTTAGGTTTACCTACTGAAATTGCCATTAGTTTCATTTCTTCCAATTTTCAAACACCCCCAAATATTACTATTATCATAGCATATTTTTTGAATTATTCGGTTGTTTTCTACTGAACAAATGCGCAAGTGTCTATGTTAGCCCTGAAAATCGCTGGAAGAATTGCAAGTGAGGCGTCCTTAGCCTAGTGGGGGTCAGTCTGAATTTCAAGACAACTGTCGCAAC
Organism: Psychrobacillus sp. OK028; assembly: GCF_900103605.1. GTDB lineage: Bacteria > Bacillota > Bacilli > Bacillales_A > Planococcaceae > Psychrobacillus. The sequence goes on along the minus strand of NZ_FNHY01000003.1, from coordinate 173,695 downwards.
GACTGACTGACCAGCATCGCGTCGTCCAGAATTATATAATTTCTCAATCAACAAAAAAACAGACTCTCTGATGAGAGTCTGTTAAAGTTTAGTTTTAAGTTTAAAATTAAGCTTTAACTACGTTAGTAGCTTGAAGGCCACGTTGACCTTGCTCGATTTCAAAAGTTACTTCTTGACCTTCGTCAAGAGATTTGAAACCTTCGCTTTGAATAGCTGAGAAATGTACGAATACATCGTCTCCGCCTTCGCGTTCGATAAATCCGAATCCTTTTTCTGAGTTAAACCATTTTACTTTACCTTGTTCCATGTGAATATCCTCCTCGTATGCAGCAGTTGCACACATTGTGTTACTATCCTTGCTCAACACTGTTAAGTAAAAGTGTTGCCACCTACTAACTAACCGAACAAAAATAATCCTCTTTAAATATAACACGCGTTTACTAATAATGCAACAATTATACTTAATATTTTTTAGTGTTTTCTAATAATGCACCTATAGCGCCACTATAGCCATGATAGTCTAAAAAGATTGGATTTTTCTGTTTTAAAATCGTATACGATTCAATAATTTGCTGGAGTAATTCATTGTCCTCCAGTGTTGTACCTATGTATATAATATCTTCTACATGATGTGCATCCGCCACTTGAATACAAAGTGATGCAACTACTTCGCCAATTATTCCTTGGACACCTGCCAGCAAATCGGTAGCACTCGTATCGCTGTTGGGGTTCAATGCAATTCCCCCGAAATTACTCGCGGTTAAAGTACCCTTTATAGGAAGCTTATTGTTTTTGTATATGTCGCTTACTAAAACATCGATGTCGGATCTACTTCCTACACGTGATTGTTTTATAATCTCTTCAAAATCGGATATACCAGTTAGAGCCATGCCTAACCCAAGCAATGTTCCGCCACCTATCCCTGTACCACCTAATCGGCTATGCGTATTGTCTTGCATAATATGAATTGAGGTACCTGTACCAATATTCGCAATAATGGCAGCATTTGGTTCAATTGATGCTTGTTTCATTTGATACATCACACCATTCATCGTTGCATCAAATTCTACAATATATGGAATGTCTTCACTGGAGCTAAAATGTATTTTTAATTGCTCCGCTCGACCACCAGTGACACAGATAGAAGCATTCGGATGATTAGTTTCAATCCAATCCTTAACCTTTTGGAAATCCGATGAAAGAAATCGTTTCAATATCATCTCATTATGTTCATTCCAATAAGCTATTTTTGTTAATGTTCCACCTGCGTCAATACCGATTCTAGTAGTCATTCAAATTCCCCTTTATGTTATGACACTTACTTTATCCACGATCCTACAATAGGATAGTTAAATGTGTCTCCTGTAATCGCTTTAACAATTCCAATAATCGGAACTACAAATGCCATTATACCAAAAATGATGAGCATCGGAATACCGATTAAAAGAAAAATTAAAATTACAGAGATTGTTATCAATGCAGCCATAACTAATTGAAACAGTACAGCTTGTATGGATAGCTTTTTAATTTCTTCATCATTTACTACTAAATATAATATAAATGGAACTAGAAAAGGGGCAAACCATGTACTTGCATGTAGCAAAATTTTCAGTCCTGTGTTTTCCATTTCTTCTCACTCCTCTCCTCTTATTTATACGGTTAAACAAGCTAAATAGTTTCACTTTTCCTTTTTATACACAATTTCACCAGCTACAACTGTATTTACAACCGAAGTAGAAAGTATGTTTGTGTTATCTAAGACATTATCTAAAATAGTAAAATCGGCATCATAACCTGGTAATATCATTCCTCGATTATTCTCTCTACCAATCGCTTTTGCACTGCCAGATGTATACAATGATATTGCTTCAAATAAGGTTAACGATTGCTCGGGTAGGTAAGAATTATTAACAGCAGCGTCAATCCCAAGCAACGGATCTGCTAGTTCGACTGGCGAATCAGATCCACCAGAACATTCGAAGCCTTGCTCAAGAAGAGATTTCCAAGCGTACGCCCATTGTAATCTAGAAGATCCAAGTCTTTCCTTTACCCATGGAAAATCGGAAGGAACAAAAATTGGTTGTAGATCTAGTACAACTGGAAGTTTTTTCATCCTCTCCACAAGGTCCGGACGCAATACATTTACATGTATTAAGCGATCTTTTTTGCCTTCTGCTACTGGATACTTTTCGATTAAATCTAAAATTTTCTCTACTGCTTTATCTCCAATTACATGAACAGCAATATTTTCGTCATAGCTGCGAGCCATTTTCACTAAGGCCTCTAGCTTCTCCGGGCTATGTACCTCCACGCCTTTTTTTCCTTGTTCGTCCGAATAGTCCTCCGATAATAGTGCGGTTCGGCCACCTAAAGAGCCATCAACAAATATTTTCATTGCTCCAAATTCGATATACGTGGACGGTTCCTCCCTTTGCATTTGTTCAAATACTTGATGATGTCGTAATAAGTGCACTCTAAAATCATTGTTTACAACTTCTCGATAAGCCTGTAATGTAACTTTATAATGTCCATAATAAGCCATATCCTCGGTATGAACACCTGTTAAACCCTTCGATTTTAAGTCCTCTATACTTGATGTAATAATCCCCTTCAAATATTCGATAGATGGCAATGGAATATGCTCTGTTATTAGTCGCTGCGCCTCATCATAGAACAAGCCATTAAGCTCACCGTTTTCATCTTTACCTATTTCGCCCCCAACTGGGTTGGGTGTTTCTTTAGATATTCCAGCTAGTTTCATAGCTGTTGAATTCGCTACTAAGACATGTCTGCACACTCTTTTGAGCACCACTGCAGTTTCCGTGATGAAGTCGAGGTCGTTACTAGTTATTTCTCTTCCCTCTTCCAATTTATTGTCGTCCCAGCCTTCTGTTACATACCACTGTTCCCTCGAAATATAAGCGGGTATCGTTTCTTTTATTTTTTCAATAGAAGTAAATGTAGATAAGTCTAGATAGGATAGTTTCTCCCCGTGACCGATTAGATGGATGTGGCTATCTACAAATCCTGGATACATGGCATTTCCATTTAATGATTCCACATGATCTGCAAATGGGAGGAGATCCTTTTTTAATCCGGTGTTGATAATAACCCCATCTTCAACTAATACTGCTTCGACTACCTCTTTGTCTGCTTTCATCGTAAAAATCTTGCCTTCTGTCCATAGAGTTTTCATCACTTTGTCCCCTCTCTTCGTTCGGATAATTCATCTACTAAGAGCTCGGCCGCTTTTCGGTAAGCATTACTCATATTCGAAAGTGACGCGATAAGTAAAATTAGCCTATCCATTTCATCTGTCTCCTGGTTATCTACTTCTACTTCATGATTTTTCATTTCAACCAAAAAGTCCTGTGCATTTTTTTGCTGGATCTTCACTAAAGAACTATAAAACTTTCCTAATGAAAAATCTTTTGAATCCATTTTATCATTTAATGGCTCTAATACAGATTTAATATCCTTAATGGAAAGTGCACCTTTTAACTGATAGATCAAGCTTATTAACATAATATGGTCTTTAGAATATTTTTTGTTTTTTACGGGAATAAACAATTTTCCTTTTGCATAATTATTGATCATCGTTTTGGTCAATACTTTTTCCTCTTCATTGCGTAAAGAATCAGAATAAGTTGCATCAAATAACTGAATCACTTGGTCCATATATAAGTCTATAGATGGAATATCCTCTTCACGGATAGTGGACTCCAAACTCAATTTTTGTGTAATTTCCTCAGATTTGCTCACTAAAATACCTCCAGTTTGTACATTACGTTTATCATAACCTATAAAAGATATAAGGTAAACCTTGACTAAGTCTTATAACATCTATATATTTATAAGTAGTTATTAAAACTATATGGAGAGGTGGAGAAATTCATATGAATGCTTTTATAAGAGAACCATTTAATAGTCTTTCACATTTACTTGGAGCGATATTGGGGTTTGTAGGATTAGTACTAATGTGGATGAAGGTAACAGAGGATGGGAGTACTCCATTAACACTAACTGCAATAGTTGTTTTCGGAGTTAGCATGATTTTGCTCTATTCTGCTTCTGCTATTTATCACTGGGTGATAGGGAAAGTTCAATATATACAATTTCTACGTCGCTTAGATCATTCGATGATTTATATATTAATTGCCGGCACCTATGCCCCATTTTGTTTGATTACCCTAAATAATACTGCTGGATATGTGTTGTTTGTTATCATTGTGTCACTAGCCGTTAGTGGTATTTTGTTTAAAATGATTTGGTTTAATTGTCCAAGATGGGTTTCTACAGCAATTTATATCGGTATGGGATGGATGATTATTTTCTTAGCACCATCTCTAGCTGAATCTTTAGGCTCTGTAGGGTTACTTTACCTTGTATTGGGTGGAGTAGCTTATACAATTGGAGGAGTCATTTATGGAGTAAAACCAAATATTCCGTTTATAAAAAAGTTAGGATTTCATGAAATCTTTCATCTATTTATATTATTAGGGACACTTTTCCACTTTATTTGCGTGTATGGATATGTATTGTAAGGAAGGAAAAAGCCTTCCTCACAATATATTGTTTATTACTTGTGGGGAGCAATAATTAGTGTTGGTTCTAATACAATTTCTACATTGCCTTTTAACGCTTTGCTAATCATACATGTATCCTCTGCTTTTTTTAGCAAACGGTTTGCCATCTTGGCATCTCTTTCATTTACAATTTCTAATGTAGGTCGATGGATAATTTTTTTATAGGTAAAAATGCCATTCGTAACATCGACTACAGCAGATGATTCAACTATGAGTGATCGCTTTTCTATTCGACTTCTCTCTAGCATGGCAGCTAGAGTAATAATATAGCATGTAGTGGCTGCTCCTAGTAGCATTTCATCGGGATTAGTACCAATTCCGGGACCATCCATTTCTGTTGGTATTGAAATCTTAGTTTGGAGATTTTGTGCATGAATAGTTCCTATATCATTGCGGTTACCTGGCCAATTTGCTTTTAAATGAAAATTATGTTCTGTCATACATATCATTCCTCTCGGTTTATGCATATTCTATTGGAAATATTGTAAAGTTCCAGTATGATTAGTTAATGAAGGTAGGCGAATTATTTGTTAAAAAATTATGGGAAAATTGCCATTTCAATTATTTTTATTTCGATGTTTTTACTTATTTTAGGTATTAAATACGTGCTTGGTCAAGATTTAGTTATTATGAACTTGCTTGCATTCGCTGCATTTTCCATCGTGATTGGTGTATTATCAGGCTCATTATTGCTTTATAAGCTGCAAAAAGCGTTTTATATATTCACTATTGGATTAATAATCGGCTTTTTCGAAATGTACCGTTCATTTATTGCTGGTCCACAAGAATTTGGTGACCTAGCGGGAATTCTCTCCTTATTTATTTTTACTGCATTTGGCTTTGTTATAGGGTTATTTGTGGAAGCCATATTCTATTTACTAAGAAAGAACGAGCAGAAGGATTAGATAAACTGATCCACCCTGCTCGTTTTATTGTTCTGATATCACAGTATTATTTCGACCATTAGCTTTTGCTTCGTAAAGAGCTCTGTCAATCCTTTGTAAAAATTGTGTTAGCGTTTCATTTGATTTATATTCACCAACTCCTAGGGAAATAGTAAGTGTTTGATCGATAGGTGAAACCGAATTCTCTACCATCTTTCTTATACGTTCTCCAAGAAAATATGCTCCCTTAATATCCTTTTTAGGAAGTATAATGATAAATTCCTCTCCACCTAGTCGAATACACTCTTCATGGTCAACACATAAGTCCTTCATACTTGTGGCGATAAATTGGAGAACTACATCCCCAGAAATATGTCCGAATTTATCATTAACTTGTTTGAAATGATCCACATCAATCATTATTAAAGAAAATGTGACTTTCTGGGCTACTAATTGTTCGAGTAAACTATCTCCATATCTCCTATTTTTCAATCCTGTCAATGGGTCTGTAACGGAAATTACCTTCATATTATCCACAGTTTCTTCTTGCCGTTTTGTATAATTTTTTATCGTTTCCGTTAATTGTTTTGCCTCAAAATACCAGGTTGGAATATCCAGGTTACATTCTTGTCTATCTCCATCTTTTAAAGTATAAATGGCTAGGTTTTGTAACGGTGCTGCTAACTTGTTGGATACACAAAACGCTACAACAAAAATAAGAAGAATAAATGGTAAAGAGAATAAAAATATGGTTAACATGATTCCAGATAAAGGCTTTAAAGCACTATCAAATGGGGTCTGTGAAACTACTCCCCAACTACTTTTCTCTATGTATGTATAGCCAGCTAGAAAGTTATTTCCAAGTGTATTTTCTAATTGTAAAGCCCCGCTTTTTGCTTCTATTAACTTTTGCACAACTAGATTACTTTTGACAGATTGTCCTATCCTAGTTTTATCAGGATGATAAATCAGTACCCCCTCTTGGTCAACCACGTAAACGTAAGACCCGTCTTTAGAATAATGTTCGGCCAGAATATTATGGATAAAATTATCCTCCTGCAAATATACCGTACCGTTCAACATACCAAAGTATTCTCCATTTGTTCCAAATAAAGGAGTAGTAATAAGTATTAACAATCTACCTGTTTGTGCATAATACGGTTTTGAAATAAAGGCTTCTTTTCTTGCAATAGCTTCCTTAACTCCTGCAGAATTAACTGTATTTCCAACTATGCCTAAATTAGGGGTAGTTGCTATCACTATTCCTTGAGCGTTAATAACGGATAATGAGTTGAAATTCTTACTACTAATATTTAACTGTTTTAATATATTAGTAACAGTTACGTGATCATCTAGATTCTCCACTACATCTGATTTTCTGGCTTCTAAGTTACTTTGCATATATAAAAAAACTTCATCTGTCATTTGAGCTAATTTCTTCGAATACATACTATTTTGTTCTAGTGAATTTTCAATCAAGCTTTTCTTCGTTACGAGGTAACTAGAAGTTAATGTACTAACAATTATCCCTAACATCATAAAACAAATAAGCGATAATATCCAAAACCTTAAAGTTTTCAACTAACCTCTCCTTTACTAGGAAGTCTTCAGTAATTTGAGTAAATAATTAATACCTATCATATATGATTCGCATGAAAAAAACTACGACTAAACTAGTCGTAGTTTTCGATTAGTGCCCTCCAAGATAGGCTAATTTAACTTCTTCACTATTTTGCAATTCCTGGGCAGACCCCGAAAGGACAACTCTTCCCGTTTCTATAACATAACCTCGGTTAGCTATAGAAAGTGCCATATTAGCGTTTTGTTCCACCAATAACACAGTAGTGCCCTCATGATTAATATCTTTAATAACCTGAAAAATAGTTTTTACCATTAAAGGAGCAAGTCCCATAGATGGCTCATCCAACAAAACAAGCTTGGGCTTAGCCATAATCGCTCTTCCCATTGCCAACATTTGCTGTTCCCCTCCAGAAAGAGTTCCAGAATGCTGTTTTTTACGTTCTAGTAATCTTGGAAAGATTTCATATACTTTTTGCATGTCTTGATGAATTCCCTGTTTATCTTTCCGAAGAAATGCACCCAATTCCAAGTTTTCTTCTACTGTTAAATTAGCAAATACCCTACGACCTTCCGGAACATGTGAAATTCCTGCCTTAACGATCGATTGTGCTTGTTTTCCAGAGATAGATTTGTCGAGAAACTCAATTTTTCCTTTTTTAGGTTTCAGTAATCCAGAAAGCGTTTTCAACAATGTACTTTTACCTGCTCCATTTGCACCAATCAAAGAAACAATTTCACCTTCGTTAACAGTTATGGAAACATCACGTAACGCTTGAATATTCCCATAAAAAACATCTATATTTTCTATTTTAAGCATTGTCATTGTGAACTTCCTCCCCTAAATAAGCCTCAATAACCTTAGGATGGTTACGGATCTCTTCTGGTGATCCTTCCGCAAGAAGTTGACCATGATCGAGTACATATATTCTTTCACAAACTCCCATTACTAAATTCATGTCATGCTCTATCAATAAAATCGTTAAATCAAATTTTTCACGTACAAATCCAATTAAGTTCATCAGGTCATGGGTTTCCTGTGGATTCATACCCGCTGCTGGCTCATCTAGTAACAGTAATTTTGGACCTGCGGCTAGCGCTCTTGCAATTTCTAATCTTCTTTGCTGACCATACGGCAGATTTTTTGCTAATTCATCTTTATACTTGTCAAGTTTGAAAATCTTTAGAAATTCTAATGACTTTTCTTCCATCTCTTTCTCACCCTTGAAGTGCGAAGGTAGACGAAGTATAGAGCTCAACATAGTATGTGTAGCAAGAGAATGATAAGCAACCTTTACGTTATCTAAAACTGATAACTCATTGAAGAGACGAATGTTTTGGAACGTTCGGCTGATCCCTTTTCTCGTTACTTTAAAAGGAGGCAATCCATTAATACGCTCACCATTGAATAATATATCTCCTTCAGTTGGCATATAAACACCCGTAAGTAAGTTAAAGCTAGTTGTTTTACCTGCACCATTTGGTCCAATTAGGCCGACAAGTTCTCCTTGATTTAATATCATATCTAAGTTTTGAACCGCTTTTAAACCACCAAACTGAATACCAGCATTTTTCACTTCAAGTAATGGTTTATTTTCCATGCTGATTGCCTCCTTTTGGCGTTCTCCAAAGCTTGAAATAATCTGTGATTTCCATCGTACCCATCAAGCCTTTTGGACGATATAGCATTACGAGAATTAATACAAGACTATAAATAATCATTCTAGTTTCAGGATATCCTTGAAGATATGTAGAAACCACAGTTAATAAAATTGCTGAAAGTACGGCACCAGAAAGACTTCCTAAACCACCTAAAACTACAAATATTAAAATATCAAATGATTTTAAAAATCCAAATTGACTCGGCTGGATGATATAAAAGTTATGAGAATATAGAGCACCTGCAACCCCAGCAAAGAAGGAACCTATGGCAAATGCAGCTACTTTATAATAAGTAGTATTTATGCCCATCGCATCAGATGCAATTTCATTTTCTCTAACAGAGATAGCAGCTATTCCATGTCTTGAATTAGTAAAGTTCACTATTACTACAATGGAGATGACAAGGCAAACAAACGCATATGTCCAAGTCGTCAAATGAGAAACCTGCATCCCTGCAGCCCCACCAACGTAGTCAATATTCAAAAATACAATACGAATTATTTCAGCAAAACCAAGCGTTGCAATTGCCAAGTAATCCCCTTTTAATCTTAAGCTTGGAATACCGACTATCAGTCCCGCTAAAGCAGCAACAATCCCTCCGACAATAATAGCGACGAAAAAGGGAAGATCTAATTTCATTGTCACTATAGCTGAAACGTATGCCCCTACAGCTAAGAAACCAGCATGACCAATAGAAAACTGTCCTGTTATACCAATGACTAGATGTAGGCTGACCGCTAAAATTATGTTGATAGCTATAAATATAAGTGTATTAGAATAAAATTGATTCATTGTTCCATTTGCAATATAAAATTGAACCACAGTGTATACTAATATCGCCGCTATAATAAATAGCCAAAACTGTTTTGACTTTTTCATAATTATGTATCACCTACACTTTCTCTCGGGTATTTTTTCCAAAGATTCCTGATGGTCTAAAGATTAGAATTAAAATCAAAATGATGAATGCTGCAGCATCTCTCCATAAAGAGAATCCTAAAGCACTAACAACCGTTTCAACCACTCCAAGTACTAAGCCACCCACCATTGCCCCAGGAATTATTCCAATTCCACCAAGAACTGCGGCAACAAACGCTTTCACTCCAGGTATTACTCCCATCAATGGATCTATCTTTGTATAATATACTCCGAATATTACACCAGCTGCTCCAGCTAAAGCTGAACCAATTGCGAAAGTTGCAGATATTGTGTTATCAACATTTATCCCCATCAATTTTGCAGCTTCTGTGTCATGAGAAACAGCTCTCATCGCTTTTCCTGTTTTTGTTTTGTGTACGATGAACTGTAGCAAGATCATTAATACAACAGAAACTGAAAGAATAAGAATAGATTGCATACTTATTTGGGCACCTAAAAATGCAAATGATCGGTTTGAAAACACATCTGGATATGCTTCTGGTTGAGCCCCTCTAATATAAATTACCCCATACTCAATTAATAACGATACTCCAATTGCGGTAATAAGTGCTGCAATTCTAGTAGCATTTCGCAGTCTTTTATATGCAATACGCTCAATAATTACACCGAACAATGCACATGCTGCCATCGAAATTATAAGAGCTGGAAAAAAACCTAAATGAAACACGGTAATAGAATAAAATCCTATGAACGAACCAACCATGAACACATCCCCGTGTGCAAAGTTGATCAGCTTAATAATTCCATAAACCATCGTGTAACCGAGGGCGATTAATGCGTAAATACTCCCGAGTGAAATGCCGTTTATCAATTGCTGTATCCATTCCATATATTTTCACTCCTATAGCTTAAGATTTCAATTAGTTTAGAAATAGAAAAGGAGGGATATCAATCCCCCCCTAAAACCTACAAATCTTAAGGATTAACTTTCGTTTTAAATTTTTGACTTCCATCTACGAATTCAATTATTACAGCGGATTTAATCGGATGATGATTTTCATCAACAGAGTATAATCCTGTTACAAGCTCTAATTGATCAGTAGCTTCAATTGCTTCTTTAATTTTAGTTCCATCAGTAGACTTTGCTCGTTCAATTGCGTCTTTTAATAAGTAAACCGTATCATAACCAAGCGCATTGAATGAGTTAGGCTCTTTACCGTATTTCTTTTTAAAGTTATCTGAAAACTCCTTCGCTTTACTATCTGGATCTTCAGACGAATAAGCAGTAATAATGAAAGTATTGTTTAAAGCATCTGCTCCAGCCAAGTCGACAATCGTTGGTGAATCCCATCCATCGGCACCCATTAATGGAACAGTAATTCCTAATTCCCGCGCTTGCTTAACAATTAGTCCCACTTCTTCATAGTATCCAGGAATAAAGACAAATTCAGGATTAGATGATTTAATACGAGTTAGATTTGAACGGAAGTCAGTATCTTTTGCAACATAGGATTCTTCTGCAACAATTTTGCCTCCTGCTGCTTCAAAATCTTTAATAAAAGCAGCAGCAAGACCTTTTGCGTAATCACTTGCATTGTCAGCATATACTGCAGCCGTTTTTACTTTTAGCTCGTTAGCTGCAAAATTAGCAGCAACCGTTCCTTGGAATGGATCGATAAACGCCGTACGGAATGTAAATGGATTTACTTTTCCATCTTCTCCAACAGTAACTGTTGTACTTGTACCTGAAGGCGAAATCATAGGTGTTTTAGTATCTGTTGCTATTTGAACTTGTGCAACTGAGTTACCACTTGTCGCAGCCCCAATAATAGCTGTTACTTTGTCTTGACTTGTTAATTTAATAGCCGCATTAGTTGCTTCGGCTGCATCCGATTTATTGTCCACCTTGATAAGTTCAATTTTCTTACCATCAATACCACCAGCGGCATTGATTTCTTCAACAGCTAAATCAATAGCATCTGCTTCTGATGTACCATAAGATGCTACACCTCCCGAAAGCTCAAGATTGGCACCAATTTTAATAGTGTCCCCGCCTTCTGAACTAGTTCCTGTTTCTCCGGCACTCCCGCATCCAGCTAGAATTCCAATCAACAATGATGATGATAGGAACAGTGAAGCAAATTTCGATTTCTTCATAAACATAACCCCCGTTTTGATTGATAATTCTGAATTTATAAGTCATACTACTTGCTTTCTCCCTCTAACAAGCATAAACTCAAAAACTATCATTTTGTAAGAACAATCCTATTGTAAAACAAACTTCAAATTCAGTCTATACTAATTTTTCCCTATAGTTAGAAAATTAACAATATTACTTTAAAATAACTTTATTACACAGGCTTAAAGTACTGATAATATAAGGATTTATAGGACAAATTACTTGTGTTTTCTCTGGAAAAAATTTTTTAAAATTTTAGGTTTTAGGCACATATTTTATTATTTATACTGATATTCAAACGATTTTGGAGAATTATAAGTTAAATTTAATTGTTTTTACTTTTCTGTTATTTATATATATACTAATATTAGTTCGAAATCCGTAATATTAAGGAGAGATATAATGGTAAACAAAATGCCTAAAAGAGAAGAAGTAAAACTAGAAGAAACATGGAATTTAAAAGACTTGTTTAACACTGAAGACGATTTTGATGTTGCTTTGAAAGAAATTGAGAACAATACGTTAGAGTTTAATAACCGTTTTAAGGGATCCATTCAAAGTGCAAGTGATGTAGTTGAGGCACTGATAGAATATACGAAACTATACGAGAAAATAGTACCAGCTGGTACATTTGCTAGTCTTTCCTTAAGCACTGACCAAACAAATACGGATGCTCAAATGAGAGCGAGTAGATTTGGGTCTCTTTCTGCAAAGGTGAGCAGTCAGCTATCTTTCTTAAACAGTGAGCTTGTAGAATTACCTGACAATACTATCGAAGAAGCAATTTCCATATCTCCAGATCATCAGCTTTACTTAGAAAAGTTACTTAAAAAGAAGAAATTCCAGCTTCATCCTGAAGTAGAAAAAACACTTGCAGCCTACTCTGCTTCTTTTGGAGCGCCATACAAATTGTATGATACAACGAAGATGCTTGATATTAAGTTTGATAACTTCAAAGTAAATGACAAAGAATATCCGCTTAGCTATGTGTCATTCGAGAATGACTGGGAAGCTGAATCAGACACTGAAAAAAGAAGAGCAGCATTCGAAGCCTTTTCTAAAAAGTTAAAAGAATATGAGCATACAACAGCTAAAACATACGATATGCATTTACAAATGGAAAAAACTACTTCAGATATACGAGGCTATGACTCTATTTATGATTACTTATTATTCAACCAAGAGGTAGATCGTTCCTTATATAACAGACAAATCGATTTAATCACGAAAGAACTTGCACCTCATATGCGAAAATACGCAAAATTACTTCAAAAAGAACACGGCTTGGAGAAGATGACGTTTGCGGATTTAAAAATATCTCTAGATCCAACATATGAACCTACAATTTCTGTGGATGAATCTAAAAAGTATATTGATGATGCCCTTTCAGTGATGGGAGAAGAATATATCGAAATGGTCAACCGCGCATATGAAGAACGTTGGATTGATTTCCCACAAAACGTTGGAAAATCAACAGGCGCTTTTTGTTCTAGCCCGTACGGAAGTCACCCATATATTCTCATTTCCTGGTCTAGCCGGATGAATGAAGTCTTTGTTCTTGCGCATGAATTAGGTCATGCTGGTCATTTCTTTTATGCAAACAAAGAGCAAAACATCTTCAATGCTCGCCCATCGTTATATTTCATCGAAGCCCCTTCCACGATGAATGAAATGCTCGTGGCGAATCACCTACTGAAAAATTCGGATGATCCTAAATTTAAACGATGGGTCATTTCTTCTATAGTAGCCCGTACGTATTATCATAATTTTGTAACTCATCTGTTGGAAGCAGCGTATCAACGTAAAGTTTATGACCGCATTGATCAAGGATTGAATGTAAATGCACAAATTCTAAACGAATATAAACGAAGTGTGTTAGAAGAATTTTGGGGAGATACGGTAGAAATCACGGAGGGTGCTGAGCTTACTTGGATGCGCCAACCACATTATTATATGGGGTTATATCCATACACTTATAGTGCTGGTTTAACTATTTCTACACAGGTATCTAAAAGAATTTTAGAAGAAGGCCAAACTGCTGTGGATGAGTGGACGGAAGTATTGAAAGCTGGTGGGACTAAAACTCCTGTAGAGCTTGCAAAAATGGCAGGTGTCGACATTACGACAGATGAACCGTTAAAAGATACAATTGCTTATATAGGCTCACTAATCGATGAGTTGGAATCTTTAACAGAGGAAATAAATCAAAAGTCTTAAACATATAAAAAAAGCACCTGCAATTCGCAAGTGCTTTTTATTTTTTCTACATTTCTATTGTCTTTTAGATATATCCACTCGTTTTACAAATAGTGATAGCACTAAAGCGACAACTGTAACAAACGTAGCGATTAAGAAAGTGAAATTAATTCCCTCTAACATTGCTTGCGCACCAATTTGGGCTTTGAACTGCTTTAATGCATCCGCTGCAGTTGGCACATTACCTGCTTTAAGTGCCTCTTCAAACAAACTAGCACCTTTCGATTCCATTCGAGCATTCATAATAGTGATGAATATCGCAGAACCTATAGCACCTGATACTTGCTGTAACGTATTATTTACTGCGGTACCATGTGGATTCATCTTCATTGGTAATTCATTCAAACCATTCGTCATTATAGGCATCATTACCATAGACATCCCGAACATGCGTATCGTATAAATAATCATAATGTAATAATAATCTGAATGAGCGGTGAAATTACTCATCATATACGTTGCAACCGCAGTAATTATTAAACCGATTATCGCTAAGGAGCGAGCTCCATATTTATCAAACAATTTCCCGGTAACCGGCGACATTAAACCCATTGCCAGTGCACCCGGAAGCATTAACAAACCAGAATCTAACGGTGTAATACCACGTATAGTTTGCACATACAACGGTGTTAAAATCATACCAGAAAACATTGCTGCAGAAACTACTACTGAAATAATAGATGATAAAGCAAACATTGGATATTTATAAATACGTAAATTTAACAATGGTTCATTTAGCTTTAATTGTCTCAGGACAAAAATCACAAGTCCAATTACACCAATTGCAATCGTACTATATACAATTGGCGCATCCCAGCCTTTACTTCCTGCAGTACTGAACCCATATAACAAGCCACCAAAAGCAATGGTCGATAAGCCAAGTGATAAACCATCAAGTTTCATATCACTATTTGGTGTAATATTTTTTAGTTTAAAAATAGCGAATATCAATACTATTACTGCTAATGGTAATATTAGTTCAAACAACACTCTCCAGCTATAGTGTTCAATGATGAAACCAGACAATGTTGGACCGATTGCTGGGGCCATAATCATAACTAAACCAAATAGCCCCATCGCTGTCCCTCTTCGCTCTATAGGGAACGCAGTCAGCATAACATTCATAAGTAACGGCATCATTACGGCTGATCCTGCCGCCTGAATCATGCGAGCCAAAATAAGCACCCAAAATTCTGGCGCGATTGCAGCTAAAAATGTACCTACTGAAAATAATGTCATTGCGGTAATAAATAGTTTTCTATTGGAAAACTTAGTTACAAAATACGCACTAGCTGGTATTAAAATACCATTTATAAGCATATATCCAGTTGTTAACCATTGTACAACAGAAGGTTCGACTTTAAATTCAGTCATAATCGTAGGTAATGCAACGTTTAATAACGTATTATTTAAAAAAGCTATGAATGCTCCAACAAATAGGATAGCAATCATGGCATATGGTGGTTTATGTTGCGTTTCGTTCATTCTCTTTTATCCTCCTAATATTTTGGGACTATAATTACACGGGCTACACTACTTTGAACATTTTATACCCTCAGTCCAAAAAATGCAATAAGGAAAAACGCTTACATCTTAAATTTATTGATTTAACGGGATTTGTTTTGTATTATAATATTTAGACTTCAAGTACAAAGGTGTGTAATTATGAAGAATAGAAAGCATAAGGTATTATTGACTGCTCAAAAATTGTTTATAGAAAAAGGCTTCGCCGCCACTTCTGTTCAAGACATTATTAATGAAAGTAAAATATCGAAAGGTACATTTTACAATTACTTTTCGTCAAAAAACGAATGTATTATCGCTATTATAGATAACGCTAAGGAAGAAACTGACCTCAAACGGAGAGAATTATTAATTCATCAAGATGTAACAAATAAAGAAATATTAATACAACAATTGATCGTACGTATGGACGTATACAAAGAACGAAATTTAGTTCCAATCTTTTTAGTTATCTTCCACTCGCAAGATTCCGAGCTGAGGAACATTATTAAGAAAAATCATTACGAAGAAGTAAAATGGTTATCAAAAAGAATAGTTGATGTTTATGGAGCACAATCACGGAAATATTCAGTGGATAGTGCTATCTTGTTATTAGGAATGATACAACAAATGCAGCATCCATGGACTGTAAAGTCTAAGGAGATCACTTCAAAGGAATTAGTAACTTATGTAATGAAACGAATTGATTCACTGATGCCTAAATTGATGGAAGCTGAAGAAGTTCTTATCGATTCATTTGTTTTTAATCATTATTATGATGAAGTACGAATTACAAAAGAACATGTAATTCAACTATTGGAGAATTTCAAACAAGCAAATAAAAAGGAAATGAATTTTTCGGAATTAGAGATGATTAACTTTATCTTGGAGGAACTTAAAAACAATAGCCCTAGAAAATTTTTATTGGAAGCTGTCGTAAATAGTTTTTCGAATACGATGAAAAACACTGCTCAATCAATAGAGATTAAAGAAATATCTTCGAATTTATGGCAGGTAATTGATTCTCTTTAAGGAGGTTTTGATTTGAAAAACAAAGTGATTGAACAATACGAAGCAGATGAAAATATAATGATTCAAATTTATGTGCAGTGGTGCGCTAACCATGATATAGATCCTCTTGAGCTTTACCAAAATGCATATCCAAATCAAGCTTCCAATGAGATTTTGATTGAACTAAAAGAAAATACAGAAAAACACGCTTTAGATGTTGATACAGAAGCAGTTATGTATTTTCTACAGTTATTCGGGAACGATGATTTAGCTTTCGAGGTTTCCAAAGTAGCAGATACTTTCAAATAAAGAGCTGTACCCCAAATAGTTGTTGGGTACAGCTCTTTTTAATCCTCTGGTATATGCATTAGTGACTTTTCTAGTAATATTTGTTGGCTGTTTATTTTTGGTTCCTCGGCTACCTTATAATGATACTTACCATGTTCATCCTGCACTCGTGCTTTGGCAGTATCTTGCAATTCCAAATCCATAATGTCCATTATTCTTTTTTTGATAGGTGGTGATAAAACTGGAAATAAAATTTCTACCCGTTTCACCATATTTCTTGTCATCATATCCGCTGATGACAGATATAATCTCGAAGCACCATTGCGATGGAACCAATAAATTCTCGAATGCTCCAAAAATCTCCCTACAATGCTGGTGACAGTTATATTTTCACTTACTCCAGGTATTTGAGGCAGCAAACAGCATGTTCCCCTTACAATCATATCGACTTTTACCCCAATAGAGGATGCTTCGTACAGCTTTAATATTAAATCTTTATCCGTTAAAGAATTCATCTTAAGCTTTATATGTCCATTTCCAAATGCCTGGTGATACTCAATTTCTTCATCTATTAAACTTAAAAATTTATCACGTATATCATATGGTGAAACAACTAATTTGTCGTAATTTGGTTTATCTGTATAGCCGCTAAGAAAATTAAAAAATTGAGTAGCATCCGAACCGATTTTTTTGTTCGCTGTTATTATTCCCATATCTGTATAAATTCTTGCTGTTTGATCGTTATAGTTTCCAGTTCCCAAGTGTACATATTGCTCAATTTTGTTATTCCGTCTACGAACCACTAAAGTAATTTTTGAATGTGTTTTTAAATTATGGATTCCATAAATAACAAGACAGCCCGCCTTCTCTAACTCTTTTGCCCACTGCACATTATTTTCTTCATCGAACCGAGCCTTTAATTCAACTAAAACAGTCACCTGTTTTCCATTTTCTGCAGCTCGCTTTAACGCAAGTATTACGGGAGAATTCCCACTGACTCGATACAATGTTTGCTTAATAGCTAAAACAGAGGGATCGTCTGCTGCTTTTTCGATAAAGTCTATAATTGGTTGAAAGGATTCATATGGATGATGAAAAAACAAATCCTGTTTCTGTACTTTATCAAAGATATCTTCATCACTAGCTATATCCAAAGGCGGCTGGGGGATGAAAGGTTCATAGAATAGCTCCGTATATTTTCCTTCAAATGTTTTAATAAAGGAAAATAAAAAAGTCGTATCTAATGGTCCATCTACTTTATATACATCCTCAGAAGATATTTCTAGCTCATCTAGTAAATAATTTAGGAGTTTGGGTTTTATTTCACTTAACTTAACTTCTAACCTACTAACCGCTCCCCATTTTCGCTTCTTTAACTCTTTTTCAATTTCAATAAGTAAATCGCGAGCACCTTCTTCATGAATAGTTAAATCTGCATTGCGTGTAATTCGGAAAGGATTAGCATGCTTCACATGGAAGCCATGAAACAGCTTTGAAATATGCTCAATGATGACATCCTCTAATAGCACTGCCACAAATGAACCATCCTCTGTAGTAACTTGGATGAATCGTTTTAAGACAGAAGGTACCTGAACAATTGCGATTTTATTTTGTTCCATTTGGTTATCCTGATGATCTTCTATCATTACTAAAATATTCATTGTTTTACTTAATAATATTGGAAATGGACGATAAGCGTCTACCGCAATTGGTGTTAAAACAGGAAATATTTCTTCTTCAAATAGCTTTTCCATTTCCTTCTTTTGAGCATTTGACAATTCAGCATACTTAACTAAAGAAATACCTTGCTCTGGTAGTTGCTCTTCCATGAGCTCTTTATAAATTTTCATTTGTCTACTTACTAATTCCTTGGTGATAGACGCGATTTTGTTTAACTGCGCTTTAGGTGTAAGTCCAGCTTTGTTTTCAGGTTTGTTGAATCCAGCCCTCACCTGATCTTGTAATCCAGCAACTCGAACCATAAAAAACTCATCTAAATTCGAACTAAAAATAGCTAAAAATTTTAAGCGTTCCAGCAATGGATTCGTTTTATCTTCGGCTTCCTCAAGCACTCGTTCATTAAAAGCGAGCCAGCTTATTTCCCTGTTATTATAATAGGCATAGTCGTTAAAAGGATGTTTTTCTACTTTACTGTCACTCATCTCACAGTTCCTCCATGTCTACAAACGTCAACTTCACTTCTACCTGAACTATTTTTTCTATATGTTTTTTTAATTTATCTGCTTGATATTGCTCTAATAAATAATTTCCAACAACTGAGAAGGCGAATTCTAGTATGTTGTCAGATTTCTTTATGGATACATCTTTTATATGGGATCTCCCGAGTATATCCATGCCTTTCGTAAAGCGAATTAAAGCACCAATGTCACGCAGCTGCTTTGTTTCAGCATTAGTAATAATATGTTGGAAAGGTTCTATATATTGTTTAAAAGTATCTTTATTTTTATATGAAGATAATAAGGCAAGTTTCAATCGGTCTTTATTAGAAATCCCATCGATTGTCAAATTTGTTATTAGATAAAAAGTATGCTGACTGAACGCATCTTGGTCTATTTCTTTCCCGATGTGAAATAATTGGAAAGCATATCGAAGTAGTTCTTTGTTATTTAGTGGAGTAATATAGCCCCACTGTGCAAACGTATCATATATAGAAGAAAATATTTCGTACAAATGAAGAGATTTTTCTTCCTTTACATGAAATTTTCCTAATAGATGTCGTATAGCATTTAAACTCACCTTATTCTCATCAAAATCAGCTGGAAACTGTTTTATTAGCTGGG
Source organism: Psychrobacillus sp. OK028 (assembly GCF_900103605.1). Classification (GTDB taxonomy): domain Bacteria; phylum Bacillota; class Bacilli; order Bacillales_A; family Planococcaceae; genus Psychrobacillus. The sequence continues at coordinate 154,068 of NZ_FNHY01000003.1, read as the reverse complement.
CTAAAATTACGCCTTCCCGCAATCCTTTTTTACTATATATAAATGACGTACCTTGTACAATATCCATAAATACGCGAAACGTTTCTAATGCAGGCACGATGATATCCGCACGATCACTTGAAAGACCATCTATTTTCTTTAAACCTTCCAATGAAGCGTTGGAAAAGCCATAGCTAAGCTCCTGTAAATCTGTTCTACTTAACTCGTGCTGATGTATTCCATGCAACGAATAGTTTTTACGTTGCTGATCAACCTGCGCTATATTACGAGCACTCCCTCCGATAGCGATAATTGGTACTTGTAAATTATGTAACCACACAAGTGATTGAAATTGTTCCCTAACATATTCAATAAGATTTTCTTTTTCATTTTTTGTAATTAAACTGCCTGTTATGAATTTCTTTTTTAGCGAAACTGCTCCAAAGGGAAAACTATGTAAAAACTTTATTTCTTTATTTTCAAAATAGGTAATCTCGGTACTTCCTCCACCCATATCAACCGTTACAGCTGTTGGAATATTGGTAGAATGAATTACCGCTAAATATCCGTATTCCGCTTCTTCTTTTGCAGAAACCAAGGTAATCATAATTCCTGTTTGTTTTTTTGCCCGTTGTATTATACTTTCACGATTGTTTGCCTGCCTAATTGCAGCTGTAGCAGCTGCAAACACATCGGTTACATGGATATCATTTAATATTTTATTAAATTTCAATAACGTTTCAATTAATATATGTTGACCCTCTTCAGTCAAGTTTCCTTTTTCATCAATATGCATACTTAAGCGAGCAACCGTTTTAAAATTGTAATGCTCTATTAAACCTTCTGCTTGGCTATAGCTAAAAACTACTAGTCGAATAGAGTTAGATCCTATATCTATTATCGCTTTTTGCTTACTATAAGTTTCCATAAAATCTACTCCTTCATATATAGTTTATTACTTATATGTCCCCTAAAATGTTAAAAGTATGTAAATTTCAAATCGCATTAGTAAAATGTTGATTTAATATTGTAAATTTTGAATTATTTTTATGAATTAATATACTATCAAAGATTTTTTTCATGTACAATAATGGATAACAATGGTAGGAAGGATGAATATCTTGAAAAAATTCACAAAAGAAGAGAATAGCTGGTCTCTTTATGATTGGGGCTCTTCCGCGTATTCAATCACTATTACTACAGCTGTTTTTCCTATCTTTTACAAGGCATCGGCAACTGCTGGAGGTGTAGATGCAGCAGATTCCACTGCTTATCTAGGATATACGATTGCAATTTTTACTTTTATACTTGCTTTACTAGGTCCGATTTTAGGTACAATTGCAGACTATCGCGGAATGAAAAAGAAATTTTTCACATTTTTCTTTGTATTAGGCGTTACATTTACTGCTATGCTCGCATTCGTACCATTTGAAAATTGGCTATTATTATTAATCTTTTATACACTTGCTGCGCTAGGTGCAACGGGAGCAAATGTCTTTTACGACGGCTTTATCGTTGACGTCACAACCAACAAACGTATGCACAAGGTTTCAGCTCGTGGATATAGTCTTGGCTATATAGGTTCAACCATTCCATTTTTACTTAGTATCGTCATCATTTTGTTAGCTGGTAAAGAAATAATTCCTATTTCCACCACAAACGCAAGCCGAATTGCATTCTTGATCACTGCAGCTTGGTGGGTGATATTCTCCATCCCCATGTTCAAAAATGTGAAACAAATACACTTTATCGAAAAGGATGGAAATTTAGTCGTAGAAGGCTTTAAAAGACTAGGAAATACGTTTAAAGAAATAAGACAATACCGGACTTTATTTTTATTTTTAATCGCTTACTTTTTTTATATTGATGGCGTAGGAACGATTATCTCTATGTCTACAGCATATGGATCAGATTTAGGGTTGAGTGCTGAGAGCTTACTAATTGTGTTATTTGCCACTCAGGTTGTCGCTGCTCCATTTGCTATATTATACGGAAAACTAGCTACTAAATTTTCTGAGAAGAAAATGCTTTATGTGGGAATCATTGTTTACATTATCGTGTGTACGTATGCATTTTTCTTAGATACAATTGTAGATTTTTGGATTTTAGCGATGCTCGTAGCTACTTCTCAAGGTGGTATACAAGCGCTTAGTAGATCCTATTTCGGTAAACTAGTTCCAAAAGAAAATTCCAATGAGTTTTTTGGGTTTTATAATATATTCGGTAAGTTTGCGTCCATTCTGGGACCATTACTAGTAGGGGTTACCGCTCAAATAACCGGAAATTCAGCTTACGGTGTATTTAGTTTAGTAATTCTTTTCATTATCGGTTTCATCATTTTAACAAGAGTGCCTGAACCGAAAGAAGCACCCCCTGTCGATGTAGTAGCAAACTCTTAAGTTCTTTAGGCATACTAGATTTTAGTATGCCTATTATTTATTTAACATAAAGTTGTTTTTTTAGTAGACGACGCTTCGTCCAGATTAATGTGAAAATAAGAAAAAGTTCAAAGGCATTTGTCACTGCTCCACTTTCTATATTTATAGGTACAGCACTTCCTATAGTCATCACTACAGCACCGATAAAAAATACTGGCCATTTTGTTTTCTTCCACAAAATCGCGCTAGCAACAATAAGGATGACTGTAACTAAAAGCACCATAATTGGAGGTCCGGTTGCTTCTTCTACGTTCGAATAGCTTACAACGCCATATTCTTTCACTACTTCGAGTTCCAAGCCAATTACCTCTGTAGAAAATTCTAATACTATTAAACATAACGTATAAATTAATCCTACGATAACTAACCATTTCTTCCTAGCCCAGGTGATACCGCTTTCCCGTAATGTTCCAACAGAATACATAACAAGCAATGGTGTGATTAAAGCATGTAAGCAAAAACGAGCAAAGTTTAAGCTTTCCAATAATTCACCTTCTCCAATCCACTTACCTGTTGCGAGTATTGCATTATCATAGATTAGAAGGAGAATGACAATATAAATTACACTCGTCCATTTCTTTAAATCGTACTTTCTTATTCCATTTAATCCCCATATTAATAATGCGGTATACAATACTGCATACATAATATATAAAAACATATCCATGAAATCTCCTCCTTTTCATTTTATCCCCAAATTATCAAGTTTCTAATCTCAGAAAATAAAAGAACCTGTGATAAAAACTAATTATCACAGGTTCATATTTATCTATTGTTTACCAAAAGTTGCAGGCATTAACACTGCAATCACTTCACCTCGTGCACAAAGCTCGTCTCCCGCGAAAACTTCTGTAGTCACTTTAAATTTTTTTGGATGAATTTCTTCCACTTGACCAACTGCTTTTAACACAACCTTTTGTGGTGTTGGTTTTAAGAAATCTACATGCAACGAACCTGTTACAAAACGAGGAGGCGTCACCCCGCTACCTGGTTCAAAGCCGTTCTTTCTATGTAGTGCAAGTGAAGCAGAACCGGTTCCATGACAGTCGACTAATGCCCCAATTAGTCCTCCATATACAAAACCAGGAATTGCAATATGTTCTTCCTTTGGCATGTAAATCGTTACTGTCTGTTCCCCATCCCAAGCTGTACGGAAATGATGCCCTTCTTTGTTCATCCTCCCGCAGCCATAGCACCATGCAAAATCCTCTGGATACTCATCTTGAATCGCGTGAATTTTTTCTACCATTATTAAATTCCCCCTTTAGGAAACCATACAAAAAAGCCATCAGTACGTCAACATAGATAGACATATTCTATTAATATATATCCACTCTTCGATCTTGAAATACAGGAATTCTGTTTCTTACTTCCTCCACCTCATCTATGTTAATATCCACTACACCGATCGTTTCCTCGTCAGTTCCAACCCAAAGAACCTCTCCCCAAGGTGCTATCACCATCGAGTTACCGTTAAAGGAATTATTCGGATCGTCCCCAACGCGATTTACCGCAACGATGAAACATTGATTTTCAATTGCGCGAGCCTGTAATAATATTTTCCAATGATCCACTCTTGTTGCTGGCCATTGTGCAGGGACAAAAATGACTTTTGCGCCAGCCAATGAATGTACTCGGAACCACTCTGGAAAACGTAAATCATAACAAATAACTCCACCCATTTTTACATCATTTAGCGTGAAAATATTTTTATTGGTTCCAGCTTTTAAGTATAGATGCTCATCCATCAATTTAAACAAATGTGCTTTATCGTATTCAGAAATAAGTTCTCCAATACTATTTACGATGTACATCGTATTATAGAATTGGTTGTCTTTTTTCGTTGAAACGGAGCCACCGATAATATGAATATGCAATTCTTTTGCTAAACGACTTAGAAGACTTTTCGTTTGTCCTCCGTCCACATCGGCTAATTCGTCTAGACGATCCAGATCGTAAGCAGTGTTCCACATTTCAGGTAACACAACGACTTCCGCATTTAACATGGCTGCTTTTCGAATCTTCTCTTCAACTTTTTTGAAATTTTCTTGAGGGTTCCCATAAGCTATATTTAACTGAACACAAGCAATTCTCATCTCGACACTCCTATAGACATAATACTAAAAAGGTTATAAGATTTTACTAACAAATGCAACTTATTAGAAAACGAGGTTATGTCCATGGAATTTTCAAATCGTTTAAAAAATCTGCCTCCTCAATTTTTTGCTACGCTAGTAAAAAAAGTAGGAAACGCAGTTCAAGAAGGTAGAGATGTTATTAATTTAGGTCAAGGTAATCCCGATCAGCCGACACCGAATCATATTGTACAAGCACTACAAGAAGCAGCAGCCAACCCGCTAAATCATAAATATAGCCCGTTTCGTGGAACGAGCGATTTTAAAAAAGCGGCAGCAAATTTCTATAAAAGAGAATATGACGTTGATATTGATCCTGAAACGGAGGTCGCAATATTATTCGGAACAAAAATTGGGTTAGTAGAGCTTCCATTAGCATTAATGAATGAAAAAGATTTAATGCTACTACCAGACCCTGGTTATCCCGACTACTTATCTGGAGTAAATTTGGCAAATGTCGAGTTTAACACAATGCCATTACTAGAGGAGAATGATTTCCTTCCAGACTACAGTTCATTAACAGAAGAGCAAAAACAAAAAGCGAAACTAATGTATTTAAATTACCCTAATAATCCAACTGGTGCCATTGCTAATAAAGAGTTTTTCGAAGAAACTGTTAGACTCGCAAAAGAAGAAGATATTGCTGTTGTCCACGATTTTGCATATGGCGGGATAGGTTTTGATGGTTTGAAGCCAGTCAGCTTTTTACAGGCCGATGGTGCAAAAGAAGTTGGCATTGAGATGTATACCCTTTCCAAAACGTATAATATGGCTGGCTGGAGAGTAGGATTTGCCGTGGGAAATGCTAAAATGATTGAAGCGATTAATATTATTCAAGACCATTTATTTGTTAGTCTCTTCCCCGCCGTTCAAGATGCGGCAACTGTGGCTTTGAATGAAAGTCAGCAATGTGTAAGAGAATTGGTCGATTTATATGAACGTCGTAGAAAGGCGCTTATCGAATCATGCCATCAAATAGGTTGGAATGTAAGTGCGCCAAAGGGTTCTTTCTTCGCATGGTTACCTGTTCCTGCAAATTACACAAGTGAAGAGTTCGCAAATTTACTGTTGAACGAAGCAGATGTAGCAGTTGCTGCTGGTAATGGGTTTGGCGAGTACGGCGAAGGATATATTCGAGTCGGTCTATTAGTCGATGAAGATCGATTGAAAGAAGCAATAATGCGTATCGGAAAACTTAATTTATTTTAAAAATTGTAGTTCTTTTATAAATCCTGTGGTCTTTATCCGATTACAATCATCCGTGGGAGATGAATAATTGGTTTTATGGGCTATAATAGCCGGTTTATGGGCTATAATGATGTATTTAAGGGCTAATTAAAAGTATTTATGGGCTATCTAATGCGTGGTAGAGCTAAATAAGTAGGTTTATGGGCTATTTCCACCAATTTAAGGGCTATAAAGCTGATGAAAAAAAAGACCGGTTGCACTCACTGCAATCGGTCTAAATTAATGGTTGTAATAAGGTCCAAATAACTTTAGCTTCCTCCGGACTATCCGGCGTAATTGCCGCAGAATTTGGATAAGTAGAAACGGGTGCTTTTGTCCGATAATAGTTCGCTACATATGCATTATCTTCGCTTGCTAACTCAAATGCATCTTGTGTTTCCTTCGAGAAAAAGCCTTTCTTTTTCTCGATTGTCCATCTGAACCAGCTAAAAAATGCATTGTCGGAATCCTGATAATGACTCATTAGACTTTCCGCTTCCTCTATTCTGTTTGAAGCGATTAATGTTGCAACTGCTGGATATCGAACACCTTGATGGTCGGCTGGATTTAGTTGCAAAATTTTGTTAAACAAATCGAATGCTTCCTTAAAATCCTGCTTCTCAAAACACCATAAGCCATATTTAAATAAGGCTCTTAAATAAGGTCGGTTCGGTAAATAACCCCATACTGCTTCAAAATTGGGATCTAATTGCTGCTCCCCAATTTGAATTGCTTGCTTAAACAATACTGGTTTCTCTGTATCATCAACATACTCGGTTCTCAACAAAATAGCATCTACATTTAGTTTATCCAATAAATAAGCTAGTTTCATAGAGTTTTCTCTTAAAGGACCAGCGGCGCTATATGCTTCATACGCATATTTTTGGGAAGCTTCTTTATCATCCTTTGGTATATACTCTTTTTCTCTATAGATATCAATATATCTACTCATCTCTTTTTCATTCTTTATCGAAATTTGGCTGAGATGCATTCCCATTTTCCAATTCGCAAATGTCTACAACCTCATTGTAATTTGTAAACCAAATAAGAATACTAGGGAGTTCCCTTTTAGTTGGTTATTTTACGCTATTCCTTAATCATCTCTCCTAGAATTGGCGATAACATGCTATGATGAAAGAAGACGTTTTAATAAGTTGGTGATAATATAATGAAAAGATTGTTAGTTACAGGCTATAAAGCACATGAATTAGGTATATTTAATGATTCACATGCAGGAATTCCAATCATTAAAAAAGCACTTGAAAATCAAATACGAGTGTTATTAGATGAAGGATTAGAATGGATTATTCTAGGTGGTCAACAAGGTTTAGAAACATGGACTGCCGAACTAATTCTTGAACTTAAGGATGAATATCCACATCTAAAATATGCTATTATTACCCCGTTTTTGGAGCAAGAAAAAAATTGGAATGAGCAAAAGAAAGAAAAGTATGAGCGGCTCTTAATGCAAGCGGATTATCATACAAGTGTTACGAAAAAACCGTATGAGGCTCCCTGGCAATTTGTTGAGCGCAATAAATTCGTTATTCGCAACACAGATGGTATGCTAATCGTATATGATGAAGAAAATGAGGGCTCACCAAAGTTTATTAAAAAACTAGCTGAGCAATACGCTGAAAAAAATAATTATCGATTGATTATTATCGATGCATACAATTTACAAGTAGTAGCAGAAGAATTAGCTGAAGAGGAAAGGAATCAATTTCTATGAATACAAAACAAGCAGAAAACTTATTTAACGAAGCCATTATTGAGCGATACAACAAAGAGACTGATGAACTAATAGCAAAAGAAACGAAGGAATTTTTACAAAACCCTTTAACATTTTATAAAGAACATTTACAGGAGTATACTTTTTTAGAAACTAAAGTATTAGATGATGTCAGTGTGGATGCAATTGCAGTTGAATACGACGAAGTATTTGAAGTGTACACTGCAATGTTTGGTTTATTCATTCAAAAAAAATATACAAATGAACTTAGAGCTTTTTTAGATGAGCATTACAATCCCGAGAAAGTGCAATATAGTATGATGTTTGCTGGCAATGAAGGATTATGGGAAATAAATCTACCGATCAATTATTTAAAAGGATACGATGATTCCTTCACGATTGAGGATGTGTACCAATTTTTATACACATTAATCTTTAAGCTCGTAGCGAGTATAAAATAAATTTAAACGTCAAACAATCCCAAAGCAAGAAAGCGGGGATTGTTTTTTATTTCGCTTATCTTGCATATTATGAACGATTTTGTCCATGCTACAAAGGATGTTTCATCACATTTTCTACAAGGAGGAAAAATTAAAATGACACAAAACCCTTTCGGACAAGGTCAAGGTCAAACTCATCAAAATATGCAAACTGGCAATATTGCACAAAACATGAATCATGGTGGTCATGAAGCTTTTGACGTCCATGAGGTTTTATCAACAGTTGTATCTGGATTAAACTTAAAAACGCTTCTACGTCCACATGTGAAGGACCAAGAATTGCTTTCTATTTTAGATCGACAACATGCTTTTGCATTAGACGAATATAATATTACTGTAGAATGCTTTAAAACAGGTGCAGATCCATCTCACCCTACTACTAGCTATAAAATGCAAACTGGAAATGATTTTATATACGGGGTTAAACCTTCACAGCCCAAAAAACCTATCCAATCAGCCAACGAACTTTCGGACGAGCTAATTTCTGGATACCTTCTTGGAGCTGCTAAAGCCGCTGCAACTATTAAAACTGCCGCTGCCTTAGAAACAACGAATCCTGTTGTTCGCCGAGTACTTGCTGACTCTATTCCAAACTGTATTGAAATGGCTTATGAGCTTTCCATTTATCAAAACAAGCACCATTATTATCAGGTTCCACAGCTCGATCAACAAAGTATGCAAGCAATGTTGAACTCATTTGCTCCTGCTCAAGGGAAAATGATGAGTTAAATAGTTAACCTCGCCCCTTTTATCGGGGCGATTTTTTGTTCATTCATGTATAATAATTTATATATTATTATTTATGAAAAGGGTGAAATGTATGCGAGTAGCAATTTTTGATTTTGATGGGACAATCTATGCAGAAGAAACATTTACATTACTGATGAAGCATCTAAAAGAACATCCTACCTATCGTTCATCCTATAAACGTTTTTATCGTGCAATAGTACCGCCGTACATAGCACACAAGCTTAAAATATATCCTTCTAGCAAAATGAAAAAGCGTTCCATGCAGCTTTATTTAGAAGCGTTTGAAGGTCTTACCAAGCTGGAAATGGATGTATACTTCGAAGAAATCAGAACTAAAATGCAGCAGGATTTTAATAACAATGTGTTAGAAAGATTAAAGCTTCATCAACAGGAAAACGTACATATTCTCCTTGTATCTGGTGCTTATACACAGTTTTTAGAGCGTGTGACTGATGGTATTGTATTCAATCAAATAATTGGAACCGAAATATTCTATCAGGATGACAAAGTTTATACAAAAACTGAGATCACGCATATTAATGGAGAACAAAAAAGACTTAAGGTGCAGGAAGCCTTGAAAGGTCACCAAATAGATTGGGATAACAGCTATGCATATGGGGATAGTTTTTCAGATATGCCAGTTCTCGAGCTAGTCGGAAATCCTGTCGCTGTAAGACCCGAAGAAAAGCTCCAGAAACTAGCTAGTGAGCGTGGTTGGGAGATTATGAACTAAGAAATCTATTAAGGTGGAGTCACTGATCCAATCTATTCGAAAACCGACAGATTGTTTATGGAAATCGAACGATTATTCATGCTATTTGACCGATTTTCAGTAGGATTCCATCGATTGTTCCATCTATTCGACCGATTAACTATTGTATTCGTCCGATTCATTACTTTAAGCTGTAAAAATGATCTAGCCTTAACTAAGGCTAGGTCATTTCTATTAGGTAAGACGCACATTAATATTTTTAGTTTGCAAGTAGGATTTGATTTCACCAATTGTATAATCACCGTAGTGAATCATAGATGCCACTAATGCAGCGTCAGCTTTCCCTTCTGAGAATACTTCTTCAATGTGTTCAATTTTTCCTGCTCCTCCGGAAGCAATTATGGGGATATTTACTTTTTCTGACAATAACTTTATAAGTGCTACATCATAGCCATTTTTCATGCCGTCTTTATGGATACTTGTACAAATTATTTCACCAGCACCTAGCTCAGCTGCTTGCTGTGCCCATTCCACAACATCTAATCCAGTTTTCTCATAACCAGAGTGTGTGTAAACTTCCCATCGAATAATTTCTTCATTATCATTATAAATTGGCATAGCATCCAAACCTAGAACGACGCATTGTTTTCCGTAAATATCAGCAGCTTCTTTGAGTAATTCTGGACGCTGAACAGCTGCGGAGTTTACGCCTACTTTATCAGCTCCAGCTCTAAGCAGATTTTTGAAGTCTTCTACCGTACGAACTCCTCCGATTACTGAAAAAGGAATATTTACTTGCTCAGCTACTCGCTGAATCCATTCCAGTTTCAGATCTTGGTTTTTCAACGATGCTGTAGTATCTAGATAAATTAATTCATCCGCACCATCTTCGGTATACTTTTTACCAAGTTCCGCAGGATCCCCTATAATAGTAGGATTTCTAAATTGAACATATTTCACAGCTTGATCATTTAATACATCAATAGCTGGTACAATTCGTTTTCTTAACATATTATTTATCTCCTTGTTTACAGTAATTATCTAAGAGCTGAATCCCATATTTACCGCTTTTTTCTGGGTGAAATTGTACGCCCATCACTTGTGAATTACCAATTACCGAAGCAAAATTTATACCATAATTTGTTTCACCTAAGATATCTTTCTGATTCTCTGGTTTTGCAAAATAGGAATGAACAAAATAGAAATCCGTTTCATCTGGAATATTTTCAAATAGAAAATGATTTTGAACATCTTTCACTTGATTCCAGCCCATATGCGGAATTTTCTCCGACACATCAGTAAATTCAGGTACAGTTCCTTTTAGAAATCCAAGACAAGGCACATTCCCCTCTTCGCTCTTTTCTAGTAAAAGTTGCATCCCAAGGCAAATACCCAATAGTGGAGTCCCTTCTGAAACTCTTCCATTTAAATAATCACTTAGACCGGTGCTATTTAAAACATCCATAGCCACTTTGGCATTTCCAACCCCTGGAAGGATCAACCTAGTAATCTCATCGGTATGATCACTTGCTTTCGTAATGAGTTTCGTATTATAACCAAGCTGTTTAATCGCTTTTAAAACACTATGTAAATTCCCTGCTCCATAATCAATAATTCCAATCATGTAATTGCCCCCAATATCGTTATGTTTCTATTATGCCATCTGATGATGAAAAATAAAACAAAAACTTTAGTGCACTAGCACAGTAAAAACCGGTCATGAAATTATGACCGGTTTTTTTCTAACATATTCATCTACACGTTTTGCTACTTCTTGCCCTTCTTTAATAGCCCAAACAATTAAGCTTTGCCCTCTTCTAGCATCACCAGCTGTAAAGACCCCCTCAACGTTTGTTAAGTAATCTTTAGAGGATGCAGCAATCTTTTTATTTGTAATCCGAACTCCAAATTGATCCGCTAATGTAGTCTCTGGTCCTTCAAAACCAATTGCTATAAATACGAATTGAGCAGGCCATACTTTCTCGCTACCTGGAACTTCTTTAAAATAGTAAAACTCATCTTCTCCTAGAATCTTTTCCATTTGAATCGTATGCAGTTCTTTAACATTTCCATTCGCATCTGCAATGATTTTCTTTGTTTGAATTAAATACTCCCTTGGGTCCTTTCCAAACTTTGCAGCTGCTTCTTCATAAGCATATTCTAGTTTAAAAATAGTTGGATCTGTAGGCCATTGATTATCTTCTGCTCGAGTTACTGGAAGCTGTGGATGCTTACCAAATTGGATTACACTGCGACATTTTTGACGAAGTGCCGTCGCTACACAGTCCGCCCCTGTATCTCCACCACCAATAACGATGACATCTTTACCTTTGGTATTGATAAATTGACCATCCTTAAAATTAGAGTCCAATAAACTCTTTGTAGTGGATGTAAGATAATCCATTGCAAGATGTATCCCATTAGATTCACTGCCCTCCATATGAAGTACACGTTGTTTTTGTGCTCCAATACATAGGATTACCGCATCAAATTGTTCCTTTAATTGCTCTGCCGAAATGTCCACTCCAACTTCTGTATTAAGAACAAAATCAATACCCTCCTGCTGGAGTAAATGAATTCGACGTTCTACAACAGCTTTTTCAAGCTTCATATTTGGAATCCCGTACATGAGTAGTCCCCCTGCTCGGTCTGCTCGTTCGAATACGGTAACTGAATGCCCTGCCTGATTAAGGTCATCTGCACTCGCTAGACCAGCAGGACCAGAGCCAATTATGGCTACCTTTTTACCAGTTCTCGATAGAGGTATTCTTGGGATGATCCAGCCATTCTCAAACCCTTTATCAATAATAGTTCGCTCAATATTTTTAATCGATACCGCTGGATCTGAAATTGCCAGGGTACATGAACCTTCACAAGGAGCTGGACAAACTCTTCCAGTAAATTCTGGAAAATTATTAGTCATTAGCAATCGTTCTAATGCTTCCTCCCATTTCCCTCTGTAGACTAGATCATTCCATTCGGGAATTAGATTATTTATAGGACAACCAGAAGTTGCCCCTCTTACCTCATATCCCATATGACAAAACGGAGTTCCACAGTCCATACATCTTGCCCCTTGTTTTTGTAGCGAATCATCCGACAATTTAGAAGAATATTCCTTCCAGTTATTAATACGTTGGAGAGGGGCCATCTCTTTACCTTTTTCACGCTTAAATTCCATAAATCCTGTAGGTTTTCCCATAAGTATCTCCCCTCTCCTTATTTTTTTGCTAGCGCTTTCGTTTCTTCATTGTTCCCATTTGAAGTTGCTAAAAAGGCTTGCATAGCAGCAGCATCGTCTGTTAAACCTTGCACTTTAAATGACTGGATTTTATCCAGCATTTTTTTATAATCATTTGGTACAACCTTTACAAACCGACTAGATGCTTCATCCCAGTTATCCAATAAATTCATTGCTTTTGTACTTTTAGTGTAATAATAATGATCCATTATTAATTGGCGTACAGCATGTAACTCATCTGAAGTTTGTATTTGCTCAAATCCAATCATTTCTGTATTACATTTTTCTTTAAGCCCGTTCACATCATCCACAAGTATATACGCAATTCCACCAGACATTCCTGCGCCGAAATTTTTTCCTACATCCCCTAAAATTACAGCGCGGCCACCTGTCATATATTCACAGCCATGGTCACCAATACCTTCAACGACAACATCTACTCCACTATTTCGAACCGCAAAGCGCTCGCCAGCACGTCCGTTTATAAATGCAGTTCCGCTTGTTGCTCCGTAAAGGGCAACATTCCCGGCGATAACATTTTGTTCTGTCATGCCTTGAATAGGTGCTGTAACTATTAGCTTCCCACCAGATAATCCTTTTCCAAAATAATCATTTACATCGCCTGTAATATACATCGTCATTCCCTTGGGAACAAATGCACCAAAGCTTTGACCTGCTGCCCCAGTAAACCTTAAAACGATGGAATCATCAGCTAACCCTCTTGAACCATATTGTTTGGAAATTTCACTTCCAATTACTGTTCCTACAACACGGTTTCTATTAGTTATCGGGAAATTGAGTTCTGCCTTAGATTGACTTTCTATTGTTTTTTTCAGTTTAGGAAGTAAAATTTTCATATCAAATGATTCGTCAATTTTATGATCCTGTTTTGTTTTCCAAGTTCTCGGACCCTTAGCTTGATACAAAAAAGAATCTAAGTTTAGTTGTTTGGCCTTCCAATGCGATTTAGCACGTTCGCTAACCTCTAACACATCAGTTCGACCAACCATTTCTTCCACCGTTCTAAATCCTAGTAATGCCATGTATTCTCTAACTTCTTCCGCTACAAATTTCATGAAGTTAACTACATAATCTGCAGTTCCTGTAAATTTATCACGTAGTTCTGGATTTTGCGTGGCAATTCCTACGGGACAAGTATCTAAATGACATGCACGCATCATAATACAGCCCATTACAATTAGTGGTGCCGTTGCAAACCCGTACTCTTCGGCACCGAGTATAGCTGCCATTACAACATCTTTACCTGTCATTAATTTACCATCCGTTTCTAACACTACGCGATCTCGCAAGCCATTCAACATTAACGTTTGATGTGCTTCAGCAAGTCCTAGCTCCCATGGAAGCCCTGTATGTTTAATGCTCGTTTTAGGTGAGGCCCCAGTTCCTCCATCATATCCACTAATTACAATGACATCAGCCGCTCCTTTTGCTACACCAGCTGCAATTGTGCCTACTCCAGATTTTGCAACAAGTTTAACACTAATCCTAGCTGCTCTATTGGCATTTTTTAAATCATGTATTAATTGAGCCATATCCTCAATGGAATAAATATCATGATGTGGAGGTGGAGAAATTAGACCAACCCCGGTTGTTGAACCACGGACATCCGCAATCCATGGATATACTTTGTTGCCTGGTAATTGACCACCTTCTCCAGGTTTTGCACCTTGAGCCATTTTAATCTGTAATTCATTTGCTTGAACGAGATAATGGCTTTTTACACCAAATCGGCCAGATGCAATTTGTTTAATAGCACTACGTCGATTGTCCCCATTTGCATCCAGATCATACCGACTTGGGTGTTCTCCGCCTTCTCCACTATTGCTTTTCCCACCGATTCGGTTCATCGCGATAGCCAAGGTTTCGTGCGCTTCTTGGCTAAGTGAACCATATGACATGGCACCTGTTTTAAAACGTTTAACTATTTTATCAACAGATTCTACTTCCTCTAGTGGAATTCTTTTTATCCCTTTTTTAAAAGTGAGTAGATTTCTTAAGAATCCAATGCGCTCTTCATTGGCCATTTCTGCATATTGTCTATATAACCCATAATCACCTCTTCTAGTTGCCCATTGAAGCGTATGAATCGTTTTAGGATTAAAGGCATGATGTTCTCCCGTACTTCTCCACTGAAAATCACTTCCTGATTCTAATGAAGTAACTGAAGAAGTAACTGCTTGTTCATGTCTATTGATAGCTTCCTTCGCAATTGTATCTAAATCAATTCCTCCAAGTTGGGAAACTGTACCAGTAAAATAACGCGCAATTACGTCCTTACTAATACCAACAGCCTCAAAGATTTGAGCTCCACGGTAACTTTGGACGGTGGAAATCCCCATCTTAGACATTACTTTTACAACACCATCCGCTATTCCTTTACTATATTTAGCAACTGCTTCTGAATAACTACTTGATATATGTCCATCTTGTACAGCTTCTCCAATCGTTGCATAAGCCAGATAAGGATTGATCGCATCTACACCAAATCCAATGAGGGTAGCAAACTGATGTACCTCGCGCACTTCACCAGACTCCACAATAATACTAACTTTCGTCCGATTTCCGGTTCGCAGTAAATACTGATGTATATGACTTGCTGCTAATAAAACCGGAATTGTATGCAGCTGTTCTGAAATTTGTCTATCCGAAAGTATGAATAAGGAAGTTCCTTGTTCTATCAACTCATCCACTTTTTTAGAAAGAATGTCTAAATCGAATTCTAAACATTCAGACATATTAAGTTGGAGTACGGCACTAGTAAAGTGCTCTATATTGTTCTCTTTTAAAAGTGCTAATTGACTATTTGTTAAGACAGGTGTATCTAGGAATATCCTTTTTGCATTAGAAGAATTCGGATGTAGTAGATCTCCTTCAGCCCCAAGTAGTGTCATCGTTGAAGTTACAATATGTTCCCTAATCGAATCAATCGGAGGATTAGTAACTTGGGCAAAAAGCTGTTTAAAATAATTGAATAACGACTGCGGACGATCAGATAACACAGCTAAGGGCGTATCGTTCCCCATCGACCCGATGGGATCCTTACCTTCAATCGCTATCGGAATCATATACTTATGCACATCTTCATACGTATAACCAAATGCTTTTTGACGGAATAACAAATCATCCAGCTGTTCTACTTTTTCTTCTGTTATAGGAAGCTTATACATATTTTCTGTGAGCCATAGTTGATATGGGTGACCTGTTGCTATTTCTGTTTTTATTTCTTCGTCAGAAATTATTCTTCCTTGCTCCAGATCAACTAACAGCATTCTTCCAGGGCTTAGACGTTCTTTATACAAAATATTCTCTTCATCTATGTCCACTACTCCAACTTCAGAGGAAAACACAATATAATCGTCTTTTGTTACAAAATATCGTGCTGGCCTTAATCCATTACGATCTAAAATGGCACCTATCTGTTTTCCGTTTGTAAAGGAAATTGCGGTTGGACCATCCCACGGTTCCATTAAACTGCTATGATATGCATAGAAAGCTTTCTTTTCTTTCGTAATATGTGGATTCTCAGTCCACGGCTCTGGTATAAGCATCATAGCGGTGTGAGCAGGTGTTCTACCAGCTAAAACAAATAATTCAAATGCATTGTCCAACATAGAAGAATCACTACCATTTGTATCGATAATTGGAAGCAACTTAGCTAAGTCATCACCAAAACCTCTTGAAACAAATTGTTTTTCTCGAGCTTTCATCCAGTTGATATTGCCGCGTAATGTGTTGATTTCACCGTTGTGAACAATATAGCGATTAGGGTGTGCTCGCTCCCAGCTCGGAAACGTATTAGTACTATATCGAGAATGAACAAGTGAAAACGCAGAAGTAAATAATTCGTCCTGCAAATCGACATAAAACAAATCGACCTCTTCGGGAGTTAACAGTCCTTTATACACAATCGTTTGATTAGAAAAGCTGGCACAATAAAATTTCAGACTTTGAAGTTCAGCCCAATGTTCTGCTTGTTTGCGTATGATATATAATTTACGTTCAAAAGCCAATGATTCCATTTCATCATTTGACTTGATGAAAACTTGGCGAACGAATGGTGCAGTTTCCTTGGCTTTATCACTTAAACCACTTACATCGATTGGCACAGTTCTCCATCCGATAAGCACTTGCCCTTCCCCAGCTATCAATTCGTTTATTTTTTGTTCAATTAGTTTGCGCTCGTTAGAATCATTTGTAAAAAATAACATACCGACTCCGTATTTACCCTTTTCCGGTAAATCCCATTCGTTACATACAACACGAAAAAAGATGTCAGGTATTTGAACCATTAATCCAGCCCCATCACCTGTTTTCCCATCACCGCCTCTTCCAGCGCGATGCTCTAAGCGACATAACATCTCAAGTCCTTTTTTTACAATATCGTGTGTTGCATTACCTTTTATATGTGCGTATAAACCTATCCCACATGCGTCATGTTCAAAAGTCGGATCATACATACCTTGTGCTTGCGGTAGTTGGTGAAATGTCATGTTTATACCTCCTTTTAAACTAAAAAAATATCATAGGAATATTGTATGTTTTCAAAATAATATAAACAATATATAATTTGGATATAAATCATCTAATTTTGAGATAGATAAGGAGAATTCGATGGAACTACGCCAATTGAGGTACTTTATAGAAGTTGCAGAAAGAGAGCATATTTCGGATGCTTCTGTCCATTTACATGTTGCACAGTCAGCAGTTAGTAGACAAATAGCGAATCTTGAGGATGAGCTAGGAGTTCAATTATTCGAGCGAATTGGTAGAAATGTGAAGCTTACACCTATAGGAAAGATTTTCTTAGAGCATACCCTATCTGCAATCCAAGCCATTGATTTCGCAAAGAATCAAATTGATGATTATTTAAATCCTGAAAAAGGAACGATTAAAATCGGTTTTCCAACCAGTTTAGCAGGACACTTATTACCAACCGTTATTTCTGCGTTTAAGAAAGAACATCCAAATGTTGCTTTTCATTTGCGCCAGGGATCATACAACTATTTAATAGAAGCTGTTAAGCAACGGGAGCTTAACTTAGCATTTTTAGGTCCTCTCCCACCTAAAGATAGTAATCTGAATAACACCATACTTTTTACGGAAAATTTCTCTATTCTAGTAAATGTAAACCATCCTTTTGCTAATAGAGATAGAATTCCTCTTATAGATTTACGAAATGAAGATTTTGTACTTTTTCCTGAAGGCTATATAATGCAAAAGTTAGTAGTCGAAGCATGTAACTCGGTCGGCTTCTCCCCTAAAGTTTCTTCCGAGGGAGAAGATATGGATGCTATTAAAGGATTAGTCTCTGCGGGAATTGGACTAACACTGTTACCAGAAAGCACTTTTTATGATTCTACCCCGAGATTCACGAAGAAGATCCCGATTGAGTTGCCTAATATACGAAGAACCGTTGGAATAATAAGCCCAGCTACACGAAATCTATCACCTTCCGAAAAAGTTTTTCATGATTTTGTCATTCATTTCTTCTCGTTACTTGGGCAATACCAATAGTAAACTTCAAAAACCTAGATAATTCGTTAATTTCCGATACGGTCGCAAGCTTTCCGCGGGCTTGTCTCCAGCCTGAAGTCTCTTCCGCTTGCTTTCCCAATTGAGTCGTCGCCCTGCGCTCCAATCAAAAATGATGATAGCTATTCGCTCAACTTGCAAACGTCCAAATGTAACGGAAAATATAGGATTATTCATTGTTACTAGTATCTAAAAAAATGCTGTTCATGGCTACCGGCATGAACAGCATTTTTTGTAATTATGGATTTACTTATTATAGAACACTAAGTTGTTCGTCCTTCAGATCACTAATGAACATACATCCTGGTGCATGTGTAATCATAATCGAAGGTTTACTTTGCATGGCCACTGCTTGAGGTGTAACTCCACAAGCCCAAAACACTGGAATCTCCCCATCTTTTATCGTAACCGAATCTCCAAAATCTGGATTCGATATATCAGCTATTCCAATTTGACTTGGATCACCAATATGGATTGGCGCACCATGTACTCCCGGAAATTTGGACGTAATTTGAATGGCTCTAATTGCATCTACCGAGGTCATAGGTCTCATACTTACAACAGTCGGCCCTTCAAAAATGCCTGCTTTTGCACAAGCGATATTCGTCTTATACATAGGTACATTACAGTTTTCATCAATATGTCTAATTGAGATACCTGCTTCTAGTAACGGTGTTTCAAAAGTGAAGCTACAACCAATGAGAAAAGCCACCATATCATTCTCCCAATAATCTGTTATATCCGTTACTTCTTTAATATAAACGCCATCTTTGTATATTCGATATTTAGGGATATCAGTTCGAATATCGGCATCTCTAGCTATTGAATTAGGAACAAAAGAACCGACATCAGTCACGTCTATCAAAGGACAAGATTTTGGATTTCGCTGACAGAACAGCAGGAAATCATAAGCATATTCTTTTTTTAATATTGCTAAATTTGCTTGTGTATATCCTTTTGACATTCCAGCTGTAGGACCAGTTATTTTTCCAACTCTTATCAATTCACGTATATTACTAGGTAGCATAGAATTATAGTTATTCATTTAATCACACTCCTTACTATTTGAAAAGCAGTGGAATTTGTTCGATAAGCGTCATAATACCTAAAACACCCATAACTATCGTTACCATTCCCCCACCGATTGCCATCCAAAGAGGATGTTTATATTCTCCCACAACTTCTTTTTTATAAGCTCCTATTAATAAAGTACCTAATGCTAATGGTAAAATTAATGCATTAAGTGCACCAACTAATAGTAGGACGTTAACAGGTTTTCCTATAAATGCAAAAGTAAAAGTAGATACAATAATAAATAATATAATTACCCAATTATGATATTTTTCGATCATTGGATGGAATGAGCGAATAAACGAAACGGAAGTATAAGCTGCCCCTACAACGGAAGTAATAGCTGCTGCCCACATGATTACACCAAATATTCGATAACCAATTTCACCTGCTGCTAGATTAAAAACAGATGCAGGTGGATTCGCTGGATCAATTAACAGCCCCTGTGAAACTACGCCAAGTACAGCGAGGAATAAAGCAACACGCATAATACCGGTTACTGCAATTCCCGTCACCGAACTCTTCGTTACATCTGGAATCGATTCAATTCCTTTTACACCTGCATCTAGTAATCTATGGCCACCGGCAAAAGTAATATATCCACCGACAGTACCACCAACCAATGTAACGATTGCAAAGATACTAATCTCTGTTGGGACAAATGTTCTAACAATCGCTTCTCCAACTGGAGGTGAAGTTGTAAATGCTACATATAGCATAAGTAATATCATCACAAAGCCCGCAACTTGAGCCACTTTATCCATTGCTTTTCCTGCTTCTTTAACGATAAATATGAAAATAGCAAACATTGCACTTATTACCGCACCAGTAATCGGATCAATCCCTAGCATAGCGTTCAATCCTAGACCAGCACCCGCAACGTTTCCTATATTAAAAGCCAATCCACCCATCACAATGAGAATCGCTAAAAACACACCTAGTCCAGGTAATACCTTATTTGCAATCTCTTGTCCACGAAGACCAGAAACCGTAATAATTCGCCAAATATTTAATTGGGCAAATACATCTAATATCAATGAAATTAAAATAACAAATCCAAAACTTGCTGCCAATTGTTGTGTAAAAACGGTTGTTTGTGTTAAAAACCCTGGTCCAATTGATGAAGTTGCCATAAGAAATGCAGCACCAAGTAATACACTATTAGTGGCTTTCTTGTTATTGTTCAATGGTAAAGTATTCTTTTTTGACATCTTTCTCTCCCCCTAGTCCATTAATGAAGAAACAGTAATATTGTTACTCACTAACGTTTCTTTAATCTGTTGTGCAAATGACACAGCATGTTCTCCATCCCCATGAATACAAACTGTATCTGCTTTTATCACTACTTCTGTATTTTGTTGAGAAATTACTTTACCTTCTTTAATCATTTTGACAACTTGTTCAACGGATTTATGCGTATCAGTTATTAATGCATCTGCCTGTTGACGAGAAGTCAAAGTTCCATCTGCTTGGTAAGTACGATCAGCAAAAACTTCGTGAGCTGTTTGTAAGCCAATTCTTTCTCCTGCTGCAGGTAGTTCACTATTTGCAAGTCCAAAGAGAATTATGGAAGAATCCACATCATAAACTGCTCTTGCTATAGCCTCTGCAAGCTCTTTGTTTTTCGCTGCCATATTGAATAATGCTCCATGGGGTTTTACATGCTGCATCTTTTCACCAAATGTTGCTAAAAATGCTTGTAAAGCTCCTATCTGATAAACAACCATGTCGTATGCTTCTTGAGTAGAGATATTCATCTCTCTACGACCAAAGCCATTCAAATCTGGCAATCCTGGATGCGCGCCAATTTTCACATTGTTATCCAATGCTAGTTTTACTGTTTCTCGCATAACACTTGGATCACCAGCGTGAAATCCACATGCAATATTTGCTGATGTAACATATTTTAATATTTCTTTTTGTTCACCTAATTTATAACGGCCAAAGCTTTCTCCTAAATCGCAATTTAAATCTACTTTAAACATCTATTAGCCCCTCCTTAGACCTAAATAAAGATTCTAACCTCATTTGTTCCGAATTATGGAACATGAGTTTTGAAACTTAAAAAAAGTTTACCACAGTTTGATTTTTCTGAATAGATATTATTTTAATTATCGTATATTTATATAAATCGAGAAAACAAAACTTGTAATTTAATTTTAGACAATTATAATAATTTATGTAATTCGTTTTTAAGAACTCTAGTACCATAATTCGAAACTAAAGGAGTTGTTTACATGCTATGAAGTCATCACAATTAGAAGTTAACATTAAACCTTTAGGCGATTCAGCACTGATTATTCAGCTTGGAGAAGGAATAAATCTTACACTACACCAACAAGTGAAAAGTCTCTCAGCGATAATTTCCAGTAGACCCTTTGAGGGGATAATAGAATTTGTGCCTGCTTATAATAATATAACTGTTTACTATAATCCCTTTTTAGTGCATAATTCACACCCCGGTTCGAATAGCGCTTACGATAAAGTTAGTGGACATATTAAGAAAATATCAAAACAGATTAAATTGGATAAAAAAACCGATGCAAGAATTGTAACTATTCCAGTTTGCTATGGAGGTCAATTTGGTCCTGACTTAGTGAATGTAGCAGCATTAAATAATCTATCCGTAGAAGAAGTTATTACTATTCATACAAGTAGTGAATGTTTGGTTTATATGTTGGGATTTGCGCCGGGATTTCCTTTTATGGGCGGTATGGACGAGCGAATAGCAACCCCTAGAAGAGAAACTCCGAGATTAAAAATACCTCGAGGATCTGTAGGTATAGCTGGTAAACAAACTGGAATTTATTCGTTGGAAACACCAGGAGGATGGCAAATTATTGGTGGGACTCCACTTGATTTATTCCTCCCAAAAGAGAATCCTCCCACTCTGTTGCAAGCAGGCGATCAAATCAGATTTGTATCCATTACGCCGGAGGAATATTTAGCATACGAGGAGTTAAAGACATGAGTATAAAAATTCTTCACCAAGGACTTATGACTACCATTCAGGATTTAGGTAGATATGGCTCACAAAAGTTTGGTGTAATAGTTGGAGGTGCAATGGATTCCTATTCATTGAGGCTTGGCAATCTATTAGTAGGTAATATGGAAAATGAGGGAGCCCTTGAAATAACACTTTACGGGACGACTCTTCAATTTGAGAAAGAAACGCTGATCGCCATAACCGGTGGCGACTTCTTACCCACTATTAATGGTATCCCAGCACCATTATGGAGCCCAATAGTTGTCATGAAAGACTCTATTTTAAAATTTAATACAGCCATTAAAGGGAGTCGAGCTTACGTAGCAATAGCTGGGGGAATTGATATTCCTGAAGTGATGGGTAGTAAAAGTACATATCTTCGCGCTAGTATAGGAGGATTTAAAGGGAGAGCGCTACAAAAAGGAGATGTTCTTCCTTTATTACATTCCAATAACTTAGAAAACGAGAATCCAATAACATACAACAATAACGCTGACAATTGGAGCATAAATTATAATGAGTTGATAAACTTTAGCAAACATCAAGAAATTCGAGTAATTAAGGGTACGGAATTTGATCGGTTCGATTTAGAAAGTCAACATAAGCTCTGGATGGAGATTTTTACTGTATCTATACAGTCTGATCGAATGGGTTATCGCTTAGAGGGAACTTCTCTTTCCCTGTCGGAAAAATTTGAACTGCTGTCGGAAGGTGTAACATTTGGCACAATTCAGATACCACCTAGTGGACAGCCAATCATACTCATGGCTGATAGACAAACAACTGGTGGATACCCTAAGATTGGTCAAGTTATTTCTGCAGATTTGCCTACGCTAGCACAACTTCAACCCACAGCTACTATCCAATTTAAAGAAGTCACATTAGAAGAAGCTGAACATGCATTTATTCAAAATGAACGAAAGATAAATCTTATTAAAAAAGCGATTAATTATAAACAAAAAAACTAAATTTAAAACCTCCTCAATTTTTATTGAGGAGGTTTTCTGTATCCTAGCTTTCTAGAAATTTCATCAGCAGCATTCATTACTTTTTTTGAGTAAAAATCAATGTTATCATTTTGGTAATTTGCTTCAATACCTGCAATACTTAATCCCCCAATTACTTCTCCTTTATAATCAAAAATTGGAGCTGCAATTGCAGACGTATAATCCTCTAATTCAGAATGGCTAATTGTATATCCATTTATCCGTGCATCTCTTATAGTCTTTAATAATTTTTCTTTTGTTGTTATTGTACCCGACGCAATTTTATCCAGCTCAACTTTATTTAGATAAGTTTCTATTTCTTGATCAGTTAAAAAGGATAAAATAACTCTAGCACATGCACCAGCATAAAGCGGACTTCTTCTACCGATAGCAGTATACAAACGAACTTTTTGATAGATGTCCACTTTTTCAATATAAATTGTTTCATCACCTTGACGGATGATTAGGTTTATTGCTTCTTTAAGTTCTTTATGTAATTCTTGCATAATATTATAAGCAATTTGTCTTAGGTTTAATCGGGAAGCTACAAGGTTCCCATAGGTTAGAAACAATAATCCTAAACGATATTTTGAATCATTTCCTTTTTCAACGAATCCCATTTCTTCCAATGTAAGAAGCATTCTATAGACAGAAGTTTTCGGTATCATAGACAGTTCGATTATCTCTTGAAAAGTCAGTTCATGGTGTTCAAGAAACAAGGTTAAGATGTCCATTGAACGAACTACGGTCTTATTCTTCATATACTCACCTTCAGTTTTAATTATTTACCCATTTTACGATAATCTATAAGTTTCTTTTTGCTTCTATAGTTTACTATAAAAATACTCAATCCAACCATAATTAGACCAAGAACAAGCAAATATGTAACTGGCTCATCAAGGAATACTGCTCCTAGGATTACCGCGATAATTGGCACCATAAACGTAAAGGATCCAACTTTACTAGCTTCACCTTCTCTAATAAGCTTGTAATAAACTAACTGAGCTAGAGGAATTCCTAGGATGGAACCAAAAGTTAATGCACTAATATATTCAGTATTCCAAACGATATCGGAAAAGTTTTCGAAAAAACTACCGAATATGATTAACACAAATCCACCTATAATACACTGCATAGAAACCATCCAGAATGCATTAACTCGATGACTTACTTTCTTAACATAAATAACACCTAATGCCCAAAAAATTGCAGTCATTAAGCCTAGGACTACACCAATTACAGATACATGAAAGGTCAACCCATCCAGGCTTACAATGGCAATTCCAATAAACCCAATTAACAACCCAATAATCTTTCCAGGAGTCATAAATTCGCCTAACCAAATCCACGCAAAGAGACCTAAAAGAACAGGTTGAAAGTACACTAAAATGGAAAATAATCCACCAGGTAAATAATTTAACCCTACTGTTTGAATCCCAAAAAATAAAGCTGTATTTAATAATGCAGAAATACAATAAAAACGCCAATTTTCACGCAACTTTATTTTGTCTCTTTTGTTATATAATATAATTGCTAAAAAAAGCCCTCCAAGTGTAGCCCTCATGCCAGCAAACAATATAGGTGGTGTATATGGTAAAGCAATTTTGTATATTGGCCAACTTGCTCCCCAAACAAAGATCAAAAACAATAGAAGCATCGTTGACTTTTTAAAAACATTTTTCAAACCTATTACTTCCTTTCAATAAATACATCCGATCTTAATAATCACTCTAAAACACTATACACCTTTTAAATAAAAGCATCTATAAAATATTTCTTAAACGCAAAAAAGGACGCTCGCAATGAACGTCCTCTGTCGTAATATTAAACAAAAATATCTGCAATTAATATAGCTATTAGTGAAACACCTCATGCCAATCTTACTAGAACTGACACACAATTATCCGCTTGTGCTGCGGACTTACACTATTACCTTAAAAAACGTTTTTATGATTCTACCCGAGATAAAGGAAAAGGTCCCAATAGAGATGCCAAATATTCGTCCGAAAAAAGTAATTTTCCACGATTTCATCATTCATTTCTTCTCGCTCCTAACAGTAATAGTCAAGAACAAAATGTATGGTTTCTTATGACATTTCCATTCTATAATAAACACAATATTTTATAATAAAAAGTGCTTGCTGTCGCAAACACAAAGAAATAGGATCGCAAACTAAATTGCGATCCCAACTTCTACTTCATTGAATTTATATACTATTAACCAGCAATTGTATTAGCAATCACTAACATGATTAATGCTGTAAACCAAGCTAATGTTGTTGGTACTGACCAAACTAAAATTTGTTCTTTCAATTTAGAAATACCAAGCATACGGTTAACGACCCAGAACATGGAATCATTAAAGTAAGAGAATAACATTGCACCTAGCGCAGCTGCTTGTGCAGCAAGAGCCAAATTAACATCTAAATTTGCAAGAATTGGAGCTGAGATGGAAGCAGCTGTTATCATTGCAACTGTACCACTCCCTTGTATTAAACGTACAATGGATGCGATGAAGAAAGGCACTAATATTGCTGGAAGTGGTAATCCCACAATTATTTCAGCTAGGTAATCACCAGTACCACTCTCACGTAATACAGTACCTAAAGCACCACCAGCACCTGTTACAAGTAAAATAATACCAGCAGTAGTCATGCCTTCTTCCATTCTGTCTAGTGCTTCTTCACGTTTCATGTAATTAGCCAAGCCGTAAATAGCTGCCACTAGCCCTAAAGCCAAGGCAATAATCGGTTGTCCTAAGAATAATACATAATCCCAAGCTCCACCAGTGAACTCTAATGCAGACAAAGTTGTGTTTAAGAAAATTAATATAATAGGTAATAAAATTGGGAAAAAAGATTTAAATAGTGAAGGAAGTTCTTTTTCACGATCAGCAGATGCCGTTAAAAAGTCGTTATACACCATATCAGATGGTTCTTTACGAATAAACCCTTCTCCATTCTCTTCAGGGATTTGATAAATTCTTTTACCAAGCCACTTAGCATATAGGACCCCCACAATTATAATTGGCACAGCAAAAATTAGACCCCAAAAAATCATTTCCCCTATATCAACACCAAAGATCCCTGCAACACCCAAAGGACCAGGTGTTGGAGGCACTGCATGATGAGTGGCTACTAAACCGATAGCAAGAGCAACACCTAAAGTAACAACCGACTTACCAGTCTTACGTGATAAAGACTTAACTAATGGATTTAAAATAACAAAAGCAGAGTCTACAAATATCGGTATCGAAACGATATAACCAGCAATAGCCATCGCCCATTCTTCTTTTTTCTTTCCGACCAAACGGATTAAAGAATATGCAAGTTTTTCTGCTGCTCCAGTAACTTCTAAAATGCGTCCCATCATAACACCTAACCCTACAACAATACCAATTGAAGCTAGAGTATTACCAAAACCAGTAGTAATGGAGTTTACAACTTTAAGTGGTTCCATACCTCCTACCAATCCGGTAATAGATGCAGCAATTATTAAAGCTAAGAATGCATGAATCTTAGTTTTTAAAACAAGTAAAATTAGAACTGTAATACCAATTGCTAAACCCAGTAACATTTGCATTTCTAAAGTCATTCCCATGTAACCCCTTCCATTTCTCTATTTAAAGGAGAAGGAAAGCGATATGCTTTCCTTCATTTAAAATACTTACAATGATTCACGAGTAAATTTTGGTGCATATTCAGCCGCAAGTTTAATACATTCGTACATACTTACTTCAGATGCAATATTTTTCCATGCAATATCAAATGCTGTACCATGATCCACAGATGTGCGTAGGAAAGGAAGACCATTTGTAATAGAAATTGTACGGTGGAAATCCGTCATCTTAGCTGCGATATGACCTTGATCGTGATATAGAGAAAGAACCGCATCATATTTGCCATTTAATGCTTGGAAGAAAACTGAATCTGCCGGTACTGGACCATAAGCATCAATTCCATCAGCTTTCGCAAGCTCAACACCTGGCTTAATTTCTTCTACTTCTTCCATACCGAAGAGACCGCCCTCACCTGAATGTGGGTTTAATCCCGCAACTGCAAGCTTACGATTTTCAACTCCAAGACGTTGTAAAGCTTTGTCACATCTGTTCAAGTAATCACGAACTCTTTCTTTTGTCATTTGTGTGATTGCTTCTGCTACCGACACATGACGAGTCAAGAAGAAAATACGCATTCCTTTTACTTGGAACATAGTTAGTGGATCTGGAGCCCCACCTAAATCCTCTAACATTTCTGTATGTCCGATATATGGAACATTAGCCGCTTTTAACGATTCTTTGTTAATCGGTGTAGTTGCGATAGCTTTAACTTCACCAGCCATTGCAAGTTCCACTGAACGTTTGATAAATTCAAATGCCGCTTGTCCGTTTTGCGCAGAAACTTGTCCTGGTTCGAAATCTTCCATATTGATATTAGCTAAATCGATTACATCAATTGTCCCAAATTCATAAGAACCTGCTGAAGGTGATGTAACTACATTGACCCTTAAATTTACTTCTGTTACTTCAATTGCTTTACGAAGTATGTTCGCATCTCCAACTACTAGAGGTTTACACATTGTATAAAGTTCTTCTTTTGCCAAAGATTTAACAGTAATTTCAGGACCAATACCTGCCGCATCTCCCATAGGAATCGCAATAATTTCTCTAACTGTAGTCATTTCCTAAACACTTCCTTCTTCTTTTTTGTTTGTTAAGAATCTTACACATTTATAGATAGAGTATT
This sequence comes from Psychrobacillus sp. OK028, assembly GCF_900103605.1. GTDB lineage: Bacteria > Bacillota > Bacilli > Bacillales_A > Planococcaceae > Psychrobacillus. The sequence goes on along the minus strand of NZ_FNHY01000003.1, from coordinate 126,013 downwards.
TATCCCCTACCATGCCACCTTTAGTGATTACAGGAATGCCATCGAAGGCTCCTCCTATAAAATGACCATACGCAGCTAAAGGAAGTACTTCATCTTGCAAACCGATAGCCTGCGCATCACTAACAGAACATAGAGCAGCTGTCACATCTCCACCACTGGAAAACATTCCATCAATTGTATGTTCTGTTTGGTCAATAACACTTTGAGTAACCCTAGCCAAACCTTCCGTTAAGCGTTTGGCAAGCTTTTCTTCAGTTACCCCTTCCCTAGCAGCAATTTCATTTAAGTTTAATTTCTCTGCTCCAGGAGCATAAGTAGTGATAATCAGAACTTCTTGTTCATCCAGTTTACTAATTGCTTCATTCACCGCACGCTCTATTTCTTCATCCCACGTATTAGTCGTAGATGCTAACGCCTCAGTATTAACATAAACTGGATCAGCATTTTTCTTATCTATTAAGTAATTTAGCTGTCTACCAGTTAATGGAGTTATACTTCCAACTGTAACGATGAATTTGTTCGTTAATACATGTTGATGAGCAATCATACGACTGTATGATGCGGATAATGGACCTGGATCTACTGGTACAAAAACGACACCATCAATAGCAGCCATCGATTCTGCTATATGATCTATCTCTTCATTGGTCACAGCGTCCACAACAATAATTCTATTTCCTGCCTCAATTTGTTTCATCATTTCTAAATGAATACTATTTTTCCCTTTTAATACTCTTCCTAATCCTATATGAGAAACTGGATACTTACTTTGCTCAGTCATAATCGTTGGTACATGAGAAATTGTAATCGGATTCATCGGATCCTTTGCAACATCTGTAGATTCCACAGGTACACCATCTACCAATAAGTACCCGCCAGATACAATTCGTCCTGAATCCGGATAAGAAGTAACGACTACTGCCACACTTTTTTCTCCTAAGGCATCTAATAACGTGTCTGTTTCTACTCCAAGGTTTCCACGTACAGTACTATCGATACGCTTACAAAATACACTAGCACCCCATGTTGAGAGCTGTTCGTATGCACTTAAAACCCTTGTTTGTGCTGCACTAGGTGCACAATATCTACTATCTGTATCTACACTGATGGAGGTAAACCCTCCAATTTTTGGTACTTCCCCGCCAAATACAACGGTAGCACTATTAAACCCGTTTTTAGAGAGTAGCACTCCAGTCGCATTAGCTCCAGTTAGATCATCTGCAATAATTCCAACTTTCATTTTTACACACCCTTTATAAAGCTAGTCATTTCACTGTATAATTCTTCCACTTCTATTGGCAGTGTTTGATCAGTTATTATAGCAGTCACTGAATCTATACTCGCAATTTTAGCAAACGCTTTCTTTCCAAACTTCAGTGCATCTACTACTAGATAAACTGCTTCACTACTATTAATCATCTCTCTTTTAATCGAAGCTTTTTCCAATGTAGCAGAAGTAATTCCTAGAGTTGAATGAACCGCATGTGCACCCAGAAATAAAATATCTACATGGATTTCTTTTAACATGTTTTCTGCGTATGTTCCAAAAACTGCACCAACACCATTTTGTATTTTTCCGCCTAGCATAATGACTTCAACTTTACTATCCATTAATTCCGCAGCAATTTTAATATCATTTGTAACTATCGTAAGATTTTCTTTACCTTTTAAACGTTTGGCAATCTCGAAGTTTGTTGTTCCAGAATCTAGAAATACTTTCATGCCATCTTTTACTAACTTTACTGCTATTTCGGCAATTTCCACTTTCTGTGGGTGAGCCTCTGAAATTTTTTGCAGGTAGCTCTGTTCAGCAATAATAGCCTCGGGTATTGCAGCTCCCCCGTGCGTTCTTATAAGTTTTTTCTGATTTTCTAGTTCATCTAAATCGCGACGAATTGTCATAGCAGAAACATCGAGTAAATTTACTAAATCTATAATCTCGATTTTTCCCTTTCTAGCAAGCTCTTCAAGGATACGTTTCTTTCTTAATACTGGAGTCATACAATTCTCCTTTTTTTATAAAACGTTTACTATGAACATATTATGTTCGATTCAAACATTAATGTCAATATATTTTGTTTAATTTATACATGAGATGTTAAATTCGAACAATTTAATCTTTAAATTTATTAAACTATTTAGAATTATTGGTATTAAACCTAGCGTTTCAGTGATGTAGTGTGTTAAACTATATTAATGATTTTTACAAAAAATTGGAGGTACGTCCCTATTATGCAATTAACAGATACGAAATCTATTCAGGTCGAAAACGTACTTATTGCACATCAGTTTTTAAAAGATGTCGTCTACCATACTCCCTTACAAAAAAACGATTATTTATCTGAAAAATATGGAGCATCTATCTATTTCAAACGGGAGGATTTACAACATGTCCGCTCCTTTAAATTACGTGGCGCTTACTATAAGATTAAAACCATCGAAAAAGTGGCTAAGGAAAAAGGTGTAGTCTGTGCTAGCGCGGGTAATCACGCCCAAGGAGTTGCATACGCATGTGCACAATTAGGAATCATTGCGAAAATTTTCATGCCGCTAACGACACCTTCACAAAAGATAGATCAAGTGAGAATGTTTGGACGTGAATTTGTAGAAATTATTCTAGCTGGAGATACTTTTGATGATTCTGCGGAAAGTGCAACTGCTTACGCGGAGGCAGAGGATAGAATTTTCATACATCCTTTTGATGATCTTGATATTATTGCAGGTCAAGCTACTGTAGCAGTAGAAATTATGAATGATATCGAAGTGCCAATAGATTTTGTTTTTGGAAGCATTGGGGGTGGAGGGTTAATATCTGGACTTTCTACATATGTTAAGAACGTCTCACCATCCACTAAAGTTATTGGAGTAGAGCCTGCGGGTGCTGCTAGTATGAAAGCCGCTTTTAAAAACGAAGGACCTATCATGTTAGATTCAATTGATAAATTTGTAGACGGTGCAGCAGTAAAATGTGTCGGAAATCTTTCCTACGAACTAAGTAAAAAATACGTAGACGATATTGTCCTTGTGCCAGAAGGAAAAGTATGTACAACTATTTTAGATTTATACAACAAACATGCGATTATTGCAGAACCTGCGGGTGCGCTTTCAGTTGCAGCGTTGGACTTTTTTAAAGAAGAGATTAAAGGAAAGTCCGTAGTTTGTGTTATTAGTGGCGGAAACAATGATATTGGTCGTATGCAAGAAATTAAAGAAAAATCTCTAATTTATGAAGGTTTACTATATTATTTCATCGTAAAATTTCCTCAAAGAGCCGGTGCTTTACGCCAGTTTCTTGACAAAGTACTTGGTCCAGATGACGATATTACTACTTTTGAATACACAAAGAAAAATAATAAAGAAAGTGGTCCTGCTCTTGTAGGTATCGAACTGAAAAATAGAAACGACTATTCCGGTATCCTTTCACGCATGAATGAGAATGGTTTTTCTTATAAGGAAGTAAACAAGGACAGTACATTATTTGAATTACTTATATAACTAAAAGCCTTGTAACATCAACGTTTATAACAGTTGGTGTTACATTTTTTATTTCATTAAAATATAATTTTTATAATCTACATACCTCAAATCTAGCAAAATATTTGGCTGTTTGATATAATAATTCTTGTATTATAAATATTCTAATCTAGGGGGAAGTTGAATGACAGAAAATCAAAACAACAACAAATTGACAACTGCAGCTGGTGCACCAGTAGTAGACAATCAAAACTCGCAATCAGCTGGACCACGTGGACCATTATTATTACAAGATGTATGGTTGTTAGAAAAACTTGCTCATTTTGATCGAGAAGTAATACCTGAGCGTCGTATGCATGCAAAAGGATCTGGGGCTTACGGTAAATTCACCGTAACTCATGATATTACTCAGTATACTTCTGCAGCTCTTTTCTCTGAAATAGGAAAAGAAACAGAAATGTTCGTTCGTTTCTCAACTGTAGCTGGTGAACGAGGAGCTGCTGATGCAGAACGTGATATCAGAGGATTTTCTATGCGTTTCTACACAGAGCAAGGTAACTGGGATTTAGTTGGTAACAACACACCTGTTTTCTTCTTCCGTGACCCACTTAATTTCCCGGATTTAAACCATGCAGTTAAACGTGACCCTCGCACGAATATGCGAAGCGCTAATAATAACTGGGATTTCTGGACTTCCCTACCAGAAGCACTTCATCAAGTTACAATCGTAATGAGTGATAGAGGTATCCCTAAGACATACCGTAATATGCACGGTTTTGGTAGCCATACATTCAGTATGATCAACGCTAACAATGAACGCGTTTGGGTGAAATTCCATCTGCGCTCACAACAAGATATCGAAAACTTAACGGACCAAGAAGCGGTTGAAGTTGTTGGAGTAGACCGTGAAAGTCACCAACGTGATCTTTATGATAATATCGAACAAGGTAACTTCCCTAAATGGAAAATGTACATTCAAGTAATGACAGAAGAGCAAGCTAACAACATGCCTTATAATCCATTTGATTTAACAAAAGTTTGGTACAAAAAAGACTTCCCACTAATTGAAGTGGGTGAATTTGAACTTAACCGTAATCCTGAAAACTATTTTGCAGAAGTTGAGCAAGCTGCATTCACACCAGCTAACGTTGTACCTGGTATAAGCTTCTCTCCAGACAAAATGCTTCAAGGTCGTTTATTCTCATATGGAGATGCGCAGCGCTATCGTTTAGGTGTTAACCATCACCAAATTCCAGTAAACTCACCAAAATGCCCTGTACACTCTTTCCATAGAGATGGAGCAATGCGTGTGGATGGAAACAAAGGAGCAACACTTCATTACGAGCCAAACAGCTATGGTCAATGGAAAGCTCAACCACAATATCAAGAACCACGTTTACCACTTCATGGGGACGCTGGCATTTGGGACTTCCGTGAAGATGATGATAATTATTACGAGCAACCGGGTAAATTATTCCGATTGATGAGCCCAGAACAACAAGAAGTTCTTATTGATAACACGGCTCGTAACATGAATGGCGTAGAAGAATTTATCAAGATTCGTCACATTATTCACTGCTACAAAGCTGACCCTGCCTATGGACAAGGACTTGCACAAGCAATGGAAATTCCATGGGGCAACGTCGAAGCTGCAATGGCTTAATATGTAAATCTAAAAGAGGCTGGTCGTAACAGATGTTATGACTAGCCCTTTTTTATTGTTTAAGAAGGATAATACCCTTGGCATGCGGATAACTTTTTACAAGTGAACCTCCCTGTTCAGATTCCAGCGTATAGCTATCTCTAGTCTTCCAGCGCTTTTGGTGAATACTAACTTTTATTGGGAGTTTACTCTCGGTACAGAACAGTTTACTCTTGGTCCCTCCCCTTTTACATGTGTTCATGGTCTTATCCAATTTTTAAGCAAAATAAAAAGAGCAGCTACTTTGCTGCCCTTCTTTTCTTTTAAGAGGTTAATAGTGCTCGGTCACTTGTAAATTTCTCCCCGCGAATGCGTTGGAATTCTTCCATTAGCTTTTCAATCGTTAGATTTTTCTTCTCTTTTTCTTCCACTTCCAAAATAATTTGCCCTTTATCCATCATGATCAAACGGTTACCCAAGTCTAATGCTTGCTGCATATTATGAGTGACCATGAGTGTCGTTAGATTATCTTTTTTGACAAGCTTTTCCGTCAAATTCGTTATTAGTTCTGCACGAGAAGGATCTAGAGCGGCTGTATGTTCATCTAATAATAGAATAGATGGCTTTGTAAATGTAGCCATTAACAGCGATAATGCCTGACGCTCACCACCAGAAAGTAAACCAACCTTTGCATTTAATCGATTTTCTAGATTTAGATGCAAGCTTTCCAGTGAGTGCAGGAAGAATTCTTTTCTTTGCTTATCTACGCCAACCTTTAGGCTTCTTTTTTTATTTCGAGAGTAGGCAATGGCCAGATTTTCCTCAATTGTCATCGTTGGTGCTGTTCCAGACATTGGATCTTGAAACACTCTTCCGATAAAACGTGAGCGTTTAAACTCCGGTAGTTTTGTTACATCATTTCCATCTATCATAATTTGTCCGAAGTCCGGAGAAAGTGCACCGGAAACCATATTTAACATCGTAGATTTACCAGCACCATTACTGCCGATTACCGTAACAAAATCACCAATGTTTAAATGTAAATTTATTTGATCTAATGCAATTTTCTCATCTGCAGTACCTTCATTGAAAATCTTGTTAATATTATTTATTTTAAGCAAGGTTTTCACTCTCCTTACTTTTGATCAATCGTTTAGATTCACGTAAAGCATGTCGTTTTACTTTCCTGCTTTTTTCACGACGTTTTTCAAAATACTGCGGTAAAATTAAAGCAATAATTACAATGACTGCCGTGATAAGCTTCATATCGCCTGGGTCCATTATTTCTACTCGAAGCGCTAAAGCTAAAACGATACGGTAAATAATAGCCCCTGCAATAACAGCAAGCGTCGTTCGAACAATTGTTTTCGTTCCGAAAATCGCTTCCCCAATAATAACGGAAGCAAGACCGATTACAATCATCCCTATACCTAATCCTATATCCGCAGCTTTTGTATATTGCGCTATTAAAGCACCAGAAAATGCAACGAGTGCATTGGAAAGACCTAAACCTAAAATGACAAGTATATCTGTATTCGCAGAAAAGCTACGAATCATCTTTTTATTATCACCGGTAGCTCTAATTGCCAATCCAACTTCTGTTTTTAAGAACCAATCAAAAACCAACTTAATGATAATTATTAAAATAGCTACTATTAATACAGTTCCCCATGTCTTAGGTACGTATTGAATTCCTAATGAAGTCAAGAAACCATTTATAGATTCATCTATACCTAAACTTCCCCACCAGCTATAAAACTGACTAAATAGCGTTTCTGAGTTCATCAAAGGAATATTTGGTCGTCCAACAGAATTTTCAACAGTGAACCCCATTATTCGTAAATTGATGGAATACAAAGCAATCATCATTAATATTCCAGATAGTAACGGGTTGATCTTCCCTTTCGTGTGTAACAGACCAGTCATACATCCTGCTAAGAATCCTGCTAAAATAGCTACTACTGTTGCAATTGCAGGATGATAACCGAGGACAATCATGGCAGCTGCAGTTCCCGCCCCTGTGACAAAACTACCATCAACGGTTAAGTCAGGAAAGTCTAGCACTCGGAATGTCAAATAAACCCCGAGTGCCATAAGTGCATATATAAATCCTTGTTCAACTGAGCCAAAGATTGCTGAAAACATAATACATCAAACTCCTATCTATTCCACAAATTCTGATTCCCATTCATCTTTTACTTCAATTCCAAGGGCATCAACCGTATTTTTATTCAAAACAAATTTTATATTTTGTGGATATTGAACCGGTAATTCTGAGGGAGTGCTTTCCCCTTTTAGAATTTTCACTGCCATTTGACCAGCTTCATAACCGATATCATAGTATTCAAATCCATAAGCTCCTAAGCCGCCACGTTTTACTGAATCGAACTCCCCTACCATCATAGGAAGTTTATGCTCGTTGGCAACTTCTACAACAGATTCCAGCGCCGACACAACTGTATTATCAGTAATAATATATAGAGAATCTACTTTACCAATTAATGATTCGGTTGCTTGCTTTACCTCTGCAGAAGTAGAAACAGAAGCTTCCACTACGTTTAGACCAGCATCAGCCATTTGTTCCTTTACTGCATCCACTTGGGAACGAGAGTTTTGTTCGCCAGAATTAAAGACCATTCCTACATTTTTAGCTCCTAACTCATCCTTCAAGAAAGTAATAGTGCTAGGAATAGCATCAGGCTGTGTATCAACAGTACCAGTTACATTCCCTCCTGGTTTTTCCATTGAATCTACTAGTTCAGCATCAACAGCATTTGTTACAGAAGTAAATACAATTGGAATATCTTCTGTTTGAGCTGCTACTGCTTGAGCACTAGGTGTGGAATTGGCAAATATTAAATCTACCCCAGAGCTTACTAGACTATTAGCAATTGTTGTATTTAAATTATTATCATTTTGTGCATTTTCTTTTTGATATTCGACCTCAAGGCCCGCATCCTCAATCGCTTTTTGGAAACCGTCAAAAGCAGCGTTCAATGAAGGGTGTTCAACTATTTGTGTAACCCCTATTTTAAATATTTTTGTATCCTCGGATCCCGTATTATTTGTTGAAGTGGATTTTTCTCCACCACATGCAGCTAATATTAATACAGCGGCAGATAAAACCATACCAAATTTTTTCTTTTTACTTTTCATCTTTTATAACCCCCATTTATACGTCCAACACATCAGCGATTCAACTCGCTAAAGTATTAAGTAATAGCAATATTACACTGGAAATGGATAATAGTCAATAACATTTTGAATTATTCAACAACTGCAATAACTAATAGGAAACTATTACAATTTCTTAACATAGAAATCATATTTAAGTGACAAGTCAGTTATAAACTATAAGGTAGGATATATTGCTTTATTTTAGGAGGAGCACAGGATGGCAATTTTAGAAGATGTTTATCAGGACCTTTTTAGCTATATAATAGATGAAAAAGCGATAGAAACAGTTTTTCAACCTATTATTTCATTACAGACTGGCCAAATATACGGTTATGAAGCATTAACACGAGGACCTAGCAATACAGTATTGTATAATCCGGAGAATTTATTTGATTATGCACTGAAAAATGGAAAGCTTTGGGAACTTGAAAATATTTGTAGAGCCAACGCTTTAAAGCGTGCTTACGAATTACAAGCAGAAGGAAAACTTTTTCTAAATGTAAATCCAAATATTATGAATGATCCTAAGTTTAAACAAGGATTTACGAAAGAGTTTTTGTCGCTCTTTCAAATGGACTCAGACTCCATTGTTTTTGAAATTACAGAACGAGAGGCTATAAACAATTTAAAAGATTTTATCAATACAATAGATCACTACAAAAAACAATATTATCAAATAGCAATAGACGATGTAGGTTCTGGATATTCTGGTTTAAACATTATAACGGATGTGCGTCCTCACTATATTAAATTAGACATGAAACTAACCCGTAATATAAATAAGGATAGAACGAAGCAATTACTCGTACGAAGCCTATGTGAATTTGCTAATTATTCACAAATACATATTATTGCTGAAGGTATTGAAACAATGGAGGAATTACAAACACTTATCGATATTGGAGTGCACTTCGGTCAAGGCTATTATATTCAAAAGCCAAATTCCATGTTGTTTCCTGTTCGAAGTGAATTGATTAGTATTATTAAGAAAGATAATAATAGAAAAAACAGTATTATTTCTAATCGCATAACGGACACATCGATTGAACATATCGCTACCCCTCTTCATATGATTTCTAGTGATATGCCGATTTCCAAAGTAAGTAAATTAATGGATTCCAACGATTCCTTACCTGGTTTTTGCATTAAAGAAAACAATAAGCTTATAGGTGTAATTACAAGGAACAAACTGCATTTGAAATTCAGTGGTCCATACGGTTTCAGTTTATACAATAAAAAACCAATTTCGGCAATCATGAGCAGGCAGTTTATGAAAGTAGATGCTGGGACGGCTATTGATGTCGTTGCGAAGATAGCAATGAAACGTGATCCATTACACTTATATGATTTCATCACTATTACAAAAGACGAATATTATTTTGGAATTGTCACCGTAAAGGATTTATTAGAAAAAAGTATGCAGCTTGAGATAGACTATGCCAAGCATTTAAATCCTCTTTCGGAATTACCTGGGAATATTATCATTGAACAGCAGCTACAAAAATGTATTGAAGATAATAACGAACTTATTGTACTGTATTTGGATATTGATAATTTTAAACCATATAATGATGTATATGGTTTTGAAAAAGGAGATAAGGTAATAACCGATCTAGCAAAGATATTAGAAAACATCTGTCCTCCTAATGGATTTATCGGTCATATTGGTGGAGATGATTTCATACTAATTACAGATGTAGCAAGGAGCTAAGAAATTTGTGAAGAGATTATTGAAAGATTCAGTAAAGCCATTGAAAACTACTATTATGCCTACGATATTATGAGAGGTTTTATAATTTCAAAAAATAGGCACGGAGTAGAGGAACAATTTCCGCTTTTAACAATGTCCATAGCAGGTTTAACAAATCGTGAATCTCAAACTATTTACGAATTATCTGAGAATGCAACTAAAGTAAAAAAACAATGCAAACAGCTGCTAGGAAGTAATTATTTAATACAGTATTAGGCAAATAAGGTAGATGATTTATATAGAAAAAAGAGCTTGGAGATCCAAGCTCTTTTTTCTTGTCTATTTTTTAGTAAAGCAGACCGTTAGTTTAAGTGTAATTTTTCACTGAAAAATAGGTAATTCTTGTTCGATTCCATTCTCTCTATTTACATTATACCATTACTTACAGGCTATTTATAGACTACTCTTTTTATAAATCGCATACTATACTGTTATTGTTATACACAAATCTAAAAATATAAGGAGTGTATCAGTATGAATGGCAAAACAGATGTCCTCGATAATGGTCCTTTTTTTCATGGTACTAAAGCAGAACTAAAAATTGGAGATTTATTAGAAGCCCAACACTTATCGAATTACCAAGATAAAAAATCGAACTATATATATTTTACTGCAACATTAGATGCTGCTAAATGGGGTGCTGAATTAGCAAGATCTAATTCAAAAGAAAGAATTTATATTATAGAACCAGTAGGCTCTTTTGAAAATGATCCGAACTTAACTGACAAAAGATTTCCTGGAAATCCAACACGTTCTTATAGATCTAAATCTCCTTTGAAAATAATAGCTGAATTAAGTTCATGGGAAAGACATTCCGACGAAGAAGTAAATCATATGCTTACATCTTTAAAAAAGTTAAGTGAACAAGGAAAAAATGTAATATACGATTGACGATTACTAAGCATTTCCTTTAACAGAAACTAAATAAAAAACGCACTAGCCAAAAATGGCAAATGCGTTTTTTATTTCATATCCGATTGTTAGTTGGAAACTTTTTCTTTACCTTTTTTAATTTGCTTACTTCTCAATTGACCACATGCAGCATCGATATCGGTACCTTGTTCCATACGGACACCGCAATTGATCCCTTTGTTTTTCAATGTTTGGAAGAAAGCGCTAATGGACTTTTCACTACTACGTTGATATTGTCCATGCTCATCCACTGGATTGTATGGGATTAAATTTACATAAGACAGATGACGTTTGTTCTCAAGAAGTTTTGCTAATTGCTGTGCTTCCTCTACATGATCATTTACGTCTTTAAGAAGAATATATTCGAATGTAATACGACGGTTTTTCTTCTCTAAATAATAATCTACCGCAGCCATAACTTTTTCAATTGGGAATGCTTTATTAATAACCATGATTTTTGAACGCAGTTCATCGTTTGGTGCATGCAAGGAAACAGCAAGATTCACCTGGATATCCTCTTCTGCAAAATCCATGATTTTTTTCGCAAGACCACTTGTTGAAACAGTAATATGACGAGCACCGATTGCAAGCCCTTTTTGGTCATTCACAGTACGTAAGAAATTCATGAGGTTTTTGTAATTATCAAACGGCTCCCCGATACCCATAACAACGATATGACTAACACGTTCCTCTTTTTGCATTTGGTCTAAATGGAACTGAACCTTCATAATTTGTTCTACTATTTCTCCAGCGTCAAGGTCACGGCTCTTTTTAAGTAATCCACTCGCGCAGAAGCTACATCCAATATTACATCCAACCTGTGTAGTAACACACACAGAAAGTCCATATTTAAAACGCATTAGTACTGTTTCGATTAAGTTCCCATCTTGCATCTCAAAAAGGAATTTGATCGTCCCATCTGCTGACTCTTGCTTAACACTTTCTTTCAATGTTTGAATGACAAAGTTATCTTCTAAAATTTGAAGACATTCTTTGTTTACATTTGTCATTTCGGCAAAGCTTTGTACGCGTTTGATATACAACCAGTCCCATACCTGCTCAGCACGGAATTTTTTTTGACCGTGTTCCATTAGCCATTCGATTAATTGGTCTCTAGTTAGACCATATATAGATTTTTTCATTATTAGCCCTCATTTCAGCGTATACAATTTGCCTATTATACTATAGTTATTTACCCAAGACAACTTATTATACTGGAAATGAGGTTCAAATGAAATGTTTATGCTCTATTATTATCAGTTTCTACTTCATTCTCTCTTATCCAATCACTATAGCTACCTAAGTAAAGTTGAACATTTTCGTAACCAGCTTCTTTTAAACAGCTATATAACGGCGCGGCTGTGACACCACTTCCACAATAAGCTATAACCGGTTTGTCTTGCGGAGCTAAGTCAGTCAACTTTTCCTTCAACTCTTCTTGTGCTAAAAATTTCCCCTCTTTTTTAAGCTGCTCCCAATCAAAGTTAATAGCAGTCGGAATATGACCAGCAACCGGATCAATTGGTTCACTTTCACCTTTATAACGAACATTAGATCTCGCATCAATCAATTGGCCCTCTGTTATTCCCGCAACAACTTGTCTCACATCATTCATCGAAAGTAATTTACTGTTGTTCCAATGAGGGATAGTTGTCGTCTTTGTAAAGTCAGATTCGCTTTTTGAAACAGGCAATGCTCCCTTTAACTCCCCAAATCCATCACGGGATACATATACATTGGTGAAACCTGCCCAATCCAATAAAAAATATGCACGTAAGGCAAACGGAGCTCCTCCCTGGTCGTAAATTACGATAAAGTCATTTACATTTAAACCAGCTTTCTGAACAAGACTGGTCATCTTTTCCTTCGAAATCATCGGATGACGACCATATGGACTAGACATATCAGATAAATCATTTTCTAAATCCCAATAGATAGCTCCATCTAAATGCTCCTCATCATACATTTTACGTCCAGCGGTATTATCAGTTAAATCAAATCGAGTATCGATAAAACGGGGGTTATCCTCTAAAATTTCCGGTAATTCAATAAAAACTTTAGCCATCAAATCACTCCTTTTATAGTCGAGCATATACTGATTTCCACATGCGAAGAGTTTCTTCCTGCTCTAATAATTTTCGTTCTGCATCTATTTGAGTAATAGACTCATGCAGTAGCTTCAGACGTAAAGCCTCCGATTCAATATCAGAATATTGCTCGATCCAATTTCCTAACCTTTCTTTTTCCTTCACTAAATACTCATCTGCCTCTACTTTAGAGAGGTCTGATAGTGTATCACGTAGTTTTTCTTTTTCATTGTTTTCAAAGAAGGATTTCGTATTTTTAAAGTACGATTTAACATGTTCATATTTCACAATGTTATCAAATGGTCCTATAAAATCTAGCAGGTCTCTTTCTGTAACTTCATGTGGACTAAACGTAAAGCTTGTGTTCCAATCTTTAAGCACACGTATTTCTTCTTTTTCTAATTGAAGAATTTGCTGCTGAATAAACTGTAGAATACGGAAATTAGATACACGCATTTCTTGTTCAATATCAAAACGAATCATTTTGAGAATATCCTTTAAGGCAATGTCCAATGCAACAGATGCAGAGTTATTGGCAAATAAAGATGGATTATAAGCTTCTTTAAAGAATTCATTGAATCGATAATATACACGTTGTAAAACGTAATAAAGCAGTGTATCTAGCTCCTGTTTTGCATCTTTTGCAATCTGTGCCGACTTCCCATTTGTATACCTTTTACGAATATTTTGTTCCTGATTTCGAAGCTCTATTAATCGTTGGTCTTTCCTTGCAAGATTTGCTTCTGTTTGATCGATTAAGCTTAATAATTTCGATTGTTGACGTGTTGCTTCCTCATCTAGAGCAGTTATAGAAATTTGCTTTAAATCTTTTTCAAGGAAATGATGGAATGATTCTTCAAATTGTTGCATTCCTTTATGGACCGACAAACCACTTAGTTTTTCTTTCAATCCTTGTAAGCTTGAAACACCATAAACTCTTGGGAAACGAATGCCAAATCGTTGAAGTTCATCCTGAACATATTGCTTTACTAAAGTAGCTTCCTCTTCAGAGTCTGCTAAATCGATTGCATTTACGACGAAGAACATCTTGTCTAGTTCGAATGCATCTTTTACTCGACCGAGCTGTATAAGGAACTCACGATCCGCTTTAGAAAATGCATGATTAAAATAAGTAACAAACAATACAGCATCTGCGTTACGAATATAATCAAAAGCAACTCCGGTATGCCTAGCATTGATCGAATCCGCTCCAGGTGTGTCTACTAGCGTCACACCCAATCTTGTAAGTTCACAATCATAATAAAAATCGATAAAATCTACAAAACAGCTTTTAGATTCATCTGCGACAAATTGGCCGAATTCTTCTCCAGAAACGTGTAGAACATTGCCTAGCTGTGCTTTAAAGGTTGGATACCCTTTATAAAAGGCCGTAACAAACGACTTATGAACCTCTTCCACTACTTTCTCTTTCATAACAGAACTTGCCTTCTCATACGCCTCTTCTAATGTATGGACAGTTATACCAAGTTGCTCATAAGCATGTGCCACATCTGCTAATATTTGTCCCTCTGATTTCAACACAACATCAGCCGTATTATGCAGATGTTTTTCAGATATAGGATGAATCTTATTGATAGCCGCAGTTGTAGGATTAGGAGAAACCGGCAATACATTTGCTCCCATTAAAGCATTTGAAAAGCTAGATTTCCCAGCACTAAATGCACCAAATAAAGCAATAGTAAATTGTTGGTTTTCAACTCTTAAAGCCTTCCTTTTAATCGTTGCAGCCGCCTCTTCAAAAGCTGGCAATTCAGCTAATACTTCTCCAATTCTTTTTGCACGACTAACTACAGCCTCTGCAAAAAGAAGAACTTCTTCATGCTTTATCTCTTCTGTACGAGGGACATTTTCAACTGCCTGCTCCGAAGTTTGAGCTTGTTCCTCATAGGCAGTAATAGAATTTTCAAAATGAAGTCGTTCCTGTTCCCATTCTTTTAATAATTCGTCTCGATCTTTCCGCAGTGACAAGGAAGGAGTAGAAACTGTTTTTTCGAATGTTTGGATGCGCAAATCTATTTCTTCTAATGCATGTATCGCTAATTTTTTTTCGTTTAATTCGTTTGTTTTTGATGCTATTTGATCTTCATCTTCAATAGGATTTTCTTCTATATAAAGTATACTTTCATCTTTCCATTTATCAGTTTCATTGATGTAATACCTATTAACAGCTTCGGTAACTCGATTAGCAAAATTCAATATTGCATTACCGGTCGTACTGGCCCCTTCATGTAAAGAATTGTCGATTAGACTGCTTGGTATACTAAATTGGATTTCATCGATTTGGATTGTTTTTTCCTCAGTTAATAAGGAAACGTCTTTTAACATCCGCTTCATCAATAACTTCATATGGCTTGTTATATTATTGGAAACAATTTTATCTAACTGACTTAGAACATCGTTTAGTCTTCTTTGTCTCTCTTCCTCTGTTTTCTTTTTGCTTCCTAAAAACCCAACTTTAAAAGTAGATTGCTTACTCTCCGCATACGATTTCAATGCTTCACGAACCTCAAACGTCATAATAGAAGCATTTTCTAATATGTTTTTACGAAGTTCCTCGAAAGACTTTTTCCAAAGAGTAACATCTTGAAGTTTTACTTGTTTTTGAGCAAGTTCCAATTGTTCTTTAATATCTTCTTTATTGTTCCAATCCTCTTCACTAAGCTGGTTGTCAAAGGTTTCAAAACATGCTGCTTTTTCATCCTCTAGAAAATTTACATGTTCATCCTTCAATTTTTCTAACGTAGCTTGAGCAAGTGTTAAATAATAATCCTCTTTGTTTTCAATAGAGCTAGTCACGATTTGTTGAACCTGTGGAAAGTCGTTATGTATAAAGTCTTTACTTTTTAAGCTAGTATAAAAAATCGCTTTCGGCTCAACAGACCAAGATTTGAAAGCGTCTGCTACTGATTGCTTATAGGCTTCGAATGGCAATTCCTCTTCTCGATGCTTATCCACTTGGTTGACGATTAAATATACATTTTTATTATAATGAAGTAATTGCTTCGTAAATTGAAAGTTTAGCTCAGATTGAACATGATTGTAATCCATTACGTAAAAAACAATATCAGCTAAGTGCAGGGCAGATTCAGTAGAAATGCGATGTGCATCATCTGTTGAGTCTACTCCAGGAGTATCCATTATAGTGATTCCTTTTGGGAGCTTTGAAGTAGCATGTCCTATCTCAATTTGAGAAACCTTGCTGCCATCCTTTGAATATTTTTTAACTAGTTGAATATCATACTCTCCAGAGAATCTAACGGGTGGCTGATCCACGAAGTGAACGAGTGCATAGTTATTTGATGTATTTTGGACAGTTACGATGTTAGCAGACGTTGGAATCGGACTAGTTGGTAGTAATTGTTCGTCCACTAATGCATTGATCATACTCGATTTACCCGCGGAAAAGTGACCTGCGAAGGCAATAGTGAATGTACCTTTTTCCAGTTTATCAGCAAATAATTTAGATTTACGATAACGTTCGTCGTCATTGTTTTTTTGGAAAAGAGCTGCAAGTAATGCATTTTGTTCTTTTATCGTTTGAAGATCCTTTGAGTTCTGCATATAAAAATTTTATCTCCTTCATAATTCGACAATTTATACCTATCATAGCAAAAATTTAACGTCTAGAACAATAAACTTCGATTCAGTATGGATTTACTAACTAAAAGAGAAATTATAATTCTTTTTTGGAAGGGATTGAAGCCTTAGTTGGAATTTTAGGCAGTTTAGTTGGAATTTTGAAGGCTACAGTTGGAATTTTTTTAGAATTAGTTGGAAAAATGAACATGTTGGTTGGAATAGTAAAAAAAACCAAAATCTGTGGTCAATGTAAAACTATTGTATTGAACATGGAACGCTATATCTTTATATACTTTCTTGTCGTGCCTAACCTCACGACATGCATTCCTTATTGCGTTAATCTTTTGGAGTTTATCTTTCCATCGCCCTCATTCAACTCTATGCAAAAGGTTAGTGCATTTTTGATTAACTCTCAAACGGAAATCCGTAGTGTTTTTTATTCTAAAAGGTAACTTGATCCCAGTTCTCATATACTTTCTTTTCTGCAAAAAAAAATGACCCTATTTGTTTTCACAAATGGAGTCAGCTTGGTTTTTTATATTATTTTAGCCTTAGGTGCGGTAGATTTTAAAATATATGCTGTTACTCCACCATACAATACAATGGATGAACCAATAATAATAGCTAACATATAAATCATCCTCTCAACTGAATTTGATATTCATTCTCATTCATATGATAACACAATAAATTTCATAATTCTACAAAATCTATTCTTTTTTCCTATCTTACATGATAAAATTGTTACATCTATACTAGATGGAGGGGAAAAATGAGTACTTCTAAACATATTCAAACAGTTTTAAATGGGACAATCCAATCTCTTAAATCAGTTATACCAATCTCAATGGATATAAAACCCCCTTCCTTGATGGTGCAACCATTTGAGCAAAAAGAAATGGGTGTACTTATTGGAATTATCGGTGATATTAAAGGAAGAATAATTATTGACTCTACAGCTGAAAGCTTCTCTGCTATTGGTGCAACTATGTTTGGTATGCCATTAGAAGGTGAAATGCTCGAGTCCTTTACTGGCGAGCTCGGGAATATGATCGCTGGAAATATATGTACATCGGTTGCAAGTAATGGAGTTCAAGTTGATATAACTCCCCCTACTGTTATTGTGGGTTCTACGCGTTTATTTGGCTTTCAACATGCATTTAAATTACCTGTAGTGATTGAAAATATAGGTGCAATGACAATTATTTTAACTATAGATGAATAAGAAATAGAACCTCCTATTAGAAGGAAGGTTCTTTTTTTATTTTTAAAAATGATTCTAATTTTGAAATTACCCTAGATAACGACCACATTTCACATATAATTCACAGTTTACATGCGTGACTGTGATTTTTATCACATCTTCTCACTACTAATATATTTATTATGGAATTATACAAGTTGAATAAGAGGAGGTGTAAGTAAATGTCGAAAAAGAAAGAAAAAGATTCTGATTTAAAAGGTACTCTTTATTCAGTTGGTTTAGTTGGCATATTTATATTAGTTACTTGGTTCATGGCATTTTACTTATTCATAGACAGATTTTAATTTAATTGGAGGTTAAGGACTTATGCATATTCATAAGTATGAAAAGTGGTGGCTAACTTTTGGGATTAGCTCGCTGGTATTATTTTTAGTTATAGTTGGTTTTAGTGCATTCCACTATGGTTCACATCCCCCAACAGGTAAGGTCTACATTGATCCAGAGCGAGTTGATGAAATAGCACCTTTTAATAATCCTGGGGTTCATAAAGTAGAAGGAAAAGAATGGGATTATGAAGTAGTTCTAGTAGCTTCTGCCTTTTTCTATAATCCACCTGAGATTGAAGTACCATTAGGTTCCACTGTAAAGTTCATATCAACAACTAAAGACGTTGTTCATGGATTTCAAGTTGCAGGAACAAATATTAATATGATTCTTGAACCAGGTTATGTTTCGGAGTACGTAACAACAGTAGACAAAGCTGGAGAGTTTTTAATCTTATGTAATGAATATTGTGGCGTAGGACATTCTTCTATGACGTCTATGCTAAAGGTGGTGGAGTAAATGACAACAATTAAAGAAAAAGCATTAGGTTTCACTATAGTTGATCGTCGCGATGGTAAATTAGCTCTTGCTAATATGTATGTTGCATTTATCGCATTATTCATCGGAGGTCTTTGTGGATTACTACAAGTGTTAGTACGCTCTGGTAAATTTACACTCCCTTGGGGCATTGGATACTATCAAGTTTTAACTGTTCATGGTGTTTTATTAGGTCTTATTTTAACAACATATTTTATACTTGGTTTCCAAATCGCTGCAATGAGCAGAACTTCTGGTACGTTTACAGACAAACAACGCTTACTCGGTTGGATTGGTTTCTGGGTAATGACTATCGGTACGGTTGCGGCTGCAACAATGGTTTTATTAAATGAAGCTTCTGTATTGTATACATTCTACGCCCCTCTTCAAGCACATTGGATTTTTTATGTGGGAATGGCATTAGTAGTTGTAGGATCTTGGATTGTTGGTATTGCATTATTTATGAAGTACATTGAATGGCGTAAAGCGAATCCCGGTCAACCTAGTCCCCTTTTATCGTTTATGGTTGTTGTCAACATGGCTATGTGGCAAATATGTACTTTAGGGGTAGCTGTAGAAGTAGTATTCCAGCTTATACCGTGGTCTTTAGGATGGGTAGATAAAGTCGATGTATTGCTTTCTCGTACATTATTCTGGTATTTCGGTCATCCATTAGTATACTTCTGGTTATTACCAGCATATATGGTTTGGTACGTAGTCATTCCAAAAATTATTGGAGGAAAAATTTTCTCTGATGCTTTAGCTAGACTTTCTTTCATGCTATTCTTGCTATTCTCTATTCCGGTTGGGTTCCATCATCAGTTAACAGAACCAGGGATTCAGTCCTTCTGGAAGTTCTTACAAGTAGTATTAACAATGATGGTTGTTATTCCTTCCCTATTAACAGCATTTTCAATGTTTGCATCATTCGAATTACGTGGAAGACAGCTTGGTGCTAAAGGATTATTTGGCTGGTTTAAAAAACTTCCGTGGAATGATGCTAGATTTACAGTTCCATTCATCGGGATGGCCGCGTTTGTACCTGCTGGTGCTGGTGGTATTATTAACGCATCTCACCAGATGAATCAGTTAATTCATAATACGATCTGGGTAACTGGTCATTTCCATTTAACAGTAGCAACAACTGTAGTCCTAACTTTCTTTGGGGCATCTTACTGGTTACTACCTCATTTAACTGGTAGAGTGCTGACAAAACAAATGAACAAATTAGCTATTATTCAAGGGATTGTTTGGGCAGTCGGTATGACTATTATGTCAGCTGCAATGCATATTGTAGGTCTGATGGGAGCACCTCGCCGCTCTGACTTCTCTACTTATGGTGGGGCAGCACAAGCAACTGATTGGATTCCGTACCAAATTGCACAAGCAGTTGGTGGAACAATTCTTTTCGTAGGTATTATTTTAATACTTTATATTGTTGTGAATCTACTATTCTTTGCTCCTAAAGGGGAAACAGAGTT
Source organism: Psychrobacillus sp. OK028 (assembly GCF_900103605.1). Classification (GTDB taxonomy): domain Bacteria; phylum Bacillota; class Bacilli; order Bacillales_A; family Planococcaceae; genus Psychrobacillus. The sequence goes on along the minus strand of NZ_FNHY01000003.1, from coordinate 105,825 downwards.
CCCTATTGGTGAGGTTTCAGAGCATGCAGAAAAGTCGCCAATGTGGTTGGAAAATTGGAAAATTTGGTTAACAATTTGTATAGCTTTAATCTTGTTTGCTTATACAGTTCCCGTGATTGAAATGATCCAAAATGCCCCTCCAGGCTCAAAAGGATATAAATTCTGGTAGTAAAATTGAAAAATGGTTAGTCGAGACTTATGTCAAGACTAACCATTTTTATTGTTTAAAGCTTATAAACTTTTGTATACTTCTCTTCTAAATAATCTGCTAGGTATTTACCGTTAAGTCCTTCACCTGTTGCCGCTTTAAGAATATCCAAAGGCTTTTTAAGCGCTCCGTACTGATGTACATTTTCTGTAAGCCATTCCTTAATAGGTCTCAAATCACCTTGTTCCAGCAAACTATCAAACTGTGGTATATCTTTTAGCATCGCTGCCTTAAACTGAGATGCATAAATATAGCCTAGTGCATAGGATGGGAAATAACCAAAACTTGCACCTGCCCAGTGCACATCCTGCAGAATGCCTTCTGCATTTGTAGATGGTCTAACACCTAAATATTCTTCATATTTGGAATTCCAAATGTCTGGCAAGTCTTCTACCTTTAAATCTCCGTTAAACAATCCTTTTTCGATTTCATAACGAATCATAATATGAAGCGCATATGTTAGCTCATCTGCTTCGATACGGATTAAAGATGGTTTGACTTCGTTGATCGCACGGAGAAAATCTTCCATCGGAACTTCTCCAAATTGTTCAGGAGAGTAACTTTGTAGCTTTTCATAGTTTTGTTCCCAGAACTTTAGATTACGCCCAACAAAATTTTCATAAAATAATGATTGGGATTCATGAATACCCATGGAAGCTCCACCTGCTAAAGGTGTTCCTGTTAACTCCTCTGCAACATTTTGCTCGTATATTGCATGACCACATTCATGTATAGTACCGAACACAGCAGAACGGAAATCGAACTCATCATATTTAGTCGTGATTCGTACGTCACCTCTATTTAAGCCCGTTGCAAATGGATGTACTGTTTCATCCAGTCTTCCCGCATCGAAATCATAGCCTAGCTGTTTAAGTATATCTAAACTAAAGGACTCTTGTTTCTGTTTATCAAAAGATTTGAACAGGAAATCTGTATTTGGCTGATTTGGTGATTCAGAAATACGCTTTAGTAAAGAGACAATTTTTTCTCTTAATTCACTAAAAACACCATCTAGAATTTCTGTTGTCATCCCTGGCTCGTATTGATCTAACAGCACATTGTATGGATTGTTATCTGTTACTCCCCAATACTCCACAAACTTCTTCAAAGTTGTTACCATTTCATGTAAATAGGGTTGAAACATGGACCAATCATTTTTAGCTTTCGCTTCTTCCCACACAGATTCTGATTTAGACTGAAGCACGACAAACTTTTTATACTCATCTGAAGGAATTTTTTTACTTAAATTATATTCCTTTTTAACTTCTTCAAAAACACGTTTAGTTACTTCGTTAACCGAATCTAACTCCAATTCCATTTCGTCAAGTAATCCTTTTAGTTCTTCTGAAGTCGATAAATTAAATACATCCGTTGCAAGTACCCCAACAACTTCTGACCGCTGATCGATTCCCTTTTTCGGCGCCCCGGTACGCATATCCCAATAAAGCACCCCTAATGCTTCTTGATAAGCACCAATCTTTTTAACATAATCTAAAAAATTTTGTTCTACTGACATTTCTTTTCCCCCTAGTATCATTTAGAAATAGATGTAGGTAATACCCCTGTAAATCTGTTTTCTAGCTGTGCTTCCTCTTCATTTAACAATAAATGAATTTCCCCATAATCACTAGATGTACGGATTAATCGTCCAATACCCTGTTGCAATCTTAGTAGCATAAATGGCAATTCTACTTCCTCAAATGGATTGTTAGAGAAAGATCGTTTTGCATCAAATAATGGATCTACCGGAGGAAGTGGCATATCGTAAATAATTACTCTTGTTAAAGCTTCTAATGGTAAGTCCAAACCTTCCCAAAGGTGATAAGAACATAAAGTCGAGTACTCACCGTTTTGGAATTCTTTAACAATGGTAGATAGTTCACGATCACCTTCAAAGACAATATCATTTCTATCTCCTATAGTTGCTCTAAACGATGCCATTGCTGCTTTGGATTTAAACAAAATAAGTGTTTGCATCGAGTCTTTTAACAAGTTTTCCACATGATAAGGTTTCTCCTGCTGTTCCATTTTCATGGCATATATCTTCATTACTTCATCATAATCAAATGGTGATGCAACGGAGAACGATTGGAATTTTTCAATTCCTAATGAATCCGCAATATACGTAAAGTCTTTTTCGATTGATAAAGTAGCAGATGAAAAGACAATCGGAATTTTAGAAGTAAATAATTTCTCATGCAAGATATCAGTTACCAATCTAGGCATAATGATTAACGTTTCATAACCATCAATAATTTCTAACCATTCAATGCCATCGCCTTTTTCGGTAAATAAACGAAGAGAGAATGTATATTGCTCTAAAAATTCTTCCACCATCCGTAACTCATACTCAGGAATTGTAAATAACTCCGACTCAAATACAAATTCCTCAAGTAAGCTATCTGTTACTTTAATAGCCTGTTTACATAATTGCATTAACTCAGGAGATTTATCCACCTTCATACGGTCAGTTTCTTCCATATCACTGCCAATGCGTAATAATCCGAAAATATTATCATGTAATTCTTGCAATACTTCCATCAAATTTAACGTTTTTTCTCTTACACCATCGACCATTACTTTTTCTAATAATCGAATAAGTGTTTCACTTTGAATTTCATATGTTAATGCTTTTTGAGCAGCAAATTCAAGTAAATGGCCTTCATCTAAAACAGCCATTGAAACTTCAGGCAATAAGGGCATTTGACCTTCTCTAACACGCGATTCTTTTGTCCAAATATGCTCCATTAAAAATTCATGCGAACAAATGATTAAGTCTGTAGACTCACGATAATGCTGACGGTGAATTGTTTGGCCACATCGATTTCGCAAATCACATACCATACATTGTTGGGTAGGATGATAGTTGACTTTTTGCCAATCCTCATCGCTTACACCAGCAAATTGACTGCGTTCCCCATATGGATAAATTTTTTGCATAGATGAATGTGCATAAACAAAATCAGGCACTTGGTCTTCAATTTCTTCTAAAAAGTATTCATTCTCATCATCTTTTTGTGCTTCTTCTAGTCGTTTCAAACATAAATATTGATCACGAGATTTTGCTAATCGTACATCGATTTTAATATCCAAATAGTTTTGAAGCTTAAAAATATCTCCGGCTTCTTTAACTAGCTGTTCAATTAACGTTTCATCTGCGCATGCGATCAATGCTGGTTTTCCCGTATAACGAGCATACGAAATAGCAGGAAGTAAATAAGCAATTGTTTTACCCGTACCTACTCCTGCTTCTGCAAATAGTACATTTTTCTCTTTTAACGTCTTTTCAATCTGATAGGCCATGAAAATTTGTTCATCACGACATTCAAAACCTTTTTCAGGTAATTCATCATACAAGACATCACCCATCCAATCTCCTAATGATTCGAAGAAAGAACGGTCTTTTGATAGTTGGAATGGTAAAGCTTGTTTCATCTAAAAACTCCCTTAAATAATAATATAACAGCAAGGGAGAAACGAGTCTCCCTTCCTGTTATGAACGTTTACCCCAGAACTGATAGTAATCCGTTCGAATAAATCCATTAAATAATTTGCGCTTTTTGGTTGCTCTTTTACCGTATACATTCTCAAAGTTTTCCATAGATGACAACATATATACGGACCACGATGGATATTTGTCCATCAAATGACCTAGTTCACTAATTACCTGCTCAATTACTTCCACTTCACCAATACGTTCTCCGTAAGGTGGGTTACTGACCATTACTCCATCCGTCAAAGTAGTAGTAAAATCCTTTGCATGCATTTGTTTAAATGTGATTAAATCGGCAAATCCAGATTCAAATGCATTTTGCTCAGCAATTTGGACCATTTTATGATCAATATCTGATCCAATAATTTGAAGTTCTTGGTCATAATTAGCTAATGATTCCGCTTCGTTACGCACTTCTTCCCAAATTGTTTTTGGCATCCAGGGCCATGCTTCACTATGGAAGTCACGATTAAAGCCTGGTGCAATGTTTTGTCCAATCATTGCTGCTTCAATCGGAATAGTACCAGAACCGCAAAAAGGGTCTACAAATGGTCGGTTGGGACTCCATTTTGAAATTTTCACTAAAGCTGCTGCAAGTGTTTCCTTCAATGGAGCTTCCCCTTGGCCGTGACGATATCCACGTTTATGAAGGCCTGCACCACTTGTATCAATTGTTATAGTAGCAATATCTTTTAATATACTAATTTCCAGTTTAAATGTTGCACCAGATTCGTCTAAAAAACCGATTCTTTTATGAGCTAATTTTAAGCGTTCCACTACTGCTTTTTTTACAATTGCCTGACAGTCTGGAACACTGAATAAGGTTGATTTGACTGATTTTCCTTGAACAGGAAAAGCTGCATCCACTGGCAAGAATTTTTCCCATTGAATTGCTTTTGTACGTTCAAATAGCTCATCAAATGTTTTGGCTGGGAACTGAGCAGCTACAATCTTCACTCGGTCTGCAACACGTAACCAAATATTTGCTCGTGCTATTGCACGCTCGTCCCCTTCAAAATAAATCTTGCCGTTTTCTGTTGTAGTTTCATATCCTAGTGCTTTTACTTCATCTGCAACGATGGATTCTAGGCCCATAGCTGAAGTTGCTACTAATTTAAAAGTTGTCATTATATATTCCTTTCTTGTTTATAAATTTCCCATAACTCTATAAAATCCAAAAGCTCATTAATTGCAAGAGGTTTACTATAATAAAACCCTTGAATGATATCGCAGCCCATCTCTTTTAAAAGCTTCGCTTGATCCTCAGTTTCTACGCCTTCTGCAATTACTTTTATACGCAGACGATGAGCCATTAAAATGATCGCTTCTACTATAGCTTGCTTGTCTTGTAAATTAGTAATTTGTTGGACAAAGCTTCTATCAATTTTCAAATAATTGAGCGGAAATCTATTTAAATAACTTAGGGATGAATATCCAGTTCCAAAATCATCTATAGAAATCTTGAATCCCATCCCTTTTAGTTTTACCAGTTTACTTACTATATCGACGGAATCCTTCATAACTGTGCGTTCTGTAAGCTCTAGCTCCAAAAGCTGAGGACTACAATTATACTGCATTAGAATAGAATTTATACGCTCGATAAAATCATCCTGTTGAAAATGGAGCGAAGCAATATTAATAGATACAGGCAAAATATGTATTTTGCCCCGGGATCTTGCTTCTAGTATATCCAGACAAACTTTTTCTAAAATAACTTCGCTTAATGGAATTATAAGACCAGTATCCTCAGCAATAGGTATAAACTCAGCTGGTGAAACAAATCCTAACTGATCATTTTTCCATCTTACTAAAGCTTCTACACCTATAATTTCATGTTTTGTTAGGTCAATCTTAGGCTGGTATTGGATGAAAAAGTCTTTCTTTTGTATAGCTTTTCTTAGCTCTGCTTCCATGATTATTTCTATCTTGGAATCCTTTTTCAATTCCTCAAAATAAAAAGCATATTGGTTTCTACCATTTTGTTTAGCAAAATACATTGCCTTGTCCGCTTTGTATATTAACTTCCCAATCTGTTTACCATCTTGTGGAAACAAGCTAATTCCTATACTTACGCTAATATAAACCTCCGAACCACATACAAAAAATGGTTTATTGAAGAGTTTTGTTATTTCCTTAGCGAGAACTGCAGCGTCTTTTTGATAAGCAATATTCGATCTGGAAAATATAAATTCATCAGAGCCATAACGACCAAAAATATCAGCTGGACCAACAAGCGAGTTAATACGAGTTGCAACCTCTTTTAAAATAAGGTCACCTATTTCATTTCCCAACGTATCGTTTATCTGTTTAAAACGATCTAAGTCAATAAATAAAATAGCATGACTTTCAGTTGAATAATTTACCTTGTCAAATAGTAATTCATGGAAGGCATGTCGATTTGCTATATTTGTTAAAAAGTCATTTTGACTAAGTTCTTCTAGTTCTTTTTCAGTCTCTTTTTCAAAGGAAATATCTGAAAAGATACCATAATAATTTGTTAGTGTACCCGTGGCATCAATAACACTATAAATTGCGAGATTTTCTGGATATACCTCTCCATCTTTTCTTCTATTCCAGATTTCGCCCTTCCAAAATCCCTTCGTACGAATTTCGGACCACATTACCTTATAAAAGTCCGCATCCTGTTTACCTGACTGCAAAATACTTGGAAATTTTCCAAGCACTTCGGAAGACTTATAGCCGGTTACTGTTTCGAAAGCATTATTTACATGTGTTATTTGCATATTCTCATTTGTAATCATTATACCTTCTACAGTCGATTGAAAAATCTGTTCCATCAATTCAACGGGAAATGCCTGTAATTTTGCGGGTGGTTGTTGTTTTTCCACAATCCTTCCCTCCCATATAACGTACTTTATTAATCATTTATGTAATAGAAAAGCTCTCCGTTTCTGGAGAGCTTCTTAGTTATTAAATATAGCCACTCATACACTCAATAAGCCATGTTTTGTTTCCACGGTACTCAAACGGTGCATTACCTCGTACGTATGTGGATGGCAATCATCTATCTACAGAATAAATCTGTTCTTCTATCCGTTCAATTCCTTCAAGAAGATGCCCCTACCATAATTTGGGTTTCTCACTCGTGGGGTTTACCTCGTTCCACCTGTATAGTTTCCTATACAGCTCCGTCACTGTGGCACTTTCAGAGACTTTCAGCCATATCCTAAGACTTAGGCCTTCATCCCGCCGTCAGCTAAAACTAGCTGCCTTAGTTTATTTTTTCACTAAGCACGAACACTACATTCATCTCAGAATTGTGTGAGCATGGACTTTCCTCTACAATGTCAAGCATTGCAGCGATTGCCCGAATATATAAGTGGTATCATTAGTATATACGAAATTTCGGTGAGATTCAACATAACAGAACTAATATAATTATTCGTACAATTTACTTCCGAATACATGTTTTTCAAGATGGGAAAGACGCTTTAAAATATCAAAATTAGTTGCCCCTGTTTGCGGTGCAACAGCCTGAGTTCTCCTTGGTAATTCCTCCAACTGTTCTAGCAGTTTTTTGTTTTCCAACTGAAGTTGAGCTATTCTCTTCTCATATGCCTCGTAATCTTGAATAATATCGTCTAAAAATACATCTACCTCTTCTTGGTTATAACCTCTTAAACCTGTTTTAAACTCTTTTTCTAATATATCAGAAGCCTTTAGTTTAAATTCCATATGGTATCTTCCTTCCATCTACAATTCGCTACTCGTATTATAGCATATCACTGTCGAATAATGGAGTATTTTCAGCCATTTATATGCGCTTTTTGTTATGTTTTGCGCTTTCCCGGGAAATATTTAATTTTCGGATTAGTCTTATTTCCCGCTTTATAAGCTCTTTTTTCAAGCGAGAATGCTGGTCTTTGTTAAGCTTTGCTTCATATTCTACACATCGCTGAGTTATTTCTAGCGCTTTTGGGAAATTTTTTAATTGATGCTCGTATAGCTTGGCAAGCTCGATATATACCTCTACACGATATTTCCCAGAAATCTCTTTTGAAGCTTGAAGAAAAGCTTCCAAACTGTCTTGAAACAATCCAGCTCTTTTTAAATGGAGACCAACGAAATAATAAGCAATACTTGCCTCTTCATCTGAAAAATTATTTACAACAAAAGTAAACCAATCCTGACTTGCATTCATCGTTTTTAAATCACGAAACCATCTACCAATATTCGTGTATGTTGCTGCAGTTTCTATTATTTCTTTGTCTTGAAGCAATTCTACCGAAAGGATATATAACGTAACAAGCGATAAAATATCCCATTCATTATGCTTCAACACTTTCATCAAGTTCGTTGGATTACCGCTCTTCACCGCATCAAAATAAATAATTGGAGCAAGATGGCCAGGGATATCGTTTTCTCTTCTAAAACCTAGTTTCATTTCCTCCATCTGTTTAAGCTTGAAGCGCTCTAATTCACCCTTCCAAATTCTTTTAGATGAATGCATTAAATCAATTTGGTGATGCTGTTTTAGTCGTGGCAGATTATTTCGATTCATCGTCCACCTTGCAACTAATTGAGGGATATCAAAACTCTTTCCGTTATATGTAATGATTGTCTGTTCGTTTTCCCAAAAATCAGTTGCTCGTAAAAAACTTACCTCTTGCCCTGGATCTGCTAGTACATATTGTGTCAGCAAAAATCCATTCTCCACTTCTTTCAATACGCCATTTAAAAAAATTAATACACCAGCACCTTTTAACCCTGTCGTTTCGATATCATAAAAACAAAATGGACTATTTTTAGCAATAGTTAATGGATGAGTAGGATAGACTTCCTGCATAAATTGTTTTGCCTGTTGTAGCTTATTAAGCCCAATATTTCCATGTATATGCTTGGAATGATAAAATGTTTCCTTTACGAAGTAAAACCCTTTTTCCTCTTTGATTAATTTTAGACCTGCATTTTCCCATTGCTCCACATAAAAGGGAAGCGCCATTTCTAGCTCTTCCTTTTTAATGTTGTCAGCAAATGGTTTCTTTTTTACTAAACCCTTCATTTGCATTAGCTTTTTTTCATACGACATGGCGATCCACCTGCAATAAATGAAGTAACTTAATTACTTCTCCTTTTAAATCCAACTCTGCATCCTGTGCCCCAATGCACGCCGGACATCCACTCTTACACGTACAGCCCTCAACTTGTTCGGTCACTCTCGGTATTAAGTCATTCCAAAGGTCAAACATTCTTTCAGATAGACCAATTCCACCTGGGTAGCTGTCGTACATATAAAAAGTAGGCTTTTCTCCATGGATTGATTTGACTTGTGGCACAACATGAATATCCTTAGAATCACAATGAATGAACAATGGGATAAATGCATGTAAAGCGTATGAAACCCCAGTCATCGCATCTGACAGTAATGTGTCCTTCCAGCCTGCCGGTTTATCAAAACTAAACCAGGTAGATGATGTGTGCAATTCTATTGGAGGCAAGTGAATAGGACCAGAGCCGATATTATCATGCGTATCAAACTTTATCTTTTTAAATATTGTTGGCTGTGCTAGCACAATTATGTCGCCGAACCTGAGCATGCCAATTTCAGCTTCTTTTACTTTATCCTCGCTCAACACTTTTAACTCGATCGCTATGTTGGCATCTGTAAAATAATCTACATCGACTTCACGTACAAATGCTTTCTTCTCTTCCCAATCTAATATTTCCACTTGGAATTGAGTTCCTTGGTGCAAGTAAATAGCCTCTTCGTGAAGCAATGTCATTGCACTATATTGGTCCATTTCACCAATAACTCTCGTTTTAGTTGGAGTAGACTGATCTATGATTATCACATTCTCCTGAGATGCAGAACGTAAGCTAATATTGCTAGCTGGAAAACTATCTGACATCCAATGCCACTTTTCCGATGTTCTTAAAAGAACCCCTTCACTCTCAAGAAATGCTAATAATTCCTGTATTGAAAATTCGGCATACGAATCGGTCAAAGAAAATGGCAGTTCAAATGAGGCACATTTTAAATGGTCCATTAAAATAATCATATTATCTGGATGAATTCTAACTTCTTCTGGGGATTGTCCAAGAAAGTATTCCGGATGCTTCACTACATATTGATCTAAAGCTGTCGACTGAGCCACGTAAATAATAAGTGCTTCATCCTGTCTTCTGCCCGCTCTACCTGCCTGCTGCCAAGCACTTGCAATGTTACCTGGATAACCTGTCATAATACACGCCTGTAGCTGCCCAATGTCGACACCTAACTCTAACGCATTCGTGCTTACAACTGTTCGAATAACCCCATCCCGTAATCCTTTTTCGATCGTCCTTCTTTCCGAAGGCAAATAACCGCCTCGGTATCCACGGATCGTTTGGTCATTAATCTTTTTACTAACTAAAGACTGTAAGTAGGTAACAAGCATCTCTACACGAACACGACTCTTCGCAAAAACAATTGTTTGTATACCATTTATATATAATTCCTGAGCTAAATCTCTTACTTCTAAAATAGCACTTCTTCTTACATTAAAAACGGGATGAACAATTGGAGGATTATAAAAAACAAAATGTTTTCTCCCTGCTGGTGCACCATTCTGACTAATCAATTCATGTGCACTATTGGTTAAATTCTCAGCTAGCTCCTTAGGGTTTTTAATCGTTGCAGAAGTACAGATAAACTGAGGGTTACTACCATAATATGCACAGATCCGCTTCAAGCGTCTAATAACATGTGCTACATGACTTCCAAATACTCCCTTATATGTATGAATTTCATCAATTACAATATATTTTAAGTTCTCAAAAAGAGTCACCCATTTTGTATGATGGGGTAAAATCCCAGAATGTAACATGTCAGGATTAGTTAACACTATATGACCAGACTTGCGAATTTTTTGTCTAATGCCTGGTGCGGTATCACCATCATATGTATAACTTAATATTTCTTCCCCAGTAGCTTCTATTAACTTATTTAAATCACTTTTTTGATCCTGCGCTAATGCTTTAGTGGGAAATAAATAAATGGCACGTGAGGTTGGATCTTCTATTATCGACTGAAGAACAGGAAGATGATAGCAGAGTGATTTACCAGAGGCAGTAGGAGTTATTGTTGTATACGATTTGCCAGCTGAAGCGGCATCAAAAGCAAGTCGTTGGTGTATGTATAACTGATTTACACCACGACTTTTCAGCGCTTTTTGAATAGATTGATGCATTTTATCGGGAAAGGGAGCATAAATTGCTTCTTTTTCTGCTGTTGTGTGAATATGTTCAATTTGGGGAAAGCGATTACCATCCACTTTCCATGCATCCAATAATTGTGGAATACTCTTTTTTTCACGCATACTCATCGCCTACTTCCTTTATAGCTTGGACTATGGTTTCAAGCGTATACTTGGATGAATGGACAGACGAAAGAAACCTTTTTTTGCTAGTTCCCTTATAATAGGATTGCACGATAAACTGTTTCATAGATTCAAGTAAAGAGTCAATTTGGCTCGGATGGACATATTTTGGACGTTTTACTTGAATCCATTTACGAACAAGCTGTTCCCATTCGGCTAAAATCTCATCTATTTTGTAAGCATGGGGCTTTACATCAGTAAAAAAATCAGGTTCTTTATCTAGTTCTCTATATAATTGAAATCGCGAAATACATTCATCGCATTCTTTCATTAATTGGTTGCTTAGCTCTAATAATGACAAAGTAATCCCTCGCATTCTAGTTCTATATTAGCAAATTCTCACTTATATTACCAGCACTAAGCGAACGTACATTCTTTAAAGCTTATTTTCAATTTTCTCTAGCCTTCCAAGTAGTCGAAAGGAGTTTTTGCTAAAATCCTCCTCAAATTTTTCCTGCTCATCATTTAACCGATTTTCCAATAAAAACTCGAGAAGTTCTAGCTGATCTATAAGTCTTTCAATTTTGTTCATAAATTATTCCTCCTTTTTAGAGGTATATTCGCTTATTTTAGTTTCTCCCCTTCCTGTTTGACAAAGCATCTTTATAATAGACAAAACTAGTGCGAACTCGACATTTAGTGAGATGAAACCTTCTATATTATCTGCTCGTCTAATGTACTTGTGATAAACTAATAGCATAAAGAGGTGATTATTTTGGCTATTCATTATCCAAATGGTAAAGCATATGTTCCAGTAAAAAAAACAAAAACATCATTAAAAAAGGATTACTCTTACAGTAATAGGGGTAAGACGTTAGAGGATGAAATAAATGATGCAAATGAGTTTTATATTGCTCGGGATATAGCTGTGATTCATAAAAAGCCTATACCTATCCAAGTCGTCAAAGTAGACTACCCTTCTAGAAGTAGTGCCGTTATTAAAGAAGCATATTATCGGACACCTTCCACAACTGACTTTAATGGTGTATATCAAGGTAAATATATTGACTTTGAAGCGAAAGAAACGGAAAATAGAACAGCATTTCCTTTAAAAAATGTTCATCTTCATCAAGTGGAACATATGAGAAAGGTTTCCAACCAACTAGGAATTACATTTCTCCTTGTCCGTTTTTCATCTTTAAATCGTTATTTTTATTTGCCCTTTGAACAATTATCGTTATTTTGGGATAGAATGCTAACAGGAGGAAGAAAGTCTATTACATTATCCGAAATGGAATCCCATGCAATAGAGATTATTCCAAAATATGCACCAAGAATTGACTATTTAAAAGTAATCAATGACTTGAACGTATAAATTGAAAGTGAGGAGACGTTTATGAGTGAGCAAAAAATGACTCGTGAACAACGAAGAAAACAACTAGAAAAAAAGAAACAGCCTAAAAAACCAGCAAAACTATGGATTAAACGAATATTAATGGCGATTGTAATAATTGGTGTCGTTGGACTTATAGCTGGAGGTTCCTTATTCGCATACTATGCAAGCACTGCACCAGAACTTGATGAAACTTCGCTAAAAGATCCTATTAGTCCAAAACTGTTAGATGCTAATGGTGAGCTTTTCGCAACAGTTGGAGCCGAAAGCCGGGAATATGTACCTTATGAGGAAATTCCAAAACAAATGGAAGATGCTATAATCGCAACCGAAGATGCTCGTTTCTACGACCACTTTGGAGTAGATGTATTACGTCTAGGAAAAGCAGTACTCGCTAACATCACAAATGGTTTTGGAGATCAAGGCGCAAGTACAATTACACAACAGGTCGTAAAGAATTCCTTCCTAACAAACGAAAAAACGTTAAAACGTAAAGCACAGGAAGCCTATCTTTCCATTCAATTAGAAAGACACTATGACAAAGAAGAAATCTTTGAAATGTATTTTAATAAGGTACTTATGTCTGGTAGAATATACGGCTACGGTACAGCAGCCCAACATTTCTATGGAAAAGATTTAAAAGACCTTACACTGGATCAATATGCGGTACTAGCAGGTATGTCGCAGCGTCCAAATGCATTTAATCCGTTTAAAAATCCAGATCTTACAGAAAAACGTAGAAATGTCGTTCTACATTTGATGAATTTACACGGCAAGATTACAGAGGAAGAAATGAAAGCAGCTCAAGCTGTTCCTATAGCTGAAGGTTTACTGCCAGAGGACCAACGAGTTGCCAAGCAAGAATCCAAATATGATGCTTTCATCGATATCGTATTAAATGAATTAGAAGCAAATGGTGATGGGGATGCTATTTCTGAAGGGATTACTATCCACACTACATTACAGCCAAACGCACAAAAACAAGTAGAACAAACGTTAAATTCTGATTTGTTCCCAACAGAGAAAATTCAGTCCGCAGTCGCTGTGATAGATACAAAAACAGGAGCAATCGCAGCTGTCGGCGGTGGTAGAAATTATGGTGCAGATCGAGGATGGAACTTTGCTCAAGATATGAAAACACGATCGCTTGGTTCTACGATCAAGCCGTTAATCGACTATGCTCCAGCAGTAGAATATTTAGGATGGTCGACTGGACAAACAATTGTCGATGAAGAAATTACGTATACCGGCACTAAACAAGTAGTTCGTAACTTTGATAGAAAATATAGAGGTGCTATGACATTTAGAGAAGCGTTATATAATTCTCGAAATGTTCCAGCAGTTAAAACCCTCCAAGAAGTAGGGCCAGATAAAGCTGAGGAATTTATTAGCCGATTTGGAATTGATCTTGGTGAAATATATGAAAGTAGTGCTATCGGTGGTACAAAGAAATCTATGTCCCCTATTCAACTGGCTGGAGCTTATGCTGCCTTTGGAAATAGTGGGATCCATACAGAACCATACTCCATAAACAAGATTGTTTATCGTGATGGAAAAACAGAAAAAAATTATAAACCAAAAGCAAAAGAAGTAATGAAGGATTCTACAGCTTATATGATTACGGATGTATTACGTGATGTACTGACAAAAGGTACAGGAAAGCGTGCTGCAGTCAGTGGTTTAGATATTGCAGGTAAATCCGGAACATCCAACTATAGCAGTGATGATATGGAAAAATGGGATCTTCCGAGCAGCGCCTTCCCTGATGTTTGGTTTGCTGGCTATACGACAGATTATTCTGTTTCCGTCTGGTCGGGATATCCAGACATGAAAACGCCTATGACTACAAATGAGGAGCGAAACCTCCCTCAAAATATTTTCCGAGAAGTCATGGCTAACATTTCTGCTGATGGAGCAAATGAAAAGTTCAAGAAACCAAATTCTGTTGTAGAAGCGACGATTGAAAAAGGCTCAAACCCACTAAAATTAGCTAGTGACTATACACCAGATGAACTAAGGTTAACGGAATTATTTGTGAGAGGCACGGAACCTACCACAGTTTCAGAGGAATATGAACAACTAGAATTGAATGCTCCATCCAATCTAACTGTAGATTATGATGAAATAACTTCAACAGCAACATTAGCATGGGACTTTGAACAGAAAGATCTGGAATCAGAGGTTCAATTCGAAGTTGCTGTACAGATAGATAACGGACCAACTGAAGTAATTCAAACAACAAACCAACAAGGATTGATCGTCCAAAGTCTAATACCGGGAAGCACATATGTCTTCAGTGTAACAGCGGTTTCAGACGATATTCGCAGTGACAGTGTTTCCATATCATTAACGCTAGATGCTGTAGTCGAAGAAGATTTAGAAAATCCGGATGAAACAGACACAGAAAATCCGGATGGTTCGAACAATGGTAACGGAAATAATAATGGCAATAACGGCAATGGTAATGGCAACAATGGAGACGGAACAGATTCAGGGGATGGAACGGAAAATCCTGACGATGGTTCCACAGATACTCCAGCAGATGGAACCGGAGAAACAGATGGAACCGGTGGTACTGGAGGTACTGGTGGCACTGGAGGTACTGGAGGTACTGGTGGCACTGGAGGTACTGGAGGTACTGGAGGTACTGGCGGTACTGGCGGTACTGGCGGTACTGGCGGTACTGGCGGTACTGGTGGTACTACCGGAGGAGAATCCGGTACGAATCCATAACAAACAATAGTAAAGTAGCAGTTCTTGACTTGAGTCAAGAACTGCTACTTTTTTTGCGTAATATAATGATTATACGAGATTGCTCAGCTAACCTTTGGACCCCAACTGCAACGGAAATCAGAAGTTTTATATTTAAATGACCTTGTGTTCACAAGGTATTTTTCTTATTCTACACAAAAACGGCTGAATCATTAGATTCAACCGTTTCTGTTTTGTGCTCGTAAGCGCGCTATTTTTTTCTTAGTTTCTTTAAAAAGCTCATCAAGTTGGACAAGCGAGACATGTCTTTCCATATTAGATTCTATAAAACTAATGCGTTCTTTATAGTTAAGTGGTGTTGCTTCCACTAGTTCATCAAGAATAGAAACTATTAGTTCAATACCCTTTCGCATTAACTCTACCTTCTTTATGTCTTTTGTCCTACTTAATCCCATAAGCTCTTCACGAATTGTTTCCCATTCGTAGAAATAATGCTCATTACTGTGGAACAATTTTATTCATCCTCTTCTTTCCTTCTCTACAAACCGAGAGTAGAGGGCATTCCGGACAATTAGGATTTTGCGCTTTACAGTGATATCTACCGAAAAAGATTAATTGATGATGTGTTTTGGACCATAACTCCATTGGTGTTTTTTTCATTAATGTCTCTTCAACCTGTATTACCGAATCTTTCCATCTGCAAAGTCCTAAACGTTTAGAGACTCTTTCCACATGCGTATCTACTGCAATCGCTGGAATATCGAATGCAACCGAAACAACTACATTTGCGGTTTTACGCCCAACTCCCGGAAAAGTAGTTAGTAAATCCCGATCAGGTGGTACTTCACCATTATATAATTCAATTAGCTGTTTACTTAAAGCTTGGATATTTTTAGCCTTATTACGGAATAGACCAATGGAACGAATATCCGTCTGTAATTCCTCTATGGATACAGCTAAGTAATCCTCAGGTTTTTTATATTTTTGAAATAAGTCTTTTGTCACTTTATTCACTAAAACGTCTGTACATTGTGCAGATAATAACGTTGCCACCAATAATTCGAATGGATTGTCGTGCACCAACTCACAATGGGCATCTGGGAACATTTTCTCCATTTCATCCAAACAGTAGTACCACTGTGCTTTTGTAAGCAAATTTACACCTACTCTCTTTCTTCTAACCAGTTATAAAACGGCACCTTTACACTGGAAGTTTGCTGTTCAGCTGTTTTTGGGACAGGAATATGCTGTCTAAATTGTGCGGATTGATTTTCAGCCGCTTCCACCGTTTTAATATTTTTCTTTTTCCAATCAAATAAAATTCGATCTATATATCGAAGGCTAAGCTTTTGTGAAAGTACTGCTTCCTTTAAAGCCAAGCGTATAAGTGCTGCAGAATGTTCGTCCTGGTCAAACCACATACCAATAGTTTCACATTCCATTGGGGATAATAATCGACCAAATTCTTGCTCGAATAATTTATATATATCCCCTTCCTCTTCTTTACTAAGAAGATCTTTTACATTATTTTGTTGCTGTTCCATATAATCTAATAATAGCTCCCATAATAGATGGAAGGAATAGTATTCATAATGTATTCCATTTTGATCTAAATGCTGCTCTATTTGTATTAACCCCTTTTGCATAAGACGTTGCAAAATAGTTACAACTTTGTTCTCACTAAAATGAGTACGTTCTACTAAGTTTTGTGGGGTTGGGAAATGGTTTCCTGCTTCTCCATAGGCGATTAAATGCAATAAAAGAATTGCTTCTTCATCTCTTATGTTAATCGCTTTATAGTGACTAAAAAAAAGCTGGGAAATAGTTACATTTCCCTGCTCAGTCCAAATACGGAGACGATCTCGCTTTTGCATACTCGTACTCCTTTCTCTCTATAAAATTCCTATTTATTTATTATGGATATAAACGATTCAACAAACGTGGGAACGGAATAGATTCACGGACGTGCTCTGCTCCACTAAACCATGCTACAGTACGCTCTAATCCTAGTCCAAAACCAGAATGAGGTACAGCACCTTGTTTGCTTAACTCTAAGTACCAAGCATACGCAGATTCATCTAAGTTATGTTCTGCAATACGTTGCTTCATTAATTCATAATCATGAATACGCTCCGAACCGCCAATTACTTCTCCGTAACCTTCTGGAGCGATTAAATCAGCACATAAAACTACGTCATCACGCTCTGGATGTGGTTGCATATAAAATGGCTTAATGCCCACTGGATAATGTGTTATAAACACTGGTTTGTCATAGCTTTCTGCAATGGCTGTTTCATGTGGTGAACCGAAATCGTCTCCCCATTGTATATCATCAAAGCCTTTTTCATGTAAAAACTTAATCGCATCATCATATGAAATACGAGGGAATGGTGCTTGAATATTTTCTAATTTAGACTTATCACGACCAAGGCGTTCTAATTCTAATGTACAGTTTTTCAATACCGCTTGAGCAATAAATGAAACATACTGTTCTTGAACTTCTAAGCTTTCTTCAAATTCAACAAAAGCCATTTCCGGTTCAATCATCCAGAATTCGATTAAGTGGCGGCGTGTTTTAGATTTCTCTGCACGGAATGTTGGTCCGAAAGAAAATACCTTGCCGAGTGCCATAGCTGCTGCTTCCATATATAATTGACCTGATTGAGAAAGATATGCATCCTCGTCAAAGTATTTAGTATGGAACAATTCGGAAGTTCCTTCTGGTGATGAACCCGTTAAAATAGGTGGATCCATTTTTACAAAACCATTTTCATTAAAGAATTCATATGTAGCACGAATAATTTCGTTACGAATTTTCATAATCGCATGCTGTTTTCTAGAACGTAACCATAAATGACGGTTGTCCATTAGAAATTCTGTACCATGCTCCTTAGGAGTTATAGGAAAATCAACTGCAGCATGAATTACCTCAATTTCTTTTACTTGAAGCTCATATCCAAAAGAAGAACGTTCGTCTTTGATCACTTCACCAATGACATACATAGAAGTTTCTTGAGTTAAGCCTTTTGCAGTTTGGAAAATTTCTTCTCCAACCTCTTCCTTTACTACTACACCTTGTACGAAACCAGAGCCATCACGTAATTGTAAAAATGCAATTTTTCCACTAGAACGTTTATTGGCAAGCCAAGCACCCATTTTTATTGTTTCTCCAACATGGTTGGCCATATCTTTAATCATGATTTTTTTCATAATACCCTCCAAAATTTTTGACTATAAATTCGAAATTCGCTTCCACCATTCCCCATTATCAAATAACAGATATACATAATTGAGGTTGTCTTGTGAATTCACATATGTTATTTCCCACACTGGTCCTATTTCTTCTACACCTAGTTTAGCATGTAATAACTTACCGTCTTTAATATCCTTCATCGCTAAGTCTACAGCTTGCTGCTCTGATATTCCTTCATCTAAGCTTACTTCCATAATCTTTTCATCGGACTGCTTTTCTGGTAAAAAATACGCTTTTTTTTCGCCTTTTGCAGTCGTTCCAACTACTGTTAGAAAAGTAGAATTATTGTTGTAAATATAGGTCTTTTCAACGTGAGCAAGCAGCTTTTTTTCCAACGCATAAGTTTGTGCTTGATCCGTTGCATCCGAAAATGGACTTTTTGCTTGAAAATAAATTAATAAGCTTAAAACTAAAGTTAAACTAAATGCGAAAATAACAATAAATAATAACCATCTTTTTAGTACCATCTTTTACGTCCTATAAATGGTGAAAACCGCTTTATTTTCATCCTGCTTATCTAAAGCAAGTCCAAACATTAAATCCTGACCTTTTAAAGTCCGATTTAATACATCAACTATTTTATATAAGTCTGATTGGTAGTCGACTACAACGGTCGATAGTGTTTCAATTTTATTTTCCATAATACTACCCGCTTTCTAAAATCATCATTCATTAGTATACCAATTTTCTAGCTCTAAGACCATATTTTCTAACGATACTTTCTTAACTGGAATATTGGGAATTGCCTGTAAAAAGTCTCTTCCATATGACTTTGTCTCAATTCTTCTATCGAGAACGATGAAAACTCCCTTATCTGCGGAAGATCGGATTAGACGGCCAAATCCTTGTCTAAAACGCAGAACCGCTTCAGGTAAGGAATACGCAGAAAATGGATTTTGACCATTTTTCGTTATCAAATCTGCTCTTTTCTTGAAAAGCGGATCATCTGGAGAAGAGAATGGCAAACGGACCATAATAATCACCGAAAGTGCATCACCTGGTACGTCTACCCCCTCCCAAAAACTATTTGTACCAAATAGAACTGATTTGGAAAACCGCTGAAAAGATTTTAATAGTCGCATTCTACTACCTGAAGTCATTCCTTGTGCGAAAAGCATGTAATCATCCAATAAATTCGTATCCTGAATTAATTCCACCGTTTTTCGAAGCATATCTTGGGAGGTGAATAAAACGAAACATCTCCCTTCCGATACTAGCACAGTTTGTACAACAGCTTCTGCAACTGCTTCGATATAATCGCTCTGTGATACCTGTTTAATATCCGGCATATTTTCCACTATTAGCAGCTCTGCACCATTATAATAATCACTAGCAGCTTTATACTGATAAATAGGAATATCTGAATTTAAGCCCAACTGTTTAGTAATGAAATTCCTATTAGAAGGTACAGTTATTGTGCCAGATGTCCAAATAACCGCTCCCAATTCTCGATGAGTCATTAATGCATTCTTTATATCCTCTTGATAATTTAATGGGCGTTTTATAACCGTGAGACTGCCAGGGATACTTCTTGTATCCACTTCAAGCCATCTCGCCTCAGTCCCTCTATTTTGTAAGAAGATCTCATCCCATTCACTTACTTTAATAGCTAATTCTCTTATCCAATATTGCCATTCATTGATAAATGATTGCAGTTTTTCTTCTTCCACATGTTTACTGTACGAGTCAATCATAGACTTAGTCGAGAATATAAAAACTTGAATAGAATTAGCAACGGAACGGAAGATGGTTTGTTCTAAGTCTAGGTCCTCCAATGCCATCATCTTTTTTGTGCTCTTCCCATTTCTATTACTTTTTTGAAGGAAAGCATCAATTACATACGATATAGCTCGATCAAACTTCTCAATTGTTTCGACATATTGCTTTTCTAATTGAATTTGCATCGACAAAGGTACTTGTAGAAGCTCCAACTTTTGCAATAACTGCTCGGTATCAAGTGTCCCAAACTGACCTAAAACATATTTCCAATTCGTATAAGAAAAAATACGTTCACCACGAGACATACTAGCATGAATCATTTGATGAGCTTCATCGATAATCATTGCACAACCAGATGTCAGTAAGGGTTGGTTTCTTTCTTGATCGTTCATTACCATTGCGTGATTCGTAACTAAAATATGGCAATTATTACTTTTATGGAGAGCTCTTTCATAGAAATCATTTTCTCCAACTTCTTTAATATTGGACAAACTTCCCCGTCTAATTTTATCGACAAATAGTTGACCACCTCCAGAGACATTGAGCTCGGTGAGATCTCCATCCTCTGTCAAAGTCAGCCATACTAAAATTTGCATAATCGTAAACGTTTCATCGTATGACTCATCCTCAAGTTGTACCTGCTGCCAAAAGCTAAATAGATCAATATAATGATGCATTCCTTTTAATGTTGCAACCTTTACATTTGTATCTAAGATAGCGTTTATCTTAGGAATTTCCCCACCCACCAATTGATCTATCAAATGAGTGGTATATGTACTAATAATAACCGGTTTTTCCATTTTGAATGAATAGAGCACAGCTGGTAATAGGTATCCTAGTGTTTTACCTATTCCAGTTTCGGCTTCACAAACTATTTCAGATTCGTTAGCTAGAGCCGCTTGAATTTGATCCATTAACTCGAATTGTCCTTCACGTTCTTCAAAGTTAGGAATGTTCTTGCTAAATAATTCTATTTTCATCTCCTTAGTTTGGGGAAATGAAACTAATTCGGTTTCCGACTGTATCTCTTTCGCAGTTTCCTTTATCGGAATACCGCGGAAAGTTAGAAATTTAGCTGGAGATAACTCTTTTCTTTTGCGAACGAGTACTTCGAAAAATAGAATCGATAAATTAGATTTTAAATGAAAGGATCGCTTATGTAATAACTCAATTGTTTTAAGTGGTAGCTTTGTTAATTGGTCCATACATTTTAACAATAAATGAGCAGTAGCAAGGGCATCATCATCCGCTCGATGGGCAGATTCTAAACCGATTTCTAACTCACCTGCAATATCCTGAAGCTTGTAGCTATATAGGTTTGGAAACATTAACTTTGTAAATTCTACCGTGTCCATTGTTTTACATACTAATTTTGGAAGTCCTACTCGCTTCAATTCCTTTTGAAGAAATGGTAGGTCGAAGTGAATATTATGTGCAACAAAAATATAATCCTGTAGTTTATCCAACACTTCCGGACCAATGTCTTCAAATATCGGTGCATGTTGAACATCTCTATCTGCTATATTAGTCAAATCCTGTATAAATAATGGTATAGGCTTTTCTGGGTTGATAAAAGTGGTATATGTGTTTACTATTTTGTTATTTTCAATAAATACAATTGCAAGCTGAATAATACGGTCACCATTCGTTGATGAGTGGCCTGTTGTTTCAATATCGACAACTGCATATTTATGATTTTCCATCATTCCTCAACTCACAGTCCTGTTGTTCTAAAAAAATTGTACCACATTCACTTTCCAGTGACGAAACTTTTACTATTAAATAGACATGCTGAGTCGTATTTTCGAGCAGTTCTAATAAAATATATACAATAAACTAAAAAAACCATAAAATGTAAAGTTTCTTTACATTTATGGTTACTCATTTAAGTATCGGTCAGTTAGATTATATAAACATATTGTACTTTATTGTTATGGTTGCAAAACGCCTTTATGTATCCAAAAATAGAACTCACTAAAGATATTCCGTGACCAATCTTAGGTATAACTTTTCTAATACAATATGACACTACACAATAAGTTTCTTAATTGATCATCTATATATAATTATTAATGGATTAATTAATCGTGTTCAGATGATTAATAGATTAGTGAATATAATGATTAAATAATCTGCAGATTATAAGTCTTTAATGTGAGGAGGTGTATATTATATGCCCTTAACAACTGGACCCATTGAAAACTTTGGAAATCAACCAGCTAATGCAACAAACGTTCGAGTGAAAATCCTCAATCGTACTGGAGGTCCACTTACAGGAGTGGTTAGAGTATTCAGGCTTAATGGGACAAGACAATTAATTAGCTCAGCTAACTTTACCGCAAGTGCTAATGCTTCCACTTTTGTAACACTTAATATTGGCGGATCCCCTCAGTATGAAGTCGAAATTGTTCCAAATCAAAACGGTGGATTATATAGTGTTTACGGTCGAACAGCTTCTAATGTTCTCATTACTGCACAACGGGTTTTACACTCAGAATTAGTACAGATTCTTTAGTATAAAAACAAAATTTAAAGATTAATATTGATTTTAAAGGGCGCCCTATTCAATCAATAAAAAAATTCTTCACTTCTCAAATTAACCCATGGATATTTCAAATTGGTATAGTTTAATGCATTCTTTTAATAGATATAGTAATTTTGATAATTGGTATTGCTTTAAAAATTTGATCCAACTTACTTAAAGTAAAAACCAATGTCTCCTTCAGAGCGCTACAATTGGTTCAACTTTCCTCTTACTGTTCATATAATGAAATGAGAGGAGGCTTAACTGAATGGATCGGTTTTTATTTTTGATGTTGGCTAGTATTATAGCTGGATTTGCATTATTAAAGGTTCCCTTAGCAGGTACTTTCTTAGCGGGTTTAGAGCCTATAACCAACTTAATAGGTATTATAGCTATTGTATTTTTCTCTCTTGTCTTAATATTTAAAGCTTCAATGGCCCTATTGGGGAAAAAATAAAAAGAAATAAAGGCTCAGATTTTCTTCTGAGTCTATTTGATTTACTTCCAATAAATAATTTATTAACTCATAAGAAGTTGCAAACATGTAAATCATCATAAAAATTGGAAATGCTAATTGAACTTATCTGCTGCTTTTATTAAACTAGAAAACCATTTGATTTTCGGGCGCCACCTAACTGTCTACGCTAAAAAGATAGTGTAACCATTATCCCTCCAAGACTCGCTACGAGTGAATGGCTAGTTCTTTTTCTAAGGGGATCTGTAGCTACTTGATACAACCTAGGTTTGTTTGGAAGGACACGATAGATAGTTCCTCATCTGTTCTGGTAATAGAGATACATCGGAGTTTAATGCCCATAATGGTATTGTTACATTAGGTGAAAATTTCACATAGGAAAAAGTTGAATCTAAAAATTTTAAATTCATATTTTCGGCACCTTTTAAGAAAAGCATAATAATGGAACAAGCAATTTGTTAGGTTAGACTTAATTCGTACTGATAAAATTGGGAGTCCTTAATGTACCCATTTTTTTCATATAGTCTTTGAGCAACATAATTGTCTATAGCTGTACTTAGGCTGATACTTTTAGCTCCTGTTTCAAAAGCAAAATCTTTTGCTTTTTGAATGAGCATTTCTCCTACTCCTTTTTTTCTTGCAGCTGCATCTACATATAAGTCATTTAATATCCAAGCTTTTTTCATAGATATGGATGAAAATGTAGGATAAAGTTGAGTAAATCCAACATAACTCTGTTTATCTTTAACCACAAATATTATCGAATCTTCTTTTTCTAAACGTTTATTTATATAAGTTTTTGCACCTTCTATATCTGACTCTTGCTCATAAAACATTCGATAAAGATTAAACAAACTTGACACGCCTTCTAAATCTTCAAAGGTAGCTTGAAATATTTCCATTACTCTTTCTCCCCTTTATAATGATAACCATATAAATAATCACGACTATAACAATACACATAAAATTGAATAATCATTTTAAAAGATTTTTTTATATTTCGTTCTACTAAAAGCGTCTCTTGTTTAATAATGAGCATCTAATGTAGCTCAATGCTCATCAAGTTTAGCTACGTTAAATGAAGAAGTAAGAAAAACAATATACGTACTTTCATTATAATTTATTGTTAACTAATTTCTCCCAATCTTCAAAGGACAACTTTTCTGTAATATGTTTTAAATTATTTGGAACTTCAACATAACACATTAATTCTAAACTGTTTCCATCTGGGTCATTAAAATAAACTGAAGCATTGCCTTGATTTGGTCGAATGAATGGCTCAATAGATTTTCTATCACCAAAAGGCACTCCTTCTATTTTAATAGAATCTAACCATTCTATCGACCCTTTTAAATCTTCATATGAAACATGAAAAGCAATATGTCGTAAAGAAGGGTGGTATGGAGTATGAAACTCATTTCCCTCCCACAAACCCAACCAACTTTTGCCTTCTTCAATCCAAAAGAAAGCAGTGTCTTCATCACGCCAAGCCATTGTCAAATCTAATTTCTTATAAAATTCGACTGATTTTTCTAAATTACTTACTGGCAAATGTGCTTCATATAAACCTTTTATCAAAATAACACCTCTTTTTAAATGTTTAAATTAATAGTAGCAATTTTTCAAAGATTCCACCTCATTCGAAAGTCTAATGTTATTAATCGTTTTCTTTATTCGAGTCCTTCAACAAAAAGAAAAAATGCTTTATTCCTTATAGAAGGAAAGCATTCGTTAGATGAATAATGAGAACTAATTAGAAGCTGTAATTATTCATTAAACCTTCCCATTATTACAGTATTATAATAATTTCCATCTGATAGTAGCTTATCCTTCTTTAATACCCCCTCTTCTTCAAAACCATAGTATTTATATAGTTTTATGGCTTTTTCGTTGGTTTCAAGTACATTCAAAGTAATTTTCTTAATTTCGTTTGTATCAGCCCATCTAATTGTTTCGTTTAACAAGTTAGTACCAATGCTATATCCCCAGTAATCCTTTAGTACACAAACACCAAACTCTACTTTATGGGACATTCTTTTTAATTGATTGCCTTCACACCTAGAGAAGCCAACAATCCTTCCATTTGCTTCGGAAACTAAAAAAATATTATGGGCACTTTCTGTATCTTCTCTGATTAGTTGTTTAAAACCTATTTCATCAATATATGCTTCACCTTTTTCTCTATCCATATTCTCTGTTTCACCGTCTATTTGTAATCGTACTTCAGACAAGTTTAGGGCATCCTCCTCTTGTGCTGACCTTATAATATAACGTAAATTACGAATCTGAAATTCGATTGGATGTACTTTTATAATAATCTCCTCCTTTCTTAAACTGCTCGCTGCGTTAGTTCAATGATTACTAAATTAATAAAAAAAGAACCACCAAAGTAGTGCTTAGCGTAATGGTATATAAACTTCATCCTTTATGACTGATCCTCAGTGCAAGAATGCATTTTATGCTCCAAACCCGCGAATACCAATTATGACTATTAACAATCCATAGCCTATAGCAAAAAGCAAAATCATTCCCATTCCAACATATTTTAAATAACCACTTTCTTTGGTCTTGACTCCTTTAATGCCTAACATAAAACCTGTTATCCAAGAAGCAAGCCCTGTGAAGAAATAAGGGTTGAAAACTCCATTACTTCCTCGAGAACTCAAGTAAAATAGCAAAATCCCTGCTATCGCTAAAATAATAGATAACAATCCATATTTTCCCTTCAAATTATCTTTCCCCTCTCCATAAACTTAGCTTATTTTACTCCTATCTACTTCTCCTTTTGAGGATTCTTTTGTAATTTTAACTGATTTAACAGGTGTTACAGGTAGCCACTTGTTTAACTAATGCACCAGTTAGGACTATATGACCTCTTATCCTTTAACATTTGATTTTAAATTTTCAACAATTATGACTAAAAAATATAATAGAATTAATGCGATAGAAATACCTAGAAATAATTCGAATTTTGATAAAAACATTTCTTTTGTCCAACCGTCTTCTGGCAATAAAAATGCAGCTAAAAAGTTGGAAATTCCTATACCATCATTCACTTCAGGAATTAAGCTTATTGTGTAATTTTGACCTAAAGCAACACTTGAAAGAATTGCGAATGCTATCATTGGTATTACTGCTTGAGACATTTTCATTTTTCTCTTTGAAATAAAAACACCCGCTATAATTCCGTACAACAATATAATGAAAACCATAAAATCCCTCCCTAGTTTTTCAGTACGATTTAAATTACTAAAAGTTCTAATTTTCGATTGTTCTCATTGAACTAAATTGCCACTTTAGTTCAACTTGGCAAAAGAGTTGACTATGCCCCCCTATGATCATTACTAAAGCACCGGTCAGGAGAAGAGTAACACTAACAAATTATACAAAGAATGAATAAGAATTACTGACCAAAGAGAATTACTTTTCTTATATATAAACCCAAATATAATACCCAATATAAAAAGTGTTAATATGGAACTTAGAATATTTGCGAATTCAAACAGACCTTTATAAAACCAAATAGGAAAATGAATGGATACAAAGAGTAAAGATGTAATTGTATTTGCTATCCAGAATCTAAAAGAATCCATAAGTTTTCTTAATAAAAAACCTCTAAAGACAATTTCCTCAGTTATACCAACCAATAGAATAGTATTAAGCCATCCGTTAAATCCTATTTGAATATCAATATTATTATTTAAAACGATAAGATTTATTACTAAATAAAATAGCAAGACTAGTGATACCCAACCTATCCATGTTAGTGCTTTCCTAAAGTTATGATGTAACTGTAAATAGGAAAATGGTTGACTTTTTTCCATAATTTTAACTAATAAAATAACGGGAATGACCCAAATAACTATCTTAATAGTGGCTGATATTATAGCTCTTGGAACGGGGTCCATCAAATCTAAATATTGAACCAACCATAATTCTCTAATACACCAAAGAGCGTAAAATATTATGAAATATACCCAAATATAATTTTTATATACTTTTAATTCTATTAGAAACTCCCCCTTTCTTCTTTTAAAAATCCTGCACCTTTAGTTGAATAAGAACAAGGCTGTCTACTGACAGCCTTGTTCTTCTAAAGCACCCATTAAAGAAATAAGATAAGTATCTATTTTCTAATTAAACCTTTTCAAATTCACCACGAATGACTCGGCCAATATCAATAACATTAATCATTTCATTATATAATTCTTCGATTCGCTTATCAGAGTCAACTTTCCCCATAACTAGATCATGATGATGTTTATTATTAAATGTAGAAACTGAGCACATCAAAGTTTCATTTTCATGCAGTTCAACAGAAGAGTCCATACCTTGACACCCATACATGGCATTAATAAGAGTGCTTTGGTAAGTATCATCTTCAATAGCACCATATTCCTTGTAAATAAGAGAGGCTTTTTTATTAATTTCTATAAACCTTTCCTTTTTCTTTATCAAGACTGGATATATGTATAATACACTGTACATAATATTCTCCTTTGCTTTTTAGTTCACTTACTGCTTAATCAATTAACGCTTTCTAATTAAACTATAATGCCGTGTTAGCACGAGTAAGTTTCCGAGGAAGAAAATTGTATCAGAACGGGTTTAGAAAAGTAATGCTGGCGAAGAAGATCGATGAACTATGATGCCTTAGAGCCCCAGCAATAGTATGACTTCAACGACAACAGTGCCTAACAGACTGTAGGACACTATATGAGTAGCACTCTAGGGAGATTAATCCTGTTTATTGCACCAGTCTAGCCTTTATTCTAAAGTGAATGGGGTTGGTTCTTGATTTATCTTTCAGTTCAATATACACAATCTAAAGACTCAGCTTTTAAAAAAAGGCAGAGTCCCTTTTGTTATGCAATTTTATAGATTTCGAGGATTTTTTAATTTTCATGGGAGTTAAAGAAGAAACCTATCATTTCCCCTTTTTTATTCCAATATAAAGTAAGTGAGAGGAAATGCCTAAGATATAGGGATCATCTGCTTTTTCAATAAGCATTTTTATGATTTTTTCAACTTCCTTTTCTCCTTTGTCCCTCCAATAGTTCCAATTTTCATCATTTAAAATAGCCCCTACATTTGAACCTATTAATTCTAAACTTTCAAATCCTTGCTCTTCCATAAATGGTTTTATTTCATCAATATTAAAGTAATAGGCACCTGTAAAACGTCCTTCATCCTGATGATTAAAACAACCTGTATCTGAAAATCGCTCGATGTTTTCTATATCATTATTTGGTTTCCAATTTTCAGGATGTAATAGGGAAGTTAATATATGTCTGATTCTAGGCATGAATGCAACAAATACGATTCCATTCTTCTTCGTAACTCTATATAATTCTTGTATAGCTTTAATACGGTCGGTTTCTTCTTGTAAATGATACATAGGACCAAGCATTAAAGAAGCGTCGTAATGTTCATCTTTAATCATATTAAGTTCTCTAGAATCAGCAACAAAAAAACCATTAAAGTACTCCTCTAAGGAGTGCTCATGTGCTTTATTTTTAGCAATTTCAACAAGTTTGGGTGTTAAATCTGTCAGTGTTACAATATAGCCCTCATTAGCGAGTTTTATAGAATATTTTCCCGGTCCAGCACCATTATCTAGAACAGTTCCAGTTAGAGGAATATATTTTTTTATATAGTGCCAATTTACTTGGAATTCAATAGGTTCTCTTTCAAGTCGACCCCACTCATCAAACTTATTGTAGTAATTAATAATATTACTCACAAAATCACCTACTTTAGATAAATTTTATTATTAGTTCTACATTTAGGAATATAACTCCTTCTTCAACTAACCTGATTCTTTTGTTCGATAAGAAAAAACAGCTGCTAAAAACAAAATAAAAAAGTAAGAAATAAGTAAATAAATAGAATAAAAAAGAACTTTCGTATTTGCTAAAAGTTCACATCTTGTGAGATTGATTCCCTAAATATTAATATGTATTTATTTAGGGATTACAGGCACCCAAAGTTCGTTTCTAGGTTTATGCTTTAATGGATAATAACATTCGATACACGGTTTATCAGCAAGTTCATATTCAGACATGGGAACCCACTCTGTGTATAGGTGCTTCCAAGCATTCGCTATACCCGGAAAAACTGCCCAGGTAC
The DNA here is from genome assembly GCF_900103605.1 of Psychrobacillus sp. OK028. Taxonomy (GTDB): domain Bacteria; phylum Bacillota; class Bacilli; order Bacillales_A; family Planococcaceae; genus Psychrobacillus. The sequence goes on along the minus strand of NZ_FNHY01000003.1, from coordinate 76,600 downwards.
TGTGTTTTATATAGAGCGTTTTCATATCACTTGGAACCTCACCATCATATTGGACACCCATAAAGTATATAAATTCTTCATCCAAAATAGCTGCCTCTTTTCCACAAACACCCAAAAGACTTTCAAGTGTGCATTTTGGTTTTTCCCAGGACATATCTATTAATTGTTGCATAAATCCATCTTTTTTAGCACTACTCCAAAGCGTAGGAATTGTTTTAAAGGCTCTACTTGTTTTGACTACCTTTCCTTTACCTATAACTTTTATATCAAAATCAAGATTCTCAATCCGATACTCCATTTCGGTATCCCCTTTATTAGTCCAACTTTTCAGGCACAAATATGTCGGATTATTTACTTGCCACTGTCTTAATTCTCTTTCTTTTGCAAAATTTCCTTCTTATGCTAACCTCTTTGATTAAAATACCCGTAAGTTGAACAGCTTCTATTCCTTTAAAGGCAAAAACAAAAAAGGATTTAACTCAACACTTTCAATTACAATAGCTGTTAATCCTCTATCTGATTTTGTTTCATGCCATTCATCTTTTTCCCAAAATACAGCATCTCCGGGCTGAACTTTAAAATATTCTTCTTTATCATTACGAACATACCCTTCTCCTTTCATTACTACCAATAATTGAGGTACTACTGCTTGGTGGTATCCAACAACTCCATTTTCTTCCAAGTATATACATCCTATAGTAGTAGCTTTATCTGTTTGAATAACACGGGAAATAATAAAATTGGAATCAAATTTCGTAATCATTTTCCCATTCTCTTTACTAAATGTAAAAAACTTCATATTATACCTCCAGACAATTTGTGTGTATAACACTTATTCAACTTTGTTAAATGATATTCCTTTAATTGTTAATAAGCTAAAACGTTGCTTTAAGTTAAGAACAAATGCGCAAGTGTCTATATTATACTGAAACGCGTTGGGAGAATTGCAATAAAGACGCTCTAATCATTAATCGCAGTTGTAGAATATTATGATTTCCTCAATAACAAGAAAAAAGAGCTGTTTGATCAGATCTATATTTCACAACAGCACCCGTTTTAAAAAAAATCATCAAAAAGAGCGTTGATCCAATTAGGATTAACGCTCCCAATAATTAAATTGTAAATGTTTGAATTAATTACTGCTCATCGTCAACTAATATAGCAGCGATATTTTTCAACGGTGTAGAGCGTTTTTCCTTATCATATGGGGTTAATGTTTTAAATGTCTTAAAGGCTATATATAAAATTTTTACATAAAAAGAGATTGGAATTAATGACCCTATATACCACCTATTGAAGTAAGGCGAAAGAAGCCCTCATTCTTTGCTAAATTGTACATATAGTGCAAGCTAACAAAAAAGTAATTATGCCAGAGAACCAACGTAAGCAGTGAATTCACTTCTTTTTTTAGTAGAACTAAACACGAATGGGATACCGTAAACAGTTTAAAAAAAGAGCATCCTTCTATTATACCTATCCCATCTTACCCCGATCTTTCATCTCTTTAACATTTTGGTCCATCAAAATTTTAACTGATTAATATTTTCGTAAGGTTACTGGTTGTCGGTCATACCATTCTTTGCGAAGGAACGTGCTGCATTTAGCTATAAGTTCTTCAATTTTTTGTGTAGAATGTGCGAGTATACGCACTGTAAAACCACCCTCAGTCAAGAGAGACATTCCTGCTTTGCACTCGTCTAAGTCTTTTTCAATTACATTATACAATCGTTGAAGAACATCCTCATTTACTTTATCACTTATCACAATCATCGAACCAAGATGAGTATATCCTTCCATATAACCGATCCCATTCACACCAGCTTCAATGGGTTGGAGTTTTAAATGATCAAATAAAACCAATTCTTCATCTAAATAAATTTCATTTTTCAATTGAAGTAAATCATATCGGAACCATTCTCCGTCCGGAGACCAGCCAGGTGTTAAAATGTCACTGTAAAAAAGAGTAGCTCCACTTTCCATCCGAATAATCGTATTTTGCTTAAACTTGGCATTACGATAGGCGATAAGCGGATCAGGAATGTATTCTAGTATACTGCCTTTTTTCAAGACGATTTCACTTTCTTGTAGGACTGGTGTATACGGTGTTCTATACACTTTCGTAGCAGACTGTGTCGTCAATATCAGTTCAGCATGTTCCTCCAGTGTAATTTCCATTCGGTAACGGTCGCCATCTAAATAACCGCCCCCCGGGTTTATGAGAAAATAACATGCTTGTCCGCTATTATCAAGATAATGGGGACGCAGTATTTTAAATGCACCTTGGAAATACACTTGTTTCGTTACCGTCTTATCCCTTTTTTTCTCCATGTTTAGACGCAACACGCCTGTCCATTTGTCCATCTTAACTTAACCCGGAGAGCAAAGCATTTTGTTTAATCCAGCCGATGACTTTATCAAGACCAGTATTGTCCTGCAAGTTCGTAAAAACAAAAGGCTTTTCCCCTCGAAACACTCTCGTATCAGCAGCCATGACATCTAAATTCGCATGCACATATGGCGCAAGATCGATTTTATTAATGATGAAAAGATCTGATTTAATCATACCTTGTCCGCCTTTACGCGGAATTTTCTCTCCCTGGGCTACATCGATAATATAGATGGAAAAGTCAACAAGTTCAGGGCTGAATGTAGCTGCCAAATTATCACCACCACTCTCCACAAAGATTAAGTCCAAGTCAGAGTGGCGTTTTTTCAACTCTTCAATCGCCGCACTATTCATTGACGTATCCTCACGAATTGCTGTATGAGGACAGCCGCCAGTTTCAACACCAATAATTCGGTCATTAGCCAAAACACCATTATTTATTAAGTACTTAGCATCTTCCTTCGTGTAAATATCGTTCGTAATAGCCGCCATGCTAATATCATCCTTCATATGACGTGTCAATTTTTCGACAAGCATTGTCTTACCGGCACCAACTGGGCCACCTACACCAATTTTAATCGGTTCCATTAATAAGTACTTCCTTTCTTTCTATGACATGAAAATACGGATTAGTACCCGTTCATGTTTCATTTGAGAAATTTCTAGTCCTGGGGCCACTGCGCCAAAATCGGCGATGTCCATCGTCCTAATTTGTTCAACCGCTTTTGTAATCCACTGTTGTATATCACGTAAAATAAACTGCCCGGCTGTCTGACCGAGTGGTATACCACGCACTGCATTTTGGGTAAGGCTCGATATAGACGAATAAAGATACGTAGATAAAATGACATTCAAAGGGATTTTTAACTGGTGAGCAATAATTGTAAACACAATCGCAGGGTGACCAAATGCTTCTCCATTTCGTGTTTTTTCTTTATACAAAGTTAGTAGGGGAGATGGATACAAATCATTTCCAATAGTCAACATGCGTTCTCCAATTTTATGTGTTCCTTCTCGCGTTTCTCTTGGAAGAGCTTGCACCGTTATTTTGCGGTCAAGGCTCCAGATCGATTGGGCATCACTTTGTTCAAGCCCTTCAAAAGCAAGACGACAGGCTAGCCCGTCTGTATAGACGAGCTGCCCTAATACATACATTTGCAGCCATTCTGAAAAACTGTCTTTATCATGTACTTTATTTTCCTGTATATATGTTTCCAATCCAAATGAATGACTAAACGCACCTGTTGGCAAGTTGGAATCACACAACTGAAATAAAGACAGCAAATAGTTATCCATGACTATGTCCTATATGCCGGAATGCCTTCTTCACTTTCCGTTTTTCACGTACATACGGGAGACCAAGCTCCCCCAGTAGTTCCTCCACAAGATAATCATATTGAACAAGCATCTTATCCTCTTCAAATTGAGCTGGCAAATGCCTATTTCCGAGCTGATGTGCAATTGTTCCCATCTCATTCAAGTTCCTCGGCTTAATAACAATCACATCATCAGGATACACCTCAATTAAAATGATATTTTTTTCATCCATGTAAAGTACATCGCCTGCATTCAAATCGCGGGATTCGCTTAAACGTAGTCCGATTTCACGGCCATGATCTGTTTTGACGCGTTGAATTCGTTTGACTAAATCACTGCTTTCAAGGAACACTTTTTCTTTATGAATATGAGCAACAAGATCTGAATTTAACTCATCAATATGTCCAACAATTTTTTCAATAATCATCTTTTCACCTCAAAATAAGAAATAACGCTGCCCCATCGGAACCACCTCTACAGGATCACAAGTAAGATGCTCACCATCCACAAATACTTCATAAGTTTCGGGATCGACCGTGATTTCGGGTGTGGCATCGTTTAATTTCATGTCTTTTTTCGTCAATGACCGAATGCCTTTTACTGGCAGGACCGTCTTTTGGAGTCCTAATTTTTTATGAACACCATCATCGTATGCTGCTTTTGAAACGAAAGTAATAGAGCTTAGATATTTTGCTTTCCCCATCGTTCCATACATAGGACGGTATAAAACTGGCTCAGGGGTCGGTATGGATGCATTAGCATCTCCCATCAAACTTTGAACAACTTGTCCACACTTTAAAATCATGCTCGGTTTCATTCCGAAAAATTGCGGTGACCATAACACAAGATCGGCAAATTTACCGATTTCAATTGAACCAACGTAATCAGATATTCCGTGTGTAATTGCCGGATTGATAGTATATTTTGCGACGTAACGCTTGATACGATTGTTATCGCCTACCCCTTCGTCCCCTTCCAGTTTACCCCGTTGTTTTTTCATTTTATCGGCTGTTTGCCATGTCCGTAATATGACTTCTCCAATTCGGCCCATCGCCTGAGAGTCGGAGCTTGTCATACTAAACACACCCATATCCTGTAGAATATCTTCTGCTGCAATTGTTTCTCCTCGAATACGTGAATCAGCGAAAGCCACATCTTCCGGAATATCCGGACTTAAATGATGGCACACCATTAGCATATCAAGATGCTCATCAATTGTATTTACTGTATAAGGAAGAGTTGGATTAGTCGAAGAAGGAAGAACATTCGGATAGCTCGCTAATTTAATAATGTCCGGTGCATGGCCGCCTCCTGCTCCTTCCGTATGATACGTATGAATGACGCGACCTTTAAAGGCATCAGCTGTGTCTTCCGCAAAGCCACCTTCATTCAATGTATCGGAATGGAGTGCGACTTGGACGTCATATTCATCTGCTACTTTTAAAGACATATCAATCGCGGACCGTGTTGCGCCCCAGTCTTCATGGACCTTCAGTCCAATAGCACCAGCTAGAATTTGCTCCGCAAGCGGCTCCACTGCAGCAGCGTGGCCTTTTCCTAGGAATCCCACGTTTATCGGCATATCTTCGGCAGCTTCAAGCATACGGTGGATATTCCATTCCCCAGGTGTAACAGTTGTCGCTTTCGATCCTTCTGCAGGACCTGTCCCACCACCTATGAGTGTTGTCAATCCAGCAGTTAGGGCTGTTTCTATTTGAGCAGGATTAATGAAATGAATATGCGTATCGATTCCGCCAGCAGTCAAAATCTTCCCTTCACCGGCGATAATTTCCGTAGATGCAGCAATTGTAATAGTCACACCATCCATTAAAAGAGGGTTGCCTGCTTTACCAATGGAAAAAATCTTCCCGTCACGGACAGCTACATCTGCTTTATAAATACCTGTATAATCCAATACAATAACATTCGTAATCACAAGATCCGGAACATTATCGGCACGGACAGCGAGTGGGTGACTTCCCATTCCATCACGGATTACTTTCCCACCACCGAAAACTACTTCATCTCCGTAACGTGTAAAGTCTTTTTCAATTTCAATAAACAATTCTGTATCAGCCAAACGAATAGCATCACCAGTTGTTGGACCATACATATCAGAATATTGTTTTCTTGTCATACGAAAGCTCATCTATTATTCCCCCCGTTCTAACGATCCTTCTGTTTTGTTGTTTAATCCGTATACACGTCTTTCCCCAGTGAATGCGACCAATTGTACTTCTTTTTTATCACCTGGCTCAAAACGAACCGCTGAACCAGCTGGAATATCTAAGCGAAATCCAAAGGCTGCTTCTCTATCAAATTCAAGGCTTGTATTGATTTCATAAAAATGAAAATGGGATCCTACCTGTACGGGACGGTCTCCTTTATTTAAAACGGAAATCTTTTTCGTTTCCTGCCCTTCATTGCAAATAATATCTTCAGACTTTAAAATATATTCTCCGGGTATCATGCCAAAATTCCTCCTTATCTTATAGGTACGTGGACTGTTACGAGTTTTACCCCATCTGGAAATGTTGCTTCTACTTGCACATCGTGTATCATTTCGGAAACGCCTTCCATGACATTGTCGACCGTCAAAATGGTTGCACCGTATTCCATTAACTCGGCAACAGTTTTACCATCACGAGCACCTTCTAAAATTTCATGCGTGATCAATGCAACCGATTCCGGGTGATTCAGCTTCAATCCTCGTTCTTTTCGACGCCTTGCCAAATCAGCTGCCACAACAATTAATAATTTTTCTTGTTCTCTAGGCAACAAACGCATATACATTCCTCCATTTAACAATAAATTTCTTGGATTTCTTTCCAGCTAAAAAAATATGATAAGCTCATATATCAATTTCTATATTCTCGAACTTTTATACATAAATTTTTATTCTTATTTAAATTTATTAAAGTACTAGTGGTATAAATAAATGCATAGCTTAAAACGAAAATTCACAGTTAGACCGTGTATGATTAAGTTTAAATAGACTATAAGACAAACCTCAAAGAATAGATGATATAAAACACCTTCGATAAGGGCATACTTTAAAAAAGTATTAAATAGAAGGTGTTTTTGAGTGAGCAAAATTGCATATTCAATTGAAATTAAATGAGCGGTTGTATAAGAAAAATGGAGATGTTACTAACAGATAGATGGAAAAGCACGTAAAGAAATCATCGTAAAATCATGCAAGTTCGAGTGAGATGTAACGTTGCGATAATAAAATAAAAAAACTCTCCCCTAGCCTAAGGCAAACATGCCTCTTCACCACGAAAATTTATTAAAGGAGTTTTTTATGCAAAAACATCAAGTTTCAAACAATACACTTACTATGTTCTCCGCTTCACTAAAAGGTATCTCACAAGTTCTATTAATTGAAAATTCCGTCACTGGTCTTATTGTACTCGTAGCTATTTCTATCTATTCTGTTCCATTAAGCATCATAACTTTCATCTCTTCCCTTATCGGTACAGTAACCGCGAAAATAGGAGGGGCAGACGAAAAACTGATTTCTCAAGGTTTATTCAGCTTCAACTCAACTCTTTCCGGGTTAGCAACGGTGCTGTTTTTAGAAGGAAATCAGCGCTGGATAATCGCTTTGTTCAGTGCCGTGATCGCCGCTATTTTCACTGCAGGGATGATGCATTTAACAAAACCATTTGATGTCCCTTCCCTTACCTTCCCTTACATCATTTTGACATGGTTTTTACTAACAGCTTCACATCGTTTACAGTTTTTCGAAGCGATCAACTCTCTCGTTCCGCAGGGTCTGGCTTATTGGCATTTGGATATCTCTGGTCCCATTGATTTTATAAGTGGGTTTACGAAAAGTATTGGACAAATTTATTTCCTTGATAATATTTGGAGCGGGCTTATCATTCTAGCCGGCATTTTCTTTGCTAGTAGACGTCTCGGGATGCTAGCTATATACGCAACCATTATTTCCTTGTTGGCTGCTTATTATCTAGGTAGCGAACGCCCATTATTGAGTTCCGGATTATACGGATATAATGCTATATTAACTATTTTTGCCGTTTCAGACGTTTTTCATAACAGAAAGAAATTGATCCCTTTTACTGGTCTGCTTGCAGCGGTAATATCCGTGCTGATCACCGCTAGTCTGGATAGCTTTTTACTGCCCTATGGTCTGCCGCCATTAACTATGCCTTTCGTCCTTAGCACATGGCTGTTTTTATTTGCCCGAAAACTAATGCCAAACCTTTAAACATTGAATGACACGCAATCGAATTTAATCACGTTTATTTTTTTGAATATTTATTAGTTATCCTGGGAAGTACTCAAGAGAAATATTGATAAAGGAGTGAAACAATGTCTATCGATAACGAACTAGAAAAGTTTGGAGTAGAGCCTGTATTTGAAGAACGACTTTATGAACGATACGAATTCACAGTTAACGTTCGAGGAAAGGAATATAAGGGTCATTACCACAATGAGGAAATTCAATGGCTTCAACCACACCCGAGGCAAATGATCGGTGACGATAAAACAGATACATTAGAAAAAAGTATCTACAAGCTGATGAAAGATCATGGAACGAATAGTGAAGAAAAAGACCTCGAACTTACTCTAGCTTTTGAGGGAAGATTGCACGAACGTCAACAATTTTCAATTCAAGTTCAAGGTAAAGAATATAAAGGCTTTGTCCACGAAGGGGAAATACAATGGTTCCATCCTCAACCTCACCAAGAGCATGAAGATGAACACGTCCAAGCAATGGAAGAAGAAATTCATGATAAGGTAGCCGATACAGAAAAAATTAAAAAAATATAAAAGTAGCCGCATCCAATTCAGTTAGCATAAGAGAGTCGATGAAAGAAATATCTTTTCATCGCATGCTACGAGGTGGCTTTTGCTATATTAAGTTTTAAAAAGTATTCTACCTTTGTATGCATAATAAGAAAAAGGCTTTACTCCTTTTTAGAAGTAAAGCTTCTCTAAGTAAATTTAACTTCTTTCCATTCTTCCATAACTTTTTCTTCAACAAGCTATTCTCATAGTTTTATAGTATTTATATACCTAGCATTTACCTTTTTCTAAACTCAACTTCTTTGTGGCATTATTTTCATAGTTATCTCTTAGTTAGTATATGTTCCTCATTTACCATGGCAATTGCTTTTAATAGATGTATATTTTTAAACACTACAGTATTCTATTTCCCCATACATGCCAAACAACCACGAAATAATATTTTGAAGTATCTCCTACGAAGGATTAATTACTTTTAACACCTCTAAATATTTTTTTGAAAATATGGGAAGAATAAAAAAATCATCTCTATTATTGAAAGTTGGTCTTATATTACCATGAGTAAAGAAAAAGTTAAATTATGGACAAACCAATATTTAATTATTATTATATTGTCTTCAGTAATGTTCGCTTCTTTTTATATGATTACTGCAGGTTTCCCAATTTTTGTATCAACCATTAGTGACAATCCTGCAATCGCAGGAATCATGACCACGACCTTAATGACAGCATCACTAATTACGCGCTTTTTTGCCAGTGTAATTATCCAAAAAGTGAATATGAAATTGCTTCTCATCATTTCACTTGTTTACTTTTTGGGAACAATCGCTCTTACTTTTATAAACGACTCTATCGGTTTTTTAATATTCATTAGAGCACTACAAGGTATCGGCTTTAGTATGCTGACAATTTTGGTCTTTACAATATCAAGTAATATCGTTCCTAAATCCCGTTTAGGCGAGGGCATTGTTTTTTTTGCAATGTCTACAAGCGTTGGAACGACAATGGGACCGCTAATCGCTATTGCTTATCTTGCAAATTATTCATTCCGATCAATGATGATGTTAACTTTAGGGCTTATGTCTTTTGCATTTGTGTGCAGTTTTTTCGTAAAAAACACTGTTAAAAATGAAAAGGAAAGTCCACAACCAACAAATAAAGAGCCATTCTATAAGTACATGTTTGATAAGCGTGTCCTTCTTCCATGTATTCTGGTAGCTTTAAATTACATGGCAATTGCAGGAACAGTTAACTTCATAGGGGCGTTTGGTAAAGAGATTGATGTTGGTGGAAGGATTTCACAATTTTTTATCGCACAAGCGATTGCAATGATAATCGTTCGGGTTTTCTCAGGTAAAATTTTCGATAAATTCGGCCATAGAATTCTTATTATTCCAGGTGCTATTTCAGGAACTGTTGGTTTGATCTTGTTAGGCTTTTCTACTGGTATGGGGATGGTTTGGATTTCAGGGGCACTATTCGGAATCGCTTATGCTATCATCCATCCAATAATTCAAGCATGGGCATTAACCCTTGTACCACCTGAGAAAAAGGCAACTGCCAATTCTATGCTGCTTATATTTATAGATTTTGGATTGGCAATAGGATCATTGGGACTTGGAATCTTAGCAAAAAGTGTTGGTTACGGCATGACTTTTAGCTTTTCTGCAGCTTTTATGATTGTCATTTTGTTATTGTATTTATTTGGGAGCAATAAAACGAAAGCATTTGACGTGGGACATGAAAAAAGTGAAACCACAAGAAGAAATTGAAAATTAGAAAAATTATTATTAGCAATACTTAAAGGAGTAGCTTTTTAAAAAACGTCGTTCTGCTTGATTAAACTCCGTTGGCTAAATAAGCTTCCAGAGAGTATAACGAAAATCCGCTTGGCCATTCCTAACATAAGTTTGAATACCTGAGAAACCGAACACTCCTAAAATTAATGTATCCAATTTAATTTTTATCAGAAAAAAGCGATTTCTAATATGGATCGCTTTTCTCATTTTATTTAGTTTGTTTTTACCTTTTTTAGAATCAAACTATTAGCTATAACTCCAATTAATCCAGTAATTGTAAAAATATATGCTACAAACAAAGGTGTTGAAGAAAGTGATTCAGTAAGTATTCTAAATGTACCTAAAGCAAAAAGAATGAAACTACCTACCAGCGTAATTATTGTTCGTGTTTTATTTTTCATTATTTACACTCCTTAAAAGTAATAAATCACCTAATTATAGGTTAACATAAACATGTTTTATTATTAACAATTAAGGTTAAAATAAACACCCTGTACGTTTCTCCATTTAATTGGCAAGGAAAACTGTATTATTATTTATACTTACTCTCTAGATATCCACTTCATTAACTCAACAATTTTTATATTAAGCATAAATGTATGATAATAATATGCGGAGTATGATATGGTAAATTAGCTATTAATAAAGATTAGAAGGTGAAGACCATGCTAGAAATAAGTGAAAGTAAATTAGCTCAGTATGTCGTACATTATGTAGGTGATACACTTGTGTTTGGTGATGAGGCATTCTCCCGACCAGAGGTTATGCTAGAAGCGGCCTTTACACAGTTAGCATTCAATAAAATTGATTTGGAGCAGCAATTTGAATTTTTTCATGAAACAGATATTGGATTAAATGAAATGTATACATATGTAAATTCAATTTTTGATCAGAACAGCAGTTTTCTTGAACAATCTAAACATATTGCAACCCATTTAAAAAGTGTATCCCAACATCCTAATATTAAAAATGGTGAATTGTTTATAGGATTATTCGATAATTGCTTATGGAATTCAGAAGTAAAAAAGGCATTAGCCATTGTGAAGTTAGATGAAAAAGAAATGTTTCTAGATGTGAAAAACGAGCAAAACAAAATGATTGTGAATGGCGTGGACGGTATTAATGTAAAAAAAATTAATAATATGGCAGTCTTCGTGGATATGGGACCAGACGTAGCTCCTGCTGTCTTTATGAAAACAAAGAAAAAAGAGGATGTTGTTTATTGGCAAGAGCGTTTTCTAAAGATTAAAGTAGCTGATGAACATTATCATAAAACGAACTTAGCGTTAACAGAGTGTAAAAAATATATTATTAAAGAAGAAAGTTACACGAATACCGAAAAATTAGGTTTTTTAAACAAAACACTCGATTACTTTAGGAATGAAGAAGAATTTCAAGTAGATAACTATATTGATACAGTCTTTGACAAAACGGATTCAGTCCAAAAAGACATTATCGTCCAATCTGTAAAACCATATGAAACGGTCATTTCGGAGAGCGCTATAGCAAAGGTAGAAAAAACGTATAAACGTAAAATAAAGCTAGATTCCAATATTGAGATTCAAGTGAATGTACGGGATATTGAACAAGTGGATCAGCTTATCGAAGTTGGCTATGATGAATTAACACATAGAAAGTTTTATAAAATCTATTTCCAAGAAGAAATTTAATCATAGACTGATAGAGTCCCACTACCCGGCTTCAAAGATAATTTTGTACGTGAATGAAAATATATAAAAGCCTGCCTTTGAAGTACCTCTTCTCTGACTTCAAAGGCAGGCTTAATTTTTTCTCGATTACATAATTGTAGCTTCTGGTTCGTAATGAATAATGTGATCGATAGAATTATCTTGGTTCATAATTGCAACTGTTGGTTTATGTGATTGTGCTTCTTCATTCATCACATAGGCATACGAAAGAATAATCACTACATCCCCCCGTTGTACTAAGCGTGCTGCTGCTCCGTTTACGCAAATCACTCCACTTCCACGTTCACCGGAGATAATATATGTTTCGAAACGAGCACCATTATTGTTGTTAACGATATGCACTTTTTCGTTTGGCAACATACCAACGGCATCTAGTATATTTTGATCGATTGTAATACTTCCTACATAATTTAAATCCGCTTCCGTCACCACTGCGCGGTGAATTTTACCATTTAACATCATTCGTAACATGTGTTACACATCCTTTTTCACTATTAGAATATTGTCTATTAACCGAGCTTTTTCAAAAAATACAGCTGTGGCAAACAAAACTTCTTTTGTGTCATCCGTTACTTGCTGCAACGAAGGATACGATAACGCTTCAAAATAATCGATTTTACCAGAGGTGTTACTTTCAATATGATCTTTCCCTATTGTAATGGCTGCTGTTAAATCCTTTGTTTCTTCCCACCTAATAGTCGCTAACTGCAAAGCTTTATACAAATGAATAGCCTCTGACCGTTCCTTTTCATTTAAAAATACATTACGAGAACTTTTTGCAAGACCGTCTGATTCTCTCACTGTCTGTACTCGAACTATTTCAACAGGAAAGTTATACGCATTCACAAATGTCTCAATAATCGCTAACTGCTGTGCATCCTTTTGTCCAAAATACGCTTTCGTAGGCTGAACGAGATGAAATAATTTAGTGATCACTTTAAGTACTCCATCAAAATGACCAGGTCTGCTCTCACCACACAGTTTTGTCGAAAGGTCTCCTACAGTAATTGAAATGCCACTGTCAAATGGATACATCTGTTCTGGCGTTGGTATGAATATTATATCTACCCCTGCATTCGTCGCTAGCTGTGTGTCTCTTTTGATATCTCTTGGGTACCGATCTAAGTCTTCATTTGGTCCAAATTGGGCAGGATTGACGAAAATACTCGCCACTACTAATTCATTTTCGCTTCTTGCCTTGTTTAATAGAGCCAGATGACCTTCGTGCAAATAACCCATCGTGGGAACAAAACCAATTGTTTTATCTTTATTTAAAGCGATTATTTGTTTTAGCTCATTGATCGTTTCTACTGTTTGCATGATTGCCTCCATATAATTGGGAAAGTTGTTCTTCCTTCATCGTAAAGGAATGATCCAATGTTGGGAATGTACCATTTTTTACTTCATCTACATATTGCCTGATACCTGCCAGTATTGGTTCCCCTACATTTGCAAATTCTTTAACAAATTTAGGAATATGATGAGTACCATACTTCACCATATCATGGAACACCAGCACTTGACCGTCTGCTGCAGCACCGGCACCAATTCCTATTGTAGGGACAGTAAGAGTTTTAGAAATTGTTTCTGTCAGTTGGTGTGGAATACATTCTAATACGACCGCACATGCCCCAGCCTTCTCACATAATCTTGCATCCTCTATTAACTTTTCTGCTGCTGCGGCAGTTTTACCTTGAACTTTGTATCCACCTAATACGCCAGCAGATTGAGGTAATAAACCAAGATGGGCGACAACTGGAATTCCTGCAAAAGTCAATTTTTCTATGACAGGCAAAACTGCATCCGCACCCTCGAGTTTCACTGCCTGTGCACCTGTTTGCTGTAGTAATTGGACTGCATTTGTAAGTGCTTGATCTAAAGAACCATGAAATGTTCCAAAAGGCATATCAACTACTAGAAAAGTTTCCTTGGCCCCACGTCTAACAGCTTTACCATGATGGATCATATCATCCATTGTTACCAGCACAGTAGAATCATAGCCGAGCACTACCATTCCTAGTGAATCTCCGACAAGAATCATATCCATACCTGCATCTTCTGCAAATTTTGCCGTTGGAAAATCATAAGCGGTCATCATCGTAATTTTCTCATTGTTTTTTTTCATACTAATAAAGTTACTCGTCGTTTTCATACATTATCCCTCCATTTGTAGTGAAGAGAAAACCATATAAAAACCCTCCTATTCCAATTTGGACAGGAGGGCAGAAAAATTATTTTCGTAGGTTTTCTCCGTCCCTGTCATATAGATCAAGGCAGACTATTTAGTTAAACAAACTTTTTTCAAAAGGTGCAGTTCAAATAAGATACTGCCCAACACATACAGAATAACAAAAAAAATGATATCCGTCCAAATTAATTTCTTCCTAGTAAATGAATATCGGCGGAATATACACCTCGAATTTCACCACTGTCTAGTTTTAGCTCTAAAACTCCATCATTCGTAATACCTAAGGCAACACCTTCAACGGTTTCTCGCAACATAGTGGCACGTATGCGTTTGCCAATCGTACAGTTATGACTTTCCCAAAGAATTTTAATAGGTTGAAAGCCTTTTTCTACATACAAATCTCCATACTTCTCTAAATAATATAGGATTTTAGCTACTAACAAGGACCGATCTATCTCTTCCCCCGTTTCTATTTTCAGTGAAGTCGCAATGGATTGAATGGATTCGTCAAATGTACTTAATTCCTGATTTACATTGACACCGATACCTATAATAATGGAGTGAACGATATCCATCTCAGCCTGTAACTCTGTCAAAATACCTGTAACTTTTTTTCCATTAATAAGTATATCGTTTGGCCATTTTATCTGAGGAGCAAGATTCGTCACATCTTGAATTGCTTGAGTGATAGCGACAGCAGAAACAAGTGTGAATGGTGCAGCAAACTCAGGACTAATTTTTGGACGAATAATGACACTCATCCATATGCCTTTGTTTGCACTCGAATCCCAGCTCCTTTCTAATCTTCCTTTTCCGGCAGTTTGTTCCTCAGCAATAATTACTGTTCCATGAGGAGCGTCTTCCCGTGCTTTATCAGCAGCTATAACTTGTGTAGTTTCGCAAGTTGTATAATAATCCATATTTCTTCCTAAATACTTTGTGCTTAGCTTAGGAATAACTTGCGCAGGAGTAACTAAATCAGGTATAGACCGTAAAATATAGCCTTTCTTTTTGATGGCTTCAATTACATAACCATCCTCTTCGATACTTTTCAAATGCTTCCAGATCATTGTTCGTGAAATTTGCAATTCATCTGCAAGCTTCTGTCCCGAAACAGGTTCCCCGTTTGCATTTATTAGAGTAGAAAGAATTTTTTCTTTAATGGAGATATTCATGCGAAAACCATCCCTTTATTTCATTTCTGTCATTTTTAATATGACCATTTACAATCATGCTCGTTAATCTATCTAACACTTCTTTTATCCACGGGCCTCGTTTATCGTTTGCCCATTCCAGGAGGTCATTTCCATTAACTACAATATCTTTTTTGGTGGCAATTGGAATGGAACGTTTTCTTCTTAAGAATAGCTCAAGTGGTTCAGTTATTTCCTTAGAAAGAACCGAATTCCCAAAATAGTATGCAACCGATAATACATCTTCACTAAATTGAAATAATTCATCAGTTGTCCATGCGCCTTTTGCTAAACCATGCACTGCTTCTAAAACGTTTTTCACATGTCTTTTCTCTTCATTTGAGCATTTATAATAATTTAATAAATCATTAACATCCTCTTTTGACTGCATTAGTGCAAAGAATGCCCATCCATTTGCTTTAACATCAAAACTAGAGAAGTCATTCCAATTTTGTAGACTTCTTTCCCAGTTTCCAGGGAATATGTTCGATAACCCACTGTCTACAAAAAGTTGTATTCCTTTGAATGGGAAATCACTTAACCATATTTTCTCCAATTCAACTTTCACTCTTTCAATGGATACATGTGCAATATGTGGATGCAACGAACGAATTGCATTCAATGTATTAGACTCAAGGGAGAAATTCAACTGCGCCGAAAAACGAATTGCTCGCAACATTCGTAGTGCATCTTCTGAGAATCTTAGCTGAGGATTTCCTACAGCTTGAATAATCCCTTCTTTGATAGCTAGTCTTCCTCCGAAATAATCTACCAGCACATCCTCTTTTGTTAATGCCATTGCATTTATCGTAAAGTCTCGTCTTTGTAAGTCTTCTTTTAAAGTACGCACGAATGTAACCTCATCGGGTCTTCTAAAATCTGAGTAGGTCGATTCCGAACGATACGTAGTTACTTCGATAGACTCGTCCAAGACAACTAATACAGTACCATGTTCTATCCCTACATCAATCGTATGAGGAAATATCGCTTTGACTTCTTTTGGCGTAGCATTCGTGGTGATATCCACATCGTTTACAGGTGCGTTACGTACAAAGTCTCGGACAGCCCCTCCGACTACAAATGCCTCGAAACCTGCACGTTCCAGTTCATCTATTATTTTATAAGCTGCCGGCCACCGATTTTTCATAACGCTATTTTCTCGCCACTCTTTCATACATCGCTTCATATTGCTCCACAATGCTTTTTGAATTAAATCGATCATGTATAATCTCAATCGATCTATCTACTATTTGTTTATGTAATGTCGGGTTTTGTAAAATTTTCAAACCATATTCCGCTACTTTCTCAAAATCGCCTAATTCAACGATATAGCCGTTTTCACCATTGGTAATAACTTCGGGAATTCCTCCAACATTCGTCCCGATGCATGGTACTCCGCAAGCCATTGCTTCCAATAACACAAGTCCAAAAGACTCTTTTTCAGAAAGTAACAACATAAGATCTGCTATTGCATAAAGCTCCGATAAACTTTCCTGTTTCCCTAAAAACAACACATCATTTTCGATGGAGGTGCCTTTAATAGATTCCATCACAGGATGTTTTTCAGGGCCATCCCCGACCAACAGCAGCTTGGAGGGAACTTCATCATGAATTAGTTTAAAGCTGTTTACTATATCCGGTACATGCTTCACTTTTCTAAAGTTTGAAACATGAATAACTACTTTTTCATGTGGTTTTATCCCTAATAATTCTTTTAGATTTCCTGAGTCCTTTTTGGTGTATTCTCGTTCATCTATAAAATTATATATCGTCTCAATATCTTTATCCGGGGCTATTAAATCCATCGTTTCTTGGGCAAGAGAGTTAGATACCGCAGTAACGATATCTGATTTCTCTATTCCGTATTTGATAGCACCTTTTAGGGAAGAGTCATAGCCTAATACTGTAATATCTGTTCCATGTAAGGTTGTCACAATACCAATATCTGAATTAGCCATATCTTTAGCTAAAATGGCACACACAGCATGGGGTATTGCATAATGGACATGCAATACATCTAATTGTTGGTCTATAATTACCTCAGCCATTTTATTGGCAAGTGCGATGTCATATGGAGCATATTGAAAAACAGAGTAACTATTCACTTCCACTTGGTGAAATGTTATCGTTGGATCTATTTTATTTAACCTAAAAGGGATTCCTGACGTGATGAAATGTATTTCATGCCCTTTAGCTGCAAGCATCTTCCCAAGTTCTGTAGCAATTACTCCTGATCCTCCAACTGTTGGATAGCAAGTAATACCTATTTTCAATTTACGCATTTAAGCACTTCCTAACGTGAACGTCTCTCTTCCAATAAACGCCAATCTAAAAATCCTTCTTCAATACCTTTTAACAAAATTTCAGCTGTTCCCATATTAGTTGCAAGCGGAATTTGATATACATCACAAAGTCGAATGAGCGCAGTTACATCCGGCTCATGTGGCTGTGCAGTAAGTGGATCACGGAAAAATATAACCATATCCATTTCATTATTGGCAATTGCAGAACCTATTTGTTGGTCTCCACCTAGTGGCCCGGACTTATATCTAAATACATCTAAGCCGACTTCATCGATAATTCTAGTTCCTGTTGTTCCTGTAGCAAATAATTCGTGGTCCTCTAATATTGATTTAAAGGCAGTTACGAACTGTATTAAATCTTCTTTTTTCTGATCATGTGCAACTAATGCAATTCTCATTTTTTACCTCCTATAATATAATATCCTCTAAACCGTAAGTCAGTACATTACGTTTCATAACTTCCTCAATAGACAGTACAATTCCAGACATAAAGGAAGATCGATCAAAGGAGTCATGACGAAGCGTAAGCAATTGTCCTTCTCCACCTAGCATTACCTGCTGATGAGCAACTAACCCAGGTAAACGGACACTATGAATATGCATGCCATCCATATTTGCTCCTCTTGCTCCTTGAATAGTTTCTTCCTCACTCGGATGACCTTGTTTCATCGAATCACGTGTTTGTTGAATCATTTGAGCCGTCTTAATAGCTGTACCTGAAGGTGCATCTACCTTTTGATCATGATGCATTTCTATAATCTCCACATTTGGTAAATATTTTGCAGCTGTTTGTGCAAACTTCATCATAAGGACCGCACCAATGGAAAAATTGGGCGCGATAATACAGCCTACTTGTTTTTCTTCTACTTTGTTACGTAATGTATCTAATTGTAAATCAGTAAAGCCTGTAGTTCCAATCACAGGTCTTACCCCAAATTCCAATGCAGTCATTGCATGCTCGAATACTGCTGAAGGTACTGTTAGATCAACTAATACATCAGGTTCGGTTTGCTCTATTAATAAGTTTAAAGAAGTGAAGATCGGAATTTTATCACCTAGACACTCCATTTCTTTCTTTGAATCCAAAACTGCTACCAATAAAAAATCTTTGTTGTTAATGACCGTCGCTACTGCTTCTCTTCCCATTTTACCTCTTGGGCCAGCAACCGCTACTTTTATAACCATTATTATTCCTCCTTCTTTGTCCATCTATCTTTGTCTCGTGTATTGTATTTATCCAAAACTTGTTCCAGTGACTTTTGCAGATCAATACCCTCCGCATTTGCTAAGCAGATTAAAACGAAAAAGAAATCTCCAACTTCATCAGCTATCTCTTTTTCTACTTCTGTATCTTTTTTCTTCTTTGTACCATACTTATGTTGAATCTCTCTAGAAAGCTCTCCCAATTCTTCTGTTAGTCTTGCTAATAGCTCTAGTGGAGGAAAGTAACCTTCTCTATATTGATTTATGTATAAATCTACTTTTTGTTGTAGTTCAAATAAACTTTTTTTATCTGTCAACATATAATCTCTCCTTTTCCATCGTAATAAATTTATCCTCTAGTTGTCAAAGCCATTAAAATAATTGATAATAACTTAAGTATGAACTAATAAGTGGGGTGGAACAATGGGACTTGGACTTAAATTTAAAAATATTATCATGATAATATTCGGTGCAGCCATTTATAGTTTTGGCTTTGTTCATTTTAATATGCAAAATGAACTTGGAGAAGGTGGATTTTCTGGTATAACCCTCGTTTTATATTTTGTATTTAATTGGGATGTAGCCTTGATGAATCTTTTGTTAAATATACCAATGTTCATCATTGGGTGGAAACTACTTGGTCGAAAAATGTTTGCCTATACACTGATCGGTACGGTAGCTGTATCTGTATTTCTAAAGGTGTTTGATATTTACGAATTTCAGTTAGGGTTAGAAGACGACCTGTTTCTAGTATCCCTATTTGCAGGTGTTTTCGTAGGTTTAGGCTTAGGAATTATTTTCAAGTATGGCGGCACTACTGGCGGCGTAGATATCATTGCCCGTCTTGTATTTAAATACAAGGGCTGGAGCATGGGGAAAACAATGTTTATCTTTGATGCATTCGTCATATTATTATCATGGACAACCTTCCTAAACGAACGTTCTATGATGTATACGCTCGTAGCGGTATATGTGGGCGCAAGGGTAATCGATTTTGTACAAGAAGGTGCTTATTCTGCCAGAGGCGCATTTATCATTTCCGAAAAACAAAATGAAATCGCAGATATAATTACCAATAAACTATCGCGCGGTGTGACTATTTTAAATGGACATGGACATTTTACAAAAAATAGTCGGGAAGTAATCTATTGTGTAGTAGCAAAAAATCAGCTCAGCGCTTTAAAAACGGTTATTAGCTCCGTTGATCCGCATGCATTTGTATCTATTACAGAGGTAAAGGATGTAATGGGCGAAGGTTTTACTTTAGATGATGAGAAAAACCCGATAGAATAGTTAGATGGGATTGTACAAGGACGCTACTTGTACAATCCTTTTTAATTTTGTCACTCCAATCATTAAGAGATTAGACATTAATAGCAAAGGAGAATTCAATCCCAAATCATTTACTAGCGTTCATTTGGTTCATATTA
This sequence comes from Psychrobacillus sp. OK028, assembly GCF_900103605.1. Taxonomy (GTDB): domain Bacteria; phylum Bacillota; class Bacilli; order Bacillales_A; family Planococcaceae; genus Psychrobacillus. Next base: position 56,296 of record NZ_FNHY01000003.1, on the reverse strand, counting down.
GCGTTTTCTTGCGGGTTACTGAGTGTTACTCTAACTCTCACAATTCACTAACTCTCACAATTCAGTGTTTTACTTACTAAACAGAAAATTTATCCAATAATCTCAAACAAAAATGGAGAGCAATGACTTGTGGTCGTCGCTCTCCATTTATTAATTTATTTAATCGTTGCGAGTCATTCCAGTGTAGATTAATACCAAACGTAATAGCTCTAATACCGCTACTGCTGCTGCAGCAACATAAGTTAAAGCGGCTGCACTTAATACTTTTTTCGCGTGACGTTCTTCCTCATTGCGAATTACACCAAGCGATACCATTTGGTTCATCGCTCGATTTGAAGCGTTAAATTCAACAGGTAGTGTAACAATTTGGAATACAACTCCAGCAGCCAACAAAACTATTCCTATTAACAACAGATTAGAAAAGCTAGCTAGCAATCCGATCATGATGAAAATCCAAGAAGCATTAGATGAAATATTAGCCACTGGCACTAGTTTATGTCGTAATGTTAAAAATGAATACGATTCTTTGTGTTGAATAGCGTGTCCTACTTCATGTGCTGCAATCGCAGATCCTGCAACGGAAGCTTCATGAAAATTGTGTGAGGACAAAGCAACTATTTTAGTCATCGGATTGTAGTGATCACTTAAAAACCCTCTACTTTCCACAACCTGGACATCAGTTAATCCATTTGCATCTAAAATAGTTCTTGCTACTTGAGCACCTGTCATACCAGAAGTCGAACGAACTTTTGAATACTTTTTATATGTTCTTTTCACTTTCATTTGAGCATACAAAGGCAATAACAAAATTATCGCGAAGTACACGAGATAAGAAGCCAAATTCTTTTCCCCCTCTCTAATCTATACTATTTATTTTAATGGGAATAGTGGATACATTCAACTGATAAGCTTTGACCTTTTTTGATAAATAAAGATAGCAAGTAAAATACAAGCAATGGATAGCCAAAATGTAAAGTAACCAATTTGATCTGCATATTTGTATAAACTTCTATACGTTGGCATTTGATCAAATACATAATCTATCACATCATTATGTAGTGTCCATATGGCAGCAATAAGGATATGAATCCAAGTAAATCGGTAATAAGGTATGTATAATATGGCCTGGACAGCCATTGCAAAATGCGATGCTACCAACATCCACCCCATCCAACCTAGATAATCATTTTCCACGTATGTCCATATATTCATTACAACTGCCCATAATCCGTATTTTACAAGGGTGATTAACGCTAGGGCTTCGATTAACTTCCAATTTTTCTTTAACAACCAAGCAAATAATGCAATTGTAAAAAACAAACTTGCTGTAGGGCTGTCAGGTACGAAAAGAAGGAACTTTGTGTCTGTTTGTGATAACTGTCCCTTATACCAATAGTATCCGTAGATGGTGCCAAGAAGATTTACTATGAACAACAGCCACATAAACGTTTTGTTATACAAGGTTAGTTTTAATAATGTCGCAAGTTCTTTCACATGAACACCCCTTACTTATAGGTAGAAAAAAAAGAGCCAGTTTCCTGACTCTTTTGCATTTAAATTATTCTTCTGGTTGAAGAGTCGTTATATACTCTGCAAGTTTTTGAAGCTCTTCATCTGTTCCTTGATAACTACCGGCAGGCATTCCACCTGGTAATCCTTCATGAGCAATTTTAACAATCTCATCTGCAGTGTAATCTAAACCGATTAAAGTTGGTCCGAGACCACCTTCAAAAGCATTACCATGACAGGTTATACAAGATGAACCTTGATATAATTGATAGCCTTCAGAAGATTCGTCAATTTCGATTGCAACTTCTTCTCTAATTTCACCATATGCTTTTGCTTTTTCCCAGTCATGGTTTACAACAGATTCCCATGTTAAGAAAATCATTGCAGCAATAGCTAGAAGCATGAAGCCAGTCGGTAATGGACGTTTCCATGGATTTCTTTCTTTACTTGTATCTAAAAACGGTACTAATAATAGCGCTCCAAATGCCAATCCTGGCATAATGATTGCTCCAATAACATTATATGGTCCAGAAGCAAATTCATATTTTAGTAATTGATATAAAAACAAGAAATACCAGTCTGGTACTGGAATATAACCTGTGTCAGCTGGATCAGCTGGACGTTCAAGTGGCGATGGATGTGCAACAGTTAATACTAAATAACCAACTAAGAAAACCGCACCGACTAACCATTCTTTCAGTAAGAAGTCAGGCCAGAAAGCTTCTGTTTTACCTGGATACTCAGAATAGTCTTTTGGAGTGTTTTTCTTACGGGCTGATAGATCTGGTACACGTGAGTCTCCAACGAATTTCATGCCTTTTCCGCGATGCATATTGTCCCCTCCTTGTTACAATTATCTGTTCCCTTTACCGATTAAAGTGGTCCAGAAATACCTTGACGACGAATCATGATAAAGTGAGCTGCAAGTAATCCAAAAAGAGCAGCTGGCAAGAAGAATACATGAATCGCAAAGAATCTTGTTAATGTTTGAGCACCGATGATTGTTTCATCACCTGCTAAAAGTGTTTTGATCATCCCACCGATAAATGGCACGGATGCTGCAATTTCAATACCTACTTTCGTTGCGAACAATGCTTTCATGTCCCAAGGAAGTAAGTAACCTGTGAATCCTAAACCTAACATAACAGCGAAGATTAGTACTCCGACCATCCAGTTTAGTTCACGAGGTTTTTTATAAGAACCAGTAAAGAATACACGTAATGTATGTAAGAACATCATAACAATAACAAGTGATGCTCCCCAGTGATGCATCCCACGCACGATTTCACCGAATGCTACTTCATTTTGAAGATAGTAAACAGATTCCCATGCATTTTCAATATCCGGTACATAATACATAGTTAAGAACATACCTGAAAGAATTTGAATTACTGTGATGAAGAATGTTAGTCCTCCGAAACAATATACAAATGCTGAGAAATGATGTGCAGGGTTTACGTGTTCTGGTACTTCATGGTCAGCGATATCACGCCATATCGGAGTAATATCTAGACGTTCATCCACCCAATCATAGATTTTATTAAGCACTGATGTCGTACCCCCTTACTTTAAACTAATGTGTTAGGAATAGCTTTCCCAATTTCTAAGAAACCGTCATTTTCACGAACTTCATATTGATCCAACGGACCTAGAGGTGGCGTTTTTGGAACATTACTACCGTTTTTCTCATAACGACCTGCGTGACATGGGCAGAAGAATTGATTTTTGTGCGCTGGGTCACCTTCCCAGTTTACAGTACATCCCAAATGCTTACATACAGGAGATAGTGCGATAATTTTATCGCCTTCTTTGTATACCCAAGCTGCATTGGTAATATCAGACTTGTACCATGCGTCCACTTGTTCAAAAGTGAAATCAACACGTTCTGGAACATCCGTTATGTCGGCAATTTTCTTCTCCGTCAGTACGAAATCTCCGCCTTCTTTTTTCTGCAATACAGGATCAACTGCAAAACGTACCATTGGCATAAGCATTCCTGCTGCCATAAATCCGCCAACACCTGTTAAGGTATAACTTAAAAATTGACGTCTTGATACTTTATTGTTACTCATCCTTTTCCCCCCTCTTACTTAAAGGTCAGTCCAATGGACATACTTGCTTGAATAATAATACTAGGACATATCCATGATATATCAATAAAAAAGGAAGGTCAATATTCGATTACATCGAATCTTTAACTTTATCGACAATTATTGAAAAAAATTGTCACTAATTCGCCCATTTTTTCGCAAAAATCGGAATTAGTTGTCGTAATTGATCTTCTAGTACTGAATTTCTCATTTTTTGGTCCATGGAATCCAGTGGAACAGACGGAGTCCAAATAATATTTTGTTCCTCCCCTATTGTACTCCACTCTCTATCAGAAGTAACGTAAAAGACGTGCTTGAAAGATGCATTATTAAGCTCCTCTTGCCACGCTTCAAATACAGACTGCTTGTCCTGACTTCTTGTATAAGAGAAGGAAGGAAATAAAACAATCCTTCCTTTAAACTGATTTTCAATTACATTAGCAAGGGACAATGTAAAGTCAGCCGCAGATGCTGCAAATTGGAAGCCTTCATCAGAACCATCTATTTGTATTAGTGGAATAACTGCTGTATCTATAAATTCTTTTTGTGCTTGAAATACTTTACTATCTTTTCCGTTCCAATGCATGTATAACCTCTCCTAAACCTCTTTTTGTTGTATTTGTTTCCACAACTCAGAAAGCTCCATAAACTTTTCTTTGTTTTTTTCATCGATTGCCTGGTCAATCTGCTTTTTTAATTGTTCTACTTGAAATGAATACAAGCTTTCACTAACTATATCCTCGGCTATCAATTTATCCTTTTCACTAATCTGCAAGTATTTTGGCATATAAGGATTTTCTTCTAAAACAGCCAAATATTCTGGACTAGGTGGCATCATCTGAAAATTCAACTGGATGTACATATCCTCTTCCGGATGCAACCTTAAATCATGGAAGGACTTTTCAGCATCGGCAGTCATTATGCTCCCTTTGTAAAAGCGAAAAGGGATACCTGAGGACGTCGTAACTGACATAATCATCGCTCGAGGACAGTAATGTGCCTCCTCCACAAAATGTACGTTATTCAACAATGTCTCGTGGCTTATCAAGTAATTCAAGATCCACACGCACTCTCTTCTTTTCATCTGATACTTTTTTAAAAACCACCGAACAAATTCTTTTTTCTCACCAACTGAAACAGAAGCAGTCACGTAACCTCTCCTTCCTTCATTTATTCGAACATTTCAAACCATTCACTATTTTCCGGTTGAAGTTTCTGCAAAATCAGCACAACTTCTTTTGCCTCTGCCCTTTTCCCATCTTCTAAAAGGAAATAAACAAATTTCTCTAAAAAAGGAACATCCTCTTTATGTTCAGTATATGCAAGCTGATAAAATTCGTATGCTTTTTCATAGGATTCTAATCTTTCATATGCTACTGCTAAAAATGGGTACATAGCAGACCACTCAAAATGCTCCTGTTTCAGCGTTTCAAAGAGTTCCACAAGCTCCTCATCCTTCTCTTCCGTAGAAAATAAAGAAGACAAAATGAAAATAGCATCCATATATTCTGGGTCAAGTGCAATTGCTTCTCTTAAAAAAGTTTCTGCTTCTTTCACTTTACCCAATTTCAAGGAAATTTTACCTGCAAATAAATAATATTCTTTTTCATATTCATCACGAGCAATACCGTCCGTAATTGCTTTTAAAGCATCTTCATTTTTTTCTAGCATCGCATAGGTCTCAGCAAGTAGCATATAGCCTGAGAAGTAGTCTGGATCGATTTGAAGGAGACTCTCTAACTGGCTCGCAGCTGTTTCAAAATGTTGGACTTGGAAGGAAGCATAAGCTGCATGAAATAACACGTCTGGTGCAACTTCTTTTTTCAAGGCTTCGGTGTAATATGGGATTGCTTCTTCATAAGCTGCTCCCGCACTATAGATTTCCGCTAATTTAAGTGATAAATCTACCGCTTGAATAGCGTCCTGATGCGGTAGTAAATCCTCCATTATACGTGCTGCTTCTAGGTATCTGCCGGTTTCAAACAATAATTCACCTTTTGCATACATCAGTAAAGGTTCTTTTGGTAATAACGTAATTGCTTCGTTTATTTTTTGCTCTGCGACCTCATATAACCCAATCATTTGATAATAGTCAGCTAACGTGAGCAGTGCTTGAGGATAAGCATCACTCGTTTTTTCGATTGTCGTAAGCATTTCTAGTGCTTCATCCTCTTTATCCATTTCCAAATAAAGTTGAGCTTGGTCTATTTTCAGCTGATTTTCTTCAGGAAATAAAAATTCAAGATGCGCAAGCACTGTGATGGCTTCCTGTAAAAAGCCGAACTGGGTCAGCAAATCTGCAAGCTGATATTGCTCATCTGGATCGCCATTCAATAAAAACTGGTCGATCATCGTTCCAAGTTTCTCTATGTTTCCTTCTTCCATTGCCTGGATAAAAGGTGTCAAGTTGTCCATGTTATCACCATTCTTTCATTATACCTTTATCGTACAAGAACAATTGTTTTTGAACAAGAAAAAAAACCTCCGATTTGGTGGAGGGTCTTATAATGTCTTTCAATTCAACTTTAGACACTCGAATGAATTAATTTCAAATTAGCAGTGAAATTTTCCGAACAACACCGATTTTTCCGCTTTAGGCGGACACTATTCGCAGGTACTTTTTGAGCCTATATTCTATCGCTCGTGCTGTTCCCGCTGAAGTCGTCGCCTGTCGCTCCAATTAACGGAAACAACTTTTTAAAAAGGTACAAAAAAGTATATTCTTTTGACCATCATCTTTTTTTAACGAAAAAAAGTAACCGCCCTCTGACAAAGGTTTAACGGTTACTTCAACGTAAAACTGGATCAACCGCTTTTCTTGCAGTTTAGCAATTGTAAGACTGTCTCCCAAGGTGTCTTAATATGTTCACCCGGAAAATCCAACGATAAAGATAATATGTTCTTTACACCTAAACCAAAGCTGCAAAGACTACGCTTACTTTATAACACTAGAAATATCTTCAAAAAATGTCGGATAGGACACTGCGATGCATCCTGGATTGTCAATTGTGACAGCTTCTGTAGTTATAAGTGATGCCATAGCTGCCATCATACCAATACGATGATCTCCATATGTGAGTAAATCTCCGCCATGAAGTGTCGTCGGTCCTTCGATGATCATCCCGTCATCCGTGGCAGTAATATTAGCTCCTAGTTTTTTTAATTCATTCACTACTGCATCAATTCGGTTCGTTTCTTTCACTTTTAGCTCTTCTGCATTTTTAATAATTGTTTTCCCTTTAGCTTGTGTTGCTAGTAAGGCAATAATAGGTATTTCATCAATTAGTCTTGGGATAAGCTCCCCACCGATTTCCGTTCCAATTAAGGCAGAGGACTGGATTTCAATCGTACCCATTTCTTCATGGCTACTGTTTTCTGAATCATTTACTGTAAAAGATGCACCCATTGCTTGTAGCACGTCCATAATCCCAGTTCTAGTTGGATTCAAACCTACATTGGTTAAAGTTAGGTTGCTATTCGGTACAATTGCTCCAGCAACTAAAAAGAACGCTGCAGAGGAAATATCACCAGGTATAACAACATGAGTAGCCTTTAGCTTTTGGCCACCTTGTAAACGAATCGTTTTATCATTTACAGCAATGGACGCACCGAAGTGTTGGAGCATTTTCTCCGTATGATCTCTAGAGGTCTCGATTTCCTCAACAACAGTTTCTCCGTTAGCATTTAAAGCTGCTAGTAAAATGGCAGACTTCACTTGCGCACTTGCTACAGGCATCTTATAGTGAATAGCTTGTAAATTAGTACCCTCAACTGCAATAGGAGTAAATTGACCATTCTCTCTCCCAATTAGCTTAGCACCCATTTGCTTTAAAGGTTCCGTAACTCTTCTCATTGGACGATTTTGAATAGATTCGTCCCCTATTAAAACCGATGAACCGGATGAACCAGCTAAAATACCGAGCATTAAGCGGGTAGTTGTCCCAGAATTCCCCGTATAAAGAACTTCATTGGGTTCTTTCCAATTCGATATTCCATTGCTAGAGATCTTCACTTTATCGCCATCAATGGCAATCTCCACTCCAAGCTTTTGAAAGCAGTCAATTGTACTGAGGCAATCATCGCTTTGTAAAAACCCTTCGACTGTTGTAGTCCCTTCTGCAATCGCACCAAACATAATCGACCGATGAGAGACAGATTTATCTCCAGGTATTCGAATAGCCCCCTCTAACGAAGGCTGTGCATAATCTAATTTTTTGATAGCTTGCAAGGTCATCCCTCCTTATGAAATATACGTTTCAAATGTGGTGTTATTCGCAATACACGCTACAGCTTTTGCACGATCATCTGTCGATTGAAAGCTAATGACAAGTATTCCGAATACATCTTCACGAGTTTCAACAATTCGTATGTTTGTAATACTTATATTATCTTGAGCTAAATAACCGGTGATCTCAGAAATTACACCTGGATAATCTGGTACATCGACATAAAGGTCAAATACGCTAAACATTGCTCCTTGTGTGTTTATAGGAAGATCGTCTCGAATTCTTTTAGCGGTCGAGAAATAATCCTCTATCTCACTAGAATCGGCGTAGGAAAGTAGGTTCTGTAATTTTGTCATTTCATCGGTCCACGTTTGTAATTGGGCGCTTAGTTCTTTACGATTTTGAAGTGTTATATCTCTCCAAACAACAGGATTGGCAGAAGCAATTCTAGTTAAGTCTCGAAATCCGCCGGCCGCAAGTTGCTTCGTAAAGGGGTATTGTTCGTTTTCAAAAGATAGTTGATGAACAAGAGAAGCGGCAACTAAATGCGGGAAATGACTAACCACAGCGGTCATATGATCATGCTCTTCCGCTTCCACTTGAACAAGTTTTGCTTTCGTAACCTGTAATAGATTTATTAGCGCTTGAATACGCTCTTTTGGTTCATCTTCGAAAGGTGTAAGTAAATAATAGGCGTTTTCAAACAAGATGGCTCTAGCAGCCTCTACACCACTCTTGTGAGAACCTGCCATTGGATGTCCACCTATAAACGTTATCCCTTGTTCTTTTAAAGATATGGCAGCTTTCATAATCTCTTTTTTTGTGCTTCCAGTATCCGTTACAATTACTTGTTTTTTTAGTTGCCATTTCGGCATTTCTTGCATCAAGCGAATTGTTTCACTTACAGGAGTAGCAAAAACAATTACGTCAGCAGACGCAGTGCTTTCTTCAATATTGATAGCCATCTCATCAATGACACTTATTCGTTTCGCTGTCCGAAGCGTATGACCATTCGCATCATATCCAATTATTTTTACGTCTTTATTGCGTTTTAAACCAAGTGCCAGGGAACCACCTATTAGTCCAAGACCTATAATAAAAATGGTTTGTTGCATTATAAAACGCCTTCCTCTTTTAGAACCTCATCCAACTTTTCTAATAACTCGCTATTTTGCTGTTCAGTTCCAATTGTTATACGAAGGTATCCTGGTTTCCCTAGTGCATTCCCGCTTCGAACTATGAATCCTCGTTTCATCAAACCTTGGAATACTACATCACTATCTGCTTTCACTTCCATTAAGATGAAATTCGTTTGAGATGGGAAGTAATCTAGTTTTCTTTCTTCGCAATATGCCACGAATTGAGCTTTTCCTGCGTTATTTTTTGCTTTACATTGTTCGATGAATGCTTGGTCCTTTAAACCGATTAGCGCTACTTGCTGACTTAGTACGGTATTATTAAACGGCTCACGTGTAGGTTCAAGCTGAGCTATAACTTCCTCTGATCCGATCGCATATCCAACACGGAAGCTTGCAAGACCATAGGCTTTAGAGAATGTGCGCATGATCAATACATTTGGATGATTCTCTAATAATTTGATAGAATCTTTGTAGTCATTGTCAGTTATGTATTCTGTGTACGCTTCATCTAAAACGATTAAGACATCTTGTGGTACATTCTCTATAAAGTCTTTCAGTTTATCACTAGGTGTTAATGTACCTGTTGGGTTGTTTGGATTACATACCCAAATGATGGCAGTGTTTTCATCGACAGCTGCAAGCATATTATCTAAATCATGCTCTCCATTAGTAGTTAAAGGGATTTCACGTACTTCTGCTCCTTCAACAATTGCATTATGCTTATATTGACCAAATGTTAAATCGGCCATAATCGTGTTCAATCCAGGTCGTAAGATAGCTCTTGATACGATTAAAATATTCTCGTCAGATCCATTACCAAATAATAATTGTTTTTCAGAGACGTTTAAATGATTCGCTACAGCTGTTCTTAAATTCGACGCATATCCATCTGGGTAAATGGCAAAATCTAAATTCGCATTTTTAAAGTATTCATTTACTTTTGGCGACGCACCGTATGGATTTTCATTGGATGCAAGTTTTGTCACTGATTCTAAGTTAAACATTTTCTTCACTTCATCCGTTGTTTTGCCAGGCTGATATGCATGTAAACCATTTATCTGTTGTTTGAATTTCATATTAAACCCTCTATTCTATGAATTATTTAAGTAAATCTGGTCTTAAGTGAACTGCGTTATTTAAATAGATATGCTGCACTTCTTCTTGTGTTTTTTCAGTATTTACATGCATGAGTAATCGAATACACTTCTCTAACGCATTTGGTACGTCCATTTCATGGGTGCACATGACCGGAACATATGCCCATCCTTCTAAGCCTCTAACGGCCCTTGCTGGAAATGCAGATGTAATATCTGTTGTAGTCGATATGATAACAGAAGCAATATCTTCAGGCAAAATACTGTTTGATTTTGCCATTTCTTCAACTAGACGTTTAGTTTCCTGTAGTACTAAGTCATTAGAATCCTCTGTTACTGTTGTTGCTCCTCTAACACCTCTAATCATTCAGTTACCCTCCTTAACCCATTGTCGCAGCTGGTTGTCGCATTTTTTAACGTCTTCCATTGAAATTATTTGGACAAATGGATCTCCAATATCCCTTAGTAAAGCAAAATGAAGCACTCCGTTTGTTGTTTTTTTATCTTTTAGCATAAATTTTGATAGTTGTTCAAATGGACAATGTAAAATATGTTCAAAATTATAGCCTAGTCTATTCGCTAATTGATACACGCTGTGAGCATATCCAGCTGCTACGTTGCCATGAAGCTCACTGAGCATTAAAGCTGGAATCATACCGATCATCACTGCTTCACCATGCGTAATTTTCCCATAGCCTACAGATGCCTCAATCGCATGTCCATATGTATGACCAAAATTTAAAAATTTGCGATAGGACTGTTCTTTTTCGTCTAATTCAACAATATGTGCTTTTACTCGAATTCCTTTTTCAATCCATTGGACTAATTCTTGAGTTTCAATAGCCTTTAAGTTTGGGAGAGCAAGAAATTCATCCATCCAGTTAGCATCACTAATAATCGCATGCTTAACCACTTCAGCTAAGCCTGAGCGAACTTCTTCTTCTGGTAACGTTTTTAAAAAATGAAAGTCATATATTACTTCCATCGGTTGATAGAAAGCCCCAATCATATTCTTTCCTTTTGGGTGATTGATCGCCGTTTTACCTCCAACAGCACTATCATGCGCTAATATAGTCGTTGGAATTTGGTAAAAAGGAATTCCTCGCATAAATGTTGCAGCAACAAATCCGGTTAAGTCTCCTACCGCTCCTCCACCTAGTGCAAGTAAAGCAGAATTTCTAGAGCAGTTTTCTTCTAGTAAATACGTTTGGACCTCATAATACGATTCAAACGTTTTGCATGCCTCACCGTTCGGTACGATATAAACTTTGAATGGTATCTTAAAATTAGAGCGAACATAGTCCTCATGTAAACTCCACACATGTTCATCCGTAATCAACACTAAATGATCATATCTACCAAGAGTATCTGTATGTCTTTTGCAAAAGGATTCTAAAATATTCTCTCCCAAATAAACTTCATATATGGAGTCTTTCGTTTTAACTTGGATCGACATTATTAAAACCCCTTTGTATATGCTCGATGACTTTCTATATCTGCAAGTAATGTGTCTATTTTATCGCCATGGAAGGTTTCTAATACAGCTTGTGCAATCTCCCATGCAATAACTGCTTCAGCAACTACAGAAGCTGCAGGCACGGCACAGCTATCTGATCTTTCAATACTTGCCTTGAACGGCTCCTTCGTATCGATATCTACACTTTGAAGTGGCTTGTAAAGAGTAGGAATCGGCTTCATCACTCCACGAACTACTATAGGCATGCCAGTAGACATACCACCCTCTAGACCACCTAGACGGTTTGTATCACGTGTATAACCTCCTGTTTCGCTCCAAGAGATCTGATCATGAACTTGGCTTCCAAAAAGATTCGCCATTTCAAAACCTAATCCTACTTCTACACCTTTAAAGGCATTAATACTCATCATAGCCATTGCTAGTTTACCGTCTAACTTACGATCATAATGAACATAACTGCCAACTCCTGCTGGCATGCCAGAAACGATAACCTCTACTACTCCACCAATCGTATCTCCAGCCTTTTTTGCATTGTCGATCGCTTCTACCATTTTCTCAGATGCTTCCGGATCAACACAATAAACCGGGTCTGCCTCCACAATGTCACGAATTTCCTCTATAGTCTTTCCATTAGTTAAATCCAAGTTAGCTTCTATCCCACCAATTTTTGTTACGTGAGCCACAATGGAGATGCCGAGTTTGCGAAGCAATTCTTTTGCAACTGCACCTACCGCAACTCTTACCGTAGTTTCTCGTGCAGAAGAGCGCTCAAGAACATTACGTAAATCTCGATGACCATATTTCATGCCACCAACTAAATCTGCATGTCCAGGGCGTGGTCTCGTAATTTGTCTTTTAATATCCTCGGGATCGATTTCCTCACCCAGAGGCTCAATACCCATTATATTTGTCCAGTGCTTCCAATCATCATTGTTCACAACTAGACAAACTGGAGATCCCAACGTTTTTCCGTGACGTACACCTGACGTAATTGCAACTGTATCTTTTTCAATTTGCATACGTCTCCCACGACCATGACCACCTTGACGTCGTTTTAATTCTTTATTTATCATTTCAGCTGTAATTTCTAATTGTGCTGGTAACCCTTCAATAATTGCTGTTAGTTGTGGTCCATGTGACTCACCTGCAGTTAAATATCTCATAACACTTTCCTCCTTCAACTCGCTAAAGTATTTGTTTATTACTATAACAAAATTTCCAAACAAAGTATAGAAGAAAACTGCCCGAAAAACCTCGGACAGTTCCATTTATAATTTCCGATAAAAAAAAGTGTCCTCGGTTTCAAATCCATACTTGCCTGGATTGAATATCTGTTCGGTACTTCCAACAAAGAGTATTCCTCCAGTTCGAAGCGAATCACTAAAGTTTTGATATATTTGATTCTTTGCTTCTTCTGTAAAATAAATCATAACATTTCGACAAACGATTAAATCATAATTTTTATCATATGTATCTTTCAATAGATTATGTTTTTTAAATGTTACCGTCTTTTTAACCGAATCATTTATTTTATAAAAAGGACTTTGGTTCTCAAAGTACTTAGCTTTCATCTCTGTTGGTACTTCGGCTAATGAACGTTCAGGATAAATGCCAACTTTCGCACGCTGTATTGCATTTTCATCTAAGTCCGTTGCATGAATAGCAACTTGGGATAAAGGGACATGATTGGACAGGACCATTGCAATTGTATAAGGTTCTTCTCCGGTGGAGCATGCGGCACTCCAAATTTTCAAGCGTTTATTTGATGCTAATAGTTTTGGAAAGATTTTATTTTCAAGTATATCCCAGCGTTTTGCATTCCGATAAAACTCTGATACATTGATAGTCATACGATCGAGAAACTCATTTAATAGATCCCGATTCGAGTCAAGTGCTTGATAAAATTCGACAAAATTTTTATACCCCTTTTTTTCATACAAAGAAGTAAGTCTACGTCGCATCTGAGCCTCTTTATACGCTGCGAGGTCAATGCCTGTTTTTATCTTTATGGAATCCACAAATTTAATATAGTCCGGCAAAATGATTTCGCCCCTTTCTAAAACCCTATATTTAGTATATCTTAAACATAGCTTTTCGAACATACAAAAAACACAGACAAATTGCTCAAAGAACCGTAAAAATGGTAGTAATCTTATAAAAAGAGAGGAATTCTAGCTGGGTGTTGTCCTTTTTCATAGAGGTAAGTTCGTTAGTTGGAATTTGGAGTAGTTTAGTTGGAAATTTGAATGATTTAGTTGGAAAAATCGGCTTCCAAGTTGGAATAGTAAAAAAATCCCACAAAAAAAGGTTGTTTATGACCGAAGCCATAAACAACCAATTTGTTATTAGTTAATCCAGTTGTTAGCATCTTTTTTGTAAGATACTAACTCTTCTTGTTTGAAGAATAATCCGATTTCGCGTTCAGCGCTTTCTGGAGCGTCAGAACCATGGATAATGTTTTTCCCTACAGTTACTGCGAAATCTCCGCGGATAGTTCCAGGAGCTGATTCTTTAGGGTTTGTAGCACCTACTAATAAACGAGCAGTTGAGATAACATTTTCACCTTCCCAAACCATTGCGAAAACTGGTCCAGAAGTGATGAAATCTACTAATTCACCGAAGAATGGGCGTTCTTTGTGCTCACCGTAATGTTGCTCAGCAAGTTCAGTTGGGATTTGCATTAATTTTGCTCCAACTAGTTGGAATCCTTTTGCTTCAAAACGACCTACGATTTCACCGATTAAGTTACGTTGTACGCCATCAGGTTTTACCATTAAAAATGTTTTTTCCATAGTTAACACTCCTCGAATATATATAATGGACTTTATACTCCACCGTTACAAATATTATCATTATACGCCATTCTTTTCAAATTAAATTATCAGAAGGTTCAACACTTCGAGTGTCTATTTTAAATAATGCCTAATTAAAATTTTCTTTTACTCATAAACAACGCAATATTTTGTAACGATTTCTTAGCAGAATTTGCAGGCAACTGCTTCACTTCATTTAGCGCTTTTTCCAAATAATTATTACTTATACGTTTGGCACGATCAATACCGTTGGATTCGCGAATTTTCGCCAATAGTAGTTGTCTATTTTCGTGACTAATCGACCCTTCTAATACTTCTCTCAACAACGGTTGGATAATAGGGTCGTTTTTAACATAAAGAACAGGCAAAGTTATATTTCCCTGGACAAGATCAGATCCAGCTGGTTTTCCTAATTGTTCGTCGGTTGAAGTAAGGTCTAAGATATCATCAATAATTTGGAAAGACATACCGACATAATAGCCAAATAGCTTCAAATGCCTAACTGTTTTCTCATCTGCTCCGGAAGCAATAGCTCCCAATTCACAACTTGCAGATATTAAAATGGCTGTTTTGCGTTTAATCCGACGTAAATAGTCACGAACTGTTTGTTCGAGATAGTGCTTATCCTCGATTTGGATAATTTCCCCGATACAAAGTTCCACCATTGTTTGTGATAATACTTCATGTGCATATGTATTTTGTAAATCTGTTATGTATTCAATTGCGTTTGCAAAAAGAAAATCCCCTGTATACATCGCTACCCGATTATTCCATTGTGCCTTCACCGTTTCTCTACCACGTCTTGTTTCTGCGTCGTCAATTACATCATCATGGACAAGAGAAGCCATATGAATGAGTTCAACAGTAACAGCTACATTTTTAATAGAGTCTATTGAATAATTTCCAAATTTCGCTGCAAGTAGCACGAAAACAGGTCTAATTCGTTTACCACCAGCTAGAAGTAAGTGGAGAGACGCCTCATTCAGTAAGTGAGATGATGAATTCACCGCTATAGCTAATTCTTTTTCGATGATATCAAGATCCGATTTTAAATCGGAATAGAGTAACTTTAACTTCATCTTATCCACGGTTACAACCTCACTCACTTAAATATCTTTTTTGTACCCTATATGTCTAGCAGCCGCTCCACCACTGTAAGGTTTACTCGTTACATTTACTAAGCCCACTTTTTCAAACAACTTAGATAACTGTGCTCTATTTGGAAACTCTTTAGCAGATTCCTGTAACCACGAATATTCTTTATAACTTTTCGCGAAAAGCTTCCCAAATATCGGCATGATGTAGCGGAAATAAAATCGGAATAAACCATTGAATAATTTTGAATCTGGTTGAGAAGTTTCTAAACAAACAACCATTCCGCCTGGTTTAGCCACACGATTCATCTCACTTAGTACTTGTGTATAATCTGGTACATTGCGTAAGCCGAAACCAATCGTAACATAATCAAAAGAATTATCTTCAAAAGGTAATTCCATTGCATTTCCTTGTATTAACTCTATCTGTGATATATGTTTTACTTTTTCTAAGCCAACATTCAACATATTTTGACTAAAATCTAATCCACGAACCTCACCAGTTGGTCCAGTTGCCTCAGCAAGTGCAATTGTCCAATCTGCTGTTCCACAGCATACGTCCAGTGCTTTGCTTCCGGGTTTTACTTGCATGGCATTCATCGTATCTTTACGCCATGCTTTATGCTGTTGAAAACTAATAACCGAGTTCATCGAATCATAATTATCGGATATCTTTTCAAAAACTTCATGCACATGTTGTTCTTTTGTTTTTCCCATGGATTAACCTTCTCTCAACTGCTTTTCTAAGGTGCATATTTTTAATTTGCTTAAAATAATACTTTTTAGCTGGTCTTGTAATAGCTCGGAGTTTTTAATCTCATTTATGAGTAACGATTCCACTTTTTTTATCTCAGTTTGTAGCAAATTGAGATTAGCTTGTAATTGACTAGATTTACTAATATAAAAAGGTTGCTCCCCTTGTTCATAGGCAGCTAGCTCTTTTTTTAATGTGATAAGTAGCAGAGATTCCTTCATAAAAAATACATAGTCGTGATAAGAATAATATTCCAAAAATTGTTCGATAGATTTAGATTCTATTAGTTGGATCGATTGAATTAGTTCATCAAAGCTATATAATTGTCGATCATAAAATCTAGTTTTGTTCTCAGATATAGCAGCGATACCTTCAGACAATTGCTGGATTAAATCTAATTGTTTGTCGCTTGCAAGTAACTGATAATATTTCCCACTATAATAATCCCCAGCTAATACTTGTAGCTGCTGTGCTTTCGTTGTTGCACTCGACTCTTTTACTAAGTCGTGGGCAGCTAATGCAGAAAAAATAAGCGTCACTGCAATGGCGGACTTACTTTGAGAATCTTCCCATTCTTCCCCATTCAAAAGTGGCAAAAGTGTAAAAAACAAACGCTCTTCATCAATGACAGGAGCCCCGGTATATTTCAACAACGTTTTTTGCTGAACTTGTTTGAGAATACCATCTTTATACTGTTTTATATGTTGTTTGATCAATGCTTCGTTCATACACTTTACTCCATTTCCCAACCGCGCTTAATCTGTTTATCAGGCTATATAAAAATTATTTTTTCGCATCGGATTGAATAATACCATTTGCAGAATGGATAGATGCTTTTCCTCTGATTTTCATGGCTGACGTATGCTCGGTAAACTGGGCAATCATTACTTCACCCATATCTAGTTTTTCAGAATGATGAAATTTTGTATCTGTTCCTCTAGTAAGGCCAATTACATGAACTCCATCTTCTTCTGCTTTTATCAAAATATAATCTGAACCAGACATAATATAGTCTCCTTTGTTCACAGTCTTTTTCCATCATACCATATTCTAAAGCCGACATCCAAAGGTGTTACTTCATCTTTATGAAGGAAAGTATTTCCGAACGCTTTACATCGTCCGTTTCTAAAATTCCGCGTGCTACAGCAGTGATCGTTTTTGCACCAGGTTTTTTAATACCTCGCATCGTCATACACATATGCTCAGCTTCCACAACTACGTAAACACCGTGCGGATTAAGCATTTGCATAATATCATCTGCAACACTTGAAGTGATTCTTTCTTGCAGCTGAGGTCTTCTAGCAGTTGTCTCTACCGCTCTAGCAAGTTTGCTTAAACCAGTAACCACGCCATTACGTGGAATATATGCAACATGTGCTTTACCATAAAAAGGTACTAAATGATGCTCACACATAGAGTAAAAAGGGATGTCCTTTACTAATACTAACTCTTCATGCTCTTCGTTAAAGACGGTTTTAAAATATTCCTTAGGATCCTGATGCAAGCCTTCGAACATTTCTGCGTACATTTTAGATACTCTTTTAGGAGTTTCTAAAAGTCCTTCTCTAGTTGGATCTTCTCCGACTGCCTCTAAAATCATTTTAACAGCTTCTTCTATCTTGTTCAGATCGACATTTGTCATCTGTGGACCCCCTAAAACTATGTATTATATAAATTGCATCTTAGCATATGAAATACTTATTTAAAATAAATTTATCATATAGCAGCATTTTTAGTTTCTAATTGAAAAGAACGGCTACCGTGAAGCAAGCTCCACAATAACCGTTCTATGTACTACAACATCAGTTATTTAACTGCGTCTTTAAGTGCTTTACCTGGTTTAAACGCAGGTACTTTGCTAGCAGCGATGTCGATTTCTTTACCTGTTTGTGGGTTACGTCCCTTACGAGCAGCACGTTCACGAACTTCAAAGTTTCCAAAACCGATCAATTGAACTTTTTCACCATCTGCAAGAGCAGTTTGAATTGATTCAAATACAGCCTCAACAGCTTTAGTAGCATCTTTTTTAGAAAGTTCTGTAGCTTCAGCAACAGAGTTAACTAGTTCTGTTTTATTCATACCATTCACCTCCTCTCAAAGGAAGATAGCTTCAATCCTGTAAAAAGAGTATCACAACAAAAAAACCTTCGCAACACAATTTACACGTATTTCACTAAGTTTCCTCAAAAAAAGGGCATTTTAACGCAATAACAGGACTTTTTGCATAGTCGCAAAAAGTCCTGTATTGGATTTACAATATAAATGTGACCATCCCTCGATCACCTTCGTTAACCATTCTTTCAATCGTTTCGCGCATTCTTTTCTTCGCAACATCGGATACACTTTCTGTTTTATATCGCAAACTTTCTTTTAGTACCTCCACTAGTGAAGTTCCGAAAACCTGTGTTTGCCATAATGCGTCTCGGTCGTGTAAATATCCATGTTTTAAATCCTTTAATAGTTGCTGACTATGAAATTCAGAACCGATTAATGGGGCGAATTCAGCCTCCATATCTACTCGAATGATATGAAGTGAAGCGGCTTTAGCTTTTAAGCTGACACCGTAGAAATTATTTTGTTTAATAATTTCTGGTGCTGTCGGTTGAAAATCTTGAATAGTCGGTAATGATACGCCGTAGCCATGTTTTTTAGCTGCTTCTAATGCTTCGGAAAATTTATTGTATGCCTTTTTAGCTGTTGAAGCCTCTTTAACAAATAGCAGCCAATCCTTTTTCGATTCGATCGGCTCCTCTAGCCATTCATCACAAACTTCTTGAAATACTTCAGGCTTCAAGCCGATTTGTATGCATGCAGATCCTCTGCCTGGGTTTGCCTCGACTACTTCTGCAGACTGTATAAAAGGAACCTGCTTAAATCTAGAAGCTAATTCCTTCACGTCTTTCATTTTAGAAACGATTTGCAACCATTCTTGTAAAGAGGAAGTAATGGCGTTGTTAACAAAATGATCCGGTTCTAATACATCCGTCCAATCTGGCTTAACTAATTCAATATCCGTGATCGGAAATTCATAGAGTGCTTGTTGGAGTATGTATTGAATTTCCTCAGCAGTCATACGGTCAACGGCAGTTGCAATTACTGGAACTTCATGTTGTCTTTGTAACTCTTCACTTAATTGGATCGTTTCTAAATGACCGGGATTTTTACTATTTAAAACGATAACAAACGGCTTTCCAATCTCTTTCAGTTGAGTGATAATTTGTTGCTCTGCAGCTTCAGCTGCTAGGCGCGGGATATTATTTACTGTTCCATCTGTTGTGACCACAATTCCGATTGTAGAATGATCTCTAATTACTTTGTCTGTGCCGATTCTAGCTGCTTCTTCGAAAGGTATTGCTTCGCTATGCCACGGGGTATGCACAAGCTTTTGACCTTCCTCACCAGAATGCGTTTTAATGCCATCAATCATGTACCCCACACAATCTACTAATCTAATCTGTAATCGAAGCTGGTCTTCCCCTAAATGAATATTTGTCCCGTGTGCAGGCACAAATTTAGGCTCAGCCGTCATAATTACATTACCAGGAGAACTTTGTGGCAATTCATCTTGTGCACGTAAACGTTCAGCCTCTTCTTGAATGTTCGGAATGACAACTAACTCCATTACACGTTTGACAAAAGTAGATTTACCGACTCGCACAGGGCCAACTACACCAATATACACATCACCATTCGTTCTTTCTGCTATCTGTTCATACAGTTTACTCGACATGGATACTCTCCTTTCTTAGCAATTTAATATATGCACAAAAAAAACGTTTCATGCATATAGCACGAAACGTCCTTTTTATTTGTTTAACATAAACACTGGTTCATTCTTTTCATTTACTGTATATGGAAGAGAATAAGCTGGTACTATGGCAAAATTATCAGTTAACAAAAAGCGAATATCATCTCCAGGGTTTATCTCTTCTTCGGTTTCCTGAAGCATTCTATTCAATTCTATAGAGTAATCTACATAGATCTTCCCGTCACCAGTAGCTATTATCGGTAATTGGATATCAGAATAAGGGCTCTGTACAGATAATTCTTTGTTATATCCCATTTTTTTAAAGTCAAGTTTAAAAACACCTTCTGCAATCGTTTCTGCTACAGGTCCGTATCCATTTATACCTTTTCGATAGTTAATATCTCGTAGTGTATCAGCAATGCGTAAATCCACTAATTTTACAGTCGGATTGTTTTCTACATCCATCAATACATATTGATAAATACCTCCAGCTTCAAACGAATTAGCGGGAGCCTCTCCAAGTTTAGATGGAACGATTTTACTAAAGTCAATCGGGTATTTTATGTATTGATCCGTTTCTTGATCGCGAGTTTTAATCGGTAATAGTCCACCTGAATCCTCGCGAAAACTATCCACAGCATTTTGAACTGAATTTAATTGATCTTCATATGGCAATAAATTTTCAGGCTCATAACCACTCTTATAACCACAGCCTGCTAAAAAAGCTGTTAGCATAATGACAACAGCAATAAGTTTAACGTTTTTCATAGGAATCTCCTTATTAAGCCCTAGTTGGGTTAGCAATTATATAGATCATCGTGATGAAACCTATAAACAATAATATGTATGCAATTAGACCTAAAATAAACTTTATGAGTTTGTTATTCAATTTGTTTTTTACTAAAAACATAAGAGCCATCGCTAAAAACATACAGCCCATAGACCCAAATGATATCCACATTTTATCCATTGATGATACTAGTAACACCACAACAACTTCCACACCTTTCTACAATAAAAAAGTATACCACAAAATAAAAGCACTGTACCCCCTTTAAGGTCAAAACCTGTTTCTATCATTTTTGAAGGGCATTGGACATACTTATTGAAATAATATTATTGGTTAATTTAATGAAATACTGGTCGTGAATGACTTCACAACCAGCATTTCTATTCTCTGTATAACTAAATATTATTCGTCAAAAAAGAGTTGTTTTTTACAACAACTCTTTCCATTTGTGACAAATTTAGAACGTTTTATAATCTTCTAATTCGTGTTTTTTAGTACGATGCATAAGAATGTCTACAGCTTCTTTTGGATTAACCTGTTCAAATAAAACAGAATACAATGCTGCTGTAATCGGCATATCAACTTGTTGTTTAGTAGCAAGTTGATATGCTGCTTTTGTCGTCCGAACACCTTCCACAACCATGCCCATCTCATCTAATACCTTTTCAAGTGTAGCTCCCTTACCTAACATATTACCGGCACGCCAATTGCGAGAATGCACACTTGTACATGTTACGATCAAGTCTCCCATTCCCGTTAAGCCAGAGAATGTGTGCGCTTGGGCACCTAGGCTAATCCCTAGACGAGAGATTTCTGCTAATCCTCTAGTGATCAGTGCAGCTTTTGCATTGTCACCATATCCTAAGCCATCAACAATTCCAGCAGCTAAAGCTATTACATTTTTGAGCGCTGCTCCAATTTCTACACCAATAACGTCATCGTTTGTATAGACCCTAAAATAATTGTTCATAAACAAATCTTGAACCTTTTCAGCAGCAATCATATTCTCACTTGCAACTGTAATTGTTGTTGGATGCTTTAAGACAACCTCTTCTGCATGACTAGGACCAGATAAGACGACTATTGCTTCCATGACATCCTTCGTTAGTTCATCCTCAATCATTTCAGAAATTCTTTTTAGCGAATCAGGTTCAATTCCTTTGGAAACATGTACAAATAGCTTCTTTTCATCTAAGAAAGGTAGCATGTTTTCACAAACTTCTCTAATCGCTTTAGTTGGAACAGCAATCACTATAACATCGGCATGTTTGATAGCTGTTTGAAAGTCACTAGTAGCACTTAAATTAGCTGGTAAGATTGTATCTGGTAAATACTTTCTGTTGGTATGCTTTGTATTTATTTCTGTAGCTTGTTCATCTCTATGTGACCAAAGTAGACAGTCACGATCATTGGTTGCAAGGACCATTGCTAAGGCTGTTCCCCAGCTTCCTGCACCTAGTACAGTTACTTTTTCCATCGCTATTTCGCTCCTTTAAAACTAATAGGATTAAGTTCTTGCGCGCGTGATAATACGGATTGGAGTTCCTTCGAAGTCAAAGGACTCTCTAATACGATTTTCTAAAAATCTTTCATAAGAGAAATGCATCATCTCTGGCTCATTAACAAATACAACAAAAGTCGGTGGTTTAATAGCCACTTGAGTCGCATAGTAAATACGCAGTCTTTTCCCTTTATCAGTTGGAGCTGGGTTTCTTGCTACTGAGTCTTCGATTACCTCATTCAATACGGAAGACTGAACACGCATTGCATGATTTTCACTTACTTGGTTAATGATTGGTAAAAGTGCATGAACACGCTGTTTAGTTTTAGCAGATACGAAAACGATTGGTGCATAATCTAAAAATTGGAAGTGATCTCTAATTTTCCTTGTCATCACATTCATCGTTTTATCGTCTTTTTCAATTGCGTCCCATTTGTTCATAACAATAATTACTGCTTTACCAGCCTCATGCGCGTAGCCAGCAATTTTTTTATCTTGTTCTTGAATACCTTCTTCTGCATTCAGAACGACTAAAACAACGTCCGAACGTTCAATCGCTTTCAATGCACGTAAAACGCTGTATTTCTCCGTAGTTTCATATACTTTCCCTTTTTTACGCATACCTGCTGTATCAATCATTACGTAATCTTGACCATCGAACGAGTATTCCGTATCAATCGCATCTCTTGTTGTTCCAGCGATATCACTAACGATTACACGTTCATGTCCCAAAAATGCGTTGATCAAAGAAGATTTCCCTACATTTGGACGTCCGATTAGAGAAAATTTAATAACCTCTTCGCCATATTCTAAATCTTCTACGTCTGGGAAATTCTTCGCAACTTCATCTAGTAAATCCCCTAATCCAAGCCCATGTGATCCGGAGATAGGGAAAGGCTCGCCTAATCCTAATGCGTAGAAGTCATAAAGCATATCACGCATATCAGGATTATCTATTTTGTTAACAGCCAATACAATTGGTTTTTTTGTTTTATACAAAATTTTAGCAACATACTCATCTGCAGCTGTTATTCCTTCACGACCATTCGTCAAGAAAATAATTACATCTGCTTCGTCCATCGCGATTTCTGCTTGTTGCTTAATTTGTTCTAAAAATGGTTCGTCGCTTAGTTCGATACCTCCTGTATCAATAATATTGAATTCATGTGTTAACCAATCGGCAGAACTATATATACGATCACGTGTAATACCTGGAATATCCTCCACGATAGAAACACGTTCTCCAACGATTCGATTAAATATAGTCGATTTGCCAACATTTGGCCTACCAACGATTGCTACTACTGGTTTAGTCATTACTTTTTCATCCTTCCAACTTTCGTCTAAGTTGTATTATACAACAAAAAGACAAAAACAGGCGACTTTATTGAAGTCGCCTGTTTTTAGTAGGGTATAGTTTTAGTTATTGTTAGTGAAGCCCTTCAGCTTGTCTCCAAGGACATCGCTAATAGAGAATCCTCGTGATTCTTCAGGCATTTGATAATCTTCCATATTGTATTGATCTTCATTTTCCACTAATTCTTTAATACTTAAAGAAAGACGTTTTTCCGCACTGTTAACTTCAATTACTTTAACTTGTACTTCTTCGCCTTCTTTTAACACCTCTTGTGGATTACTAATATGCTTATGTGCAATTTGAGAAATATGCACAAGTCCTTCTACCCCAGGGAATACTTCAACAAACGCACCGTAAGAAACAAGGCGTTTAACCTTCCCAGTAAGCACCGCTCCTTTTGAAGCCTTTTCTTCAATCTCAGCCCAAGGTCCAGGAAGCGTATCTTTAATAGATAAAGAAATTCTTTCTGCATCACGATCAATAGATAAAACTTTTACTGTTACTTCTTGCCCTTCAGATAAAACATCTGCAACATTGTCTAAATGCTCGTACGAAATTTGTGAAATATGAACAAGCCCATCAACTCCACCAATATCCACGAACGCGCCGAAAGAAGCCAGACGTTGCACTGTTCCTGTAAGGATGTCCCCACTTTTAATAGAGTCAAATGTTTGTTGCTTAGTAACAGACTTTTCATCTTCTACTACAGCTTTATGAGATAGAATTAGTCTATTTTTATCTTTTTCGAACTCTACAATTTTAAAGGTCATAACTCTCCCTTTATAATCTTCAAAGGATTCCACAAAATGATCCTCTATTAACGAAGCAGGAATGAAACCACGGACACCTAGATCTACTACTAGGCCACCTTTTACCACTTCTTTCACTTCTGTTTCAATTATTTCACCAGATTGGAATTGCTTTTCAAGCTTCTCCCAAGCCTTTTCTGCATCTACTCTTCTTTTAGAGAGGACATAGTTTTCTTCTTCTACTTTTGTAATCATTAATTCTAATTCGTCACCGATGGAAACGGAGTCGGATGCTTTTTCAATATGCAAGCTAGATAGTTCACTTATAGGAACTATTCCATCAAAAGGTGCTCCATCAATTGATACGATTATAGATTTTTCATCTACTTGTGCAACCGTTGCTTTTACTAGTTCACCCTCTTTAAACTCATTCGTGTCGTTTAAGTTCATTTCTTCTGACATATGATATTCCTCCTTCACAGCGTCTCTATTCTATTTTATGCGAATTGGCACAGAATTACAAAAGGAAGCCCTTTGAAAATGAAAAGATTCTAACTATTGCGATTTGTGCTGCTCCAATAATTGCCCAATTTTCTCCATGATTACGTCTGTAACTTCGTCTGCTGAAGCCTTTCGCTCACGATATGGACTAATATCAATTGGTTGGCCATAAACTACTTTTAACTTTTTAAAAGGTTTGTATGGACCAATAATAGCGCATGGGACCACATTTGCTTCTCCACGTAACGCAAAAAATCCTGCACCACTAAATCCTTTCCCGAGCTTGCCATCCTTACTTCTTGTCCCTTCAGGAAATAACCCGACTACCTCGCCATCTTTTAGAAGCTTAATAGCAGTTCGAAGAGCATCACGATCACTTAGCCCTCTTTTCACTGGAAAGGCATTCACACCAGGTAAAATACCTTTTAATAGAGGTATATTAAATAATTCTGCTTTTGCCATAAAATGTACAGGTCTTGGCGCAAGAATTCCAACAACAGGTGGATCTAACGCATTAATATGATTAGCGCATAATAAAATTCCGCCATCTTTCGGGAAATTTTCAGTTCCAATCACTTCAAACCGATAAATTGGTTTTAACGCTGAGAATACAACGGTTTTTGCAAAGGAATATAAATTCAACTTAAGACATCCTTTCTTTAGCAAGCTGCATAATTTTTTCGGATACTTCTTCAACCGTTAAGTATGTCGTATCAATATAAATTGCATCTTCTGCTTGTATTAATGGAGAAGCTTCTCGTTCACTATCTAGTTTGTCTCTAAGAGCAATCTCTTGCTTTAATTCCTCTAGATTCGTTTCGATTCCTCTTTTTTGGTTATCTAAATATCTTCTATTTGCTCTTTCTTCCACACTTGCACTCATAAAAATTTTCAATTCAGCATTTTTTAATACATGCGTACCAATATCTCTACCATCCATAACGACACTTCCGTTTTTACCCATTTCCATTTGTCTGTTAACCATCTCTTCTCGTAAGGTGGCATGTGCAGATACCGCTGAAACTGATGCGGTCACTTCTTTTGAACGAATTTCTTCAGTTACAGCCACATTATCGAGAAATACTAACTGACCATCTGGAGATGGTTTTAACTCAATAGAGGTTTCCTTTAATAAGTTCGTTAATTTATGTTCATCTTGCAAATCTATGTTTTGTTGCAGTGCTTTATACGTAATTGCTCGATACATCGCACCTGTATCAACATATGTAAACCCTAATAACTCTGCGGTCTTTTTGGCAATCGTACTTTTCCCTGCTGCTGCTGGGCCATCAATAGCTATTTGTATTTGTTTTTTCAATTTATTTGCCTCCACTCTATTCCTAAATATTTTATCATAGAACCTTTACTATGAGGAAAAAAGTCAGTTTTCAAAATGATAACTTTTCGAAAAGTTGCTTTCAATTTGAAGAGGCTACCCAAAGTTATACTTTGAGCAGCCTCATTTTAATTAACTCAATCCATTTCATATAACAAGTACATATTGAATTCCTGATAACGCTGACTTGCACTCTAGGCGGACGCTTTCTGCGGGCACGACTCGAAGCAGTAGTCTCTCGCTCGTGTTTTATAAACGAACAAAAAATTTGTGAAAGTAATGATAAAATTAAATTAACTCAATGTTTTTTTACGAATTAATAGCTGACGTTCAAAACAAAATCGAACTATTTGCTGCTTATCTAAGTCATCGGTATCGGTAAATTGTAAAGAAGCAATAGTCAGAGATCCTTTTTCAAAAATTCTAATTACTTGTGCAAGCGTCGTTACATATTTAATATCCCCATTATTAAATAATAATGGGATTAATAATGTTACTTCGTCTCCAGCTTTAAAGTTAACTTCCTTATTTAAAATAACTGCTGTTCCACCGGCACTAATATCATCCGTCACAAATTGATATCTTTCTTCCTCAAATTGAACCGAAATATCTACAGAAGTACTAACCCGAACAAAATCTCTCCGCTGAATACGCAAAAATTCAGATGCCGCTGGAAGTGCAAGTTTAACAACCGGTATTTGTTTTGATATTTTTCCTAATACCTCTGTCTGAAAGGCATAAACAGCCTTTGATTCTTCCACAAACGTAGCTCTTAGCTGCATACCGTCCATTAAAAATACGGTTCGGTTAGAGAGTGTATCCATGGGATAATCGATATAAATAAATTGATTGTCTAAATCCACCACTTTACATCGATACTTTTCTGTTTTATCCGTAAACGTTGGCTCTAACGTTAATTGAGTACCAAGTTTGATTTTCATATGCAACCCTCTTCAATGTCATAATATAGATATTATTATGACACTGAATGGATTATTTTTCTACAGAAAAAAGTTTTATGGAAGCTTTTCTGCATGTAAAATTTCGTGGTTTTCGGTATCGATATAAATTTTATATGTGCCAATCGAATCATTTCTCGCTAAAATTTGATAGGCCAAACGTTGTTGCAGCTGTTTATTTTCTACGTATGCTAAACGCTCTTCCTCAATAGAGAAATTGCTTGAAAAAAGCTCCTCTTTATTTATTGGCACTAGTTCTTGCTTATCAATTTTTTCTTTCTGAATGTATTCCATTGCATTTAAACCGAGCAGTTCCCCATTATCTTTTGCAATTTTTAATTGGATTCCGTCCGCATAGATCAATGCATCGTTATTTTTGTCTTTTCTAGCAAAAGCTAAATGCCAAGCGATTGAGTTTTCTCGAAATTCTACCATTTCCGTATCTGTAAAACCTAATGTTTTTATATACTCAGCGGATTTGTCTTTCATTTGCTGGACATTTATAGTCGTCTTTTCAAATGGTCTCTCCATTAGAAAAGAGAGGATATGTCCACCTTTTTTAGTTAAATCTGCGTACCCTATTCGAATACCTTTATGGAATTCAATATGATAAAAAGGATAAGGTGCATCTTGTGAGCTTTCGGTTATGTGAATCTTAGCATCTTTAAATTCGGGAAACATTTCAACAAATCGTTGTTTAGCTTCATTTACCGTTATCTCAGCATCTTTAATATGCTGAAGGTCTTTCTTCTTTTGCTGATCGGTTTCACTAGCAGTCATCGGAAAGTCGCTCTCCGTATATGCCTTTGCAGAGTTACCTAGTGATTTCCAATTTTTTTCACCGCTTTGATCTAACTTATTTTGAACAAAGGTTTTGACGATGTAATCTTTACTTCCACCATCTCTGTTCGTAAATGCCCACTGGTCTGATAGTGCTAGTAAATTTTCTCTTGCACCTGCCATGTTCTTTTGCCATTCCTCAATTGGAACCTTGCCATTTTTCACTTGTACAGCACCATTGCCTAGTCTGTTTAAGTAATTCATCCATACTGCGGAAGTTTCATTACTAATTGGTAGTGAACTGATAGAATTTCTAATATCCGAAGAAATTCTCCATACATCATCTAATGGCTGTTCTAACGCTTTCTTATCGGTAAATAGCATGGTCTGATCAACGGACTCTGATAACTTTGTTAGCTTTTCTGAAGCCGAAGTCAATTGATTGGAGTATTGCACAGCTAAAGCATTTTCTAACCTTTTGTTTTGGGACTGAACAGAGAAATGATACATAAGGAAAATAACTGCAACGGAAGATACGATTACCCATATAATTTTTTTCATTTTATCTCCTTATGCACAGAAAATATGCTGTCCGATTTTTTTAATTTGTGGTCTTGACCAAATCCATTTGCTTGTCGCAGTATCTGGATTGAAGTAATAAATGGCATTTTCTGTTGGATCCCAACCATTCAGGGCGTCTAACACTGCTTCCTTTGCACGTTCATTTGGTTCTAGCCAAATTTGTCCATCTGCGACTGCTGTAAAAGCTAAAGGCTGAAAAATTACTTCAGAAACGGTATTTGGAAAATCTGCATGTTCAATACGGTTTAAAATTACCGCTGCTACAGCAACTTGCCCTTCATAAGGCTCACCACGTGCTTCACCATATACGGCATTCGCAATCAATTTCAAATCTTTTTCCGAATATTGTGGTGGTAGCTGCATATTTGTGCTCTCTTCTTTTTTGTTTTTAACTTGTTTCTCTAAATCGACTCCACCATAATACGTAAAGCTATTTCCTTTATTAATCTGCTCGTGAACAAATTTTTTATCAAATTCAGAGACACTCACTAATTTCTTCTTCGTGTTTTCACCTAGCAAACCGTCTATTGGCAGACCATACTTTTCCTGGAAATTCCTCAGTGCCCAGTAGGTGCTATAGCCAAATTTGCCATCTATCTCACTCTTATAAAATCCAATATACTGTAGTCTAGCTTGGAGTTCGATAACGTCGTCTCCAAAAGCGCCTCGTTCTAATACTTGAGCAGAGAAAGCCTGGGTAGTTGGTTGCTCATAGATTAAAGAATAACTAACTGTACAAAATAGCAAACTAATCAGGATGTATTTTATTTGTTTCAAACGACATCTCTCCTTTTTATCTAGCATGGAGTAAGATGTGTTAAAATATACAAAAAAAATCTAGCAATTGGCTAGACTTTTTCTTCTACAAAATATTCATGATCCGCGTATCGTTTTCTGCGAGACAAAACATGTGCTTTCTTCACTTTGGATAAACTTAATAGCCACAAAAACAGCATAAACGGTACCATTAACAAAAGCTCCAAGCCTGAAATGCCTAGAATACTATTATAAATAGTATGCAACGCTAGTGGTGCGATTAATGCATAAAATATTTCATAGCGAGATTTCGATAAGGTTGCAAACTTTGCTCTTCCGATATAATACCCCATCAAAACACCAAAAAGGGCATGACTGGATACTGGTAGAATGGCCCGTAAAAAAGCTGCCTCCATACCAAAATTCACTAAGTACAAAATATTTTCAACGGTCGCAAAACCTAACGCGACACTTGCTCCGTATAAAATGCCGTCATATGGGTCATCGAATTCCACATGTTTGTAGATAGCAACAATAAGAACTAGCCATTTGAAAAACTCTTCTAGTGCACTCGTTACAATAGCTTGATGTAAAAATAAAGAAGAAAAAATCTGTTCCTCTTGAAAAACATGTTGGATAAATAAAATTGGAAATGTTAATATAGCGCCATATATAAATGTATGTAACAATAATCTGGAGGGTTCTGCAGAGATTTCTTTACGCAAGTAAAAATAACTTAATAGTGCTAAAGCAGGGGCTATTGCAACGGAAAGTAGTATGAACATAAACTTACTCCTTCCATTTCATTAATACTATTATACCTTATATTCGCAAATTATGGGAGGTACTTACAATGAAAACTATTTTACTAATTCACACAGGTGGAACTATTTCCATGCAGGTGCATGCTGAAACAGGGGCTGTTGTTCCAACTGATCAAAATCCACTTTTAGTCGAGGCGGAAAAACTTAGGTCATTAGCCAAAATAGTAGAAATAGAGGCTTTTAATCTCCCTTCACCTCATATTACACCTGTCGAAATGATGGAGCTAAAAAAGCTTATCGATCACTATATCTTAACTGATGATATAGACGGAGTTGTTATTACTCATGGCACAGACACATTAGAAGAAACTGCATACTTTTTGGATCTCACCGTTGATTCAGAAATTCCGATAGTTCTCACTGGAGCAATGCGCTCTTCCAATGAAATAGGGTCAGACGGGCTATATAATCTAATGTCAGCTATCCAAGTCGCTGCCTCCGATGATGCAAAAATGAAAGGTGTGCTTGTTGTATTAAACGATGAAATACATACTGCGGAAAACGTAACAAAGACTCACGCAAGCAATGTGAGTACATTTCAGAGTCCTCAATATGGACCTATTGGCTTTATATCCAAGTCAATCGTACATTTTCATCACTCACCCAATCAACGCATCGTTTTTCCAATTGAGCATATCGAGAAAAAAGTCGCAATGTTTAAAGTATATGCAGGCATGGAGCCAGACTTGCTCAAAGCGTCAATCGATTTAGGGTACGATGGAATAGTATTGGAGGGCTTAGGTCAGGGAAATGTGCCCCCTAGCCTTGTTTCTGTCATTGAAGAAATATTAAACAAAGGTATTCCTATCGTTTTAGTATCTAGATGTTTTAATGGAATTGCACAAGACGTGTATGGCTACAAAGGTGGAGGAAAAGGACTTAAAGATGCAGGTGTTATATTTGCACAAGGCTTAAATGGTCAAAAAGCACGTCTAGCTTTACTGATTGCATTGAATCATCCCGAACCAGAAAAAGCGATGGAGTATATATTTTAAGTATATATTGCAAAAGAGTAGCTGTCGTAACTGAGTTTACGGTATGCCACTCTTTTTTCGATTGTGTTCATAAAGTGATTTACTTGTGCAAAGGTAAATTTTTGCATTTCCTACAAATTTAAAAATATGCAAAAAAATCACCCCTAATACCAAAAATTTAGGGATGATTTTTAAAAAAGATATTCATTATTCAATGACGAGTTTTCTTTTTATTTCGTTGGCAATTTGATCACCATGGAATCGTCCATTCTCGATGAAAATTTCGTTTGCATTATTTCCTGCAGCAATTACACCAGCGATGAAAATTCCTTCTACATTTGTTTCCATCGTTTCTGTATTAAAAGCAGGTCTCCCTGTCGCACTATCGATTTCAATACCCATTTGTTTTAAAAAAGCATGATCTGGATGATAGCCTGTCATTGCAAATACATAATCATTAGGTAGTTGGAATTCTCCATTTTGAGTATTTTTTAAAGTGACGTTAGATACACCTATTTCTATTACTTCTGTATCAAAATGCATTTGTACTTCATTATTTCTTACTAGTCCATCAAACTCAGGTAATACCCATGGTTTAATGCTAGGCGAATACTCACTACCACGGTAAGCTACCGTTACATATGCTCCAGCTTTGTTAAGTTCTAGAGCAGCATCAATAGCTGAATTTTTCCCTCCAATGACCAATACATCTAAACCAAAATACGGATGACCCTCTTTAAAATAATGATGGACCTTTGCTAATTCTTCTCCTGGAATATCCATATAGTTAGGATGATCGTAATAACCAGTTGCAATAACAACATACTTTGCCATATAACTTGCTTTAGATGTATGCACGTTGAAATGATGAGCTTGTTTTTCTACTTTTTGCACCTGTTCATATTTCCGCACATCAATATTATTTAGTTTTACCACTTCTCTATAGTAAACTAGAGCTTGATTTCTTTTGGGCTTTCTCTCCTCGACTATGAAAGGAA
This sequence comes from Psychrobacillus sp. OK028, assembly GCF_900103605.1. Lineage (GTDB taxonomy): Bacteria > Bacillota > Bacilli > Bacillales_A > Planococcaceae > Psychrobacillus. The sequence continues at coordinate 24,245 of NZ_FNHY01000003.1, read as the reverse complement.
CATTGCCTATGGCTAATTTTTCACTAGTGCTAAAAAAAGTCTGATGTGTAGGATAATTGTAAATAGCCTCCACTACATTCCCTTTCTCAATTACAACCGTTTTTAATCCTATATTTTGCGTAGAAATAGCTGCTGCCAGCCCGCATGGTCCTCCTCCGACTATTAATACATCTACCTGTTGATTCACAAAAAATACTTCCTTTCTTTCACTTAACGTCTTCCTCTAATAGTTATTAGATGACATTCAGATTTTGCTCCTAATCTCAGTGGAATTGCGGTTGTTCCGTATCCATTACTAATGAGCTCTGCGCTATTTTCTTTTTCACGATAGCTTCCCTTTTCATATATCCCAAACGGGCCAAGGCGTATTTGCCCCCCGTGAAGATGACCAGCTAACAAAAGATGTGGCTTACTAATCTTTTTGGCATTATTGAAGTATGTAGGAGCATGAGTAGTGAATATAAGGACATCCGTTTCTTTAACCTCTTTAAAAGCCTCAAATATCTTTACATTCCCAGCAAATCCATCATTAATCCCAACGATGCGCACAGAAAAATTACTTTTTTCAAAATGAAGAGAGCTATTTTCTAATATATGAACTCCATTTGAGTCTAGGATATTTCGTAGGTTTTGTTCCCCCACTTCGCGATCATTGTTACCGAACACATAACAAGTACTTCCCAACCTAGTAAGTTGTTTAATATTATCATTTGTTCGGTTTAACGGGACGCCTTTTTCCGTTATATCTCCACCAATAATAACTACATCTACTTTTCCAAGGAGACGTTGAATTAATTTATCAGATACTTTTCTTCGATGGATGTCGGAAATGAAAAAAACATGAAATTGCTTCTCCTCCGTCCATTCCTCAATAAGTAGAGAATGAGTGCGCACATTTGTTTGAAAAGCTAAAAATAACATATATAAAAAAAACAACAAAATTATAACCAATACACAACCTAATGTCCATCCTATCAAATATATACCCCCTTACAACACGTAAAAGGACAGGGAATTTCCCCTGCCCTCTCACTCGTGTTTACTATTGATCATTCTACTCCTCTTTATCAATATGTAAAACTCGGAACCCTGATTTTTCTAAATCAGCTAGAATTCGATCAATTTTCGAATCATTTTCAATCTTCAATACGATACGTCTGAATAGTTTATCGGTCTCATCAAAAGTAACAATTGAAATGACAGAGGCATGATATTTATGGAGCACATCCGTCATTTTTTGAATACGTCCTTCCGATTCTACAGATGTAAAGGTAATGCGCGTTCCTTTACTATTCATACCAAATGCACTCTTAAATTGTTCAACTGCATCATAACGTGTAACTAATCCAAGAAATTTTCCATCCTTTACAACTGCTAGGATCGGGAAATCATGAAGTTTGATCATTGCATTTTCAAAAACATCTTCATAACCAACAAATATATCTTCGTTTGTCATAACATCTGTCACTTTTGTTTGCTCCATGAAAGCTTCTTTATCAAGAGAGCTATAGAAAAAAGCTTTATACAAAAGGTATTTGTTGAACATACCAACATATTTCCCATTATCTAATACCGGTAAAGCATCCATTTCTTTTTCCTCTAAAACACGCAAAGCCGTAGAAACCATAGCATCCACTTGAACTGTTACGCATTTTTCTTTTGGTATCATCACACTTTTTACAAACATATTAGCACCTCTTCCAACTTAGGATATACTTTATATATTCAACATTTTATATAAATATCCTTCTTACGTTTATGGTAGTACTAGTTTTTGTCCAACAGAAATTTCATTTGATGTAAGACCATTTGCAGATTTTATTTTTTCGACTGCAGAAGGGTCATTATAATAATTTACAGCTATACGATACAGTGTTTCATTTTCCTTCACTATATGCGATTTAGAGCTTGAAGTTTCTGTTGCCTCATTTTTCTCTTCTTTAGCAGGTTCTTGTTTTGGTTGTTCTGTCACTTCCACTTTTGGTTCTTCTTTAACTTCTTCTTTTGGCTCTTCAACTGACTGCTCTGTTTCTTCAGGAGTGGTTACTTCTGGAGTTTCTACTTTTTCCTCTTTATTTTCGTCTTTTTTTGTGCCATTATTGATCGTTTGTGTTTCCACATGTATCGTATCATTTTTTACAACTTCTGCTTTATTTGGATCAGCTGCATAAAAAAACTGTACATATATGAATATGCTCACTGGTATTAATATGAAAATACAAAAGACGGTTGGGATCAATAGGTTCCTAGATTTTTTCTTAGGTTTCATATTGGCACTTCGTCTTCTTCTTGTTTGATTAGTATCATCATCTTGTCCAATGGATTGTCGATGTTCGTCGATTTTTTTTTGATAATCATCTTGGTTCATTTTATTCCTACTCCATTTCTACCTTCTTATCTACTTCTATTATGACGAATATTGTAGAAAAAGTAAACTTAACAAATGCTTTATAATGGAAGTAGAGTATGAAGTCTTTTTTTCCAATTCATCTCAACCTGATCATTCCTGTTTTTCATTCTCTTTCCCAAAATGCTTGGAACGTCCAATTTACATTTGGAGCAACAATGTATAGGTTTTTCTAACAATGGTTGGTCAAAATAATGTAGAAGCTGTTGACGTAAACAAATATCATTTTGAATCATAGAATAAAATTTTTGTATATCCTGCCATTTTTTTTGCTTTATCTGTTTAAATAATTGGATGGTATCCTGTTCATTTAACCGCTCTTTCCAATACTTTAGAATACGAGTTGTTGTCTCTGCCTGCTCAACTTCAGCATATTCAGGCTTAAATGCAATTTGAATGTCTTGTTCTTCTGGGAAGTCCTGCATGGATACGTAAAAAGTTTGTTCAACATCTGTAGAAGTATATAAAAGGGAAGCAATAGCTTGGTCGCCATCTCGTGCGGCCCTCCCCACCTCCTGCATATAGCCTGCGACAGATGTAGGGATATGATCATGAATAATTTGTCGGATATTATCTTTGTGAATACCCATTCCAAAAGCATTAGTTGCACAAATCCACTCTAAATGTCCTTGTTGAAATTGCTGTTGGATCAATATACGGTCACTTTGCTCCATTTTCGCATGATAATATGCAACAGAAATCCCTTTTTCCCGTAGAAATGCAGCATAAACTTCGGTCTTTTTGCGTGACTGGGTATAAATTATCCCAGGTCCTTCTGTCGAAGTGACTCTGCCTAAAATCCAACTCAATTTTTCTTGTTGGTTATCTACCTCCACCACTTCATATGCAATGGCAGGGCGATCCAGTGAATGTATGAATTCAAACGGATTATTCATCCGTAACGTTTTTTTTATATCCTCTACAACATCCTTTGTAGCAGTTGCAGTTAAAGCAACGACATTCACTTTGTTGAGTGACTGCAACCAATTGGATATCCTTAAATAATCAGGTCGAAAATCAAATCCCCATTGGGAAATACAATGCGCTTCATCCGCCACAACATAAGCAATAGAAAGTTTTTTTAGTGCACGGTTAAATTGTTCATTTTGCAGCATTTCTGGTGAAGTAAAAATGAATTTAAAGTCAGCTAGGTGGCGAAAAGCCAATTCTCTTTCCTGGAATGGTAAAAATGAATTAATCGCCACAACTCTTTTTTCCCCTAATATTTTCAGTTGCTCCACTTGATCCTGCATAAGTGATAATAGTGGCGAAACGATAATCACCGTTCCTTCTTTCATATAAGCAGGCAGCTGATAGAGAAGCGATTTCCCCATACCTGTTGGAAGAATCGCAATCACATCTTTTCCGTTTATTATTTGTTCAATTATTTCTTTTTGACCCTCCCGGAAGCTTATGTGACCAAACTTCTTCTGGAGAATTTCATTTAATTTACTCATGCAGTTGTTCACTCCTCGTTAAGGCTAAACGAACTTGAAAGTAACTAACTTCCGGTAACCTATTTTTTATTTCTGTGAGCTTTTTAGTTTGCAGCTCGCTTGATAAATGGAGTATTTCATAGACCTGCTCTTTCGAGATAAAAGTAGAAATAGGAAAACTTTTATTGGCTGAGACTATTTCAATAACATGATCCTCAATTGTATTAATCTTCAACTTTCTTAAATCCGCAATTTGTTCCAAAGAATATCCTTTTTCCAATAGGCTATTCGTTTTGAAAGCAGAGTCTGTTAGAGGAGTTTCGATACGTATATTTTTTGCCAAAGAATATAAAAGAGGACTAGCCTCCCTTGAAATATTGTCTAACATAGTGTGTAAACACTCTAAAAAGATTATTTTTGCGTCTAGTTCAGACAACTTATGATAGCGCGCTAGCTGCTCCCACGTTAAACCTATTGTATTAAAGCCGCTTAGTCGATAAACAAAAAATGTTCTATGTAAATCATCTAACGAAGGATTTTCAAGCAGTAGGTGTAATTCATGCTTCATCTCTTTACTCAAATTGAATTGGCGAAAATTATGCTGGATTAAATAGTCTTTAACGAACTGCTGCGTGTCAATATCCTTTTGGTTTGGAACAAATTTCTTATCATTTGCATGGAACTGTGATAATGTTTGAACAGCTAAATCTAACCTTTTCCAAAAAACATGTTCCTTTCCCCTATATTGCCACCCGTTGAGTAGGACGTTCTTCTGTTGCGTTATTGCGCTAATACCTTTATCGGTAATATGTACAGTCGATTCTTTTAACTCGATAAATTGTTCTTTATACAATTCAGTGATCGCTGTATCATAATCCTCCTTCGATAATTGGGGAAGAATAGAGAAAAAAGCATGAAGTTGAAAATATGTCACATCTTGAATGGTTTGACCTGATTTTTTGCCTTTTAATAAATAGAATGGCGCATTCTCAGATCGCTGTCCGCTTATTTTATGTATAATAAATAGTAATATTTGATGAAAATGCATAGGAATACCTCTCTTTTCTGAAGTATTTTGGTTGAAATGTATGGAAAACATCTTTAGAATGAATACGATAGCATATTCGTTTTAGTAGTGATAAAGGAGAGAATATAATAATGGCAAAATATACAATTGTAGATAAAGATACATGTATAGCATGCGGAGCTTGTGGAGCCGCTGCCCCAGATATTTATGATTATGATGATGAAGGTATTGCCTTCGTTATTTTAGATGATAACATGGGTACAACAGAAGTTCCAGAAGAACTAATGGAAGACATGGAAGATGCATTCGAAGGCTGCCCTACTGATTCTATTAAAGTAGCAGAGGAGTCTTTCGAAGGCGACGCACTGAAATTTGAATAGTTTTACAATGGTGGTTGTGACTTAGTCATAATCACCGTTTTTTATTTATGAAAAACCAAGCTAAAGACATGTCAGGTCCTATAAGAACAAATAACTAGATATGCAATTGATTTCCGCTCTTGTCGGACGCTTTACGTGAGCACGGCTCGAGCCTGTAGTCTCTCCCTCGTGCTGTCCCACTGGAGTCGCCGACCTACGCTACAATCAACAAAAACCGCTTTATAAGAAAGTTGATTAAATATAGCATAAATAAGCAGTCTGTCTTTTTCTAACCTAATAATATAAATTAAAATTCTGCTTTATTCATCTTTCTTTGGATAGCATTTCTAAGAAAAAGATTCAAGTAATTTGAGTTAATTACTAAAAACTTGTCCCATCCTTCTATCTTAGCGATAAGCTGTGCTTAATTATATAGTTGAGTACTATACTTTATATTGATTGTAGTGAAAGGTGGCGACTCCAGCGGGAAAAGCATTAGGCGAAGACCCCGTAGCGTAGCGAGGAGGCAGAGTCAACGCCCGCGGAGGCCAGCAGGATGTTGGTCACAAAGGCGTTGCCACTCGAGGTGGCGCTTTTAGCCTTTGTTCCCCACCTGTAACGAAAATCAGTAGTATTATTCATTCAAAGATTACTTAATCCCAGTGCTCACGGGACAATATTTTACACATTCTTTTAAAAAAAGTTGTTCCTCCAAGTGGAGAAACAACTTTTTGTTAATTGATATTAGGCTTCATATATGAATTAGTTACTTTATCAAGCAATGGTTTCATTCGTTTAAATAATACAATCATCACTATTGTTACTAATATACCTTTAATCAAGTTAAACGGTAAAATACCAAAAATGATTGTATTAAACAATGCTGAACCTGTTTCCATTGGGAAGTTTAAGAAGTAAGAGTACATTGGTAAAAATACATAGTAATTTAATAGACTCATACCAATCGCCATCGAAACCGTTCCTGCTCCCAGTCCAACCATTATTCCTTTTGATGTAGTAACTTTACGATAAATCAAATACACAGGTGTTAAAAACAAGATGCTAGTTACAAAGTTAGCCATATGACCTACTGGTACACCGGTCGGGCTTCCTGCAAATAACCAATCTAACACATTTTTTAAAAATGCAACTAGAATTCCTGCCATTGGTCCCATCGTGATTGCAGCAATTAGAGCTGGTATATCACTAAAGTCCACCTTCAAATAAGCCGGCAATGCCGGTAATGGAAATGCAAGTAGCATCAAAACAAAAGAAATACTACTAAGCATTGCGACTGCAATAAGCATTCGCGTTTTGCCTTTTAACATAAAATCCTCTCTCCTTTTGCGATTCACTCCACAAGAAGAAAGGTTCAGACCGTTTGTATACTTAAAAAATCCCCTGAACTAACAAAAGTTCAAGGGAGAAACAAGGTACACTTAAATAAGCGTATCCGTATAGGTATACGAAAAACGACTGCACCTTCACCTTCTCCCATCCAGACTATACTGTCGGCTTTGGAATTTAACCAAATCAACCTGTTAAGGTTCGCGGGCTGAAGAAATAAATTTCTAATACCGCCGGTCGGGAATTACACCCTGCCCCGAAGATGAATCAATATTTTATTGTCCTTCAAGATATTATCTTGAATTAATAATATCTTATCAAACAATAACAATATATGCAATAGAACTGTTTGCAAATAGGTTATGGGCTATAAACAAATATTTATGGGCTGTTTTGTTGTGGTTATGGGCTGTTTTGTTGTGGTTATGGGCTGTTTTGAATCCTTTATGGGCTATCCTACAGATTTTAAAGCTGCATATGGCGTTTATGCGCTATTTCCACCATTTTATGGGCTATCCCGTTACTAGAGCACGAAAAAACCAAGCTTAACTCCGTAAGCTTGGTTTTTTCGTTATTTCATCATATTAAAACCATTCGGTCCGATTGGTATAGGGAGTGATTTCGTCAAATCGATCCCCTGCCACTTTTCCTGTACGACGTTCTCTAATTTGATGGATTGATTGAAGCTAGCAGCTGTTAATGAAAAGCCTTCTATCAATCGAGATGCCTCACTCGCTCCTAATGATTCCAAGTTTAATGGTTCATCGAAGTGTACTATAAAACCTTTATCGTCCCGTACAGTAAAGTTCATACCATTGGGGATAACAGAAGTATAAATATCGTTTTCAGGATTTTTCATATCCAACAAAGCTGCTTCAAGTGTATCGAATGTTTTATTGAAATTAGGAGTTAAATAGGTTTCTTCATTAAAAGCCTTATATGCAAAATAATTTGCGTTATTTTCTATACCTTGAAGTGCTAAAGGTTCTGTCAATGTTCCTACCTGATCCCATTCAATCGGTGACCCATCTTCATTTACTCTTGCTAAAGAATCAAAATCAGTAAAGGTTTCATTGATAGAAGAAATATAAGGTGCTGCTGTACCAGGAGCCGTATCGTAACCATGATCTGCTGGTAGGTAATGCTTTAACATGTTACCTTCTGCTAAAAAGTAGCCTTTGTATGGATGGTATTCTTGGAATCCAAGAGCAGTTTCATCAATTTTAAATGCATACCTTTCATACAGCTCCAAGCTATTTGGTGCACCGTCAGGAAAATCCAAGTCAATTTGTTCTTTAGGAATTACAATTGTGATTGGTACAGAAAGAGCATTTTCTATCATAGAGAAATGAAATACTGTCCCGCCGTTTATATCACTGTCGTAAACGGATGTAAAAGAGCTATCGAATGGAACCAATTCAAAAGTAGCATTTTCTGGTGAAGAAAAAATCGTCATATCGTTAGACTTTTCCTCTTCTACTACTTTCATAGAGGCTTCTTCCGTTTCTTCCGTAGATGTCATTCTATCTTCAGCCATTGAAGACTCGATTGCCTTATCCGCAGTTGAATTTGAATTATCACTAATATAAGAAGAAACTAGTACTGTTAATATTAATACGGAAGCTACAGAGATGATAAATGGCAACCACTTGTTTACAGCTGCTCCAACACGGTTTCTCTTTTCCAATTTCTCCTGAGTTTCGATTTCCGACTTTACTTTTTGGTATATTTCATCCTTCGAGCGTTTATCTGTAAACTGAGGCATACTATTTAAAAGCTCATCTAGTACATGATCTTCTGTTTTTTTCTCACTCATGATGAACATCTGCCTCCTTTTGTTTATCAGATAACCGCATGCGAAGTGCTTTGATCGCACGATGTTGCGTTGTCTTCACTTTCCCTTCAGACCAATTTAAAATTTCTGCCGTTTCTGCAATCGAAAGTTCCTGGAAATAGCGCATGATAATGACCATTTTCTGGTCTCCGGTACAATCATCTAAAGCTGTTAATAATGTTTTCATCTCATCACTCAACTGCACTAAATCCTCTGGCAGCATATCGGAAGATGCAAGCTGCATTGTTTCCCAATCAAAAGATTCAAACAGCCTCTTCTTTCGGACGGCTTGTTTTCTAAAATGGTCAATAGCTATGTTTTTGGCAATCGAAAATAACCAAGTCTTTTCTGAACTTTTTCCTTCAAAGCTGCTATAAGCTCTGAGTACCCGTACATATACTTCCTGGACCAAGTCTTCCGCAGTTTGTCTATTTTTCACTAAATAGATGAGAAACTGAAAAACATCTTGATGATACGAATCATACAAGCGGTGGAAAACGGAGTCATTCATAGGCTCCCCCCGTTCTTTCAATTAGTCGTTTCAAGTACATTTTTGTTACACATCTTTAAGCGGTAAATGAATAATAAAGTTGGTACCTACCCCTAGCTCGCTCTCTGCAGTTAAGACACCATCATGTCTTTCTACAATATTTTTTGCGATTGCTAATCCTAAGCCAGTTCCACTTTTCCCTCTAGTTCTCGCCTTATCAGCTTTGTAGAAACGTTCGAAAACATAAGGAAGATCTTCTTTTGGTATACCATATCCGGTGTCCATTACTTTTAAAACTAATTGAGTAGCTGTCTTACTTAATTGGACAGTAACAGAGCCATTCTCTTTTGTATGCCTTAACGCATTATCTATTAAATTGGTTAACACTTGTTCCATACGGTCTTCATCAAGTTCCATCGATAAACTTTCTGTTAAACTATGTTCCAATGATAATTTAATATTTTTTTCTTTGGCCACCTGGTCAAACTTTTGTGTAATACGTTCAATTGTTGGGACTACATTAACCTTTTCTTTATATATACTAAGATGACCTGATTCTAGACGTGCCAAGTCTAATAGTTCGGTTACTAGTCTTCCCATTCGCTTAGACTCATCATATATAATACGAATCATTTCATTTTTATCGTCTTCGGTTGTAACGACATCATCTATTATTGCTTCAGAATAGCCTTGAAGCATCGAAATAGGAGTTCTAAGCTCGTGCGACACGTTTGCGATAAAATCTGATCTCATTTTATCTAAACGATGCTGCTCGGTCATATCACGAAGCACGATTACTGCGCCACGTACTGTATTACCACTTGTGTACAAAAGACTAATAGATGCTGCAAAATAGGATCCCTGGATCTCTAACTCTTCGTCAAACTCTTCATTTACATCATATACGTATTCTAAAAGATGGTGTATTTCAGCTGGTAGCTTTGATTCATTTGTTGCTCCAGTATTCTCATACCATTTTTTAAATAACAGATCTGCCTGGGGGTTACTAACTTGAACATTAAATTTAGTATCAAATGTAATAACCGCATCCGTCATTGAAGTGAGAATACTCGCCAATTGCTCTTTTTCTTGGTTAATGACTTCCACATGGTGCTTCAATTGTTTCCCCATTTGGTTAAAAGCGATTCCTAGCTCTCCAATTTCATCCTTTTGGAGATACGGAACTTTCGTTTCAAAATTACCTTTAGCTAATTGAATCGCTGCTTCTCGCATAGATCTTAGCGGTAAAGTAATCCGCGAGGTTAAGAAAAAAGTGAACATCGTAGTTAGAAGCAATGCGATAAATCCAGATAAGAATACAATTTTTGTTGTACTATTTGTCGTTTTACTAACAACTTCCAAGCTTTGATAAATAAATACAGCACCATGGATATTTTTATTGGATTCTAAAGGGGTGGCTAGAATAATATAATCTTCCATCCGATCCTCACTGTGCATAGCCGGCATTAGCATTTTCTTCACGATTGGTTCATCCGATGTATATATTTTAGATAACTGCTTATCACCTAATATCTTTTCCTGTACTACTTTTTTGTTAAGTCCTTCATGAATAGATAAAAATACAGATCCTGAATTTCGTACAATTAACGTGTTTGTTTCTGTACCTAAAATATCTTGTATAATTTCGATAGAATCTTCCACCTTGTCATGCTGCTCGACAATTTTACCAATAGTTTCTGCCTCTTTACGAAGAGATTCCTCCGCCTGCTCTGTGTGGAAATCTCCTAAAAATTCAAGCAGTAAAACGGTTACAATAAATAACACAAATAAAACGAGAAGCAATATGGTTCCCCAAAGCTTCCCGACAACACTATTCCAAATTCTATTCATTGATAACCTCAAATTTATACCCGACACCCCATACAGTTACAATCATTTTAGCAGACTTTTCGGAAACTCTATTTAGCTTTTCACGCAACCGTTTGACGTGAGTGTCAACTGTTCTTAAATCACCAAAAAAATCATAATGCCATACTTCTTTTAATAACTGCTCACGATCGAATACTTTGTCTGGTGATTTCGCTAAAAAGTATAGTAATTCATATTCTTTTGGAGTTAAACCTACTTCAACGCCATCTGCAGTAACTCTATGCGCATCGTGATCTATTGTTAAATGTGGGAAAACTACGATTTCTTTAGAAATAGACGTACCCTGTATAGGTGCACCAACTGAGGTACGTTTCAAAAGTGCCTTCACACGTAACACTACTTCTCGTGGACTAAACGGTTTTACAATATAATCGTCTGCTCCCAGTTCAAAACCTTCTACGCGGTTAGCTTCTTCCCCTTTAGCCGTCAATAATATGATTGGAGTTTCTTTGTGTACGCGCAGTTCTGTCATCACTTCTATGCCATCTTTTTCTGGCATCATTATATCTAAAAGGATGCAATTATAATCAAATTCCAAAGCGAGCTGTAAAGCAACTTCTCCATTTTCCGCTTCTTCCACTTCATAGCCTTCTCTTTCTAAATACATTTTCAGTAGACGACGAATGCGTTCCTCATCCTCAACTACTAAAAGTTTAATTGTGTCCGACATAGTTTTATCAAACCTTTCTATCAACATCTACTTATATTGTACAATTACTGCTACTAAAATGAAAGAAAAGCTCTTCCCCCTGTAGTATAAAGAGTAAAGAGCTTTCCAAGTACACTAATTCTAATTTTTATTATGCATAGGAGTGTAACCCAGCGATAATTAGATTTACTGCGATCAAGTTAAACATAATAATGATGAAACCGATTACTGCCAACCATGCAGATTTTTTACCATGCCAGCCCTTAGTCAAGCGAAGGTGTAGGAATACAGCATAGAATAACCAAGTGATAAGTGCCCATACCTCTTTCGGGTCCCAGCCCCAAAAACGAGACCACGCTTCATGTGCCCAAATCATCGCGAATATTAAGGCTCCAAGCGTAAATACCGGGAAACCAATTAATACAGCGCGATACCCTATCTCATCCATCAATTGTGAATTAGACTTTTTCGTAAGCGGCTGTAGTATAGAAGAAATACGTTTTCGTAATATTAATCGAAGTAATAGATAGATTACTGTACCGAATAGAATAGACCAAACTACTGAAGTTAATTTTTTTGCATTAACTAATGGTGGCATTTCTACAAGTGGTTCAAATGCATTATCTGTAATTGCCACAGATTCATTCATACCAAATAGCGCTGGCATTGTATATTCGATTGTATGTTGAGTTTCGTCTTTGCTTATATATGTGTACTCAGCACTGTAGTTAGCAACAGAAAACGACACCGTTGACACGACAAATCCAACAACTATAAATAATACGTACATGACAGCTTCAATCCAAAAACGTTCTTTGGTTTTTTTCGTCAAGTCAATATTTTTCAACAAATAAATAAGTCCAGCTACAGCGCTAATCGCTAAAATAGCTTCACCCATGGCAGCAGTAATTACATGGATAGTAAGCCAGTAGCTTTTTAAAGCTGGTATTAACGGTGAAATTTCTTTTGGAAACATACTTGCATAAGCAATGATTAATACCGCTATCGGCAAAGCAAACAGTCCAAGTGCAGGTGCTTTATAGATATAGTAAATAAGTATAAAAGCTCCTACAATCATCATCCCAAAAGCTGTAGTAAATTCAAATAGATTACTTACAGGAGCATGTCCTGCAGCGACCCATCTAGTGATAAAGTATCCAAGATTAGCTATAAACCCGATAATCGTAACGGTAATCGCTAACTTCCCCCACCTATCAAAGGACTTGGTAGATTGAGCATTGGAGGATTTGACTGCTCCTCCAAACAAAAACGTAGCAACTAGATATGCTACAAACGCTATAAATAATAAGTTACTACTTAGAGATGCCATATCCATTCTGTTAAACCCCTTCCTCTTTATCCACTTTTTCATCTAAAGAATCTAGATCATCTTGATCTAAATATTCAGGAAGATGAGCTATTTTTGAAACTTCATCCAAATCTCTCTTCACACTTAACCAGTTTTTGTTTGTATGCGCTGCAACAACGGTTTGTCCATCTTCTAATAATTGAATCCAGATTCGACGGTGATTCCAGTAGGACCCTTGCGCTACACCAATCATAAAGATTAGACCGCCAAGAGCAAGAAGAGGAAGAGTTAAATCCTTACGAACTGTTAGTCCAGATACATCTCTTGTTTCTACACTTTGGAAAGCAATCTTATGTTTGTTTTCCCCTAGTGGTTCAACCGTTTCTTTGATCATAACAAAACTAGTTTCCCCTTTAGGAAATTCTGGACTATACATTTTAATTAAAAATGCAGGATTGTTAGGAAGTGGTGATTGAGATTGTGGAACCCCTTCTTCAAATCCAGTAAAATCTGCATAATAATCCAATACCTCTACTTTATACCCTTCATTCAATTCATAAAGAGGCTGAGGATTTGCTAAGTCTATTGTAAATTCTCCAAATGATTGCTGTGTTTGTTTATCTTGTAATTGGAATTTCATCTTTGCTAATTCATCCAATCGGAAGTCCATTTGGAACACAGAAAAGTTATCAAATTTTATCGGTTTATTTACTTGAATAGATGCATTTTTTTCAAATGTTAAATCTTCAGCATGTCCAGCTACAGAATTTTCTGGACCTTTATATAAGGCAACATCTGTTTGATAGTTCTTTGCAATTGTACCTACTCGATCAATTGCATCGCCAAAAACTTCATTTGACTCTTCTTTTGAGTAAGTCTCATAGATGAAACCTTTACTTTCCAAGAAATAACCATTTGTTCCAGGTACATAAAGAGTCTCCCCTTCTCGTAACCACATCGTTTCATCGACGTAAAAACCTGGAAGAGCGCGGAGCATTACACCAAAAAGAAATATTATGAGACCTAAATGATTAACGTATGGACCCCAGCGGGAAAAACGTCCTCGTTCAGCTAAAATAGCATTCCCTTCACGTTTTACATTATATTTAAGCGACTTAAGCTTTTCTTCAGCTTTTAGTAAAGAATCCTCTGTAACCTCTGCTTTACCAATACCATAAACTCGTTGACGCTTTAAGAAACTAATATGTCTTTTCGTCTTCTGTTTTTTCAAAGATTTATAAAGTGGTATGACTCTGTCTAAACTTGCAATCACTAAAGAAATACCTAACATCCCAACTAATCCCTGAAACCACCAAGAACTATATAAGTCTGATAAACCAAGCTCATAATAGAGCGTACCAAACCAACCATAAATTCTTTCATAATATGCTGCAATATCCGATTCATTTGTTGCTGGTACATAAAATACCTGTGGAAGTATAGTACCGATTGCAGCTGCAACTAAAATTGAAACAATTATCCACATGCCTACTTTTACACTGGAAAAGAAATTCCATACTTTATCAATAATCGTCTTATTATACGTTTGAGACCGTCTTGCAGATCCTTCATAGCGCATATCTACAATTTTTTTCTCTTTTGTCTCTTCATTTAATGGACGACCACAGCTTTCACACAATGCTGTTCCAGCTGGATTGACATTTCCACATGCACAAACTATCTTGTCCATTTTTAAGACTCCTTCACGAAGGTTTAATTTGATCCATAAAATTCGCAATATCTTCTTCTGTCATTTCACCTTTAATAATTTTCTCAATCTTACCTTCTGGATTGATCAAGAAAGTTGTTGGCAGCGGATCAATATTATATGATTCCATCACACTTTTGTTGCGATCGATTGCGATTGGGAAAGTTAAACCATATCGATTTGCAAAACTATTTACTTTAAGATCTGATTCTGCAATATTAATAGCAAGTGTTTGTACACCTTTATCAGTGAACTCACTGAATTGTCTGTCCATAGCTGGCATTTCTTTTGCACAAGGTTTACACCATGTACCCCAGAAGTTTAGAAATACCCCTTGCCCTTTATAATCAGATAAACGTCTTTCTGTACCATCCATATCCACTAATACAAAGTCCGGAGCCTTATCTCCTACTTGTAATACAGCATTTTTCTCTTTGTTTAAGTTTGAATAAACTGTAAAAATAATTGCCACTACAAGCACTCCTAATATAGCAGTTCTCATATAAAATCGACTTTTTTTAGATAGTGCCAACTTGGCCCCCTCCATTTCCACTTATAATCATCAATTATTATAACAAAATTTACAATTTAAAAGAGCCTTACTTATGAAGGCTTTGTGAACTCACAGGTTTATTTACCTATTTTACCAGTCTCTGCTAACACTCTCATTTGTTTTACTTCGTGTGTAGTTAGCTCTCTCCATTCTCCAGCATTTAAGCCGTGAAGCGTTAAGAATCCGAATTGTTCTCTTTTTAGCTTTTGAACTGGGAATCCAATTGCATCAAACATTCTACGCACTTGTCGATTTTTCCCCTCATGAATGGTAATCTCAATAATCGATTTATCTGCTTTCCGCTCAGAAGATAATAGCTTTACTCTCGCAGGTGCTGTTTTGCCATCCTCTAAAACAATTCCTCGCTCGAGTGGGCGCAACTGCTCCTTTAATGGAATTCCTTTTACACGTGCAACATACGTTTTATCTACTTTATATTTTGGATGTGTTAGTGCATAAGAAAAATCACCATCATTTGTAAGTAATAACAAACCTGAGGTTTCATAATCTAGTCTTCCAACAGGATATAAACGTTCTTTCACATGGGGAAGTAAATCCGTTACTGTTTTTCTGCCTTTATCATCCGTTACAGCGGAGATCACACCACGTGGTTTATATAATAAATAGTATACTTTTTGCTCTTTTTCTAATTTTACCCCTTCCACTTCTACTACATCATTGTCGGACACTTTAATCCCTTGTTCCGTTACTACTTTGCCATTTACTTTCACTTTACCTTCCGCAATCATTTCTTCTGCTTTTCTTCTCGATGCCACACCTGCATGTGCAAGCACTTTTTGTAATCTTTCCAACACATTCACCTCGTCCATTCTATCCAACTCACATGAGTGAATTATGTCATACTTTTGGCCAAATTAAAAGAAGACAGTCTTTTATAATAACTGTCTTCTCGATATTTTTAGTCAATTTTCTTTACATTAAATTTTAAAGCAACCTCATTGTTTATTGTCACATTCCAAAAATACGGTTTTTTCGCCGATGATTTACGAGGGATGATCAATATATTTTTCGTTGCGTCTCGTTCTTCTTTATTTAGTAAAAGGAAATAATCTTTTTTCACTTCGATAACCTGTTTATCCAACAGTCGATATTTTCCTTTTTCTACAACCTTCACATTGTCGTATGTTTTAAATATATTTGCAGCTAGAGAGGAGTGTGTGTTCCAGTCATTGGATTGATTTAATGTTACTACAATAACTTTTTTACCATCTTCTTCAAAAAAAGTTACTAAAGTTCTTCCTGCAGCCTTCGTATATCCTGTTTTTCCAGCAATAGCAGATTCATTATAGTGTAATAATTTGTGTTTATTTTTCCATGTGACAGATCTTTCTTTTGGAGAATAAGATTTCGCTGAGGCGATTTTCGCAAATGCTTCGTTCTGCATCGCCAAACGGAACATATTGGCTAAATCTATTGCAGAAGCAAAATGATCCTCATGATGAAGCCCAGAGGGATTAGTAAAGTGGGAGTTTTTTAACCCAGCGAGCTCTATTTTCTCATTCATCAATTTAGTAAAGCCCTCTATTGAGCCACCAGTATACTCAGCAAGTGCATAGGCTGCATCATTGCCTGAATGTAACAGTAAACCATACAATAATGATTCGACCGTCCAAACCTCACCCGCTTTTAAGTACAGCGATGATCCTTCCTGCGATGCAGCAGCATTAGAAATGGTTATTTCTTCATCTAGCGAAACGTTATCCAAAACCGTAATTGCAGTCCACACTTTTGTTAAGCTTGCAATTGGTAGTGCAGCATTTGGGTCGCTACCTTCTAGTAATCTTCCTGTATTTGCATCAATTACAACATAAGACGATGAAGCATCCGCCTCAGTTATATTCCACAAAAGAAAAAGCAACAGAAATATGGCCGTTTTTTTTAAAATGAATCATGCTCCTCATTCAATTATTTCTATCCTTCAAACGTTTCTTGAAATTTCGTCATAAATAAATCTGTGTCTTCCATATCATCCCCAGACTGATCTTCTGGGAGTGGTGGAAGGGCATGTATATCCTTTAATCCAAAGTACTGGAGAAACTCATTTGTCGTGCCGTATAAAATAGCTCGACCTGTCCCTTCCGCACGGCCAACTTCTTGCACAAGTCCTTTCGCGGAAAGTGTATGAATTGGACGTTCGGATTTAACTCCACGAATTTCTTCTATCTCTACTCTCGTAATTGGTTGCTTATAGGCAACAATTGCTAGTACTTCAAGAGATGCTTGTGATAAGGACTGATTTGTTGGGTTCTCTACTAATTTTTGAATGCACTCTATATTTTCCTGTTTTGTTACTAATTGATAGGTTCCTGCTAATTGTTTTATTTCTATTCCTCTTGATTGATTCGTCTGATACACCTCTATCATTTCCTGAAGAATCACTTCTATTTCCTCTTCTGCCCCGCTAGTTAGAAAGGCTAATTGTTTTTTTGTTAAGCCATCCTCCCCACTTACAAATAAAAGGCTTTCTATGTTACTCATCAATCTCATCTTCGAATTCACTTTCTATATCTTCCTTTCGCAAATGCACAAACAAATCTTCAAAATTACTTTTTTGCTCTACTTGTATAATTTGACGTTTCATCAATTCTAGCAGTGATAAAAAAGTAGTAACGATAGTATTCTTATCTCTCATTGGGAAAAGTTCGTAAAACGATAATTTTCCTCCACCTTTTTTTAACACCTCTATAACATTTTTCATCTGAGCCTTGATCGATATCTCTTGTTTACTTACTCGCGTATGAAGAGGCGCATTTAACTGTTTTCTTCGCAACATTTTTTGGAACGCACCAAGCATATCATATACATTCGCATCCAATTCAAGTAATTCTAATTGTTTACTAGATTGATATTCACTTAAATCTGTTGGCGGTCTAGAATAATAGAGTGAACGAGTCTCTTCCATCTCATGCAAGTTTTCTGCAGCTTCTTTATACTTCTTATATTCTATTAATCTAAGTACAAGTTCATCCCTTGGATCTTGTAAATCCATATCGAAATCATCGTCTATATCGTCGTCTTGATGAATCGGCAATAACATTTTACTTTTAATTGAAAGTAAAGTTGCGGCCATCACTAAGTATTCACTAGCTTCATTGAGTTCTAAAACACGCATTGCGTGTACATGCTCCATGTATTGTTCTGTGATTTCTGCCATTTTGATATCGTATATATCTATTTCCAAACGATTTATTAAATGTAATAATAAATCTAGTGGGCCTTCAAACGCTTCTGTTTTTACTTCATAACTCATAAAACTCCACCTATTATCGGTTTTTAACATAATTATAGAGGAAAGGTGATTGTATTGCACCCTACATTTCATACTAGTTTTGTGGCATTTTTAAAACATTTCAATGAAACCTTCGATTATTTTGAGTGTCACGAGGTATTGGAAGACTATTGGAAAGAATTTTCCCCAAGGCATAAAAACCATGCATTAACTGCTTTCATCCTATTAGCAACTTCTATGTATCACTGGAGACGTGGGAATTTAACTGGAGCTACTAAAACGATGAAAACAAGTATAAAAAGAATGGAGCTAACAAAGGATTCTCCTTTCTTCAATGACTTAAATTACCAGCGTTTAATAGAAAATATGAATGTCGCACTCCAATTAATAACTAGTAGTCAAAAGTTTCAAGCATTTTCAATTGAAATAACGAATCCTGCTTTACAATCACGAGTTAAAGAGCTTCAGCTAGAAACCAATGAGAGCTTACATTTTCTTATTCATAAACATATGCTAAGAGATCGTTCAGAAATACTAGAGGAACGAAATAGAGAGAAAAAAAAGAGAGATGACTTGTTAAACTAAAGTCATTCCTCTTCTTTTTTTGTTTGGCATTTCGCATAAAATGATTCAACATCCTTGGATGGCTTAAGTGAGGTTGTTGGTAGAACTGATGGAAGTTTTTGTAGCATTTCCTGTCCAAGTCCTTCGCCACGGTGTGACGGATTGACGGAAAGATGTTGAATTACTGCTTCGGTACCTTCCATACGAACTCCTATCAATCCAACAAAATCGTCTTCTTTTTTCCAAAGAAATAAATGCCAATCTGGATTAGTTTCATACTCATGAATTGTTTCTAATAACTTTTTCACATCTTTTTCATGAGGCATAAAAGAAAGCAGCCCCATTGAAATCTTTTCAAATGACTTTTTATAGCGAAGTAGCATGATTTAAACCCTCTTTTAATTTCTTGGCTTTGTTATTTTTCTAAAAACTAATAAACGAAGTCCAATTTCTTAAAAATATCTGTATTATCGTACATGAAATTTACCGATTTTACAAATTGGCATTTGGTGCTATAAATAACCAGTATAAGACACCCCAAACAATTCCTACGATAAAAATCATTAGAAAGAGTATTACATTTCCCTTTTTCATCTTGCTCACTCCTTTTCCATTGTTAAAGGAAGGTCAAGATGTATGAGGTCTTCCAACGTTTCTCTTCTTACAGCTAATTGGTGTTTTCCATTTTCTACAAACACTACGGCTGGTTTCGTTAAGCGATTATAATTACTTGCCATCGAGTATCCATAGGCACCTGTGCAGAACATAGCAAGGATATCTCCAGGTTCAGCTGCAGGTAATTGAATATCTTCGATTAATTTGTCTCCAGACTCACAACATTTACCGGCGATGGTATAGTTATTCGTTAACTGATTCCCCATTTTGTTGGCAATAACTGCCTCATATTCTGCGCCGTATAAGGCAGGTCTAATATTGTCAGACATCCCACCGTCTACCGCTAAATAGTTCCGAATATCAGGTACAACTTTTTCAGATCCTACTGTATATAACGTAGTACCTGCATCCCCAACTAATGATCTACCCGGTTCAATCCAAATCTCTGGCATTTTAAAAGAAGAATTATGCACGAGCTCTTTTACTATTTGTATCATTTCTTTTACGTATACAGCTGGTTCCAGGGGTGCATCTTCATCTGTATATTTTATACCGAAGCCTCCACCTAGATTTAAAACGCTGCATTGGAAGTTATAGTCTGTATGCCAGCCTATCATTTTAGTGATAAGCTTTTCCGCCGCCACTTTAAAGCCAGTTGTTTCGAATATTTGAGATCCAATATGACAATGCAAACCAAGCAACTGAATATATTTATCTTCATAAACATCCAGAAATGCTTGGTCTGCTTGTCCATTTAGCAAATCAAATCCAAATTTTGAATCCTGCTGACCAGTCGTTATATAATCATGCGTATGGGCTTCGACTCCAGGCGTAACCCTTAATAATATATTTACTTTTTGTTTGGTTTTAGCAGTTAATGTCTTTAATAATTCTATTTCATAAAAATTATCAACAACTATACAACCAATCTTATGCTCAAGAGCTAATAATAATTCTTCTTTACTTTTATTGTTACCATGAAAGTGAATTCGATCAACTGGATATCCGGCTTTAATCGCCGTATATAACTCCCCAGCAGATACCACATCTAAAGATAGGTTTTCTTGTTTCATCACTTGGTACATTGCAACACTAGAAAAGGCCTTGCTTGCATAAGCAACTTGAGCCGGAATTTGTTGATCTTGGAATGTTTGGATGAATGCTTGCGCTCGTTCTCTTATTAAAGATAAATCGTACACAAACAATGGTGTTCCATATGTTTTTGCAAGCTCTAAGCTATCTATTCCACCAATCATTAAGTGACCTTTTTCGTTTACAGCATGCTTTGAAACTAGCACCATTAAGTTCGCCTCTTTTCCCTATATCTATTAGAACTTTATCACATTAGATAAGGAAATGGCAA
Organism: Psychrobacillus sp. OK028; assembly: GCF_900103605.1. GTDB lineage: Bacteria > Bacillota > Bacilli > Bacillales_A > Planococcaceae > Psychrobacillus. Next base: position 3,444 of record NZ_FNHY01000003.1, on the reverse strand, counting down.
TGCACTTTAAGATCGTTTTCGATTAAGTGCTCTTGTTATAAATGGTCTTTTAGCATCAATGGGCATGGGATAACGAATGATCGTTCTCAAAAACGCCTTTGGAAAAAAAGGCTGGAGCGGCCATAAATAAGGTACATTTAAAGGCTTTACAGAGCCCACATACCAAAGTAGAGCTAACGCAGCTACAAAAAATCCACTTGGTCCAAACATCGCTGTACTTAACAGGATAATAGTCCTGAATATTTTAGTGGTGATACTTAGTTCATAGGAAGGGATAGAAAAAGTGAAAATCGCTGTTATTGCTGTGAATAAAATAACCTCTGGAACAAAAAGTCCTACATCAACAGCCATTTGCCCAATGACTAATGCAGCTATAATACCCATTGCTGTTGATAGCGGCGTAGGTGTATGTATAGCAGCGAGTCTAAGAAATTCTATCCCTATATCTGCAAACAAAATTTGTAACAAAAGTGGGATATCTGTTGTTTCCTTTGGACCGACAAATTTGAGTGCTTTTGGTAAAAATTCAGGATGAACAGATAATAAGTACCAAAATGGCAATAGAAATAGACTAAGCAGAACACCTGAAAAACGAATCCACCTGACAATAGTTCCGATTGCAGGTGCCTGCCTAAATTCCTCCGCATGTTGTAAATGGTGAAAAAGGGTCGTGGGAACTATTACAACCGATGGAGATGTATCCACAACTATCAAAATATGCCCTTCAAGTAAATGTGCTGCAGCTATATCTGGTCTCTCTGTAAATCGAACAAAAGGTAAAGGATGGAATCCTTGTTTAAAAAGCCATTCTTCCAAAGCTTTGTCTGTCATCGTAATTCCATCATGCTTTATCTTTTTTATGCGATCACGAATTAGCGTTAGATTATCTTCATTGGCAATATTCTTAATATAAGATATGGCAATATCAGTTTGACCTAACTCGGTAATTTGATGTAGTTCAAAACGTAGATCGGTATCTCGAATCCTTCTTCTAATTAGCGCTGTGTTTTGAACAATATTTTCTGTAAATCCATCCCTAGAACCTCTTACAACCTTCTCATTATCTGGTTCTTCAGGGGATCTTCCAGGATACGAGCGTACATCAATGGTGTACACGAAACCATTCGATAATATGAACGTTACTTGTCCACTCAGAAGTGCAGCTATCCATTTTTCCTTGGAATCATATTGCGTTATAGAATAGTAAGGAAAATAATGTTCTATAATTTCATTTTCACTTATTGTTTTATCTGCAATTTTCAATTGGGTGTTCGTCAGTAATTGAGTAATTAACATTCCATCAATTAATCCATTAATATAGACGAGTAATACTGGAAATTCATATAAATGGGTATGTAATATTCCCACATCATAGGACTCATTTACTCCGAACTTTTCTTTTAAATACATTTCTGCTTCATCCATACTTTTAAACAACGGTTTCGTTTCAATCACCTATCTTTTGCATTTGAATTCGTATGGCCCACTGGTACTAGCCAAGTTTTTAGTTGGGATAATATTTTCTTCTCAAGTCTCGATACTTGCACTTGAGAAATTCCTAATCGTTCCGCAATATCACTCTGCGTACAATCAAGATAATATCGTAAATAAATAATCATCTGTTCCCGTTTATCTAGCTTTTCTACCAGCTCTCGTAGTGGAATATGCTCAAACGGCTTCTCAGACCGCTCATCCTTCATTTGATCCATTAACGTTAGAGCGTCCCCACTATCATTTTCATAAAGCTGCTCTTGCAATGATGCCGGATCACGAAGAGCATCGGTAGCCATTACTATTTCTTCTCTGGACACCTCTAAAATATGTGCAAGCTCCAAAATAGTAGGTTGGCGCTCGAACGTTTTCAAAAAGTCATCGGTAGCATGCCTAATTTTAAAATTTAATTCTCGGATCGAACGACTAATTTTTACCATTCCGTCATCTCTTAAAAACCGCTGAATCTCCCCTATAATCATAGGAACCGCATACGTCGAAAACTTAACTTCGTAGGACAAATCAAATTTATCCACCGATTTCATCAAGCCAATACAGCCGATTTGAAACAAATCCTCTAAATCTGCTCCCCTAGAAGCAAATCGCTGAACAATAGACCATACAAGCCTCGTATTACCCTCAATCATTTGCTGCCTTGCTAGTTTATCACCAGTCTGTGATAGTGCTATGAGCTCTCTCATTTTCTCTTGAGTTAGTAAAGTAGACGGTTTTTTATTTATCATTAGACGATCCTACAAGATTCTTGAATTGGTACAAATTGCTTCGTTATTGTTACTGTCGTCCCCCTGTCAGGAATGGAGTAAATCTCAACACCATCACTAAAGCTTTCCATAATTGTAAAGCCCATTCCCGAACGTTCTTGCTCAGGTTTTGTCGTAAAGAGTGGCTCACGTGCTTGATTGACATCGCGTATTCCACGACCATAATCTACAATAGAAACGACAATTTCTCTATCTACTCGTTGTGCATGCAATTCAATTTTCCCTACTCCGTCTTCTTCATATCCATGGACGATTGCATTTGTTACCGCCTCAGAAATGACGGTCTTAAATTCAGACAGCTCTTCTATAGTCGGGTCGATTGTTGCGATAAAACTAGACATAACCATTCTGGCTAATGCCTCATTCTCACTTTTAGCGATAAAAGATAATGTGATCTCATTGTCCATAAACTATTCCCCCTAACTTAGAAATTATTTCAATTTCGGATTCGCTATAAATATAAGGGCTTAAACCTGCAAACTGAAAAATTTTTCGCATTGTTGGCGATGGATTTACAATTATTGTTTGTCCATCTATTGGAGCAAGCTCTCTCATTCTTCCTAGTATTAACCCGATCCCCGAGCTATCCATAAAATGCAAATCTTTCAAATTCCAAACTAGTACTTTAATAGACCCGTTTTTTATCATTGGAACTATCTCATTTCTAATATCATTTGTGCTGTGATGATCTAATTCACCTTTTAATCGAATAATAATAATTTCGTCTCCAACTTTTTCAACTTCATGAATCATAAAATCGCCTCCTTAGATAGCGCTATTCCACATGTTCTTTAAAAATTCCTTGCGCTTGACAAAAGTAGAAGAAATCATCGTTTATTAGTCGATTTTCGACAGAGGGTGGTCTCTTTAAGTATGGGAACATATTCTTTTTTTTAATCAAAAAATAGACCTCACACAAAAGTTTTTTAAACTTTTGTGTGAGCTCTATTTAATAGCTAAATATTTGGAAGAATAATCCGTTTCGAGAGTAAATGAATCTTAAACGAGAGTTAATGTGGGATAAACGCGAGTAAGTTGGTAGTGTCAAGAATTATGTGTAAACAAAGTACCTAGATTTATTGAGTGGAATTTAATTACTGCGAACTAAAGAGAACTTGTTCTCTGTCCACTTTATATGGAGAGGTGGGCGTGATAGGATAATCTTGATAAG
>NZ_FNHY01000002.1 GCF_900103605.1 Psychrobacillus sp. OK028 | reverse complement strand
TTATCCCTCCAAAATGAAGTAATATGCACATCAATTTATTACCTTATCCTACTTCGCCATACTTCTAAAAATACCTCCTTGTTCAACTAACCTGCTCCGTTAGTTCAATAAGAACAAGGCTTTACCCCTTCTTGAAGTAAAGTACCCGTTTGTTGAAGAAGAATGATTGTTATAAAGTAAATATCTTGCCCTCGATTACTCAATAATTTAATTTCTCCTGTCATTAATTCCTTAAAATATAAAATCCTAATGAAATCAATAAATATAATACAATTATAATAATAAAACTTAATAAATGTATTAGATTTGAAACTTATTCTATTTCTTCTGCCTCTAATAAGTGAAGGGAGGTTGCTACATGTCGTATTCAACCCAAATAGTCGAGTTAGCCATAGCTGGAAATAAACAAGCATTTGAACAACTACTTAAATTTGAAAGTGAAAAGTTATATAAAATTGCTTTTCTTCACATGCGTAACAAAGAAGATGCACTCGATGTATTACAAGAAGCTACTTATAAAGCCTATACTTCGATACACCAATTAAAATCACCTGCTTTTTTTAGTACTTGGCTAGTAAAAATCTTAATTCGTACTGCGTATAAGGAACTGGAGCGCAAAAAGAAAATGATTCAGCTACCAGAAGAAACAATCCTATTTATTTTAGAATCTAATCAAGAATTGGACCCGTCAATTGATTTATCAGAAGCACTAGCCTTCCTAAATGTGGATTATCGTAATGTAATCACCCTTTAATTTAATGAATGCTTTTCCAGAATAAAATAGGAATCATACTAATCAATTTGTTGTTTTTCTGCGTAATACCATTTTAAATAATACATTATTCCAGACTTATCGACCCAGCTAAAATCTATTAGATCCTTCTCTAGTGAATGGTGTAGCTCATCTACTGGTATCCACTTTAAATCCATAGTACCGTCGCCTTCTTTAACTAAATTACCAGAGGCTTGACATCGAAAATAAGCGCCTAATGAATCTACTGGACCATTTGTCGTTTGATAAACAGCAAAAGGCTTCAAAGCTTCAACATTTGAGTCCACATCATTAGTTTCTATTCTAGTTTCTTCCCCAAAAATCTTTGTTATATGAAGTCCTGTTTCTTGGTGCACTTCTCTTTTAAGTCCTTCCATAAATGACTCGAATTCCTCTAACCTTCCTCCAGGTAGCTCATAAGGTCTTTTATTCTCATTAGATTTAACCCTTTTTTGTATAACGATTTCAGTTCCATTTGGTCCATTTCTTTCAATTATTGCTCTAACATTTACATAGATCATACAATTTCTCCCTCACTTTTCCTCTTCAACTAGATGGCCCGATTGTTGAATACAAGTTAAAACCTCTCTTGAACTAAACTGCCCCGTTAGTAAAAATATACCTTCTGTCTATAATTCTATTAAGTTGGCAATAATCCTTTTAATGGTTTACTACTATAAAACTGCTTGTATTTTACTTTCTAATCAGAATTCCAATAGTCTTTTTGTTAACATTATCTACAAAAACAATTATATCTCCCAAGTCTTGATTCGTACTCTTAAACTTAACTGAGTAGATATTGTTTTTATCATAATCATTAGATAAAATTTCTGTGTTTTCAGGAACTACATCAATCTTTTCTATCTCAACATTCTCTTTATTCTCGATTTCCTTCTTCTCCATGACTGATAAACTCGTAAAAGCAATACTTTGAAGTCCTTTTGATTCTTGTCCTATTGACTTATTAGGGGTGTTTCCACAAGCCGAAAGAATCGCAAATGAAAGCAAACACATAATAAAAAGTTTTTTCATAAAATTTTCCCCCCTCGACTTATTCTCGTTAGTTAATTTTTTCTTGTTCAACTAAACTGCTGCATTAGTTCAAGAAGAAAAATGCTTTACCTCTTCTTGAAGTAATGCACTCGTTAGTTGGATAAGACTTTTTGTTTACCCTTCAATTTTTCCAAACGCTTTATTTTAACCTGCTAATCCATTAGCAAGTAATAAGAAATATACAAAAACTAGCACTATTCCATTAGCTAAAACGCCAATTAAATGGGCTTCTTTGATTTCTTTCTTATAAAGTTGTGCAAGTGTACAAAAGAAATGAGGTATTGCCACAAAACCTATACCTGATGTATAACTAAATAAATGCGACTCACTAGAAACGTCAAATTGAATATCTCCACCACTGAAACGGATATCAATAAACCATTTATAATCAGATTCCATAAAAATTCCCCCATTATATTTCTTGTTAAAAAAACTGCTACCTTAGTACAATAAGAAAAAAGGCTTTACTCCTTCTTAGAGTAAATCACCCGTTAGTAATGAATAAGACCTTCTTATTCATTACTAAACTCTAATAAATCTGCTATTTTGTATTGTTTTTCATCTTGTTCAAAATTATTGTCAGTCCACGAAACTGTAAGTTTTGCATCACTAAACGCATTCTTAATATCCTCTTCAGATAATCCTTTCGCGTAAAAAACAATTTCTTGTTGATATTCCGCAAAATTTTCAGATGCATTATCTTGTGATGAAGCACTTCCATACCAATAACGGTCAATTCCATCTATGCTATCCAGTGTTTTTTTCCAATCCTCAAACATCTCAACTTTTCGATTTGTCACAGCATCTGTGTGTTTCATATTAAATGTAAATTCAAGTACCTTAAAATCTTCTTGCTTTGGCTCAATCAAATCTTTAGTGGCACCAACATTACTGTATTCATCATCACTAATTGAAGAAATTTTAACTTCAATTTCTATTAAAGGTTCCTCATTATTACAGGCTGTTAATAATAGAAAAAATAAACCTGTGAATAATAAACTTAATTTTTTCATACGTACACCCCCTCGAATACAACTATTTGAGTATTATTTTATTTAATTATTCTACATAAAAAAAACAAAACCTTTATTTGTCACACTGTTCTTCAACTAAACTGCTTCTTTAGTTCAATAAGAAAAAGGCTTTACTCCTTCTTGAAGTAAAGCACCATTAGTTGAAGTACATTCTTTCATAATGTTAACACTAGTTAAAATACAATTTGTTACTTTATTCTATCCAAATTCTAACCTTCTTTACCCTACTTTTTAACTTTGAGTAGTTAATATAAGGACATAAACGAAAGGGGATTTTCATTATGTTACAAAGTTTCGAGGTAATTAAACCATTATTTGAGGGACAAGCTAACGAACATTTTCAGTTTAAAGTGAACATTGAAGGAAATGACTATCGAGGGATTTTCCATAACGAAGAGGTTCATTGGTTCCAACCACAACCACAACCACAACACAATGTTGAATCCATTGTTCTTGAATTAGTAAGTAACCATTTACCATCATAAAAAAAGTGGGCTAACTATTAGTCCGCTTTTTTAAGGACTTTTCATCCTTCTTGAACTACCCTACTTCGTAAGTTCAAAAAAGTACTACTCACAGAATTGAAGTAAATGACCCCTTTTGTTTAATAATTTTCGTATATCACCTTATTCAACACAATCGAAAATAAACCTTCTTCTTCAACTAAACTGCTGCTTTAGCACAACAAGAAAAAGCTTTACCCCTTCTTGAAGTAAAGCCCCCGTTAGTTGAAGTACAATATTTAACAAACTATAACTATTATTAAACGAACTTGTACATAAGAATATCGTCCACATATTTATTTTCATTTATCTTAAATTCTTTAACTTTACGACCTTCCTCAATAAATCCCACACTCTTGTATAATGATATTGCCCTATGATTTGTTGAGAATACCCCTAAACTCACCTTTTCAATTAGTGGATGGTTTTCTGCCCAATCCAACAATGCTTTAATAAGTATTTTTCCAATTCCCATACCTCTATAATTTTCACTTATCGACATTGAAATCGTGCCAGTGTGAGATAGTCTTTTTAAGTTATGAGAACGAAACACAATCGAACCTACAACCACTTCATTTATCTCTGCAACTATTAAATTTTCATTTTCATTGTTTAATACCTCTTGTATTTTTTCTCTTAGTTGATTTGAAGATTTTTTTTCTAACTCTTCAGAAACTATGATGAAATAATCTCCTTCGGAAATAATGGAATTTGATATTTCTAAAAGTGCTTCCGCATCTTCTAATTCTACACTTCGAATTATACAATTTTGAGTGTTGATTATGTCTGACATTAAAATCCTCCTATCTCTATTCTAAAAGAATTCGGCAACCACATACCTATTTCCTTCTTCAACTAAACTGCTTCGTTAGTTCAATAAGAAAAAAGCTTTACTCCTTTTTGAAGTAAAGCACCCGTCAGTTGAATAAGCTCATTTGTTTCCTATACCAAATCACGGTATAAATCACTCAATACTAAAATTTTCTTTTTTATTTCAGCTCTTAACTCTATGGGTTCAACTACTTTTGCATGTTTTCCAATTTGTATGAAATAGTCAGCCAAAAAGTCTATTTCTGTTTCACTTATTGAACCCTTAATGACTCCATAACCTTTACTGTCTATTGATATTTGATAATATAGCGAAAGATTAGATTTATATTTTTCTACTCCTTCTGGTGTTAATTCCACAATAAGCTCATACTCTTTTTTTGTTGTTAAAATGTTAATAATATCATTTAAGTTGGTTTCTTTTAGATTCATCTTGTCATTTCTTACACTTAATCCGATCTCTGATATTCGATCGCAACGAAAAAGTCTAAATTCCTTCCTAAGATAACAATACGAAGGACAATACCATCTTCCATACTGAGAAAATAATCCAACTGGTTGAATTTCTCTTTTAACCCCCAAGTAAGAAATCCAAAGCGGCTCATCTCCTATTGCCGCCATAAACAGCTCTTTTAATAGGGGACTTTCTTTACTCTGATTATCTATTTTGAAATCAATCTTGTTTTTGATTAAATCAATTTCATCTTTCATCTTTCCGTTTAGGTTCAGATAGAATTTTTTTATGATTGAATTATATTCCGATTCAAAAGGTAGGCTGATAAAATGTTTTAAAGACAAAAGAGCAAAAAAGATAGAGAAAGTTTCCTCTTTTGTAAAAGTGACAGCAAGTAGATTTTTTTCTTCCAAAACTTGATATCCACCATTAGCTCCTACCTCTGAAATTAATGGAACCCCTAAAATACTTAGTTCTTCTAAATCCCTAAGAATCGTTCTTCTTGAAACATTAAATTCTTTTGCTAAATCATCTACCTTAAACTTTTTGACTCGATTAATATACAACCTTAATTCATTTAATCTAATTGCCTTACTCAAAATTTTCACCCTTTTGCTAATTGTGTCATCATTTGTCACTATTACATTATATACTGAAGACATTATCAAATTAATACAATTTTCATAATTAAATTAGGAGGAATTAAGAATGAACCAAACTGAGGAGGAAGTATTATGCAGAAAAAAGCTTTAGTAATAATTGATATTCAAAATGACATGACAAAGAATTACAAAGATATCATTGACAATATCAACAAGTCAATTGATTGGGCAATCGAAAATAATATTCATGTTGTTTATATAAGACATGAGAATTTGTCACCCGGTACGAGAACTTTTAAAACAGGTACACTAGGTGCTGATTTAGCTTCAAATTTGAAAATAGTATCAGAAAATGTTTTTACAAAATATAAAGGAAACGCATTAACAAGTGAAGAATTCACAGACTTTATTAGTAAAAATGAAATAGACGACTTCTACCTCACTGGAGGAGATGCTATTGCTTGTGTTAAGTCAACTTGCTTTAACTTACGTAAATCAAACTATGGGGTTAGTGTACTATCAGATTGCATTACCAGTTATGATAAAAAGAAAATTGATGGTATGCTAGACTATTACGAAAGTAAAGGAAGCGAGATAATTTGTTTGAATGACTTATTGATTTAACAATTTTTAGGTCCATTTAATCGTCCAGAGGTAGTTTTAGCATACTGCTTTGCTCCGTTTCTTAAAGTATCTATACGCACTACTCAATAATCAAAGAATAATTTTTTTATTTGAAGTTAAGTCTTAATATTCATTGAACTATACCAAGGGGTATCACCTGTCCCACTGCTCTCATCTCAACTTCATGTAACGTATGAGATCAACTGCAAGCCCAACCGAAAGCATCCTCCTGCAACGATAATTTGCAGCAACAATGAATATATTTACTTCTTAAGTTTGCAGGAGTATTGGGTCTATACTTCAAATATATGATTTTTCCTCTTAAAAAAAGGTAGCTATATAAGCTACCTTTACTGGCTAATCATGAAACTAATTATTAATGGTCTCTTCTTTCTTGACTTCCTCTACATACGATTGAATGTCATTAAAGCCTTCTAAAGAACTAACCAATATAGAAGCATCGACGATTGTAATCATACGATTTTCTAGGTTTGCAACTGCAGTGAAATAAAGTGTTTTCGTATAATTCACTAAACCAATTTGCTTTAGATTTTGCTGATCAATATCTAAAATCTCTTTCGCTTCTTTCACTAGAAGTCCAACAGTCATATCTTTCGTATGCATAGTAACTACTTTAGCAGAATCCTCATTTACACCACTACGATTATACAAAATTTGTTCAAAATCGATAATTGGTACAAGTTCCCCACGGATTTTCATCAAACCTATCAAATAATTCGGTAAGTGTGGGATTGGATTGACATGTTCTAATTTCTCTATGGACACAACATGTTCTATAGATACTGCGTATTCTTCATTTCCACATTGAAATACGACAACTTTTTCATTGTCCAATGAAGTCACCTCCTATTTTATTCTGCCGCTACTAAAACGATCTCTACTATTAAATCGGCAAGTTTTTCTAACTCTTCAATAGGCATTCGTTCATTTGTTGTATGAATTTCTTCATAACCGACAGATAAGATAACTGTAGGAATCCCAAAACCAGCAATTACATTGGCATCACTACCACCGCCACTAGTCTTAATCTCTGCAGTTCTTCCAATACGTTCCACTGCACGTTTGGCAACCTGTACGACAGAGTGGTCTTCTTCAAAGTGGAAGCCTGGATACATTAATTGTGTTTCTGTCACTGCTTTACCACCAAATTTTTCAGCAGTTTCTGCAAATGTTTCTACCATATGTGCAACCTGAGCATCTAGTTTTTCTTTGTTGATAGAGCGTGCTTCTGATAAAATATGCACTTCATCACATACGATATTTGTTGCTTGTCCACCTTCAAAGCGACCTATATTTGCGGTAGTTTCAGCATCAAGTCGTCCTAACTTCATAGCAGAAATTGCTTTTGCAGCTAAAGTTATAGCAGAAATACCTTTTTCAGGAGCCACTCCAGCATGCGCAGTTTTCCCTGTAATTGTCGTCCATAGCTTAGCTTGGAAAGGAGCAGCTGTTACAATACCACCAACAGCCCCATCACTATCGATTGCATAGCCATATTTTGCAGTAAGCAAAGAAGCATCCAATTCTTTCGCTCCTACTAGACCACTTTCTTCTCCAGCTGTAATTACAACTTGAATATCGCCGTGTTCGATAGATTGCTCTTTCAAACGACGAATAGCTTCAAACAAAGCGGCGATTCCTGCTTTATCGTCAGCTCCTAAAATTGTTGTCCCATCCGAATAAATATAACCATCGTCTTTAATAACAGGTTTAATTCCTTTACCAGGGACAACTGTATCCATATGGACAGTAAAGTAAATTGTATCTATGTTTGCATTTGATCCCTTTAATGTTGCGATTAAGTTACCAGCTCCGTGACCAGTTTTAGAAGCAGAATTGTCTTCTATAACTGAGAACCCAAGTTGTTCTAATTTACCTTTTAATATAGGCGCAATTACTTTCTCATGCTTTGTTTCAGAATCTATTTGAACTAGTTCTAAAAATTCATCTACTAATCGACTCATCTAAAAGTCTCCTTTTATAATGGAATATTACCATGTTTTTTGTTTGGTCTTGTTTCTTTCTTATTTCGCATCATTTCTAATGATTGTATTAGCTTAATACGAGTTTCCCTCGGGTCAATTACATCATCGACCATGCCCATTGAAGCTGCTACATAAGGATTTGCAAATTTTTCACGATACTCCTCAATCTTTTCAGCTCGTACAGCTTCAGGATCATCACTTTGGGCTATTTCACGAGCAAAAATTATATTTGCTGCTCCATTTGGTCCCATAACTGCTATTTCCGCATTCGGCCATGCAAAAACAACATCTGCTCCAATTGACTTGGAATTTAACGCAACATAAGCCCCGCCGTATGCTTTACGTAAAATAACTGTTATTTTAGGGACAGTTGCTTCTGAATAAGCAAATAATATTTTAGCACCATGGCGAATAATACCACCGTGTTCCTGTTTAATGCCTGGGAAGAACCCTGTTACATCTTCAAACGTAATGATAGGAATATTAAAGGAATCACAGAAACGAATAAAACGCGCTGCTTTGTCTGAAGAGTCTATATCTAGACCTCCAGCCATTACTTTTGGTTGGTTACAAACTAAACCTACTACCTCGCCCTTAATACGAGCTAGACCAATAACAATGTTCTTAGCAAATTCTTTTTGGACTTCTAAGAAAGAATTTGTATCAACGACTTGTTCAATTACCTTTCGAACATCATAAGGACGAATTGCTTCATAAGGAACGATATCAGCTAAATCTGGACGATAATTATCCTCTTCTTTTACATCAGCTATCGAAGGCTTTTCTTCAAAGCTTTGCGGTAAATAACTTAGCAGTAAACGTACGCTTTCTAAAACTTCTTCTTCTGTTTTTCCACGGAAATGTGCATTTCCACTTATTGTATTATGTACTTTCGATCCACCTAGATCTTCGGCAGAAATTTTTTCACCCGTAACGGTTTCAATCACTTTTGGACCAGTTATAAACATTTGGCTTGTTTCATCGGTCATAAACACAAAATCTGTTATAGCAGGCGAATACACTGCGCCACCAGCACAAGGACCTAAAATGACGGAGATCTGCGGTATAACTCCCGAATAAATAGCGTTTCGATAAAAAATTTGTCCATAACCATCGAGTGAAACGACACCTTCTTGAATACGGGCACCACCTGAATCATTTAACCCAATAAATGGCGCTCCATTTTTAGCAGCCAAATCCATAACATTCGCAATTTTAAGGGCATGCATTTCGCCTAAAGCTCCACCAAAAACAGTGAAATCTTGGGAGAATAAATAAACAGGACGACCATTAACTTTCCCGTAACCAGTTACTACTCCATCTCCAGGACCTTCTTGCTTGTCCATTCCGAAGTCTACTGTTCGGTGCTTAATGAATGGGTTTAACTCTACAAATGAATCTTTGTCTACTAATAATTCAATACGTTCACGAGCAGTCAGCTTCCCTTTTTCATGCTGCTTTTGGATTCGTTCATCCCCACCGCCAAGTTCGATTTTACGTTTTCGATCATATAAGTCATTGATTTTTTCATATATATCCATAATTACTTCACTCCCCCAGTTTTATCGACTAATTCATAAAGTACTCCACGAGATGCCTTCGGATGAATAAATGCTACTTGCGCTCCGTGTGCACCTGCTTTTGCTTTTTCATGTATTAGCTGAACGCCTTTTGTCTTTAGCTCGTCCAATCGCTCTTGAATATCAGATACGCCAAAAGCTATATGATGAATACCTTCACCCTTCTTTTCTATAAATGAATGAATCGTACTTGTTTCATCGATCGGTTGAAGTAATTCTAGAGTAACATTCCCACTATCGATAAAAGCTACACGAACTTTTTCGGATGGAACATCTTCTATATGTAATAGCTTTAAACCTAATGATTCTGTGTAATATGGAAGCGCTTCTTCTATACTTTTCACAGCAATCCCAATATGATCAACTTTCTCCATTTTTACACCCCTTTAAAAAACAGCAATCTTCTTCTATTGTACCTATTTCAAAAAAAAATCGCTACCTCTTGTGCATTTTTATGTTTTTGATAAAATAAAGGTACAAGCTAAAGGAGAGAAATTATGCAAAACCAAAAATTTCGTAAAATTATTGTTTATTTAATGATTTTTGTAATGGTAATGTCTACATTACTATTCGGTCTAAGCTTCGTCCTTTAAGATACTACAAAAGCGTAAGAACCAATGTCAGCCCTAAAGAACGCTGGAAGAATTGTAATAAAGGCACTCTTTGCCTTTATTCGCCATTCTGAAGCGACTCGAAGGGCTAGACGCTGGAGTCTGGACGGAGAATCACTTTTAGAAATTTAGCCACGTGTCATAGATTTTATAATTTCCAAGACAATAATAAAACCAGCGAATGCATATGTATGCTTCCGCTGGTTTTTATTATTTTATATTTCTTCGCAATGTTCTTCAAATAATCCTTGTAAGTGCGTGATTACAGAAGTTGGTGCGTGACCTTCTATTTCATGACGACCAATTTCTGCTACTGGCTGTCCATCTTTTAACAATACAAATGATGGAGAGGAAGGTAAGTGATCTTCTCCGAATAGATTACGCGCTTGCTGTGTTGCTAATTTGTCTTGACCAGCAAAAACAGTTACTAAATGATCCGGACGTTTGTCATAATGTACAGAGTTTGCAGCCGCAGGGCGAGCAATCCCACCTGCACAACCACATACTGAGTTTACCATTACTAACGTTGTTCCTTGACGAGCAAATGCAGCGTCTACTTCTTCAGGTGTCTTAAGTTGTTCAAAACCAGCTGCATCCATTTCGCCACGAGCCTGTTCAAGTATATCATTCATATATAAATTGAAATCCATATTCATTATTGCCACTCTCCTTTTTTAAACTAGTTTTATCTTATCAGATTATTTGTTTGAATTCGAGGAAAACAATTCGTCAACTGCTTGGGAAACTGTTATTTTTTCTTCCCGTACTAATTGCTCTAAAGTTGCCATAGATTTTTTCTTAACATGGGATGAAAAAAACTCATCATATAATCGATCTACAATCATTGTTTTAAACCATTCTAACGATTGCTCTTTTCGTCTTTGCTGCCATACAGATTTTTCCTTCATCTGTTGCTGGAACTGCAGTATATTTTCCCAAACAGCATCTAAGCCTATTTTATATAGCGAAGATACTGCTAGGGCTGGAGTCTTCCAGTATGGAGAGGCTGGTGCTAGAAAATGGAGTATTTGCTTATACTCTGTGACAGTTTTTTTCGCTAGCTTTTCATTTGATCCATCAGCCTTATGGACTATAATTGCATCCGTAAGCTCCATTATTCCTTTTTTCATTCCTTGTAGCTCATCTCCAGCACCTATTAAAGCTAACAATAGAAAGAAATCCACCATTCCCCTAACAATCGTTTCGCTTTGACCTACTCCAACCGTTTCAACTAAAATGACATCGTATCCGGCAGCCTCACATAGAAGCATCGTCTCGCGAGACTTTTTGTGTACGCCTCCAAGGGTACCAGCAGTTGGTGAAGGTCTAATAAATGCATTTGGGTGTTTGGCAAGCTCCTCCATTCTCGTTTTATCTCCAAGAATACTTCCACCTGTTAAAGAGGAACTAGGATCTATAGCTAGAACAGCAACTCTATATCCCTGATCACATAGCATTTTCCCAAATGCTTCTATAAAGGTACTCTTCCCTACTCCGGGAACTCCAGTTATTCCGATACGAATGCTGTTACCAGTGTAAGGAAGCAAGTTTTTCAATAATTGCTGACCAATTTGTTGTTGATCATTTACAGTACTCTCAATAAACGTAATAGCTTTTGCCAAATGCAGTCTGGAACCATTTTGAATTTGCTGGAAATATTCCTCTTCATCGATTTGAAGAGGCTTTCTTTTGGAGAACTTTTTAATAGAAGCCTTCCCCACACCATCATGTTTCGATTTAATACCACTCATCACACGCATAGAAGATTCGTTATTATTATCCGTGTTTGACATTAGCCTTCCACTTCCTCATAACCAAGACGCTTATAAATCTCTTCAATAACTTTTTGTGCAGCTACAGGAATAACTGTTCCTGGTCCGAAAATAGCAGAAGCACCATTTTCACGTAAGAAAGCATAATCCTGCGCAGGTATAACACCACCAACAACTATCAATATATCCTCTCTACCAAGCTTAGCTAATTCCTCTTTCAATGAAGGAACTAATGTCATATGTCCAGCAGCTAATGAACTCACTCCGACAACGTGAACATCATTCTCTACTGCTTGAAGCGCTGTTTCTGCAGGTGTTTGGAAAAGTGGACTAATATCTACGTCAAATCCTAGATCGGCAAATGCAGTTGCAATAACCTTAGCCCCGCGATCATGCCCATCTTGACCCATCTTAGCGATTAAAATACGTGGACGGCGACCTTCGTTTTCACGGAAGTCCTCTGCCATTTGTTTCACTGCAGCAATCTCTTCTGCATCATTAAAGTTTGCACTATATACACCACTCACAGAACGAATCACCGCCTTATGTCTTCCAGCTACCACTTCTATAGCATCTGATATTTCACCAATAGTTGCTCTTACTTTAGCAGCTTTTACAGCAGCTTCTAACAGATTGGTTTCACCATTTCTTGCTGCATCCGTTAAATCATTTAACGCTTTTTGTACAGCTTTCTCATCACGGTTAGCTTTTACCTTTTCTAAACGTTCCATCTGTTTTTGACGAACGACTGAATTATCAATATTTAAAATATCAATAGCATCTTCTTGCTCTAAACGATATTTGTTCACCCCGATGATTACTTCTTTAGAGGAATCAATTTGTGCTTGTTTTTTAGCAGCAGCTTCTTCAATCTTCATTTTAGGTAGTCCTGTTTCAATCGCTTTCGCCATACCACCAAGTGCTTCAATTTCTTCTATTAAGGTCCATGCTTTTTCCATTAATTCATGTGTTAGTGTTTCGACATAGTATGACCCGCCCCAAGGATCGATTACTTTCGTCATATTAGTTTCTTCTTGCAAGAATAGTTGAGTATTTCTAGCGATTCTAGCAGAGAAATCTGTCGGCAAGGCGATTGCTTCATCTAATGCATTCGTGTGAAGGGATTGGGTATGACCCATTGCAGCAGCATTTGCCTCTACTAACGTTCTTGTAACGTTATTAAATGGATCCTGCTCCGTTAAACTCCACCCAGACGTTTGTGAATGTGTGCGGAGTGCGAGAGATTTAGGATTTTTTGGATCAAAGCTTTGCATCATTTGAGCCCATATTCTCCGAGCAGCACGCATTTTTGCTATTTCCATAAAATAATTCATTCCGATTGCCCAGAAAAATGAGAGTCTTGGCGCAAAAGCATCAATATCTATCCCTGCTGCTAGCCCTGTTCGGACATATTCTAGTCCATCAGCTAACGTATAGGCTAACTCTATATCAGCAGTTGCTCCTGCTTCTTGCATATGGTAACCAGATATCGAGATGGAGTTAAATTTCGGCATTTTTTGAGCTGTATAAGCAAATATATCTGCAATAATTTTCATCGACATTTCTGGCGTGTAAATATACGTATTACGAACCATATATTCCTTTAAAATATCATTTTGTATCGTTCCAGCTAACTGCTCCGGAGCTACTCCTTGCTCTTCAGCTGTCACAATATAAAACGCCAAGATCGGTAACACTGCACCGTTCATCGTCATCGAAACAGACATTTGATCTAACGGAATCCCGTCAAATAAAATCTTCATATCCTCCACCGAATCTATAGCCACTCCTGCTTTTCCTACATCACCTGTAACACGCTCGTGATCTGAGTCGTAGCCACGATGTGTTGCAAGATCAAATGCAACGGATAATCCTTTTTGTCCCATCGCTAAATTTCTTCTATAAAAAGCATTACTTTCTTCTGCAGTTGAAAATCCTGCATACTGACGTACTGTCCAAGGTTTTGCAACATACATCGTAGGATATGGGCCCCTTGTATTCGGTGCGATACCTGGTAGATCGTTTAAATGAGAAAATTCCTTCGTGTCTTCTTCGTTATATACAGGTTTTAATGCAATTCCTTCATTCGTTAGAAAAGAATCTCCTGCAGGTATTTTTGTATGTGGCTCTTTTGATAAAACTTCTTTAATGGATACTTTTTCGTAATTAGGCGTTGTCATTTAAATCCTCCTTTTTAGCAAGGGATAGTAGTTGCTGCCCTTTTTCAAGAAGTGATTGTCCAGCATAGATACTTCCAGATAATCCTGAATCTAACCAGTCTTCATACTCCTCAAATTTTCCTGCAACATCCATTGGTACCGACAAATTTTCATTTAATAACGCTGGAACTAAACCAGCTGTTTGTTCATCGTTACCAACGAATACTATATAATCGATATTCTGTTCATTTATCCATTTTTGTAGTTCGAATGGTTTTAAGTTTTCCGGTGCTACTATTGGTGAAATCCCTAATGCGATTAAATAGCCTTTAACAAAATCCATACGAGCTTTATATTCCTTTAAAATCCCGTAAGGAATTATAGCAGTGTTTAATGGACTATCCTCAAAAGATTTTCTTAATTGTTCAAAAGGTTCTGCAAGTCGTTTATATTCAGTTTGTTTAATAGAGACACTATTCACGTCATCTGGATTTGCATAATTGTTAGTTCCGATTAAAGATTTTTTTCGAATAGAGAATGCATGGATCTGTTCGTTCCACTTTGCTGCTGCTCGTTCTAAAAGTAATGCTTGTCTATCCACTGGACTTTCTTCTTTCATAAGTGTTAAAAAGTATTTCCACGTTTTTTCGACTAGCTGATTCGTCAAGGTGTCTATATAGTAAGAACCTCCTGCTGCATCGACAACACGCTGAGTATGTGTTTCTTCTTTTAGGACGAGCTGCATATTTCTAGCAATTCTTTTGGATGTTGGTGTAGCCCCGGTTAAATAATCATATGGGTACGTCGTCAAGCTATCCGCTCCACCAAGAACGGCTGCTAATGCACTATTACCCGCACGCAAAATATTAACATTTGCATCTAATACGGAGTATGATCGCAACGAAGTTTCTGTATGTATAGGGATTGCAGGTATGTCAGGATTTCCATATGCTTGACCGAAAGCTTGCCATAGAATACGAAAGGCACGAATTTTCGCTATTTCCATAAAGAAATTGCTTTCAATCGAAAATTGAACAAAAGCTTTTTTAACAAGATTCTCTGCGCTAGTTTTTTGTGCAAACGCATCCGCTTGTACCAGTACACTTGCTAGTTCACTAATAGCGTCCCCTCCAGCTTGATGGATGCAAGTACCATTCAAGAAATACGTTCTAGCATTAGGTAGCTCTAAACCCTCTGCCCCTTTTACTAAACCTTGAAGGTCTGTGAAGTAAGTTAAAAAAGTTGGGTTATTCGTAACATCTAATATAGCAGTGTGGTCACTTAATAGCGTTGATAACTCTTCTATTTGTTCAGCACTCCAAGTATGTTCTTTTTCTACCTTATAATGAACAACATCATTTCCTTTTGAAAGTGAATCTTTTATTTCTTTAAGTATTGCTTCACTAGTAGATCCTTCAGCCATTTGAGCGATTAACCATTCAGATGATTTTTTCGATTTTCGAATAATCGTGGTTTGCGATGCAGGAATATTTGCCATATCTTCTATAGAATAAAGCGGTTTCAAAATAATCTCTTCTAAGGTTTTCGTGTTTAGTGACTCCAAAGTTTTCCCTTTTAAGGATTTGAGGGCTACTTGTTCCCATTGATCCAATGTTGCTTTGTTAAAAGTCGTTTGTCTCATTTTATCTAATGTCATATAAACGCGCTTTCGCTTCCCCCTATATTATAAAATTATTCTAATTATATATTAACTGACTCCTATAGCATTAGAAAGGGAAAATTCCTTTTTACTCGGCATCTCCCATTAAACCAAAATAATGATAAACACCAAATTCAAAACAACACCCCCTTATTTAAGTAATCTGCCGTGTCCCCTCTGTACGCCTTCTTCAAATAACTCACCAGCTTAAGAAGGTAAGGTCATTCAGGGTCACTTGTATATTTTTCTGGTAATAATTGCATTACATTACACTTTACTAGCTTACCTTTATAAGAAATGATTACATCAGTATCCTTCCCATAATCACTTATTAACTCCCGACACATACCACATGGTGCAACTACCCAACATTTTTCTATATCCTCGTGCGGATGAGGGTGAGCAACTGCAACAATCGTTTCAAATTCATGGTCTCCCTCAGATATAGACTTACCAATAGCAATTGCTTCGCCACATACTGTAATTCTTCCTACATTCGCTTCAACATGTACTGCTGAGTATATCTTTCCCGTTTTCGTCCTTACCGCCGAACCAATGTGATGTCGTTCGTATCTATAGTTCTTTTCAATAACTTTTTCTGCTTCCTTTATCAATTCATAATCTATGTCTTCTAATGGTCTTACTACTAACATAATAATCTCCCCTCACTACTTTTTGTCTCTTTTTCTTAAACTAAACTACTGCTTAATTTCAATTTGAAAAAAGGAATTGCAGCAGCAACCCCTTGATCTCGAATTAAAATAGTATATTTTTTACTTCAAGTTAAAAATTCCCTTACCAGTTTCCATATCTATAGGTAGGGATGAATGTTCATGAGCTATGAGCCAAGATTCATTCACTTTTTTTATTCCAAATGTGAACCGATTTGTCATTTGACGAAGTTTTTCACCGGATTCTTCTTTGTGGCCAGCAAATGTTACAGCACAATGAACAAATGCGAGATATGAATTTTCTTCCACTACCAGATCATTAATATCAACTTTAACTAAAACACCATCCTCATTCAATCCATTAAACCATTCGATCACATTTTCCTTCCATGAAGAAATACCCTTGCACTCCCAATTTCCCCAGCAATCATAAATATGAATATCAGGAGCATACATAGATAAGAATTTTTCAACATCCTTTTCGTAAACTGCTGTTTTGTAATTTTCAAGTACGTTTTCGACTTTTAAAAAAACCTCCGTCATTAACTACATCCCCTTTACTAATTTCAGAAAGGCTTCTAAAGAGCTCTCTGAAACAATCTGTTCGTAACTACTCTTCTTTTCAACACACAATATATAATTTAACTGATTTTAACAATTCTACTCTTTTGTATACTATCCTTATGAAAACTTTCAAGTGGAATTTTAAAGATGGATTGGTAAATAAATCTCTACTTCTTCACCATCTTCTACTGGATGATAGGTCTCAATAATGTAAGAATCTAAATCCCTTATATAACCCTGATCATCTGCCCATTTTAATAATTGGTCATGTAGATGATCGATATTAAGTATATTACTTCTAGTCGTGACATAGGATTGATCAGTTTCGATATAGTCCATCCCATCTGGAACTTGTTTTAGAGTCTCATTTACAATAATTCCAACGTAATAGTGACCTTTCAGATGGTTACCATCCTTTTTAGGTTCGAAAAGGGCTATTTCAGTACCCGAATGATTTTTAACTTCGTCTATACGAGTGATAAAATGTTGAGCAAGTGTTGGAACTTCGGCACCAAAATTATCAAAAGCTCCACCACCTTTTATACCCACAACTCTAAAGATTTTTTTAACCTTTTTACATTCCACCAATGTCCCCCCCAACGACTTTAATAACCCCTTGTATTACAATTCTCTTTTAACAAATGGAATTCCTTCCTATGGCAATCTTTTATTGAACTAACCTGCTGCGCTAGTTCAATAAAAAAAAGACTTAGTCCCTTCAAAAAACTCACTTTTTGAAGGAGTTTGGTAAAACAATTTTCCAAATATCATTTTCTTTTTTTAATTCCATTAAGGTGGAAGCTGTAAACTTTCCGTAGCTAACCATTAATTCGACTAATAAGCCATTACTATCTTCTTGTTTTACTTTGATTGAATCATAATATCTGAAATCTAAGGCTATTTCGTAGATTTCGTAGTTGGATATGTTAAGATTTTTATAATATTTTTCTTTAAAAGTATTGAAATCAGGTAACCCACCATCAATATAAGCCAACGAATAGATTGCTTCTATATCATCGATAACTGCTGAATGAATGTATATTAGTATAATCTTTTCTGGTGAAAAGCCATTCAAGTATTTTGTATCATATTCCTCAGTAAATTGTTATATGACTTCAATTCTTCTTCCGAGAAGTCGGTTAAATAAGAAAACTCTACTTCTGTGTCAGCAATATTTGGCACTTTCTCATCTACTATACTCGTTACATTCTCCTTTTTTGTTACATCTGTTTCTGCCGAATTACTAGACGTACAGCTAGTTATTAATAATAATGAAGATAGAAATACAAATAGAGGAATATTACTTTTCAATTGGACTTCTCCTTCCATGACTCCCCTCAATGTTGAGGAATGATAGCCACTTATATATTCCGTATTCCCCTAATTATTCCTTCTTTGACTTAACTCAGCTTTAGTTCAAAAAAAATGATCTATTTCTTCATGAAGTATTTATTTCATTAGCAAAAAGATTATTCTTGGTTATTTGGACATTAAATATTTTTCTTTAAAAACTGGACTAAGTTCACTCCATACATCGAATTTGTTACCATCTATATCATAAAAAACAAAATTCATTCCAGTATGTCCTCTGTTTTCAATTTCTTCAACTCTTATCTCATTTTCTACAAAATCTTTATGTAGAGTTTCTAAAGCATTTAACCCATTTACTTCAAAAGTTAGAGAAAAACGTTCTACACCATAAATATCAATGAAATTTGAGGTTTGTCTTTCAATTGACTTCACAAGAAAAATACTTTGGTTTGCAAGGTTCAAAATCGCTTTGTCTTCATCTTTATAAGATAAATCTGCACCTAATTTTTTTACATACCATTCAGATGAGAGTTCTACATTTGACACTGGAATATAAGAAGTTCCAACCCTCAATAATTTTTCGCTCATTTTTAAAACTCCTTCCAAATTCTGATATAATAAACAATTCTCTTTTTACATACCTTTCTCCTTCTAATAAAATACATCCTATGTCATCTATTATTCTATGAAGTAATATGAAGCTTGAGCCTCAGTCAGACAACCACCGAATGCAATACATTTTCTAGCATATTTCCAACCGTTCAGAATTATCTAACCAAACTCAGAGTGAACTATACAACTCACTCACATAAAAAAGAGGAAAATGAAAAGACCTAAGTCCAGTTTACATACTGGAATCAGGTCTAGAGGGCTGTTTTGACTCTATTTGTTTAGAATATTTAAACGAAGTTGCTCTTTTAAATGATCTCTTTAAAATTATGAGCTCGTTCATCCAGTGCTTCAGCTGACGAAGAAATTTCCGCGAAATCTTGTATGGCTACAAGAGTTTGTTGATGTGTTTCCTCTACGTTTTGAGATACACGAGTAATATTCTCGGTCACTTGCTCAATTTCTTGTACAATGCCTTCAATATTATCTTTAACTTCAGAAATAGAAAGCTCTACTTGAACAGAAAGTTTTCTTACTTCCTTTGCTACTACTTCAAACCCACGACCATATTCACCTGCTCTTGCAGCTTCAATAGCAGCATTTAAGGCTAACAAATTGGTTTGAGAGGCAATTTGTCGAATCGTCTTGACAATTCCTTTAATGGAATCAGTCTGATTATGTAATCTGACCAAGTTTTCTACATTTTCCTGCGAATCTTTAGCAATTCGCTTAATAGTATCTCCCAATTCTTCACTTCTTGTAATTCCAGTTTCTGAGCGATTGAATAACTCTGCTGACATTTGTTTCAAATCATCTGCTACTTGTACAATGGAATTTTGACGATTAGTGATATCAGTCGCTATTTTCAAAACCCCAATGACTTTACTTGTTCCTTCTGCAAAAATAGGCATATAAGTAGCTTCCAACCAAACGATATTTCCTGAAGCATCCATTCTCTCCACTTTATCTTGAAAACTTTTTCCAGAAAGTAAATTCCGCCAAAATCTTTCGTATGCTGGACTCTTCACAAAAGCAGGAAAGCAAAACTCTTCATGGTTCTTTCCATACATATCTTCTAAAGAATAATGTAAAGTTTGCGCAAATAAATCATTCACATATGCGACTTTCCGATTCACATCAAACCTTATTATGGCTAAATTATTTTTAATGGCATTGATTACAAGCTCGTCCGTTACATGATTATTTGCTGTTATCATATTTGTCTATTCCCCATTTATCAATTTCTATTAATCCATGTAGATTATTTCTTTACCTATCATTTATTAATTAAGAACCAGATTATTATCTAGTTTCTATTAAACATGTAATAACAACTATTGTCAAACTTAATTTAATAACGTTATACAAAGATTATTATAAATAATTAATCTTTGTTACTTTAAAGTTATTTGTTGATTGTTTAAAGACAAAAATAAAGAACTTCCATTTTCCGGAAGTTCCATTTTAATTTTATTTTTTTAGCTATAATCTTAATTTATTTTTGAGTTCCTTTAATACAAAGATTTCGCGTTTTATCCAACTGTTCTTTTCACTACCTAAACTATTCATAACTTTTTCATTTTGACCAATTGCATCATTAATGGAAACCCATTCTGGTGTAAATTCCTGTGCCAACTCGTAATTATCTAATTGTTGGGCGATTCTTTCATCATTTATTAATTCACAAAGATAGTAGTGTGAAGTCATTTGGAATAGAGCGTTATTGTCAAATTCGTCTAATTTCTTTTCAATAACTGATCCTAGCTTATCTTTAATACTACAGTTAATATACCCAGTTTCTTCTGCCAATTCACGAATGAGACACTCCGAATGACTTTCGTTCCCTTCGACCCCTCCGCCAGGAAATTTATAATCCCCCTTGTTCGAACGAACTAAAAGAATATTATTTTTTTGAAATATAATAGCTCTTATTGCTTCTCTGTAATTTATCCTAATATCTACTTGAACTTGCTGTGCTTCTATTACCTTATTAAAAATTGTAATCCCTCCTAGGTGTTTCTATTCTTTCTACTTGTACTTCCATAAAGCAATAACTGAATCCTCTATTTCTTAGAGCATTCAGTTAAATTCAATATTCTTGTTAGTAGAATAAGATAATATCAAATCAAGTAGTATATAAAAAAATGAAATTGGAAATAAATTAGTAAGTCAAAAAAGGATACTATAAGTAGCATATGCTAGCCAATAGTATCCTTAATAAAACATGCATTCAATAATATCACTCAATTTTCTACAAGAGATACCCTACAATCGCGTTCTATTGTTTGAATGCCATAGGTGTTTGTTGTTGAGTACTTGGTCTTTTCTGTAAAAAAATCCTTCTCAGAACCACATATAGAGCAATTTTGCAGTGAAAGTGGCATTTCAAGACCGCAGTGATCAAGCAATTCCTCATTGGTTAAAATCTCCACCGTCTTGCCCTCTGCCACTATTTCTCCTGCTTTGATAACGATGGTCCTACTGCAGGTCTCAACTATCGTGTCTAAATCATGGCTTGTAATAATTTTCGTATGTTCAAAGCTATTTAGTAAAGAGATTAATCTTCGGCGTGATTTAGGATCCAAAGCGGATGTCGGTTCATCCATAATAAGTATATCCGGTTCCATTGATAATACAGATGCAATAGCTGCTGCTCGTTTTTCTCCTCCTGATAATCTAAACGGCGCTCGGTCTTTCAGATGCGAAATTCCAACCAATTCCAAAGCCTTTGTCACTCGTTGGTTCACTTCCTGTTCACTAAGAAGATAGTTTCGTGGCCCAAACGCTACGTCATCATAGACTGTCGTCATAAACAACTGATCATCCGGGTCTTGGAAAACCATACCCATCTGTTGCCGAATCATCGGCAATGTTTTTTTGCTCACTGCCACTTCATCGACTAAAACTTGCCCATTCTTAGGAAAAAGAACCCCCATCAATAGCATAAGTAGAGTAGATTTTCCAGCACCATTCGCGCCAATAATTCCAACTGATTCCCCTCGACGGATAGTAAATGATATGTTTTTTATGGCCTCATATCCGTCTGGATAATCAAAATTCAATTCCCTTACCTCCAACATATGATAACTCAATTAGTTCACCACCTTTGTAATAAATGAACCTATTAACATTGGCAAATTGTTTGTTCTCGCGATGATAAAAAACAAACACCACCCAAACAAATAGACCATATCTTTCCAGCAATTCTTATCTATTTTTCCTGTATGATACTCTCCGTTAAAGTTTCGCAATGCCATTGAATCATATATCCTTTGCGCTCTGTCAAAGGTCCTTAAGATGAGTTGTCCTACGAAAGAACCCCAAACACGAGGATGGATTCCCCTCTGTCTCGGAGCACGTAGAGAATATGCCAGCATCATATGAGAAATCTCTTCAATCAATACATAAATATATCGGTACGTTAATAATAGCTGTAAAACAAAAATCTTTGGAACCTTAAGCATTCTTAATGCTGCAGCAAGACTGTCCATTCCTGTGGTTGCAATGAGTAAAAGGCTCGCCCCAACGCATACACAACTTTTGATCAATATAGATAGAAACGTCACCCAGCCCTTCGAAAATATCAATCCAAAGGCTGACATTGTTTGCTGATCAAATACTGGATTAAAGATTCCGATTCCAATGATAAAAGGCATCGCAAGTAGAACTCTTTTTAAAATGGGTCCGAGGGGTATTTCTGCAACAGTAATTATGACTATCGGATAAAAAAAGAATGGGAGCAGACCGACTATTTCATATCTTCCAAAAGATAGAACCACAGTCAAAAACACAACTGTGGTTAATAGCTTAGTCAGTGGGTGAACCAGATGAATAGAGGTTTCCTTCCGAGCCAAGTCATCTAGAACCCTCAAATTATACAAAGAACTTTTTATGTTTGACATGTAAAATCAATTCCTATCGAAAGTTTAACAGCTGAACAGGCTGATTCATTTAATTACATCCCATATTTGCAGGAATTCAAATCATTTATAAGGTTGCTTTTTCTTTTCTTTTTTTAGAGAGACTGATAATGAGACCTGTCAATCCTGCTAAAACTAGAGTCAGCGCCCCTCCAACTATTCCTGAAACACTTGTACCAGTATTGACTGCAGGCCATACTTCTTCAATTTGGGCAGTTGCTTTTACCTCGTTATCACTTTCACTAGTTTTAAATCCATAATCAGGTAAAAAAGTGATTTTACTTTGAATATCTGCTAAAACGTTATGAATACTGCTAGAAGCTTCAAGCTCAGTGGTGCCTCCTGTTTTTTCCACCGACCACTCCAAACCATCAGGATCAGTAGAAGCAAACCAGGAAAGACCCCCTCCTATTACAACAACTGCAATAGAAAGGCCGGTTAAAACCTTTTTCATTGATACCTTTCCTAATGGTAGTCCAGCGCTTGTTTTTTCCAAGATTTCTGGTCTTTCTCTCCATACGAAGGCTACTACTCCAGCTGTTATTAATCCTTCAACAATCCCTATGACAAGATGAATGGGCTGCATCAAGAGGAGAAACGTTACAAAAGGCAACTCCGTCTTACCTGATAAAAGGGTCTCAAGTACAAGACTAAATGCTCCTAACTGAAGACCAATGACAACTGAAATCAATGTACCCCAAAAGATTCTTTTCGGTGAAATACCTTTTCGGGTAAACCATTTATAAATTAACGGATAGGCTACGAAACATGTAAAAAAACCTAAATTAAATACATTACTGCCGTATGCAAGCAATCCGCCATCACCAAAAAATAATGCTTGAATCATCAGAATGGATGCCATCGTCAAGAAACCTGCATATGGACCAAGTAATATGGCTAATAGCATTCCGCCACCAATATGACCACTAGAGCCTGTACCAGGAATAGCAAAATTAATCATCTGTGCAGCAAAAACAAACGCACCGATTACCCCCATAAGAGGAATTTTCTTCTCATCCAATTCATTTTGAGTCTTTTTAATAGAATAAGCAGCAACTACTACTGAGGCTGCCAGCATTGAACCACCTACTACTGGTGAAAGCAAAGCATCAGCCATGTGCATATTGTTCGACCCCTCTCCCAAAAGTAAAAAAACCCACAAAAAAGCAAGCACAATACTCATTCTCTTCATGAGTTAATTCAATAGTTATGGTTTTAAAATCAAGCACAAAAATATTGCGAATCTCACTTCTACTAGTATTCGGATTGCTTTAAGAATACTCATAAATATTTAATAATGTAATATGTCTGTTATAATTTGTAGTACGATTAAGCATGTTTTAATATATGCATGTATAATTACTTCCATAACCTCTATTTTTTTAAAATATCATTAAACATCTTTTATTATGTTTTGCTTTAAACTCAATAAAAGACTGTGGAGAAAGTTTTTCTCCACAGTCTTTAGTTCTGTCCTTATTCTAGTGTTGAGGAGATTACTGATACAACAACTATTAAAACACTTATAGTAAGGAAGTAAAGCACCCGCTCCCCTTCATTACTTTTTCGTTTCCGTAAATTGATCATACATAATTTCTTTATAATATTGCTCATAACCTACCATTCCAAGTTCTCTTGCCGCCGCCAGTTCTGCTTCTCTATCATAAGGAACACGTACAAA
Organism: Psychrobacillus sp. OK028; assembly: GCF_900103605.1. Taxonomy (GTDB): domain Bacteria; phylum Bacillota; class Bacilli; order Bacillales_A; family Planococcaceae; genus Psychrobacillus. Next base: position 507,100 of record NZ_FNHY01000002.1, on the reverse strand, counting down.
GTTAATCGAATTTGTTCCATATGAACCATCAACAATAACATATGTAGCATCAATTAAATCTAAACCCACACTCCCTACATTGCAAAGGGTACCGATTTCATAACTTCTTAATAGAGTTATATGAATATCTCCATAAAACACAATATCTGGAGTACGTTTCGAGTGAAGTGATTTGGTTTCTTCACTATTCTGAAAAAGAGACATACACTTTTCTAAGGGATGATACTCAGGTGCAATTCGCTCAAAAACACTTCTCGGTGATGCGTGGAAACAACGAATCAGTTTTCCATTTAACTCAAATTCAATATGAAAAGGTAGGGAGGCCAAGTAGTTAAAATCCTCCTTTGTTAGCTGGCTTTGGGACCACTTAATAATTTCATTATCTGTTTCAACTTGGATAAACACATCCCAATTCCCATGAATGACTTTATCACAATGCTTTCTAACAAGTTCGATACATTCCGAACCACGCGGACCCTTCCCAACCAAATCTCCCAGACAATATATCTGATCTACACCACGTTTTTCTATATCTTTTAGAACCGATTCTAATGCAGTTAAATTACCATGAATATCCGAAATAATTGCTATTTTTGACAAACAAATTTCCCCCTTTAGTAATACCGTCTGTATATATTAAATTTTACCTAAATTTTATAAAATGATAATACTAGTTTCATCAAAAAATACAATAAGGACCAGATTATCCATTTGCAATCTCCTCTAAGTTAAACAACATTCTTCAACTAATCTGTTACGTAAGTTCAATAAACATATTCTATTCACTTGTATCCATCATTTTTGAATAAATTTTTTATTTAATTGTACTTCTTCTTTTTCCTTATCAAGAAAATAGATTTCATTCACGGAGCTTCCTGGGGCAAAGTCAGAATATATATACCAAAACTTAATATCTTTTAGCACTGGATCATCTATATACTCATACAAATGGAAAACTTTATTTGCGTTTTCGTTTAACAATTTCATTTCTCTGATCGAATATTCAATATCCCTATTTTTAACCAGTCCAAAGGATAAACCAGCTTCTTTCGGTGAGTTTGTGTAGGGAATATCATTTTCTTGCTTTAGATCATATACGTTTAATTGACTTTGATAAACGTCAAAATCTTTATACAGACCAGCCGTGTAAAGTGCTTCGGAATAGCCTATTGATATATTCCCGTCTTCATGAATAACTAAAGCTAACGTATCATCAGATAGTGAGAGTACTTGCCCAACTGTCTTTTTTTTCAGCTCATTTAAAGCACCTAAAGTAGTAGAATGATAATTTTGGGATATATAAACAACGACTCCTAAAACTAAAATAACCAATACTGCCATAATCCATAAAAATAGTTTCTTCACTAAAACACCCCTAATTAATGAGTTATTTATTTAATTACTTCGACATTCTCCCATAAATGCCCTCTTATTGCAGTACCTGTTGTTTTAGTTTAATAAAAAAGATTTACTCCTTCTTAAAGTAAAGCGCCGTTTGTTAAATACTTATTCGTACCCACCATTGGACACGGGAAGTGATTTATATTCGTCCTTGCTTTTAATGATATTAAGGACGTAATTTCTCAACTCAACTAGTTGTTTTGCCTCGTTCGTTGGTTCGCAGTACTTCCCTGAAATTACATGTGTAAACGATTCACCATTGATCATAATTTTCCACACATCTTCTTCATACGGTTCTTGCATACAAACCGTTCCGTTTATAGGCTCAGGTGTAAATTCTTTCGTTTCAACTATATTAATTTCTTGCATTTTCTCATATATATTTTTCATTTCTTCTTCTGTTAAGATTAACTCAGTGGTTGCAATACCATCCGCTATTAAATCCTTTGTCACAGTGTCTTTGAAAGTATTGACTTCATTCTTTTTTTGTACACCGAACTGAATATAAAAGTCAAAATCTTCAGGCATATTTTTTGGCATATTTTGAGTAGTAGAATTAGTTCCATTTTTAGATATCTCGTTGGTGAGTTCCTCCTCTTTACCACTTTGTTGACAGCCTAATAACCCCGTTGTTACAAATATTAAAGACAAGATTAAGCTAAGTTTTTTCACTATCTCATCACTCCTTTAGGAAACAGAATAAGGTAGTTTTCGTTTCCATAAATTTTGTGGAAATTTGTTCAACTAACGTGCTTTGCCCAGCAACCGCTGACCTTTTACTAAAGCTCGTGGGTGAAAAAAATATTACTCATAATTTCCTGTTGCCTCTAGAAGAGCCATGTATTCGTTTTTAGAAGAAACAACTTTATGAATGTATTCTTTAAGTTTAATTAAGTTCAGAACGTCCTCTGGATATTCACAATAAGTTTTATAGTAAAAACTTTTTGTTCTACAGTTCATTTGATTATTCCATTTCGAAATCGTGGATGCTCCGTGTTGACACTCATTTTCTTCATCCAAATCGTTCAAAGTTAATTCACCCATTATATCTATTTTCATCATCTCATCATAAATTGCTTGTTTTTCTTTTTTGGTAAGTGAAATGCTAGCTTCGATTGTTCCGTCTTCAACAAGGTCTTTAACTACAACATTATTAAAAGTATCTATTTTTTGTTTTCCGTATGTTCCATAGATTATAGTAAAATTAAAGTCATCTGGCATCTTTTGATTTGTATAATCTTCTGAATTATGACAACCAGCAACAAGTAGTAAGTCCCCCCTTTTAGTGTTAGACGAAGAATAACCATATTAAGGTACACTTATATGCTAAACTGTCTACAATATGAAAAAAGCTTTACTCCTTTTGGAAGTAAAGCACACGTTAAGTTTAATTCGAAAAAAAGTGTTGCCTAATTGTTTGCTAATCTTAGAGTATGTCTGGCTGTATAACTCCTATACATAGAACTCTTAATTAAACACTATGGCAAATATTATTTGCGTAATTTTTTTATAAAATTGTAACGGTCCTCAGTTACAAAACTACAGTCTGGGACAATAGGAGCCTGACGAAGCTTTATAGCAAGCTTATTTAAAATTGGCGTAAACTCAGCACGTTCACTCTCTTCAAAAGCATATTCTAAACCATATTGATAAATATCCGTTTTTATTTCATTCATCCAGACAATGGAGCCAAGTAGCTTAATAGGTTCACCAAATAAGTAAGTCTCAAATTCAAGTATTATATTCAGATTTACGGTAAGCTTTAAATCTGTTAAAAAGCGAAGTCCACCTAAACCAATATCCTCGATTAATACTACTGTTTTTCCTATGTCCACCATACGTCCATTGATTCGTGTAATAGTCATTGAACCACTGAGTGGGAAATGAAGAGGGACTCTGAAAAATTTTCTTTGTTCCTCTATTGCTGGATTTTCTAATTGGGGGGCATTAGGAATATCAATTGTCCCAATCTTTAATAATTCTTCAAATTCAGATGCTGGTAGAGGCTTTGAAAATAAATATCCCTGCACAACCTTACAACCCATTTGCTTTAAAATTTGGTATTGTTCATAAGTTTCTACACCTTCAGCTATTACGCTCATCCTTAAGCTGTCGGCAAGTGTAATCATGGTTTTAGTGATTAAGTTCGATTCATTCTCTTCATCTTGACTTAGATGGGTTATAAAGGAACGATCTATCTTCAATGTACCAATATACTTATTAAACTTGGTTAAATAAGATAATGATGAGTAGCCTGTACCAAAGTCATCTAAGGAAATTGTTATTCCTGTTCTAATGAGGTCATTTAAAGTGTTCAACACAATTTTCTCATTTTCTAACATAGAAGTTTCAACAATTTCTATTTCGATAAATTCAGGATCAAGCTTGGTATCTTCCAAAATCTCTTGAAAGTTATTGACAAGATTTTTATCCAAAAATCGTTTTGCTGATAAGTTCACCGATATAGGTATTTGTGGTAAGCCCATTTCTTGCCACGCTTTAATTTGTTTGGCTACCTTCCAATTCATTTTAATGCCAACTTCAGCTATTAATCCATGCTCTTCAATAATTGGTATGAACTCATTTGGAGATAGTATCCCCCATTCTGGATGATTCCATCTAATTAATGCTTCTGCTCCTACCATTTCATTATTCTCAGTGCTTACCTTTGGCTGAAAGTAATACTCTAATTGATCATTTTCAAGTGCTAAACGGATGTCAGATCCTAACTTAAAAGCCCTATATGTTCGAATATCCATTGTAGAAGAATATACTTTAAAAGTATTTTTTCCATCCTGTTCCGCATGATGTAGGGCTGCATCTGCATTTTTCATCAGGGAAATTGTATCCTCACCATCAGTCGGGAAAAGACTGATTCCAATGCTTGTTGTCATAGATAGGGTATATGATTCGATAACAAATTGTTCTTCCATAGCACTAATGATTTGATTTGCTTTGTCTATTATCGTATTGATAGTTTTACAGTCAGGAGAGATTATAGCAAACTCATCACCGCTTATCCTAAATAGTTGGTGTTCATCTCCGAGTACTATCAGAAGACGTTTAGAAATAGCTTTTAATAATTCATCCCCAACATGATGACCGAGTGTATCATTTGTATATTTAAATCTATCTAAATCTAGGTACATAATTGCCAATTTCTGATTTAACGTTTTAGCGATTACTAATTCCTTTTCCAAGGTCTCTTCAAAGGACTTTCGATTTGGCAACTCTGTCAATTGGTCAAAATAGGCAAGGAAATTGATTTTATCCCAAGATTCCTTTCTCTCTGTTATATCTATAATCGTACCCAAAATTATTGGGTCTTGGTCTATAAATATTAATTTGGAATGTGCTTCGATTTCTATCTCAGAACCGTTTTTACGAATTACACGACAATAATGTGTTATTCCTTCCTCACCTTCTTTTAACGAATCAAAGGTGGATTGGAGTTCATTTATATCTTCTGGATGAACGAAATTAATAATGTCGATGTTGACATCTCCGTACTTTGTTCCGAGTAGTTGATGATAGTATGGATTGCCGTATAAAAGGCAGTTATCTTTTAAGATATAGACACCTACCAAAGCTTCCTCCACAATAGCTCTAAATTTCATCTCCGATTCCAGTAAACTATTTTCAAGTTTTAGAGCTTCAGATTTATCTATTATAATTCCGAAAGCACCAGTTACTTTACCCTCTACAATCGCAGGAATCAGAACAATATGAATCGGTATACTCTCCCCATTATTATGTATGAAGAAAGTGTCCATACTCTTTGGTACTCCGTTCAAGACTTCCAAGAAGTTTTTCTGATAATTACCCTGTTCATGCTTTGGTAGATACTTGAAAAGTGGGGAAACTGAAACTTCTTCCTCCTTATAACCTGTCCTTTTAAACAAATTTTGATTTGCTTTAGCAATAACACCATCGCTATCTAAATAAAGAGCTATTTCTGGGTTATGCATAAACAAGGAACGATAAAAAGTATCTTTATCTATATGCTTTGTCATAGAATATACTCCTTTCTTCCTAATTCTAAAGAGCTATTTTGAAATAATTAAAATTTTACCCTAATACCTATAATCTTACAATAAAATCTAATTTAATGCGCGATATTTTGAAATATACTCAATAGGGTACTTCAACAGAATCGTTAATTATTATCTTTTAAAATATTTAGATTATAATTAATATTTCGTTAAAATCCTCATAACTAACTCATTACTATGATAAAATAAATCATATCTTAATAGAATTGAGGAATGAGAATGGTTAAATTTGATAAGCCTGATGTAGAACAATTTTTTCAAACATTAACAGTGGAAAATTTCACTGTTAGTCCTGACGAAAAACAGCTTGTAATCAGTACAAACCTAAATGGTCATTTTAATCTTTGGGGAATGGATTTGCCTAATCAATTTCCATACCCACTGACGTTTAATAATCAGAGTGTAGACTTTTTAACTTACGCAGAAACTGGTGAATTTATCGTTGCCGGTTTTGATAAAGACGGAGATGAAAACACACAAATTTATGCTCTTTCTCCTCAAGGCGGCAAACTGATTCCGCTCCGAAGCAATGAAGGCGAACGTCATTTCTTAAGCTATTTGACGAAAGATGGAAAACGTCTTTACTATTCAACAACAGCAGGAAATGCAAGCTTCCTGAATAGTTATCTATATGATATTGAAACTGGCGAGGAGAAGCTTTTACTCGAAGGCAATACTGCTCCTACCTCAATAGGTGCTGTCTCTCCAGATGAAAAGTCTTTTGTTTCAAGTAAACAGTTTGGAAATACTTACTCATTAGCCTATGTCCATGTTGAAGAGGAAACTATATTATTAACCCCTGAGACGGAGGAACAACACACCGTTACGGATATGCTGTATACTTCCGAATCCGAGATATATTTCTTAACAAACTATAATTCTGATTTAACCTATTTAGCTAAGTTCGATTTAGAAGCTAAGGCATTTAAAAAGGTTATAGATATGGATAAAGAGGATTTCTCAGGGATAAAATTCTCTAAAGAAAAACAAAGTATTTATTTGTTAGGTTCATATGGAGTAGAAGATCGTCTATATGAATACCATTTAAAAAGTGGAGAACTAAAAAAAGTTAAAACACCAACAAGTGTCGTAGAAAAATTTATCGTAATGCCTACGGGTAATCTTTATATCAAAGGACGGACTTCCACTAGACCAAATAATGTCTTTATTTCAAGAAACAATGGTGAATCATGGGAAGAGTTAACTCAATTCCGAATTCCAGGAGTTTCAGATGAAATGCTGGTAGAACCAACAATCATCACTTATCCTTCTTTTGATGGTCTAGAAATTGAAGCCTTGCTTTTCAAAGCAAAAGAAGAATATTCCAACGGTCATGTCATTTTATGGCCGCATGGTGGGCCTCAGTCCTTAGAGAGAAAATGGTTTCGCTCGATGTTCCAATTCCTACTCAACAGAGGGTATTCCATTTTCGCTCCAAACTTACGTGGTTCCTCTAACTATGGTCTAAAATTTATGAAATTAGTAGAAGGCGACTGGGGACATGGACCACGTCTAGATAATTTAGAAGGCTTGGAATGGTTGATTAAAGAAGGATTTGTCGACAGAGATAAAATCCTACTCTTAGGTGGCAGTTATGGAGGCTATATGTCCCTTTTACTACACGGACGCCATGCCGAGTACTTCAAGGCAGTTGTAGATATATTTGGTCCGAGTAATCTATTTTCCTTTGTAGATTCCGTACCCGAGTTTTGGAAATCGTACATGATTCAGTGGGTAGGAGATCCAGTAAAAGATAAAGAAAAATTTATAGAAGATTCCCCAATCACTTATTTAGATGGGATGACAAAACCTATGCTTGTCATTCAAGGGGCTAATGACCCACGGGTCGTACAAAAAGAATCTGACCAAATTGTCGCAGCTTTAAAGGAAAAAGGTAGAGATGTGGAATATATGGTATTACCAGATGAAGGGCATGGTTTTTCGAAAAAGCAAAATGAAATACTTGTTTATGGGAAAATGTTGGAGTTCTTAGATCGGTATATCTAAAAAAAAGTGTCGATAAGGGAGCTTCCCTATATCGGCACTTTAAATTTTACTCGATTAACCTTGTTGTTCTTCTTTTGTTGGTCCCATTACACCAGGAACAGGAAGTCCTGCTTGGCGTAGAAGAACGGTCATTTGACCACGGTGGTGCGTTTGGTGGTCTAGAAGACCACGAAGTAATGCCCCTCTAGTCGTATCTCCAGCAAAGCTTTCGATTTTCTCCACTAATTTTTCGTCCGTTAAATTAGCTTCTGTCTCGTGCTTTACTTTCTCCACTACTCTTTTATACGTCTCCACAATATCCGTAGCATTAACCTGATCTTTTTTGGCTCCGATTGCAGAATTTACATCCAACCCTACTAATCCTGCAAAAAATGCTGGGCTCGTAGCAAGATGCCATCCTAGCCATCCTAGAGTACTATGCCCTTCCACGATTGCTTGATCTAATTTTTCATCAGATAATGACTGGAGGACTCGAAGTGTTCCTTCCGCCGCAACAGACCAATCTGTTATAAAATCATTTACCGTTCTATACATTTATACCGACTCCATTCATAAGTAACATCAATTTCATTGTAATTATAGTTCGTGAAATATTCAACTTAAGTTACCTGGGGCATTTTTTTGACATAATTTACTTTCAATTATGCATAAAATAATAGATACGTTCCTATTACGAAAGGAGATTCATATTGGCAGATAATACGCAGCAACCTTTTTATCAACGATGGAGCTTTATTTTGTTCGTTCTATTTTTAGGAATAGCAGTTATTGCAAATGTAGTCAATCAAACAGAAAAAGAGGAACCAGTTAAAGTAGAAGTAACCGACTCACCTTTTTATAAAAAAATGGAAAAACAAGAGTTAAATGAAAAAATGGCACAAAGCGATAAGTCTCCGGAAGTAATTGCAGCGGAAATAATTATGAAGAATTTCGGGACAACGAATATAGAAAAGGAAAATGCTGTTCTATCGTCTAGATTTGAAAGTGGTGTTGTCGAAACTATTGCACTGGAAGTAAACTTTGAGTCTGCAGATTCCTTAAAACTTTCTATCTTAAATAGTACAGTAAAATTTATGAAGGCGATGAAATCACTAGACGAAGTTAATCAGGCTACCTTGATCGTACAAGCCCCACTGACAGATCGGTACGGAAATGTTAAGAACGATGATGTTATAGTAGTTCTAATTAGTAGAGAAACACTAAATAAAATAAATTTTAATAACTTTAATGCCAAAAATCTACCGGCTGTCGCAGATAGCTACTGGGAGCATCCCGCCTTATCAGCTGAATAATTTTATATCAGATTAACATAACCCCCACTTCAAAAGGAAATGGGGGTTATGCCTTTCTTTTTATTTACCGATCACTTTTCATCAATCTTATAGCCTGTATAGATAGTCGTACTAATAAAACTGCACATAAAAATAGTCCTACATATGCAGCCGTATTCATATAGACTGCATATTCTGCTTCTATAAATTGCCCAATTGCTAATAATGCAACCGAGATAATACCAAATGTAATGCCGACCATAAGTAAAATGAAACGAGAAAATAATTGTGTGACAAACACTGAATTATTTTTATCCGAAAAGATATCATGGTGTAATGTTATTTTACCACTTTCTACTCGCTGAATGAGATGATCTACTCGCCTTGGTATTTTACGGATAGTTGGTAACAGTAATGCTACTTCTTCCTCCAAACGTTCAAAGGTCTGCTTTGGTTCCTTAAATGGTTTTTTCCATAACGCTGACATATAATCTGTAGAATAGTCTTTTGCTTCATTAAAAATATCAAAGTCACTCTTAATCATGTGTAATGTTCCATCGAGTGTGACTATAGCTCTTAGAGCGATTCCTACAGATGGATAGAAAGATAAACCGAATTTGTTGACCACTTCAAAAAATGCTGAAATCAGTTCTTCGGTTGGAATATGAGAAATATAAGAGATTCTCAATAATAATTGCGCCATCGCATGTTCCAATTTCTCTCGTTCAATATGATCTACATCCTCTACTAATAGAGAGAGTGCATCATATAGAACGTCTGCGTCATTATGTTGAATACCCAATAAGAATAACTTCATACCCTCTTGCTGAGGTTGTGCTAAGCGACCAACAGCTCCAAAGTCTAAGAAAATAGGAGTTCCGTCCACATCATCTATAAAGATATTGCCTGGATGTGGGTCTGCATGAAATATTCCAGAATAAAGTAATTGATCAAAAAACGAATACAAGACAGTCCTTGCAAATTGCTCTCTGTCTACTCCAAGTGATCGAAATAATGTATCCCCATTTGCAACACTCTGTCCATGAACATATTCAAAAACGATCAAATGGCTATTGCTAAGCTCTGTATATATATGAGGTATTTTCACTTTATACGTACTATCTTTCAAGGCAGTAGTTACTTGAATAGCATTTCGCTTTTCAATCTCAAAATCAACTTCTTCTCTTAGATTTTCTGCAAAGCCAAGTGCAAGTTCGCGAAACCCAAGTTTTTCAGCCCATGTAGATTTTTCCGAGAACCATGACGCAAAGTCTACTAATATATTCAAATCATCACGCATCATATCTTTTATATCAGGTCGTAAAATTTTCACTACTACCTCTTTATTGTTTTCTCTAAGAATTGCTTTATGTACTTGACCTATAGACGCCGAGGCAATAGGAGTTAAGTCAAATTCGACGAACATATCCTCCATTTTATAAGGCAGGTAGGATTCTAAAATAGAATTTACTTGTTCGTTAGTTAGAGGCTTTACATGTTGCTGCAGCGATTCTAATTCTTTAATAAATGCAGTTGGTAATATATCTCCTCTTGTAGAAAGAACTTGACCAAACTTCACAAAAATACCACCGGATTGCTCCAACGTATCTTTTAATGCTTTAGCTAATTCGCGTTCACTTTCCTTGAATTTTGAATATTTGATTGTACGAGAAATACCGTTTTTCATTGCAATTTGGACAACTTGTCGCATTCTTCTCTGTCCACGCCATTGATTTCGTAAGCGAATCCACAATGATTTATTCCCAGATACTCTTTCACCCTTTTCCCCTATTGCCATCGGATCAAATAATTCAAAGAAAAGGTAAAGCAACATGGATATTAATAACATACTCCCAATCCAAATAATAGTACTGACATCCATATACGTATAAACAAAACTTTCCGATAAGAAATCTGTTCCACGTAAATAGGCGTACCAGTATACAAAGGACGTAAAAAACACACTAATCGCGACTGCCATTATCCGTTTAAAAAAGTTAATCTGTGATCCCATTAAACGACCACTCACAAAAAAGATGAATCCTGAAATAATTAAAATTTGAACTAATATTTTCACATAAATCACATATAACACGCTCCTTTCATCCACCTTATGTCTATTCCCTTTCTTTCATTTTATTAATCTTCTGTTTCTTTCACAATATTCATATCTAAAAATTCCAAATACAGTTACTCTTCTTGGACAAACTTCACTACATCATATCGACAATTATTACAAACCAATAAGTGTGGACAAATCTGATCTTTAGCTGTATTTGGATAACCATCCCCCATTTTTACAGTTTCTTCATCATTATAATGACCATACGGATCTAAAAAATCAGATACTTTTCCAGAATCCTCTAATAGATTATTACATTTGGGGCAATTTATATTTAATACTTTTAACGAGTTACATAAAGGACACATGGCCATTAATATCTCTCCTTTTGCTTTTCTAAATAGTATCCATTTTTATTTAGATATTATGCAAGATGGTTAATGACCAGAGTTAAATTTCGTATCCTACGCTTTTGATGGTTATTCAAGTAAGTGTGCAGTTTAACTATACAAATATTAAAGCTACAAATCTTATTGAGGAAAATCCGATTTCTTGCGAATTTCATTCAACTTTTCAAGTCGAGCGGAATCTTCTTTGAAATATTGAACAAGGTTTTCAATTTTTATAATAGAACTCATACTCATATGATGCTCGATTCCTTCTACATCCTTATAAATATTTTCTTCATTAACCCCAATGATTCTTAAAAAACTTTCTAACAATTCATGTAGGTCTACTAGTCTCTTCCCCATATTGCTTCCTTTTGTAGTCAGTATTAAGGGTTTATACTTTTCGTACACTAGATATCCCTCTTTATCAAGTCTTCGAACCATTTTTGTAACAGATGAAGGATTAACCGACATAGCTTCTGCAATATCTGACACTCGTGCGTAGCCTTTACTTTCGTTGAGTAAATAAATTTCCTCCAGATAGTCCTCCATGCTCGGTGTAGGCATTTGAAGCCCTCCTTTACAATAGTACCTTCAAAATTTCAATGTAACATACGCTTATTTTTCTGTTAATCCACTTAAAATAATATTAATATTCCATTCCATCATTTTGATATAAGTATCGCCGTCCTCTCCTGGCTTACCAATGGAGTCAGTAAAAATTTTCCCGAAAATTGGAACACCGGTTTCATTAGAAACCATTTCCATACTACGTGGGTCTAAACTTGTTTCAACAAATAAGACAGGGCTTTTTTTCGAACGAATAAAATCAACAACGGCCTTTACTTGATCAGGCGACCCCTGGTTTTCTGCGTTAATTTCCCAGATATAGGCCGCTTCAAAACCATATGCTTCACAGAAATATTTAAATGCCCCTTCGCTTGTAATCAACAGTCGCTGTTCTTTAGGAATTTCGCTAAAACGATTAACAGCCTCCTGATGTAGCTTTTCCAGTTTCAAGATATATTCCTTTGCATTTTTTTCATAAACATCGGTATGTTCTGGGTCAACTTTTATCAACCCTTTTTTCACATTCTCCGCATACTTAATTCCATTACGAACGTCTAACCATGCATGTGGATCTTCTTCTGATTCTTTTCCTTTGGATGTTAAGTATTTTGGCTTTACTCCTTCACTTAACCGGAATACTGGTGCCTCTATTCCCGCTTTACCTGCAGTAAGCAACAACTTTTCAAACCAGGAGTTCCCCCCTTCTAAATTCAGCCCATTGTAAAAAACGACATCTGCATCCGTTGTTAGTTGTACATCTTTTGGCAGTGGATCATATTCGTGTGGATTCGAACCGACTGGAGCCAAAGTATGAACCTCTACACGATTACCACCAACATTTTTGACGATATCGTAAATAATGGAGTATGTGGCAATTGCTTGAATTTTATCATTATTATCGTTCGCTGCTTTCACATCTTCTTTTCCACAAGCTGCAATAACAAAGACCAAAGAAATACTGGTAATAAATAGTAATAATTTATGAATTTTCATCTAAACCCTCCGTTTTTATATTACTAACGAGATAATAGTTCTCTTTTTCTAACGTTCTTTATCGCACGAAACACCAAGCCTTGTTTGGGCGAAAATACAAATGCAAGAACAAAAAGTACCGTAGCAGCAAGTACTATAGCCGCACCTGATGCTAAATTGTAGGTATAACTAAAATACAAGCCAAATATGGAAGCTAACACGCCGATTCCTGCTGATAGGAAAATCATGACCCAAAGACGATTTGTCAACAAGTATGCGGTAGCAGCTGGAGTGATGAGCATCGCTACAACAAGCACAATCCCAACTGTTTGAAGGGAAGCTACTGTCACCAACGTTAAAAGTGTCATTAAGAAGTAATGGATAACTCTTGTTGGTAGCCCGTATGCTGCAGCCATTGTTGAATCGAACGAACTGACGAGAAGTTCTTTGTAAAAGGCATAAACGCATACCAGAACAAAAACTCCGATAATCAATGTTGACCACATCTCCGATGGTCGAACTGCAAGCACGTTTCCGAATAAAATATGATACAAATCAGTACTACTTTTCATAAGTGTGATCATTATAATCCCAGTGGCAAATGCAGCAGTGAACATAATTCCAATCGAAACATCATTTTTAATACGGCTGTTCTGACTTATAAAACCAATACCTAGTGAGGTCAGTACACCGAAAAATACTGCCCCAAAAAAGAAGTTAATACCGAGCATATAGGACAAAGCAACACCTGGTAGCACGGCATGTGAAATAGCATCTCCCATCAAAGCCATTCCTCTCAAAATAATAAAACAACCGATCACCCCGCAAATAATTCCAACCATAATGGAGGTAATCAATGCTTTTTGTAAAAATCCATAAAACATAAGGGCATCCATGAAATTTATCATGCTTTCACCTCCAGATTTGTCAAAGAGGAGAATTGATTGTTATAAGCCTTATCTAATACTTCTGGTCGAATCACTTTCTCCACCTCTCCAAAGTCAATGAGTTCTTTGTTCAAAAGGATTAGTTCATTGAAATAAGCAGTTGCCTTACTCAAATCATGATGAACAACAACTACGGTTTTTCCAATGTCACGAAGTTGCTTCAAGATAGATATGATCGTTTCTTCACTCGTAACATCAACACCAACAAATGGTTCATCAAGTAAATAGACTTCTGGCTTTTGTGCCAATGCTCTTGCGAGAAAGACTCTTTGTTGCTGCCCGCCTGAAAGTTCTCCAATTTGCCGATTACGAAGTTCTGTCATCCCTACCTTTTCCAAACATTCATGCGCAAATGCTTTGTCTATTTTCTTCGGACGTTTAAATATACCTAATTTTGGATACGTGCCGAGTAGCACAGTATCAATAACAGTAATAGGAAAATCCCAATCAATGCTGCTTCGTTGTGGAACATAAGCTACTTTTGTCCTCATTTCCTTAATCGTCTTACCTAGAATCGCAATCTCCCCTTTTTCCTTTTGAATAAGGTTCAATAATGCTTTTAATAATGTTGACTTCCCTGCACCATTCGGCCCAATAATACCCACTAAATTCCCTTCTTCAACTGTGAAACTAACATTTTTCAAAGCCTCACTACCGTAGTAGGACACATATAATCCATTTACTGCAATGGCTGTCTTCACAAATAACCCCTCCTCCGCTAATATTAAATGCCCGAAATTTGCACAAGGGCAATTTTTTTCCGAGATATTCATCATTATTCAAAATGATAAAAGCACCAATACTTTCTTACACGCATTATTCTTTCCTTAAGGAAACTTTTAGGTTAAAAAAAAGCTAATTAACTGCTAATTATGTTTGGAAAGTAGATTTTGTCTTTAAAGTATATGAAGCCCACTTCATATTAGTTCCCTCAAAACTACCAATAAAAAAAATAAATACACATTCTTAAATAAATCATCATCTCATTTCTATAGCATACGTTTGTTGATGATAGCACTGATGTTAAAACGTAAGCCCATTTGCTTTTTAAGTAGATAAAATAACTTTAACAGTTTAAGTGCTCCAAATTGAGGTACATATATATTAAGACCAATAAAATAATATTTATAGGAGGAAATTATTTTGAAAACAAAAATGATTGCATTACCTTTAGCTTTATCTTCTTTACTAATACTAGGAGCATGTGGCGATGACGATACAGATGTGGAAGATATCGAAGTAAATGATCCAATGATAGAGGATGATGGAGAAAATGATACGGGTGTAGAAAACGAAGCAAATAATGAAGAAGAAAAAATAGAGGAAGATGATGTACAGGAAGAAGAGGATGCAGAAACACAGGATGAGGGTTCAATAAACGATTCAACGGATGATGCGAATGACTAAACGAAAGCACTTTTCACTTTTAATAGTGAAGAGTGTTTTTTTTGCTAAGAATTCTATATAAATTTGGAGATTAGCAGATTTATAAGTAAAAATTCTATTCTATTATGGTATTCTCAACAGAGGGGTGCATAATGAAAAACAAACCAATATATGTAGAAATTAGCATCAATGAAAATATAGAACGTGTATGGGAGGCTACCCAGAATCCCAACTTGCACGAGCAATGGGATTTACGTTTTTCTTCTATTACGTATTTACCAAAAGAAGAAAATGAAGCTCAACTTTTTGAATATAAAACAAATATAGGATTTGGTTTTGCTATAGAGGGTTGGGGAAAAAGCGTCGGTACTTTTCATGCAAAAGATGATTCAAGGACATCGTCCCTACATTTCGGAACGGATCATCTTCTTTCTCCTATTAAAGAAGGAAAAGGTTATTGGAAGTATGTGCCCGAAAATAATACCACTAAGTTTATCACTCAATACGACTACGATGCGGCATATGGTGCTTTTGGTAAACTTCTGGACAGTATTACTTTCAGACCAGTAATAGGCTGGGCAACGGCATTAAGCTTTGATGTGTTAAAAAGATGGCTTGAAAAAGGAGATACTCCGTCAACGCAATTTACTCGATTTTTTACACATTGGATTATTACCTTTCAATTCTTTTTCGTTTGGATTTATCAAGGATTAGTACCCAAATTAATCATGATGCATCCAGAAGAAGTCGCCTTGACTAGTGCTTTGCTTCCTCTCAAGCTAAACGATGCCCATAATGTTGTCGCAGTCATAGGTATTATAGAGATTATCTTCGGCTTAATATGGATTCTTTACCGAAATAAAAGGAGATTACTAAGATTGCAATTAGTATTACTTCCACTGCTAACCATTTTTGCAATAACTGCCGACTCTTCGGTACTTTCACATCCGTTCAATCCGGCAACATTTAATTTATCTTTAATTGTTCTAACGATCATTGGCTTGTTATCTAGCAAAGATATCCCCACAGCGAGAAGCTGTAATCGCGTAAGGTAAGGTGCTTGTATATGTCCATTTATAAAGAAATTCTTGGAGAACAATTTTATAAGTTGCAACCAATGCTTCAAAATAGATATGGATTTGAAGAAGTTAAATCCTTTAAGGCAACTGGAGTGATGTATAAAATAACTAGTGGTCCCAAATGGTTATATCCTTTCCAAATGTTTGCTGCACGCAGAAAGTTTTTGTTTCCTGAACATGGCAATAATATACCTTTTCATATTATCAATGAACAACAAATTGGTCCTAATGGGGAGAAACAGGTTCACTGGGAAAGAAGGTTTTATTTCCAAAATTGTAACAGAGATTTTAATGCTCTTATGACTTTAGATAAAAATAAGCAGATAGTGAAGGACTACCTAGGTGAGCCTAGTCTCTTTTACTCTGAGTTGACTTTTAAAGTTACAGATCAAGGTCATCTAAGGATCGAATCTCAAAAACAACGAATTGTGTTGGGAAAATGGGAACTCCCCATTCCAAAAATGTTCCAAGGAAATGTTTTAGTCAAAGAATGCTATATGGAAGAAAATGAAGCTTTTTATATACAAGTATTAATTACGAACCCATTGATCGGTACTTTATTTGAATATAAGGGAGAATTCCAATCTGATGATTTTTAAGTGGCTTGTTGGGATACATATTATTTTGTTCGCTGTGACTGCATTTTTTACTGTAAACCCTTGGTATTTTTTGATGCTGTCAATAGCGCAGATTTTGTTTGTCCCATTAACTTTACAACTTATTATTAAAGTAAAACTCAGAATATATTATTTTGTCCTTCCCGCTATTTTTTCAGTTGTTGTACTGCAAGTAACAAATGAAACTAGCTTTGACATTGCACTAGCTTTCTTATATTTACTGTTTACACTTGCTATTGCGATATATGGATTTGGTCGTTTTCTTCAAAGAGGCTTTGCATATTTAGAGGAGTTTTCAATAGATGTTGGGCTCATGTATTTATTCCTGGGAGGGATTTGGTTTTTTGCTTTCGAAGTAGGGATTGATACTAGCTTCTCCCCTATGTTAACTTGGCTGACAGCAATTCATTTTCATTATTCTTCTTTTCTATTACCTATTTTTGTAGGATTTGTCGGGAGAGTTTATAAACATAAGAGTTATCGTGTTTTTACTTCGATTATTTTGGTCTCACCATTAATAGTTGCAGCAGGTATTACATTTTCACCTTGGCTTGAATTAATGGCTGTCCTTTTATACATTATTGGTATTTATGGTTTTATCGTTATTGCGTTTAAAATTCCTTTTAAAGGACTGCTTCAAAAAAGTCTAGTTTTAATTTCGTTTAGTGCATTATGTATTACAATTATTTTCTCTTTACTCTATGCGGTTGGAAATGCTTTTGGTGTATTTCAAGTAAGCATTGCGTTTATGTTGAAGTTTCACGGTTTTTTAAATTGTTTGTTATTCGGATTAGGGGGTGTAATTGGTTGGTCAATTTGGACACCTGCTCCTTCCTACGAAAAGTGGAATTTTCCGATAAGCCATATTAGAGGGAAATTTGTTATTGGCGAACAAATACTAGAACGTAACAAAGGGACCGAGACCTACAATGGACTTGTAGATAATATGGATATATATGTTAATAAGAAAAATGTGAAGCCTGGAATTATCGACTTCTATGAAAATACTAAACAATACCAATTGTTTTCTGAAGTACATTGGCATACATGGTTTAAGCCTTTTGCCACTGTCTATGGAGTTATTAGTCAAAAAATCCAACAGTTGAATCTACCCTATTCTTCTAGAAAAATGGAGATGATTGGCGATATTATAGCTGTTGAAGATAGTCGTTATAAGACTAGGGCATGGCTTCGTAAAATAGAATCTAACGTTATTTTTGTCGCCTTATATTCCTTACATGAAAAAGGCGAGAAAACATATATGAATATTGCATTGCCGCTCCCATTCTCATCAATGATTGGCATACTTGAACTGCAAGAGCTAAACAATGGAAATCTGCTATTAACAAGTCGAGGTGGTTATTCTTTTGATACAGGAATTTACTTATCGATTCGTAAGTTTGTTTTTAAGCTGCCACTTCAAGAGCAGTTTTTAATCGAAGAATTACCTGACGGACTACTTAATGCTAAACATCGGATGAAAATCTTTGCCATTCCTTTTTTGAGTATCAACTATACGATTGTTAAGAAATAAGCACATTGTATTTTGAACATTTGCGATCCATGTAACGCAAAACTAGTGCTTCACTATACTGTGTAATATACAGGGAATTATTAACTTCAAGAAAGCTTGTCTATTATTTGCTCTATATTTTTTAATACATTTTTTTAAAAGAAGGTCTTTTTGTGTTAGATAAACTAAACGTATTCCTCCAAAAATACATTGCTATCTTGACCCCTCTCAGTTTGGTTTTAGGGGTATTATTAGAAAGTATTGGGCAAAATTTATTATTTCTTGTATCATGGCTTTTTGCTTTCATGACATTTGCAGGAAGCTTAAGCATGAAATTTAAAGACGTTAAAATTTTCGTTAAACATCCAGTACTCATTTTATTCACCATTGTTTTTCTTCACCTATTAATGCCTTTATGGGTTTATTTCTTATCCACTGTCATATTCGATGACCATTTATTGACTGTTGGTTTTGTATTATCGGTTGCTGTTCCCACCGGTGTAACAAGTGTTATTTGGATAAATATTTGCAAAGGAAACTTGCCGTTAGGCTTATCTATTATATTAATAGACACTCTACTCTCTCCGTTTGTCATGCCTTTAATGCTCCATATAGTTTCAGGAGAAAAAATTCATTTAGATGTTGCATCACTAATCCTTAATTTATTTTTAATGATTGTGTTGCCCACTATTTTAGGTATAACGGTGAATGAACTTTCAAAAGGGGAAATACCAAAGAAATTTGGAAAGAAACTTGCTCCTTTTTCAAAGCTGTGTTTGTTTGCAGTTATTATGATAAATAGTAGTGTGATCTCTCCATATTTAAAAGATTTCAACACACAGTTAATTTCTGTCTTATTCTTAGTGCTTTTATTTGCTGTTTCAGGCTATGGTTTCTCCTTACTCATTGGTCGTTATATTTTAAAGGACTATCCACAAATGATTACTTTTGTATTTACAGGAGGAATGCGAAACATTGCAATAGGGGTAATTATTGCCACGACCTATTTTCCAAGTAAAGTAGCAATGCCTGTAGTATTCGGTATGTTATTTCAACAGGTTTTGGCCTCCATATTTAGCAAGGTCATTACAAAAAGTACTATTCCCAAAAATAAATAGCTTAGAATTTAAATTATTGGACACCGCTGCTTAGGCGGTGTTTTTTCCTCAATGTATCTCCAAGCTCATTATGTTTTAATGTACATTTTTTTACTAAAGCACCCGTTCGTTCAATAATAGTAGATAATTTTTAAAACTCTTTTTGAAATATCGTTATTTTAGAACAATATTTCCGCTTTCATCAAATGCAGTCCAACCTTTGTCAAATGCTGGATATTTCACATCTTTTTTAATAATTTCAATTGGAACACCTCTATAACGAATTAATAAGAGGATACTATCACTCGATTTGTCATATTCATAATGATATGAAATACCTTCTTCATCAAATTCATAATAAATTGACCATCTACCTTGTTCATAATTTTTATGAGAATACTTTTTCGACACTTTATTTTTATCGATACCTTGAGCTGCCATGTACGTATCGATCCGTTCTTCCGCTAATTTTTCATAAGCTGGAAAATTCACATACCAATTTGACACACTTCCAATTAAAATAAATACAAGTATGGTCAATATGGTTATTGTCTTTTTCTTTCGCATGATCCAACACTTCCTTTTTTACAAATTATCACATTAATACTTATGCAACATACCTTTCGTTAATTGAGTTTTTCACCTTTTAAATGCCAGTGACAAACAAATAACTTAACAACTAGTAATCCTCCTAATTACACCTGCCCGATTGGGAGACATAATTAGATAAATAACTTTTTTATTGTTATTCTAATCTTTCTAAAAAGTAACAAATTATACCTGTTAGTGTAATTTTACACCAAATAATAATAACCTTCAATACTATTTCTTCAGAATCGTAGTATAAATAAAAAAACCATACGAAGTGATTTTTTCACTTCGCATGGTTTCTTTTTCAGGTATTAAACACTCATTAACACTGCTTGATTCTGATTTCAGTATACAAAACAGCACTGGCGAGATAGTCTAAACCTGTTAGTTAAAAATTGCTATAGAACAAATAAAAGAAAAAGCTAATCCAACGCTCCATACACAACCTAGTAATTTTTGATTATGTATGTCTTTTCCTTGCTTTAATTTTTCTAATAGTTGGACTAAATTAAGAAACCATAGTATCGAAAATAATAACGCTGCTAAAAAGTATGTAAATTCCATTTTACCCTCTCTTCCTTTTATAATAATGAATCTAACAATTCTTAAAATAAATCAACCATTAGCTTAATAAAATGTACAAACCGATAAATAAACCAAATCCAGCCGATAGCATAGAAATAATACCAATTACTTTTCGTTTTTCTTGAATTTCACTAATTCCTTGAATTAAAACCATTAACCCTAAGAGAAATAGTGTATAAGGCAATATTCCATATTCATTAGTTAATAACATATAACCCGATAAAGAAAACACTATAATTCCTAAAATATATCTAATTGTTTTCATCATTAATCTCCAATTTGACTATCTTACGACCAATTTCATTATTTTCTTGTTTAAGTAAACTGCTGACTCCTTCACATTTAATCAATCTTTAATATTCAGTTACTCAAAAATTATGGATTCTTACCCATTATGTTCCCTTGTTCAATTAGTCGCTCTTTTTCGCTTAAAGAAAAAATCCCTGGATCCCAGTTTTCTAATGTTCCATAACCACCTATTAATTTTCCATCTATTTCATAAATAGTTGCGGACAGTTTATCTCCGTTTTGTTGTTCTTCCTTAAGTGTATAAGTAGTTATTGTAGCCTCTTTTCCTTTTTTATTATACGGTTCTAAATTTAATCCACCACTTTGTAAAGTCGAAATAAGCTCTGGGTAATAATCTACTACCTCCTTGCTTGTGTTACATTTTGATTTAATATGCCAACCGAATTGTAATAAATAATGTTGATGACTTTTAGAAATGGTCTCATTTTTCTTATTGCACTCTCTATAAGTTTGTTGTTCGTTCATACCATCAGTATTCAATGCAACCAAAAAGATAATAGACAAAGTGATTACCAAAAGAGCCGTTACTAAAAAAATTCGCAAGTATAAACCTCCTTCTCTTTACACTTTCAAAACGCTTCTTCCGCTTCGTATTTCTTCTTCAACTATACTACCGACTTAGTTAAAATAGAAATATACGCTTTGCTCTTCCTTAAAGACGACATTTGTAGACAAATACACTTACGGTTTCTCATTTAAGCTTCAGCATTTTCTCGAAGAAGATTTAGCTCCTCTTGTATTACACTAGTATCAATTCTTTCAAACAAAGGCTTGATCATTTGTAACTGGATTGGTTTAGGATGAATAGCCTGCCATGAAAATTCATCTATATGGAGATAGGTTTTTACTTCTTCGCTTGAAAAGGGCAGAAATGGTGATAATATTTGTGCTGCATTTCCAATAATGTATACACAAGTAGCAATAGTGTCTTTACAATATAGTTCCTGTTCTTTTATTTGAACCCACGGCTTTTGAGCATCAAAATATTTATTTCCCTTTCGGATATAAAGAAATATTGTTTCTAATGCTAGCTTAACCTGGCCATCTTCTAATAGCTTTCCTACCTCTTCATATAATTTTTCTGTTTGTTGTATTATTTCTTTAGATAAATTACTTGCTGGTATATTTCCTTCAAAGAATTTCTCGATGAATTTAAATGTTCGATTCACAAGATTTCCATAAGCTCCAAGCAACTCTGAGTTGTGACTAAATATGAATTCTCGCCAAGAGAAGTCAGTATCACGGTTTTCTGGAGCATTTATCGTTAAAAAGTAGCGAAGTGAATCTGGATGATACTTATCTAAAATATCTGGAATCCAAACTGCCCAGTTCTGACTAGTAGAAAGTTTTCTTTTTTCAAGTGTTAAGTATTCATTGGAAATAATATGTGTTGGTAAGGCAGGATTGTTAATCCCTAATAATATTGCTGACCAAATGAGTGAATGGAATGGAATATTATCTTTTCCATGGACATAATAAGAGATTGTTTCTGCTGTCCAAAATGACTTATCTTCTTTCTTATTTTTCTTTTCCCACTCTTTACTTGCTGAATAATATCCGGCTACTGCTTCTATCCACACATATACTTTCTTTTCTTCATATCCCTTCACTGGAATACTTACTCCATTCGGAAGATCTCTAGAAGCCGCTCGATCTAACAGCCCTTCCTTTAAGTAACGCTCCGATAATTGAATTGCATTTTCTCGCCATAATCCATTAACTTTCGCCTCATGGACATAATTTTCTAGCTGCTCTTGAAAAGCACTCAAAGCAAAATAAAAGTGCTCCGTTTTACGGATTGTCGGTTCACTACCACAAAGCTTACACGTTCGGTCGATTAAATCTAATGGATCTAATATTTTCGAACAATTATCACATTGATCACCACGAGCCTTACTTCCACAATTTGGGCATTTCCCTTCTACATATCTATCTGGTAAAAATTGTTTGTCTACCTCACAATAGGTCTGTTCTATTTCTTTCTTATAAATAAATCCATTATCAAAAAGTTTTAAAAATAGTTCCTTTACTACTTGGTGATGATTCCCACTGTCTGTTCGCGTATAGAGGTCATACGAAAACCCCAACCGCTGGAAAGAACTTTCAAATTCAGCATGGTATCTATCGGCTACCTCTTTTACCGCAATTCCTTCCTTATTCGCCCGTATAGAAATAGGAGTGCCGTTACAATCACTTCCCGAAACATATAGTACATCCTCCCCCTTTAATCTAAAATACCTTGCAAGTATATCCCCTGGTAATAATGCGGCTATATGACCTAAGTGCAACGAGCCGTTTGCGTATGGCCATGCTCCTCCAATAAAAATACTCATCTGCTTTCCTCCTTTTTATAAATAAAAAAACCTCGTCCTTATCGGAATATCCCGATAAGGACGAGGTTTATAGACTCGTGGTACCACCTTAATTTTCAAACGACTCACATCGCCTGACTCTAAAAGTACATGGCAAAAAGCCTTTATACTTTGACATGGATAACAAGTGCCAAACCTTGTCGTATCCTACTAGTTACATAACGTTCAGTACGAAGCTCAGAGATCATGTTCAAATGACTAGTTTGCCTCATTTCCACCAGCAGAAGCTCTCTTTATAACATCACCATTTTACTTTTCCTCTTCATCGCTATTAATTTATTGTTTTTTATATGATTATACATAAAATTCTGAACTATGCAAGAATTTTTGTTAATTCCATGATAAAATGGTAATAAGTGAAGGTGGTGATTTTTTTGAAAAACTTCATAGATGATTTTGCTGGTGCTATACATGATATTTTATATTACGTCTCTTATTTTATTGCCGGGCTAATTATTGTGGGTGTACCACTCTATTTGATAGCGATTTTATTTGGTTGGATTTCTCAAAAGATTTAGTTCTTTTTATTCTTTTCTACATACATAGATCATTTCATAACTATTCTTACTAAGTGGTGTTTTTTTCCAGTCTTCATAGACATGCAAAATATCTAGTCCGTTTTCGGACAGTAATCTTTCCATTTCCTTAGGATATGTATACCTTAAGCTAATGTTCGTTTTTCTTTGATCCACTACATTACCTTCATCCAAGTATTTTCTGATCGTTGTATAATGCTGGATTTGTTCTATAGGATTATAGTTACTAATTGTATACACATCCACTTTTTTATTTTCCACCGTATCTGTGTATGTTTTCCAATATTCTTCTGTACTTGGTTGCAGTAATTCATCAGCATTCGGAAATCTCGTCCCAAATATAAAAATTCCATCTTTCTCTAAATGATTGTGTATTGACCTTAAAACAAGATTCTGTTGTTCATTTGAATGGAAATGTTGAAATGAGTTCCCAACCATATAAATAAATGGACTCTTAAGTTCTATTTGAAGTTCCGTGCAATCTTGCTCCAACCATACAATTTGAATATTTGCTTCATCTGCTTTTTTCTTCGCAAGTTCAAGCATTCCAGCATGAATGTCTACACCAATCAAGTTGAATCCCTTTTGCGCTAAAGGAATTGTCATTCTTCCAGTTCCGCATGCCAAGTCTATAATGGGTCCTCCTTGTTTGATAGCCCATTCTGTAAGTAAATCGAGTTCTCCAGTATAAGCATCATTTTCTATATCATAGGAAACTGGATCACTATATTCTTCTTGATTATTAATCATTAATTTCTGCTCCTTCATGAGCTAACCAATTAGCTATTTTCGCTTCGAAATTATGGTCCTTCCACGCAATAATAGTGGCTAACTCTCCATGGCCTTCCTTATATTCCTGAACGAAAAGATCACCTAAAAAATAGGCTAATCTACTGTATCCAAATTTTCTTCCACCATTAATAGAAAACCATTCATAAAATAATTCATCGGAAGTTAAAGTTTCATAATCCTCTTTAAATGCCTGCCTAATCTTTGAAGTATTTGCTTGAGCAAAATCAAGCCAATCATCACCTTCATCATTATATGAAAAATAGACGGAGGGATTAATATTTGCAGTTATTTGTCGAGATAAGTCCGTTGCAATCCCTTCTCTGTATAGCCATATAAGAGGATGCGTCCATTGAGTCTTTGACCAATTCATTCCTGCATTATCAGATAGGATATTTTGTGCTAGGTGTCCAAATTCATGAGCAACGATTACATGTAAATGATCAGAAAGAGGTGATAGCTTTTCTAACGCAAAAGTAATATTTGGAATGATTTGTCGATAAGTATATGCATTAGATCCAAACCCACCGACAATTAAATTAATATCGACTGGAAATGATATATTATATTTGTTTTTATATGCTTCTGCTATTTCATGAATAATTAAATGAATATTTTCGTGTACTTCTTTAATTGTATTAAAATACTGAGGATATTTTTCAATGGATTTCAAATGTCTTTCCTCAGTGTCCTTACAATGTCGATTAAAATACTCCTTGAAAATCTCAGGAAATTCCGCATAATATTTACGCAAAGATTGTGTTGTTGACTCAAAGTTAGTAAAGAAATATGGAACAGTATCTATTATTTGCACCCTAGTTTCTCCTCTGTTTTTATTTGCTCATAGCTAGCTCGTATTCATCCATAAAAGCTTTAATGTTTTTCATAACTGTTTCTGTATCTGGAACTTTATCCAAAATGTCCTTTTGTGAATAAACAGTTCCTCCTTTGATTACTAAACTAATCTCTTTCGTATGTTGTATATTTTCTAATGGGTTTTCATCTAATATGACGATATCCGCAATTGCACCCTCTTTAATAACTCCTAAATCTGGACGTTTTAAAGCTTTAGCTGCATTTATTGTTGCAGCACGGATGGCATCTATTTCAGTAATACCAGCTTGTACAAACAATTCTATTTCACGATGTAGTGCCATTCCAGGTATGGTGAATATCCCCGCTGGTGTATCGGTTCCTGCAACAACCTGTCCACCTAAGTCGAAGTAGGCTTTTGCTATTGCCTTATTCATCGTAGCTTGTTTGCCAAGCTTTTCTAAAGAAGCTGGTTGACTTAAAAAGTATTTCCATTGGTTAACTAATCCTTCGTTTTCTTCAAGTTTTTTTGTTACATCATTTACTGTATACCAATAGTTATTTAGTAGATTTGCTTGATCCAATAAAACCATTGTTGGACAAACAATCACCTTGTTTTCAATAAGCACTTTACAAACTGCTTCTATTTTCTTTTGATCAGGTTGTTCCCAATTGATAGAATCCCACACCGTTTCCTCAGCTTGCATCGTCCACTCAGGATACATATCCTGTACAATTCCTGAAGCATGTTCATTCCACTTAATACCCATTTGTGCAGCATCTATTGCTGTAACATCCTTTGAATATACTAAGTCACAGCTCACTTCTTTATTGTGTAAATTGGCTTCCTCAACAACTGCCTTCATAGTTTCTTTCGACAACCAACCATACACTTTTATTAAATCTGCACCTGCTTCTACTTGTCTTATGACTTCCTTTTTTGCAGCTTCCGGGCTATCCGCATTCATACTCCAAGGGCTTGTCTCTCCCCATAAACCAGGAGGTCCATCAATGATTCGATCAGCTGATATAACTCGTGGCGTAGGTGCTTCTATTAAGGCGTGGATTAAATCCTTTAATTCATGGACATTTCCTCCGGTATTTCGAACAGTCGTCACACCAGAAGCAGTGAACAATGGAGCAAAGCCTTCTTTTATATGTACATGCATGTCAATAAGTCCTGGAATTATCCATTTCCCTTGAAGGTCCAATACCGTTACATTGGAGCTTAACTGATTTTCATTTTCTCGTATATTTTCTACCCTTGTTATATTTCCATTGTCTATCGTAATATTTTTCATCGTTATATGACCACTTTCAACATCAATCACATTCGCATTGGTTAATAATAAAATATTGTTTCTCACTCTTTAATTTCTCCCCTTTTTCCGCCTTTATTATTATACTTGTAAAACAAGAAAAAGGTTTCACTATTCAGATAATTTAATTGATGCGTTTGACCGATGTTTAATAATTTCACCACAACTTACTCGTCTAGTTAATGTTTATTAAAGCTGTTACTAATAAAATACTTATAAATATAGGGAAATATCCTATCGCAAATGAAGCATCTGCAAATCTCCCATATCCCCCTTCTCTAGTTGTATATATAGCTGCTGCAATCCAGGTCATCCCAAATAACATATTTCCTGAAAGTGTTAGGTTTGCTCTGATTAATATATATTTTAGTATTTATACCTATATGTATATTCGTCTTGATGAAGAGATTTCCTTCTCCACAAAAAAGATGCCACTTTTCTGTTAGTAAAACGGCATCTTTTAAAAATTATTTTATTTCCCCTACGTATATAGATTGCGGTCGGAAAATTGTATTGTCTTCAAGCTGTTCAATCGCATGAGCTGTCCAACCAACCATTCTTGCAATACTGAATGTCGGTGTGAATAATTCAGGAGGCATATTAATAGAGCGCATTATAGCTGCAGCATAATATTCTACATTCGTGTATAACTTCCTACCCGGTTTATACTCCTCCAATAACTGGGTAATTTCTTTTTCTGCGATTGTTGCAATATCTAGCCAAGCATCTTTACCTTGAAGTTCCAGACACTTCTCCCGCAATATAATCGATCGGGGATCTTCCGTTTTATAAATTCGATGTCCGAAGCCCATGATCTTTTCGCCTTTTTCTATTTTATTTTTTACAATGGTCCGAATCAGAGTAGGATCTTCGAATTCATTCAACATAGAAATGACTCCTGATGGAGCTCCTCCATGTAGCGGTCCTTTCATTGTCCCAAGAGCTGAAGTAATGGCTGCTGTCAGATCTGACTCTGTTGAGATCGTTACTCGTGCCGCAAAGGTCGATGCATTTAACCCATGCTCCATCGTAAGTTTCAGGTATGTTTCTAATGCTTCCACCTGGACATCACTTGGCAATTCTCCAGTTAACATCCATAAATAATTTGCTGTGTGTGAAAGATTCTTATTCGCTTCTATAATAGGAAGTCCTGATTGGTTTCGATAATGTCTAGCAACTATTATTGGAAGTGCAGCTGTTAATAGAACTGCTTGCTCCTTTATAGACTTTGCTTTAAATGACGTATGAGCAAATGCAGAAATAGCCGTCCTCATAGCATCCATTAAGGAGATTTCTGTAGGAAGCGCATCAATAATAGATATTACGTGTGCAGGTAATTCTCTTCGATAATTCAACCCCAAGTCATTTGAGCCTCTTTGTCCAGACCATATAAAGGCCGCCAATTGTTCAAATGTATTTGTAGCAACTAGTTCATCCACTAGTACCCCTCTGTATCTTAGTTCCCCAATGTCACCCTCAACTGATGCAATTTTTGTATGCACCGCTACAACATCTTTTAACCCTTTTTGAAACATATATAACTCCTCCTTTTCTTTAGTATATGAGGAAAACTTGATAATAAAAATTAAATATATATAATCATATTAATTACTATTATTAATCAAAGAAGGTGTTTATATGGAATATCAATGGCTAAAAACATTCTGTACTGCTGCGGAAACACTTAACTTTCGAAAAGCATCTGAAAAATTATTGATGTCCCAGCCAAGTGTGACCGTTCATATCAGATTATTGGAAGAACATTTGGGATCGCCTCTTTTTGATAGACAAAATAATCGAGTAACCCTCTCGGAAGCAGGAAAATATTTTCTACCTGAAGCACAAAAGCTAGTGAACAATACTGAAAGCACGATTCACAAAATGCATGCTTTTAAACAAGGGTATCGCCGAACTTGGACGATTGCGATTTCACCTCTCATGGCCGAAACTATTCTTCCCTATTTTTTACGTTCATTTATGAAACTACAACCCGACTTGGAAATACAAATTCGTGTGGAGGAATCCTACCTTATAGAAGATCTTGTAGATTCAGGAGAAGTACACATTGGCATTTCTGCACTAGATGCACAAAGAAAAGGAGTAGAATCCATTTCCTTTTATGAGGATCCTATTTTGTTCGTCATGCCGGTAGATACATTTGATGAGGAAAGTGGGCCTCCGATTGATGTTAAGGATGTTTTACAGAAAAACTATTTATTTACACATCATCACCCCATTTTCTGGGATGATCTTCTTGTAAAATTGCATAAGCATGTAAACGGAGTAAGAACGATGAAAGTGACACAGGCACATATTGCCAAACGCTTTGTACAGGATGATTTAGGCGTATCCTTTTTACCTCACTCAATAGTTCGGCGTGAACTATTAGAAGGCAAAGTGATGCAGCCTCATTTTGATTTATTTGAGTTACCTACTGTTTTTACTTTCATTCTCGTAAAAAAGAAAGGAGATTTAGAAAAGTTATTCATTGACCAAATATCAAAGTATTATTTTGGTTGAGTTTCAATTTGAAAAACACGAGCGAAATAATCGCTCGTGTTTTTCATAGATTTATCATTACTATTATTTATGATGATTTCTATAGTAGATCAGATAATCCGTCCAAGTATCATTTTCAAGGGAAAACTCTTTTCTTTTACATTCAAAAATAAAACCAGCTTTTTTAGCGAGTCGTATCGAGGGATAATTATCCGTATTAATATGTAATTCAATACGATGGAAATTTAAATAGGAAAAGAAAGCTTCAGTAGCTGCTAATACACTTTCTAAACCATAACCCTGTTTCCAATATTGATTGTGAATGGAGTAGCCCATCATCGCCCAC
Source organism: Psychrobacillus sp. OK028 (assembly GCF_900103605.1). Classification (GTDB taxonomy): domain Bacteria; phylum Bacillota; class Bacilli; order Bacillales_A; family Planococcaceae; genus Psychrobacillus. The sequence goes on along the minus strand of NZ_FNHY01000002.1, from coordinate 477,578 downwards.
TGATAATCCATCCGCAAGATTGTTATTAGTTCTACTTTCCCAACATTTACACCGTCTTCTTTTCGAAATATTCCAAGGATGTACATTTCATCGTTTTTAGCTAATTCATTAAAACCCTCAATCCAATCAACAAACCATTCTTCTGTAGAAGTAGACATATCTCTAGGTCGACCGTCATCATATTTATATTGTGAGGGCATTCTATGATCAAACTGATCGTACCAGTTATTATAATCCGTCTTTTTAAAGGGACGTATGATGAATCTTTCAGTTTCTATTGTTAACTTTGAAAATTCCATAGTTCACCTACTCTCGATACATACATCATCAATCATCACTATTCTTCTCCTGCTCTGCACTTTTACTAAATGCTCTACTCCACATCCAGCCTAATATTAACAAGCACAGTACATAGAGGACATACTGAACCATCGTTACCGGATATCCCAATATCTTATGGCTGACGATATCGAGACCTGCCAAAGCGAATAGACCTAAAATAATTAGTGATATACTCTTTTTATGTTTTATCGAAGTTCGCTTCAATAATCTTATAAATATATAATAAATTGGTAGCATGATAACAAGCGCAAGTAGGGCTATGCCTCGCGAATTAAATAGGTCAATCAGTATACCAGAACTTGGCGAAATGAATACTACAAGATTTTCCTCAGGAAGAGTATCAAATGTTCCGATATACGTATTACCATCCTTTTGGAGTGGTAAATTCACATACACACTTGCTCTTTTTGGGACCTTAACTTCTATCTCTAAATCTTTAAAATTGCTCCAGTAGGATGCTGGATGCAATAAGTAGTCTAAGCGATAAATAGGATGGAGACTGGCTCTCTCATCTATTCCTAAAGTTGCCTTGTATTCAATGGTCAGCGTTTGGGTACTCTTTGCATTTAAGGTGACTTCAAAAGTTTTTGCTCCTAATTTATTCGAGTCACCTATTACATCGTATCCTCCAAAAGAATATGTTTTCCCTGTTCTTGGATTAATCCATTCAATGTGAGGGTCGTCGCCTATTAATTCTTCTGGGGCAAATGGAATATTACCAATTATGGGTATTTCCGTTCCATCTAAATCCACCATCCATTCACTTGACTCCCCTGGCTGAGGAAAAGCTATAGGTACTAGAAGATCCTCTGCTGTTTTGTTTTCCATCTCATATATAACTCGAACATTCGCAAGCATTATTGGAAACGATATATCCCTTTGCTGTTCGATATCAATATATAGTTTCTCACTCTCGATGCTGATAACGCTTTCTTCCATCGGTAGGACATGTCCTATTGGGCTAACTGGTTCTTCAAAGTAACTCGTACCATTTGCAAAAGTGGAGGTGGGATTGAGATAAATACTAGCTACTATGAGTAGAAATATTACAAGCTTTCTCATGCTCCCCCCTCTCTTTCCCCTTGAAATGCTTCTTTTATTGCTAAGTAAAGTTCTTCCAACGATTGAGAACTATCAAGTTTTAATATAGGACTTTTAGATAATTCCATTTCATAGGACTGTGCTGCATAGGTTCCTATCATCGTTTTATCTTTTTCCTTCAAATACGTTTTACACCATTCTAAGAATTCATTCGTAATGTTGCCATCTTCATCAAGCCATGCTTCTTTCGGATTATTTCGCTTAATCTCTCTCTTTCTTAAACGTTCCATTCTAATCTCTTCATCGAGAAAGAGGAAAACAAACAAATCACGATTAGTGAATCCATTTGGATACCATGAAAAGATAGAACCTGATACTACATAATCGCGATCGAATTCCATATCTATTTCATACATTTCCTTTCGCTTTTCAATCGGATGGTTTTCAGTAAATGATTCATCTTTCCATAGATATCTATCTGTATCGATCCACTTAATATTTTCTTTTTCACTTATAAATTTCGCTAAGGTACTCTTTCCCGTTCCAGATCCTCCAATGATTTGAACTTTCATTTATTTTACCGCCTTTCCAGATAGAAAATCGATGTTCTACTTGCTTCTTAATGAGAGGAGTATATTCTCTTCCTCTTATTTTCAGGCTGTTTCAACCAATGACGGAGCCCTTTACCTGCCAATGGTTCATCATTATATCTTGGAATTATATGTAGGTGACAATGAGACACTGTTTGATTAGATGCTTCTCCTACATTCCAACCAATTGTGTATCCATCAGGCTTATGTATATCATCTAGGTACCTTTTTACTTTTTGTAGCAGCTCATATGTATCGTTCCATTGTTCTTTTGTCAAATCAAATACATTCCTACGGTGTGTTTTTGGAACGATCACACCACTTCCCTCTATTATTTCCTGCTCGTTGTCATGTTGTAAAAAATAACATGTATCATTTTCGTATACAATATTCTGTTTTACATCCCTATGAGGATGACAAAACGGACAATTTTCCATATTATTAACACTTCCCTTACAAGAAGAATTATTTTATGAACGCGGAGCAAATAATATTACGGACACCCCAACTATACAAATTGCTGCTCCAATCCAATCATATAAATCGGGTGTTTTTTTATCTATTCCCCAACCCCATAGTACAGATAGAACGATAAACACCCCACCATAAGCAGCATAAACTCTTCCAAATGACGGAAAGGATTGAAAAGTAGCAATTACACCATATAAAGCTAAAGCCACCCCACCAAATATTCCCCAATAATACGGTTTACCTTCTCTTAGCCATAGCCAAATTAGATAACCCCCACCAATTTCAGCTAGTCCTGCAAATAAAAATAATGCTATTGTGTAAAGCAATTAAAAACACTTCCTTAAACTAAATATTCTTTCTTATAATAAGTACCATTGGCAGATGCGAATAACTGTATAAAAATTACATATCTCACGATTTTCTTTAGCTGCGTACCATGATAGCTCACTTATCTAGAATCGTAGAACAAATGCTTCAATTAAGGTCACAACCAAAATGAAAAATGTAACTCCACAACTAATAATCTCAACGAAATGGATTTGCAGCACTTTTAGTCCATTTTGTCTGGCTTTACGTATTCCAAATATATCGCCATTGTTAATAATAAAAATAAAAGTACTGACAATCATTAAACCTGACATGACAAAAGCACTGGCTGGAAGGGAAGTAACGTATCGAGGGTTGCCTCCTATTTCTAAATACATCGGGATATCAAAATGCTTGCTCCATAAAAAACTCCATACTACAAGACTAAATACAATCAATGAAATATTGAACGGTTGCCAACGATAATCAATTAAATCAAGAAAATTTTTCGTTTTCCCTTTAAAATTCAGGTCATCTGGCTCTTCCACTCTTTCACCTTTCATCACAAAATGAAAACCTATTAACACGAATCCCACAAATAGATACAAATTTAACATCTTAATAGAAAGAGACCAACTGTAGAATGCAGCGATAACCAGTGAAACAACAACAATTCCAAACAACCATTTACTATAGGGTGAACCTTTATCATCCCATTTATTTATTACATCTCTGTTATCCTTTTTTTCTACATTATGATTCTCTTTATAGGTTGAGAATTTTTTCATGAGGTAGGCTAAAAACACTCCACCTAATCCACTCCCAAATGCAATATGCGCAGCTTTAGGATAAACGGACACATGATCGTAATTTTGAATAATCCAATTGCCGATTACTGCAACCCACAAAATTCCAACAAACATAATATATGAAGACAATGTTCTCATGATTTCATCACCCCGATTCCTTTTTAAAAGAAAATTATACCTATTTTCTACGACCGTCCAACTCTAATAGTTTCTTTCATCTGGGGTGAAATCTTCAGGGCACATTTAGGGAGCTAAGATTTTTCTAAAATGTCCAATCAACACTTAAAACCTTTCCCATATTCTATTAACTTCTATCAGCTTTTTATTTTCAAATGTCAATTTATAAATATCTGGCATATCAAGCTCTTTCCAGAAAGTAAAATCATACCCATGATCAAAGTAATTCATAATTAAAACCATTAAGTTACCATGTGTTCCTACTGCAATATTTTTGCCTATATACTGTTCCAATATATTCAAAGTTGCTTCAACTCCACGTTTTTGGGCAATAATATTAGATTCCCCCCCCTCCCATGAAAAGGATGGCTCTTCCCATACTTTGGTGATAGCCAAATTAAAATCTTTTACAGGTTCCTCCGACAATTTACGTTCCTTGAAATCATCTTCTATAATAATTTCTCTTCCTATAAACTTTGCTATTCCTTCGACTGTCTGAATAGCTCTTTTATATGAACTCGAGATTACTATATCTATATTTTCTTGTTCAAGCATTTGAGTAATTCTTTCTGCGTCGAAAACGCCCCGCTCTGATAAAGCTCTTCCTAATTCATCTGGTGTATATGTAGAATGTGCATGTCTCACGAAGTATAAATTTGTTTGCATATTTGTTTACTCCCAATTTTTTTGATTGTCTTATATATTTTAGACTTATCTGCTTATCGTTTTCCAAATACTCCCCTACCAATGCTTTTTTATTCTGACGACATCTCCTTCTTCAGGTATTTTTAACTGTTGCTTTGAAACCATAATTGTAACATTTAACAAAACTCCTCATACACCGGCCAACCTTATACATCTCTAGATAGTCGAATCATATCCCTACAATGTATTCCGTTTTCAAAAATTTTTTCTAAATAATGCCTTGTAAAAAAGTCCAGATCCACCCCTATAATTCTAAAACCACACTTTTGATAGAGTGCAAGCTGTCCTATACTTGAGTTTCCAGTTCCAATTTCAATTGTTTTGAAGCCTTTTAACCTTGCTTTTTGTATAGCATCTTCCACTAACTGCTTTCCAATCCCTTGACTCTGTTGATTAGCCACTACTGCCACATTAACCAATTCCACCGTTTCCGGTCTTGTTGGAAGCAATACATAAACCCCAATAATTTGCTGCTCCTTTTCAGCTATAAAACAGTCACCCCGATTAACGTATTCCTCTACAATTGATTTTGAAGGGTCAGCTGTTAACAGCAACTCTATTGGGGATTTTTCATCTTTTGCAAGTTTCCTAATGTTTATGTTCATCATAATCTCCTATTTATAACTACTTCTTCTTTTATACCTGTCATGACTATATATCCAGCAATTCCTTCTGGTACGCTCAAATACTCCATCTCCAATTAAGATGAAGTATTCTGTCGCTTATTTTGATATATATATTTTAATAAAGATACTGCTAAACGAATGAATAAAACATAAGCAAAGGACTGGCAAAAACTTAGACATAAGACAAATACATATCGCCCAAAATCCTCGGCTTCCGTCACACTATATAATTGAAGCTGCCAACCCAAGAAAATATTATAGTAACTTACACCTAAAAAAACAGGAATTAATAATACCCAATCAAACTTAGGCATACTACCAATCATATTACCTTTTACGAGCATAACTCACATCCATTCCTAAGTTTAAGTCGAAGATTGCAATTGTCACTTCGCCCTCTTATCCCTTAGTACAGGGTACGTAACCTTGTAAATTTATAAGTTTGTAAGTGATTCTATGAATTCATTTACACTAACAAACATTTGATCCGGTTGTACACTAAATTCCAGAGTCTGATAATTTGGCAACCAATGTACTCCGATTGTATGTACGTTCGCTTGTTTACCAGCAAGAATGTCTGCATCACTGTCTCCTAGAAAAACAGCCTCCGTGTTTTTTACATTAAGCAGTTCCAATGCCTTATTTACTCCCTCTGGGTGAGGTTTTGGTATATCAACGTCATCACCAGTAATGATTACATCAAATAAGTCTTTCATATTAAGACATTCTAATGAAATAAGCAGACTTCTTTCTGCTTTTCCTGTTACAATCCCTAACTTGTAGCCTTCTCTTTTTAAGTGCTGAAGTAAATTATTAATTTCTTCATTATCTATAACAAGATCATGGTGCTTTTCTAAATATTTTTCATAATATAGCTCGATTGCTTTATCGTGATTTGAATCCACAAGATTTTCTCTGATAATTCCAGTCTCTGATGGACCGAACATAGCCTTAATTTCATCAGAATTTACTTCCTTGTTGTCAAATTCCTTAAATACTGCTTGAAAGGCATAAAAGCAAACTGGCAAAGTATCAGCAATGGTTCCATCGAAATCAAAAATAACCGCTTTCATCATTTCACACCCCTTAACATTCTTGTATTTTCTTACTTCTGTCGGTTCACACAAGCAAAAGAATTATTAGATATTAATAATCCCCTATTAGCAAGACCATTCAAATAGTATCCATTTTATTTAATCTACGTGTAATTTCAATTGGTGAGAAAAACAGTAATGCCCCAATGATTCCAAACAAGAAGCTATAAGGTACAAGGTGGTAGAAAATATCTGTATTTTCTAACTCACCGATTTTTATATAAAATAATATAAAGAAAATTACTCCTATTAATGTGGCAATTAAATATCGAATACACCTTGATTTAATCGTAGATTTGGTAGATACGATTAGTAATGTAGGATACCCTATCAAAAAATATAAAATTATAATACTAAATGTGCCAATAGTGTAGAGCATTTCACTATCTACATTTACAAAATAAAAATAAGTTTGGAATAATAGAATAGAGATTATTGAAATTGCGAGAGTATATCCAATTTTTTCCAATACTTTACACCTCTTAGGGCTCAATAGATTTAACTATTTTCTTGATCTTCTTTTACTTTTGGCTTATAAAAGACTAAAGAAGCGCCAATTATTATACAGATTAAACCACCGAAACCAGTAGTAATGATAGCTAATTGTTCCGAAAAGTAAAATTTGCTTATCGTTAGATAAAATAACCAAAATCCATCCCACAAGATTTACAATATACTGGCGTTTCATTTTTCTCATCCTACCACTCATCCATCAAAGCTGGTATTTCCATTAAATCATCTATTACATACTCGGCCTGAACATCCGTCCATTCTATATCTTTCTTCCAAATACCCATCATTCCTGTTTTCATGGCACCTTGCACGTCATTTTCTGGATGATCGCCTATAAAAACGCATTCGCTTGGTAGCACACCAAGTTTGTCTGCAGCTCGTAAAAATATTTGGGAATCAGGCTTTTTCATACCTTCCCATTCAGAAATTAAAATGACCTGAAAAAAGCTTTCAATTCCTAAAGCTTTTATATTATCCATTTGAAATTGACCATATCCATTTGTAATCATACCGATTAATACTTCTCTTTTCTTTAATTCCTCTAGCATGAGCAATAGATGGTCGAAGGCGACACAACTATACTTAAATTCCTCTAAATAGTCTTGGAGCAGTTCTTCCCAAGTAATTTTGGTAACTGCAAACTCCTCCACGAGTTGGCGATAAACTTTATCCTTCCAAACGTATCCTCGGCTATCCAATTGTATAAACCTTGTTATATACGCATCTTTTGTAATATGACCGATAAGGTGACTCAATCTATCGTATTGCTTATCTACAAATATCTTTAACGACTCGTCTCTGTTGAGCAGTGTTCCATCAAGATCAAACAAAATCGCTTTAATCATTTTATTCTCCCTTTATTTTTTATCCATGTACTTCCATGTTTTAATTTCTTCTAGTATATTCTTCCACATCTTCCTATTAAAATCCTTCTTTTCTTCATCCATACAACAACGGCATCATCCATGTCGAAGGGATAATGCCGTTGGAAGTTGTTATTCTAATAGTGTGACGTCTACGATTTCATCAATCGCTACTTCAAATGAGCGGAAGGGATCCTCCAGTTCGATTGTTCGCTTTCTCAAATCAATCCATTGTATTGTGCCGCGGTTATAGATAAACTCTCCCTCTTTCCACCGTTTTATTTTAATCTCGACATTTCGTTTCATTGCGAGTGCGATTTCATCCTGAATCACTTCATAGTCAAACTCATTTAAGTCTGGGCGAGGTTCTTTTCTAATTTCTTCGCCATACTCTCGCAGCATTTTCACATGTTCTGGTAACATCATCGCTACCCACTTTTTCGACCCACGATCACGTATATGAGACAAATCTAATTGATTCCAATCCTCTTCAAATTTAGCCATGCGATCACATTCTTTCTTTTTCAATTATCATATCGAACATTTGTTCTTTTTTCAAGTAGAAATAAATGGCTAATAAAAAAATGACCTTCAAAAACCACAGTTTTTGGTGTTATTGATGATTGTGAAGAGCTATTAAGCGATTATTTGACTTTATTGATCGATGGATAGACATCATCGAGCGATTATTAGATGCCATCGATCGATTCTCATATAGTCTCCAAAATAAAAGACACGCCATAATGTGCGTGTCCAATCCAACTTCTATTTACATCAATTCTTTTGCAAGTAAACGATAGACGTTTAACCGCTTTTCTTGAGAATGTGTGATGCTACAGATCATTACTTCATCGAAACCATAAATCTCTTGTTCTTCCTGCAGTGTTTCTGCCACTTCTTTAGCGGAACCGACTAGATGAATTTTACGATTTTCTTGAATCATCATGCGGTCCATTTCCGTCAGTGGATATTCCTGTGCCTGCTCTGGTGTCATCAATGGACGAATTTGCCCTTTCATTAGGGACAAACGTGCGATGTCCTGAGGTAATGCTTCAAACTCAGCTTCTTCTTTTGTTTCAGCCACTGTTACTAGGTACGTAACATTAATCTCCGGCTTCTCCATTAAAGGGGAAGGCGTGAAATTTTTGCGATACGTCTCTAAAATTGCAGGAGTCATACCACCTTGGAAAAATTGAGCGAAGGAATATCCAAGCCCCATTCTTCCAGCTTGTACAGCACTGTTACCAGTAGAACCAAGTAACCAAGCTTCTGGCAAAACAATTTTAGAAGGTGTGGCAATCGTTCTGTTATATAGACTATCTTCTGGAACTTCATCATTGATTAGTTGCAGGGCAATGGCTAATTTTTCATACATATTATTAACCAGTGGAGGACGACCTTCCGAAAGAGCATACATTGCGTGATTATCGCCACCTGGAGCGCGTCCTACACCAAAATCGATACGGCCTGGAGAAAGCGCACTTAACGTTTTAAATACTTCGGCAAGCTTTAGTGGAGAGTAGTGCATCATCATTACACCACCTGTGCCGATACGTAAATTTTTTGTTTTAGCAGCTAAGTGAGCCGCAATTACTTCGGGTGCCGAGCTTGCGAACGCATCGGTTCCATGATGCTCAGCCATCCACATGCGGTGATAGCCTAGTTCATCTGTTAAAATAGCCAGCTCTTCAGCTTTTTTTAATGCTCCTGCAGCTGTATTGCCGGTTGTGATTGGCGCTTGGTCGAGTACACTTAGTTTCATCTATTTATCTTCCCTTCTGCAAATCCACCTTAAATACTTCTCTTTACAAATGCTATCGAAATAAAAAGAAAAAGTAAACGAAAGGGACTTGATAATAGAAATAATCCTAGTCACTTTTACTACAAAAATAAATTCTATCGTTACCGAAGTGTTATAAAATTTGTCTGTGTTAATAGGAGCACCAGATAAGGGCTTCTTCTGTTTGAGGTAAAATATAAAAATAAAATACAAGGGATTTAATGTGTTCTCTTTCGGAGGAAAAAACAGTAAAATAATATATAAAATCACAAACCTATTCGCAATAGTGAATAGGTCATTTTAATTACTTAATAGGATAAACAAAATTATAGTATCCTATTTTAAAAAAGTAATATGTGTAACAGAAATAATTATTATTCAGTGGAGGTAACCTCATGACAGATGAAAAAATTGTAATAGGTGCTGGAACAAAGTACCCACTTAACGGAATGTTGACCATTCCTGATAAAGTTAACGGCTTACTTCCTGCGGTTGTTTTAGTTCACGGTTCTGGTCCAAGTAACATGGATGCAAAAATCGGAAATAATCATTTCTTTAAAGACCTGGCTGAAGGTTTGGCGAAAAAAGGAATTGCAGTGATTCGTTATGACAAGAGAACATTCGTATACGGTAAAGAACTAAAAAAAGATACTGGGTTATCGGTTAAAGAAGAAACAATTGAAGATGCTATACTAGCAGCTCGCTTTTTACGAACGGATTCGCGTGTGGATGTAAACAAAATATTTATTATAGGACATAGCATGGGAGGTATGTTGGCTCCAAGAATCGATGCAGAAGGTGGAAACTTCAATGGCATCATCATTATGGCTGGTTCACCACGCAAATTAGAAGAAATTATGATAGACCAAAATAATGATGTTTTAAATTCATTGAATAAGGTTTTGAAAGTGATTGCTCGAAAACAAATAGCATCATTAACAACTAAATTTAACAACATCTATAATCTAAGTGACGACGAAGCAAAATCAACCAAAGTTTTAGGGAAATATGTAAGGGCTTACTACTTCAAAGAAATGGGTGAACTTCCATCCACTAATTATCTCGAAGTTTTGGATAAACCAGTTTTAATTTTGCAAGGCGAGCAGGATTTCCAAGTATCCATAGAAAAAGATTTTAATGGCTATAAAAAGTTACTGGAGGACAATTCAAATGCAGCTTTTAAACTTTATCCGAACTTAAACCATTTGTTTATGCCTTCCATTTATGGCAAGATACTAAAAGCGAGAAAAGAGTATAAAGTTGCACAACAAATAGATAAACAAGTTATTAAAGATATTTCTGAATGGATTCTTTCTAATTAGAAAATATCAAGTGATGATTGAAGCATTGGAGGTAATCTTTTGAAAAGCTATAAGATTGAAACTAATATTCCCACATTGGAAGAATTTACATATTTGTGCGCGTCTGTGGGATGGAATAATTATATGAATTTTGAAGTGGCAGAAACTTCACTTAGGAATTCTCTTCACTGTATTACAGTCAAGGATAATGAACAAATTGTTGGAATGGGGAGAATTGTAGGCGATGGGGCTATTTATTTCTATATCCAAGATATAGTGGTTCATCCGGATTATCAGAAACATGGTATTGGAAATGAAATAATGAATTTATTGGTTAAATACTTACATACAAATGCGCCAGACAAAGCGTTTGTTGGTTTGTTTGCCTCACAAGGAAAAGAACAGTTCTATGAAAAATATAATTTTAAAGACTTCTCCCCCAACATGACAGGTATGTTTACTGTAATTTCAAAAAAATAGAAATAATAGATTTAAAATTTCGAGAAAAAAATTAATCAATATTATAACAATTGTTCTTCATTCCATTCGACATAAAACCAGATCCTAGATAAAGAGTATACCTATTAGTAGCGCTTTTGTTTTCTACTAAATTGAACATATATTTAAGTTGTTTCTCTATTTTTAATAGCTAGTACACTATGGAGCACCTCAAGAGGTACTCCATCTTTGATTACTAGGGGCACCTTTTATGGGAACTTATTTATCATTCTTAAAGTAATGAACAGGACGAATTTCGATGCGCCACCCAAACTCTTCTCCTTTGTTTACTTGTGTTGTCGGATGAACAGAAGCTAGCTGGATCGCCTCCTCCATGTTTTCTGCTTCAAAAATGAAGATGCTGCCAATCAATTCTTTCGTTTCTGTATATGGACCATCTGTCACGATTACCTTACCGTCGACACGGCGCAAGTTTTTTATCTCAGACTCCAGACCTGCATCAACCAGCACCTTACCGCTTTCATAAAATTTATCAGTGTGCGGCTGACATTCATCCATCACAGCCTCAAACTCTGCCCTTGGGAGTGCATGCATTTTTTCAGAGTTGAAGTAACCCATACATAAAAATATCATTATCATCTCTCCTAAATCATTCAAATTTTTGTATCTAATAATACAACGATCAGCAAACTTGATAACGACTACCCTTTTTGAATTTTTCCTATAGATTTTCTTTAAAATTATTAAGATTGTTTTTGCTTTTAGAAGCAAAAAGAAACCAATGTAGCACTTCAACCTAAATTAATTCAAAAATTCTGATAATATAATTATATCATAATTAGCATCTATCAAGTAAACATACATCCAATAATCATTTAAGTATCAGTAAGAAATAAAAAAAGGTAGAGCAGAATGCTCTACCTTTTTCATGTGTTATTAATAAACAGATGTATTTTCTTTTGTAATATTCTCCAGTATTTCTTTCACACGTGCCAAGAAACGACCGGCAACTAAGCCATCTAGTACACGGTGGTCTAATGATAGACATAGATTTACCATATCACGTGCAGCGATCATTCCACCATCCATGATAACTGGACGTTTTACGATGGATTCTACTTGTAAAATAGCTGCTTGTGGATAATTGATAATTCCCATAGATTGAACAGAACCAAAGGATCCTGTATTGTTTACAGTGAATGTACCACCTTGCATTTCGTCTGACTTTAATTTACCAGAACGAACTTTTGCAGCAAGCTCGTTTACTTCACGACCGATACCTTTAATCGTCTTTTCGTCCGCATTTTTAATAACTGGAACGTAAAGTGCATCTTCTGTCGCTACTGCGATAGAAATATTGATGTCTTTTTTCTGAACGATTTTGTCTCCAGCCCACATAGAATTCATCATTGGGAATTCTTTTAATGCTTGCGATACAGCTTTCACGAAGAAAGCAAAGTATGTAACATTAAATCCTTCTTTTTGTTTAAATTCATGCTTGATGGAGTCTCGGTATTGAACCATGTTCGTAACGTCTACTTCAATCATTGTCCATGCATGAGGTGCTTCGTGTTTGCTACGTAGCATATTTGCCGCGATTGCTTTACGAACACCAGTTACAGGAATTTCAATATCTCCAACTGCCACTGGAACATTAGGAGCTGCTGCTGTTTTCGGTGATGGAGCTGAAGTAGGTGCAGCTGCTGGTGATGGCGTGGAAACTGCTTCTTCCTCTACTTTTGCAACTGGAATTTCTCCACTTTCTACAATTTTCAGTAGATCCTTACGAGTGATTCGCCCTTCGTTACCTGTACCAGTAACTAAAGAAAGATCGATTCCATGTTCTTGTGAAATTTTCAAAACTGCAGGTGAATAGCGTGCTTTGGCACCTTTTTCACGTTCTACAGGCGCAGTATGCTTTAGTACTTCTGCAGGTTTAACAGTTTCAGCAGTTGGCTCTTCAGGTGCAGCCTCTTTTACCTCTACCGTTTCTTCAGAAGCTCCACCTTCTGTTTCTATCGTACAAACGATTTCTCCGACAGCTAATGTGTCTCCTTCGTTTGCGATCAACTCTTTAATAATTCCTGTAAAAGAGGATGGTACTTCAGCTGTTACTTTATCTGTATTTACCTCAGCTAGTGCATCGTATTTATTTACGTGATCGCCTGGTTTAACTAACCATTTCTCGATTGTTCCTTCTGTTACACTTTCGCCTAGTTGGGGCATTTTGATTTGTTCGATTGCCATTCGAGTTCCTCCTTATCAAATTCGCCTTGGCGTATTTGTGTACAGATTTTTATCGAGCTTACTCGATAGATTCCTTAAAAAAATCTGTGACATCCGCCGGAGGCAGTAACTTCATTCGGCAAAGTCTTTTTTTGCTTAATGAAGTTAGTATTCCGCTAGCTCACGCATCGCTTTTTCGACTTTATCTGGATTGATCATGAAGAATTTTTCCATTGTTGGTGCATAAGGCATAGCTGGAATATCAGGACCAGCAAGACGCATAATCGGTGCATCTAAGTCGAATAAGCAGTTTTCTGCAATTATAGCCGCAACTTCCCCGATAATACTACCTTCTTTGTTATCTTCTGTTACTAGCAGAACTTTCCCTGTTTTAGAAGCAGCTTCTATAATTCCTTCTTTGTCTAAAGGATAAATAGTACGTAAATCTAAAACATGTGCAGAAATACCGTCTTTTTCTAAACGTTCGGCAGCTTGTAGCGCAAAATGAACAGCAAGACCGTATGTTATAACCGTAATATCTTCCCCTTCACGCTTCACATCTGCTTTGCCAATTTCAATGGTGTAATCTTCTTCAGGTACTTCCCCTTTGATAAGACGATACGCACGTTTATGCTCAAAGAACATTACTGGATCTTCATCGCGAATAGCAGCTTTTAACAAACCTTTAGCATCGTATGGAGTAGATGGAATGACAATTTTCAAGCCTGGTTGGTTAGCGAAAATTGCTTCTACCGATTGAGAATGATAAAGTGCTCCGTGAATTCCCCCACCAAATGGTGCACGGAAAACGATTGGACAAGTCCAGTCATTGTTAGAACGGTAACGAATACGTGACGCTTCGGAAATAATTTGGTTAACTGCAGGCATGATAAAGTCAGCAAACTGCATTTCTGCAATTGGACGTAATCCGTACATAGCAGCTCCTATACCAACTCCAGCTATCGCGGATTCTGCAAGAGGGGTGTCTAATACACGGTATTCTCCAAACTCATCATAGAGACCGTTTGTCGCTTTGAATACTCCGCCTTTACGGCCAACGTCTTCCCCTAGAACGAAAACGCGTTCATCACGAGTCATCTCTTCTTTCATTGCAAGTGTTATTGCATCAATATAAGACATGATTGCCATTATGCGTTCCCCCCGTCTTTTTCAGCGTACACATGTAATAGCGCACTTTCTGGCGAAGCATATGGAGCATTTTCTGCGTAATCCGTTGCTTCATTTACTTCTTTCATAATGCGATCATTAATCTCTTTTTCTAATTCTGTAGGTAGTATTTCTAAATCACGCAAATATTTTGCGAATGTAATAAGTGGATCCAACGCTTTACCTTCTGCAATATCTTCTGCAGTACGATATTGTCTGTCATCGTCATCTGAAGAGTGGGCCGTTAAGCGATATGTTACTGCTTCGATTAAGCTCGGGCCACCGCCATTACGCGCACGATCTGCAGCTTCCTTCACCACTCGGTAAACTTCGATTGGATCTTTGCCGTCGACCGTCACACCTGGCATTCCATAACTAGATGCTCGCTCTGCAACCGTTTTACTCGCAACTTGACGCTCAAATGGTACAGAAATAGCATAGTTATTGTTTTCAACCATTGTAATACATGGTAATTGATGAACTCCTGCAAAATTTAGTCCTTCATGGAAATCCCCTTGGTTAGAGGAACCTTCTCCTAGTGTTACAAATGTAATGAAGTCTTTTTTCTCAATTTTCGCAGCTAATGCGACTCCCACAGCATGTGGCAATTGAGTCGTAACAGGTGAAGAACCAGTTAGAATTCTATTTTTCTTTTGACCAAAATGTCCTGGCATTTGACGACCACCCGAATTTGGATCTTCCGCTTTTGCAAAAGCGGAAAGCATTAGATCTTGGGCAGTCATTCCAAAGTGTAAAACAACTCCCATATCACGGTAGTAAGGTGCAATATAATCCTTTGTGTTATCTAGCGCAAAAGCAGCTCCTACTTGCGCTGCCTCTTGACCTTGACAAGAAATTACAAAAGGAATCTTTCCAGCACGGTTTAATAACCACATACGCTCATCAATACGGCGTGCCATTAGCATTGTTTCAAACATTGTTAGCACATCTTCATTTGTTAAACCTAATTCAGCATGACGATTTGTTGTCATTAGTACTCCCCCTCTGTTAATAAACAATCAAATTGCTTCTTACACAGCATTTGTCTAGCTCCAGGACCAAGCCTCACGAGTCGTTTCAGAATACCAGATAAAGGAAAAGTACGCCTTTACCGACATTCATTCTTCCAACGCTCGTCGAGGTTTGAGCGGGCACTTGTTGCGCATTTCTAATTGTCTAGCTCACGCCCCGCCCTTCGAGTCGCTTCAAAATTTTGAATAAAGGCAAAGACCGCCTTTATTACAATTCTTCCAGCGCTTTTCAGGGCTTGAGTTGGCGTCTGCGCATTTCTTATTGTCTAGCTCCGACGCCCAGCCCTTCGAGTCGCTTCAGAATTGTGAATAAAGGCAAGGACCGCCTTTATTACAATTCTTCCAGCGCTTTTCAGGGCTTGAGTGGGCGTCTGCGCATTTCTACATGTGTATAGCCTTTCCATCTACAGCGAGTGCTGCTTCTCCCATTACTTCACTAAGTGTTGGGTGTGGGTGGATCGTATGGGCAATTTCCCAAGGAGTCGCATCTAGAACCATTGCTAATCCAGCTTCTGAAATCATATCAGTTACATGTGGTCCAATCATATGAACACCTAAAATATCGTTTGTCTTTTTGTCTGCAACAATTTTCACAAACCCATCTGTTTCACCGTAAACAAGTGCTTTACCAATCGCTTTAAATGAGAATTTACCAACCTTCACATCATAACCTTGTTCCTTTGCTTGCAGTTCCGTTATCCCAACGCTTGAGGCTTCAGGATTAGAATAGATACAACGGGAAACTAATGTGTAGTCAATTGGGGAAATATCGTTACCTGCAATATGTTCGAGTGCGGTAATTCCTTCATGACTTGCCACATGAGCTAGCTGAAGTCCGCCAATAACATCTCCAATTGCATAAATATGAGATTCTTTGGTTTGGAATGTTTCGGAGACTTGGATAAATCCTTTTTCTACAACGATATCAGTATTTTCAATGCCAATACCTTCAACATTTGCTTGTCTGCCGACAGATACTAACATTTTTTCGGCTGCAAAGATTTTCGTTTCACCATTTATTTCAGCAGAAATTTTCACTTCATTTTCTTTTGTTTCCAGAGTTTCTGGCAATACTTTTGCACTTGTGACAAATGTTATTCCTTTTTTAGTTAACAGCTTTTGCATTTCTTTCGAGATATCCTGATCTTCTGTCGGTATAATACGATCTGCATACTCGACAACTGTTACCTCAACTCCAAAATCGTTTAGCATCGATGCCCATTCGATACCAATAACTCCTCCACCTACTATTAAAATAGATCTTGGTAGCTCGGTAATCGCTAAAGCTTCATCTGAACTCATGACAAATTGTCCATCAAACGTTAATCCAGGTAATGTGCGTGGTCTAGAGCCAGTAGCGATTACTACATTTTTAGGTATAAGCATTTCATTTTCTTCACCATTGTTCATCTCTACTGATATAGTTCCACCTGGAGAAGGTGAAAAGATGGATGGACCCAACATTCTTCCAGTGCCTTCGTATACATCTATTTTTCCTTTTTTCATCAAGCCTTGCACACCTTGATGTAATTGGTTAACGATCGATTCCTTGCGTGACTGTACACGACTAAAATCGAGTGTTACCTCTCCCGTGTTTACACCGAAGTCTGCCGCATGATTTTTAGTAGTGGCATACACTTCTGCACTGCGAAGTAATGCTTTGCTCGGAATACACCCTTTATGTAAGCAAGTCCCGCCTAAATTTCCTTTTTCAATGATTGCTGTTTTTAATCCGAGTTGAGCGGAACGTATAGCAGCAACATATCCACCGGTACCGCCGCCTATAATAACTACATCATAATTTTTTGACAACTTCCACATCTCCTTCAATTTTCATCTAAGAAGGCCGCTTTACTATAAAAGAAAGACGGCCACTTTAGTTTAATAGATGAAATTAGTTGTACTCTTAACGTCCGTTTAAGATATGTTTACCATTTTGTAGGAATTGACTACGAGATTTACTAACTCGTGCAATACGTTCCTCTGCCAAACGGTCAGCAGCAACATATGATGGAATGCCATCACGTTTGGAAATTTCAAAGATACGTTCAATTTTATCGTAAATAGTCGCAACGCGTTTCATCGCACGTTCTGCATTGTAGCCATATAATTCATCTGCTACATTAATAACTCCACCTGAGTTAATAACATAATCTGGTGCATAGACAAGACCCATTTCATGGATTAAATCTCCGTGTGCTGTATCGCGTAATTGGTTGTTTGCTGAACCAGCAATTACTTTTGCTTTTAGTTGTGGAATTGTGTTGTCATTGATAATTGCACCTAAAGCACATGGAGCAAAAATATCAGCTTCTACAGAGTAAATATCGTTTACATCCACTTGAACTGCTCCAAAAGCATTTATTGCACGGTCAACCGAAGCTTGGTTAATATCAGCAACGAATAGCTTAGCGCCTTCTTTGTGTAAGTATTCGCAAAGTGTGTATGCAACATTTCCTACACCTTGTACTGCTACTGTTTTGCCTTCTAAAGAATCAGAGCCAAATGCTTCTTTAGCGGCTGCTTTCATCCCTACGTATACTCCGTAAGCTGTTACCGGTGATGGATTTCCTGAAGAACCAAATGCTTCTGAAATACCAGTTACATAGTTAGTTTCTTCATGGATTAAATCCATATCCGCAACAGTGGTTCCAACATCCTCTGCTGTAATATAACGACCATTTAACCCTTGGATGAAACGACCAAAAGCACGGAACATCTCTTCATTTTTATCCTTTAATGGATCTCCAATTATTACAGTTTTACCGCCACCAAGGTTTAGACCAGCTGCAGCATTTTTATAAGTCATACCTTTTGCAAGACGCAATGCATCTTCAATCGCTTCTTCTTCAGTTGCATAGTTCCACATACGAGTCCCACCAAGTGCTGGACCTAAAGTTGTATCGTGAATTGCTATTATTGCTTTTAAACCTGAAGTTTTGTCTTGGCAAAAAACTAATTGCTCGTAATCGTAAGTTTCCATATATTTAAAGATTTCCATGTGTAGTTCCTCCTAGTAGTTAAATGGGCCAGACTTATCTATTCAATACCCCTATTGTTTGAAGTGCTCCCATTTATGCTAAATGATATTTTTCTAATTTGTAATATAATGTGCGAAGTGAAATGTTAAGCTGTTTGGCAGTTCGTGATTTGTTTCCCCCAGAAACCTTTAATGCCTGTGCCAGCACTTTCTTTTCCATTTCATCCATTTGTTCTGCTAGCGTGCCAAGTGAAATTTCTCCCGTGTCTTCACTTGGCAAAACGAGCATCGACTTCGGTAGATGATGCTCTTCTACTATTCGATCATGTGGCTGTAAAAAAATCATGGAACGACTGATGATATTCTCTAGTTCTCTTACGTTCCCTGGCCAATCATATAGTAGTAAGCTATTCATCGCTTCTTCTGAAAAGCCTTCAATATTTCGACCAAATTCTTGGTTCAATCGCACAAGTAAGTGCTCAGCAATTGCCGGAATATCCTGCTTACGAGTTCGTAAGGAAGGTATATGTATCGGCATTCGATTCAATTGATAATAAAAATCTTCTCTAAACGTACCTTCTCGCATTGCTTTTTCGAGGTTCAAGCTACTGGATGCGATAATACGCACATCTACAGGAATAGCTGTCGACCCGTCCACACGAATAATGGTATTTTCTCTCAGAACACGTAATAGCTTTGCCTGTGTTTTTTTCGAAAGCTCCCCAACTTCGTCCAAGAAAATAGTTCCATGCGTTGCCTGTTCGAAAATCCCAGACTGGATAAATCCGTCCTTTTCCGTTCCAAACAGCTGTGCTTCTAACAATTGCTCTTCCATTGAGCTACAATTTACACGAAGAAACGGATGACCTGATCGATTGCTTTCACAGTGAATAGCAAGGGCAAATAAGTCTTTCCCAGCTCCGACCTCTCCCCTTAAAAGAACCGTTACTGGAACGCTTGCTGCTAGTCTCGCTTGCTCAATAGTGAAATTTATTTCGTTTGATGTGCCGACAATATCTTCAAAGCTGTAAGTTGCGCCTAGCGTTCTGATAAGCGTGCGTGCATGATCTAATTCTCGCATCAAACCTCGCATTTCGGTCATATCGTGAATCACACCCACACTACCTTTTAGCTGTTGGTTTACGATGATAGGCGCGACATTGACAATCACATCTTTTTTTTGTTTTCCTACTCGCAGATTAACACCACGAATCGGTTTGCGTGTTTGCAACACTTTTAAGTGGATACTTTCCCCTTCCGAAATATCCGCTGTCGCAGGTTGACCTATTACTTCTGCTTCACTAAATCCAGTTATTCTCGTGTAGGCTGGATTAATAAGAATACCTTTCCCTTCTTCATCAACAACGGAAATAGCATCATCGCTTGAATGGATAATAGCCTCTAACATTTTTTGGATTTCAGTTAGATTTGTAATTTCTTCAGCTAGTCGAACTACTTCGGAAATATCCATGAAAACTGCAAATGCCCCAACGGATTTTCCTTCTTCATTAATCATCGGATAGCGCGAGGTGACAATTTTGGTACCGCTTTCAAGAATAAGTTCTTTGTTTAGTTCGACACACCCGGTATCGAATACTCTTGGTAATTCACTTGTAGCAATCACTTCATGCACATGCTTTCCAATGGCATCTTGTCTTGCTATTTGCGTCATTTTTTCTGCACTATTATTAAAAAGATTCACGATACCTTGATCATCAATACCAATCATACCTTCTTCAATCGAATCAAAGATTAACTCCTGCATCATCGTTTTGTGATCAATAATGTTTATATACTTATTTTTCTCTTCTAAAAGTGAAACAAGTAAGTTAGCAATCTCGCCCGGTATTAATACCGCAGTGGCAGGTCTATTTGCAAGAAGCTCATGAAAAACCTCTTTGTCTCCCGTAACATCAATGATGATCTGAATATCATCATGTAGGAGAGGCTTCCACTCTTTATACGTAGGAATATTTAATTCTTTTGCAAGTTTTAACCCGGGGGCTTTTTCATCAATGTCACAAATGGCTTTTACTTTAAGGTAATTAGCCTGTTGTATCAATTTCAAAAGTGCATATCCACCATTACCTGCGCCTACTATAATTATATTTTGCAAGAATATGCACACCCCCATTAATCATCTGCAACTTATTGCACTTCTCATTTATCATAACGCAAGTTTCATTCGTTGACAATCATATTGTTGATAGTAAAATTAAATTAGTCAGAACAGGAGTGAAAAAAATGGCTCGTTTAGCGGCTTTAATCGTGTTATTAATTCCTGGAATTTTAGCAGCATTTGGAATTAAATTAATGAGAGATACTTTTTTCGGATTGCAAATCCTCCCAATTGGTGGTTTGGCCATCCAATTTATAAGCGGATTACTATTTACGGTTTTAGGCTTAGGCTTCTTTGCAGGATTCTTATTGAATCGTGATCGTAAAAATGGAAAAGTAGCTCCACGATTTCAAAAGAAAAAAGACGTAGACTTATAACAGTCAGCGTCTTTTTTGTATCCGTCCAGACTCCAGCACCTAGCCCTTCGAGTCACTTTAGAATTGGGGGCCGCACGAGGCGTGTCAGTCAGTCGTTGCGAAATGTTTTTTATTTTGCGACGAGCTTTGTCAGGGCTATCATAAGCGCTTACGCATTTGTTGTTGTAAAACTTTTTCGGGGTAATCCGTGATCCAGCCAATCACTGATTCATGTGGATTTTGAATATATTTTTCATTGCCCTTTATGTTATAAAAGCGCATTGGAAAACCAGCATCCCATACTTTTTTCATCAAATCGGTATCGTAAAATTTTTTATTGAAATGAATAGCGTCAATTTCTTTAATGGACAATACATAATCCCAATCGGAATTTTTTTTGCCGATAAAAGCGGTTTGGGCTCCTATTTTCATAGTATGAATCGTTTGGAGCACACTAAACTCGAAAGAGGAAAAGTGAACGTCGGAAATAATAGAAGCTTTTTCTACCACTTCTTGAATTTTTTCATTTTTACCAAGGAAAGATTCCTTCAGTTCGACATTTAGCTTGATCCCTAATGGCGCAACAAATTGGATGAATTCATCAAAGGTGACTACTCTTGAATAGAAAAATTTGCGGTAGAACACTCGCCCTAGCTTCAACTGCAATACTTCCTCCGCAAGCATATCTGTAATTCTCCGTTTATTTCCCGCCAATCGGAAAAAGTCAATGTCATGTGTAACAAATGGTACGCCATCAGCCGAAAGCTGTAGGTCTAGTTCAATCCCGTCTACACCTAGCTTCACAGCCCTTTTAAACGCCTTCATAGAATTTTCCACAGTTTTGAGTGCAGCTCCTCGATGAGCATACACAGGTAGATTAGACATTTAACTCCCCATTTTCCAATTTAAATTTCCCTTTTGTTGGTTTCGTAAGGTAGGAAGACTTGTTACCAATTTGGATAACTGTTCCTGGGTTTGCTTCTCTCGTAATATTGATAAAATAATCTGTTGTTTGCCTAAGCATTTTCAATATACGCTGAATCTCCTGATCTAGCTCTTTAGCATCACGTTGAATGGCATTATATTTTTGTTTCGTTTGCTCATAAACAGCTACTTGTTGAACATTCATAGAACTTTTGAATTGATTTAACTGGCTTAAGGTAAAATTCAGCTTCGTTGATTCTTCCTGTAATTTCATCATTTCTTGTGCTTTAGTTTTTGCGTTTTCCGTTAAAATTTTACGGTCAATTCCTTGCACGATCAATTCTGTTTTACGTTCTGAATTATTCCCCGAATAAGCAGATGTGATGGAATTAATAGCAATCGCTTTTCCTCCAATTATTTTGCCTTTGCGTTCATCTAAAAATAATTGATCACAGAAAATTGTCGCCCCTAACGAATAGAATCCAATATGAATATTATCTTTTGCTTCTAGTGTACATTCGTTTGCATGTTTTACAAATATATTATGATGTGCCTCAACGTTTGTGATGCCTTTGCCAAAGATTCCACCCTTAATGAACACATCACCCTCGGTTGATTTTATAAGTTCAGCTGCATGCACACCTTCGTTGGATTCAATCGATATATCACCAGAAGCTACTATCGAATAACCAGCCATGACAGTACCTCTTACTTGGATAGAACCGTCGAATTTCAAATTACCAGTCTCAAGCCCAACATCCCCATCGATGATAAGATGCTTTTGCACAGTAAGTATTCCATTCACTTCTCCTATTACCCCTTTGGTTTTTGAGCGAAGGACAGTTTTGCCTTCCTCTTCCACTTCATAGGCTGATTTTGTGTCATATTTTAACGGGAAGTCATCGCCTATAGGTGCAGGTACCAATTCACCTAAGATATTCTTTCCTGGTGTCCCTTGCTGAGGAGGTATTTTTTCGCCTAACCAAGAGCCTTCATTTATCTCTACTAGAAAGTTCATGTCAAAATAATCTGCTTTACCATCTTCATTGATCACTGGTGTCTTTTCCGCTTGTTGTAAGTATGTAATTTTAGCATCAGGACCTTTTTCGGGTGGTAGTCCTTTTGCAATTATGTATGATTTACCTGTTTTAATGGAGGTTAAATCTAATGGTTGCTGACCAAATATAATTCCATTATCTGAAAGTATTTTGTGTATATTTTGTTGGAGACTTTCTAAATTTTCTTTAACAAAGTTTTGTGATTCATAAATAGTAAGTAATGCCTGCATTTTATCATTGCTAATTTCTAATTCCATACTATCAAGCCAAGTACCCAGCTCAATCGGATCCTTAGAACCACTTTCCACCGCTTTTTTCACAGTCATAAAATTGGATATTTTAAGTCTTGGATGATTGCTAGCCAGTAAATCCA
Organism: Psychrobacillus sp. OK028; assembly: GCF_900103605.1. GTDB lineage: Bacteria > Bacillota > Bacilli > Bacillales_A > Planococcaceae > Psychrobacillus. The sequence goes on along the minus strand of NZ_FNHY01000002.1, from coordinate 454,267 downwards.
CTTTCTTTAGATTATAACGATCGCTTTTTATAGTCAGGAATACTCGTCCATTTTCTTCAGAAAGTATTATTTCATCATTCTCAATGATTGTCATCACTTTAAACACTTCCTCTCATCAATTATTATACTCACTATTAAAAATAGTGTGAAATAAATTTTGATTTCAAAGAGATTTTCGATATTAATACCTAATCTGTACTATCATTAAACAATGATGTGTAAAGTAAAACAGATATATAGTCTTGCATCAAATCTAATTTAGAGGGTATAAAGTAACCTTAAAGATAAAAATAAATAGACCTACTCTTTGATAGAATAGGCCTTAACTATATTTTACGACCAGCGCTTGAGCTATTGTTCCTAGTAACAATTAGCTAGCCATATTCTCCATACGAATCTTGTCTGCGATCATTGCGATGAACTCACTATTAGTAGGTTTTGATTTTAAGTGGTGCACAGTGTATCCAAACAATTTAGAAATAGTTTCGTAGTTTCCGCGGTTCCAAGCTACTTCGATTGCATGACGTATTGCTCGTTCTACACGAGATGGTGTCGTTTGAAACTTTTTAGCTATTTCTGGATATAAAACTTTCGTAATGGAACCAAGTAATTCAATATCGCTATAAACCATTTGGATAGCTTCTCGTAGGTAGGAGTATCCTTTAATATGCGCAGGTACACCAATTTCTTTAATAACATTCGTAATAGTATTGTCGATGAAGCGCTTACTTTGCAATGCTTCTTTTTCTGGATTCGCTTTAACAGGCTCTTCTTGAACAAAGCCTTTTTTACCAGCAACCTGTTTAATCTGTGTTACTAAGCGTTCAAATTCAAAAGGTTTTAGCATAAAGTAGGATGCCCCTAAGTCTACAGCTTGTTTCATAACATCTTCTTGTCCAAAAGCAGTGAGCATAATTACCTGAATATCCTTTAGTTTGTCGTCTTTTTGTAGATTATCTAAAACCGCGATTCCGTCTAAATGCGGCATTATAATGTCGAGTAGTAATACATCCGGTTGAATATTCTCCAGTAGGTCTAAACAAAGCTTACCGTTTGCTGCTGTACCAATTATTTCAATTTCGGGATGCTGATCGAAATATGACCCCATCGTACGAATCAAGTCTTTGTTATCATCCACAATTGCAATTTTTATCTTTTCCATTTTATCATCCACCTTTTGTAATTTTTCACTTAGATACTATTCTCTTTAATCTTCCTATATCCTTCATTCTTTTTAAAAATAAGGCTTTTAGAATACGGTTTCGTTAGGTTGCGACAAATTTTCGAAAATTACAACATCTTTGTCGAATAATCTTTATACCATATTATACCTAAAAAGCAAAAAAAGATAGACCCAAAATCGGGTCTATCCTAATTGTTAATTATGGACTCTTTTTCATCATTTCCGTAATTGCTAAAGCTGCACCGTTTTCTGGTTTATCCACATACATATGAGTTACAACACCGACAAGTTTATCTTTTTGAATAATCGGACTGCCACTCATACCTTGTAAAATACCGCCCGTCTTCTCGATGAGCTTTTTGTCAGTTACGGTAAATTGAAATATATGATCTTCAACTGAAGAAATTTCTATTGTGAAATCCTGTACTTTTTCACCATCGATGGAGGTCCGCATAATTGCTTTACCTGTCATTATTTCTTCTTGATCTACAATTTCTAGCTTCTGCTTCGATATATTTTCTAATGCACTATTGTCTAATTTTCCAAAAACACCGTATACATTATTTTCGTTTACTCCTCCAATTGGTAACGTGTTCGATTTATGGGAGGTTATTTTGTAGCCTGGTTTTCCTGGCATACTTTTCTTTATTTGCTCAATGGAGGACAAATAAATGGAGCCCTCCGAGAATTTTGGAGTAATACCTGATTGCTGGTCTACAATTTGATGTCCTAAAGCACCAAATTCTTTCGTAATCGGATCAAAATAAGTCAACGTGCCAATACCTTCTGTAGCATCTCTCAAAAAAGGAAGTAATTTTATCATTTGATTGGGACTAATATTTTTCGTATACATTTCTTTTTTATGCTCATACTGGATAGTAATTTGTGCACTGTCTTTCATATGACTTTTTACGTCATTTAAATTTGTCACTGGTCGTTTATTAATCAAGTGAATCGAATCACCTGTTCGCAACCATTCATCATTTGAAAGTAAAACATCACTGCTTACAAAAACCGAACCGTATTGTAAATCAATTTGAATGGACTGCCCAAGTGGTATGACTGAAGTCTGCTCTGCCAAAACTGAATTGTTCGCGAAGAATAAGGTAAAGAAGAGTAGTGGCATTAGCGACCATTTACGATAGTTTTTCTTCATATTTCACCTCCCTATATTGATACTATGTCCTACAAAATGTCGGCTATGAGAGGTAAATAATTGATAATAAAAAAGACCTTTTAAAAAAAGGTCTTCACAAATTTCTTATAATTTTTTTTCGATTTTTCGCTATTTTCAAAAGCTCTTTCGAATGCTGTAGTGTCGTGCTGGTAATTTCTTCACCAGACATCATCCGACTAAGTTCTTCTGCTCGTTTATCATTTTGTACCTCTTCTAAAACGGTAAATGTTCGATTTCCACTTACCTCTTTTTTAATCATTAAGTGTTGATCGGCCATTGCAGCAACCTGAGGTAAATGCGATATACAAAGCACTTGAGAATTAGAAGCAATGCCAGCAATTTTTTCTGCTATTGATTGGGCAACTCGTCCACTTACTCCAGTATCAACCTCATCAAAAATAATGGATGTTATGCCTTGATGCTTAGAGAAGATACTTTTAAGTGCAAGCATCATCCGGGAGAGTTCTCCACCGGAAGCAATTTTCGTTAATGGCTTCATCGGTTCCCCAACATTCGTTGAAATATAAAAAGATAAATCGTCTAAACCATTTTCATTGTAAACCGGGGTAACTGCATCATAAAACATAACAGAGAAAGTTGCCTTTTCCATATATAATTCCTGAAGCTGCTCCATAATTGCCACACTTAAAAGTTTAGCGGCTTTTTTACGCTTATCGGTTAAATCTGTAGCCTCTAGTTCTAAATCAATTTCAATTTGACGTATTTTTTCTGACATTTTTTGAATTTGCTCATCTCGGTTTACTAGTTGATCTAAGCTGTATTGAATCTCATCCTTGTAGCTTAAAATTTCCTCAATGGATGAACCATATTTTCGTTTTAACGTTTGGATAGTTGCTAAACGATCTTCGACTATTTGTAGCTGGTTATTATCGAATTCCATTTCATCTAAATCATTTTTGAGCTGATAAGCAGCATCTTGTAGTATGTAAAATGCGGATGAGACATTTTCACTAAGTTCTTTCATATCTTTATCCACTTCAGCTATATCTTGGAGATCAGCCATTGCAGCACCTATATAATCTAAACCTTTAGATTCAGATAATATCGCATCATAAGCCGTACTCATTTTGTCGAAAACTTTATGGAAATTTTGTAATTTCTTTTTCTGTTCCTGTAGTTGCTCCTCTTCCCCAATAACTAGGTTCGATTCCGCAATTTCCTCTACTTGAAAAGTGTACAGATCAATCTTATGGGCAATCTGTTGTTCGTTCTCAGATAATTTATCCAGTTCTCTTTTCCACTTTTTATACTGCTTATAAAGATCTTGATAAGAATCTTTCACTTCTTTTAAACTATTTCCTGCGAATTGATCCAATAAATGAATATGGGCTTTGTCGTCCATCAGTTCTTGGCTTTCATGCTGCCCGTGAATATCTATTAAAGAAGCACCAATTTCTCTTAAAATACCAATAGTTACAAGCTTCCCATTTACTCTACAAACACTTTTACCAGATTGGTTAATATCTCTTCTTAAAATAACAGATTCGTCTTCCATATCGATACCGACGTCTTCCAGCTTTTTTACAACACCGTGTTGTGGACTCGGAATGAGGAACAGACCCTCTAATTCAGCCTTTTTTGCGCCATGTCGGATGAATTCATGTGATCCTCTACCGCCACATAACAAATGCACAGCATCAATAATAATAGACTTTCCTGCTCCTGTTTCTCCTGTTAGAACCGTTAGTCCTTCCTCAAAGCTTACGGTCAATTCATCGATAATGGCAAAGTTTTTTATCGTTAGTTCCTTTAACAATAGCTTTCACCTCACTTTAAAGCATTTCAAGTAAACGATTTTTAATAACCAGACTATCTTTTTCCTCCCTGCAAAGGATTAAACAAGTGTCGTCTCCACAAATAGTACCTAATATTTCGGTCCAATCTAAGTAATCGATCAAAGAACCGATTGCATGAGCATTACCAGGTAACGTTTTCATCACTAAGAAATGGCTGGCTCCATCAATACTAACGAATGCGTCGGATAGAGCTCTTCGTAATTTTTGAATCGGATTAAAGCGTTGATCAGCAGGTAAACTATATTTATAATTACCATTTGGCAACGGTACTTTCACTAGATGTAGTTCCTTAATATCTCTCGAAACCGTAGCTTGTGTGACATTATATCCTGCATTTTTTAGAAAATCGACTAAATCGTCCTGTGTTTCAATTTCATGCTTAGCAATAATATCTCTTATGCGAATATGTCTCTGTCCCTTATTCATCTCGGGTCCACCTCTTTGTATATTTATACTGTTTACTTTATACAATAGCATTGGATTGAAAAAGTAACAAGAAAAAAGCGACTCTTTAGAAGAGCCGCAAGTTATTTTAGTAATTCATGTGCTTCGTTCACTAGTTTTGTAAAATCGATCTGATGCGGTGGAAACTCTTCCCCCACAATATTCTTAAGATGAAATAAAAACTCGATATTTCCCTCTCCTCCTGTTATAGGAGAGAAAGAAGCATTTTTTAGCTGAAAATGCTGATTTTCTGCAAATTGAGCAATTTCCTTCAGCACATCTATATGTACTGCTTTATCTCTTACAACGCCTTTTTTTCCTACGCGATCTTTGCCTGCCTCAAACTGAGGTTTCACAAGTGCAATGACATCACCATTAGGCACTAAAATTGTTTTTAAAGTCGGAAAAATAAGCTTTAACGAAATAAACGATACATCAATCGATACAAAAGAAGGTAAGCCCTCTAAAAAGTCTGCAGGTGTTGAGTATCTAAAATTCGTTTTTTCCATAACAGTTACACGAGCATCCTGCCTAATTTTCCAAGCCAACTGATTGCTTCCTACATCTAAAGCATAGGCATGCTTGACTCCGTTTTGTAAACCACAGTCCGTAAATCCGCCAGTAGAAGAACCGATATCAAGCATAATTCTGTCTTCGATCTGCAAGTCGAATTGTTCTAATGCTTTTTCAAGCTTTAGTCCGCCTCGGCTTACATATTTTAAGACCTGACCTTTTACAACTAAAACAGAAGTTACTTCCACCTTTTCTCCAGGTTTATCAATACGTTCTTCATTTTTGTAAATAAGCCCTGCCATAATAGCACGCTTAGCTTTTTCTCTCGTGTCGAATAATCCTTGTTCGACTAATAATACATCAACACGTTCTTTCGGTATTTTTGTCATGATGGAATATACCTAGATGATTCTTTTATTTTTCTATTTACTACTTCTACAACTTCATCTGAAGTAATATGAATTTCTTCTAGTAATTGATTTACCTCACCATGTTCGATAAAGATATCTGGAATACCTATACGATGAACATTTGCTGGTAGGTCATTCTCATTGTAGAACTCTATTACTGCACTACCGAAGCCACCTTGAAGCGCACTCTCTTCCAAAGTAATGATTGGAATATTACGTGCCTGTAAATCTTTCAGCATTTCTGCATCCAATGGCTTGATAAAACGTGCATTGATCACTTCAGCTGAAATATTCTGTTGTGCAAGTAATTCTGCAGCTTGCATAGCCATTGGAATTGTCGTTCCAAATGTCAGAATGGCTGCCTGTGTGCCTTCTTTTAGTACTTCCCACGAACCAATTGGAATAGTTTTCAATTCCTCATCCATTGGAACACCAAGACCATTTCCTCTTGGATAACGAAGTGCTATTGGACCATCGGAATATTCGAATGCTGTGTTTACCATATGCTGCCCTTCATTTTCATCTTTTGGCATCATAATAACCATATTCGGCATATGACGTAAGAATGAAATATCAAATACACCTTGATGTGTTTCTCCATCTGCTCCAACTAAACCAGCTCGGTCAATAGCAATAACAACATTTAGATTTTGTCGACAAATATCATGAAGCACTTGATCGTAAGCACGCTGAAGGAATGTTGAATAAATTACAAGCATTGGTTTCATACCGTCTGCAGCCATGCCAGCAGCCATTGTTGTAGCATGCTGTTCAGCGATACCTACATCGAACATGCGATTCGGAAATTCGGAAGCGAACCCCTCTAGTTTGGAGCCGACTGGCATTGCCGGAGTAATTGCAACAATGCGTTTATCTGTTCGTGCAAGTTTTCTCGCAGTTTCCGCAACCAGTGCACTCCAAGACGGACCTTTGGAAGATGATTTCACTAAATCACCAGTTTCCATTTTATATGGCCCAGTTCCATGCCAAGTGCCTATCTTGTCAAGTTCTGCAGGTTTAAAACCCTTCCCTTTTTTCGTTATAACATGTAAAAGTACTGGACCCTTCATCTTCTTCGCATATTGGAGGTTTTCCTCTAATGCTTCAAAGTCGTGACCGTCGATTGGACCAAGATAAGTAAATCCTAATTCTTCAAAAAACGCACCTGAGACGAGTAAATACTTTAGACTATCCTTTACTCGCTCGGCCGTACCTGCAAGCTTTCCACCGACTGCCGGAATTTTCTTAAGCAAAGATTCTAGTTCATCTTTTGCTTTATTATAAGTTCCATGCGTACGCAATCTACCTAGTACATTGTGGAGAGCTCCAACATTCGGCGCGATAGACATTTCGTTGTCATTTAAAATAACCGTCATATCCGTTTTTTCATGCCCAATATGATTCAGAGCTTCTAATGCCATACCACCTGTAAGTGCACCGTCTCCAATTATTGGCACCACATAATTTTTTTTGTTTTGCAGATCACGAGCCTTTGCCATACCCATTGCAGCTGATAGAGAAGTTGAGCTATGGCCAGCTTCCCATACATCATGTTCACTCTCAATACGCTTTGGAAAGCCACATAATCCTTTAAATTGACGAAGCGTGTTAAATTGACTCGCACGTCCCGTTAAAATTTTATGAACATATGCTTGATGCCCAACATCCCATAGAAACTTATCGTCTGGGCTATTGAATGATTTATGCAAAGCAATTGTTAGTTCCACTACACCTAAGTTAGGTCCAATATGCCCACCTGTTACAGCTAAATTTTCTATTAAAAACGATCGAATATCTTCACTAAGTTCCTTTAATTGTTCATTATCTAAACTTTTTAAAAAGGATGGGCTAGAAATTGAAGTTAAATCCATTGCCATCACACACCTTCTATTAGATTTCCTTCTTTACAACTAGTTAATATCATAGCAATAATTGTATAAAAAACAAACAATTCGGTCCTATTTTGACCTTTTTGTAATATAATCGGCAAACTCTACTAGTAAGCCTTTATGCATTTGAACAGTTTCTAATGCTTGAAACGCTTGGTTATATTGATTTTGAAGTTCAGTTTTTGCACCTTCCATCGTTAATATAGATGGATATGTATTTTTTTCACTTATTAAGTCTTTACCAGCTGTTTTCCCCAATTGTTCCGATGTGCCTTCTACGTCTAGAATGTCATCTTGAATTTGGAAAGCAAGACCAATGTGAAAAGCATATTTTTCTAATGCAGTCTTTTTTTCTTCCGAGGCATTTGCAATAATTGCTCCAGCTAAAATACTGTACGACAAAAGTGCACCTGTTTTGTTTACATGTACCTGTTCTAGTTGCGCAAGGGTTAAGGTTTGACCTTCTCCGAGCATATCTAAAACTTGCCCGCCAACCATTCCTTCTGCACCAGCAGAAAAACTTAACTGATCAATTAATGCTATTTTTAGTTCTGGAGAAATATTCGAAAGTCTAGCAATTATACCAAAAGCAAGCGTAATGAGGGCATCTCCCGCTAATATCGCAAGAGCTTCGCCAAATACTTTATGGTTAGTTGGCTTTCCACGACGTAAATCATCGTTATCCATTGCCGGTAAATCATCATGGATGAGCGAATAAGTGTGAATCATTTCTATTGTACTTGCGACAATAATGGCATCTTCATTTCTTACATCAAGCTCTTCTAAAACGGCAAGTGTATAAAGGGGTCTAATTCTTTTTCCGCCAGCTTGAAGTGAATAAAGCATTGCTTCTTTTAATTGCTGAGGTGCGTTTATATCTTTTATAAGATCATGTAATGTCTTTTCAATACGTGGCTGATTGGTTTGTATAAATGAATTCAGTAGATTAGTCATTAGGCTCACCAGCATCCTCTTTGTTTTCATCCATAAAAGTCACTAATTGTTTTTCAGCACTTTGAAGCTTGTCACTGCAAACTTTGGAAAGCTCCATACCTTTTTGATAGAGCTCGATAGCACTTTCTAAAGGTACATCCCCCTGTTCCAGCTGTCGAACAATATTTTCTAATTGCAGCATTGCTTCATCGAATAGAATTTCCTTCTTAGTCATTAATATTAGTCCCCACTTTCTTTCACATCAACTCGCCTTACGATAGCTTCTAATTGACCATCTTGTAATGTAACAAATATCGAATCATCTTTTTTTACATTTTCAATGGATTTAACTAGTTTACCCTCTTTGTATACAATACTGTACCCACGATCCATTATCTTTAATGGATTCAAAGCTTCTAATGTCCGTATAGAACTAACAAATTGCTGACGATTTTTTTCAAATGTCGCTAGTGACGCTTGGTTCAATTGATTAGTTACTAACTGAACAGTTTTATGATGCTGATCAATTACTCTTTGTGGAGATAATTGTATAAATCTATTTTGAACCTGTGAAAAATCACGTTGCTTATTTTTAAAAAGAAGGTTGGTTTCTCTTTGTAGCTGCTGCTCTGTACGAACAAACCTTTCAATAAAAGGACGGTATAATTTCTCAGGGGTTGCCATTACAGGGGATTCCATTGCTCGCTTAAATCTGTTTTTTTCATCTGTAAGCCGTTTCGTTATAAAATGAAAGCTTGCCGATTGGTAAGATAAAATATTTTTCATCAGATTTTCTTTGCTAGGTACTGCCATTTCAGCAGCAGCTGTTGGAGTTGGCGCTCTTAAATCCGAAACAAAGTCAGCAATCGTTGTATCTGTTTCATGGCCAACCGCACTGATGATAGGAACGCGACTGTTTGCAATGGCTCTTGCTACAACCTCCTCGTTGAAAGCCCATAAATCCTCGATGGACCCACCACCTCTTCCAACGATTAAGACATCCATATTAACAACCTGGTTGGCTTTTTCAATGGATTTCACAATGGAAGGTGCAGCTTGAGGTCCCTGAACAATACTAGGAAAAACAACTACTTCGGAAATAGGATAGCGCCGTTCGAGTGTCGTCAATATATCTCGTATTGCAGCACCGGTTTTAGAGGTAACAACACCAATCTTTTTAGGGAAGGTTGGTATTGGTTTTTTACGACTTGGATGGAAGAGTCCTTCTTGTTGTAATTTCTTTTTTAATTGTTCGAATGCTAAAAAAAGCTCTCCAATACCATCTGGTTGTATAGTAGAAGCGTATAACTGATATTGTCCAGCTACTTCAAAGACGTTTACATCTCCTCGTACGAGTACATTCATGCCGCTTTCCGGAACAAATTTTAGAGACTTGGCATTCATCGCAAACATTACAGAAGTTATCCGTGCAGCATCATCTTTCAGCGTAAAATAAATATGTCCGCTGGAATGAACCTTCACATTGGAGAGCTCACCTTTAACGTACACATCTCGCAAATGCGTGTCCGCATCAAATTTCCGCTTTATGTATTTGGTTAAGGATTTAACAGTTAAGTACTTATTCGGTTCAGTAGTCAAAAAAACAACCCCATAAATTTAATAAGAAAAATCGGTTAAAAACGCTCGGTCTTTTGCGAACAAAAAATGGATATGCCATTTATTTCTCGGACGCTTTCCGTGGGCACGGCTCGAGCCTGTAGTCTCTCCCTCGTGCTGTCCTACAGGAGTCGCCGACCTGCGCTACAATCAACAATAAGACCTTAGTATAAGTAGGATGTTAGTTGGCGTTGCCACACGAGGCGGCGCTGTTAGAGTTTGTACCCCACCTGAAACGGAAATCATTGGATTATTCGTTCTTACAAGTCCCTTAAACCAAATGTTAATGCGACATTTTATATTCTATCTTACTTATTAAGCGTTTGAGCTGGACTATTATTAGTTCGATAATGTATTTTCAGCAGCTAAACAAGTATTTTCCATAAGCATCGCAATCGTCATTGGACCTACCCCGCCAGGAACTGGAGTAATTTTAGAAGCAACTTCCTGCGCCGATTCAAAATCCACATCTCCGCAAAGCTTGTTATTCTCATCCCGGTTGATACCTACATCAATAACAACTGCCCCTTCTTTTATATAACTAGCATCAATCATTTTAGCTCGTCCAGTTGCTACCACTAAAATATCTGCTTGCTTAGTAAAAGAACGAATATCCTTCGTTTTAGAATGACAGTAAGTAACAGTTGCATCTTTTTGCAACAATAGTTGACCCATTGGTTTTCCTACAATATTACTACGACCAATAATAACCGCATGTTTTCCGGCAATTTCTACATCGCTATATTCGAGTAATTTCATCACTCCAAAAGGTGTACATGGTAGGAATGATTGTTGACCAATCATCATTTTTCCAACACTTTCTGGATGAAAACCATCTACATCCTTCTTTGGTGAAATTGCCGATATTACTCTGTCCTCATCAATTTGAGAAGGCAATGGCAGTTGAACTAAAATGCCATGAATTTTAGCATCTTCGTTAAGTGCCTCTATATTTTTAAGAAGCTCGTCCTCCGAAATAGTTTCGTCTAACTCTATAAGCACAGAATACATACCTAAACGCTCACACGTTTTTGCTTTATTGTTTACATAAGTTTGGGAAGCAGGATTGTTTCCTACTAAAACAACCGCTAATCCTGGAACGACACCTTTAGATTTTAGATTTTCTACTCGTTCTTTTACTTTTTCTGTAACTAATCCCGCAATTTGTTTTCCATCAATTTTATTAATAGACACTATGAACGCTCCTTAAGTCAATGTAGATTATTGCTCTGTATATTTTGATAAAACGCCATTTACGAATCGGCTTGACTTTTCGTCACCAAATACTTTACAAATCTCTAGTGCTTCATTAATTACAACTTTTGCTGGTGTTTCTTCTGTGAAAAGTAATTCAAATACAGCTATTCTTAACACTGTACGTTCAATTTTCGGCAGTCTGGACAGCGACCAATTTTCTAACTTATCTGTTAAAGAAGCATCTATTTCGTCCTTGTGACTCACGACCCCATTCACTACTTGGGTTAAAAAAGAATCTTGTTCTTCCGTAACATGTCCAATAGCTTCTTCTATGGAAAGTTCATGATTATCTAATTGAAATAATGCTTGTAATGCTAATTCTCTCGCTTGTCTTCGTTTCATTATTTAGTTCTCCTTTAAATGTAACTATCTAGACAATCATAGCATATTTTGTTGTTGTATGTGTATTAAGAAAGAGAAAAAAGAGAAAGAGCTACCTAGATAGCTCTTTCTCTTTTATTCTGCTGTATCAAATTGTACACCTGTAATATGTACATTAACTTCTTTTGGCGTTAAGCTCGTCATATTTTCAATAGCTTGACGAATTTGAGACTGTACTTCTCTAGCAACTGTAGGGACGGAGGATCCGTATTTCACTAAGCAATAAACGTCGATAAACAATCCTTCATTATTAATCTCTGTTTTAATACCTTTGCCGTGAACTTTTTTCCCTAAGCGTTCTACCACTCCAGCTGCAAAGTTCCCTCTAGTACCAGCAATACCTTCTACTTCGTTTGTGGCAATACCAGCAATTACGGTAATAACTTCGGGAGCAATTTCTATTGTTCCTAAATATTCTTTTCCTTCAGGAGTCATTTGAACAAACTTCTGTTCAGTAGTTTCTGTCATAATCCTTCACTCCTTGTTATGAATTCATCACATCATATTTCTCTAAGAATTTCGTATCAAAATCACCAGATACAAAAACTTCATGATTCATGAGCTTCGAGTGGAATCCAATCGTTGTTTCGACTCCTTCGATAGCAAATTCACTTAGTGCACGTTTCATCTTAGCGATTGCTTCTTCACGCGTCTCAGCATGGACGATAAGTTTTGCAACCATTGAATCATAGAATGGCGGAATCGTGTAACCTGGATATACAGCTGAATCTACGCGAACTCCTAACCCACCTGGTGGTAAATAAAACTCAACTAGACCTGGAGAAGGCATAAAGTTTTTCGTAGGATTCTCCGCATTGATACGACACTCAATTGCCCATCCATTAAGTTTAATATCTTTTTGTTCGAATGGCAATTTTTCACCTGCAGCTACTAACAGCATCTGTTTAATCAAATCTACACCTGTAATCATTTCTGTGACAGGATGTTCCACTTGAATACGTGTATTCATCTCCATAAAGTAGAATTTTTGTTCTATATGATCAAAGATAAATTCTACTGTACCTGCACTTTCATAACCAACAGCCAGCGCCGCCTTTACAGCAGCTGCTCCCATTTCAGCGCGAAGTTCTTCAGACAATGCAGGAGAAGGTGCCTCCTCCACTAGCTTTTGCATACGACGTTGAACAGTACAATCGCGTTCCCCAAAGTGAACCGCATTTCCGTGACCATCCGCTAAGACTTGAATTTCCACATGACGGAACACTTCAATATATTTTTCTAAATAAACGCCAGGGTTGCCAAATGCTGCTGCCGCTTCTTTTTGCGTTATTTTAATTCCTTTTAGAAGATCTTCCTCATCTTTAGCAACACGGATTCCTTTACCACCGCCACCAGCAGTAGCTTTGATGATAACTGGAAAACCTATTTCTTTAGCTACTTTTAAAGCAGCTTCATCGGTTTCTACAATCCCTTTAGAGCCTGGAACTATTGGAACTCCTGCTTTTTCCATTGTTTCTTTTGCTACATCCTTAATTCCCATACTTTTGATAGCAGAGGAAGACGGTCCGATAAATTTAATATCGCATTCTTCACATAGCTCGGCAAACTCAGCATTTTCTGCTAGGAATCCATAACCAGGATGAATTCCTTCACAGCCTGTTAGTTTAGCTACAGTTATGATATTAGAGAAATTCAAATAGGAATCCTTTGATAGTCTCGGACCAATACAGTATGCTTCATCGGCAATTTGCACATGAAGTGCTTCTCGGTCTGCTTCAGAATATACAGCAACAGTTTCGATATCTAATTCTTTACAAGCACGTATTATGCGGACTGCTATTTCTCCGCGATTGGCGATCAATACTTTTTTCATCATCCTTGCTCCTTTCTTAGTTTCCTTTAACGAGGAACAGAGGTTGACCATACTCAACTAGTTGTCCATCTTTCACAAGTATTTCTATGATTTCTCCATCTACTTCTGCTTCAATCTCATTGAACAGCTTCATCGCTTCTACGATACAAACGATTGAATCTGCCGACACTTTTGAACCAACTTCAACGTATGCAGCTGCCTCAGGAGACGAGGATTGATAGAATGTACCAACCATTGGAGAAACAATTTTGTGTAATGAGCTATCTTCAGCAGTAGGAGCAGCTTTTTCTACAACAGGTTCTTTTGGTGTTTCTTGAACGATCGGTGCTTGCACTTCGACTTGTTTTGGTTGTTCTGCAACAGATGAACTTTCAAACGTTTCACTTGATGAATTGAAAGAACCTTTTTCATTTTTTTTCAACTTAATCTTTGTGCCTTCTGATTCATATAAAAATTCATCTAAAGACGACTGATCGACTAGTTTAATAATTTCTCTTATTTCTTGAATCTTCATGTAGTTTAATCCCCTTTTATTTACAAAATTTATTACTCCATCTTCTATTTTAGACGTTTTCGAGCTAATTTGAAATAGTTAGCCTTAATTATTCTGAAATAATAAAAAAAGGAAGACCAAAAGTTTAAAATAACAAGCCCTGAAAATTTAACCAACCATAAAATTTTTCAGGGGTTTCTATTAGGTTTCCTCAACAGGTGTTTCCCTTACGGCGGATGCTTTCCAGGGGCACGGCTCGAGCCTGTGGTCTCATGCACGCGTTGTTCCCCAGCGAGTCGAGAAACTTCACTTCAAACAACCAGAATATAAAGATTCTAAAGAAAAAACTAGTGCTAAAAAAAATATAATAACCATTTATTTCTTAATTTGAGAAATTTCAATACATAAAATGATATAATCTTTTCAAGAAAATTGAGGAGGTATTTTAAAATGGAGTTCGCAAATTTTACTTTAACTTTTTTGCAAACCTTCGCCGTTTTTTAATATTGTCGCTAATATCTTCATTTTTATTTAAAAAGAAAAAAGCATTAATTTCTACAAATTTCATTTTATTAGTTTTTATCAATTTTTTCGTAATTTCTCAGATTGAATTTTTGCTTTTACTTATGTATTTTGTCTATTTTAGAGAATTATATACATATATAAGATCCATAAAATCTGAATGGAACAGCTTTAAATAGAATTGTAGTATTTCTCATCTTTAAAAGTATGTTGCGCTTAGTTTTCACTGGACATTTTTAATTACTTTATAAAAAAAAGCGCCTTTACAGGCACTTTTTTACCGCTATATATTAAGTATTTTTGAATTTTCCTATAGATTACTGACCACTAAAATTTACTTCTACATTAAAAGCTTGTGGCCACTCACGCTTAACCGCATAGATAATTTCAGATGCTTTTTTAGACGATTGTTCGTTGGAAACAACATCAATCATAACATCACTTTCTTCGATGCGCACCAGTGCATCATCATAGCCAAGAGACTTAATGATCAGTTCCAACATCGCTTCTGTAGAATCAATTTTAACTAGTTGTTCGATTTTGTTATAAGCCTCGTCTTTTTCTTCTGCAGTAAATTCATTGGAACCTACCTTTTGCGTTAATTGTGCACGAAGTTGACTACGTTTGTCAGTTACTTCCATTCTCATTTCTTCAAATGCGTTACTTTTAGAAGCAAATGATTCTTCATTGGTTGAGGACGTTTCTACTAATCCTACATCATCAATCGTGTCATCGGAAAATAGTGCAATTCCATCGAATGGCGATGGTCGATCCGATACATAAAAAACAGTCACTACTGCTACTAAACTAAATAATGTTAAAAACCATACAGATCTCTTTTTGTTCATATTATTTATCCTCCAATTCCATTTCTTCTATCACAATTCGATGTGGAGATATTTGCAATACAGATGACAATGTTTTGATTAAGCTATTTTGTATGCTTTTATCGTTCGCCCCTTCCGCAACTACTAGAATTCCAATCAATTCCTTCTTGTCCTTTTTACTGTCACTTGTCCACTGGAAAAATGAAACATCACTTTCCGCAGCCTGTTCGGAACTATCCTCGTAGTGGAAGTATACTGCAACTTTCCCAACCCCATTGATCTTCTGTAGTATCGAAGTTAGGTTCTCTGTAGTTTCGTTGACTGGAACATCGGTTTCAACAACGCTTCCTTCATCACGAACGAGTAATCCTGAAAAAAGGAGACTAATGAAAAGAACAGCTATACAAATGACAACAAAACGAAAAGTGGGTTTTTGTTTAGATGAGATAGAGAATCACCCTTCTTTTCATGATGGATACAATACTTTATGCAAGACAACCTGTTTATATGAAGAGAAAGGACATAATCCAGAAGATAATCGCTATTTTCACTAGAAATCCTGTAGTTTCCTTATCGGTATGCTCTAGTAAAATAGACAATAACTCCCCAGCTAGAACAATTAAAAATATACCAAAAAGAAGATTCGTAACGATGGTTACTATCCTTTCCCACTTATTAATAGTTTTGCAAACAGCATCGTTAAAATAATGGTAAAGAAAAAAGTAAACGCGATTAAAACAGAAATGATAGAAAGAACAAACAATGTTTTTCCGATATCGTCTATTAATCCACTAATATTGCCATCTACAAAAGGCTCTAAAATAGCCCCAAGCAAACGATATAAGAAAGCAATGAATATTGTTTGGATAGTTGGAATAGCTACCAACATTAACACCGTTATAATTACCGCATTACCTGTTATTACAGATGCGGAGGAAGAAAAATTTTTCATCGTGCTAATGCTTTCCGTCAGCAAAGATCCAACAAACGGAATATTATTTTGTATAAGCCGTTTTACGGTTTCATTGACAGTCCCACTTACGGACCATGTAATCATGCCGTTCACTGACATGAAAATACTGTATAACAGTAGAATAATAGAAGTAGAGCCTATTAAAGTTAATCGGATCAGATCAGACATTTTTGAAAATGAAGTTGGGGGATGTATTCTGCTGATTAAGTCAAATATAAATGCAGCCATAATAGCGGGTATTAAAATTTTCCCAGCTAATATTGTAGTGAAGGATGCAAATAGCATGACAGCTGGATTCCATGCGGTGATTAGAAATGCCCCCCCTGAGGCGGCAATTCCTAATGTTAGAATTGGATATATACCTAAGAAAAGATTGACTAGTTCACTCGTCATCGCCTGAATCATCTGTAATGCTCGAATGGCTGGTTCTAAGCAATAAATACAGATGATTAACATAAATAATAATTTAAAGAGTCTTTTACTCGAAGGTATAAACCACTCAAGGCAAATAAAAGCAAATCCAAATAAAAGCATGTACGAAAAAGTTTGTGCTACCTCTTTAAGGGGCTGCACTAAAGATTGTAATATTTCTTCCATTGCAGTTCATTCCTTCAAGAGAGTAGTCCCAAAAGTGATAAAAACTTGTCATAGAATTGCTTCAAATGATTCAGCCAGACAAGCAACAAAATGACTTTTGTCGTAAAGGTGAATAATGATGCTAGGCTTGTATATTCATAGTCCAAAAGAAGTTCTTCTATTATTTGTGAAAGAAATAATAGTAAGACAGAAAATATGAGTAGTTTAAAGACCGGTAGTAGATTCGTTGGTATGTATGAGGTGTATTGGGAGACAGCAGGAATGATAAATACGGTGAATATATAAGTTAAAAAAAGAAAAATATAAATTGTATAGACAATTGAATGAATGCGAGGATATGTTTCTTTTATTAATTGCAGCAAACAAAATGCTAAAATGATAGTTAGGTAAATGATCATCTGCTAACTCGTCATCATAAGCCATTCTAAGAATGTAGATATTTCATAAAAAAAGAGTTTCAACAGTCGCAATAATTCAATTGTCATATATATATAACCTACAAAAAACAAAAAAAATGCGTATTCCTTTTTACCAGTAGATTCAAAAAACAAGTGAAGAATAGCTATTAATATACCTATACCTGCAACTCGAAGTACATCGTGAAGTTCCACAATGCCTCCCCCTTCCATACAAACAACATATGATGGGAGAAGGGGGAATATGAAAGAAAACTAAGTAAGCTTAAGTAGATAAGAAAAACCGGGCAAAAAGATACCCGATCCTTTAAGAATAAAAGCTTGGATATGCCGTTGATTGTAGCGAAGGTCGGACGCTTTCCGTGGGCACGGCTCGAGCCTGTAGTCTCTCCCTCGTGCTGTCCCACTGGAGTCGCCGACCTGCGCTACAATCAACAACAAACCCTTTATATAGAAAAGTTACATACAATATTGTAAAAATAAGCTGTCTTCTTTCTCTAAACTAATAGTAAAAATTATTAATTAAATTCTGCTTTCTTCATCTATAATTGGATAGCATTAATAATTTCAAAAAGGTTACAAGTAATTTAAGTTAATCACTAAAAATTAATCCAATTTTTTATCCTAGTGATAAGCTATGGCAAATCTTTTCGTGTAGTACTACACATTTTATTGATTGAAGTGAAAGGTGGCGACTCCAGCGGGAAAAGCGTTAGGCGAAGACCCCGGAGCGTAGCGAGGAGGCTGAGGCAACGCCCGCGGAAAGCGTCCACCTGAAACGAAAATCATAGGATTATTCATTCTTACAAGCCCCTTAAACCCAGTTTTCAAAGGATATTTTTATAGAACTTCTAAGTAAAAGAGCCTCACAATTGTGAGACTCTTTTAGGTATATTATTGAGCTCTTGATACGTAAGAGCCTTCGTCTGTATTAATGATTAGTTTATCTCCAACATTGATGAACAAAGGAACTGTCACTATTAAACCAGTTTCAAGACTAGCAGTTTTTGATCCTCCGCCTGAAGTATCCCCTTTAATACCTGGTTCTGTTTCCGTTACTTCTAGAACAACTGACTTTGGTAGCTCTACACCTAAAGTCTCTCCTTGGAATTGAATTACATGTACTTCCATATTTTCGCGTAAAAACTTTAGTTCATACTCGATTTGGTTTTCACTTAGTTCAATTTGTTCGTAAGAATCTGTATCCATGAACACATGCTGATCCCCACTAGCGTATAAATATTGCATTTTACGGTTATCAATTTGTGCTTTTTCAACTTTTTCCCCAGCACGGAAAGTTTTTTCGTTCACCGAACCGTTACGTAAATTTCTCAATTTAGAGCGTACGAATGCTGCACCTTTACCAGGTTTAACATGTTGAAAATCTAATACTCTGTACAAAACACCATCTACTAAAATTGTTAAGCCAGTCTTAAAATCATTTACTGAAATCATTATTTTTCCTCCAAATTAAGATAAAATTAGTAATTCTTTTGTTGAATGTGTTAACTTTTCTAAACCATTTTCTGTAACTAGTGCGTCATCTTCGATCCGTACTCCACCAATATTCGGCAAGTATATTCCAGGTTCTATCGTAATAACCATACCAGGCTCTAAAACGATATCTGAACGGAAGGATAGTCCAGGACCTTCATGTACTTCTAGTCCAATTCCATGACCCAAAGAATGACCAAATGCTTCTCCATAACCTTTGGAAGCAATATAGTCCCTTGCAATAGCGTCTGCTTCTTTCCCGGTCATGCCAGGTTTAACTTTTTCTAAAGCTAATAGTTGTGAGTCTAGAACTACTTGATAAATTTCCTTTAATTGATCACTTGGTTCACCAACTGCCAACGTGCGAGTTGTATCAGAAATATATCCGTTATATAATGCACCGAAATCTAATGTAACAAAATCTCCCTCTTCAATAACCTTGTCTGTAGCAACACCATGTGGAAGTGCTGAACGAGTTCCAGATGCTACAATTGTATCAAACGACGAGGAAGTCGCCCCTTTTTTGCGCATAAAAAATTCTAGTTCATTGGATACTTCAAGCTCTGTCATACCTGGTTTTATGTAGTTAACGATATGCTCAAATGCTTCATCTGCAATACGACAAGCTGCCTTTATTATACTAATCTCTTCATCGGTCTTTATCAAGCGTATTTTTTCAACAAGACCTGAAAGTGGCACTAAATCTGCTTGTATAGCTTGTTTGTATAGTTCAAAATCGCTGTATGTCACATCGTTTTTTTCAAATCCTAATGAGTTAATTCCCATATCTGTAATTTGAGTAGCTATTTCTTCCATCATCGTTTTCGTATGCTGCACAATGCGGAAGTCTTTAATTTCACTTGCTGCTTGCTCCGTATAACGGAAATCCGTGATAAATACAGCATCCGTTTTAGTAATGATTGCAACACCAGCTGTTCCGGTAAAGCCCGTCATGTATCGGCGGTTATGACCATTCGTTATTAACAGAGCATCAACTCCGTTTTCTTCAAGTGCTGCACGTAATTTACCTAGTTTCAATTTTACCCCTCATCTCATTTTCAAAATAACATCTTTGACTATTTTATCATAGTAAACGAGGTCGGTAAATTTTTCATTTTTCTAAAGGGTTCTCTTTTGAGTGAAAAATAGCGGATTCCATGACAAAGCGAACGGCAATAATGACAATACATATAAAAGGTATCGATAATTTCTTGATCGTTTTCTCAATCGAATTCGCATCTAAAATAATCCATTCAAGTGTGAACGCGATTAAGAGCCCTAAAGCAATACTCGTGATGGACACTGGAATTTTCGCAAACAATAGACAGACATAATAAAGGAGAAAGCAAATCCCCCAAATGATTAAAAACAAAATTATCCATTTTATATAAACGCTGCTCCCTTTTAATACCGTAAAGTTTTTCGTATATCCTATTGGATTCCATCTTATAAAATGGAAAAAATCCAGAAATTTAAATAGTATGGTCGTTCCCAGTGCTGCAACGAGACTTGTACTAATCGATAATCCTTTCATGTTAATCTCCTTTTGTTTTCCCATAGTTTTAGCGAAAAAACGAGTTATTAAACCTGGAAGAACAAAATTAAAGCACAAGTGATAAAGACTTATCAGCTTGTACTTTTGGTTTGAAATAAAGTTTATTGCTTTCTACCGTTGCTTTTTTAAGTCTGCCCCTCAAGAAAGTCTCGTCCATATTGTCCATGTTCATTAATAGTTGGATTTTCAATTTGAATTGTTGAGTGTTCCAGACCATATTTTTCAATTAACATTTTGGTGATAGCCGAAACGGTTTCAAAAGGCTGACTGACTTTACTTATGAATACATGTGCTGTTATAGAGAAATGGTCTGTTGTAACTGTCCATAGATGTAGTTCATGTACATCCTCCACGCCTTCGATTGATTGAATATCCCGACGAATCAAATCGAGGTCAAACTTTTCTGGAACAGATTCCATCAAGATAAGATAGGATTCACGAATAATTTTCGCACCACCAATAAAAATAACAGCTCCAATGACCATACTGATTAAAGGGTCAATTATTGTGAAACTTGTAAAATAGATCAAGATGGCTGAAACAATAACTCCGACAGAGTTCAATAAGTCCCCTATAAAGTGCCATAGTGCACTTTTAATATTTAGATTATTCTCTTCCTTCATACTTCGACTTAAGACAATGGTCAAAATAATATTGACCATTAAGCCAACGGAGGCGATTGTCAACATTAATGGTAGATTTACTTCTTGAGGATTGATGATTCGTTTAATCCCTTCAATAAATATCCCTATTGCAATAACTGCCAATGCAAGTCCGTTTAAAAATGAAGCTAAAATTTCAAAACGAAGGTAGCCGAACGTATATTTATTATTCGAATTCTTTGTAGCTAAGTAAATAGCTAACATACTTAATCCTAAGGCAAGAACATCAGACATCATGTGGGCAGAATCCGATAATAGAGCCAACGAATTTGATAATAACCCACCAACAATTTCGACAATCGTAAAAAACAAAGTGAGTATTAAAGTTATCCATAATGTTTTTTTGGATTTATGCTGTTCTTTAGCGTGTTTTAGGTGGTGATAATCATAGCTTTTCATATATGCCTCCATTTCTGAGTTAATCATAAGCTTAAACAACGTTGGCGCCCATCTAATTGAGAAAATATAATTTTAAACGAGAATTTTAATCAAAATTAATTAAAATATAACATTATGATTATTATCGTTCATTTTAAATGACAATAATTATTTTTGTGGACTATTTTAATAACAGGAAGAAGTGAACGAGTATTAACAGTATTGACGAATAAACGAAAAAATTATGCGTTCATATTTTAATACACTTTCCACTTTTTCGTTCTAGATGTTCTTTTGGACCTAAAAAACCCCTTTAGATAAAAATATCCAAAGGGGAAAACAGTTGAACTTTATTTCACAGCCACATAAGTTTTTAATATTAAAAGATTACAACCCACATTTTAGTTGGGCATTACAGTTGGTGCATGTGTTACATCCACCCATTTCTTCTACAGTACCTTTACGACAAACGGGACATGTGTTTCCAACCTCTGAACCAATTGTTACATTAGTTGAACGTAAATCTTGAATGGTGTCTATTAAAACGACATGCCTTTTTTCTACTCTTTCTTCTTTTGGATGATCCTCTAATGTATTTTCCTCTGCTTTTAGCGTTAAGACTTGCGAGTCACGACTTCCATCGACATACACAGTACCACCCTTAGCTCCACCACGATATAAACGTTCGTAAACACCTTCGACCTGCTCTACCGTATAACCACGTGGTGCGTTAACCGTTTTAGAAATAGAACTGTCAATCCAACGTTGAATGATACATTGCACATCTGCATGCGCTTCTGGAGCAAGCTCCATCGCAGTAACGAACCAATTTGGAAGGTTTTCTTCTTCAGCTGTTTCATTACGACCCAAATATTCTTGAACTATATCTGCCTTTACTTCAATGAATTTACCTAAACGACCACTTCTGTAATAAGTGAATGAATAATACGGTTCTAGTCCGGTTGAAACGCCCACCATTGTTCCAGTAGATCCTGTAGGTGCAACAGTTAATAAATGAGAATTTCGAATACCATTTTCCAAAATAGTGTTTCTAATTTCTTCTGGCATAGATTCCATAAAGCCGGTTTCCGTAAATGCTTTGCGCAACTGTTTCGTTTCTTCTTCTGTGCCACCAATTAAGAACGGGAAGCTTCCACGCTCTACAGCAAGATTTGCTGAAGTTTCGTATGCAGCGATAGCAATTGTTTTAAAGATTTCGTCCACTAGAAGATTGCCTTCTTCTGAACCATATTCTTTTTCACAATAGATTAGCAAATCCGCAAGACCCATTACACCTAAGCCTACACGTCTTTCCCCAAGTGCTTGTACTTTATTTTCTTCTAAGAAATAAGGAGTTGCGTCGATTACGTTATCCTGCATACGCACACCAACACGAACTGTTTCTTTCAGCGCTTCATAATCTACTGTTTTTGTTTCTTTATTTGCAAATTGTGCTAAATTGACAGCAGCTAGGTTACATACAGAGTAAGGAGCAAGCGGTTGTTCACCACAAGGATTCGTTGCAACCACTTTTTGACCGTATGCTGTTGCATTCGTTTTTTCATTTGCATTATCGATGAAGAAAACTCCTGGCTCTGCTGAATAAGTTGCACAAATATTAATCAAGTTCCAAAGCTCTTTCGCTTTTACTGTGCGATAGGTACGAACTGCATAGCCCATTCTTTCCCACTCGCGAACGTCGCCAATTTTATGCCAATTTTCATTGTAGAAGTTCATTTCTTCCGGGGAATAGTCTTCAGTTGCAGGGAAACGCAATTCAAAGTCGCCGTCTTCCTCTACTGCTTTCATAAAGTCATCAGTAAGTGTTACAGAAATATTTGCACCTGTTAAAAACTCCGAGTTATGCACTGAATATGTTCCGCCATCGCGTAATTTAGTTTCTGCGTCACGGATTATCTCATTACTAAAGCCACCTAGACCCGGAATCATTTTGTAGTTAATAATTCCTTGATACATAGCTTCTTCCTGGACAGTAAGAGGTTTAAATTTAAGCTTGTCCTTGGCAAGTTGTTTTATCGTTTCATCATTCGTATTTTCGATTAAGAAACGTAAAATACGTGGATTTTGCATTTTCGAAATGATAAATTCCGCAATATCCGGATGCCAATCTGCTAGCATAATCATTTGTGCTCCACGACGTGATCCACCTTGTTCGACAAGATGAGTCAGTTTAGCTATGTCATCTAACCATGAAACTGAACCTGATGATTTTCCGTTCACTCCACGAGCCAACGTATTTCTTGGTCTCAGTGTAGAGCCGTTTGTACCTACTCCACCACCGCGACTCATAATTTCCATTACTTGCTTGCGGTGATCACTGATCCCCTCACGAGAATCCGCCACGAAGGGCATAACATAACAGTTAAAATATGTTACATCTGTGCCAGTGCCAGCTCCGTATAGAACTCGTCCAGCAGGGATGAATTTCAAAGAAACTAACTGTTGATAGAATTTCTCGAACCATTCCTGACGCTTTTCCTCTGTTTTTTCTACAGATGCAAGACCAGTTGCATTTCTTTTAGCAATTTGCTCGTAAAAAACTTCCAACGGTTTTTCAATAACGCTCAAGGGACGAGTAATAATACCAGACTCAATTTTAGTAGCATCCTCAATCGCAGTTCGGTAATCTTCCTCAATCTGCACCTCAGCCGTTTTTGCTTTTTCGTCTATAGAAACGATATAGCCTAGACCTCGTGCTGGAAACTTAGGATCTTCTTTCACTGTTAAAACGACAAAATCTCCTGCTTTTAACGTTTTCTTTTCTGTATCCTTAAAGGAATAGCGATCAATCATGACAAGTCTCGACACACCTTTATGTGTGAGTGTCATATCTTCTGTGATAGGGTGAACCTGAGGGTATAATTGGATATCTTCGTTTAATGCTTCTACATTTAAAGTAAGTTTGCTTTCGTTTTTAGTAATTACCATTAACTCTTCCTCCTTTCTATACATTGTGATTGACACAATATATAGTGGTTTTATTAATAATACGACACAACATGTAGGAGAGTAAAGAGAAACTAGTTAAGATTAATTAAGATAAGTACTAATTCCTAGTTTTCATTTTTACTATCAGACCTAATTACTTTTATTTTTTAAAATTCCATTCATCATTGGCATATCGTGTCGATTCTAGTTCTTTTATGTAATCTAGTTGTTGTTTTGTGAGTTTATATTCTACTAATTCGATCTCCAATGCATCTGCAAAACCTTTTTTAAACGCAGTTTTACATTCTTCTATCGAAATTGGTTTTGATATTATTTTGTTAATCGCAACAGCTTTTTGAGATAGGCTTCTTTTCACTCTTTCCCTTACCTCTTCAGAAGAAAATTTAAACGTCTGGATTAATTTATCTTCATCTAAGTCGAGTAAAATTGCACCATGTTGGAGAATAACACCTTTTTGTCTTGTTTGGGCACTGCCAGCAACTTTTTTTCCTTCTACTACTAGTTCATACCAGCTCGGTGTATCGAAACAAACTGCTGACTTTGGTTTTTTTAAATTTTCTTTTTGTTCGTCCGTATTCGGCACAGAAAAATAAGCATCTAAACCAAGGTTTTGAAAACCTAACAGTAATCCCTCACTAATCACACGATAAGCCTCTGTTACGGTTGCTGGCATGCTCGGATAGCTTTCTGTAACGATCACACTGTATGTGAGTTCGTGTTCGTGAAGTACCCCTCTTCCTCCTGTAGGACGTCGCACAAAGCCAAGACCTAAACTTTTTACAGCTTCCATATCAATTTCTTTTTCCACGGATTGAAAATAACCAATAGATAATGTAGCTGGATTCCATTCGTAAAATCTAATCACAGGTGGAATATGACCCTCACTATGCCAGTCTAGTAGTGCCTCATCCATCGCCATATTAAAGGATGGGGTACAGGGTCCAGAATTTATGAAGTACCATTTTGCTTTTTCCATCGAATCTCTCCCTTCACAACGAGTTTCATTTTATCAAATAGATTGAATTGTATCTAGCAATTCTTTTATAATGAATATGGAAACATAGAAAGGGGAAAGACCGTGTTAGAATTATTGTATTTTGTTATCGCTCTACTCGTTGTACTTTTAGTCTATGCTGGAATATCGGCATACCGTTTAAAGAAGACTGTTACTAATCTCTCACAAGAACAATTTATCGAAGGCTATCGTAAAGCACAGCTGATCGATGTTCGTGAACCGAAAGAATTTGAAGGCGGACATATTTTGGGAGCAAGAAATATACCTTCCTCACAACTGCGCCAACGCTTCAAAGAAATTCGTCCAGACAAACCTGTCTATTTGTATTGCCAAAGTGGCGCAAGAAGTTCCCGTGCTGCGATGTTTTTAAAGAAAAAAGGATATACACAACTGCATCAGCTTCAAGGTGGCTTTAAAACTTGGACTGGTAAAGTTAAATCTAAGTAATACATAAGGTTCTTCTAATTAGAGGAACCTTTTTTCTTTCATTCATACATTTTGGAGGGATAAGATGCAAAAACAAATATTATTTTCCCATCAAGAAGACTTTAGAAAGTCTCACCCGCATTATGAAGATTTCGCTATTCTTTCTAGGCGAATCATTTCTTTTTTGAACGATCTTACAAACGAAAATTGGCAATCGATCGATATTGGTGAGTCCACACTTCAACTTGACGCCAATCTGCTGGAAATGATGGAAAAAGACTTACTAGACTATGAAGTATTATGTTCCATTTTCGAAACGAAATCCCAGGGCAAGGTTGCCAGCAAGTCCCAATTGTCATTCGAAAACAAATTAGAGGTTGTGGAAACCTTTGAAAATAACCTTATTTTTTTCCCACAATACAATGTGGCCTTAACACTAGCATTCAACTATTCCGCCGGTAATACATGGCCAGAATATCATTTCTTTTCAACTTCTGTAGAAAACGCATTAAATTTCTTGCAAGAAATTAACGAAAAGCTTCGCCAATTGTTAATGCAGTCAGTTACTTATCTTGTAGATACGGAAAGTGGAGTCCAGCGTCGAAACTACGGAGAACAAGCAGTTGTTAGCAGAGAGGATGTCCTGTTAGCAGAAAGTATTAAACAGGATATTTTCCGCTCCATTGATGAGTTTTTTTAAAAGGATGGACATTTTTTCAGAGATTATGGACTTCCGTATAAACGTGGAATCCTGCTATATGGTGCCCCAGGCAACGGGAAGACTACATTAGTAAAATCCATAACGGGCTCAACTAAAGCGCCGGTTGTCTATTGGCAAATTACAGAGTTTACTGGTAGTCATTCCATTCAAGAGGTATTTGGTATAGTTACGAGGCTAGCACCTGCTATATTAGTTATAGAAGATATAGACTCTATGCCAGAATATACTCGCTCGGTGTTTTTAAACACCCTGGACGGTGCTCAATCGAGAGAGGGACTATTTATCATAGGAACTACAAACTACCCTCAAAAAATCGATCCTGCGCTTATAAATCGAGCTGGTCGATTTGATCGTGCTTATGAAATTCCTTCTCCAACCGTAACTGTGCGACAGGACTATTTACGTAAACTAGATATCAAAGGAATTTTCTCGGATGATCAAGTAAAAGAAATGGCCAAGCTTTCTAAAGGACTTTCTATGTCTCAATTAAATGAGTTATATATGTCCGTTGCACTAAACTGGCACTATGATGGGAAGTTAGATTATGAGAAGCGAATCGAAGAATTAACGAAGCAAAATAGCCGGACGAACAAAAACAAGTGGGAAGATGATGAAAATTCAATCGGATTTAATTATTAAACGTAAAAGAATCTACTACCTAATTGCCATACTCATCTCTATAGCTTTTGGTTTGGCTAGTAGATCTTTTGATGCTTTACCTCATTTTATAGTGATACATGCCGGTGATATACTTTGGGCAATGATGATCTATTTTCTTTTTCGATTGGTATTCCTGCACAAAAGTCTGCATACGGCGTTTATTCTCAGCATAGTTTTTTGTTTCCTTATTGAATTTAGTCAGCTCTATCAAGCCGACTGGATAAATACTCTGCGTGGCACATTATTCGGTGGTCTAATTCTTGGTAAAGGCTATCTTTTCATAGACTTAGTTCGATATTCATTTGGTATTGTTTTAGTATATGTGGTAGATAAATTGAATTATCCTCGGACACGAATTATCAGGAATAACTTATAAAATCTCTATAAAGCAAAAAACATATCAATTCCGCTCTAGCAAATTAATTACCCTTAGATGATACTTATATTCTTATAAGAGAAATCTGAATATGCATTTGATATCCGATTCTGTCGAATACTTTTCATGGATACGTTAAGTCTGTATTCAATCCCTCACAAAGAGATATTTGGTTTGTTAATCAACAAAAAACGGCTTGTCAATTGGACTATCGACAAGCCGCTTACTAATAATTTTATATTATTAATATAGCGTTATCCCTCGCTGCTAAATTTTAATTTTAGTTCTCCTGTTTTTTGCTCATTTTAACCCAATTTACGTAACCGTATATAGAGTTAACTAGAAACGCAGACCACATCACTAACATCGACCAATCGTTTCCACCTGATTTTAACAAAGTAATTGCCCAAAGTACGATAGATAATCCGTTTACTACAATCCACAATACCCATTGTTCTGCATAACGTTTGATCATTAAAATCTGTGCAATAATGGATAATACAACAGCAACAGAATCGATTCTTACTTGCTGACCACCAATTCTGTGCAAAAAGTATGCATAAATAGCCGAAGTTAAAACAGCAATGATAATTAACTGTATCCATGCTTTTGTGGTTAGAGTTTTTACTTTTACATCCTCTCCAGTTGTTGACTCATTTACTTTGTTTTTATTCCACAAATAAATTCCGACAAACTGTAGAGGAAAGTAGAAAAGTCCATTTAACATCGCTTCACCGTATAATCCATATGTATATGATATGTATGCATATGTTCCAGTTTGTACAATTCCAAAGTAGTAATTACTAATCTTTCCTTTTGCTACTAGAACCACGCAAAGCATGCCTGTAATAGAGCTGATTAAACCAAGCCAAGAATCTCCCCAAGCAAAAAACAAATATAAATTTACTAAGGTAAATACCCCAAGCCAAGCTATCTCAAATTTAGTCCAGTTTTTCATCCTATCCTCCAAAATATTTAATAAATAAATTTTTAGTACGATTCTTAAGCTATTGGAAACATTTCTTGAAAACACTCCTATTTATTTAGGAAACCGCCTCCTGTCTTTACACCTGTAAAGTTTGTTGTTTACTTATTTAGTATACGTTTATAGAAATTAAGTTTCAATACAAATTTAAACTGAAATACTCCATTCAATTTGGTCATTAATACTCCGAGTAAATAACGAAATTTATCCCAACAAAAAAAGTGTGATTCAAAAAGAATCACACCTTTTTTCTCTTATGCTTTTATATATCTTAATACTGGCTTACGCGCAGCTTTCGTTTCATCTAAACGGTTAATAACTGTCGTGTGCGGAGCGTTTTGAACGATTTCTGGATTTTCTTCTACTTCTTTCGCAATTTGAATCATTGCATCACAGAAAGCATCTAATGTTTCTTTTGACTCTGTTTCTGTCGGTTCGATCATCATTCCCTCTTCCACATTCAATGGGAAATAAATTGTAGGCGGATGATAACCAAAGTCAAGCAGACGTTTTGCCATATCTAGTGTACGAACACCAAGTTTCTTTTGACGACGGCCACTTAATACGAACTCATGCTTACAATGACGGTTATAAGGAAGATCGAAATGCTCCTCTAAGCGTCTCATCATATAGTTTGCATTTAACACTGCGTACTCCGTAACAGCTTTAAGTCCGTCTGGACCCATTGAACGAATATACGTGTAAGCACGAACATTAATACCAAAGTTTCCGTAGAAAGGTTTTACGCGACCGATTGATTGCGGGCGATTGTAATCAAATGTATATTTGTCTTCTTCTTTTACAAGCACTGGACTTGGTAGGAATGGAATGAGGTCAGCTTTTACCCCTACTGGACCTGATCCTGGACCACCACCACCATGAGGACCCGTGAACGTTTTATGCAAGTTCAGGTGAACACAGTCAAAGCCCATATCTCCAGGACGTGCTTTAGACATAACAGCATTTAAATTCGCACCATCATAATACAATTTACCACCCACACCGTGGATAATTTCAGCTAATTCTAAAATCGATTCTTCGAATAGACCGAGTGTATTTGGATTTGTTAGCATCAATGCAGCAGTATCTGGACCAACAACTCGACGTAAATCCTCTAGGTCAACTAAGCCGTCTTCATTGGATTTAACTGTAATCGTTTCAAAGCCTGCAACCGTAGCGGATGCTGGATTTGTTCCATGAGCAGAGTCAGGAACGATTACTTTTGTACGCTGTGTATCGCCATTTGCTTCATGGAATGCACGAATCATCATTAGAGCTGTCCATTCGCCATGTGCTCCAGCCGCTGGTTGAAGCGTAACTTCATCCATACCTGTGATTTCGATTAAATGCTCTTGCAGATCGTACATTAACTCCATCGCACCTTGAACAGAAGCTTCTTCCTGTAAAGGATGAATATTTGCAAATCCTGGGAAACGCGCAACAGATTCATTAATTTTAGGATTATACTTCATTGTACAAGATCCAAGTGGATAGAATCCTGTATCTACCCCATGGTTGCGGTTAGATAAAGCGGTATAATGACGCATAATATCTAGTTCAGATACTTCTGGTAGTTCAGCTTCTTCAGCTCTTAGAATAGCTTGAGGTAATAGAGTTGATAAATCTACTTCTGGCACATCTAATTCAGGTAGATTATATCCTACGCGACCTTCTTTTGTTATTTCAAAAATTAGTGGTTGATTATCTTTATGCATGAAGAGCCCCCATTTCTTGCACGAGTGCATCTATTTCTTCTTTTGTCCGCTGTTCTGTTACAGCGATTAAAACATGATTTTGAAGATCCGAGTTAATGCGACCTAGATCAAAACCACCGATAATTCCTTTTTCAAGAAGTCCTTTATTTCCTTCTGCAACTGAACCATTTACTTTTACTACGATTTCATTAAAATGAGCTCCTTGATACACTACTTCAAAGCCTGCTTTTTCAAACGCTTGTTTTGCATAATGTGTTTTCAGGATATTTTGAGTTGCTATTTCTTTCATACCTTTTTTACCAAGTGCAGTCATTGCAACAGAAGCCGCAAGTGCATTCAATGCCTGATTTGAACAAATGTTAGAAGTGGCTTTATCACGGCGAATGTGCTGCTCACGAGCCTGTAAGGTCAATACATAGCCACGACGACCCTCTTCATCCGTAGTTTCACCAACTAAACGACCTGGAACTTTACGCATAAGCTTAGAATTTACTGCAAAGTATCCACAGTGCGGCCCACCGAACGCTTCGGAAATTCCGAAAACTTGTGCATCCCCTACTGTAATATCTGCTCCAAATTTACCCGGAGGTGTTAAAACACCAAGAGCAAGTGGGTTTGCAGAAACGATAAATAATGCGTTTTGCGCATGCGTCAATTGCTCCACCTTAGCTAAGTCCTCTATTTGCCCAAAGAAATTAGGATATTGCACCATAACTGCCGCAGTATCATCGTCAACAGATTCTTCTAGTTTTGCTAAATCAGTTACTCCATCTTTCGTCGGTACAGTAACTACCTCGATATTTTGGCCTTTTGCATATACCTTCACAACATCAATGTATTCAGGATGAATTGCTTCCGAAACGAGTAGCTTTTTACGACGCGTATGTCCAGCCGCTAGATTTCCTGCTTCTGCTAGTGACGTACCACCGTCATACATAGACGAGTTGGCTAGGTCCATTCCTGTAAGTTCGCAAATCATTGTTTGGAATTCAAAAATAGCTTGAAGTTCCCCTTGAGAAATTTCCGGTTGATACGGAGTATAAGCAGTATAGAACTCAGATCTTGAAATAACATGATCGACAATAATAGGTTTGAAGTGATCATATACACCAGCACCTAAAAACGATGCAAATTGTTTACTATCTGCATTTTTTGCTGCAAGCTGGCTTAACTCTTTTAATAAAGCCGATTCTGCTTTCGCAGGTTTTATGTTGTACTCACCTTTAAAACGAACTTTCTCGGGAATATCTGCAAACAACTCATCAATAGAAGAAATACCAACCACATCTAGCATTTCTTTCTGATCCTGCTCAGTCATTGGTAAATAACGATGCTTCATCAAAGGACAACCTCTTTCTTTGTCTTATTTTTCTCTTTTATAAAACGGAGTTGCTACTGTAACTGCTTTTAATCGTTTATTTCTTATTTCAATTTCAACCTCTTGACCAAGTTCTGCAAATGTTACGTCAATTAAAGCTAGACCAATATTTTTCTTAAGCGTAGGAGATTGCGTTCCAGATGTAATTTGTCCAATTTGCTTATCTTCTACAAATACTGGGTAACCCGTACGAGGAATTCCTTTATCAATCATTTCAATACCAATACTTTTTCTTGGTACACCATTTTCTTTTTGTTCTATTAAAACAGATTTACCATTAAAATCTTGTTCTTTTTTTAGTTTTACTACAAAACCAATATTAGCTTCTAGTGGTGAGATATCTTTTGTAAGTTCTTGCCCGTAAAGTGGTAAACAAGCTTCAAAACGTAAAGTATCACGAGCACCTAGACCACACGGTAAAAGACCTTCCTCTTCACCTGCTTCTAAAATGCTGCTCCATAGAGCTGTTACATCATTTGCAGATGCGTATACCTCAAACCCATCTTCTCCCGTATAACCAGTACGAGAAACAATTACATTTTTACCCGCAACTTCGACATTATTTGCGAAACGGAAGAAACCTATTTCTTCTAAATTTTTGGTAGTCAGCTTTTGTAAAATAGATTGTGCCAATGGTCCTTGTAATGCAAGTAAGCCATAATCTTCTGATTTATTTACTAGTGTTACATCTCCAGATACATGTTCCTGCATCCAGTTAAAATCTTTTTCGATATTCCCGGCATTTACAACAAGAAGATAATGATTGTCTTCTATTTTGTAGATCAATAAATCATCGACAATTCCACCATCTTTATAACACATAGCAGTATATTGCGCTTGACCATTAACTAATTTCGAAACATCATTCGTCATAAGCTTTTGAAGATATTCTTCACTATCTGTACCAGTAAGAATTATTTCTCCCATATGAGAAACATCAAATAATCCTGCTTTCGTTCTAACCGCTTCATGCTCGGCTTTGATACTTGAAAATTGGACGGGAAGCTCCCAACCACCAAAATCAATGGTTTTTCCTCCGTAATTTGCATATACATCAAATAAAGGTGTTCGTTTCAACTGTTCTGCCAAAATACTCTCCTCCTTCACTATTTCCATACAAAAAGGACAGAATAACCCCTTTGATAAAATAGGGGTACTCTGTCCTGGGACCTGAAAGTTTACCAAAAATGGCTTTCCTCTTTGGTGGCTATACGTAGTATAAACGAAAGCGCTCTCCAGAGTTGCGTCCTATACGAGTTCTTTTGCCTGAGAGATTCATAATTTTCATTACTTGCTCCTTCGGCGACGCAACCAGTGCGTTCTCTCCCCGTATATTCATCCGCGATATCTCTATAACTCACTCTTTGTCTATATCCTAACATTCAAGTAATTCATAAGCAATACTTTTTAATAATTTTAGTTAAACACGAACATTTTTAATTAAATAAATTTTATCGTTCGCCTTTTAGTCGATTTACTTGAAATCCAGCGTACTCGGTAATTTGTCTAAGTGGTCTATGTTCTGTCCGGACCGTAATATGCGCAGCTTTTTTATAGAACCTTTTTCTTGTTCTATATAATTGCTCTAATTCTTCCCTTGAGCTGTTCTGCACAATAGGTCTATTTTTGTCATTTTTGATTCTCATCCAAATATCTTCAAAAGTTGCATCCAAATAAAGCACAAGTCCAGTTCTGCGCATTATTTCAATATTTTTTTCGTTCACAGCAACTCCACCACCAGTGGAAATGATGCATGATTCGTTTCGAAAATTTTCTAGAAAATCGGTCTCCACTTGTCGAAAGTAAGCTTCTCCTTCTTGCTCGAAAATCTCAGGAATCGTTCTTTTTTGCAATCTGACAATTTCTTTGTCCATATCATAGTAGGGCATTTTCAAATAAAAGCTCAGTCTTCTTCCAATTGCACTTTTACCACTGCCCATAAACCCAACTAAATATACTTTATACATGATTCACCAACTCACTAAATTCCAATTTTCTCGGCGCCAAAATTCCATCAAGTTATTCTTTATTATAGTGAGTGGCTCTTTTTATTACAACTTTAAAAAAAGTATACGCGCAAACTATCGCATATTTTGCGGATGAAATACCTTTATTTTTTCGATTGCTGCGCCGCTATAGAAAATCTCTAACGAATCGTACGTTTGGTATTTGGATTCATACGCAGCAGTCATGGAAAGTAGGAAGACAGTAATAATGAGCAATAGAATTACCGCTGCCAGCAAGAACACCCCTCTTTCATTCTGTATGATAGGTGACATAAAAAACTTGTTCCTTCTCTATATCATTTACAAAATTCACTTTCAGACGCAGTACGTTTCCTTCCAGTTCAACAAATAGAGAGTTAACATTTAATAACATCTGCTCGTGACCCTCCCAATTCTTTTGTTTACGTATTAAATCTTTATAATGCTCCACTTTATAATTTATGTGATTTTTCTTAATAATAATTCCTGAATTTGTATCATTAACTCTGATTGATTCTAAATCGGTTATAAATGAGTCTACATACTGGATGAACAATGCCCACTCTATTTCGGTAGTATCTGTAACCGCTGTCTCGGTCTTCGTCAACCACCACATAGTACCTGCTAATACTTGTGCAAAAAGCATAAATATTGCTAAATGAAGAATACCCTCTAGTAATGTGTAACCTGATTGATCACGGATTTTCATTTTATAATAGGTACACATTTACGCTGCTCCCCTCGCAACCCTTCATATTCTATACAAACATTTTCACTACTAATTTTGTAGATATAGTTAACTTTTTCAACTTGCATAACTCCAGTCGCATTATTTTCCACTGTATACATCTTAGCAATTTCATACATAACTAAGGATGAATGATAATCTCTTTTTTTATCCTCTAGTTGAACAGTCATACTATTTAAAAACGGTAGGATAGTAGTAGCAATTATAAATGTGATACTTAGTGAGAGAATGGTTTCTGGCCAAGAAAAGCCACGACTATTTCTCATAATTTACTACACCTCTGCCAATATAAAGAGTTATACGCTTTTCTCCTTTCTCCGTTATAAATAATAAGTTTCCAAAGTTTTCAATAGTGCCTTTTGGATGGAATTTCAATTGCTTTAACCTACTTTCATCTGATAAATAAATATTATTTGGCATATCCTTTTCGAACAAAATAACATTACCTACTTTTCCTTCATAGCTTCTACGCCTGTTCGTAAATTCTAAATAAGTAGATTTATATTCTCCAATAGAGACTGCCTGAAGTCTATGAATGTCCAATTGTAATTGCTGAAAGAATCTTTCCTCCTCTAAATCCTTCATTCTTGTAGAGTTAACAAATAGAACAGACGAGGATACTACCACAACAATCGACAAAACTAGCAGCATCTCAATCATCGTAAATCCTTTCTCGTTCCAACTAAATTTATTCATCTTTTGCTTATCCACTAGTCACTTTTCCAGTTACAGAATCAATAGTTATAGTTGCTCCATTTGGACACGATGTGTCGTTTTCAGGTAAAAAGCCATCTGTTTCAAGTTCTTCTAACGTAGGTATTGTTTTATGCTCAATTTTATATGCCGCAACCTGTCCCTCCACCATTTTCACAAATGCCTTACAGCTTTTATCATCAATACTGGCTGAATGCTTTGTCACGTTTGGAATAGATATTAGGATTAGCACAGATATAATCAGTAGCACAATCATCATTTCAATTAATGTAAAACCCCGGTTATTGTTCAGTATTTTTTTCATAATATCTCCCTTTACACAATATTAATCATGTTATAAATAGGCAATAATATTGCCAAATAAGCACCAATGATAAAAACAGCTAAAATCAAAAATAAAGTTGGTTGAACTATACTTATATAAAGAGATAGCTTCTTTTCAATTTCTTGACTGAGAAACTCACTATAAAGAGAAAGCTCTCTTCCTAAATAACCACTATTTTCACCATGCAAAACAAAATGAAATAGTTCTGTCGTAAAAGTGTTTAACAGGAACACTGCCTGAGAAAATGATTCACCACGTACAACCTGTTCTGTCATCTGTTCGCCGACAAATTGGAGCACCTCATGTTCCTCTTGAGATATTAGGGCCTTCAATGATTGCTGTAATGACATCCCACTTTCCAGGAGTCCACCCATCTCTCTTGCAAAAACTCTTGTTAATAGTAGCCGATACCAGCCTCTAACTATAGGCAATCTCAAATAAATAGCTAGTTGCCTATCTATTGGAAGTCTTCTCAGCAATATATACGACAAGATAAATAGACATCCAAAAATAATCGTGGTCATGAAAAAGAGATTGGGCATTTGCAAAAGATAGCTTGTCCATGTTAAAGATTGCTCGGACGCCTCATTTCCTCTAGAACCTATTAAAGCCTCCATATTCGGCAGAAAATATGTTCTAAACATCGTAAAGAGCAAGAATAGAATCATAAACAAAAATATCGGATACATTAATAGACTATTCAAGCGTTTTTTCGCAGATTCAAAAAATGCAGTATTCACACTTAATACAGCGATTGTTTGTTGTAATTGACCATGAACAGAAGCGAGATTCAACGGCAGCAGTAACCTACTTGGAAAACCTAATAACTTGAATACATCCACTACGTTTAAGCCATTACGTTGAACGTCAATTATTCTTTTACTTACAGTTTCTGAGTCTTTTACATGAAAGGGTAACAACATAGCCACCGACTCATGAAATGTATAGCCTTCCTTTAAAAGATCGCTTAATCTATTCAAAAAAGATGCATGCATATTTGGTGGAATAGTTTGATGCTTCCTATCCAAAAAGATTTTAGCCTTTTTCAATAACACCTTCTCTTACCCCTCTCTCAATTTGATAGGATAAAGAAAAGGGATACGGAATAAGAAAAGTTTTTCCAGATAGCATCGAGTGAAATGCTTCTTCTAACAATTCATCTGAAAGAATTTCAAATACAGCAGATAATTCAGATTCCATCCCTTCAGATGCAACTACTAGTCTCTGCGTAACTATGCCAGTAATCGTTTGCTTTAACTCTTCTGTAGTCACACCTAGATCTAAAAGCCGATAAAGCGACCCTACTCCATCTTTTGCATGAATCGTGGATACAACTAAATGTCCAGTTAGTGCGGCTTGGATAGCTGCTTTCGCTGTAGCCTCGTCTCTAATTTCCCCAATCATGATTACATCTGGCGAATGACGCAATATTGCCTTTAAACCAGTAGAATAGGTAACGCCTGAACGCTCATTTACTTGTATTTGAAGTAAGTGAGATTGACTATTCTCGACTGGATCCTCTAACGAAATGACATGTCGATTTAAATTTTCTGCACAATATTTGGTAAGTGAATACATAGTGGTGGATTTTCCAGAGCCAGTAGGACCAACAAATAAAATCAAGCCTTGTCGATTGTGCGCTAGTTCTACTATTTTTTCTGTAGCATCTCTAAAAAGTGAAAGGGAATGAATAATTTTTGCGTTGTCATGCTGTTGGAGGCGAATAACCATACTTTCCTTACCGAAAATTGAAGGAAGGGTAGAAACGCGAAATGAGAACTTATGAGAGTTAAAAATTTGTTGAAAGGAACCGCTTTGTGGCTTTCTTTTTTCGCTGATATCAAGAGAGGATAAAAACTTGAAGAATGAAATGATACGCTCACCTATATTCAGGGGGAGCTTGCCTGCTTCAAACATCTGAGAGTTCTTTTTAAAGAAATAAATATACTCTTCTTCATTTGGAATCATGTGTAAATCAGATGCACCAAATTTATGGGCTTTTTTAAGTATACTCAAACACTTTTGTTCGATTATAT
The DNA here is from genome assembly GCF_900103605.1 of Psychrobacillus sp. OK028. Classification (GTDB taxonomy): domain Bacteria; phylum Bacillota; class Bacilli; order Bacillales_A; family Planococcaceae; genus Psychrobacillus. The sequence goes on along the minus strand of NZ_FNHY01000002.1, from coordinate 416,841 downwards.
TTTCTACTTGTTGCATAAGTTTCCTTTCCCCAGATACAGGTTGCGACCGCATACAACTTGTACAATCTATTATACTTGCTTGTCCTTTAAAAAGAAAGTAGTTTTTTAAATTTTCTGTCATATCAATCAATTCAATAAGCTGTTTTCTAAAGATCGTTGTCATTGATATAGTTTACTTTGACTGATACCTATTTTTTCTCAAAAAATAATCAGATTAATAAATAGCATCGATACCTAAGAAACAATTATGTGACTATTTGTAATTTAATTCGTCATATAGATAACAGAATAAACTTAGAGGTGATTCAATGAAAAAGTATTTGTTCCTGATTTTATTGGTAAGTCTATTTTTACTTTCTGCTTGTAATAATGGAAAAACGCAATCATTAGAAGAATTTTATAAGGATGCAAAAATTGAAAGTGTAGAGAAAGTTATTATTCAAGATGGCTCAACCGGCTATTCAAAGACAATAGTTGAGCAAGAACAAATTGATGAATTTGTAACACTGATTAAAGGTGTCGTCTTTACGCCACAAGAAAACCAAGAAAAACGTGAAGGTTGGCGATATTGTATTTCCCTTTTTGATGGCGAGAAAGAATTCAATTTTACTCTAAATGAAATTGACAATATCTATTACGATTCAAGCCCAGATATTCATCCAATTGTGGATAACTATTACAAACAGTTAGACATTTTAGAAGAATAAATGCTCTTCTGCCCAAACATTAAGAATGAAATAATAAAAGTCAAAGAATTAAGAAGACTTTTTCTATAAATTGTTTTATTATTCTCCCTTTCGTGATTATAATAGGAACTAATAGCAGAAAGAAGGTAATTGCATGCCTAATACTTTAAAGCTTACAAATGCTTTAGCAGACGAAACTCGGTATTCTATTTATCTATATATCGTTGAACAAATTGAACCCGTAAATGTGCAACAAATTGCGGAACAATTCAGCATCCACCCTAATGTCGCAAGGCTTCATCTTACAAAATTAAATGAATCAAAGCTGATCACTTCTGAGCTGCTTAACAACAAAAAAGGTGGTCGCCCAGCTCGAATATACAAGCTTCCAGAAAAACCAATTTACTTAAGTTTTCCTAAGCAAGAAAATCATTTATTACTAGAGTGGTTATTGGAATTAGTTAATATGATGGGTACAGAGGCGCTTGATAAAGCCAAAAACATTAGTTATACTTCTGGGCGCAATTCTATACAAAATTTATCGTTAGAGCCACAAAGCTTTGATCAAAAAATGGAGTTATTATCGGCTGCTGCCCTATCTATAGGTTATATTCCAAAAATCGAAACTATAGAAGACAAACAAATTATTACATTCTCTATTTTTAATTGCCCTTATAAAGGACATTTATCCACGCATCCACATATTATTTGTAGTATTCATGAATCTTATTTAAAAGGACAGTTTGATGCATTGTTCCCAAATAATGAATTCGTTCAATTAGAAAGTAAACTAAATGACTGTAGCAATTGCGTATATCAAATAGAAGTTCTATAATGAATGCATAGATAATACATATTTGTGACAATGCAGTGTATAATGAGTAAAAGAAAACTAATAATCAGTTTACATCTACGAACACTTTCATTTATAATAAATATGAGAATTATTTGTATATAGTTGTAAAAGGAGGGACTACAAATGGGCAATATGTATAAAGTAATGGCTTTCTGGACAGGGATTTTTGCAGTTATGTTTTATTTAGGTGATATGACAGAAGCTTCTTTACTATTTTTAGCAAATACGGGATTATTCCTTCTTTTAGGGTTTTTAAACCTTTCAGAACGTATGTATATGTACATCTTCGGAGCTTACTTAATGTTCTTCTTCGCAGGTTTTACATATTACACAACTTTCATGCACGTACCAGGTGCAGGACATTAATAATTTATACTAAAAAAGCAGCTCCTTTACTGGGCTGCTTTTTTGAATTGTTATTATTTTGAGTACATCCACATCGTATATTATCCTTCAAAAAGCTAAAGCTATACATAGTGAGATTTCTAGAATCCATTCAAGAACGGATTGGTCTCCATTTCATCTTCTATCGTTGTGGAAGCACCATGACCTGGATAGATTAGGGTTGTTTCAGGCAACGTTAAAAGTTTCGAATGAATGGCCTTCATAAGCTCAGCCTGGTTCCCGCCAGGAAGATCCGTACGTCCGATACTATTTTGAAACAGTGTGTCTCCAACAATCGCAAAGTCTTCCTGTTTAAAATAATAGGTTATACTACCAGGCGAATGACCTGGTGTATATAATAATTCCATTTGAAATTCCCCAATTTTTAATTCTGGCTCACTATTTAATAAGAAATCTGCTTCACTGCAAATAATGGAAGGGATTTCCGCATACTTGGCAGAACCATTTTTAGTTGGATCCACCAACCACTTTTTCTCTGCTGCATGGATATATACCGGAATGTTAAAGCTCTCTCTCACCTCTTCAACTGCTCCGATATGGTCAAAATGAGCATGGGTCAATAGTATTGCTAATGGGTTAAGTTTTAAACGATGAAGCTCGCTTATTATTTTGTCCCCTTCTCCTCCTGGATCAAAAATTAAGCATTGCTTCTCCGAATTAGAAACAACATAACAATTAGTTTGGATATAGCCTAATGGATAAGTCCGAATGTTTAACATGATAATCACCTCTTTCTTATCTTAAACGATATATCCTCAATTGTTCAATATTTCACCACTTTTTTACTCGACAAAACGTATTATTAGAATTACAATAGAAGAGGAATATGCAAATGCGACATTCATTTTCTGATGTCGAAAGGAGTGTCTATTCATGAACTTATTAATCGTAATCTTTGCCCTAGTTACACTTTTAGCTGTAGTTGGCACATATCAAGCTTTTAAAGAAAAGAATGTATTGGGAGTATTGTTTAACTTTGGTACGTTCGCTGTTTTTGGCTTCTTTACTGTCATGACAGTCGTGAACCAAGGCTTCCCACCAAGTTTACACTAAAATGTAACAAAAAAGCTGTTATACATTTATTATGTATAGCAGCTTTTTTCTATTTATTAAAATATATCCATTTTTCTACTTTCAATGGATTAGTATTAATCCAATTTTCTTTTGAGTATCCTCCTAAACAAGTTTCTCCATTCGGTGAACAAGAAATAGGCTGTTCTCCAACTTCTCCCAAAATCACCTGACCATCTAAAGAGATTTTCGATAGAATACTCTTTTGGCTAGTATCATCCTGATTTCTCGACTCTGTTGCATTCAGTAACATAAATTCATCAGACGATACGATCGACATGGTCGGAATCACCCATTCGGAGTAATTGGAAACTGCAGGTGCTGTCCACTCCAACTTATTAGATCCATTCAGAGACTCCAAACGATACTCTAATTGTTTTTCCTCTTCGTTAATTTGAACGTAAACGATTGCTTCTCCGATATTGGTTACGTCTAATACTTTGTCTTCGCCAGTAGCCTTTAAGGTCTTATCTTTGATGGAGTAAAGGAAAAGCTCACTCCCATCTAAGCCTGACTCGGCCCATCTATAAACAGATAAATGATCCTCATCATACCATTTCACAAATGGATTTTCTATATCAATAGATGATAATGCTTGTGTCTCACCATCATATACAAATGTACTATAAGTCCAATCTTCATAAAAGGTAGAGAAAACTACTAAGTTTGGGTTTGTTGGATGCCAATCCATGTATATTTCTGAGGATTCAAATGATAGACTTTGCGTAACAAAACCGTTTTTATGTAGAAATTGAATTTCTGCGGATGAAGAGTCCTTAGATGTATGTAATAAAATCATTTCTTTCAAAGGATGAATAGTTCCCTGAATAATAGGAGTAGTCGTAGTATAGATCGTTTTCCAGGTGTTTGTCGGAACAGTATAGGTTTTAACCAACCACTGCCCTTTTTCCACAAATATAAAAGCTATTTCTTCGTTAGACATCCACCCAATCACACTATGAAAATCATTGTTGTTTAACAGCATAGAAGGAATATCTTGGTTAGTTTTTTCAACTACTTCGTTTTCGAATGTTATTTTGTCCTCTACTACCTGTTCTTTTTCAGGAATACTAGCTTTCATTTCAGAACACGCATGAAGGAAAACGGTAAAAAATAATAAAAGAACAATTTTTTTCAACATACTCCCCCCTTCTTACTTAGTTAGACGAATGAAAATTCATTTTGTTTCATAAAAAAGCACAGACAATAAAAATGTCTGTGCCTTTGTTAATTATCCTCTTTTAAAGCCTCATCTATTTTCAAGTTACCAGTCTTCAAATCATAGAAACGTAATAAATCGCCGCTAATAATTTGATCTGAATACCCTAATTCCTGAGTGGCTCTTTCTATATAAGGCTGACAGCTTTCGATCTCAATCTCTACACCTGTTGCATTATCATAACAAGCATTATTTGCATAAACAACTTTGTCCGTTACAAAACCCCCGTCACGGAAGACAACAAATTCTTCATGCTCTTCTGAGAACAAATCTGCTCCGAGCTGCATATCTTTCGATGTATCAACACCTAAAGCATGTAAAATAGTTGGTCGTAAATCAATTTGACCGGAAGTTTCCGTCACCTCTTTTCCTTTACCACTATTTGGAATGTGGACGAATAGAGGAACACGTTGAAGCTTTGTAGATTCATATGGAGTAATTTCTTTTTCTAAATATTGCTCCATCGCTTTATTATGATTTTCAGAGATACCATAGTGATCTCCGTACATAACGATAATCGAGTTATCATACAAACCTTGTTCCTTTAAATCCTCAAAAAATAATTTCAATGCTTCGTCCATATATCGGACAGATTGGAAGTATCTATTGAGTGTATTAGAATTGGAATTGTACTCAGGAATCAACTTGTCTTCTTCATCTAAAGTAAAAGGATGATGATTTGTTAGTGTTATTAAGCGCGAATAAAATGGTTGAGGCATATCTGCCATCAAATCAACTGATTGCTCGAGGAAAGGAATATCCTTCATTCCCCAGTTAACTGCATCCTCTTCATTCACTACAAAACTTTGTTCATCATAATACTTTTGAATATCTAGAGCTCTATACATAATGTCTCGATTCCAGAAACTTTTGTTATTAGGATGCAATACGTTTGTAAAATATCCTTCTTCACCTAAGCTTTCTGCCATCGAATGGAATGTATTCCCACTATGTGTAAAGAATACTGCACCTCCACCCAATGGATGTAGAGAATTTTCTAAAATAAACTCGGAGTCAGACGTTTTTCCTAACCCTGTTTGATGATAAAAATTAGAGAAATAATAAGTATCTTTATCTTGTGTTAATGAATTTAAAAACGGCGTAACTTCATGACCATTCATATCATTATTTATAACGAAAGACTGTAACGACTCCATTGAAACAACGATTAAATTTCGATCTTTGGCAACTCCAAACATATCTTCGTTAGCATCTACTTGGTTTGATCTTACATAGTTATTAACTTCTACTAGTTCACTTCCATCAGCAAGCGCTCTTTGAGCATGTGATTTAGATTGGATATAAATATCATATAAATGATAGTTATATGGTCCGATATTTTTTACAAGCATTTCACGATCAAAGCTTCGTGTTAATAATTGTGGTCGTTCGATTTCAGATAACCCTAAGTTTAAAAATAGAATCGCAGCGGCCATAACAAAATAAGCCTTTTTTACTGCTGGCTTAATAGCCGTAACTTTTTCTCCAATTTTCAACCACTTTAATGCAATAATGATAATAGCAACATCTGTGAAAAAGAAAATATCTGTTAAAAAGATGCTTTCTGCCGCGGATGAACCTAAATCACCAAAATTACTCGTTTGGAATAGCACCGGAATAGTGATGAAATCAGTAAAGAAACGGTAAAATACAGCGTTCGCATAAATAATAGCTGAAAGTACTATACTTGCGATTACTATATATCTATTTCTGCCTTTAGGACTCTTAAAGAATAAAGAAAGTCCATATATAAACAGTAAAAAACTCAGCGGGTTTATAAAAAGTATCAGTTGTTGCATCATGTTTTCAATATCCATGTCAAAGCTGGTGTGGTAAACAATATATGTTTTTATCCATGTAGCCACAATAGCAAGAATTAGAATAGAATGTGTTGGCCAATTGTTCTTCCTCATGCCTACATCTCCCTTTTTTACTTCGTTAAAATAGTTAAAACAACAGAATTTATCTTAATCCTTTCTTTACAATAAATCAATAAAAAAGAAGTAGGATTATGATACAATTGTACAAGTCTTTTATACCATACCCTATATAAGACGGATTCAATCCATAAAAAGTTTCACTTTTTTTATAAAAATAAGCAAATAGCATAGCGAAACCTCAACAAGGCTGATTTTCGCTCTAGGCGTACGCTAAGATTAAACAAGGAATTATGTAAATGAATTATTATCCAAATTTTACTTTAACAGTGGATTAAAGGCACTACACTCATATGTCTATTTGCTGTTCTTCTAAAATCATAAAACGTCAGAGCAAAATCAACTCTGACGTGTATTATATTTTACTATTATTTAGTTCTTTTCTCAACAATAACATTGCTACCTGAAAGTCTTTTGCCTCAATCATTTGCATGTTATACAGTTCCCTAATTTCATCTTCCATCATTTCTAAATCAGCTATACGATCCTTCGTATATACATATATTCCAAATCGTTTTAAAAGTTGCATTACATCGTATACTGAATTCATACTACTCATCCTTCTCACGATTCTGTTTACACAATAAAATTTCGTTCTGTGTAATTATTTTATCGACAGGCAAATCAAATACATTTGTTTCGACATCTTCCACCACCTGCATTTGAAAAGCCAATGACAGTGTATCTCCATGATAGTTCATAAGGAAACGGTCATAATAGCCTCCTCCAAACCCGATACGATATCCTTTTTCGTTATAAACAATACCAGGAACTACTATTAGATCAATCTCCTGTGGAGTGAATGCTTTTGTTAGTAGTGGATTTGGCTCGAGTAAGTGCATATATACCCGCTCTAACTGGTCGAAATTTTGTATTTGATAAAAAATCATTGATTTATCCGACGGTTTGCATTTAGGCACTACAACATTTTTCCCTATAACCCATAACTGTTTAATAATACCCCATGTATTGACTTCTGGGAAGCTTGATATCGTCAGTGCGATCGTAGAAGCATCAGAAGAGGCAATATATCTCAAAAACTGCTCTTCAATTTGTCTCGAATAATTAGTATATGTCATCTCGTCTAAAGCTGTTAACTTCTCTCTCATCGCGTTCCTTGTTAGTTTCTTTGTCATCTTCATCCCTCCATACAATAGAAAAAAACCAAAACCATACGAGGTTTTGGTTTAGGTTATTATTTAGTTTCTCTATGAAGAGTCATTTTCTTATCACGTGAGCAATATTTTTTAAGTTCAAGACGTTCTGGATTGTTACGCTTGTTTTTCTTAGAAATATAGTTGCGCTCTCCGCAATCTGTACAAGCTAATGTAATATTAACGCGCATGGTTGTCCCTCCCACTCTTTGTCAGGATTAAATATAAAACTTGAGCATGATTTATACGACTAACCAATTATAGCATATATCCAAATAAAATCTACTATTAACACAGGAAATTATTCAAAGTTTTTTTGGATATGGTAGTATGAGAATATAATTATAACAATAGAGGTGAAAACTATGGACTTTTCCGTCATCATAATGATTATTGGCATTGTATTAATAGCAATTTCTTTTTTCTTCAAGGATTCCTCCAAAAAGGTCGAAACGGAACTAGAAGATCTTTCATTAACCGTTTATCAAGAAACGAGCGCACTCAAGCGTAGACTTAAAGTGGTGGAGGAAGAATTACTCATCGAACCTTCCAAAGTCACTTTACCAGTAAAAAAACAAGCAAAACCCGTCATACATGATATTATAAAGAACCAAGTGTTAGAGCTTCATAAGCAAGGTTATTCGTTAAACGAAATTAGTGCCCGTTCCTCTTTAAACATTGATGACATTAAATATGTGATCGGTGGTGGGAAGTAATGAACAAAACCATTCGAAATATAGGCATTGGATTATTTCTCGCTGGTGCTGCCTTTCAAATAGAAGGAATCCTAACCGATGAGGATATTACTTCAACAAATGCTATTTCACAGGAATCCTATGATCAGGCACAGCAAGAGCTTACAGATGTTAAAAAACAACTAGCACAGCTTCAGCTCGATTTAAATTCGGCACAGCAAGCCCAAACAAATGAACCTGAAGATACTACTACAACGGAATCACCCGCCGAGCCAACAACATCAGAATTAGCGATGACTTTATCTATACAAGTAGGAATGACTTCCTCAGAGATAAGTGCAAAATTACAGGAAGAAGGTATTATTCAAAATAGTGTCGATTTGGATAATTATTTGTCCGACCAAGGTTTAGCAGGGCGAATTCAAGTAGGAAACTACGAGCTCACTCCTTCCATGTCTTTGAAACAAATCGCCGAAACAATCACACGCTAAAAATAATAACGCACCTAATTTTAAAGATTCTATCCTTATATACTTTAGCTAATCATATTATGGCAGGTGATATGCAGTGCCCAATAAAATTAAGGAGTAATTATCACTATGTGATTGGAGTGGAATCTGACGACGACTTCTGCGGAATGTGTGAGACAGATGAGATATCACACGCGACGCGCATCCGACGGTGAAAGCTCATCGCTCCCCCCGCGAAACTCGTCCACTTGAAACAGAAAGAAAAAATTTTATATACTTTTAAAAAATAAACACGCCATTTTTCCCAAACAGAAAAATGGCGTGTTTTTATCATACAATGAAGTATTAATTATTTAATTCGTAATGCTTTCCTTTTAATAAATATAAAAGACGTTCTGCAATATTAGTTGCGTGGTCTGCTGATCGCTCCAAATAACGACACACAAACGATAATTGAGTAACTTGACTAAGCTGGGCAGGATTATTTATACCTGCAGTCAGAAGTGTACGAATAATATGTCCATACATTTCATCAACTTCATCATCCAATTTTGCTATGCTTTTAGCTTCTTCCATATTCTCGTTCGTAAACGCATCAAGAACCTGTTTAAGCATTTTAATTGTTTTAACGCGCATTTCTTCAAGCATAACAATCGGCTCAATATGCTCATCTTTTCCGATACGAATAGTTTCCTTGGCAATATTACAAGCATAATCACCAATTCGTTCCATATCTGCAGCAATTTTAACGAGCACCATTAATCTTCTTAAATCAGTTGCGACTGGTTGTTGCTTTGCTATTAGCAAAATAACACGGTCATTTATTTCTTCTTCCATATGGTTAATATGTTCATCATTTTCGAGCACGGAAAGTGCCCCTTCTATGTCTTTCTCAAAAAGGAAACTCATTGAATTGTCTAATGTGTCAATAGCTGTATTACTTAAATCTAGTAACAAAGACTGAACTTGGTTTAAATCTGCATCGAACTTCTCTCTGCCTACCATATCAAATAACCCCTTTCATCATCCAAAACGACCTGATATATAATCCTCTGTACGCTTATCTTCAGGTGTTGAAAAAATAACATCTGTCGAATCAAACTCCACCACTTCTCCGTTTAAGAAAAATGCCGTCTTATCCGATATACGTGCTGCTTGTTGCATATTATGTGTTACGATAATGATTGAATAGTCTTCCTTCAACTCTTGTATTAATTCTTCTACTTTTAGTGTAGAGATCGGATCTAGTGCTGAAGTCGGTTCATCCATTAATATTACATCTGGTTCGATAGCAAGACATCTAGCTATACAAATACGTTGCTGTTGTCCACCAGACAAACTATACGCATTCGTATTTAGTCGATCCTTCACTTCATCCCAAATAGCAGCGCCACGTAAACTTTTCTCCACGATCTGGTCTAAGATCTTTTTGCTTTTTATCCCATGGATTCTCGGACCATATGCAATATTATCGTAAATAGATTTTGGAAATGGATTCGGCTTTTGGAAAACCATTCCTACTTTCGTACGAAGTTCTTCTACACCGTAATTCGCATCAAAGATGTTACGTTCACGGTAGAGGATTTCTCCAGACGTTTTAACTGTTGGTACTAATTCTACCATACGATTTAAGGTTTTGATATATGTGGATTTCCCACAACCAGATGGCCCTATTATAGCAGTAACTTCATTTTCTTTAATTTGTAAATCAATATTTTTTAGTGCGTGATGATTACCGTACCATAAGTTCAACTTTTGTGTATCGTATACAATACTAGACGCATCTATTTGACTTGCTGACCCTTTTTTAAACGATTGTACCATTTTAGTTCCTCCTAATATTCATCGCGTTTAATATCGTTTTGAGAATTTATTTCGGATAAAGATAGCAATGGAGTTCATAATGAGCAAGAAGATCATGAGCACCAGAATCCCAGCAGATGCAACGTATTGGAATGCCTCTTGCGGTCTTTTTGCCCAATCATAAATTTGCATAGGCAGTGCTGTAAATTGGCTAAGTAAATTTTCCGGTAAAAAATGAACGATTACTGGAATACCAATTACTACTAAAGGTGCTGTTTCTCCAACTGCTCGAGAAAGTGCTAAAATTGCTCCAGTTAAAATACCAGGTATAGCTGAGGGCAACACCACATTTAAAATCGTTTGCCATTTTGTCGCACCCATACCGTATGATGCCTCACGCACATCTTGTGGTACAGCTCTTATTGCTTCTTGCGCCCCAACAATAATGACTGGAAGTATGAGCAGGCTCATCGTAAAACCAGCAGCCAATACACTATTCCCTAGTGCCAGAGCCCGAACAAAAATCGTTAAACCTAGTAAACCGAAAACAACAGATGGAACTCCTGCTAGGTTAGAAATGTTCATTCGAATAAAATCATTTAATTTATTTTTTGTTGCATACTCTTCTAGATAAATTGCTGTCCCCACACCAAGGATAATGGATACAGGTGCAACTACACACATCAACCAAATAGAACCGATCAATGCAGCTTTAATACCTGCTTTTTCCGGGACACGCGATCCAAAATTTTGGAAAAATTCAGGTGTTAAATAACCTACACCCTGAGAGATAATTCTGTAAAACAGAACAGCCAACACTAGTAGCGCAAATAATGTCGCTGCAAAAAAGATAGTTTTAAAAATACCATTTACTATTAATCGTTTGTTCATTTTCTTTACAACTGCTTCATGATTCACATATCTCATATTAATACTCCTCCCGATACTTTTTGGAAATAACGTGAGCAAGATAGTTCATTAGCAGTGTAAAGAGGAATAGAGTAAATCCAACTGCATAAATGGAGTAATAAATTGTTGTTCCATAACCCGCATCACCTGAAGATACTTGAACAATATACGCGGTCATTGTTTGAATGGACTCTGTAACATTCCAGTCGAATTTAGGCGTAGATCCACCTGCAAGTGAAACAATCATTGTTTCACCAATTGCCCTTGATACTGCTAGAACAACGGAAGCAGTGATTCCTGAAAGTGCAGCTGGCAATACAACCTTCAAAGCTACTTCTAATTTTGTTGAACCCATAGCTAAAGCACCCTCACGGATCGAATTAGGTACGGAGGACATTGCATCTTCTGATAACGATGCAATCATTGGTAAAATCATTACGCCTACAACAATACCTGGACTTAGCGCATTAAAAATCTTTAAATCCGGTATAAACTGTTGAAGTAAAGGTGTAACAAATGTTAATGCAAAGAAACCATATACAATGGTAGGAACTCCTGCTAACACTTCTAAAATAGGTTTGATAATTCTTCTTGTTTTATCAGAAGCATATTCACTTAAGAATATCGCTGAAGCAATACCAAATGGTACTGCTACAATTACAGCTATACCAGTTACCTTTAATGTTCCAGCTATTAAAGGTAGAATTCCAAATAATTGTTCTGTGTTTGCAAAAGGAAACCATTCTGTTCCAAACAAAAAGTCTGTAACTTTTACTTGTTTAAAAAATATAACTGTTTCAACAATTAATGTTCCAACAATACCAAATGTCGTTAGCACAGAAACAGAAGCAATTAATAAAAGAATAATTGGAATCATCTTTTCTATTAATTTCTTTTGTTTTTTGCCACTCGATTTCTGGATAAGCTCTTGTACCGAAAACTTTTCAGCACTCTGCTTTTGACCCACGGTGAATCCCCCTTTTACCAAAACGCAAGAAATGAGTAGCAGGAGCTACCCATTCCTCACCTTTTAACGTTTACCTATTTTGCAGCTTATTTTAGACCTTCTAGAGTAGACAGACCCTCTTCATAATCAGCATCCGGAAGTCGTACATATCCAACTGCTTCAGCCATATCTCCAGCATTTTCAAGAGAATATTTCATGAAATCATACAATGCAGCATTTTCTGCAAGAGCCTTGTTACTCACGTATGTGAATAGTGGACGTGAAAGTGGAGAATATTCCCCAGATTCAATTGTTTCGTTAGTAGGCTCTACACCATTAATTTTAACAGCTTTAAGAGTATCTTGGTTCGCTAAGTAGTACGCGTAACCGAAGAATCCAATTGCATTTTTATCAGCTTGTACACCTTGTACTAATACGTTATCATCTTCAGAAAGTGTTGCAGCTTTTACTAAATCAGCTTCATCAAGAACTACCTCATCAAAATAGTCATACGTCCCTGAATCTGTACCAGGAGAGTAGAAAATAATTTCTTCTGCTGGCCAATCTGGATTGATGTCAGACCATTTTTTAGTCGTTCCATCTTCGATCCACATTTTCTTTAAATCTTCAATTGTTACATCTTCAATCCAATCGTTATCTTTACTTACTACTACAGTTAACCCGTCGTTAGCAAGTTTAAATTCTGTATAATCAATTCCAGCAGCAGCTAATTTTTCTTTTTCTTCGTCTTTAATTGGACGAGAGGCATTTGAAAAATCTGTTGTACCAGCGATAAATTTTTCAAATCCACCACCAGTTCCTGATACACCAACTGTTACTTGAACTTTCTCTTGTACTCCTGCATATTCTTCAACTAGTGCTTCCATAATTGGAGCTACAGTACTTGAACCATCTCCAGAAACTTTCCCTTCAACTACTGCTTCGTCTTTAGTATCACCTGTAGAAGCCTCTTCTGATTTTGTTTCATTTTCAACTTCATCTTTAGTTGTATTATCTCCACATGCTGCTAGTGCAAGTGCAGAACCAACCATTGTTGTCAACATAAAATACTTCCAGCTTTTCATCAGGTAAATCCCCCTATATGTTTTGTTTTCTTTTTCTTACAAGCTTTACTTTAAAGGTTGTATGTTTAGTCGGTATGAATGTCATGTAAAGCTTTTGTAAATAGAATCGTGTGGAAGGTTGTAATATTTTGTTGTGTTTGGAGTGATAATTATTTGTAAACAATAAAGTACCTAGGAAAGAAGAAAAGAATTCATCGAACAGTGACCTCTTTACAATGAAATGCGCAGTAACACACCTAAGCATTAACCTCTAAGATAGTCGCTATCGGTTTAGAAATACTTTGAAATCGCATTCCGAGCTTTTGCGACTAGGAAGGCACAGATTTTAGATTAGTTAGAGTATAGCTCATAAAGGTAAGGGATAGATTTACAGTTTCGAAAGTAAATCGCACTTAAGGGTGACATGTCAAAGCAAGTAATGGATTTTTAGGAGAGATATATCTTTTGAAAGAAGGTTCTATACAATTGCGGACTACTAATTGAGCCAGGAAAAGAAATCAGCTGAATCTTTTACTTCGATCAACACTAATTACTTAAAAGTTAATATTGAATTTCTTGGGATGAGTTTGTTTTTACAAAACAAAAAAGGAAGTGATCACTCACTTCCCTTATACTCCCCATTAGGCAATCAATTATTCAGTTTCTTCTTCATCAATTTTAGCATTTGTAAATGCTGGTTTAATCAGTGAACTACTTGAAGTTGAATCGTCCGTTGCTGTTGCATTATTTTTTTGCTTGATTTCAAAATATTTATCGACAAGTCTCCGTGCGATTGGTGTGGAATAATTTGTTTTATAAACAGATTCCAACGAAGCGTGAGGAATAACAAGTGCATAAGCTATTTCTGGATTATCATATGGAGCAAAACCAACATGGGTTAAGTTTACAGTCCCAAATGTTCGCCATAAGTCAGCATCAAAATAGCTAGCTTGGGCAGTCCCCGTTTTACCTGCTCCGGTAAATGGAGCGTCTGCAAAGGCGCCTCTTGCAGTTCCCCTAGAGCCAAAATACACTTGCTTCATACCTTGACGAACCCGTTCAATTTCCTCACGCGTGTTATCTACTGTATTTAATATAGTAGGAGTTATCTCTTTTACTACTTTGCCTAATCGGACACCATCCTCTGAAGGCTGTCTAATTTCCTTGACTACGTGAGGTTGAATTCTATTACCACCGTTAGCTAGAGTAGAAATAAATTGAGCAAGCTGCAATGTAGTGTACGTATCAAACTGTCCAATACTTAAATCTAGCAGCTTACCATCCTCGAATCCACCAGTGCTTCCGGTTACCTCTCCGGGCAGGTCAATGCCTGTTAATGCACCGAGTCCAAGTTGAGCATAACCACTTCTCATTTTAAGGAAGGCATCTGTTCCAAAGTTAATCGACTGATTCGGTCGATAAGTACTACCAGCAACTCCAAATGCTGTTTTGAACATATATACGTTGGAGGAACGCTCTAACGCTTGTATATCATTCAATCGAACACTACCATATCGATTAAATACAGAGCTTTTAGGTTCCGAACCTTTAATCCTAATTGGTTCATCTATTAAATAGGATCCGATTTGATATACTCCCTCACGGTAACCTGTAAGAATAGTCCCTGGCTTTACAGTGGAACCAACTTCATATGCATTAGTAAACGCACCAAATGCATAGTCATTAATTTCCTTCACACCTGTTTTCTCATTTTTATCAATTCGTTTACCTACTAGTGAAAGTACTTCACCAGTATACGGGTCTAACATGATAAAATAAGCATTTTTTAAATATTGGGCACCATAGTTTTTACTTAAGTTTAGCAATTCTTCCGCAAGAATCTCTTCATGTGCTAATTGAATTTCACTATCCATTGTTAACACTAGATCTTTTCCTGGTTCTCCTTCGAACACCGTTTGAATATCAATAACTCTTCCTTTGCCATCGGTGATATTTTTGACAACACTTTTTTGCCCTTGAAGAACTTCCTCATATTGTTGTTCAATATAACTTGTCCCTACACGATCATTACGTGAATAGTCTCGTGATAGAAAATAATCTAGTTTATCTTTTGGAATACCTACTTTTGGTAATGTCGTGGATCCCAGTATTGCTAGAGAAGAAGTTTTTACTCTTCTCCAATCCGTTGTCGTATTTACACCTTCTAATTCACTTAATCTTTCAGAAACCCGTGCAAATTCTTCCACAGTGACCTCTTCTTTCACGTCATCTCCTTTAATAATCTGAGGAGATAATGCATACCCAGAAGCCATTTCTCGATAGATAGCAATGATTTCTAATTCTTCCGGACTAAAGGAATTCAACTGGTCCTCCGGAATTCTACTTCTAGTTAAACGATCAATTTCTCTATTACGATCTTTCTTTTCAATTGTTTCATCTGCTGCTATTTTTTTACGTTCCTCGTCTGTCACTAACTCTAGTGCTTCTTCAGGATACTTTCGCAACCAGTAGTCTTGCAAGTCACTCTTCGTAATTCCTTTTGCATTTTTTTCTATTAAATTACTTAATATCTCTGCAATTTCATACATATCTTTCGATTTTGTTGTTTGCATTTTTGTATAAGTAATCGCTCTTTGTGGAAGATTGTCGACCATTATTCTCCCTTCACTATCGAAAATTCGGCCACGAGGCACACTAGTATTCACAGGGACCTCTTCGGTACGGGCTAAAGCTCGCGTGTAATCTTCTCCTTGAACGATTTGTAAATAGCCTAAACGAAGTATAAGCATTGTAAAAAGTACAAATATCGAGAAAAACAGTATGTTCATACGAAAAGTAATATTAGCTCGTTGTTTTGCTTTCATATTTTGTGCGCGTTTTTTTGGATTTTTTCGCATGAGTTCACCTTCTTTGTTTAAAAAATTTCCTATGTACAGTGTAACATAAAAAGCATACACTTTTAGACGAAAAAGTGTGTGCTTGGTTTCATTTGTTTTGAAGATTATTTCGCTAAAGCAAAATAATTGTATTCCTGTTTTTAAGTTCTTCCCTCACCCCATTTCCCCTCCAATTCTTATCCCCCCTCTTTTCACCCCTTTTTCCTTATCTCTCTACTGATATTAAGTTCTTCCCTTTTTTGCCCCTTTCAGGCTCTCTTTCAGGCTTTTAAACGAGCTTAAAATGTAATGAAGTTGGAACGTAGTAGGCATAGGGATAAAGGGGTAAGGGATGGTTCTCAGGCGTTTTTTCAGGCTTTTCTCCCCTCTTCTTTCTCAGGCTTGCAAGGCGACAAACCCTTTTTTCATCAACTTTTTCGGGCATAAAAAAAGAACCAGAGTGGCGTACCAACGGTACGCTTCTCTGATTCCATTTCGAGCTATTTTGTTATTCTGCTCCTGCTTTTCTTCCTACTCTGCGTACCAACTTAATATCAGCAGGTACGAACTTTGTTACAGAAGGAAGAACTTAAAAACGTGGAGACATAATAGAATTAAGGGGTAAGGATTACAAAAAATAATAGCTATATATATCTCTTTATTCTTTATAATTATAATGCGTAAGCTTATTATTTATCCCTATTCAAGATCTTATATCCTTTTTTAACACTGACCTTAACTGCTCAATTGTTAGTACACCATCTTTTTTCTATGAATAATGACAATTTGCACAAATTTCAAAAATTAAAATGTATAATTAAAAAACGGAAATATAATAGCAAGAATATGTCAAAGGGAGAGATTAATTTGACTACATTGTCATTTGGAGATCAATTGCAAATAAAATCAAGTGATTTCCAGCCATTAGATATTGAAGGAATACACATCGATGATCACCTTAATGATTTAAAAAAACTTAATCCAAAAGATGAAAATGATAAGGAGGAAATAGAAGCCATTCAAAATCTGATTGACTCTGAAATTATTGATCTAAATAATTCTTTTATAGTTAAATCCTATAAATTAATCATTAGATCAGTTTTAGAAATTGAAGATGTAAAATCTAAAGTTAAAGCTCAATCTCATAGAATTACTCACGAAGAGTTTGTAAATTGCAAAATACAAAAGCAAAATTCAAGTTATTTTGGATTTTTCTGTCCTATATATTTAATGAACCTTGAATATGAGGATGAAGTAACTGTTCATTATTATGGCAAGACAAATTCAGCATCACCAAGATTTTATAATCACAAAAAATTAAATCAGTTTATTGCAAATGATCAATTAGAACAACATAATAAAAAATTATTACTTACTCAAGTTTTTGTTACATTCTGTTACCAAAATAAAACTTATGAGGACATACCACTTGAATGGATAAATTTTGAAGTAGATAAAAATGATAAGCAAAGAAAAAAATTACTCTTACAATTAAAAAAACTTAAAGGAGATAAAAGAATCAGTTATATAAAAGAGATCGATAAAATAATTTTCTTTATTGAAAACTTCCTTATATACTATGGATCTGGCGGAAACGATTCAATACAGATGCTTAGATCACTTTATCAAATTTATACTCCAAATATAAATATATATTTTGAAAATGGTGAAGAATTTGTTGCGAATTCAAGTCCTAAATCCCACGATGATGCAACTATGCCAAACATTCATTATATTGGTGAAATTAATGACTATGAAGAGGATAAGAATAGTAACATCCTTTCACTAACTAATATAAATGAAGAATTTACTTGCCATGATTGTATTACCGAAAGACATGATTATGAATTTTGGAGAGTAAAATCCGATTTCTCTAAAAATGAGGAACAGGATTTCTGGTGGGACATAGATGTTCACAACATAGATTAGTATAAGTAAGTGCATGGATCATATGATTATAGATAAAAAAATCATATGATTCATTTTCTAATATTAAAAATAACACAATTCTAAAAGTCGAAATTTACCGCTTTCTTTACGAAACTTTGTTTTCGGTAAAGATTTTTAGTTAGTAAAGAATAGGAGTAAGGAGAAAAAAGATCATATCCAATTATTCATACTTTTACCACAGTCTCCTTTCACCCCAATTCCCTCAGATTTAGGTATCCCTACCTCTTTACCTTGCTAACAAATCTCCTTTTTATTTTAACATCTTCGTTTCTTTTTCCTTTTTGATATCTATGTTTCTCTAAAGTTCTTTTCTTTTAGGATTCGATTGCTCGAATGTCATTTTAACTTTCCGTTCTATTTCTATACTCTTCAAGCAGATTTTTTATTGCCTTTCCTGTTCTGAAACAGTAGATGAAAAGCCCAGTTATCGTAATGCTTTTATTAAAAGACGTTGCATAATACCAATGGATTCTTTCTACGAGTGGAAAAAGCAAGATTGTGGTGAGACACCCGTGCGAATCAAAATGAAATCCGATGAAGTTTTGCGTTGCGGGTTTATGGGAATCATGGAAGTCTCCAGAGGGGAAAACCATTCATTCTTGTACGATTTTGACAACGGAAGCAAACTCGTTAGTATCCGATATACATGACCGTATGCCTGTGATTTTAAGACCTGAAGATGAAAAGATATGGTTAACTAAACTACAAGAAAAAGAAACATTGAAAAGGTTGTTAATCCCTTACGATGCATCCTTCATGGAGGCTTATGCTGTTTCCAGTGAGGTGAATTCACCGAAAAATAATCACAGAGGACTATTAAACTCTCTGTAAATAAAAACGACCACCTATAGACTATAGGTGGTCGTTCTATGTTTTATTAAAGATTAACATTTCATGATTATTGAACTAAAATGTTGCTTCAGTTTATCAACCTTTTCCTTTTACATAGCCATTAAAAATATAACTGTAAGTATTTTTCTAAATGGTTTCTATCCCATAAAATAACATCATTTTTTTGGGCTAACTCTTTTGCACTTTCCGTATAACAGGAATTAGATATTACTATACCCTTCCTTAAATTATAATAATTTAGACCTGTATATACTTCTTGCACAGCTTTATTTGTTACTCTATTTTCAATGTTATAACACTTTGCTTGAATGCCGATCATTTCAATAGAATTACGTGCAATTATATCTATTCCTTGATCATTAGACCCCTTAGTAACCTCTGCTTTAAAGCCCATTTTTGTAAATAATTCTACTATAAATAATTCAAACTCATAACCATTCATCTCATCAATCATATTAATCGTTATTGATGATTCAAACTCATTCATTAATGATCTTTCAAATAAAGCTAATTTAGTAATTTCTACATGCTCCTTTAAAATTTCATTAATTGCAGTTAATTGTTTTGATAAATCCTCATTATAAATGATCATTTTTTTAGATATTAAATAGTGTATAAGCTCATTATTTATTTCAAACATCTGAACACCCGTAATTTCAAAAAAATATAATAAGCTTTCTGTCAAAGTCATATTAGTTGTATCTTTTA
The DNA here is from genome assembly GCF_900103605.1 of Psychrobacillus sp. OK028. GTDB lineage: Bacteria > Bacillota > Bacilli > Bacillales_A > Planococcaceae > Psychrobacillus. The sequence continues at coordinate 397,279 of NZ_FNHY01000002.1, read as the reverse complement.
TATAATCTTTGAAATTTGATTTAAAACGATCCGAATAAAAAATTATAGATGCGTATTGCAATGCAAAAGTTAATATATATACGTCGTACTTGTCTTCAATTTCATTCTTAATATATTCTTTATTTCTGAAAAGACTTATTAATAAATTTAATTTTTCAATAAATTCTTTTGGAAGATTATGTATATTCTCTTCTAAGGATATAAAAACATGATTTTTTAAGTCTTTATAATAATCGTTTGTATATTTTCGAATAAAATTTAATAATAACTCTTTTGCGTTAACTTCACTCGTAAGCTCTAATGCTTTTCTTTGAATTAATTTCAAAATTTTTTTCTCCTTCCGAATTTCATTTTCATTATTAATTTCAAATAGTTTTTCATTATGCAATTCTATAAAACTAATCTGTTCATTAGAAATGTTAAAGTTTTTATTACTATGTAGAGAGTAAGAATTAATTTTAATATTATTATTTTTAATTTCTAACTCTGAAATATAATACTTATATTTATCAATTTGTAGTTCATGTGGTTTATTTATGTAAACATCTACAAAGATATTTATTACAATTGCTTCATTATCAATTAACAAAACATAGCATTGATACGGCAGTACAGAACTATCATCCTCACTATGATTTATAAAGCCAATTGAAGTTGATACTTTACTTTTGCTTTGTAAATGGATAATAGTCTCTTTAAAAATTTCACTTTCCAAAATTGCTCTACGGTATGTTTTTTTATATTCTTGTATGTCATTAATCGTCCTATTGTTAATAGGTCTATAATCTTTGAGACCTGATAATGCATTACTAACTAATTGCTTTTTTTCTAAATCTATTTTAAAATCCGTTGCAATGCTATTAAAAAAACTCTCAACCACGAATTCATCATCAATCCATGGGCAAACAATATAAACACAATCATCAACTAATATCAATGATTCTCCTTCAAATTCATCTCCAGTATCGAGAGGGACATACCCTATTTCCAAATAGCTAAAAATTGTATTTTTGATAATTTTATCACGCTCGTTAAAATAGTGTGGCTTGTCCATTAAAAACTTCATAGACTTGACTTCTTCATAACACATATTAAATCTCCTTCAAAATTAAATAATTTATTTCAGCTTATTGTTCATCTAAAACAGGTATTTAATCAAAATCCGTCCTTAAACAGCTGTTTCAAAATTTTAAATTTCTTTTACCGTATAATGTGTTCCCACAACCTTGGAAACGTTCCAACCATCCTTTTAAGCGATTATTGAAGTTATTAGCGTGTTGTATATGATAGATACCCTTCTTTACACGATGCTTCAAGCGTTCATTAATAAGAAGGGGGTCTCTCTATTCCGTAAAGGATAATGTAGAAAACTTTCCTTTTCACCAATAATGCTAACTATTCAACTGAAATTTCATTCTTATGATTAGATATAAGTCTATGTCTTATATCGAAAAACCACATATTCCTCTTTAAGTTTTACATCTTCCTTTATCCAATTATAATCTAACCAAGCACTGCACTGTCTTGACTTTTCGTTATAAGAATTTGCCCACCAATTCCTATTATTTCTCGCAGTTGGGGGTAATTCACCTTTAATTAGGTTTTCAATTTCATTAAAAGATAGCTTCACTAAACTTTTCCCTGCAGAAACTTGTTGCTCAAGGTAATGGCTTAATGGAAGATAAACTGATATTTTAGGCATTCCGTGTCCTCCTCTCATAATGGGTTTATCGTAGCAGAAATAAAATAAATGCGTAAGTAATTAAAGTGTTGTGATTAGACTGTGTATAACTTTTTTATGTTAAATTAACTGAAGTTCCGAAGGTAGGCTGGACTAATTTAAGCAAACCGTCGGATAAAGTGATATTTTTACTAAAGACACTTTTTATATGTATCGTTCCTTAGTTTATATCAAGACCATTGTAATTTTCCCCATTCCCATCCCAAGTTGCCAATTATACCATTCTTTATTAAAGGGAGACTCTTCATCTGTAATGTACTTAAATAAGTCAGCTCCTCCTAAGACAGTAAAAGAAGTAATCATAGAAGGGAAAATTAGTCATCGAACAAGGATATTGTATTTTTTGCGTTTCCAGCGATGTCGAGTTTTACAATGAAGGTAGAAAATTTAAAGATGCTTGTAAAGAACGTGGGATTGATAAAAATAGTTTAGAATTAACATTAGAAAAAGCGGTTTTTCATCAAGTATTACGCCGTTCTTACGAAATAGATCTTAATTTAGATATAGACGTAGAAACACCTTCTTTTAGCGATGGGCAAGCAGAAAATGATGAATACCATTCAAAAACAAGTCCTGGAAATTTATTGTATAATTTTATAAAGAAAGTATCCTAATTTTGATTTAGCGGGCAAGCATAACGCAAGCCCGTCTTATTATAAATATTAGGTGATAATGCAGATTTTTTTATTGATAAATTGAACTATTAGTGATTAGACTCTCAGCCCAAGCTACGACCTCTGGATTCTCGCTAACAAATATTTCTTGGACTTGTCCTAATGGTTGTACCTCAACAGATCCATCTTTATTAACATTCCATTCGCTTAGTCCACATTTAAAATTTTGTTTCTCTGTCTGAAAACAAGAAGGAAGTTCCCATAAAGATCTCTTATTTGAACCCTTCTTGGTAAGTACAAGGTCTTCATTATAATTGAACACACCATAACCTAATTTGTCTGCGGAGGTCGTAAAGGATTCAGTAGCCATATAAATTACGTTTCTCTTTGTTTCATATTCTTCCTTATTTCTATAATGTTGATGGTACTTTGCCCATGACGGCAGAACTTCACCTTTCTTAATATCAAATACTCCATCAACTTCCAAGTAGCCATAAATCGCATGTATATTTTGAGCATTATGTATGTACTTCCATTTACCATCTACTTTTTTAGCTTCTTTAAACCAACCAAAAAATAAAAAAATATCTCCTCTCCGACTTTCATTTTATTTAACACTCCTTGAGATGGCCCGCTCTGTCCAAAAAGTCCTCTCCATTCAATAGGTCTATTTTGTAAAATAGACTTTCGAATATCAGGATCTAAATGTCCTTCATAATGATGCTTTATCCCCAATTCTTGCATAACATTCAAATAACTTTCTGTTGGTGAAATCGCTAAATCACTATAGAAATCATCTGCTCCTGCACGTGGGATAGGGAGAGAAATTAGGTTTCCGTTTAGTATTGGACTTGGTTTACCTCCAGATGATTTGTCAAATCCCTTTCTGCTCAGAATAACTTTTCTTGCCATATGAATAACCCCTTTTATTAGAAACACAAATAAGTGAAATAGATTCTCTTCTACTTTAAGAATTATCACTTTCTGTCATCTATCCATTTTTTCAAGTAATTCAAAGCACCTCTTATAATAATATCTCTCACTTCTTCTTTAGCTAAAGAGATTGTAAACGTTTCTAAATTTCCCTCTCCCATAGTATAAGTAGAAAGTTGTGATGTTTTCTCTTTTGGAATAATACACAAGTTAGAGTCTCCTGAATTAGAAGGAAATGTAAACATCCAGTATATCCCTTCATGAGCTACCATATTTCTAACTGTGTTAAACATATCAGCAACAATCTCAATTGTTGTTGTTCCAATTGGAGACGTATGTTTTATTACATTTTTTATAAGTATCTTCTGATCGTCACTGCTAATGCTATCTTTAAAAAAGTCCCTAACGATTTGGATTTTTTGCTTCTTCAATAGAGGTGTTGTAGCTTTATTCATTGCCTCAATTGCAATAATCCAAAAAAACACTTGAAATCCATCCTTAACAGAACCAGTTTTTAAAGTTTCAAACTCGTTAGATAATGCCATAAATCTATATAATTGGTGTAATGCCCGTTTTGTTTCATGAGTAGGAAACTGATAACAATCAGCAATAAACTCTCTGACACTTTGTTCAGATTGAAAATGAGGAACTAAAAAATTTACTAATGAATTTTCAAGTTCCTCATTTTCCTTACCCTTATCATATAAAACTTCTAATACATCAAACAAATGAATCACCTTTCAATACTAAATTTATTTAATATTTATCCTTAATATACAGACTCAAGTTCCAGAATTCCATTTTCAAATAATCCAAGTCTCGTATAACAACTATCCTTTATGCACGATTTACTAAAAGTAAATTGGTGTTTCCCCAAATCCTAAAAAGTTTGATACTCCTTCCTCGTATTTTTTGTGTGAATCTTTTATTTGTTCAACTATTTCCAATGGTAATGAAGCAATAATTCGTTCCCAATCTATTAAAGCAAGTATATTATTAACAATATACGCAAAGTTTTCTGTTACCTTCGAAACAAAGACGTGAGAGTCAAACAAAAACGTATCTTGATGTGAAAAAACCAAACCATATTCCTTTGTATCTTCTGTTATATTTTTCAATATGTCTACCGTATGCTTCGGCAAAGCAAAGACATTATTTTCATAGCCACTGTTACTACTAAATTTCATGCCTTTTACAAATTGTCTGTGTTGTAGAGTATCTCTGATAGGATAAAACATTTTAATTACGTTTTGTGTGTAATCTGAAGTAAGAAAGTCGTGTAACTTTATGTTTTTTTCCAGAAGCTGTTCATAGAACCTTGTCTTTTTTACAGGTTCTTTTAAAACTACTTCCATTTTACTGAGCTTGAGTTCATAAATTTGAGTCAATATCCATGCTAAATCATCAAAAGCTCCAGTAATTAACATAATTAAATATCCTAAATGATAAAGAGTATTATCTTGTGTGTCATTATTTGCATATTTTAAAGAATAGTAACTTACCTTATCTGTTGCCCTACAAATGAATTCTAACCGTTGTGATAGGCTATCAAATTGATTCATTATTTCATCACTAATGCCACAACCCTGTCCAGACACTACAATTGACCATGCGGGTTGAAATTCGCTAAATATTTTCTTAAACCTATATAAGTAATAATACCCTTCATTAATTTTAAATCTTGGAACAACATAGAAATAACCAAGGTTTACTAAAAGTATCCTTATTAATTCAATAGCTTCCTCTGGAGGAACATCTGTTAACTGTTTTGAATTCGATTGATATAATCCATCATCTTTTGCGATGATAAAGTAATCATAAAATTCGTCATTCCTTGCAAATAAATCTATCACTTTAACCTTACTATTATCACTTATTTCTCTCATTAGCTTGTCTTTACTATTATGAAAGCTAATAATACTTTCATAGTTTACATGTTTTAGTGTGACATGTGATCTTGCATCTTCATAAAAACAATATTTACATGGCTCAACACCAAAATCAGACATAACCGTTAAAATCTTTGCATTAAGCGTTGGGGTAAAATGAATTTCGAGAAAAGGGAAATAGGACATTTGTAATAACGAAACAATTATTCTGTCTTTATTAATTAAATCCTTAGCAATAGAATCTGTATGAATCAGGATTTTTAATAAAGGTTCGTCACTTCTGGTACGATCAAATGGAGTCTTTTTATTAATTGAAATCATCTCTCCTATACTTCTTAGATGCTTCTAAACCATCATAAGAATCAAATTATAATGTTGCGTAATCGCCTGCATTCAGTTTCCCTTCATCTACGCTATTTATCTTTTTAATTCTGAATTAGTGAGTTCCTTATCTTGAAATGGAGCATACTCTTCATCAAAGCTCATGTACCAGTATCCTGAATCATCTTGCTTACAGATTGCAGTTCTTATCTCGCTTAATCCTTTTGGAGTAAAGCAATATGCACAAACTCGATCTAATTCAAATTCAGTATCATAATAGCGATAAACCATTAAAACATTAGAACTTTGAATAGAATTTTTTTGAATGATTAAGCTGTTAAGAAATTCAATTTTATCTGCCGTTTCTATGAATTGTATCCCTATCACATTATGAGGAATATAACCTTCTTCTGTTTGAGAAAATAGCTTTTCAATCGTATCGACATCTTTACTCCAAACATTTTCTCTTTCTAAATGCAAAGCCAAGTATAAGAAATGTTCATCATCAATTCGAGCATCCCACTTCCACCAAGACATATCCATTGGTCTCGAACGCCCTTTGGTCTTGTCAAACTTAGAATCTTCTACGAATGTATCAAAGCCCAATATCTCTCCAAGATTGGCAAAGTAATCTATTTCCCGTTTAGTGAACATGGAGCGATTATGTAATTGGGATAAATTCATTCTTCGGTAATTCCGTACATAACCCTCGAAGAACTGCATAAGATTAAAATATTGTTTTTTCATCGTGTATCATCCCTCCCTGGAACGCTATTTTTTATGGGGACATAGTAAGGGTAAAAGGTAAGGGAGTCAAAATTAAATACTCTTTATCAAACTCGAACTTATCTCTCGCTAATAGCCTCGATATCCTCTTTAATAGTATTCATACTGGTGTTCACTTGATTAATTTTTTCATATAAGTCTTCATTTCCATTTTGAATAGAATCTCTAATCTCTTCAAGTTCTTGATTTGCCTCTAATAAAATATCATTTATATTTTCAAGATTACTGTTCATAATAGTAGATTGCTCTTTTCGATTCTGCTCGTTTTCTTTCCAAAACCTTGTACTATCGACCGCCAAATAGTAACTTAATCCAAAAGATATGATTGCAATTAATATTGATGTTCCTATTGCAAAATTAGCTCGCTTTTTTTCAGAAAAATACTTTTTCTCATCTGAAGTTTTATATTTATCTTGAACAAAAGTCAGCAGGTTAGGTAATACAAGAATTTTTTTATCAATATGACTTTCTACAACCATTAAAGATTCTTTATCTATTCCAAGTTGCACGTTTTCATACTCAATATCACTTTTCTTATAAAAATGTTTTTCATTAAAACTCCCAGGCAGATTAAATTCTATCGGTGATAATTTTATAACATTTGATGGAATAATTTCTTCATCTACTTTAATTTGATTACCTAACAAAGAGTCACTTTTACTAATTTTTGAAAAGAAAATCTTTGCATCATTTTTCGTTATCTTTTTTGGTATTGATAGAATCAGTTGATGTTTCTCTAATAAATTCCAAAGGCTTAAGAACTCTAAAACTTTGGTGTATAAATTTTCAATCAAAAAGACTTCTTCTCTAAGAGTGTTGATTTTAATATTTTCACCTTTTACAACTATTTTTTTATCAAAATCTGAGTAATTAACTTTATAATTACTCATTTTTCTCTTCATTTCCTCAATTTCATCTTCAGTGTAATCCGAATAAGCAAAACTGTTACCACGTAATAAGTCATGTTGCATGTTGACTTTTTGCTGTTTGCTTAAATAAGGATCAATTTTATCGATGTTTTTTTCATAGTCTTCTTTCTTTTTCGCTTCAATTTTATCTTCATCATATTTGAAGGCTTCTGGTTGATAAATCTCTGTAATATAAGAATATATATCGGTTATCTTCCTATCTTTAATCTTTTCAATAACAATTTTCTGTTCTTCAGTTAGTTCCACTAAACATTCTCCTTACCTTTGTATAGAAAGCTGACATAGAAAACACATGAATTAATGCTTTTCACCAAAGCATTTAGACTTAACCCCCATCTCCTCCATATTGTGACTATCCCAAAAATCTACTGTATTTGATATTCCATATTCAGGACATTTAATAGATTCTCCATCCGATAAATCTTCTTTTGTTTGAATAGAAACATTTCAATGAAAACCCATAGTAAATTTTATTAGACTCTATAGTCTCGCCAATCTCCAAAATATATTTCTGATATTTTTCTACTCCAGAAGTACCTCCAATCTTTATTTAAAGAAGAATATATCTACATGCATTCTATAGCATTCTCGAAATATAAAAGAGACACTGTAATATAATATCTTCACCATTATGCTCCAGTAATTAAAGTCATAATATAATCCCAAACATAATTGAAAGACACTCCTACAAAAATCATAAAAGCATTTAATAACAACAGAGTAGACAAACTTTTTCTTCTTTGAAAAATTCTACTAATTAACTCAAAAACTCCATAGCCAATCATTGCATAAAATATGCCACCTGCCCAAACAAATTTAATAAACCCTGCACCAAAAGTATGCAAAAGTTTTCTTACTACAGTTTCATCTACAGGAGTAAAAAATAAGTAATTGGTTACTAATGCAGAAGCAAAGCATAATACAAACGCCGAAGCATACAATTTATCTGCTACTTTATTACCTCCCTCTAACTCATAATTCATATATCTTTTCTCCATTCATTAAATATCTTCAATAATAATAGAATAAATATCCTATTTTCTTTAATTATTCTTATGTAAAAGAACTCATTTTTTCTAAATTTTCTAATATAATATTACCATATTAATTGAATTTAGTGTCTTTCTTGATTTTTTGTAATCAATCAATTCCGCCTAATAATTCATAAAAAAATGACCATGAATAATTGTTGTAGTTCTCTAAAACAATTGATCATGCTCTTCACTAATTAAGTGTACTCTTTTAATAACGTATCCCGATTCTTCTGTTTATGATGTAATATATTAGCTCCCGCTTTTCCATTTTGATGATTTTAATGGATAAGGACACCTAAAACCTACTACCTTAACCTCTACTATGTATTTCTGTTTTTAAGTTCTTCCCTCACCCCATTTCCTCACCATACCTTCTCCACCTGCCTTTCCCCCTCTTTTCACCCTTTTTCCTTACCTCTATTTCGATATTAAGTTCTTCCCAGTTTTGCCCCTTTCAGGCTCTTTTCCAGGCTTTTCATCGAGCTTAAAATGTAATTAAGTTGGAACGTAGTAGGAAGAAGGTTTAAGGGGACAGTGATGGTTCTCAGGCGTTTTTCCAGGCTTTTCTTCTCTCTTTTTTCTCAGGCTTGAAAGACGACAAACACTTGTGACATCAGCTTCTTCGGCCATAAAAAAAGAACCAGATTGGCGTACCAGCGGTACGCTTCTCTGATTCCATTTCGAGCTATTTTGTTATTCTGCTCCTGCTTTTCTTCCTACTCTACGTACCAACTTAATATCAGCAGGTACGAACTTTGTTACAGAAGGAAGGACTTAAAAACGGGAAGACATAATTATTTTGCAGCAGCGTAACGTTTTGATACTTCATCCCAGTTTACTACATTCCAGAAAGAACCGATGTAGTCAGGACGACGGTTTTGGTAATTTAAGTAGTATGCATGCTCCCATACATCTAACCCTAATAATGGAGTTTTACCTTCCATAATTGGTGAATCTTGATTTGCTGTAGAAGAAACTTCTAATTCTCCGTTAGCTACTGATAACCAAGCCCAACCAGATCCAAAGCGAGTAGTAGCTGCTTTAGCGAACTCTTCTTTGAATGCATCAAAGCTTCCAAATTTTGCATCAATTGCTGCAGCTAAATCACCTGTTGGATTTCCTCCACCGTTTGGTGATAGGATTTGCCAAAATAGTGAGTGGTTAGCATGTCCGCCACCATTATTGCGAACAGCAGTGCGAATCGCTTCAGGAACAGCATCTAAATTAGCGATTAACTCTTCTACTGATTTGTCTTGTAGGTCTGAATGATCTGCAAGTGCATTATTTACGTTTGTCACGTATGTGTTATGGTGTTTAGTGTGATGAATATTCATCGTTTCTTTGTCGATATGTGGTTCAAGTGCATCGTATGCGTAAGGTAATTCTGGTAATTCGTATGCCATTATTATTTCCTCCTAAAGAATATTTTAGAAAATTCTTTTTCCATGTATTAGCGTATCAAAATATGAGGCATCGTTCAATTAAAATAAACTAAAATAATTTTAATCATACTTTTGACTGAACTTACACAAAGAATATAAACACAATGAGCATAATAATTAAAACAATAATTTTGACTACAGATGAAGTTAAGAATCCTATTAAAGAACCAACCCCTGATTTAATGGCTTGTTTTACACCTTTTCTTGTAACGATTAATTCCGCAATTACTGCCCCTAAAAACGGACCAATTAAAATACCAGCGACTGGAATTACAAATGGACCAAACAGCAGTCCAATAGTACTTCCCCAGACCCCTGCTTTGGTTCCACCAAATTTTTTGACCCCAAAAGCATTTGCCGCCATATCTGCACTAAACAATAAAACAACAAATAAAATTTGAATTATCCAAAACAGCCATGTTAGCTCGTTAAAAGAGAAGAATAATCCATAAACCACATATCCCAAAAGCATAAACACAACAGATGGGATTATTGGATAGAACGTTCCGACAAAGGCAACGACGAAACATAAAACGACTAATATCCAACCGATAATTTCTATCATATTCTTTTACCTAATATCGCTTCCGCAATATTAGAAGCGTGATCTCCTATACGCTCTAAGTTGCTTAAAATATCCACAAACATAATTCCCGCTTGTCCAGAGCATCTGCCTTCATTCACTCGAAGTATATGATTTTTTCTAAACTGACGTTCCATTTTATCAATCACATTTTCTTGTTCCGACACAGTTTCCGCTAATTCGACATTGTTCGTATCTAATGCTTCCAACGCTTTCGAAACAGTTTTTATTGTCAACTCAAACATTTCCGATACATCTTTTAGGGCATCTTCCGTCAAAATTAAACGATTTGTTTCTCTATACTCGATTAATTCGATGATATTTTCAAAATGGTCCCCTATTCTTTCTACATCTCGAACTGTATCCATTAACATATTATGTCTATTGGAGTCTTGCATGGATAGCGACTGTGAAGAGATTTGTACTAGGTAATCTGTAATTTTTTGATCTAAATTATTTAAAGCATCTTCTATTTGATAACCTAATTCTGCATCTTTTTTGTTATTCGTTTTTAAATATAAATACGTCTTTTCTAGTCCTTGAACACTTAATGCACCCATGCGTAATATTTCCTCTTTCGCTTGTCCGATCGCAATTGAAGGCGATTGTTCAATAAAGTGAACGTCTAAATGTTTTGGTTTATATTCAATCGAAACATCTTCTCCTGGTATAAGTTTAGTAACTAGGAAAGCCCATGCTCCGATAAGTGGAAATTGAATGATTGTATTCGCTACATTAAATGATCCATGTGCAAATGCAATTTGCATTTTATTTTCCAAATCAAGTACTCCAGATATCCACTCGATATACATGGTAAAAGGTGCCAACAAAATTAAAAATATTATGCTACCGACTACGTTAAATAATACATGTGTAGCCGCCGCACGTTTAGCAGCAACTGAAGCTCCCAAAGAAGCGAGTATCGCTGTAATAGTTGTACCAATATTATCTCCGAATAGAACCGGAAGAGAGCCTGATAATGAAAGCAAGTTTTCCGCATAAAGTCCTTGCAGAATTGCAACAGTTGCACTTGAACTTTGAACGATTAGAGTGAAAATTGTTCCAGCAATGACGCCAAGAATAGGGCTATCACTCATACTAAGAGTAATATCAGTGAAAGCAGTCAATTCTCTAAGTGGCTTCATTCCTCCACTCATTAATTCGAGTCCTAGGAATAATCCACCGAAACCAAAAATTACTTCTCCTAAATTTTGAACTTTATTTTTCTTAAAGAAGAATAAAAGAAATGATCCAGCTGCCATGATCGGCAGTGCATATGCTCCCACATCAAAACCTATGATAAAGGCAGTAATAGTTGTTCCGATATTAGCCCCCATGATTACACCAATAGCCTGTCTAAGCTTCATGAATCCCGCACTAACTAAACCAACCGTTATTACAGTTGTACCTGAACTAGACTGAATAAGAACTGTTACGATAATTCCAACTAAAACACCCATAAAAGGGTTGGTGGTGTACTTATCTAAAATGTCACGAAGTCTATCTCCCGCAGCTTTTTGAAGACCGTCTCCCATAAATTTAATGGCGAATAAGAAAATACCCAGTCCACCAAAAAATTGAAAGAGCATTTCCTGCCAATTTAATTCCACTCTATACTCAACTCCCGTTTTCGACAATTTTCACATACTCACCTATTATTATGAATTATGAAGGCATTGTAAAGAGGTTAAAACTTTATTTACAATTTCTTAACAAAGCAATGTCTACTTTTTGTCTTAGATTAATCTTTGATGATAGAATATAGAGGAAAGGGTGACATCACTTGAGTTTATTTCAACTATTTAAATCTAGCTTTACTAGTCCTAAAAAAATCGCTGCATTTCGACTTATTCCGATCGGTAAAGTGATGCAATATATATTTAGTTATATATTTATCATGTCCATTATTTCTTTTGTTTATTTTCTTAATGGAATTTCTGACCAACAACAAACAATGGAAGGGCTACTAGAATACTTTGCTCAAATTCAATGGCTTTTATATCCATTTTCCTTTTTGTTCTTATTTGTGTTGAATACATTATTTATCTTTGTTCGCATAAGTATATTTGCATACATAGGCAGTATCATCCTACGCATTAGAAATAGAAAAGGAGAATTCCGACATATTTGGAGGACAGCTCTTTTTGCGAGTACAATTCCAATGCTGTTATCCATCATTTTTGCGATTTTGCAGTTTTCGAATAACTATATTCAACTTCTAATCTATCTATTGAGTTTAGTAATAATTACTTTGGCAACCAAATACTATCCAGTTAAAAGATAATACATAGTTCCCCCTCAACTTGCATAAAGTACGGTAAGGGGGTTTTTATATGAAAATATTTGTCGCAACTATTCTATTACTCATTTCTTTTTATATTGTAAAAGTAGATTTAATCGAAGGAACGATCCCACTTGCTTACTCTATACAACCTGTTGAATGTGACAGGAAATTAGATTATATTACAGTAGAAATTGTGGCTGGAGATTCCCTACAATCCTTATTCTCTCTCTATCCTTCCGTCGAATCTATTTCATTCACAGAGAGATTAGCAGACTTTTATAACCTTAATCCTCATTTTATTAATCAGTCTTTTAAAATAGGAGAAAAGGTTTTATTGCCTACCTATACAACTTCAAAAGAATGCAAATAATGTAAAGTAGAGCGTTCTTTCTTGTCATTTCATTCGAAAGACTGATAAAATGATGAATAGTGATGGCATTTAGCCTCAAGAAGGAGAGAATTTCATGAGCGGAATAATTCATCGTTCCAAAACTCGTCCAGTACGGGTTGGAAACTTAACAATAGGTGGCAGTAATGAGCTTTTCATACAAAGTATGACAACTACAAAAACACATGACGTAGAAGCAACAGTTGCTGAAATCCTACGACTTGAAGAAGCAGGCTGTCAAATCGTACGTGTGGCGTGCCCAGATGAACGAGCGGCCAATTCTATTGGTGAAATAAAAAAACGTATTAACATCCCATTAGTAGTAGATATTCACTTTGACTATAAGTTAGCACTTATTGCAATTGAGCAAGGTGCTGATAAAATACGGATAAATCCAGGTAATATTGGACGGAAAGAAAAAGTCGAAGCTGTTGTCAATGCAGCTAAAGCAAAAGGTATTCCAATTCGTATTGGGGTAAATGCTGGTTCGTTAGAAAGAAAAATTTTAGAAAAATACGGCTACCCAACTGCTGATGGAATGGTAGAAAGTGCATTACATCATATTAAAATTCTTGAAGATTTAGATTTTCATGACATCATCGTTTCTATGAAAGCTTCAGATGTAACTCTGGCTGTGGAAGCATACCGCAAAGCAGCAGAAGCATTCGACTACCCTCTTCACCTAGGAATTACTGAGTCTGGAACACTATTCTCTGGTTCCATTAAAAGTGCAGCTGGACTAGGAACTCTGTTGAGTATGGGAATCGGTAACACAATGCGTGTTTCGTTAAGTGCTGATCCAGTTGAAGAAATTAAAGTTGCTCGCGAATTACTAAAAGTGTTCGGACTATCTTCTAATGCAGCTACGTTAATCTCTTGTCCAACCTGTGGGCGCATAGAAATTGACTTGATAAAAATCGCAAATGAAGTGGAAGAATATATCTCTAACATTAAAGCACCTCTTAAAGTAGCTGTACTTGGCTGTGCAGTTAATGGTCCCGGAGAAGCTCGGGAAGCTGATATAGGGATCGCCGGTGCACGTGGAGAAGGTCTGTTATTCATGAAAGGCAAAACCGTTCGTAAAGTACCGGAAGAAACAATGGTTGAAGAACTAAAAGTGGAAATCGATAAACTTGCTGCAGAATATTTTGCAAACAAAGAACTAGAAGAAAAGCAAGAACAAGAAAAACAACAAGCGTAAGGAATGATGCAATTGACGAATATACGATTTGGTATCGATATAGACGGGACAGTAACATCCCCTACTTCATTGCTTCCACATATAAACGAAGCCTTTAAATGTAATTTACAGCTAGAAGATATTAAAGAATACGATTTAACAAAGGCTTTTCCAGTAAGTGAGAAGGATTTCTATGAATGGTTTAAGAAAGCAGAACCGACCATTTATGCAACATCTCCTATTCAACCAGATGCACATGCTGTTTTGTCTGCTTGGAAAGAAAAATACGAGCTGTATTTCATTTCTGCTCGTGGAGATAATGTAATGGATGTTACGTTAGATTGGTTCAAGCGACAAGAACTGTTATACGATCACATCGAATTGATAGGAACCCATAACAAAATTGAAACTGCACGCCGACATGGAGTTCATGCATTTTTTGAAGACAAACACGATAATGCAGTAGAAATTAGTGAGGAACTTGATATTCCAGTATTATTATTTAATACTCCGTATAATCAAATGCCTGCTCCTAATCGTGTTATACGAGTTAATAATTGGATCGAAGCAAATAAATGGATTGAAAAGGAATTTTCGATGTCTATTAAATAAATTATTTTGATTCCTCGACAAGAATATTTAAAATAGATAATCGAGTATAAAATCGCCGAGGTTTTATACTCGATTTTTCTTTTAAATTCTATTTTTTGTGTGTTTTAATATTTAAAAAGTGTTAATTCATCCAGAACATGCAAAACAACTGAATAACTAAAAGGGGATTAGAGAATGAATATTATTGTATTTGGAGCAAGTGGTGGTGTCGGAAAGCATTTTACTAAACTAGCATTAGATAATGGACATAACGTTACTGCTTTTGTGCGGTCCCCTTCCAAATTAGATTTGAAACATGAACGCTTAGCTATTATTCAAGGTGATGCTTTTGATAAAGAAGCTGTGAAATCAGCTATCGTTGGTAAAGACGCTGTAATCTCGTGTCTAGGCTCTACAACTGGCATGAAAAAATCTAATCAGCTAGAAAATATGACAAAGAATATCGTTGACGAAATGGTTGCAAATAATATACAACGAATTATCTATGTTGCTTCGGCAGGAATTGAAAATGAAATTCCTGGAGTGATGGGCAAAATAATGATAAGAATGCTTAGAAATGTTTTAACCGATCATTCCAATGCAGTAAATTATATAAAAGATAATAATTTAACCTATTCAATAGTACGACCAATGGGCTTGAACAATAAAGTATTTACTGGTATTTATAAAGAGGCTATGACAGGTGTACCAAGTACAGGAAGAACTATTACTAGGGCTAATGTAGCTGATTTTATGTATAAGGCTCTAATGAATAGCGAATATAAAAATACATCAGTAGGATTAAGTGATTGAGTTAAATAACTCTATAAGATACCTAGCAACATCCATTTTGGCTGGAAAGAATACTTTATATACGTCAGTCCAATATACCCCCAAAAAAAAGTAGTGTAGCCCGAATACTGGGCTACACTACTTTTTATTAATGACAGGAAGGGCAATTGCCGTATATTTCAAATTTATGATTTTCTATTTCGTAGCCAGGTATTGCATTTTGCAACACTTCCATTGGACAGAAAGGAATTTCTTTAATATTACCACAGGACATGCAGATAAAATGATGGTGATGATGATCCGCTTCACATTGCATTCTAAAATGCTTCTCCCCCGTTAGCTCCGTTTCTTCCAAAATACCCAAATCCACGAATGTGCTTAAATTTCGATAAATTGTATCATAGCTCATCCCTGGATGTTCTTTTTTCATCACATTTAATATATCTTTAGCAGTAATATATTTTTCCGTTTCTGAAAAAATATTCAGTATTTGTTCGCGCTTATCTGTTTTTTTGAACCCCTCATTTTTGAGAATATCCCAGGCTTTTTCTATATTCATTGAGAAACAGCTCCCTTGCTTCCTATCTTTTTAGACAGAATAGTTAGAAGTAGAATGATAATCGATGTAACAACAATTGTTCCACCTGGTGCTAAATCTAAATAGAATGCACTAACTAAACCAACAATTACCGATAACTCACCAAATAATAAAGATAGAATAATTGCTTGTTTAAAGCTTTTGGAAATGCGCATAGCAGCGGCAACTGGCAATGTCATGAGTGAAGAAACGAGTAAGATTCCAACAATTCGCATCGATCCCGCAATGACTAATGCAGTCACAATCATAAACAATACATGAATCCATTTGGCTGGAAGTCCAGATGCCTTCGCATATTCCTCATCAAATGAAAGAACAAATAACTCCTTAAAAAACAAACTTAAAAAGATAATTACAATCAAAGCAATACCAATAATAATCCATAAATCTTGACGACTTACTGCAGATACAGAACCAAATAAATAACTAAATAAGTCAGAGCTAAACCCTTCTGCCAACGAGATGAAAATCGCTCCAAAACCAAGACCTGCAGACATGATGATTGGTATTGCAAGCTCCTCATAATGTTTATATAATCTTCTCAATCTCTCTATAAACAATGAGCCTGTTACAGATGCTACAATCCCTAAATATAGAGGGTTAAGTAAAGCTAATGCTCCTACGGACTGGCTTAGGTACAAGCTACCTGCTATACCTGCTAACGTAACATGACTGAGAGCGTCTGCTATTAAAGAAAGCCTACGCACAACGATAAAAACACCTAATAGTGGAGCGATAAAACCAATGATTAAGCCAGAAGCAAAGGCATTTTGTAAAAACTCATAGTGAAAAATAGACTCAATCATGATATTACCTCACTTTGATGTTCGACTTTACGAACAGCATGTCCATACCAAGCCTCTAATTGTTCATCACTCATTTGATCCATATCATTTTTAAAGCCATGAAAATGAATTCGCTGATTTAAACATGCCACGTGGCTAATACTCTTGGATACAGCATCCACATCATGTGTTACTAAGACGATTGTAATTTTATGTTCCCGATTTAAGTGACTTAACATATTATAAAAAGATTTTACATTTTTACTATCTACTCCTACAGTTGGCTCGTCTAGGATTAATACATTCGGATTACTGATTAACGCTCTTGCGATAAAGACGCGCTGTTGCTGTCCCCCAGAAAGGTCACCGATATTTTTCATAGCGTAGTCTTCCATCCCTACAGACTTTAAAGCTGATTTTACTTGCTTATCAACATTTGAAGGAAATCGGTGAAATAATCCTGTTTTCTTAACTAAGCCGCTTCTTACTACCTCTTTTACAGTAGCAGGAAAACCAGTATTGAACGAATTGGATTTTTGTGAAACGTATCCAATACGCTCTTTATCTTTAAACTGATTAACCGGCTTTCCAAAAAGAAGTACTTCGCCTTTTGTCGGTTTTAATAATCCAAGGATTATTTTCAACAAGGTTGATTTTCCCGAGCCATTAGGTCCAATAATCGCTAGAAAGTCCCCTTCTGCAATTGTTAAATTGATATCGGTTAACGCTTTAGTTTGTTCGTATTGATATGAAATATTATGTAAGTTGATCAATGGGGTTCCCATTACAATTCCTCGATTCTAATTAAGAATGATTACGATTTACAAAGATATAGTATAATCCTAAATCCAACCTGTGTAAATAAAAAATGCTTGAAAGGATGTTTTTCTGGATATTCAAAAATTTGTTCAACAGCTACAAACGTGTACATTAAAGGAGTTTAAAACGATTGTAAAAGGGTTCGATATTCAGTTGTCAGACAAAGAATTGAAAGGGGTTCATCCTCTATTAAAAGAAATTTCACTATCCTGGATTGTTTTTGGAGTACCCTTAGCCATCCAACAAAAATTGATCCAAATTCTTGGGGAACAGCGTGCAATGGACCTTTATAAAGAAATAAAAGAAAAGGCACCATCTTCTTTTAAATAAAAGAAGATAATCTTTGTGAGCCTCTTTTTTGAATAAGAAAGTATCTTTACTCTAGTTATCCAGAAAGCCTATTTCTAAGAGTTGTAGGGGGGCGACGGATAGAAAAAGTGAAACTTTAATCAGCGGGGCTTCATCCCCCACTGATTGTTAGTTGAACCATTCGGGCTTTTACGGGCAGTTATCTACTGCCCGTTGATGCGGGACAAAAACCAAAAGGTTAACGAAAAAAGGGATATTGGTTGTGACATGTGTCATAACCAATATCCCTAAAAATCAATCGGTAATTATATAGTAAATCGTCAGTTCAATGCCCTTTGAAAACGTTTGAAACAGGTTTTCAAATGAAGTACCCTGCTTATTAACGCAAAGCGTCGATTGCTTCCGGGTTAAACTTTTTAGTTCGAAGCATTTCTATCTCATATTTGTATGGGGCTTCCTTCGATTTAGCATCTACACCTACAAACGGCGTTTCTAAAATTTTCGGTAGCTCCATCAATTGTGGATGATGCACGATATATTGTAATGCCTCAAATCCAATTTCACCAAAGCCGATATTTTCATGTCGGTCTTTTGCTGCTCCACAAACATTTTTACTATCATTGATGTGAAGTACTTTTAAACGATCAATACCAATTATCTTATCAAACTCATTTAAGACCCCATCAAAATCTTCGACGATATTATAACCAGCATCGTGAATATGACAAGTGTCCATGCAAATAGATAAACGATGATTGTTTACAACACCATCAATAATTTTGGCAAGTTCATCAAAAGTGCGCCCACATTCCGATCCTTTTCCAGCCATTGTTTCTAAAGCAATTTGAACGGGGAATTCAGTTGATAGCACTTCATTTAAACCTTCAACAATTCTTGCAATACCAGCATCTGCTCCAGCTCCCACATGGGCTCCTGGATGCAAAACAATTTGAGTGGCACCAATATGTGCGGTTCTTTCAATTTCTTTTTGTAAAAACTCAACACCAAGAGCAAAAGTTTCGGGTTTTGTCGTATTTCCTAGATTGATGATATAAGGAGCATGTACGACGATATTGGACATCCCATTTTCTTTCATATGTGCAATACCAGCTTCAATATTCAATTCTTCAATTGGTTTTCTTCTAGTATTTTGTGGTGCTCCTGTATAAATCATAAAAGTATTTGCACCATATGATGCAGCTTCTTTACTCGAATTCAGTAGCATTTCTTTACCACTCATAGAAACATGTGATCCTAATAACATAATAGCAACTCCTTATTTCTTACGGTTTTTAATGCGTCTCTCTCTTTTCTTAACTTTATCCATTTCCCATTTCATATTACGCTTGTAGCCTGGTTTTACCTTTTTAGGCTTACGTACTTGGGCTTTAGCTATTGCATCTATTTCATTTTCATTTTTAGTGCGGTTTTTTCTTGCGTGGCGTTCCTTAAGCTCTGACCATTCTCCATTAATCACATCTTTATGTTCAAGAGGAATCCCCATTTTCTCAAGGCGCACTAAAGCATCTTCGTCTGATGGTTCGTAAAGAGTAATGGCAATACCGGTCATTCCTGCACGAGCGGTTCTTCCGACACGATGAACAAAAAACTCTAAGTCATCTGGTATCTCGTAGTTAATAACATGGCTGACACCTGGAATATCAATCCCACGTGCAGCAAGGTCCGTTGCAACAATATATTGAAACTCAAGATCATGGATTTGCTTCATCACACGTTTACGATCACGTGGAGATATATCTCCATGGACTACGCCAGCTTTAATACCGTTTCCTTGTAAATAGTTCGCAACCTCATCTGCATGCTGCTTCGTATTTGCAAATATAATAGCTAAGTATGGATTTATACCTTCCATTACATCAAGTAAACGTTTCTTTCTAGATTTACTTCGAACTGGAGTTACGATAAATTCAATACCTTCTGCAACTCGACGTTTTTCACCTATTTTTATATGAACTGGTGAATCCATATATTTTTTTAAGAAAGGCTGTAATTTTTCTGGAATGGTAGCAGAAAATACGTACATTTCTAATTTCTCAGGCATACGAGATGCAAATTGATCAATTTCATTGATAAAACCAAGATCGAAAGCTAGGTCAGCTTCATCGACGACTAAAACATTTGCAGTATGAACAAGTAATGCTTGCTCTACTGCAAGATCACGAAGTCTACCTGGTGTTCCAACAACAATCTGTGGTTGTGTTTTTAGTTTTTCAATTGCACGGGCTTTGTCCGTTCCACCAATAAACAATTTTGTCTGAATTTCTGTGCCTTCTACTAGCTTGTTCAACTCATTATAAATTTGTGTTGCAAGCTCTCTTGTTGGTGATGTAATAACTGCTTGTACTTCTTTTTTACTAGCATCTATTTTTTCAACAATTGGGATCAAAAAACTATGTGTTTTTCCTGTTCCAGTATGTGCTTGACCAATCGCACTTTTCCCCTTTAAAACAAGTGGAATCATTTCTCTTTGAATTGGCGTTGGTTCTTGGAAGCCTAATTTTTCAATTGCATCTAGCAAAAAAGGCTGAAAACTATAATCTGTATATTTTGACATTCTACGTCACTCCCTCACATTTCTTTATTGTACCACGATTGTACATAAAACGTATAATTTGCATAGAATAGAATAGTCTTTACTGTTCGAAAGGAGATGAAAAAATGCGCTATCAATCTTTTTATCCATTTGCTCAAAATCGAGGAAATGATTTTTTTGGCATGTCCAATCCTAGTCCTCAAAATGTTCCGAGTAATCCCTTCCAATTCTTTGGAGGGAATCAAGGTCCTCCGCCTCCTTCACCTTCAGGACCAGCGACAAATTTTTTTAGTCAGTTTCAATCAGCTCCCACAGGAGGCGGAGGCTTCCAACAGGGTCCACCCGCGAGTAAAACAATGAGTTACTTACAAACAGCGGACAAATTCTTAAATACAGCCCAGCAGCTTACACCTATGGTTAGACAATTTGCTCCGATGATACAAAATGTTCCAGCTCTGTTGAAATTATATCGTGGTTTTCAGTCTGTTCCAGCTGCTACAACAGCCGCTACTGCTGCTAACGTAAGTGCTGCATCCACAGCTGCGAGAGCAGCTAATACCGCAGCATCTGTAACAAATGGAGCTTCCATCCCACGAATATTCCAGCCGCCAATTTAATATTTTGTATTCATCTATTTGCTCCGTTATAATATGAGTATGCTCGTATTGAAGGGAGTTACAAAAATGATTGTACAAAAAATTTCGCCTAGAGGATATTGTTATGGTGTTGTAGATGCAATGGTTATTGCTCGAAATGCTGCATTAGACACTTCTCTTCCAAGGCCTATATATATTTTAGGAATGATTGTTCACAATAAACATGTAACTGATGCATTTGAAATGGATGGAATAATTACTTTAGACGGAGAAAATCGCTTAGATATTTTATCGAAGGTAGATACAGGTACGGTTATCTTCACTGCACACGGTGTTTCCCCTGAAGTGAAAGAACTAGCTCGACGGAAGGGATTAGTTTCTATAGATGCAACATGTCCAGATGTGACCGTTACACATGACCTAATCCGAGAAAAAACGGCAGAAGGCTATGAGATTATTTATATCGGCAAAAAAGGACATCCAGAGCCTGAAGGTGCGATTGGTGTAGCTCCTGACAAGGTCCATTTAGTTCAAACCTTAGAAGATGTTGAAAATTTAATAATTTCAGCTGATAAATTACTAGTTACTAATCAAACAACAATGTCTCAATGGGACGTTGTGGATCTCATGAAAAAATTAGAAGAGAAATTCCCACATGTTGAAGTTCATAAAGAAATCTGTCTAGCTACTCAGGTTCGACAAGAAGCTGTTGCTGAGCAGGCCGGAGAAGCTGAACTATTAATAGTAGTTGGTGATCCAATGAGTAATAATTCTAATAGACTGACTCAAGTTTCAGAGGAAATAGCTGGAACTCCTTCTTATCGAATTGGCGACATCTCTGATTTAAAATTGGAATGGCTGGACAATATTTCGCATGTAGCTGTAACTGCAGGAGCTTCTACTCCTACTCCTATTGTCAAAGAGGTTATTCAATTCTTAGAAAAATATGATCCAAATGATCCTGAAACGCATGATACAACTAAAAAAACGGCACCGGAAAAGATTTTGCCTAAAATTAAAATACCAAAACCTGTAAATCGTATTGAACCTTATACAGTTAACTAACACAAAAAGCTGCTCGCTATTCGAGCAGCTTTTTTATACTGTTATATTAATAGTACAGGATAATACCTCTGACTTTCGTTCCAGAGCACACTTTCCCTGTGCACGGCTTCAATCTCCTTTTCACTATGAAAATATGCTACTGCGGTTACTAGCATCAAAGACACTGCCCAAAAAAATGCGTAGCATATCCTTTAGATGGCGGGATAGCTTAAAAGTAATGGTAGTGATATTTAAACTAAAGTTTCAACTACCTTAATGGCTGACTCTACACTATCAAATTAATTGAAAGGGTTCGGTTGAGATTTTTGAAGGGATGAATTCAACTTCGAGCTTGTTATCCACACAAACCTTTGTCATATACTCCGCAACACCGGTTTTCATTATCTGTTCCACATGATGTCCTGGGTCAATAACCGATAACCCAATAGCCTCTGCGTCCTGTGCAACATGGAAATAGAGATCACCTGTTATAAACACATCTGCACCTGCTCTTTTAGCTATCTGTATATATTTATTGCCATCTCCACCAAGCACAGCAACCTTTCGAACTTCCTTCGTCAAATCACCCACAACTCGAACAAAAGGAACGTTTAACTGTTGCTTTACTAGTTGTGCATAATCCCCTAATAATTGTTTTTCAGGCAATATACCAATTCTACCTAGTCCTTTAATATTTACTTCTGCTTCTAGCGACACTAAATCATAAGCAGGCTCTTCATAGGGATGAGTTGTCAATAAAGCTTTTAATATTTTATTTTTCATAGAAACAGGAAAAACTACTTCCACTTTATCCTCTTCTACAATTGATAATTCGTTCGCTTGTCCAATATAAGGGGTTGCGTCCTCTAAAGGCTTAAATCTTCCCTCTCCGCTAGTAGTAAAGCTACAGCTATCATAATCACCGATTTTGCCTGCTCCAGCGGTGCTTAAAGCAGTTCTTACTGCGATTGTGGATTCTTTAGGAGTAAATACTGCTAACTTCATCAGCTGTTCCGAGGAAGTTTGCTCTAGAATCTCTATATTTTCTAAATGTAGAGCAGTAGCAAGCAAATCATTAACTCCCCCATTTGCAATGTCTAAATTCGTATGTGCAGCATATACGGCAATATCATGCTTAATCAATTTCTCGATTAGTATTCCTTGTGGCAAATCTGTTCGCATATTTTTTAATCCTCTAAAAATAGGTGGATGATGCGCAATGATAAGCTCACAACCATTTGTAATTGCTTCTTCTACTGTATCCAGATTCACATCTAACGTTACTAAAATTTTTGTTACTTTTTTATTTAGTGTGCCAACTTGTAAACCTACTGGATCTCCATCGACCGCTAACGATTTAGGTGCCCATTGTTCGAAAAGGGAAATAATATGTTGTGCATTTGTTTCCTTCATCTTTTATAAAATCTCCTTTACTAAGGCAATTTTGTTTTCAAGCTCCTCTTTCTTTTGTTGAACCTCTGTGCCTTCTAATTTGTTCAATTCGTTTACAATTCGCTGCCATTCATTCAATTCCGTATTCCATTTTTTTTGGAACACGGGAGATTTTTCTTCACCTAAAACGGGACCGACTAATAACTCTTTTTCCGATAAACTCATCATGCCTTTTTTTAACACAAGAATTTCATAAATTTTATCGTGTTCCTCTAGAATTACTTCGTTTTCTATCTTCCAGTGTTCTTGAATTGCCCATTCACGTATAGCTTTTGCATGTATATTTGGTTGTAAAATGAGCGTTTCTACTTTAGTGAGTTTTTCTTTACCAGTCTCTAATATAGAAGCAATGAGTGGACCACCCATTCCAGCTATGGTAATAGTTTGAACATTGTCTTCTTCCGAGATTACTGCTAATCCGTTGCCAAAGCGAACATCAATATTTTCTTGTAGACCTTCACTCATCACTTGTTTTTGGGCAGATTCGAACGGACCCTTTACGACCTCGCCAGCAATTGCTTTTGTAATGACACCTTCATGCACTAAAAAACATGGCAAATAAGCATGATCACTTCCGATATCCGCTAAAATAGTATTTTCTTCTACAAAGGAAGCGACTGTTCTCAGTCTTTCCGATAATTTTTTTGCATTCATTATTTCAACACCTCTTCTAATAGCTATTATAGCAAAAAAGAAAAAAGACCTCGATTCTTTTACCGAATCTAAGGTCTTTTGTTTTAATACTATTCTAAAGATTTAATCCATGCCGCCATAGCGTCAATGTTTTCAGCTGGTACTAAACCGGCTGGCATTGCACCTCTACCATTTGCTAAAACGTCTTTCACTTCATCTTCAGATAATGCAGTTCCTACTAATGCAGGAGCAGCTCCAGTTCCTTCATAACTGTTACCATGACAACCGATACATTTTCCTTGTGCAAAAGCTTCTGGATCAAATTCTCCAGCTGATGCTTCTTCACCGCCACCTTCAGCATGCTCTTCAGTTGCAGCGATTTCTTCTTTGTTACCTACACCGTCTAAAGACAAGAAGAAAATTAGACCAATACCAAAAGCCATAATTAAGATAAATGGAATTATTGGATTTCTTTGCATAGTTAACCCTCCCTTTTAATACAATCTTTTCTAATATAGAATTAGTCAACATTAATATTGTACTGCATTCTAGAGAAAACTAAAAGTCCTAGGGGAGAAGTTTTCTTACTTTGTGACAATTTAGACATAATTATTCGATTAATTTCTACAAATTAACAACCTATATGTCGAGCAATTACCATTCTTTGTACTTCAGAAGTACCTTCACCAATTTCGAGTAATTTAGCATCACGCATATATCGTTCTACCTCATACTCTTTCATATAGCCGTATCCACCATGTATTTGAATTGCCTGATCGGCTACTTCCATTGCGATTTCGGATGCATATAGTTTACACATTGAAGCTTCCTTACCAAATGCACGACCTTGATCTTTTAACCATGCTGCTTTGTGTACCATTGTGCGAGCAAGCTCAATTTTCATCGCCATATCGGCCAATTTAAATTGAGTTACCTGAAATTCAGAAAGAGATTTACCAAATTGCTTGCGTTCCTTAGAATAACGAAGTGCTCTTTCAAAAGCAGCTTGTGCAATTCCTACTGCCATGGCACCAATGCCAATTCGACCACCATCAAGAGTAACAAGGAATTGTTTAAATCCATTCCCTCTCTCACCTAACAAGTTTTCTTTAGGCACTCTTACATTTTCTAATACTAATTCCGTTGTGTTAGATGCATTCAGTCCCATTTTCTCATAATTATCGATAACAGAGAAGCCTTCTGAATCCGTTGGCACAATTATTGCAGAAATTTCTTTTTTTCCATCTTTGACATCAGTAATAGCTGTTAATGCTAGGTGTTGTGCATAGCTTGCGTTTGTTATAAAGGCTTTGTTTCCATTAATCACAAAATCATCGCCGTCTTCTTTTGCAGTTGTTTGTGTTCCACCTGCATCAGATCCTGCGTTAGGCTCTGTTAAGCCAAAAGCTCCGAGTGATTCTCCTGTACAAACTGGAACCAAGTATTTTTGTTTTTGCTCTTCTGTACCAAATAGATTAAGTGGAGCACCACCTAGTGATATATGTGCCGAATAGGTAATACCCGTAGAAGCGCATGCTCTACTCAATTCCTCTGTCACTATAGCAAAACTAACTGTATCTGCCCCTGCTCCGCCATATTCTTCTGCAAACGGTAAGCCCATCATCCCCATGTCGGCTAACTGTTTAAAGATTTCTTTTGGAAATGCTTTCGTTTTGTCACGCTCTATTGCTCCTGGCGCTACAACCTCATCCGAAAACTCACGAATTGTCTTTCGGATCATTTGATGTTCCTGTGTCAAATCAAAATTCATTTCTTCCATCCCCTTTGTAAATAAAAACGCTTACATTTCTATTATACTAAAAATAATTGAAATTCAAAGAACATTTATATTTAGAAGATTCTTCATCATTAAAGATGACTCAATTAAAGACAAAAACCAACAAATAGTCACAGAAGTAAATAATTGTTGGCTTTTAAAGTTATGTAATATCGTACGAACTTAATTGAAAACAAAATAACCGATAATTAAAATTAGCCCTAATATCCCTGAAATACTAAAATATACAAGCTTCATAAGTAGTCCAGAAATTAGCCATAATAAACAATTCCCCAAGATCAGCCCGATTAACACTAGCGGATAATCGACAAAATAAACATCCCAAACTTTAAAAGACAATCCTAATAATAACAAGGCAGAAAATACAAACAATAGTGGTGCCATAATAGATTTATTTTTTACTAGTTTCACAGCCATGAATAAAAAAGAGAAAATAACGATGGCAACAGCAAGAATGGGTATAATAACGGCAGTTGTCACTACAAACAACGACGCTAATAATACAGCAGTTATTAAACCAACAATAGTATACAAGATTAAATCATATTTTCTTTTTTTGGCTAAGAGTGCATGAGAAGCATTCTCTGTTTGCTCATCAGCTTGATTTTCTCCCTGTGCATATAAAGCTAGCAGAAAATCGCAATAATGCTCTGGTAATAGCTTATTCTTTTTCCAGAATGTAATTTCATTCATTATAATTTGCTTACGCTGCAGCGACATATCTAGTCCTCTTTTCATCTGGTAAATCCAGTATTGTAAGAATCATAGAATATAGAAAAAGACATCCATAGCGGATGCCTTCCATTCTATTCTAAAAAGTCTTTCAGACGTTTACTTCTAGAAGGGTGACGCAGTTTGCGCAAAGCTTTTGCCTCAATTTGACGAATACGCTCACGCGTTACTCCAAATACTTTCCCTACCTCTTCAAGCGTTCTTGTACGACCATCATCCAGACCAAAACGTAAACGTAATACATTTTCTTCTCTGTCTGTAAGCGTATCTAAGACATCTTCTAATTGTTCTTTAAGAAGCTCATAAGCAGCGTGATCAGAAGGAGATTGTGCATCTGCATCTTCGATGAAATCACCTAAATGGGAATCATCCTCTTCCCCAATAGGAGTTTCTAAAGAAACTGGTTCTTGCGCAATTTTTAAAATTTCGCGAACTTTTTCTGCAGGCAAGTCCATTTCTTCTCCAATTTCTTCTGGAGAAGGCTCACGACCTAAATCTTGCAATAATTGACGTTGAACACGAATTAGTTTATTTATGGTTTCTACCATATGCACTGGAATACGGATCGTTCTAGCTTGGTCAGCAATTGCACGAGTGATTGCCTGACGAATCCACCAAGTTGCATAAGTACTAAATTTGAACCCTTTACGATGATCAAATTTTTCTACCGCTTTGATAAGCCCCATGTTACCTTCTTGAATAAGGTCTAGAAATAACATGCCACGCCCAACATAACGTTTTGCAATACTTACAACTAAACGAAGGTTTGCTTCTGCTAGACGTTTTCTAGCTTCTTCATCCCCTTGCTCAATACGCTCAGCAAGAGCAACCTCTTCTGAAGCCTTAAGTAAGTCTACTCGACCAATTTCTTTTAAGTACATTCGAACAGGATCATTAATCTTAACGCCAGGAGGAACACTTAAATCGTTTAAATCAAAAGTCTCTTCTTTCCCTTTCATTAAACGATCTAAGTCCTCTTCGTCTCCATCTTTACGGCTTAGTTCAATATTTCTACCTTCGAGATTATCGATAAATTCTTCAATTTGATCTGATTCTAATTCAAAAATAGCGAGCTTTTCTGCTATATCGTGATACGTTAGTTCACCATTTTTTTTACCTAATTCGATTAATTGTTTTTTTGCTTCTTCTAATGATAATTCAATATCTGTTTCTTTTGTGCGTTCAGACTTGTCCGCCATAAGAATTCCTCCTTCTACTACCGGATAGTTACTCTAAAGTTTCCAACGACTTTTTTAACTGAATCGCTTCTTTAGCCAGCTCCAATGCCTTGGAAATATCACTCATTTTCTCTGCTTCTTTTGCTTCATGTAACTTACGTTTAATACGTAGTTCAATCCGGTATTTTCGTATATGGCGCAAACAGTCCATGACTTCCTCTGTCTCATGCTCTGGATCACGTTCTGCGAGCGCTGCTTCCATAACTATTTTTCTTAACTCTGCATCATTTAAAACTTCTAAAAAACGCTGATAATCTCCGTCTGGATACTCTTCGTAAAATCCAGTTAAACGAACAAATACCACTTCATAAGCATCTCTGATAAAACATTGATCTTCCAAGTTTCTTCTTGCTATATCAATTACACTAGGATTATGAAGCATATGGGACAGTAAAATTCGCTCCGCTCTTTCGTCTGCAGATATTGCTTTCTTTATCTTTGGAATTTCCGATTTATTAGGAAGAGGTATAGATGATTCCTGTTTAGATTGCTTTGCTTTTTTTCCGTGAATTTTACGTAAATGCTGGTAAATAGCTTCTTCTGATACATTAGTTTCTTGTGAGAGCTGACGAATATATAAATCACGCTCCACGGAAGAACTTCTATCACTCAGTATTTCCAATATCTCTTGGATATACTGTAAAGTATCATTTTCATTATTAAAATTTTTGTCTCTTTTCGAAACAATCATCATAAATGATAAATACGAATGGGGCTTCTCAATAATCTTCGTTCTAAATGCTTCTTCGCCGTAGTTATTAATGTAGTCATCTGGATCCATTGCATCTGGTATAATGGCAATTTCCGTTTGTATTTGCTTGGCCTGTAAAGCCGTAGAAGCTTTTTTCGCTGCTTCCATTCCAGCGCGATCACCATCAAAACAAAGCGTAACTTGAGAAGTAAGTCTATTTAGTTTCGTTATATGAGAAGACGTCAAAGCGGTACCCATTGTTGCAATTCCATTCTCAATACCAGCTTTAGATGCTGCAATTACATCAAGAAAACCTTCAAAAACAACTACATTCCGTTGTTTTCGAATAGCTAATCTTGCTTTGTCTAAGTTATAGAGCACCTGGCTTTTTTGGAATATTGGAGATTCTGGGCTATTAAGATACTTCGCTTCGTTCTCATTCTTTTCGAGTATTCTACCGGAAAAAGCAATAACATGTCCTGTTTCATCAAAAACCGGAAACATTATTCTCCCACGAAACCGATCAAAATACTTTAATTCATTTTCTTTTCGGATAATAAGCCCAGTTTTCTCAATTTCTTGTAAATTCATACCTTTACGTTCAAGTAACGTAGTTAAAGCATCCCATTTCGGTAAGGACCATCCTATTTTGTACTTTTCGATAATCTCTTTCGAAAACCCTCTTTCCTCCAGGTAATGTAAGGCATTTTCTCCTTCCTCGGTATGAAGCAGTAAATGATGAAAGTAATCACTTGCAAATTCATGTGCTTTTTTCATCAGAGAGATCTCTTTAGAGACAGGCTCTCTCGTCACTGTATCGTCCGAGGAACTTTCTTCAATAGTCAATCCAATTCGACTACCAAGTCTACTTACAGCATCTTGAAAGGAAAGATTTTCAATATCCATTAAAAATGTAATTACATTTCCACCCGCTCCACATCCGAAGCAATGAAAAATTTGCTTTTCATGTGTAACTGAAAAAGATGGTGTCTGTTCACCATGAAAAGGACATAAGCCAAAATAGTTTCGGCCTCTTTTAGTGAGTTGAACATATTCGCTTATGACATCGACAATATCATTGTTATTCCTAACTTGTTCGATTAACTCTTCTTCTATACGACCTGACACTTTTTCACCATCTTTACTTCTACTTTAATAATTCGTGAAAGGAAAGAAAAATCCTGCAAGAATCGACAAAAAAATCATATAAATAATTTCATAATATTTATTTTCCACAAATAACTATTATAAAACATTTTAAACTATTAATCTATACTTTATTTATTCGATACACAATAGAAAAAACCTTTTCACAATCGTGAATCGGCTTAAAAAATTTTTCTACATTATTTTTGTTGAATATGATTAATTACTACATTAGCAGTCTCTTCAACAGCTCTGTTTGTTACATCAATTACAATACAACCGATTTTCTTAGCAATTTTCTCGAAATGGAGAATTTCCTCATTGATTCTTTCTATTTTAGCATAACTTGCATCATCGTTTAAACCAATTGCTTTCAGTCTTTCTTTTCTAATAGAATTTAGTTTATCCGGAGTAATGACTAACCCAACACATTTGGCTGGGTCTACTTGAAATAGTTGCTCAGGTGGTTCTACTTCTGGAACAAGTGGAACGTTCGCTACTTTGAATCTTTTATTTGCCAAATACTGTGACAAAGGTGTTTTAGAAGTTCTAGATACTCCAATAAGAACTATATCAGCTTGGAGCAAACCTCTAGGATCTCGCCCATCGTCATATTTTACCGCAAATTCAATTGCTTCTATTTTTTTAAAGTAGTCTTCATCTAACTTCCTTACTAAACCAGGTTCTTCGAAAGGTTTTTCATCTAACTCTTTTTCAAATAGATTAATAACCGGTCCTATTAAATCAACAGATTCTAAATTGTATAAATTACAATACTCTATTAATGCTTGACGCATTTGAGTTTGCACAAGTGTATACAGGATTATTGCCCCTTGCTCTTTAGCGAGCTCAGTAATTTCTTTAATATGGTCTAACGAATCAATATGAGTAAATCTCTTAATTTTGGTATGCTGTAGACCAGGTCTAAACTGACTTATTGCCGCTTTTGCTACTAGTTCGCCCGTTTCTCCTATTGAATCCGAGACTATAAACAGGTTTAGCATTTTCATCTCGTTTCACTCCCTATAGATCATGGTCATCGGCTAATGATAAAAAGGCCCGAGTAATATTCGTTTTTGTAATTCTACCAATCACTTCTAACCCATCTTTTCCTTCTTTTACAACTGGTAAAGAATCAATTTGACGATTCATTAACTTTTTGGCCACTTCAAAAAGTGTATCTTCTTTCAAACAATACGTGATGTTAGGCATTCTTGTCATAATCATATGTACTGGAATTTTGTTCAAGTCTTGGTTACCAATACTTGTTCGTAAAAAGTCTTTTCTTGAAAGAACTCCTGAAAGCATCGAATTTTTATCTAATACAAATAATGACCCTACATCCTCTAAAAACATATGGCATATAGCATCATACACCGTCATACTTTCATCAACAACTGCAGGTATTGATTGAAAATCCTTCACCATCATTTGCGCTATATTATCTGAAATTGCTTGGCTTGTTTTTTTGCCAGAATAAAAGTAACCAACACGTGGACGAGCATCTAAAAAACCTGCCATCGTTAAAATAGCTAGATCTGGACGTAAAGTGGATCTAGTTAAATTAAGTCGCTCTGCAATTTGTTCGCCAGTGATAGGACCATTCCCTTTTACAATGTCCAAAATTTCATTTTGCCGTTTGTTGAGTTCGATTGGACTCACCGCCTCAAAGTGTTATACTTAGTACTAAATTATTATATACTAATTTATAGATGATTGCGAAGTAAAGTGGCTCATGATACAATAGCAACATATGATAAAGCGTTGAAGAGCATTATAAGTACTACACCGTAAGCGAGTGGGGATAGTGAAAGCCCACACTGTAGGAAAACGGCAGCTCAGAGCTTTTGCTTTTAAAGAGGATTGTTTTTTAACAATCAATCGGGGTGGAACCGCGGGTTAAAAACTCGTCCCCGGGCAGATATTGCCCGGAGACGAGTTTTTTGTATTCCGGGTGAATTATATTAATTGGAGGGATTTATATGACAATTACAATGGAAAACGTAGTTAGTTTAGCAAAACAAAGAGGTTTTGTATTTCCTGGCTCTGAAATTTATGGAGGTTTAGCGAATACATGGGATTATGGTCCTCTTGGTGTGGAATTGAAAAACAACATCAAAAAAGCTTGGTGGAAAAAGTTTGTTCAAGAATCACCATATAACGTAGGTTTAGATGCAGCTATTTTGATGAATCCAAAAACTTGGGTAGCGTCGGGTCATATTGGCAACTTTAATGATCCTATGATTGATTGTAAAAAGTGTAAGTCACGTCACCGTGTCGATAAAATTATTGAAGATGCACTAGATAAAAAAGGTATCGAGATGGTTATTGACGGTCTTTCATTCGAGAAAATGGAAGAGATCATGAAAGAACACAATGTTGTTTGTCCATCATGCGGTGCTTTCGATTACACTGAAATTCGTCAATTCAATTTAATGTTCAAAACCTTCCAAGGTGTTACAGAAGCTTCTACAAACGAAATTTTCCTACGCCCTGAAACTGCCCAAGGTATTTTTGTAAACTACAAAAATGTTCAACGTTCTATGCGCAAAAAAATGCCTTTCGGAATTGCACAGGTAGGTAAAAGTTTCCGTAACGAAATAACACCTGGTAACTTCACATTCCGAACTAGAGAGTTCGAACAAATGGAACTTGAATTTTTCTGTAAACCTGGCGAGGATATGGAATGGTTTGAATTCTGGCGTAATTATTGTAAAGAATGGCTTTTAAACTTAGGTGTATCGGAGGATTCTATTCGTTTACGTGACCATTCAGAAGACGAACTTTCTCATTACTCCAATGCAACTACAGATATCGAATATAAATTCCCATTTGGTTGGGGAGAGCTTTGGGGTATTGCAGATAGAACCGATTTTGATTTAAAACAGCATATGGAGCATTCCGGGGAAGATTTCAATTATATTGACCCAGTTACAAACGAACGTTATGTACCATACTGTATCGAACCATCTTTAGGAGCTGACCGTGTAACATTAGCATTCCTTTGTGAAGCATTTGATGAGGAAGAATTAGAAGGCGGCGATATCCGTAACGTATTACGCTTCCACCCTGCTTTAGCACCAGTAAAAGCAGCAATTTTACCACTTTCTAAAAAATTGTCTGAAGGTGCAACAGCTTTATTCTCAGATTTAAGCAAGCACTTCATGGTCGATTATGATGAATCTCAATCTATCGGTAAACGCTACCGTCGACAAGATGAGATCGGTACACCATTCTGTATCACATATGATTTCGATTCAGAAACAGATGGCCAAGTAACAGTACGTCATCGTGATTCCATGGAACAAACAAGAATGCCAATTGCTGATGTAAAAGCATTTTTAGAAGAGCAATTACAATTTTAATAAAAGAAGCTGTTTCATAACTCATATTTAAGTGAGAAAACATTCAATTATAAACGCCAGGATGATGTTCATTACGTTGAACAACATCCTGGCGTTTTACGTTAGGGGTAATTAAGTAAATGGATTCATTGAGTTTGCTATCTACACAGATGTGCGCTTGCCGCACGCTACGCATGAGCCTTCAAGGATGGTCGCTTGTCGCTCCTTCATCCTGTTTGAAGTCTCATTCTTCGCGCTCTTGCGGCTTGGAAGGCGCACACCTCATTTACCACTATCAATTTAGAAATCGGTCTCAAAAAAGACGCAATGTTGAATTGATAGCGTTAAAGCCTGAGACAAAAATGACCGTTTTATTTTTGCTATAATCATTTTTAATAACTTTTGATAATCATTGTATTTTTAACACACATTTTGCTTAACTTTAAAATGAAGGACTACACACTATCAATGGGAGTGCAGAGGCTACTGGCTCGAGCCGTGCCCACAAAAAGCGTCTTCGTGATAAGAAAATCACAGTATTATTTTCTATAGATTATTTTAAACACCTTTTCGGAATCATAGCTTTTATAACAGACATTTTGCTTAACCTTAAAGGTATGATCCACTCACTTATTGATTGGAGTGTAACGCGGCGACTCCAGCGGGAACAGCACGAGCTGAAAGCCCCGCAGGAACGAAGTGACGAGGAGATTGAAGCCGTGCCCGCGGAAAGCGTCCGCGTGAAACGGAAATCATAGTATTACTAACTATTCTTTGATACATTTCTATATAAAAAATAAAAAAATCCAAGCCCAAAGAGTTATTCTTCTTCGAGACTTGGATTTTCTGTTTTAGGAGTAAAAAACTCGGGGGTTTTCTCCATTTGGTCTAAAAAGCTTTGTGACTTTAATCGTATTCCAACTTGTTCACTATAAATTGTTCGAACAATTTTTTTGATAAAGCCCTTCGTTTCTTTTTTTAGTGTCAGCTTTCCAACTTGGTCAATAGGAACTGTATAAAAGGTTCGAATAAGCTTCACTTGAGATGGAGAAAGTCTTATGATATATGGGTCAATTGAAAAA
Organism: Psychrobacillus sp. OK028; assembly: GCF_900103605.1. Classification (GTDB taxonomy): domain Bacteria; phylum Bacillota; class Bacilli; order Bacillales_A; family Planococcaceae; genus Psychrobacillus. The sequence goes on along the minus strand of NZ_FNHY01000002.1, from coordinate 362,951 downwards.
CATCGATGACATAAAAAACCTATTTGAGAAAAAGAAAAGGCAAATTCTCCATCAGTTGCTCCACAATTGGTACATTGATGGAGCGTAGGATAAATACCTGCTGTGGGCAGGAGCTTCCATTCCACAAACAAACTTATAGCCTCTGGATCATATTCTTCTGAAATCGCATGTAACGCCTGCTGCAAAATTTCAAATAAATGTGGCTTCGGCAATTCATCATCGATTAACTTATCTACTAATTCCATAATAAAACTTGCATAAGCAGTAGCAAATATATCTTCTCTAATAGACCTCATCGAGTCAATAATTTCACCTTGCTGCAAAGTACCCATGCCTCTTCCTTGCTGAATCAAAAAATAGCCGTACGTAAAAGGCTGAGAGATAGATGCTAATCGGCTCGTTGGTTTTTTTGCCCCTCGAGCCATCGCTGCTCTTTTTCCTAATTCACGTGAAAAAATGGTAACGATTTTATTGGATTCGCCATAAGAAGAAGCCCGTAAGACAATACCCTCTACTTTTTGTAGCAATTGTCTCCCCTTCTTTCTTAGTACTCGTCGTCTCTAAAACCATAATCTTTCAAGTGTGCAGATTTATTGCGCCAATCCTTTTGGACCTTTACCCAAAGCTCTAAATACACATTTGTGCCTAATAGCATTTCGATATCTTTACGTGCTCTTGTTCCCACTTCTTTCAGTAAAGCACCCTTTTTACCAATGACAATTCCTTTTTGGGAATCTCTTTCGACTACAATCGTTGCAGAAACACGAATCATATCTTTTTCTGTATCTTCTTCTTTTTTAATTTTATCAATAACTACAGCAATCGAATGTGGAATTTCTTCCCTTGTTAAATGCAGTACCTTTTCCCGAATCAACTCCGAAATTATAAATCTTTCCGGGTGATCTGTAACTTGATCGGCAGGATAATATTGGGGTCCCTGTGGTAAATACGATTGGATTGTTTCCAAAAGCTTCTCAATATTGTTGCCCTGCAGAGCAGATATCGGAAGAATTTCCGCGAAGTTATATTTTTTTGTATATGATTCAATAATATCGACTAATTTCTCTGGGTGAACCTGGTCGATTTTATTAATTACAAGAAACACTGGTGTTTCGTTGTTTTCGAGCATTTCCATAATATACTCATCAATTTTTCCGCGTGGTTCTACTGCGTTTACCATGAACATTATTACATCTACTTCTCGAAGAGTATTTTTAGCAACCTTTAGCATAAAGTCACCAAGTTTATGCTTTGGAGTATGAATCCCTGGCGTATCGATGAAGATCATCTGACTATTTTCTAAAGTTAGAACGCCTTGTACTTTGTTCCGCGTTGTTTGAGGCTTATCGCTCATAATAGCAATTTTTTGCCCAATTACTCGATTTAAAAATGTAGATTTCCCTACATTCGGTCTACCTATTATCGATATAAATCCTGATTTATAATTCTCATTATTTTGCAGCATAATCCATGTCCTCCGTTTTAAAGGCTCCAGGTAATAATTCTGCAACGGTTGTTTCCGATACATTTCCTTTTAAGTTCGTTAAATAAACAGGCATATCTTGATCACAAAATTCAGCTATTACTTGTCTACATGCTCCACAAGGAGAAATGGGACCTTCTGTATCGCCTGAAATAGCAATCGCAGCAAACTCTTTTTTGCCTTCAGATACCGCTTTAAAAATTGCCGTACGCTCTGCGCAATTTGTTAACCCGAATGATGCATTTTCAATATTGCAGCCAAGAATTACTTCTCCATCTTTTGTTAAAAGTGCTGCTCCTACTGGGAATTTCGAATATGGAACATACGCAGTTTCTCTTGCAGTGATTGATGCTTTTAATAACATTTCTTTATTCATAATAATTCACCTCTATAATATGATACCCGACCATTTCGGGATAAATATGATTAAACCAACAATTACCGTACAAATAGCATATATTAAGCACGCTCCAGCAGCTAAGTCTTTTGCTTGTTTAGCTAAAGGGTGTAATTCTGGCGTCACCAAATCGACGACGCGTTCTATGGACGCATTTATTAATTCTACCATGAACATACCGAAAATCGATAGAACAATGATTATCCACTCTATTTGAGATAATCCTGTTAACCATGCCGTTAGAACAACAACTACTGCTGCAAGTATATGAAAACGAAAATTTTGTTCACTTTTGACTACATGATAAATTCCATTAGCTGCGTATATAAACGACCGAAAAAATTTAAGAATGTTCATGGCCTTCTCGTTTTAACCCATAAGCTTGCAGAATCGATTCTTGTAAACCAAACATCTCTTTTTCTTGCTCTTCCGTTCCATGGTCATACCCTAACAAATGTAAAAAACCATGAACTGCCAAGAAGCATAACTCTCGTTCAAATGAATGTTGATAGGATTCAGCTTGTTCCGTTGCACGTTGTACAGAAATGATAATATCACCTAACAACGTCGGTATATCTGCGTTCATTATTTCAATTTCCCCTTCTCCCATTTCTTCCATAGCAAAGGAGATGACATCAGTTGGAACATCTTTGTTGCGATAAGTTTTGTTAATTTCTTGGATAGCATCATTCGTCACAAATGTTACACTAACTTCGCTGCCTTCTTTAACAGATAGTTGTTCAGCAGCTGAGTGCAATACTTTATTTACAAGAGCTATAGTCTCTTCTGTTAGAGTACCTGTTTCATCCATTAGATCTAGTTCTAGCATATTATTGGCTCCTCACACCGTTATTTGGGATATTCAATCCGCGAGTGGAATGTTCCGTTCATCGTTGTACAAAAACTATCTTCCATTTTTTTTATTTCCTTTAGAGATAGGTCACATTCATCGAATTGTCCATCTAATAACTTTTCTTTAATGATTGATTGTATTAATTTTTTTATTTTATCAGCAGTCGGCTCTTTCATCGAACGAACAGCTGCTTCAACACTATCCGCTACAGAAATAATTGCAATTTCTTTAGATTGTGGTTTCGGACCAGGATAGCGGTAGTCATCTTCTTTCACTTTATCATTAGTCTCTTTCTCTTTAACATAAAAGAATTTTAACAAACTTGTACCATGATGTTGTGCCGCTACATCTACGATTTCCTTCGGTAATTTATGTTTCCGTAAAATCTTTGCTCCATCCACTGCATGTGCAATAATAATATCTCTGCTCGCTTCTGGAGACAAGCTATCATGTGGATTATACCCATTTACTTGGTTTTCAATGAAAAATCCAGGACGGTTTGTTTTTCCAACATCATGATAATAACATCCAACTCGTGCTAATAACCCATTTGCCCCGATTACTTCACAAGCAGCTTCTGCTAAATTGGCCACCATTAAACTGTGATGATACGTGCCAGGAGTCTCAGTTAATATTTTTTTCAACAAAGGGTGGTTGGGATTCGATAATTCTATGAGTCTCATTGTAGATAAAATACCAAAGAAAGATTCGAAAAAAGGTAGTATCCCAATAGTCATCGCTCCTGACAACACCCCTGAGAAAGCAGCTGCTCCAACATAAAATAATATATCCATAATTTCATAAGAAGCCTTCGTCATTAATAAATAAAATATAATAAACACAATATTAATAGAAGATACGATTAAACTAGAGCGTAATATTTGAGAATTTGTTTGCATTCGTCGCATCGCAAAAATCCCGGCAACGCCTCCAAATAATATGTATAACGAAGCTTCCATCTGAAATACTATTGTATAACCTTCTTGAAAAATAATCCCGGCATATGCAGCCGATACAAAATTAGAAATATAAGCTGCACGTTCATTGACCAATATATAAACAAGCATTGCAACCATCGCTGTAGGAAATAAAAACGCTATAATTACATCAAAATTATATGCTACGGACTGAATTACCTTCATCATTAATACCGATAAAATGATACTAAATGCAACAACAATTAAATTCTTGGAATTGTTTATAGTATCCGCTCTTCTACTAATTGTTTGTCCAAATAATACCCACATCGTAAGTCCCACAAATACAGCTAATCCAAGGTATGGCTTATAGGATGCCTTATTTGTAAGCATCCCCAGCAACTCAAGCTGTCGATAGACTTCTCTATCAATAATTTCACCCTTTTGAACGAGTATTTGTCCTTGAAGTATACGAGTCGGCTCCACACTTGCTATAGCCTGTTCTATACGTTCCTCTGTTAAACTCTCATTTACTACCTCTGTTGCAATAATAGAAGTTTTTGCGATATTAACGAGTACATTTTTATACTCCTGTGAATAAACAAAACTGTTATTAACTTGCTGTCCAATTTTTTCTTTGAAAACTGATATATTTTCCGCTCGTATAGCTTCATTCAGGCTTGTCGCCACTAGTTTCGATAATTTTGTTTTAGTTTCTTCTAAAATGACGTTATTTTGGTTGATTAAAATAGCTAACATATCGTCGCTTAATGGTACATAACTAGCGTTCTCTGCCAACTCTTCCATATCTTTTTTCAATTTCTCTACTAAAGTAGCGGTAGTATCTTCTTCTGGATTTGCATTTTCTTTCACATGCAAAATACTATCAAAAATAGATTTTACTATTGCAGCCTGGTTAGCAGCCGTTTCGTCTTGAAATTGATAGACGGCTTGAACTTCCTGCTCCGCTCTTTTACGTTCTTGCTCCGTTTTTACCGTGTCTTCCATTGTTTTAACTGCTCTTATCGTATCAGGTGAAAGCTGGAACAATTCAAAATCATATTTACTTTCCTTCACATTTCCGATGAGTAAAAAGAACAAGCATATGGCTGTAATAAAAGTAACGATGAAAGGGAGATACTTATTATTTTTCCATTCTCTCCACTTTATAAGGAATTTTTTCATTTATTCTCATCCCTCCACCAACTAGTTATTCCATTATACCTTATTTTTTTCACAATTCACTAATGTTTCCCAAATAACAAAAACCGAGCATAAAAATGCCCGGTCCTTTAAGAACAAAACCCAGATATGCCAGTGATTGTAGCACAGGCCGGACGCTTTCCGTGGGCACGGCTCGAGCCTAAAGTCTCTCCCTCGTGCTGTTCCCACAGGAGTCGCCGACCTGCGCTACAATCCATCATAACCTCTGTTATATAAGTAAAGTTTCAAACAATATCAGTTAAAATGAAAGTCTGTCCTTTCCATTTATCATTGGACTACATTCCTAATTCGTAATATTACCGGTAATTAGATGATTATTTAATAAAAATTTGTCCAATTTTTATATGGTAAGGATAAACTATGCCAAATCTATTTGTGTAGTACCACACATTCATTGATTGTAGTGAAAGGTGGCGACTCCTGTGGGATGAGTGAGACAGATGAGCTATCACATCGACGCGTGTGCTGTGGTGATAGCTCATCGCTCAACCCACGGAGGCCAACAGGATGTTGGTCACGAAGGCGTTGCCACATGAGGTGGCGCTCTTAGCCTTTGTCCCCCACCTGAAACGGAAATCATAGCATTTTTTATTCTAGTCTCCTTACCCCGCGTACGAGACATTTTTATATACTTTCTTATCTTTAACAAAGAAGCAACCGTCTAAATATAGACCGTTGCTTCTTTTTGGTTTCCCATATTATTGTTCTTCATATGCTTGAATAATTTTAGCTACAAGTGGGTGACGAACTACATCACCTTGCTCTAAATACTGAAAATGTATTCCTGCAACATTTCTTAATATTTTTTCTGTAACGATTAAACCGGATTCTGCCCCTTTTGGTAAATCTATTTGAGTTTTGTCTCCTGTAATTACCATTTTAGAACCGAATCCAAGACGTGTTAAAAACATTTTCATCTGTGCTTTTGTCGTATTCTGAGCTTCATCTAAAATAACAAAAGCATCGTCCAGCGTACGACCACGCATATAGGCTAGAGGTGCAATTTCGATTGTCCCTCTCTCCATAAGTCGATCTGTCTGTTCTGTTCCTAATACATCATGCAGTGCATCATATAATGGTCTTAAATAAGGGTCTACCTTTTCTTTTAGGTCTCCTGGTAGGAAACCTAGACTCTCGCCTGCTTCGACTGCAGGACGTGTTAAAATGATTTTTTTCACATGTGCATTTTTTAGCGCCTGAGTTGCCATCACTACTGCTAAATATGTTTTTCCAGTACCCGCAGGTCCAATACCAAAAGTAAGATCTGAATGTCGGATCCCTTGGATATACTCTCGTTGTCCAATTGTTTTTGCTCGAATCGCTTTCCCCTTTGTATTTCGGGCAATCTCTTCATCGTATAAACTAGAGAAATATTCAATGGTTCCATTCAAGCTCATTTCAATTGCAGAAGTTACGTCGCGCAAATTAATATTAATGCCTTTACGAATAACTGCCAATAGTTGAGTCATCAACTGTCTGGCTTCATCCACATTTTTTTCTTCACCAATAATTTGTATTTGTTCTCCTCTAGTAATGAGTTGAACTTTTAGCTCTGCTTCAATTAATTTAATGTTTTTATCCGAGATGCCAAGCAGCATAACAGCTTCGGCTGGATCTTGCAAATTAATGTCTAGTTGTTTATGTTCGCTCATGCTTCGTCTCCTTGGGGTATAACATGTGGTATTGCAATATTTTCATTTATTAGTAAAAGAATCTTCCCTTTTACTTTATCATCTTGTATTGATACCTGTAAAACTTTATCTTCTAATAATTGTGTTCCAGCGGGTAATTCTTTCAAAATTTTTTGAAAAAGTAGCGGACGTACGAGACGTTCAATAGATTCTTCTGTTAACGAATAGGTAACTTGATGATTCTTTTGAACATAACCAGCCTGAACATATTTATTAATTACAGCAGGTAATTGTATTTCTTTCCAAAACAACAGTTTGTTATCCGCTTTTTTTTGTATCACCAATTCACTTGAGTTCGGATTAGTGACGGCAACTTGCGTTGGAAGCTCAAATGATAGTTCAATCCAATAACTGGCATATACTTTTCCTTCTGCGCTAGTAATAATCCTTTTGTTTCCCTGTGTTACAAAGCCTTTTACTAACGTATCTCCTTTTTTTACAGCAATATTCTTTTCAACCGCTCTCTCACCTTTTGTTAGAGAAAAATCTGTTATTACTCCACTTCTCTTTGCTACTAAATTCACTGCAGGTGCAACCACAAGCTCTTTTTCTGTTTGAGGAGGCGCAAGCATAGGAGAAACTGTAAAAGTAGATCCCGATTTTGAAAAATGTACCCAAGAATACTCTTTATGTTTTAATAATATATTTTGGCGTATCTCTTGCTCCGCTGGAAGCCTAGAGACAATCATTCTTTCTTTAATACCCATTTCTTTTAATTGTTCCGTTAGCATGATGTTACTTTCTGGTGAATCCGAATCAATTTGGATTGTCCATATAAATTGTGCAAATAACACGGGAATGATAACAAAATAGAATACACCTAAAACTGATCCAGAGTACAAAGAAATAGTACTTTCTTTTAATTCATCCTCTAACTTAATAGGCAATTTCAGTTTTTTTCTCACTTTGCGAAAAGCCTTCAAATCCTTCGCTTTAATGGAGAAAACAATATGGTCATCGTTTGTATGAAGCTGAAATACTTCGATATTATGCTGCTTTAAATTTTGATAAAGTGTAAATTGATCTGTGGAAATTGGAGCTTGTATTTTGATAAGACGCCTCATACCGTTTTTTCCTTCCTCGTTAAATTAAAGAATTGAAGATTTTGCACATGTAGATGAAGCCTATCACTAGACATGGATTTTATGTGCAAGCTTTCCGCCTGGATTTCTAAAACAAATTGGTCATACGTACAAACAATACTATTTTCTTTTAAACGCACTAACGAGAATTCATAATCCAATATGATATCATCAAAGCTATCTACCATAATACTCGCATGGAGTGGAAATAATTGCTTCACAAAAAACACCCCTTTACATGAATTTATGCATGTAAAGGGGTGTTCATGAGTTATCTTTTAGATTTTGGTGGAGCGAGTATTTCAGAGAAAATAATTGCTTTGATTAATTCGTCCTCATTACGAGGTAGCAAATTGTTAACTACTGGAGAAGATTTTAACCTCTCTGCAGCGTTTTCCTGATGAGTACTCAATCTACCTGGAGCTCTAGCCACTCCTTGATCACGTTTAACTTCTCGCTCAATTTTTTTTGCTTTTACAGGCACTTCAATTTCCTTCACGACAGGAGGCTTAGCTTTCATCTCCTGCTGTCTTTCACTCGTAAACTGCTTGGCAAAATCACCTAACTCTTTAAAGGGATTTTCAGAAACAGTTTTGCGCATTGGAGTGCTGTTTACAGGTTTTTCAACCCGTTTATTGTCAGGTTCTTTCTTATTTTTAAAGAAAAGACTAAAAAGTGCTGCGATTATTATAGGAATGAAAGCTTCCAAGGAGATCGCCTCCTTTCCGCTATTATTTTAGCTCGTCAGTAGAAGGTTTATCTCCGCCGACTTTACTAATAGAATCTCTCATACCAGTATCTGCTTTGATATTATTGTAATTCATGTAATCCATCACACCGATATTACCTTCACGTAGTGCTTCAGCCATTGCTAATGGTACAGCAGCTTCGGCCTCTACAACTTTCGAGCGCATCTCTACTACTTTTGCTTTCATCTCTTGTTCAGATGCTACAGCCATTGCACGACGTTCTTCCGCTTTTGCCTGTGCAATTTTTTTATCTGCCTCAGCTTGCTCTGTTTGTAATTCAGCACCGATGTTTTTACCTATATCAACATCCGCAATATCAATCGATAGAATTTCGAATGCAGTCCCAGAATCTAGTCCTTTTGCTAATACTGTTTGAGAGATTAGATCTGGATTTTCTAATACTCTTTCATGACTTACACTAGAACCAATCGTAGAAATGATTCCTTCACCAACACGGGCAACGATTGTTTCTTCACCAGCACCACCGACTAAACGGTCAATATTCGCACGAACTGTAATACGTGCTTTTGCTTTAACTTCAATACCGTTCATCGCAACACCAGCGATAAATGGTGTTTCAATAACTTTTGGATTTACTGACATTTGAACAGCTTCTAATACGTCACGACCTGCAAGATCGATTGCTGCTGCTCTTTCAAATGTTAGCTCAATGTTGGCACGATGTGCAGCGATTAAAGCATTTACAACTCGGTCAACATTACCTCCAGCTAAGTAATGACTTTCCAGTTGATTGATCGCAACATCAAGTCCAGCTTTATGCGCTTTGATCAATGGATTAACAATACGCGAAGGAATAACTCGACGTAACCTCATCCCTACTAATGTGAAAATACTAATTTTTACTCCTGCTGCTAATGCTGAAATCCATAGCGTGATCGGGAAAAATGTAAAAAATACCGATAGTACTATAAATGCCAATACAATAACAACGATTAAAGTAATGGTTGATCCTGTAATCATTCTGTTGCCTCCCCTTCTACTGCTTCTCGTACAACTATACGAGAGCCTTCTACTTTAATAATTTTAACCTGTTTGTCTTTCCCGATAAAACTTCCATCAGAAACTGCATCAATTCTTTCATTATCAATACGTATAGTTCCAGAAGGTCTAAGTGGTGTCATTGTCACCGCTAGCTTTCCAACTAATTCTACACGATTTTTATTGGAAACATACCCTTTTTCCGTAGTTGTCGCATCCGACAAAATAACTTTGTTCAATACTCTTAGTCCCTTACCAAAGAACTTCATAATAATCACCATTCCCACTATAGCTACTGATAAAGCAATAATAACAGCGATAATCATTTGCTCAATATCGCCACCAGCTAATACTATACTAACAATAATAGCCGCCGCCCCTAATATACCACTAATTCCTCCGGGCAGGAAGAACTCTGCAATAATAAGTAATATACCTATTATAAAAATGATTATCGTTTCATAACCAGCAAGTCCTGCAACTAAATGACCAAAAAAGAATAGAACTAACGAGATAAGACCCATTGTACCAGCAACACCAAATCCTGGTGAGTAAAGCTCAACGATCAATCCTAAACTTGCGATCGATAACAGGATTGGTACGACGATTGGGTTCGTAATAAACCGAGCAAGAGATTCCATAAAGGTCTCTTCTGTTTCAACTACTTTCGCTCCCGCTAAGTCAGTTACTTCTAGTAACTTATTAAATGAAGTTACCGTTCCTTCCGAGTAGCCAACTTTTAGAGCTTCAGCTGAAGAAAGCGTCAATAATTTTCCAACAGGTGCTCTATATTGAGGTAAATCTACAGAATCATCTGCCATCGCTTGCGCGTAGATAGGATTTTTCCCGGTTAGCTCGGCAGCATTTATCATTTTTGCTTTCCACGCACTATTTGCTTTCTCGCCTGCAGTATTACCACTGCTCTCAATGACAGCAGCCGCACCAATTGTTCCACTTGGTGACATATAAATCTCGTCTGTATGAAGCGCTAGATATGCACCAGCTGATAAAGCTTCTGAGTTTATATAAGAAATTTTACGAATCGAAGTAGAGTCCAATAAATTAGCAATTTTTTCTGCAGAATCTACAAAGCCACCAGGTGTATTGATATCAAAAATGATTGCATCTGCTCCAGCCTCTTCTGCTTCATCGATTGAACGTTTTAGAAAAGCATACAATCCTTTTTCAACCTCTTTATAAACAGGTACTTTATAAACTACGGAAGATTGTGCTGTAAAAACTGGAATCATTATTCCAAATGATAAGAGCAATAAACAAAGAGAAATCACATAACGGGACAATTTCACCACTTAACCTCCTTTCCACCATATGTATACTCCTATTTACGAAGGAGCTATGAAAAAGTTTCAATAAAATAAAAATAAACCGAGAAAATAAATTTTCTCGGTTTACATAATTGTAAATGTTAATCATAAAGTACGTGTTTTGAACGCAGGGATAATTGGGATAAAGTACCACTTACGTTAACGTGCAGCTTCTGATTTCTTTTTACGTTTCCGCTCAGGTTTTAGAAACCATAGCATCGAAGCATTGTAAATTTAAATTTATTAGAATTTACGTTTACGGGCAGCCTCAGATTTCTTTTTACGCTTTACGCTTGGTTTTTCATAAAACTCGCGCTTTCTTACCTCTTGAATTGTACCACTTTTAGATACAGTACGTTTGAAGCGGCGAAGAGCATCTTCAAGCGATTCGTTTTTACGAACGACAGTTTTTGACATCTCTTTTTCCCTCCCTCCGAACACACGTCAAGCACATAACCTAGTGCTATGTACTAAAAAATTATACCGTATTGTAAAGACTTGGTCAATACTTTAAGATAAATTTTAACTTAAATTAATAACTAGAATTACTTTCCAACCCTTTTACAATTTCGACTCCAGAACTTGCACCAATTCTTGTAGCTCCAGCTTCTACCATTGCTTCAACATCAGCAAGATTTCGAACTCCTCCAGATGCTTTCACTCCTAAGTTTGGTCCAACCGCTTCACGCATTAATTTCACTGCTTCCACTGTCGCTCCACCTGTTGAGAAACCAGTTGAAGTTTTTACAAAGTCTGCACCAGCAGCTTTTGATAATTCACTAGCCTTAGTAATTTCTTCATTTGTTAACAAACAAGTTTCTAAAATAACTTTTACAATCGCTTTATCTTTTGCAGCAGTTACTACCGCTTCGATATCTTTTTGTACTAAGTTATAATCTTGGTCTTTCAAAGCTCCAACATTTAATACCATATCAATTTCATCTGCACCGTTTTCAATCGCATTTGTAGTTTCAAATGCTTTAACAGCTGATGTACTTGCTCCTAAAGGGAATCCAATCACAGTACAAACCTTCACTGGACTTTCTTTTAGTAGCGATGCGCTTAGGTTAACCCATGTAGGATTTACACACACAGATGCAAAAGTATACGTTTTTGCTTCCTCACATAGTTTTTCGATTTGGTTTTTAGTAGCGTCTTGTTTTAGTAATGTATGATCTATTAATGCTGCAATATTTTCAGTCATTTTCATGCTCCTTCCGAGATGTACGTACCTCTTAATAATACCCATAATGATAGGTAAAGCGCAAGTGCATTGCTTGTTTTAATTAATAATTAAGTTTCATTTACTTTAAAGTTAAAAAGATTTCATTCTGAACTATTTAATTTCTCATGAATTTGTTCAAGTAACTTAGTTTGAACCTTCATCTGTTTCACTAGTGTAACCATAAACCAAATAATAAAAATGACCGGAACGAAATAAAATAAGAAGAGTAAACCTGGTAATAAGGCTGTTAATGTTTCCAATATAAAACCTCCCATTTATTTTCTCTAATCATGTCTATTTTATACAAAAAAACCGGTGAGATATTAATCACCGGTTTTAATCTTTATACTAATTCTTCAATTTCGTCTAACACCCGTACGAATTGTCCTTCGTTGTATGGATAGCCTGCTTTTGTAATTTTCACGCGGACTAACTTTCCTATTAATTCTTCAGATCCAGGGATAACAACCTTTAAGTAATTATCAGTATAGCCTTCCACCATTTTAGCTGCTGAATCTAGTTTAGAAGTTTCCTCGGGGATAATCTCAAGTACTTCTCCCTCAAATCTTGAAGCATACTCAACTGCTAGCTGATCATTTAATGTGATTAATCGATGAACCCGTTCATTCTTTACATCCTCGTCTACTTGGTTTTCCATTCTTGCTGCAGGTGTTCCCGTACGTTTTGAGTATGGGAATACATGTAGCTCGGAGAATTTTTGATCACGTATAAAGTTGTACGTTTCCATAAATTCTTCCTCTGTTTCCCCTGGGAAGCCAACAATAACATCCGATGTAATAGCCAAATCAGGCAAAGCAATTCTTAAACGGTCTAATCGATTCGCAAAAAACTCCATTGTGTATTTTCTACGCATCCTTTTCAAAACAGTATCTGAACCAGATTGAATCGGAATATGGAGATGTCTCACAACAATTTTAGAGTCCCTTAGAACATCGATTACTTCGTCTGATAATTGGCTTGCTTCAATCGAGCTTATACGAAGTCTTTTTAGTCCCTTAACGTTGTTTTCAATATCTCTTAATAATTGTGCTAGATTATAATCCTTTAGATCTTCTCCGTACCCACCTGTGTGGATACCCGTAAGAACTATTTCCATATAACCAGCATCTACTAATTGCTGAGCCTGCCTAACAACCTCTTCTGGATCTCTTGAGCGCATAAGGCCACGTGCCCACGGAATGATACAGAAAGTACAAAAATTATTACAACCTTCTTGGATTTTCAAGGATGCACGAGTTCTGTCAGTGAATGAAGGCACGTCTAATTCTTCATACACCCGATTTTTCATAATATTGCCCACGGCATTAATTGGTTTACGTTCAGTTTTATATTGTTGAATATAATCCAACATTTTAGTACGTTCTTGCGTACCAACTACGATATCTACTCCTGGTATTGCCATAATTTCTGCAGGTGAGGTTTGTGCGTAACAACCAGTTACACAAATAACAGCATCTGGATTTTGACGAATAGCACGACGAATAACTTGACGACTCTTTTTGTCTCCTGTATTCGTTACTGTACATGTATTTATAACATATACATCTGATTGTTTTTCAAATTCTGTACGACTATATCCATTTTCTTTGAATAATTGCCATATAGCTTCTGTTTCATAGTGATTTACTTTACAACCTAACGTATGGAATGCAACGGATGACAAGTTCTCACACCTCTTTCATTCATATTCATAAGAAATTGCTGACAGCGCATATAACGGTGCAGTTTCAGTTCGAAGAATCCTAGGTCCTAGCGCAATTGTCTGAAAATCATTTTCTAATAATAGCTTTATCTCGGCTCGATCTAGTCCACCTTCAGGACCAAATACGATTAATATCGATTGTTTATCATACACTTTTTTTAATTGATCAGCAAATTTTTGTCTTTCCTGAATCTTAGCATCCTCTTCATCCGCAACATATTTTACGTCGAATGATTTAGATATGTCTATAAGTTCTTTTAAAGAGATAGGATTATGTATTTCTGGAATATGAGAACGATGAGATTGCTCAGCTGCTTCTTTAGCAATTTTTTGTAACCTAGCAACTTTTTTATCGTTTTTAGATTTATCCCATTTGACAATAGATCTTTTTGCTGCAAAAGGAAATAATTCGTACATACCAAGTTCTGTTGCCTTTTGCGTGATCAGTTCAAGCTTGTCACCTTTTGGAAGTCCGCAAACAAGTGAAATATTAAAAGGCATTTCATTTGTTTTGGCATGGGTTGCTTTTTTAGATAAAAGTACAGCTTTTGAATTACCTTCTATAATTTCCATCGTATATGTTTGATTATTTACCACAACAAAAACTTGATCACCTGGTGACATGCGCATCACTTGAATCATATGATGCGCATCGTCTCCGGTAATTGTCAAAGTATTATTTTCACTTATAGGTTCATTTGTAAAATAACGTTGCATGACAATCTCCTTTATTTAACAGGTTTTCTAGAAATGATTGTTACCCAATCTTCCATCATCATAACTTCTTCGATTTCAAATCCTGCTTGCAGCAATGATTCTCTTACATCTTCTTTTTTCGTTGCAATGATTCCAGAAGTGATGAATAATCCACCGTCTTTTACAATCGAGAATGCATCGTTTGTAAAAGTCATGATTATTTCTGCCAATATATTGGCTATAACAATGTCAGCCTGTTCATTCACATTATCTAGTAGATTGCCATGTGTTACTTGCACAATATCGTCTACTTTGTTTAAAGCAATATTTTCTAAAGCAGATTTCACTGCTACTTCATCTAAATCTAGAGCATGAATTTTAGATGCACCTAGTTTCGCAGCACCAATAGAGAGCACTCCAGAACCAGTACCGACATCGATAACACTCGAAGCGGGTTGTACTGTTTTTTCAAGAGCTTGTAGACACATGACGGTTGTCGGATGTGTTCCAGTTCCAAACGCCATTCCAGGATCAAGCTCGATGATCAATTCATCTGTATTCACTCTTTCATAGTCTTCCCAAGTTGGCACGATAGTAAAGCGATTGGAGATTTTTACCGGATGATAATACTTTTTCCAAGCAGTTGCCCAATCTTCTTCATCAACCTGTTGGACTGTGACAACATTATGTCCTAGATCTATATTGAATTTTGTTAAATTGTTGATAGCAAGTTTGATCTCTTCCACTGTTTCTAATAAAAAACTGGTTTCTGCTAAATAAGCTTTTACGCGTACGCCATCTACTGGAAAATCATCTGGGTTTAAGCTATAAATTTCACCAAACACATCTTCTCGTTCTCTTTCTAATTCATCTGAGTCTTCGATAACTACACCACTTGCACCAGCTTCATGCAAAATATTGCTTACAGCTTCAACCGCTTCATTTGTAGTATGGATGGATAGTTCAGACCATTTCACTTGCGCCAACTCCTTTATTCGCCTTTTAATGTCTTTTTGATCTTATCAAATAATGAACTACCTTGCTCTTCAGGAATATCTCCACTGATTTCGGCAAATTCACGTAGCAATTGTTTTTGTTTTTCTGTTAACTTTTTCGGAGTAATTACTTTAACAATGACATGTTGATCTCCAATTCCATATCCATGTACGTTTTTAATCCCTTTTCCTTTTAAGCGGAAATTCGCTTGAGATTGAGTTCCTGCTGGAATTTTAAGTTTTACTTTACCTTGTACTGTTGGGACTTCAATTTCGTCTCCAAGAGCTGCTTGAGCATATGTTAGAGGTAACTCATAATAGATATCATCGCCATCTCGCTCAAAACGTGGATCTGCTTTGACACGGAACACAATATATAAATCTCCAGCTGGACCACCGTTTACACCCGGTTCTCCTTGACCACTAACCCGTAGTTGTTGACCATCATCAACACCCGCTGGTATTGTGACCTTGATTTTTTTGCGTTTGTTAACTGTTCCTTTACCATGACAAGTTGCACATTTATCTTTAATAATTTTTCCTGTACCTTGACAATGATTACATGCACGTTTTGTTTGTACACGACCGAATGGCGTATCCTGCGTCACATTTACTTGACCATGTCCATTACAGTGCGAACATTTTTCTGGTTGTGTACCTGGTTTTGCACCTGAACCCGAACAAGTTTCACAGTTTTCTTCTTTAGATATTTCTATTTCTTTTTCCTTACCAAACACAGCTTCTTCAAACTCGATAGTCATCGAATATTGAAGATCATTTCCTTTTCGTGGAGCGTTCGGATCACGTCGTCTAGAACCGCCACCACCAAAGAATGAGCTAAAGATGTCTTCAAAGCCAAATCCATCTGCACTACCGCCGAAACCACCAAATCCTTGGTTAGGACCTGCATGACCAAATTGGTCATAGGATGAACGTTTTTGCTCATCACTTAATACTTCATATGCCTCGGAAATTTCTTTAAATTTATCTTCTGCTCCTGCTTCTTTGTTAATGTCAGGGTGATATTGTTTCGAAAGCTTACGATATGCTTTTTTTATCTCATCTTGAGTTGCGCTCTTAGAAACACCAAGAACCTCATAATAATCACGTTTATTCATCTTTCACTCTCCTGCTCTGTTAACTTGCACATAGGAATAATTGTACCATGTAAAAAATCCTAATAGCAAAACTTTGAAAATTAAAACATCCAATTCAGTAAGAAAAGCCAAAGCCGGAACCGGTCTTTGACTTTTTGCTTACCGAGACTTCAACAATCTTACTTGTCTTTATCGTCGTTTACTTCTTCAAATTCTGCATCTACTACACCGTCATCCGATGCTCCAGCTTGGTCTGCATTAGCTGCAGCATCCGCTTGTGCTTGTTCATACAACTTCATTGTTAGCTGTTGTACAATTTCATTTAATTTATCTTTTTTCGTTTTGATGTCTTCTAAGTTTCCAGCTTCTAAAGCAGCTTTTAACTCTTCTTTTGCATCTTCAGCAGATTTTTTCTCTTCTTCAGACACTTTATCTTCTAAATCTTTTAATGTTTTTTCAGTCATAAATACTAATTGATCCGCTTCGTTTTTCACTTCAGCTTCTTCTTTACGCACTTTATCCGCTTCTGCATTAGCTTCTGCTTCTTTTACCATACGTTCGATTTCTTCGTCAGAAAGCGAAGAGTTCGATTGGATCGTAATATTTTGTTCTTTTTGTGTGCCTAGATCTTTCGCTTTAACATTTACGATACCATTTTTATCGATATCAAATGTTACTTCAATTTGTGGAACACCACGTGGTGCTGGCGGAATATCCGCTAGTTGGAAACGTCCAAGTGTTTTGTTGTCTGCAGACATTGGGCGTTCACCTTGAAGTACATGAATATCTACTGCAGGTTGGTTGTCTGCTGCAGTGGAGAATGTTTGTGATTTTGATGTAGGGATTGTCGTATTACGCTCAATTAGCTTTGTAAATACGCCACCCATAGTTTCAATACCTAAAGAAAGTGGTGTAACGTCAAGAAGTACAACGTCTTTTACATCTCCAGTTAAAACTCCACCTTGTACTGCTGCACCCATAGCTACTACTTCATCAGGGTTTACACCTTTATGTGGTTCTTTTCCTGTTTCTTTCTTAATCGCATCTTGTACTGCTGGAATACGAGTAGATCCACCAACAAGAATTACTTTATCGATTTGAGAAGCAGATAATCCAGCATCCTTCATCGCTTGACGAGTAGGTACCATAGTACGCTCTACTAAATGAGCAGTTAAATCGTCAAATTTCGCACGTGTCATTGTAACTTCTAAGTGAAGCGGTCCTGCTTCTCCTGCAGTGATGAACGGAAGTGAGATTTGAGTTGAAGTTACACCAGACAAATCTTTTTTCGCTTTTTCAGCAGCATCTTTTAGGCGTTGAACAGCCATTTTATCTTTAGATAAGTCAATACCATTTTCTTTTTTGAATTCTTGTACTAAGTAATCGATTAATACTTGGTCAAAGTCATCCCCACCAAGACGGTTATCTCCAGCTGTTGCAAGTACTTCGAATACGCCATCTCCAAGCTCAAGAATTGATACGTCAAATGTACCTCCACCTAGATCGTATACAAGAATTTTTTCATCGTGATCCATTTTATCTAAACCGTATGCAAGAGCAGCTGCAGTTGGTTCGTTAATAATACGTTCTACTTCAAGCCCAGCAATACGACCAGCATCTTTCGTAGCTTGACGTTCTGCATCATTAAAGTAAGCAGGAACTGTGATTACTGCTTTCGTTACTTTTTCACCTAAGTATTCTTCCGCAAATCCTTTTAAATATTGAAGAATCATTGCAGACACTTCTTGTGGCGTATATTCTTTTCCTTCAGCCGTTACTTTTTCGTTAGTACCCATTAAACGTTTAACTGATGCGATTGTATTTGGATTTGTAATCGATTGACGTTTTGCAACTTCCCCTACTTGTTTTTCTCCGTTTTTAAACGCAACAACAGATGGTGTTGTACGGTTACCCTCTGGATTTGGAATTACTTTTGGTTCTCCACCTTCTAATACAGATACACATGAGTTTGTTGTTCCTAAGTCAATACCAATAATTTTAGACATTTAGTTTTCCTCCTAATATATAACTAGATATTCTATTATTTATTCATTTACTTTGACCATTGAAGGTCTTAATACACGGTCTTTTAACTTATACCCTTTTTGAAGCTCTTGAAGCACTATACCAGATTCTTTCGAGTCATCTTGCTCTTGCATTACAGCTTGGTGGAAGTTAGGATCAAATGCAACACCTTCAGCTTCGATTTGTTCCAACCCTTCTTTTTTAACCGCTTCTAGCAAAGTGCGATAAACCATATCTACTCCCTTAACAATAGAAGCTGCTTCCTCTGAAGTTGTTTCCACTGCAAGTGCACGTTCAAAATTATCAAGCACAGGAAGAATGTCCGTTAATACGGATTGAGCACGGTATTTAAAATCCGAAGCTTTATCAAGTTGAACTCGACGTTTATAATTTTCAAAATCAGCTCTAAGTCGGATTAGCTTATCTTGCTCTTCGTCCAGTTGCTGTTTAGTTAGAGTTAGTTCATCCACTTCTTCTACAGCTTCCTCTATCTGTTCAGGCTCTTCTTGGGTATTATCTTTTACTTCTTGCTCTTCTAAGTTTTCATCTTTAATCTCTTCCATTGTTTGCAACTCTCCTTATCCATAATGCCCATGTAATATTCTTGATAATTCCTTAGACAAGTCACTACTCATAACATCCAATAATGACACAACTCTTCGGTAATCCATCCGTGTTGGACCAATAATTGCGATGGAACCCATTTGCTCTTCACTGATGCCATAAGATGCAGTAATAACACTACATCCTTCCATGGCAAGATCATTGTTTTCTGAGCCAATCCGAATTTGAATGCCCTTTTTATCCATATGGAATATACCAGGAATTTGGTTTACATGATCCATCCAATTCATAATACTTCGTGCTTTTTCTACATCATTAAATTCTGGTTGGTTTAATATTTGCAGCTTCCCACCATAATACACTTTGTCTTCATGCTCTATATTCAACGCTTTGTTAAGCGATCCAAAGAGATTATTTAGACGACCGTTATTTTGCTGCAAAACGGTCATAGTAACCGCTTCTAGCATTGCAGGTAGCTCATGCAAATATACTCCTACTAGACGTTCGTTGATCAAATTGACCATACGTTCGATATCAGATGCCTGAAAGTTCTCAGGGATAGAAAATACACGATTCTCAACATGACCACTGTCTGTAACGATTATAGCTACGGCAGAATCATTGGAGAGAGGTACAATTGAAAACCGCTTTACACGATGTTTTCTCACATCTAAGCCTAACATAATAGAGGTATAATTCGTTAGCTCCGATATTATTTCAGCGGATTTACGAATTATTTGCTCCGTCTCCAGCTTTCTTTCCTCAAAAATGGAACGAATTTGTTTAATCTCATTCTGCGAAATTCGTTGTGGAGTTAACATATTGTCGACATAATAACGGTAGCCTTTTTGCGAAGGCACGCGACCAGACGAAGTATGCGTTTTTTCTAAAAAGCCCATTTCTTCTAAATCTGCCATTTCGTTTCGAATAGTAGCAGGACTAAATGGTACTTCCTCCTTCTTCGAAAGCTGACGAGATCCAACTGGTAGAGCGGTATCGATAAAATCATCTACCGTTACTTGCAATATTAATAATTGCCTGTTTGTTAGCATGATTATCACCTCTGTTAGCACTCGTTCAAAGAGAGTGCTAATACTCATATAAAACTTATCAAATCTACAGAAAACTGTCAACGATTTCGCTTTAATTATTTCAGGAAATGTTGAAACACTTCATTCCCCATAAACCTTCCACGTGTAGTCAGCCTCACAAAATTATTTTCTAGGACTAATAATTCCTTTTGAAGTAAATTATCTAGTTCTTTTCCGTACACTTCTCTAAACGTAAGATTATATCTTTCCTCAAACTTTTCAAGAGATACGCCTTCATTCTTTCTTAGCCCTAAAAACATTTCTTCTTCCATTTTCTCCACTTCTGTAACTTCTTTTTTCATCATTAGAGGCTTGTCCTCTAAATCAATGGTTTGCATATATTTTTTCAATGGTCCGTGATTGGAATATCTTACACCACCCACATATCCATGTGCGCCAGCACCTAATCCAATATATTCATCATTGTTCCAATACAGTAAATTATGCTTCGATTCTTTTCCTTCATACGCAAAATTACTGATCTCGTATTGAGAATATCCATGACTTTTCATTTCTTCTAAAAGGTAGCTATACATCTCTGCCTCTAAATCTTCACCAGGAAGAGATAGTTTTCCCTTGGAAAGAAGATTATAAAAAATTGTTTTCGGTTCTACTAATAAAGAATAGGCCGATATATGAGGGATTTTTAAGCGGAATGCTTCTTGCAATGATGCTTTCCATTGGGCCATTGTTTGGTTAGGAAGACCATACATCAAATCAATGCTTATTGATGGGAAATTAGTTTGTTTGGCATATTCAATAACTTCATAAACATGATCATTAGAATGCGTTCTACCTAATACTTTTAAAAGCTCCTGATCGAAGGTTTGCACACCCATGCTTAAACGGTTTACACCAAACTGTCGCATCTTCTGCATTTTTTCGAGTGTCAGTTCGTCTGGATTAGCTTCCGATGTAAACTCTCTAACATGTTCCATTGGTATATGTTGATGAATTAACCATAACAATCGATCCAATTGTTCTACAGTTAAGGAGGTTGGTGTACCTCCACCAATAAATATTGTTTCGATCTCTGCTTTTTCTAAATTACTTTGCCACAAAGCCATTTCTTTTCCAAGTGACTCGATATATTCATCTACTGGTTGATTGTGAAAGAAAAACTTATTGAAATCACAGTAATTACAAATTTGATGACAGAAAGGAATATGTATATATACGCCTCGTACCATTTCTATCCCTACTTTCCTTTATAAAAGAAAAAGGAGGCTGCTAGTGCCTCCCCCTTCGTTTTGTTATTTATTCGGCTCGTCCATCTTAAGAACAGCCATAAATGCTTCCTGTGGGACTTCCACAGAACCTACTTGTTTCATACGTTTTTTACCTTCTTTTTGTTTATCAAGAAGTTTACGCTTACGAGAAATATCTCCACCGTAACATTTTGCCAATACGTTTTTACCGATTGACTTAATCGTGGACCTTGCAACAATTTTTTGACCGATCGCAGCTTGCACGGGAACTTCAAATTGTTGTCTCGGTATTAACGCTTTTAGTTTTTCCACTATTAGCTTACCACGTTCGTAAGAGAAGTCGCGGTGAACGATAAAGCTAAGTGCATCGACTTTTTCACTGTTAAGTAGAATGTCCATTTTTACTAGTTTAGATTCTTTATATCCGATTAAGTCATAATCGAAAGAAGCGTAACCTTTTGTACTTGATTTTAATGCATCAAAGAAGTCATATACGATTTCTGATAATGGAATTTCATAAATAATATTTACTCGAGCTTTTGATAAAAAGTCCATTGTAATAAAATTCCCACGTTTACGCTGACAAAGCTCCATAACGGAACCAACGTAATCCTCAGGAACCATAATAGATGCTTTCACATATGGCTCTTCAATTGTTTCTACTTTTTGTGCATCTGGCATCATAGATGGATTGTCCACTTTTAACGTTTCGCCATTTGTAAGCTTCACATCATAAATAACACTAGGCGCGGTAGTAATTAAGTCAATCTTAAATTCACGTTCAATACGCTCTTGAATAATCTCCATATGTAGTAGACCTAAGAAACCACAGCGATATCCAAAACCTAAAGCTTGAGAAGTCTCAGGTTCAAATTCAAGTGCTGAGTCATTCAATTGTAGTTTCTCTAAAGCATCACGTAAATCTACATATTTTGTATTATCGATTGGATACAATCCACAAAATACCATTGGATTCATTTTTCTATAGCCAGCTAAAGGTTCTGCTGCAGGGTTTTCAGCTAATGTAATTGTATCACCGACACTTGAATCCCCTACATTTTTCATAGACGCTGTCAAGAAACCAACATCCCCAACAGTTAGTTCAGAGCGTTGTGTTGTTTTAGGAGTAAATACTCCTGTTTCTACTACTTCAAATTCTTTACCCGAAGACATCATTTTAATCGTATCGCCCGGTTTAACTGAACCTTCCATAATACGAATATAAACGATTACTCCACGGTATGGGTCGAATAGGGAGTCAAATATTAATGCCTTTAATGGGGCATTTGGATCTCCTGTTGGAGCGGGTACTTTTTCTACTATTTGTTCAAGAATTTCTTCGATACCAATTCCTGCTTTCGCAGAAGCTAAAACTGCCTCGGAGGCATCCAAACCGATGACTTCCTCTACTTCTCCTCTTACTCGTTCTGGGTCAGCTGCTGGAAGATCGATCTTATTGATAACTGGAAGTATTTCTAGGTCATTATCCAAAGCTAAATACACATTTGCAAGTGTTTGAGCTTCAATACCTTGTGCTGCATCTACAACCAAAATAGCTCCTTCACATGCTGCTAAGCTTCGAGACACCTCATAGGTGAAATCGACATGCCCAGGAGTATCAATAAGATGGAAAATGTACTCTTCCCCGTCTTTTGCATTATAAGTCAATTGAATAGCATTCAATTTAATTGTAATACCGCGTTCACGTTCAAGATCCATTGAGTCAAGAAGTTGATTTTTCATTTCACGTGAAGTTAAAGTTTGTGTTTTTTCTAATATACGGTCTGCAAGTGTCGATTTCCCATGGTCAATATGGGCAATAATCGAAAAGTTACGTATTTTTTTCTGTCGTGCCAGTCTCTCATCATTATTCATACTTGTTCACTCCTAATTAAACTACTTGCATTATAACAGATAAAGGATTGTTTAAAAAATATTACTGTAACATTTTATGTACATTCTAAATCATTTTATTTGATAAAAATAAAAATAAATAATTTTTCGCCAGATTTTAATCTTATCAAAGACCCGTACATAACACAATCTACGAGTATATTTTCATACTAAAAGAGATGAAGTATCTCTCATTTGCTTCATCTCTTTTTTCTTTACTTATAGTGGCAGTTCTTTTTCATTTAACATATTGGATAACGCTTTTGCTAAAACAGCAATGGAGCGATTCAATTCTTGTTCGTTATTCTCAATCCCACCTAGTTCTACATTGAGTAAATTTTGGGAAAGGTCTTGATTGTATACACCGTCTACTCCTTTTCCTTCTCTCGGCAATATCCCTCTTGAAATCCCAGGTACTAATTTATTTAATTGGTCAGATAGATTTTGTGCGAGTTGTTCATTCCATTTATAGTTGGGGTGCTCTCGGCCAATAACAAAAATAAATTTAGCGTAACTTTCTTCACCACTTCTAAGCGTTGTTACATTTGCTTTTGCGGAATCTCTGTGAATATCTAAAATAATATCATATTTTTTTTGACCAATTGCTTCTTGAACGAAAGGTCGTATGGAATGATACTGCTTCGCATCCCCCGTACTTTCAGGTCCCAAAATATCGGCCTCTAATTGATGTAATGCAAACTGAGCAGTTATCTGCTCTTGAAAGGACGTAATATTGTTTTCTGGATGGTACGTAGCAATTTTTTCACCTTTAGCCGCTAAAATAGGTTTATAAGCTTCTTGTGAATGGGTAAAATAGACAAATGCTTTTTTGGGTTCCAATATTTCAGAGACCGCTGTTTTTGTTTCTAACTGGGCGGCATAAACTACAGCCGAGCTTTCTTCCTTTGGAGTTACTTCCTTTGTTTCTGTTTGTTGCATTTGTTGCGGGAAAAGAGGCGTTTGGACGGTTGCAATAATAATTGGAGCTAAAAATAAAAGTAATAAAATGCTAACAACATTCTTTAAGGACTTAGCCATAATTTCCACTCTCCTCACACAATCGTATGAAGAGAGCAGCAATTTTAGAACGCTTTATCTAGTTGTAATCCAACTTTCTATCCCGTTGGAAAGAATATATGCATATTGCTCAACCCATGCATCCGTTTCTTTTGGAGTAACAAATAAGGATGGGTTTTTACCAACAAAAACTTCTTCAAATAACTTTCTTTTTTCATCTGTTGGCCATGTAACCCATTCTCCAAAAACTGGTTGGAGTACAGATTTGTCAATGTTTGATTTTTTACTAGAAACCATTGGTGTGACAGCTAATGCGGAAGAAGGGCTACCTTTTTCTTCAATCTTAGAAGCAATATAATGAATGACCTGCTCCATTGCGTCCGCGTAAAGTACTGGTCCGTCTACAACCATTGGAATCCCGATTGCTGTTACGGGCACTCCATATACCTCTTCCGAGATTTCTTTTCGCTGGTTTCCTACTCCTGAGCCGGGATGTATCCCTGTATTAGTCAATTGAATTGTTTTGCATAGCCGTTCACTATTTCTAGCTGCCAAAGCATCTAAAACGATGATTAAATCCGGTTTATACGCATTGCTAATCGCTTGAACAAAATCACTTGTTTCAAAACCGGTTTGTCCTGTTACACCTGGCGCATACATAACAACCTTTACTCGCTCTGCATTTTCGGTCAATGAAGAACCTTGTAAATATTCGATAGCCTTTGGACCGATGGCGTCAGGTGTTATCGTCGCATTACCTAACCCAATGATTAAAATTTTTGATTCATTCGATAGATTTAAATCATGATGCATCTCTCTTAGCTTTTCGATAAACGTTTTTTGTAAAGCCTTAAAACTATCCTCATCATCTGGACTTACTGTCAAATCTGTTAATGTAATATACTTACCTTTTTTCTTTCCTATTTTCTTTTCTCCCTCTTCATTTACTTCAATGGATGTGATCAGTACTGCGCCAGCACGTTTTTCCTCAAATGTAATCCCCTCGGAATTATTAAGCTTGTTTTTTTCCTCGGCTGTACGATGCTTTACCATTTCATCCGATTCGTCTAACAAATCAGTTCTTCCCCACATATAATCACCTCAAAATTAGTGTGGTCGATGTGTCAAGTAAATATTCTTTGCATTTATATATTGCAATTTGTTTTTGTGTTTGTTAAAATAATGCTTGTTGTATTAGAAAGAAATGTATCATCTCAGACCTTATTAGGAGGTGAAAGGTATGCCAAACATTAAATCTGCAATTAAACGTGTTAAGACGAATGAGAGATTAAACACTCAAAACGCACAAGCAAAATCAGCAATGCGTACTGCTGTGAGAAAAGCTGATGCTGCTGCTCTTAATAACGACGAAAACGCAAAAGATCTTATTAAAACTGCTATTCAACAACTTGAAAAAGCAGCTTCAAAAGGATTAATTCATAAAAACGCAGCTTCTCGTAAGAAGTCTCAATTAATGAAAAAAGCGTAATAAATAAAAGACTGACCGATTAATCGGTCAGTCTTTATTTTTTGTTTCAAAATCTTATGATCAAGCATATTGAAACAGCTACAAAATCTCGTTATTTTAACAAAAACATCTCTAAAATTCGATCTCGGTTAATATTGAGAGTTTTTAACTGTAAGTCTACAGTCGCTAAATCATTTAAGGTTTGCAACAGTTTTTGTTCATTGTGAAGCATTGGATGATCTATTAATAACTTTACTCGATAGGGATGAACCTTAAGCTGATTGGCAATTTGCTGTGCATGGTAGCCTTTTTTCTTTAAATGGCTAACCTGCACCATTAATCTCACCTGCGTGGCTATTAATGCATTTAATTTCAAAGGGTCTTCTTTTCGTTTCAATAAATCATGATAAATTTCAATTGCTTCACTCTTATTCCCAGAAAGATAAGCATTTCCTAATGTAAAAACGTCCTGCTCAAGTGTACGGACAAGCAATTTCTTTATCGTTTCTATCTCAATTTCTTGCTCTTCACCAATAAAAGTTGCTATTTTAGCTAACTCTGTTTGTAGATGGACAAGATCAGTACCACCAAGTTCGATTAAGCAATCTATAGATTCATCCGACATCGTTTTTCCATGGGTAGAAAGCTCATGTAACACCCAACCTTTTAGGTCGTGAACCTGTAAACTTGCTGATTCAATTACATTAGCTGCCTGCTTCATGGCCTTTGTAATTTTCTTCCGTTCATCCAGTTTCTCATAAGGTGCTATAAAAACGGTAACTGCAGATGGTGAAGGAGATTTAAGCCACTCTTCTAGACTCACCGTATCATGAGTTATTTTTTCTTTACCTTTTTCCGTTGCCCTTAAAAAGAAAGCATTTTTTGCTATTACTAGTTTCCTATCTGAAAAAAAAGGTATAGTATCAGCCTCATAGATTACCTCGTCTACTTTACTTTCCTCCAGATCAAACGTGATAACTTCTAATTCCCCTTGCTCACTTAATTGTCTTTTGATTCTTTTTAATGTTTCTTCGATAAAATATGCTTCACTTCCATATAATAAATACACAGATGAAATGTTATTTTTAGAAATTTGCATCCACTTTTCTGAAATCATGCTAAGTGCTCCTTGCTAATTATAGTTATTTCATTATAACGTAAATACTTGGATAAAGTGAAACTTCCATCAGTGGGCATTCTCTTCTTCCCCACTGATGGTTGTTGAACGAATCGGGGATTTACAGGCTATTTATCTAACCTATTTTTTACAGCCTGTTAAACTTGGACAAATTGTGACATTATAGACCTAACTTTAAAAAGAAAAGTTTGTATATAGATTTTTTATAGGCAATCCTTTATAATTAGGTGGAAATAGGAGGGGTAACAATGAATGAGTTTGAACAAAATGTCCAGTCGAAACGTAACGACGCAATCGACTCTGGTGTAGGTTTTGTAGTCTCCTTTGGTTTTTTTGCAATCATGTTTGTCATTGCAACTGTTATTGAGTTCGTATCTCGATAAAATGAAACTAGAAAAGGGTTTTGCCTTGTGAAGGTAAAACCCTTTTCTCATTTATAGCTATGGAATGGAAACAGACATATCCCCATTTATGTTAATCTTCACTTCTACTGTCCCATCTGTCCCAGTCTGTAGATACGGTATACCCAAATTTTCTAAACGTTCAACCACATCTGGATGAGGATGACCATAACGATTTTCAAATCCCGCTTGGATGATTGCTACTCTTGGCTGAACTAATCTCAAAAACTGTTCGTTACTAGAAGTTTTACTACCATGATGACCTATCTTCAATAAATCGATATGTTGTATTGCCTGTGAATAATGATTTATTAAATCTAACTCCCCTGGTTCTTCTAGGTCTCCAATGAATAAACCATGAAAATCATTATTCGTCATTGATAGTACGAGTGAATCATTGTTTCCTTCATATATTTCATCCATAGGATATAAATATTGAAAATGGAAGTAATCCGATAAGATCGTATCCCCAGCCTTCTTTTCATAAACGGGAATATGTTGCTTTTCAATTTCTGCCCACAAATCTTCCATTACTTCCTTCTCCGCAGAACCAGGAGTAATATGAATTTCCTTTACTCTTACGCCTCTTAATACCTCTTCTGCACCTTCCATATGGTCAGCATCTGCATGCGTTATTACAAGCGTATCAATCGTGTTAATGCCCTTTCCTTTTAAAAAGGGCAAAACAACTTGCCTGCCAATTTCAAAAGGTTCATTTGCTTGTTTCCAACTTTCCTGATCGAACCTTAGTAAGCCACCTGTATCTATCATAATAACTTGTTTTCTAAAAGGCATTTCGATGAGTATACAATCACCCTGTCCAACATTTACAAACGTAATTTTTGTAGAGGAATCCGTATATGGAGCTATCTGGATGCATCCAATGACAAATAAGAAAAGAACAGTACTTGAAAATAAGTTCTTTCTTCTTTCTACTGAAATAAACAAGATTACTACGCTTATATATGCAAGTAAGACAATCCAGCTTTCAGGTTTCATCGGATTCCACATTTGATATGGTAATTGCCCTAATGTCAAAATGAGTACATCAAGTAGGCTTCGAACTGGTTGATACAACATTAACAAACTTCCTGCCAACGAAGGTAACAGAAACGTTAGCAGCAACAATAATAGATTGATAGGTAAGATGACGAACGAAAATAACGGGACAAAAACTAAATTTGCAAGAAACGAAGAAATAGAAATCTCATAAAAATGATAGAGAAGAATAGAAAAAACGATAAGCTGACAAACAGCGGTAATTATAAACGATTGGAGCAAATAGGACGTACTAGATTTCAATAAAATCGAAGAATAAATGAGGGAGAATGCGGCTAAATAAGAGAGTTGGAAACCAATTTGGAATATTATCCAAGGAGTTATAAAAATAAATCCAATAATACTTAGAGAAAAAGCATCTTCCATTGCTATTTTCCTTTGAAAAAACATGGAGATTAATACAATCTCTGTTACAGAAACGGACCTCCATACAGAAGGTGCCCCTCCAGCGAGCAAGGCATATAACGGTAGCGCTAAAAGCAACAGCCAGTTTGCGGTCTCTCTCCTTACACCTAAACGAATCATCGTTTCGTAGATTAACCAAACGATTAAAGCTACGTGAAGCCCAGAAATAGCAAATAAATGTGTTATTCCGAGCGTCTGATAAGCGTTTTGCATCTCGGAGGGCATTTGCTCCCTACTCCCTATTAAAAGCGCCTCTGCTTCTGCTTGCAGGGATAATGGAAAGTGATTTTGGATATGTTGCATCATTTTAAAGCGCTGTCCTGCCATAAAGGTTGTAAGACCTTTCTTAAATCCTACAAACTCAAATTGAGTAATCTGAAGTTGACCGACAGCACCATTACTCTTCAAATAATTATTTATATCGAATGCATACATATGTGAACTAGGTCTATTAGGGATTTCTTCAGAGAGAATATTCATGGTCAATCCCGCAAGCGATTGTTCGGTGAATGTTCTCTTCTGTTGTTCACTTTCTAATTTTAGCTGGACATACCATTTATCCTTATTTTCCGCTATCGCAAAACCACGAAGGGTACTTCCATTGATGCGGTATGTGTCTGTCCATGTAATTTTGGTGAAATTTTGCTCTAGTGAAGCTGAAGGTATTCTCTGCTCCGTATAAAAATAACATACAATCCCTAGGCATAAAGTAATCGCTATAAACGATATTGGAAGTTGTTTATATAAAAGTAGAAAAAGTATTCCGGACAATAAGAAAAGGATAAGACTAGATTCATATGCTGCTATGACCCCTACTATAGCACTTAAAGCGATATATATTAGATTTCCATGGAAGTTGTTAATCCAAATAGTTCTGCCACCTTCGTTTCGTATGTTGCCAATTCTTCGCTACTCGCTCCTTTTTCTCTTAGCTTTGAAATCAGTTCTGTATATAATGCAACTTTTTCATCACTTAAGAAATCTATCTTTCTTTCATCGAACTGCACATGGATAACTTTGACCCCTGCCTTATTTAATAATTCAATTGCATAGGCGTTATTCTTATAATCTTGAGCATAGTAGAGGCGACTGATCCCGGATTGAATAATGGATTTTGTACATGGGAGACATGGAAAATGAGTTACATACAAATCTGCACCGCTCACTGTAATCCCGTATTTTGCACATTGTAAAAGTGCATTCATCTCTGCGTGTATCGTTCTCACACAATGATTTTCTACGACATAGCATCCATGATCAATACAATGGTCACCACCTGAGATAGATCCATTATATCCTCCAGCCATAATTCGACGGTCACGAACAATCGTTGCTCCAACTGCAAGACGTGTACATGTGCTTCTAAGTGCAAGTAAATGGCTTTGAGCCATGAAAAATTGATCCCAAGTTATTCTCTCCATATAACTACCCCCAAAATAAACATTTCTTTAAGTGTAGTAGTTTGTGCACGAAACTTCAATAATCCATTTGTTACTTAACAGAAATTAATGGTTCTAGCTTTTCAAATGTTTTTTGTCCGATACCACTGACTTTCATCAAATCCTGCTTTTCTTTAAAAGCACCAGACTGCTCGCGATGTGTGATAATTGCCTCTGCTTTAGCTGCGCCAATACCTGGTAACGTAGTTAAAGCTGTTGCATCAGCACTGTTAATATTTACTAAAGATGACTGTGTGCTATTTGAGTCTAAAGGTGTTTCTTCCACTACTTCTCCTTCCTCGGGCACATAAATAACCATTTCATCTTTCACTCGCTCAGCATGATTAATATGCTTAGAATTACTAGACACCAAATAACCTCCAGCCATTTCAATCGCATTTAACACACGATCCCCTTCGGAAAGTTCATAAACTCCGGGCTTCGTGACAGCGCCTTTGACTTCTACAAATACAACGAGGTCCTCTTCATATTCAATTGTTTCTTCTACTGTAAAATTTTCGTTTAATGGGATAGGTTGAATAGAATCAGCTTTGAGGGGTGCCGATTTTAAAAAGGATTGAATACTGACAAATAGTATTATTCCTATTACTACTATTGGGAATAGCAGCTTTTTCTTATATTTCTGGATGAACAGTTGAATCAGAATTATCAGCCTCTTTCATAAGAGGTAAATTATATGGAGTTATGAAGACTATACTAAATTTATCTCTAATTGAACAGGGGTATTTTAAAAGTAAAAAAATAATAAACATAAATTAATATCTAGTTGGTAATCTAGTTGTCCATAAATAATCAACCACTAATTTCCGTTTCAGGCGGACGCTTTCCGTGGGGTGAGCGATGAGCTATCACCGTCGCTTACGCGTCGCTGTGATATCTCATCTGTCTCACTCATCCCACTGGAGTCGCCGCCTTTCACTTCAATCAACAAGTGGTGTAGAATTAACCATTATTAGAATAAACAACTATTTTTAAACAGAATTAATATACTTGAACAGAGCTACTATCTATAGCTAACAACATGTATGTATAAATAGACTATAATTAAAGAATTATCAATTTCTAAAATATAATAGGTAATTAAGTAAACATTATTTTATAAATAAAAAGAGCCAAAGGGGCTCTCTTTATTATTTTTACTATTAGAATCAATTTAATAATTACTAAGAACATTTATATTCGGTACCTCGCAGAAACGAAGTGGATTTGATTGATTGGAGCGGCAGGCGGCGACTCCAGCGGGAATAGCGCGAGCTGAAAGCCCCGCAGGAAAGACATTGACCAAACTTTGTTTGGCCAATGTCTTTGCGACGAGTAACCGCAGGAGCATATGTTTTCGCAGTGACGAGGAGATTGAAGCCGTGCCCGCGGAAAGCGTCCGCCTAGAGCGGAAATCAATTTTGTTAGGATTCCCCATTTAATACTCTATTGGGGAATTATTCTTATTTTACAGCGTGGATAAACCATCTATCCACTTCTTCTGTAGGCGTTCCAAATATATCATCGTGGACGGTCACCGTAGAAAATCCTACCTTTTCAAGAAGACTTAAAAAAGTTTCTATTGGATACGTACGTTGATAGTGGGATTCCTCAAATCTTTCATAAAGACCAGATTCATCCCGAACAAAGAAAGTTATATCATGATAAATAGAATGCTCTTCTTCCCCTTGCTCCGTATGCCAAAGATAAGCAACTTGCTCATCCTCATACGTAAAAGGTCCATTTGGATAAATTACATTCATTTTATAAAGAGAATGGACATCAAAAAACAATTGTCCTTTTGGATTTAAGGCTGCAAATAAACGTTTAAATGTCTGCTCTACTTCTTCTAAAGTTTCTAAATAATTTAGAGAATCTATAGCAATAACTGCTATGTCTATCTCATCTACACCTTCAAGATTAGCCATTGATTGACATATAAAAGTGATATCCGTTCCATTTTCAAAGCTTCGATTTTGAGCTACTGTAAGCATAGAATCAGATAAATCTACACCAATTACCTCATACCCTGCTTTAGCAAATTGGGTACTCAAAACTCCTGTCCCACAGCCAATATCGACTAATTTTTTGGGTCTATCCAATGGGGCGTTCTGTTGTACCCAATCCGCATATTTTTTATATGGAATATCGGACATTAATGAATCATAAATATAAGCAAATTGTTCATAAGAAGACATTAAGCATCTTGCCCAACTTGAATCATTGGAGCATCTCCCCAAAGTCTTTCTAAATTATAATAAGCACGTTCATCCTTATGGAATACATGAGCTACAACGTCGCCCATATCAACTAAAATCCATCTAGCTTCATCAAAACCTTCTAAACGTTTTACATTAAATCCTGCCTTAAAGGCTTGTTCTTCTAGTTCTTTTGCAATTGCTTGAACCTGGCGATCCGAGTTAGCATGGCATATTAAAAAGTAGTCAGCAAGTAAAGATACTCCTTGCATATTTAATACTACGATATCCTCTGCTCTTTTATCGTCCGCTGCTTTATAAGCGATTTCTACTAATGAAGATGTCATTCGTTCACTGTTCCTCTCTGTTGTATCATATCATTGTAACAATGAAATGAATCCGGAAATACCGGTTGTTTTTTTTCTATTAAAAATGAAACACTATGTTTTATACAACTAGTCATTGCATCTTCTAAATCAACCTTTGCTTTTTCGCGTAAAAGATCGACTCCTGAAAATTTCCGACCAGGCTCTATCATATCTGAGACATAAATTATTTTTTCCAACTTGGACATGCCAGCTCGACCAGTTGTATGAAATTCTATAGCATGTAAAATATCCTGATCTGTAATTTGAAACTCTGTTTTCGCTACATAACTACCAACAGGAGCGTGCCATAACTCTTGATTAAATTTCAATAATAATGGATTCATTTTTTCGGAAAGGATAATAGATCTTAACCATTCCGTGTCGGCATACTTCACACTATCATGTAAAATCGCTGCGATTTCTGCCTTTTCAACATCTTCTCCATACTTTTTGGCCAACTGAATAGCAGTCACTGCTACACCTTTTGTATGGACAAAGCGCTTTTCTGGCATTCGACTTTTCATCTGCTCCAGTAAATGTTCATGTTTCATACAAACGCTCCTTTCGAATGAAATCTCGAACAGCATCGGTTATAAGAAACTGAGTAGTTTCGCCATTCGCTATTCGATTTCGAATGGTAGTAGAAGACAAATCGATCTGTGGTATAGGTAAAGTTATTATAGGATATGCAGTTTCAAGTGATTTATTTGGTCTTGGAACTCCTACTAAATGCACATTTTGCATAAGTTCATCAATCCGGTACCATTCGGGTAAATCCTCTACCTGATCGCCACCGATAATAAAATAAAAATCACTGTCCGGTTCACGATATCTTAGAAGCTCCATCGTATCAAAAGTATAGGATGTCCCACCTTGATCGATTTCAATCGTTTCAAGTTTCAACAAGGCAACGTCCTTAATAGACAATTCCACCATCGTAAGACGTTGTCTAGCTGTAACTCTATTTTGAATTTCTTTATGAGGAGGGTTAGCATTTGGCATTAAACGTACTTCATCTAATTTCAATGCGTGTAGTACTTCATTTGCAATGATCAAATGTCCAATATGCGGCGGGTTAAAGGTACCGCCTAAAATCCCTACTTTTTTTCTCATGCGCGACTCGCTTTTGGGAGCTCAATTCGTTTATTATTTTTGGATGGTTTGTACAATACTACTGTTAAACCAATCAATTGCACTAGCTCTGACTTTGTTCCTTTTGCAAGTGCCTCCGCTACTTCGTGCTTGTCGTCCTCACAGTTTTGTAAAATGCTAATTTTGATTAGTTCACGAACTTCCAGTGCTTCTCCGATTTGTTTAATCATAGCATCGTTAACGCCACCTTTACCGACTTGAAAAATCGGTGAAAGATTGTGTGCTTGACTACGTAAAAATCTTTTTTGTTTACCTGTTAACATAATTTCCTCCTAATTGCTCTATCAATTGTTGGATTATCTCCTCAGAATCGGGTTTAACTCCATTCCAATATGAAAAGGCCAATGCTCCTTGATGTACAAGCATTCCCAGACCATTAACCGTTCGAACATTGTATTTCTTTGCTTCCTCTAAAAAAGGGGTAACTAAAGGATTATATACGATATCCGCTACAATTGCATTCTCTTTTAAACGGTTCAATTGAATTGGCAACGATGCGTCGTTATTTTTCATGCCAAGTGATGTCGTTTGTACAATGATATCAAACTTGTTCAACATATTTTCTGCTTCTTCCAAAGTCAATGCCTGTCCAGTCTTAAGTTCATCCACTAATCCCATAGCTTTTTCTAACGTTCTATTTGCTATTGCCAGTTGTGTATAACCTTTTCTTTTGAACGCATGAGCTATACCGCGCGCAGCTCCTCCAGCTCCAATCAGCAATATGTTGTACTCAGGTAAAATGGGACCAAGAGATTCAATAAAACCTAACCCATCTGTATTATACCCAACATATTTATTGTTCCTTGTTTTCACTACTGTATTTACTGCCCCAATTCCTTTTGCAGATTCATCCACATCATCAAGAAATGGAATAATCGCCTCTTTGAAAGGAATAGTCACATTCCAACCACTACATCCTAAGAGCTTTAAAGATTCCACAGCTTGCTCTAACTGATTTTGCTCTACATGTATTGGAATATAACTTGCATTAATATCCAGCTGTTTTAACCATGTTTCGTGCATAGTAGGTGATAAGGAATGGGAAATTGGATTTCCAATCACAGCAAACCATTTTTTCAAGCCTATCACTCCTAAATTAATGATGGACGAATAGAAATTTCTACACCCGCAGGGGCATGCGCGGCTACAATTACACCACCACGTTGTACAGTAATCCACCCTAATCCAGAAAATACGATATCTGTTTTATCATCTTTTATCTTAAATTCATGACGAACTAAAGGTGGTAGTAGATCTGCAAACTCTTCACTCGGTGGAGATAATAATTTTCCTTTATGTTCTTTATATAAATTATCCGCATTCTCTAATTTTGTGCGGTGTATTGGAATATCATTAGCTATATGACATGTAAAAGCCGCACGTTCACCTTTGATAAAGTCAAAACGAGATAAACCGCCCAAATATAATGTTTGTTCACTATTTAGTTGGAATACTTTCGGTTTAATCTCTTTTTTAGGTGTTATAAATTTCAATTCTGATGGATCTAAGTAATGGGCCATTTGATGGTGATTTATAATACCAGGTGTATCAAATAATGACTTAGTGTCATCTAACGGAATTTCAATCATATCTAATGTAGTGCCAGGGAAATGCGAAGTAGTAATAATCGCATCCTCTCCAGTAGCCTGTTTAATAATTCGGTTAATAAATGTAGACTTCCCAACATTTGTACAGCCCACTACATAAACGTTTTCGCCTTTTCGATAATGCTCGATGGCTTCCATTGCTTCTGGCATGCCTGTTCCTTTATGGGCACTCACAAACAATACGTCTATCGGAGACAAGCCTAGTTTTTTGGCTTCCTGCTTCATCCAATTGATGACTTTATTTTTTTTCACTGATTTTGGTAATAAATCTGCCTTATTGGCTATTAACAATATTGGGTTGTTGCCAACAAAACGATGCAAACCAGGTAACCAACTACCATTAAAATCAAAGATATCAACTATTTTCACGATTAGCCCTTTTTGTGTACCTAAGCTATTTAAAATTCGAAGAAAATCATCATCTGTCAATGAAACTGGTTGTAATTCATTGTAATTCTTCAATCGGAAACAACGCTGACATATTATATCTTCTTTTTCCAAAGAAGAAACTGGTGCATAACCAGGCTCTCCTACTTTTTCTGTTTGAATTACTGTACCGCAACCGATACATTTTGGTGCTTCTGTCACGCTTCTTCCTCCCATGTAACCTGTCCTTTTTTGTCCAAGTAACTAAAAATTCTTCGTTCTACCATACGGTTAAATTTGGTCACAAATCCATCTGATTTCGCAACTGGAATAACTAAAATCGTATGAAGTTTTAATCTGTTTCCGCCAAACACATCGGTTAGTAACTGGTCACCAATGACTACTACTTCTTCTCGTTTCACCGACATTATACTCAATGCCTGAAGAAATGCTTTTCCAAGCGGTTTACGAGCCTTAAATATGAATGGAATTCCAAGTGGATCTGCAAATGATTTAACTCGCAGCTCATTGTTATTAGAAACAATCGTTACTTGAATGCCAGCAGCTTTAATACTCGCAAACCACTCAATTAATTTAGGGGTAGCATCTGGTCGATCCCATTCAACTAATGTGTTATCTAAATCTGTAATAATTGCCTTTATCCCTTTGTCTTTTAACATTTCAGGTGTTATATGATAGACACTTCTTACAAATTCACTAGGTATAAAATTTGAATACAAAGACGAACACTCCAATTCGAGGCTATTTCTATTTATGATTATAGCATATTTGCTACATTCTCACCCATTCGGACAAATTTGCCAGGTTGTACATTACTAGAGAACTCCACGCTATTAGACTCGAATAGCATAACGACGGTAGATCCAAAGGAGAAATATCCAACCTCTTCTCCTTTATTCCATGTAGCAGATGTATTCGTAAGTTCGATTGAATTTACAAACATTGCTCCTACTTTTATATGTATACACCTTTTTTCATTGGGCATTTCTAGTTCCGTAAGCATTCGGTAGTTACCACTTATCGTTTGCTTGCCAAACTGAAGACCCCATTTATTCACTGGATACGATTTCGCACCGAGAATAAATTGATTCAAAACTTTGCCATCTACAGGAGAATGTATTCGGTGATATTCGGCTGGACTTAAATATAAAACAATATATTTTCCATTTTGATAAAATGAAGCTATTTTATCAGAGCCTAGCATATCCTGTAAAGAGTAGGTTTTTTGTTTTACATAGAAAAGCCCTTCTGCTGTAATATCCCCGAAAGTTTCTATTGTGGCATCGACAGGGCTAATTATGCTAGCCGCTTTCTCATCAATCGGTCGACTAGCCTCAGTAACCTTACGAATAAAAAATTCATGTAAAGTAGGGAAATCGTTAATTTTTTGTATCATGTCGTGAGTTGATATATTAAAATACTTAATATAAGAGGGAATAATACGTTTGCTAACCTTGGATTGGGTAAAACTTCGGATTAGTGATGAGGACCATTTTCCATTGGTTAATTCAATCATGGTTTGATATAATCTTTCTCTCATTTTTTAGCTCCCTAGAAAAATTTAAACTTACAATTTTTACTTAATCGAAGTATAATGAACAAATACGTTATTTGTAAAGGAGTGATTTACAATGTTTTTACAAAACGCAATGTATCAAACAGTAAAAAAATTGAAATCACATGCAGCAAATATGATCACCATTGGCAATCTAGCATGTGGTGGTGCAGCCATCATGGCAACAATGAATGAAAATTACACGTTCAGTGTTTTATTTATATTTATAGCTGGCCTATTAGATAGATTTGATGGAATTGTAGCTCGAAAATTTCATCTCGAATCCGAATTAGGTAAACAACTAGATTCCATGAGCGATATTATTTCATTCGGGGTAGCTCCTGCATTACTGATGTATTCGTTAGTATTACAAGAGTTCGTTGTTACCGGAATGATCATAACTGTCATTTATATAGCATGTGGTGCTTTCAGGCTCGCACGATTTAATATTTCTGAACCGAATGGTTTTTTTACCGGTCTACCCATTACTGTAGCTGGTGTGATTTTAACGTTATCCTATTTTGCGATAGAATATGTACCATCTGTCTCTTACATGTTTTTATTCATCATTCTAGCACTATTAATGATCAGCACATTTACATTAAGGAAAGTATAAACGCCTATGTTAGACCCGATAAGCGTTGGAGCTGGTCAGAGAATGACATATAACTAAATACTTTAATTTCCGAGTGAAGCGACTGCGAATTTGCGGTCGCTTTTTCATATTTTGGCAGCTTTCGACATACACTGGTTTAACAACTAGATGGAGGTGAACCTCATTACCGGTCTAATGGCTGCCTTTATAAGCATCTTTGTAGAATTTCCGCTCGTTCTTGGTTATTTGAAAGGCCAGGCATTTCATCAGCCCTTCACACCGGAAGAAGAAAAAATCATGATAGATCGATTTTTAGGTGGCGATTTATCAGCTCGTGATGAACTTATCGAACGAAATATGCGATTGGTTGCCCATGTAGTCAAAAAGTTTCATCCAAAGCATGAACTGTTGGATGATTATATCTCGATAGGCACAATTGGTCTGATGAAAGCTGTCAATAGTTATACTCCCACGAAGAAAACGAAACTAGCGACATACGCTGCCAGATGTATAGAAAATGAAATTTTAATGTATTTACGATCATTAAAGAAAGTACAAAAAGACGTTTCCCTGCATGAACCAATCGGGATGGATAAAGATGGTCACTCATTAGAAATTACAGACCTGCTTCCAGGTATTGATAAAAGTACGGACGAACAATTGGTAGATGAAGAAGAAACGAATAGCTTATATCGACATTTGTCCCAGCTAGAAAAAAGAGAGCTCGAAATTATCGTCCGAAGATATGGATTGCTTGGTCATGAGCCTATGACGCAAAAAGATATATCGAAGCAACTAAAAATATCGAGAAGCTACGTATCGCGGATTGAGAAACGCGCATTAGTAAAACTGTATCAATCCTATATACATGAAAAAAACTCTTTCGATGTATCAAACACCAAAAGAGCTTAGTTAGATTTAATCTTCACTTGTCTCTGCGATCATGATAAATGATAATACCGCTGTTACTAAAACTGACATAGCCATTAGGAATAACATTCATTCTCCTCCTCTTACATTGAAACCGCTTGATAATTTTATCATAGCATATAGTAAGAGAATTATTAATATACGTTAAACAGCGCAGTATGGCAAATTAATGACAACTTATAGTTTTTCAATAACACGCAATACAACTTGCGTTGAATGCTTAGCGGCAACAGGTAAAAACTCATCAAAGCTGACAGAGGATTCTTTACCTGCGATGTCAGAAAGTGAACGAATTACGACAAAAGGAACGTCAAATTGATGGCAAACTTGTGCAACTGCAGCAGCCTCCATTTCACAAGCCTTCATATGTGGGAAATGGCTACGAACCTGCTCTACTTTTGCAGGCTCATGCATAAAGATATCCCCTGTTGCAATTAAACCGGTTGCGGCTTGATGTTGTCCTATTTCCGATACTGCTTCCTCTGCTAATTTCATCAAACGTTCGTCAGATCTAAATGCTGCAGGAAGCTGAGGTACTTGACCAATTTCATAACCAAAAGCAGTTACATCGACATCATGATGTCTCACTTCGTCGGAGATTACAATCGCCCCTACCTCTAAATTAGGGTCATAACCCCCTGCTGAACCAGTGTTTATAACATAATCAGGTTGAAACTCGCTTAATAATATAGAAGTTGTCATTGCCGCGTTCACTTTTCCAATTCCACTTTTCAGTAAAATAACTTCATGATTTTTGTAAGATCCACTTGTAAATTCACTGTTTGCTATGTTCTTTGTTTCTGGGTTTTCGATTTCTTTTCTCAGAAGCTCTACTTCTTCTTCCATTGCACCTATAACTGCTATTTTCAAATTAATAAACCCCTCTCTAATTGCACTTCTTTTAAAATAAGGAAAAAAGCTTCTTAAGTCAAGAAGCTTTTCTTTTTGAAATTATAAATGAAATAGTGCAGAAACTTATTTTAATGCTTTAAGTTTCTCTTTTTTTGTAGGTTTCCAGCCTTCTCCATCAATCCATTCAAGAGATATACGATAAATTTCGCTTCTATCCTTAGAAGTTACAGTTCCTATGGATTTTTGAGGGCTTCCCCCGTTACCGAGAAATACTACATACATATCGGACGGATCTAAATTGGCAGCATACGCTAATGCATCCACTTTTTCATCCCAGTCTACAGTTTTTTTCGTATAGCTTGAAACGTGATCACCTGTTTGGACTGTTCCTATTGGCTGCCACCCAGAATCTATTACAACTGATTCGACATTTGGATCGTCGGAAGTTTCAGTTGTTACAGTGCCTGATTCAGTGTCAGTGTCAGTCTCACTATCATCAGTAGTTTCATTCGTTTCTGTTTCAGAAGTTGGTTCTTCATTTGAGGAAGTTGAATCTGTGGAATCTGTACTATCACCAACTAAAGCTTCGGATTCCTTTTCTTTATCTTCTTTAGAGGTATTCTCACTATTTTCTTCTGTTTGTTCATTGTTTGTGTTAGAAGTATTAGCACTTTCTTTCTCGTTGTCATCTGTAACTATATTTACTGTTACTATGATGATCAGGAGAATTACTATTCCAATAAGTATATTTAGAATAGTATTCTTTTTTCTCTTATGATTTCGTTGATCTAAGCGTGAGTCAAATTTCGTATTTTTTTCAGGCATGCAAATTCCTCCTTAATATAAGAGAATATACTACAAATAGACGAGAATCATAGGAATTTGTTTCAAAAAGCTCAAAAATAGTACGATTGATAGTCATGATGTCATTTAAGTAGACCAATTTCTCACAACTATTTAAGATATGACCTAGGTATAAGATTCTATTCCTAATAAGTGCAAACATCCTTTTTAGGAGCAGATGATTGTATTGAAAGGTGGCGTCTTCTACGGGATTAGTGAGACAGATGAGTTATCACAGCGACGATGATAGCTCCTCGCTTCCCCCGCGAGGGCCAACCGCCTTTGTCCCCCACCTGAAACGGAAATGAGTAGGATTATTTATTTTTCTTTCATGAACTATAATTCCTGGTTCACTGGACCTTTTTAAATATTTTATCCCTCAAAAAAAGAGGTAAACGGATTCGTTTACCTCTTTTATTATGAAATCGTTTTTATTTCTACATCCATTTCTCCACCAGGAGTAAGGATTTTCACGCGATCTCCTGTAGTCTTGCCTATTAATCCTTTAGCAATTGGAGAATCATTTGAAATAAGGCCTTCTAATGGATCAGCTTCTGCAGAACCTACGATTGTATAAGTTTCTTCATCGCCATCTGGAATTTCCACAAACGTTACGGTTTTACCAAGCGAAACGATGTCGTTATTTCCTTCTCCTTCGATGATAACAGCATTGCGAATCATTGACTCTAGAGTTGAAATTCTACCTTCTACAAACGCTTGATCCTCTTTAGCTGAATCATATTCTGAGTTCTCGGAAAGATCCCCAAAACTTCTAGCAATTTTAATACGTTCTACTACCTCTTTACGTTTAACCGTTATTAAATGATTTAATTCATCCTGTAATTTTTGTTTACCAGCAACGGTCATTGGATATTGTTTCTCTATTGACACTCCCATACACTCCTTTAAATACACACTTAAAACTTTATCATGTATTATTCATATGCATCTAATCACAATGTTATGAATTTCATGAAATTATTGTCAATCTCAATCATCATATTATACATTAACATCCGTTTCAAGAATAGTTTTTATTTTTGTTACCATTAAATCTATTGCCACTTCATTTTGGCCGCCTTCTGGAATGATTACGTCTGCATACTTTTTAGTCGGTTCGATGAATTGATTGTGCATCGGACGAACTACGTGAAGATATTGGTCCACAACAGAATCAACTGTACGTCCTCTATCGTTAATATCACGTAATATACGACGAATAATACGTAAATCTGCATCTGTATCAACAAATAATTTGATATTCATCATATTACGAAGTCGCTCATCTTCCAAAAC
The DNA here is from genome assembly GCF_900103605.1 of Psychrobacillus sp. OK028. Classification (GTDB taxonomy): domain Bacteria; phylum Bacillota; class Bacilli; order Bacillales_A; family Planococcaceae; genus Psychrobacillus. The sequence goes on along the minus strand of NZ_FNHY01000002.1, from coordinate 321,004 downwards.
TAAAATACCTTCTAAAATAATAACATCTTTTGGCTCAATTTTGATCGTTTCTGAAGAGCGGGTATGTTGTGCATAATCATATACCGGCTTTTCAATTGACTTATTGTCTAACAAATTATGAATATGTTCAAGTAATAGGTCATTATCAAATGCTAATGGATGATCATAATTAGTATTGAGTCTTTCTTCAAATTTCAAATGACTCTGATCTTTGTAATAGAAATCTTGTTGAATTACCACTACGGAATGGTCCTTAAATACTTCACTGATTGCGTTTGTTACACTCGTTTTACCTGATCCCGATCCACCTGCGATCCCAATGATAAGAGGAGTTTTCTTAGCCATTATTTCATCCCTTTTCTCATCATATTATTTGGATATAATTTAGTCGGACATTTAAATTGTACAATTTGTAAAGGATGTCTTGCTGCTTCTAAGACCTGTCCTTTTTCATCCGTAAGCTCATTTATAACCATCTCGATGTTCTCTATTTCTGGACCAAAGAATTCTACTTTGTCTCCAGGCTTAAAATAGTTTCGTTGCTGCAGTTTCACTATTTGTGTCTCTTCGTTATACTCTAACACAAGTCCGACAAAATCGAACCCTAATTTTTTATCATGTACCCCATACATCTGCTGTTCAAAAGTAGGCTCATGCTCAAAAAATGCTGTATCAGTTTCACGATTTGCACATTTTTCTAGCTCTTCTACCCAGCTTTTCTGCATTATAAAGTTTTCAGGATCTGCACAGTATGTATCAATTACTTTACGATAAACACTCACCACAGTAGCGATATAGTGAATTGACTTCATACGACCTTCTACTTTTAATGAATCAATTCCTAACTCGATTAAACGTGGTATCGATTCCAATAATTTTAAATCCTTTGGACTCATAGCAAACGGAACATCACCTTCTGTAAATAAGGCTTGTTCTTGGCCATCGTTTTGTTCATATAAATCATAATCCCACCGACAGGATTGGCAGCAACCGCCCCTATTGGAATCACGCGCAGTCATATGATTAGAAAGTGTGCATCTACCACTGTAGGCAATACACATTGCGCCGTGGACAAACGTTTCAATTTCGATGTCGACTTTCTCTTTCATCAATTGAATTTCATCTCCACTAGTTTCACGAGCTAGTACAACTCGATGAAGTCCTTCCTCTTTCCAATATTGAACAGCTTTCCAATTGGATAAAGATTGTTGCGTGCTTAAGTGAAGCTCTAATTTTGGCGCAACAGTTCTACACGTCTCAATTATTAATGGATCGGCCACAATAATTCCAGTTACCCCGGTAGATTCGACTGCTTGCAAATAATCTTCCAATCCATCCATATTTTCATTGTGCGCAAATATATTAGTTGTCACGTATACTTTAGCGCCATACTTGTTAGCAAATTCTACTCCATCACGCATTTCATCGATGGAGAAGTTTCCCGCATTGGAACGGAGTCCAAATTCTTGTCCTCCTATAAATACAGCATCAGCACCGTAATGCACAGCAATTTTCAACTTTTCTAAACTTCCAGCAGGCGCTAATAATTCAGGTTTTTTCGTTATAACACGTTTTCCATCGATTATCTCACTTATTTTATCTAATTTCGTATTAAGCAAATAAAACCTACCCTTTCTTATAAAACTTCCATTAATACACGGTTTCTTTAAAGAAAAACCCAGTATCTAATGGTCTCAATGGTGGTTGAATTTCTTCAATCTTGTTCAATAATTCTTTTTTGCAAGCTTTGTAAGCAGCTCTCGATTCATAATAAGCATCAATAGCTTGACGATAGTAGCCAGTAACAGCCGTTACATAGGAAGGGTCCTGTAGTATTCCATCGATTTTCAAGCTATCAATTCCTGCGTCTAAAAGCTCATCTAGTTCATCGATCATACACATATCGTTTGGACTGAAAATATGTGTTCCATTGCTATCCTCATAAATTGGATATTTGTTGGAGCGCTCTTTATCGTGTAAAAACATATTCATATTTTTAGAACGATTTTCCACTTCCATTGCTTTCTCTTGGAACAAGAAATAATTACCTAGTAGAGAACGCTTTGATTGAAAAATACAGGTCATTCCATGAACTTGAACTTCAATTTGAACTTCTGCATTTTCTTTTACTTCCACAACTTCATCTAAGCTTAGTTCTCTAGCAAGAACAGCTCTGGTCGAACCACGTTTTCCCCAATAATTTGCAGTAAAATAATTGGTAGCTGTTTGTTCCGTATTCCAGTGTAACGGAATAGTTACTTCTGCTTCACGTCTAGCTATAATGACAGCTGGATCGCCAAAAACAATTCCATCTACACCAATTTCCTGAAGTTTCTTTAAATAAGGTGCTAATGAGTCTACCTTATCATTATGAAAAAGAGCATTTACCGCAACGTATAGTTTTTTGTTATGTTTCAAGGTAATGTTTCTAGCCGCTGTGATATGTTCCAATGTAAATTCTGCTGGGAGTCTCAACCCAAAAAATTGTTCCCCTACTAAAAAGGCATCAGCTCCTACTGCTATGAGTTCTTCTAAATGACTAATACTTGCTGGGGTTACTAATAATTCTGTTTTGTTCATATTGTTGTTCACCTCTTAATACTTACTAACATTCCATCTCCAACAGGTAGGAATGCCGTGTCATAATCTGGATGATTCATCAGCCACTCCATAAATTGATGCTGGTTTCGGACCATTGTTCTTTTTCTTCTAGGTACCTCACTCATCGGTAATTCAGACAATCCATTTAACAATAAATTATCACAATAAATAACGCCACCATCATTTAAAAATGGGGCATATTTTTCGAAGAAGTTTTTGTATTGTCCTTTAGCTGCATCAATAAAAATAGCATCAAATTTGTTATCTCCAAGCTCGTTAGCCGAAACTTCTAAAGCATCGCCAACAATTACTCGAATACGATGTTCTAAGTCCGCACGCTCTATATAATTTTGGGCTAGCTCAGCTTTTGTTTCATCTCTTTCGATCGTCACAATGGTCGAATGCGGAAGTTTAGTTGCCATACGCATAGAAGAGTATCCAATTGCAGTTCCTAGCTCTAAAATAGCCTGGGGTTTTTGCAAAGAAAGAAGCTGCAATAACGATTCCATACCCATCAGCTGCATAATTGGCACATGATTCTCTTTTGCATATTGTTCCATTTCCAAAAAAATAGCGGATCTAGGCTTAATTAGATCCTTCAAAAAATCATCACTAATATTCATCTAAACAAACCCCTTTAGGTCAATAAAATAGTAATCCCAATTATGTAAAAAAACAACTCTTATAATAACATAGCAGGAGACCGAATGCGACAACCATTCCGTCTCCTGCACAATAATTACTTTAAATATTTGTCAATATTTCGAAGATGTTCATCATAGGTCACTGCAAAGTGATTCGTACCTTCCTTATCTGCCAAGAAGTAAAAGTATTTTGTATCACTTGGATCCAGTGCAGCTTCAATGGAGGATTTACCAGCGTTAGCAATTGGTCCAGGTGGTAATCCTGTATTTTGATACGTATTATATGGACTGTCAAACTCTAAGTCTTCAAACAAGACACGGTCTTTATGAGTTCCTTTTGCATATAAAACAGTTGGGTCCGTTTGAAGGGGCATCCCTTCTTCAATACGGTTATAAAAAACACTTGCAATAGTCGCACGATCTGTTTGCGCTGTTGCCTCTTCCTCTAACAAGGATGCAAAAGTTAATAGCCAATGCACTGATTTTTCTTCTGCTTGTAATAAGTCTACATATGAAGTTACGACTTTATCTGTATTTGAAAGCATAGTATCCACTATTGTCTCAATGGAAGGATTATCCTCAAAAAATGGATAAGTCGCTGGGAACAGATAGCCTTCTAACGAATAACGTACATTTTCTCCTTTAATTTCCGGTCCTAAAACGTTTGGGTATTTAACCATCATTCTATCCACAAATTCTGGGTTAGTTACGAGAGTAAAGAAATCATCAGCAGAATGACTTGTTTTCTTTTCCACAACTTGTCCAATTTGCTCGAGGGTTAATCCTTCAGGAATTGTTAAAGAGAAAATAGGTTCTCTGTATACTTTACCAGTCTTTAAGCTTGTAATAATTTCATCAAGCGTCATTGCTTTCGTTAACGTATATTCTCCGGCCTGAAATTGAGATTCATTGTTGAACTTCGCATAATATTTGAAGATTTTAGCGTTTTTTATTATTCCACTTTCTTCAAGCTTACTTGAAATATTATCAAGTCCTGATCCGATTGGAATATCCACTGTAATCTTCTCTTCCGAGTTAGGATCTAATGGAAGCAGTGCTGATTCTACATAATTGTAAACAATTAAACCACCTATTCCACCTATAACAATGACAAGAAAGGTAATAATTAAGACAATTTTTCGAACAAGTTTCACTTCTTTTTTCTTTTTTTTCATTTTATTAAACATAATCTCTTTTTTTGTCTCATTTTCCACGGGTTCTCCCCCTTTTGTCCCGCCTTAACGGACAGTAATATCCCCACATCAAGATTTCGAGGAAACCAATGAAAGGAAATTTTGGATAAACTGCCCGCAAAGGTCCGATTGGTTCGACTCACATTCAGTGCGGGAAGAAAAACCCGCACTGAATGAAGTTACACTTTATCTCCATCTCATTATACAAGAAAACATATAAAAAGAAAAAGGTGAATGAGGCTTCCCTCATCCACCTTAAAAATAGATAGTCTTATTCTTCGTCTTCTTCCTCTTGCTCGTCTAAAAATGTGCTTAACATTTCTTCGATCATATCCCATTCAGCGTCAGACTCAACTGGAAGTAATTCTCCGTCTTCTCCATCTTCATTTGGAACAAATGAAGATGCATGAATTTCGATTTCTTCATTTTCATCTTCTTCTGCTCCTATTGGATAATAAAGTACATAAGATTTTCCAAATTCATCTGATTCAAATGTGAAAAGCACGTTGCAAAGCTGCTCGTTTCCATTTTCATCTACAATTGTAATATTTTCTTGTCCGTGGTCCATTTGCAGTCACCTCATCTATTTTTTCTATCCAGATAGCCTTGTAAAATCATTACAGCGGCCATCTTGTCAATCACTTGCTTGCGTTTCTTACGGCTTACATCCGCATCTATTAACATACGTTCTGCGGCCATCGTTGTCAATCGTTCATCCCATAATGTGACAGGGAAATGGTATTTATCGGTTAATAGCTTGGCATATTGTTCGGATGCCTCTGCACGTGGACCAATAGAATTATTCATGTTTTTGGGAAATCCTACAACAAATTCTGTGACAACATGCTCTTTCACAAGTTCATCAATTCGTTCTAGACCAAATTCTAAATTTTCTTCATTTATCTTTATCGTTTCAATACCTTGCGCAGTCCAACCAAGTGCATCACTGATTGCCACTCCTACGGTACGTGAACCAACATCTAACCCCATAATACGCATCTTTAAGCCTCATTATTTTTTTTAATATAAAACTTCACTAGTTCCTCTAATATTTCATCTCGTTCAAGTTTTCGAATCATATTTCGTGCATCTTGATGGCGAGGAATATAAGCTGGATCACCTGACAATAAGTAGCCTACAATTTGATTGATAGAATTATACCCCTTCTCTTCTAGTGCAGAGTGAACTTGTGTCATCACATGCTTTACTTCTTGTTCCATCGATTCTTCAGGGAAATTAAATTTCATCGTTTTATCAAATGAGCTCATGATCAGCACCTCGCTTTCCATTTTTAATGAAAAAACTAATGTATCTATTGTCTTAGTATATCCTATTTTTGAAATAATTTAAACAGATTTAATATATTCTACTACAGAACTAAGAGCTGATTCCAGTTTGCTTGCATCTTTTGCACCAGCCATTGCGAAGTCTGGACGACCTCCACCTTTGCCTCCACACTGCTCTGCTACTAGTTTAACGATATTACCAGCATGATAGTTCCCGCCAACAATATCCTTTGTCACTCCTGCTGAAATCATTACTTTGTCCCCATCTACTGCGCCTAGTACAATGACAGCTTTTTCAAGCTTTTGCTTTAAATCGTCCATCATTTGGCGTAATTGGTTATTATCCTTCGCATCTACTTTTACTGCTAAAACCGTTACATCATTTACTTTTTGTGCAGATGACAAAACAGAAGATGCTTGGCTATTTGCAATTTTAGCAGATAGTGACTCATTGTCTCTCTGCACATTCTTTAGCTCTTGAAGTGTTTGAGTAACCTTATTCACTAAATCTTTTGGCTGTGCCTTTAGTAAATTTGCAGCTTCGTTTAACATTTGTTCTTCTTCTTTTATAATTTCGAATGCGCCTTTACCAGTTACTGCTTCAATACGTCTAGTACCTGCTCCGATTCCACTTTCTGAAAGGATTTTAAAAATTCCAATTTGAGAAGTGTTTTGAACATGAATACCACCGCATAGCTCTAAAGAGAAATCTCCCATTTGTACAACTCTTACAATATCCCCATACTTTTCACCGAATAATGCCATTGCACCCATTTGTTTTGCTTCGTCAATATTATGGTAGCCAGTAACAACCGGGATATTATCCCACACTTTCTCATTAACTATACGTTCAATTTGTTCTAGCTCTTCTTTTGTTACTTGTCCAAAATGAGAGAAGTCAAAACGTAAACGATCGGGACCAACATATGATCCAGCTTGGTTTACATGTGTACCTAATACATCCTTTAGTGCCTGATGTAAAATATGCGTAGCTGAGTGATTTTTAATCGTATGCCCACGTAATGAATTGTCGACAGTTGCAACTACCTCAGCATCCGTAATCATTTCCCCTGACTCGATGACAACTGTATGAAGGTTTTGTCCATTAGGAGCCTTTTGAACATCTTTTACAAATCCTCTAAATGTATCATTTTCGATTACACCGTGATCAGCAATTTGCCCTCCACTTTCAGCGTAGAAAGGTGTTTGAGTTAAAACTACTTTCACTTCGTCACCTTCATGAGCTTTTTTAACTAAAACTTGATCACGTACTATGGACGTAACTTTGGTAGAAACAGCAGTTGTTTCATAGCCGATAAATTCACTTTCATCATGTAAATTACTAAATACCTCAGATTGAACCTGCATAGAATCTACGTTTTGACGAGCCGCACGAGCACGAGAACGCTGAGCTTCCATTTCTGATTGGAATCCTTCATGGTCCACGGTCATATTTGCTTCCTCTGCATATTCCTCTGTTAATTCGATTGGGAAACCGTACGTATCATATAGAGTGAATGTTGTAGTTCCTGGGATGTAAGTCTCACCTTTTGCTTGCTGCTCTTTGATAACTTTTTCTAAAATAGTTAAACCATCATGAAGTGTTTCATGGAATCTTTCTTCTTCATTTTTCATAACACGCATGATGAAATCTTGTTTTTCTGTTACCTCAGGATAGAAATCTTTCATGATTTCTCCGACTACAGGTACAAGCTCATATAAAAATGGTTTTTCAATTCCTAACTGTTTTGCAAAGCGTACTGCTCTACGAAGTAATCTTCTAAGAACATATCCTCTACCCTCGTTGGATGGTAAAGCTCCATCTCCAATCGCAAATGCAACGGTACGAACATGGTCTGCAATTACTTTAAAAGCTGTATCGTCCACATCATTTGCACGATATGGCTTACCAGAAATCTGTTCTGTTTGACGTATGATTGGCATGAACAAATCTGTATCGAAATTCGTTGGAACATCTTGCATAACACTTGTCATACGCTCTAATCCCATACCTGTATCAATATTTTGCTTTGGCAAAGGTGTGTATGTGTTGTCTGGATTATGATTGAATTCAGAGAAAACTAAATTCCAAATTTCTAAATAACGTTCATTTTCTCCACCTGGATAAAGTTCAGAATCACTTAAGTCATTGCCATAGCTTTCTCCACGATCATAGAAAATTTCCGAGTTCGGACCACTTGGACCTTCCCCAATATCCCAGAAGTTACCTTCTAAACGAATAAGTCTTTCTTCAGGAATCCCAATTTCATCTTTCCAAATATTATATGCTTCAATATCCTCAGGATGAATGGTAATTGATAATTTCTCTGGTTCTAATGACATCCACTTAGCATCCGTTAGAAACTCCCATGCATAATGGATAGCTTCTTTTTTAAAATAATCACCAATAGAAAAGTTACCTAGCATTTCAAAGAAAGTATGATGTCTCGCAGTCTTCCCAACGTTTTCAATATCGTTTGTACGAATAGATTTTTGTGCATTCGTAATACGTGGATTTTCAGGAACAACACGTCCGTCAAAATATTTTTTTAATGTTGCTACCCCACTATTAATCCAAAGTAAAGATGGATCGTTAATAGGTACGAGTGGAGCCGATGGTTCCTGTGCATGCCCTTTTTCCATAAAAAAGTCTAAATACATTTGTCTAATTTGAGCACCTGTTAATTGTTTCATGTTTAGTTCCTCCTAATAATTAGTATTTGTGATGTGTAGACGTCGATGATTTAATAATTTGGATTGTCTTCCTTAGAGTATAGATTATTAGTTGTGTAAATGAGATCCAAGATAGAATTTCCTTTATGGATGTGAGCTGCTGTACTCTAAGCAAAAGCCTCCCTAGGATGAGTCGCTCCTAGTGTTACTCCAAAATCCTTTAGGGGACCATTCTTAACGCTCTTGCGACTTTTAGGCTCACACCCCGATAATGGCTATTGATAAATAACACTTAATTGATCACTCACCTATTATGTTATCTCTTTTAAACAAATAATAACTACACTAATTATTGATTGAAGTGAAAGACGGCGACTCCAGCGGGATGAGTGAGACAGATGTGATATCACAACGACGCGTTAGCGACGGTGATAGCTCATCGCTCACCCCGCGGAAAGCGTCCGGCTGTAACGGAAATCAACAGAATTACTTCACTCAAAGCCGAAACAAATAAAAAAAGCCCTCATCCCTATAAAAGGGACGAAAGCTGTTGTTTCGCGGTACCACCCTAGTTACACAGAATTAATCTACTGTGTCTCTCAAGAAGCCTTAACGCGGCCGAACGACAGGTTTTAACTGCACTCAGGAGTAGCTTTCCTATTTGTTAGGTCAGTGAATTCTTTCAGCCAAGGAATTCATCTCTTGTCAGCTAACAATTAGTACTTTCTCCGTCAACATTTTACTATATGCAATTGATTATAAAAAACAAATTGGCAAGTGTCAATTGTCTGACTCCATAAATTGATACGGTGTGATTCCATTCATCCCAATTAGAGGGTCTATTATATGAAAATTTTCAGTAGTTAAGCATGTCAAATCAGTTTGAGCCTCAGCTGATTCTTGTATTATTTCTTTGTCTTCAAGTTGCTCTGATTCTTCTTCCTTCGATAAACGATCCTTTAAGGTAGTTAATCGTTGAAGGTCATCGGTTCTTTGCACTCCGAATTTAAATACTTCTGGATCTCCACATAATATAAGAAAGTTTTTGGCACGAGTAATTCCTGTATAAAGTAAATTTCGTCTTAACATCTTCATATAACTTCTTGTTATAGGCATAATAACCGTTTGAAACTCACTTCCCTGAGATTTATGAACGGAACAACAGTAAGCTAGGGTAAGTTGATTTAAATCATTTTTTTCGTAGGTTACTTCGTTGCCATCAAACGAAACGATTAACATTTCTTTTTTCTCAACTGTTTCAGCAGCTCTAAAAATACTAATGACTTCCCCCATATCGCCATTAAATACATGACTCTCGGGTTGATTGACCAGCTGCAGCACTTTATCTCCAATACGATAGATAGTTTCACCGAAAACCATTTCTTTTCGCTTTCCGTCCGTATTTGGGTTGACCATTTCTTGAATCATTTTGTTAAGGGCATCTATACCAGCGGGACCTCGATACATTGGTGCTAGTACTTGCATATCTCGAATGGAATGTCCTTTAGATAATGCACTTTTTAACACTTGTTCCACTACTTTTGGAATTTGCTCAGTAGAAGCCTTTATAAAGGAACGATCCTTTGTTTTGTCCAATAGAGTTACCGGGACCATCCCTTGCTTCATTTCATGTGCAAGTTCAATAATGGAAGACCCTTCTGCTTGGCGATAAATATCCTTTAGTTCCACTGTAGGAATTCGTTTGGAGGCAAGCAAATCTTTTAATACTTGTCCTGGTCCTACTGGTGGAAGTTGATCTTGATCTCCTACAAAAATAACTTGGGCATCCTTTGGAATTGCCTTTAAAAGTTGATGTCCTAACCATGTATCTAACATAGAGGTTTCATCAATGATAATTAGTTTACCTTCTATTTCTTTGCCTTCGACATCTGCATCCTCTTGACCTGTAAAGCCTAAAAGTCTATGAATAGTCATTGCAGGCAAATCTGTAGATTCACTAAGGCGTTTGGCTGCTCTACCAGTCGGAGCAGCTAAAACTACTGGAAAGGGTTTGTTGTCCTTTATCCATTCCTTTGGATCTAACGAAAGTCCATGTAGTTCTGCGTAAAGCTCCACGATTCCTCGCACAACGGTTGTTTTTCCTGTACCAGGACCTCCAGTTAATAAAGTCATACTTGAGTTTAACGCTGTTTCTATCGCATTAATCTGTGTCGGGGCATACTGCACCCCTAGACGTTCTTCAATACCTCCAAGATGCTTTTTCATCTCAGCTAAAGGAAATTGGTGATGGGAATCATTTTCCGCTAGTAGCGTTTCTATTTTAGAGCCAATTCCTACTTCTGAAAAGTATAAAGAGGGAATATAAAAACGATTCACTTCTCCGACTATCCGATTTTCTTCCGCTAGTTCAATGCAGCATTTACTGATGGCCTCATATGGGATCTCTTCTCGCTGTGCATTTTCTAATAACTGTTTAACAGATTCTAATAATTGCTCTGCATATAAAAATACATGACCTTCGCCTAACGAAGCAGTTTGAAGCAGATGAAATATTGCAGCTTTTATCCGATCAGGATGATTTCCTTGAATACCTAATTTATAGCCAAGTTCATCCGCTCGAACAAAACCAACCCCCTCTACCTCTTCAATAAGGCGGTATGGATTTTTAGTAAGTACCGTGAGCGTTTCTTCTCTATAAGCTTGATAGATTTTCATGGCGATTTGAGGACCAAATCCCCACTCATTTAATTGAATCATTACTTTTTCTAAGCCTAGATTTTGCTCTAGCACCGCACGTAAAGTTTGTTTTTTTTCTTCCGAAAGACGTGGAACTACATCTAGTGCTTCCGGGTCATCTAGAATTTTATTTATAGCATTGGGTCCAAGTTTTTTTACTATTTGCTCTGCTGTTTTCCGTCCTATCCCCGTGAACATATCACTCGACAAATAGTGAATGATTCCCTGCTCCGTATCGGGCACCTCTTTTTGGAACGTTTCCACTTGGAACTGCATGCCATATTTCGGATGATTTTTGATATAACCAATGAATTTATAAGCTTCTTCTAAAACTAGAGGAGGAAAATAGCCTGAAACTATTATTTCCTTGTCTGTATAAGTAGTGTTTGTGGATTTGATTTTCACTTTTAAGATAGAAAATAAATTTTGAGGGTTATGAAAAATCGAAACGATAGGACGACCTGCAATAAATTGTTTTTCATTATTTATTTCGTTGGTCATACTACCGCCTCCAGAGTTTCATTAATTGCGTAGAGAAATCATGTCATACACGTAGCGTGCTTGATCATAATTTGGTTGAAGCGTAAAAGCTTCTTTTAAATGGGATAATGCAGTTTCCGTATCAGAGGTAGTAACAGCATATAAAACACCAAGATTGTAGTGAGCATCAGCATTTTCTGCATCCATCTCTACTATTTCTTTAAAAACAGGTTCTGCTTGTTCAAACATCTCTAAACTAGCAAGAGCGATACCATAGGATAGTTTCACCTGAATATCTTCAGGTGCCAGCTCATACGCTCTTTGTAAATAGGGAAGTGAGAGCTTTGTTAGCCCTTCTTTTTCAAGACTCTTCCCAAGCATATAATAAGCGTCAGGTCCTTCAATACCACTTACGATTGCTTTTTCATATAACTTAGCTGCTTCCTCAAATCGCTCCGAATTATAGTATAAGTTTGCAAGACTGTAATAGGCCGTTGCTGCATCCTCATCTAATGTGATAGCTTTTTGGAAAAACTTCTCTGCTCGTTCATCCTCATTCATCGATGATAAAAGATTCCCAAAATTAATATAACCGATTGCTTCTTCTGGATTTTCTTCAATTGCTTTTGTAAAATATTCTACTGCTTTTTCGTAATTCTCTTCTTGTATAGCTTGAATTCCTAATTCATTGTAGTTCATGAATATTACCTCCAGTTATCCAACATAATCTAGTTTATGGCCATCTTTGAAAACTTCATCAATGGTTGCTCCACCTAAACATTCATCACCTTGGTAAAACACTACGGCTTGTCCTGGTGTAATAGCACGCACAGGCTCATCAAATATAACTCGAACTCGGTTAGCATCTATCAATTCCACGAGTACACCTACATCTTCTTGGCGATAACGGAATTTAGCTGTAGCTTTGAAAGATTGTGGTTTTTCTAATGTTGTTGTAAAAGATAAATCAGTAGCCGTTAAACTTGTTGAAAACAATGCATCATTGTTAATGTTTTGCCCAACAAGTAATACATTTCTTTCCAAGTCTTTCCCTATTACGAACCAAGGATCACCTGAACCACCAATTCCTAGACCATGACGTTGACCAATTGTATAATACATCAATCCATCATGCTGTCCCATCACTTTTCCATCCATTGTTTCCATGGCACCTTGTTGCGCAGGTAGGTATTGGCTCAAAAATTCCTTAAAATTTCTTTCGCCAATGAAACAAATTCCAGTGGAATCCTTCTTAGTCGCTGTAGCAAGACCTTGCTCTAATGCAATTTCACGCACTTTTTTCTTTTCCAGATGTCCAATTGGGAACATTACTTTTTCCAATTGTTCTTGATTTAATTGATTCAAGAAATACGTTTGATCTTTATTATTATCTCTGCCACGGAGCATACGAGTTTGACCATCGCGAACTTCAACTTGTGCATAATGACCAGTTGCCAAGTAATCTGCACCTAATGCTAATGCATGCTCTAAAAAGGCTTTAAATTTAATTTCTTTATTACACATTACATCTGGGTTAGGAGTTCGACCTGCTTTATACTCTTCTAAAAAGTAAGTGAAAACCTTATCCCAATACTGTTTTTCAAAGTTTACTGCATAATAAGGAATACCTATTTGGTTGCAAACTTTTATCACGTCTTCATAATCTTCTGTGGCAGTGCACATACCAAATTCATCTGTGTCATCCCAGTTTTTCATGAAAATGCCTATTACATCATAACCTTGTTCTTTTAGTAGATAAGCGGCAACGGAAGAATCTACCCCTCCGGACATTCCTACTACTACTCTTGTATCTTCGTTCTTTTTCATCCTATTCACTCATTTCACTTCAATGTTTAACTTCATTGTAGGGCATACAAACTCAAACTAAATGAAGTTAAAATTTAGCGAGTTTGATCTATAAAACTATTTTGCTTATTTTATATGCTGCTTCTATCACTTGCTCCTGTGTGTTATTTAATCCGAAACTAAAACGGACCGAATTTCGCAGCTCTGGTGTATTCTCTCCAAACATCGCTACTAATACATGAGAAGGATCAATAGAACCGGCAGTACAAGCAGAACCACTAGATGCATCAATACCAGCTAGATCTAATTGCACTAGAAAAGTCTCCACGTCTGTATTCGGAATACTAATATTCAATACATGCGGAAGCACTGTTTCATATGAGCCATTCACTTTAAAAGGGACCCCAAGTCTCTTTAATTCTGATATGAAAGTTTGTTTTAATTGTTTATAAGCTACAGAACTTTCCGTAAGAGCTGCTTGTTTCAATTGGACTGCCTTTGCAAATGCAACAATAGCTGGTACATTTTCCGTTCCTGCCCGTTTTTTTCGTTCCTGCTGACCACCATAAAAAATGGGCTTAAGCATAATACCTTTTCGCTGATATAAAAAACCTATCCCTTTAGGTCCATTGATTTTATGACTGGAAACACTTAGTAAATCAATTTGTGCTTTATGAACATCTATTGTCAAACTTCCAAATGCTTGTACAGCATCTGTATGGAAATAGGCTATATGATCCTTCAACAGCTCTCCAATTTCCTCGATTGGTTGAACAACGCCTACCTCATTATTTGCAAACATAATAGAAACTAAAATAGTATCTTTTCTTAGCGAACTTTTCAAGTCATCGACACTGATTAATCCCTTTTGATCTACAGGTAGGTACGTTACTTCAAAACCATCTTTTTCAAGCTGTTCACAAGCGTGAAGCACCGCATGATGTTCGATTTGCGTTGTAATTATATGCCTGCCTTCGCTCTGTCTAGCATAAGCTGTGCCAAAAATAGCATAATTATCTGCCTCCGTACCACCGCTAGTAATGGTAACTTCCGTCTCATGGGCTCCAATACTTTTAGCTAAAATCATTCTAGCATCATCCACTTTTTTTCTTGCTTTTCTACCAGTTTGATGGATGCTAGATGGATTTCCGAACTCTTCCTTCATTTCAGCTGTATAGACTTGAATTACTTCTTCGGCCATCGGTGTTGTGGCTGCATGATCCAAATATATTCTAGTCATTTTAAACTCCTTATATATAAAACATATATCCAGCGTTCCCTGGATCGTCTTCAGTATATTTTGCAAGGTCTTCAATTGTAGTTGTATCCAGTACATTTTTTACCGCGTCTCGTATTCGCATCCATAATTCTCGCTGTGGTGGTGCTTCCTCTTCAATTCCCTCGACGATTTGAATAGGACCCTCCAAAACTCGAATTACATCACCTGCTGTGATTTCACTGGGTATTTTTGAAAGCATATAACCACCGTATGCTCCCCTTACACTCTTCACTAGTCCTGCATTTCTAAGAGGTGATACAATCTGTTCTAAATAGGCTTCAGACAAATTATATTCTCCAGCAATTTGTCGTAGGGCAATAGGACCTTCTCCGTACTGCTTGCCTAGAGCCACCATTATCGTTAAACCGTATCTTCCCTTTGTTGAAAATTTCAATATAATTCACCTCATAAGATTAAAAAAATTCTTTCCCTAGTATAGCATAATTACACGGTATATCGACTTCAAAATGACTTTTGAGACAATCTTCTATATAATAAAAGAACAAACGTACGAAAAAAAGGAGAGATCATGTTGCAAAACGAACCTTTAGCATATCGAATGAGACCTCAAACTATAGACGAACTCGCTGGTCAACAGCATGTTATAGGAGAAAATACCGCATTATATAAAATGATAAAAAACGGACATGTACCGTCTATGCTTCTATACGGCGACCCCGGAGTTGGCAAAACTTCTCTAGCATTTGCCATAGCAGGTACGACAAAACTTCCCTTCGTTGCATTAAATGCTACGAAAGCTGGAAAAAAAGATGTAGAAGATGTAGTAGCTGATGCACGAATTAGCGGAAAAGTTATACTGTTCCTAGACGAAATTCATCGATTCAATAAGCTACAACAGGATACATTGCTTCCCCATGTAGAAAATGGTTCGATTATTTTAATCGGTGCAACAACTGAAAATCCCTATCATGATGTAAACCCAGCAATAAGATCACGTTGCGGAGAGATCAAACAACTAAAAAGACTGACAACAGATGACATAGATTTACTTTTAAAAAGAGCGTTAGAAGATAAGATTAAAGGTCTTGGTCAAATGAATATTCAAATTACCGATGTTCAACGAAAGCTAATAGCTGATGCTGCAAACGGTGATGCTAGAAAGGCTTTGACTTTATTAGAATCTACTATTTTTGCAAGTTTTGAAGAAAATGGAGTAACGATTGTTGAGGATTCCACCTTAAAAAGCCTTGTAGATCGGGTTGGTGTGTTCGGGGATAAAAAAGGCTCTCACTTTTATAATTTGCTGTCAGCGTTACAAAAATCGGTCCGTGGTAGTGATACCGATGCGGCTCTCTATTATTTAGCACACTTATTGGAAAATGGAGATTTAGTAGCCGTATCCAGACGATTACTGGTGATGAGCTATGAAGATATTGGACTTGCTAATCCATCTGTTGGACCACAAGTGTTAGCAGCTATTCAATCTGCGGAGCGGTTAGGATTACCAGAAGCAAGAATTCCATTAGCAAATGCAATTGTACTTATGTGTTTATCAGAAAAATCTAATTCAGCTTATCAAGCATTGGACGCTGCCATTAATAGTATTCATCAAGGAAAAACCGGAGATATTCCAAGTCATTTAAAGGATACACATTATGCAGGAGCTGCTGATTTAGGGCATGGTGGTTATATTTATCCGCATGACCATAAAATCGGTACTTTTGGAGGCTGGGTCAATCAAACCTATTTGCCAGACAATCTAGTAGGAAGTACTTTCTACCAGCCTATTGAAGCCGGTGAAGAAAAAAGATTAGCCGCTATATATAAGCGATTAGAGAAATTTAAAATAGAAAAACAATGAGAAAAACCAGGCAAAAAGATGCCCGGTTCTTTAAGGTCAAAACCTGTTTCTATCGTTTTCGAGGGACTTCGGACAGACGTTTTGCTTTATGGTTCCCGAGTGATTTTAGGAATGCTATTGATTGTGACGTCCATCACAACCAATAGCATTTCGTTTTTTCGGCAATCTTATGGCGTTTGTCTTTCCGTCGTCCACCTAGCTCATTGCTCCCCCCGCAAAGGCCAACAGGATGTTGGTCACGAAGGCGTTGCCACACGATGTGGCGCTCTTAGCCTTTGTACCTAACCTGTAACAGAAATCAGTAGTATTATTTATTCTAATAAACAACTTGATCACAGTGCTCCAGGGACACAATTATATTTTCTTTTAAAAAACAAAAATCCAGTCCTTGTAGGGACTGGATTTTGATGTATTAAACACCCATCTTACGTCTTGTATTACTAACTTTTTTAGTCTGTTGGCTTTTCATTTTCTGATTACCAGTAGAACCGTTAAGGGAATTTTTATTACCTGTAGATTGATTCTTTTTTTCTTCAAGCTTTTGCTTAACTGCTTCTTGAAGCGTCATTTTCTTTTTTGGAGCTTCTTGGTTATTTGTTTCAGTCATTGTATTTCCCCTCCTTGTATACATACAATTAGTATAAATCATCAGGAAAAAACTTCAAGCAATTACTTTACTCGATTTATATGAATATTTTTTGAAATGTCATTTATAACCCAGCTAGCACATATTAAACCGACTGTAGATGGAACAAATGCATTAGACGAGGGTGGCATTTTTGCTTTTCTAATAGCCGCTTCTGGTTTCCCAACTGTTTCAACTACATCTTCTCGTACAATAATTGGACTTTCATCAGAAAATACAACCGGAATACCCTTTGTTATATGATCTTCCTTACGAAGCTTCGCACGTATAACTCTTGCAATCGGATCTGTATGAGTTTTTGAAATATCGGCAATCTTAAAGCGAGTTGGATCTGTTTTATTGGCAGCACCCATGCTTGAAATAATTTTAATATTACGTTTTAAACATTCTTTCATCAAGTGAATTTTATAAATGATCGTGTCAGATGCATCAATTACATAATCAATATTCATCGCAAAAAATTGTTCATACGTTTCTTCTGTATAAAACATATGCATATCGATAACTTCACATTCAGGATTAATGTCGGCAATTCGTTCCTTCATTACTTCTGATTTAGAACGTCCGATCGTTGATATGTATGCTACTAACTGGCGGTTTATATTCGTAATGTCGACATTATCCTTATCTACTAATATAATTCTGCCCACACCACTTCTTGCACAAGCTTCTGCTGCAAAAGAACCAACTCCACCAACGCCTAAGATAGCCACTGTTGTATTTTTTAGTAATTCTATACCCTCTTTACCTACTGCAAGTTCATTTCTTGAAAATTGATGTAACATAAAAACACTCCATTTAAATCAGATTAGTAGGATATAATCCCATGAAAAACCCTCCAGCAAAATTGCTAGAGGGATATTGAAAAAATGATACGAATCCCAATCGTGCCGACAAATAAAGCGTATCGTTTTGAACCCGCAAGTTGCAGGTGGGTGTCCTCTTTATTAATCCTGGCGTCCCTATTAAGGGCATGTCATTCATAATAAAAGTTAGACTCCCAACGATATAATTGTTCGGTCAAAACTGATTGGCAAATTGCGAACACATCAGGATTCGTGTTATTTGTATAATAGCACATCAATCTCGAAACATCAATCATTTTGTCGTTCATTTTACTAACTATTCTGAATAATAGGTAAATAGAATTAATTTGGTTTAAGTCATCTGTAATAATATTTAGCTCCATCAGTTGTAAGGTTAGTCCATCATGAATATGATTCATCATAACGAAAAATGGAGGACATGAATGAATTCTTTAAGTACATATTTCTTGTTAGGAATCTCCTTGGCAGCACCAATTGGACCTGTTAAAGCGACACTTCTAAATACCGGAATAAAAAATGGTTTTTTCCATGCTTGGTTTTTTGGGATGGGGGCTATAGTTACAGATATTATTTATATGCTCTTGGTTTATTTTGGAGTTGGTCAATTCATTGATTCTCCATATATGCGAATATTTTTATGGTGTTTTGGCTTTTTTGTGCTTATGTATACTGGAATCGAAAACTTACTGACGTTAAACAATATTTCTATGGATCCTAAATTTCGAAAAATTGTTCGATTACGTCACTCTATGCTTGCCGGTTTGCTAATGGCTTTTTTGAATCCGTTAACAATTCTATTTTGGCTAGGCATTTACGGCTCTATTTTAGTAAGTGGCGGAGGTCAAATATCTGGAATTGAAACCATTATAATTAGCTTAGCCATATTACTTGGTATTGGACTTGTAGATTTTATTATGGCTTTCTTATCTAGTAGTTCACGAAATTTGTTATCCACTCCTGTTTTAAAAGTCGTTTCATTTATTTCATCTTTATGTATGATTGGTTTCGGGATCTATTTTGGCATGCAAGCATTCAAAGCATTGTTTTAAAAACTAGTTGAACGTATATTGTAATCCTTAGAGGAAAACATACCTTAAAGATCATTAGTTGAGGTGTGCAAATGATAAAAAATAGTAATCAAAATGACAATGTAAGTATATGGTGCGTAATAAGTTTGGCTTCAATACCACTCGTCATGACACTTGGCAATTCCATGCTGATTCCTATCCTACCTGTTTTAGAAAAAAAGGTAGGTATTAGTTCCTTCCAATCCAGTATGATTATTACTAGTTATTCCATTGCAGCTATTTTTCTAATACCTGTGGCAGGATACCTATCTGATCGTTTCGGGAGAAAGGTCGTCATTTTACCTAGTCTTATTTTGGCACTAATTGGCGGTATTGTTGCGGGTTTTGCTTCATGGAAAATGGACGACCCCTTTATTTGGATTATCATCGGAAGAATCCTTCAAGGAATAGGTGCTGCTGGTGCAATGCCAATAGTATTGCCATTGGTCGGGGATTTATATAAGGATGACGATGAGAAAACCAGCTCCTGTCTGGGAATTATAGAAACCTCTAACACCTTTGGAAAGGTTTTAAGTCCTATTCTAGGATCGGTTTTGGCTGCAGTACTATGGTTTTTACCTTTCTTTTCAATATCAATTTTCAGCTTAATTTCCATCCTATTGATATTTTTCTTTGTAAAAGTTCCTAAAGAGAAAGACGAACCAATAAAATTCAAAGACTTTATGAGTAACACTAAAAAAACCTTTAAAAAAGAAGGCAAATGGCTATTAACCGTATTTATAAATGGTGCTTTTGTCATGCTTTTATTATTTGCCGTGTTATTTTTCTTGTCCGAAATGCTTGAAAAAACACATAATATAAAAGCGATAAAAAAAGGATTTGTGTTAGCCATTCCACTTCTTATGCTTTGTATCGCTTCTTATATAACTGGTCGAAATATTAAAGGAAATGTATCCACTATGAAAAAAATGACGATGATTTGTTTAATAATCATGTCTGTTAGTGTGGTATTTATAGGTTTTACAAAAGAAAAATTAATCCTCTTATTAATCGTCACAAGTTTGATGGGTATTGCCATAGGTGCCTTGCTACCTGTATTAGATGCACTAATTACTGAAAATATTAAAAAAGAAGAGCGAGGCACAATTTCTTCTTTTTATAGTTCTGCAAGGTTTATCGGTGTGGCAGCTGGTCCACCAATCATGTCACTTGTAATGAAAAATTATCTTAATATTAGTTATATATTTGCTGGCGTAATCGGAATTGCCCTCTTTTTCCTTGCGATGAAACTTATAAAGGTAGATGAAATCGAGGGTCAAAATCATAAAGTATAAATAGAATGGACTGGAAAGCTATACGCTAACCAGTCCATATTTTTCAATTTGATCTTAAACTATAAATGATAAGGATTATACCTGCGAACAAACAGACCATTCTTGTTAAGGATATTTTTTCAGACAAGCCAGTTAAGCCTATACCGGTTGTAATTATTAACACGACTGGGCCAACTAACGCTAATAATGAGTTGATATAAAAAGCTTTTTCTAAATCGTTAAATTTTATCATAAGCATTGCTGCAGATAACTCTATACTCCCTGAAAGTAATCTAAGTATGATAATAAATAATAACGCCTTCTCAATAATCAGTATCTTCTACCTCTCTTTAATAAAAGAATATGTACTATTGAAAATATATGTATTTCATAAATTTTATATTTGTATCCTCTTAAATAAGTTTATAAGAAATGCGCAAGCGTCCTTTAAGGTCAAAACCTTTTTCTATCGTTTTCGAAGGGCTTTGGACAGACGTCTTGCTATATGATAACCAACTAGCATCCCTAAATGAGCTATCACAGCGAGACGCATCCACCTGTAACGGAAATCAGTAGTATTTTTTATTTTAAAAAGTATATTGAACCCAGTGCTTACAGGGTATTTTATAAACTTAATTTTAAAAAAGAAGGATTCATCGCAGTAATAACACGATGAATCCTTCTTAAAATTATTTTGTTGTCTTCAATTTCAAACTCAAGCTTAACTCATCTAACTGAGCCTCTGCCACTGGGCTAGGTGCAGAAGTTAATAAATCACTCGCACTAGCTGTTTTCGGGAATGCAATTGTATCACGTAGATTAGTTCTTCCTGAAAGAAGCATCACTAATCTATCCAATCCAAATGCAACTCCCCCGTGTGGAGGTGTCCCATATTCAAAAGCTTCCATTAAGAAACCAAATTGAGCCTTCGCTTCTTCTTCAGAGAAACCTAGAACTTCAAACATTTTTTCTTGAACGTCTCTAGAATAAATACGTAAAGAACCTCCACCCAATTCATAACCATTCAATACTAAATCATAAGCTTGTGCTCGCACTTTACTTGGATCAGAATCCATTAATGCAAGATCTTCATCAAAAGGTCTTGTGAACGGATGATGAGCTGCGTAGTAACGTCCTTCTTTTTCATCATATTCAAATAACGGCCAGTTGACTACCCATAAGAATTCAAAACGTGATTCATCGATTAAATCAAGTTCTTTTCCAAGTTTCAAACGTAGTGCTCCAAGTGCGTCTGCCACAACAGAAGTCTTATCCGCAACAAATAATAATAAATCTCCCGCTGTTGCCTCCAATGCTTGAATAAGGGTTGTTGCTGCTTCACCCTCAAAGAACTTAGCAATTGGACCCTTCAAACCTTCTTCGTCCAGTTTCAACCAAGCAAGTCCTTTTGCCCCGTATACTCCAGCAAATTCTCCAAGTGCATCAATATCCTTACGTGAATAATTAGCTGCTGCACCTTTGACATTAATAGCTTTTACTTGCCCACCTGTTTCCACAGCGGAAGAGAATACTTTAAATGAACTATCTTTTACTAATTCTGTAAGATCTACTAGTTCAAGTCCAAAACGAACATCTGGTTTATCTGATCCAAAACGATTCATCGCTTCATCATAATTCATACGATTGAAAGGAATGGTAACGTCTACACCTTTAACATCCTTCATAATCTTTTTCATCATACGTTCATTCATTTCCAAAATTTCGTCCATTGATAGGAAACTCATCTCCATATCAATTTGAGTGAATTCTGGTTGGCGATCTGCACGTAAATCCTCATCACGGAAGCAGCGAGCAATTTGATAGTATTTTTCAAATCCACCAACCATTAGAAGCTGTTTGAACAATTGTGGTGATTGAGGAAGTGCATAGAATTCTCCATCATGAACACGGCTTGGTACTAAATAGTCGCGTGCTCCTTCTGGAGTAGATTTAGTCAAAATCGGAGTTTCTACTTCTAAGAATCCTTCATCATCTAAGAAGCGTCTTACCGTTTTAGTAATATCTGAACGCATTTTAAATGTGTCATACATTACCGGTCTTCTTAAATCTAAATAACGATATTTTAAACGAATATCTTCACCTGCATCCGTTTGGTTCTCAATCGCAAAAGGAGGGTTTTTAGCTTCGTTAATAATACGTACTTCACTTGCATGTACTTCAATTGCTCCAGATGAAAGATTTTTGTTTACTTGGTTTGCTGCACGGGCAACAACAGTACCTTTTACTTCTATGATGTATTCATTGCGTAATTTGTCTGCAATTTGGATAGCTGACTCAGAAATTTCAGGATTGAAAACTACTTGTACTAGCCCAGTACGATCACGCACATCAACAAAGATTAATCCACCTAAATCTCTACGTTTTTGTACCCACCCGATTATCTGGATCGATTCACCGATTTGTTGCTCATTTAATTGTCCACCTGTATGCGTTCTACTCATTATTCCTCTGCCTCCAACTGTGTTGAACTATTCTTTATTTGTTCTACTAATGAACTAAATGGAACTAAATTTTGAGTACCAGTTGCCAAGTCCTTCAACATAGCACTTTCTTTTTCTAATTCATCATCACCAATCACTATTACATATTTTGCTTTTAAGCGATCGGCTGATTTCATTTGTGTTTTCATTTTACGGTCTAAATAATCCATCTCTGCTGTAACTTTTTGCTGTCTAAGTTGATACGTCAGTTCGACCGCTTTTTTCTTAGCAGCTTCACCTAGCCCTATGACATAGACATCTAATGTCGACTTCTCTGACCATTCTTTGTTTTCAGCTTCAATAGCCATCAATAGTCTTTCAATACTCATGGCAAATCCAATCCCAGGAGAATTTGGTCCACCTAGTTCTTCTACTAGACCGTTGTATCTTCCACCACCAGCTAGCGTTGTGATTGCTCCAAAGCCTTCAGCTGCACTCATAATTTCAAATGCAGTATGGTTGTAATAATCCAAGCCACGTACCAAGTTTGGATCTACCTCAAATGGAATATTTAAAATCGTTAAGTATTCTTTAACTTTTTCAAAATAAATTGCCGATTCTTCGTTTAAAAAGTCAGTTAATGAAGGCGCAGTTTCCATTAAAGGATTATTACGATCTACTTTACAATCCAATATTCGTAGTGGATTTTTTTGTAATCTATTTTGACAATCGGAGCAAAACTCTTCAATATGGGGGTCGAAGTGACTAACTAGAGCAGCTTTATGTGCCACTCTACTTTCTGAGTCCCCAAGGGAATTAATCACTAGTTTCAGCTTTTTCAATCCAGCGTTTTGATAGACTGACATTGCTAAAGAAATTACTTCCGCATCAATTGCTGGGTCTGCACTTCCTATTGCTTCAATTCCAAACTGTACGAATTGACGGTATCTGCCTGCCTGTTGACGTTCGTAGCGGAACATTGGTCCCATATAGTAAAGCTTCACAGGCTGATCTGGATAACCGAACATTTTATGTTCAACAAACGCTCTTACAGTTGACGCAGTACCTTCTGGTCGCAATGTGAGTGAACGATTTCCTCTGTCTTGGAATGTGTACATTTCTTTTTGAACAATATCCGTCGTATCTCCAACGCTTCTAGTAAATAAATCAGTATGCTCAAAAACAGGGGTTCTAATTTCTTTGTACTGATACATACGACATTGTTCTCTAATTAGTTCTTCAACTGCTTGCCATTTACCAGTTTCTGCTGGCAAAATGTCTTGTGTTCCTCTAGGTACTTTAATATCCATGGCAATTGCCCCTTTCTTGAATGCATAATAGAAAAGCTTATGCGCTAGCTTTGCCCCGACAACTGCTTGTAAGCCCGAATCGAATGCATCTTTCCAGCTTTCGACCGAGGAAATAAAAGCGATCTCGAGGGCCTTGGCGCTGAAGCTAGACATATAAAAAAGCTCTCGTCCCTTGCTAAAAATAGCAAGGGACGAGAGCTTATGTAAGCTTCCGCGGTTCCACCCTAGTTGGTCTTAAATAAAGACCCTCTCAGTTCTGGATAACGACCAGTTCCGTTTCTGCCTACTAAAGAAAAATCTCTTTCGACAAAAATCCTCTCGAATGTTGTTCACTGAATGCGTATGTAGGAAAGATTTCAGCCACGTCTTTCCCTCTCTTATCATTCGTTTTAGACAGCTACTTTTTCGGTCATCGGTTTGTTTTAGTTTTTGATTATACTTTATCTTAATGACGTAAGACAAATAAGTCAACCCTTTTGAAGAAAAGGTAGAATTTTTTCGCTAGACTATTTACAATGAGAATAGAGGTGATTCAATGAATGCTAAAATAATACATAAAATGACCATTATTTTTTTATCTGCATTTTTACTTATGCCCTACATACAAGCAGATGCCAAAGAAAATGAAGTTACCGTATATGTAACTTCATTAAAAGTAAGATCAGGTCCCGGTCTTACATATGATACGATCGGTTCTGTTACAAAAAATGACAAATTAAACGTAATCGGCAAAGAAAATGATTGGCTTCAAATTAATTTTGGAAATACCACTGGATGGGTTGCTAGTTGGTATACAACAAAAGAATCTCTTGAGTTTACGAACAAACAAATTATTTCAAAAGTAAATCGTTTAAATGTACGAACAGAACCTACAACCTCATCCGCAGTTATTGGTCAATTACAAGAGGGTGATTCTGCGAATGCATACAGATCTCAAGCTGATTGGATTGAAATTGACTTTCAAGGTCGAAAAGGTTGGATCAATCAATCCTATATTACTGTAACAGAGCAAACTAAAAACAAAGATACCTCCTTGCCTTCAAATGAAAATATATTTGAAGTTTCGGTCAATGCACTAAATGTTCGATCTAAAGCCGATTTAACCTCCAAGAAAATAGGAATGGCCTATAAGGGTGATCAATTTACTGTTTTAGACTCCGTTCATAACTGGGTGAAAGTTGAACTAGAAAACGGAGACAAAGGATGGTTGTATAGTTTTTATGGAACATTATCGAGTCCTGCAACAACTAAATCGGTAGAAAAAAACGGCACTATTACTATTCTCTATAATGGGACAAACCTGCGTTCCGAAAGCACAACCAATAGTGAAGTAATCACTAGGGCTGATGCTGGCACTACTTTTCAGGTTGCTGAAAAAGTAAATGATTGGTATAAAGTAATAATAAATAATCAAACTGCATATGTTGCAAGTTGGCTAGTTTCTGCATCATCCACTACATCCAATATTATTGAAACAATGAAAGATAAAAACAAAGTAGAAACAGAAAACAAAAAGGATATCCCTCGTAAAAAAGGCACTTTAAAAGGGCTAACTATTGTAATCGATGCAGGACATGGCGGGAATGACCGTGGGACAACCGGTGCCCTCGGAACAGATGAAAAAGATATTACGTTAATCACTTCGGAATTGCTTTCATCCAAATTACAAGCAGCTGGTGCTAATGTGATTTTAACAAGGGAATCAGATGAATATGTAGACCTTCGTAAACGTGTATCTATTGGACACCAAGTCGATGCGGATGCATTCATTAGCCTTCACTATGACGCAATCGATAATAGTTCGGTTAGAGGCTTTACAACATACTATATGCATAGCTATCAAAAAGAGCTCGCTAAGTATGTCCATAATGGGCTTAGTAAAATGGTTTCCTTAAAAGATCGAGGGACACAACCAGGTGATTATTTAGTTTTACGAGAAAATAGACAGAAAGCTATTTTAATAGAGTTAGGGTATTTAAGTAATCCTTCTGAAGAACGTAACGTAACTACCCAGAACTACCGTGAACAAGCTACACATGGTATTTATAATGGAATTATTAATTATTTTGATGCTCAATTAGATTAGTCCTTATTTTTGAAAAAAAGTTGTACAAATTACTCCGTATAAGAGTAATTTATACAACTTTTTTCTAATTATGCTTCTAACATGATGGTAACTGGACCGTCATTCGTAAAAGTCACGTCCATCATTGCTCCGAATACGCCAGTTTCTACTTGCAAGCCTTTCGCCTGTAGTTTTTCATTGAAAAGCTCCCATAAAGGCTTAGCAATTTCTGGTCTAGCTGCCTCGATAAAGCTCGGTCTTCTGCCTTTTCTCGTATCGGCGTATAAAGTAAATTGAGAAACAGACAAAATACCGCCACTCACGTGATCGATTGAATGGTTCATTTTGCCTTGATCATCCTCAAACAAACGTAGACCAACCACTTTCTCTACAAGAAAATCTATTTCTTTTTCAGTATCTGTTGACGTAATACCTACTAGTAATAAATAGCCTCTGTCAATTTTACCAGTGACTTGTCCATCCACTATTACACTTGCATTTTTACAACGTTGCAGTAACACTTTCATGAAAAGCTAAACTCCTTTGACTAGCAATTAATTGATAATACGTTGGACTGAATATATATCAGGTAATTGTTTAATACGATCTGCTATTCTGTTTAAATGAGCAGTATTTGAAATAAGAATAGTTAAATGAATTATCGCTATATCATTTTCTGATTTACCAGTTACTGCAGCAATATTCGTTTTAGATTCATTTACTACTTGTAACACTTCATTTAACAAGCCAGAACGATCATATGCTGATACTTCAATATCCACTTGATACTCTTTTTTCATTGTTGTATCCGATTTTACCCATTCAACTTCAATAATCCGAGAATTAGTATTATCGTTGTGAACATTTGGACAATCGGCACGATGGACTGAAACTCCACGCCCTTTTGTTATAAATCCGACTATTTCATCCCCTGGGACGGGGCTACAGCAGCGCGATAAGCGAATGAGCATATTCTCAATGCCCTTAACAATCACACCTGACTCTGTTGTCTTATTAACCGTAGGAGCTTGCATTTCAGTTGTTATCTTCTCTAATGCTTCTTCCTGATCTCGAATCTTTCTCATTTTTTCCGCTAAGCGATTCACAACTTGTTGAGCAGTAATACCATTAAAACCTACAGCTGCATATAAGTCTTCTTCTCCGGTAAATGCGTATTTATCACAAACTCTTTTTATATTTTCGTTTGTCAATACTTCTTTAATATCAAAGTCTTGGAATTTAATTTCTTTTTCTATTTGTTCTTTTCCTTTAATAACGTTTTCATCACGTACTTGCTTCTTAAAGAACTGTTTTATCTTATTTTTTGCTTGAGAAGATTGCGCTATTTTAATCCAGTCTCTACTCGGACCAAATGATTGTTTAGATGTTAACACTTCTATGATGTCGCCCGTTTTAAGCTTTGTATCAAGAGGAACCATTTTACCGTTAACTTTTGCACCGATTGTTTTATTTCCAACTTCTGAATGCACTCGGTAAGCAAAATCTATTGGAACAGAGCTTGCAGGTAGTTCTACGACGTCTCCTTTTGGTGTGAAAACATAAACCATATCTGAGAATAGATCAAACTTTAAGGATTCCATAAATTCTTCTGCGTTCGAAGATTCATGCTGATATTCTAAAATTTCTCTAAACCAAGTTAGCTGCGAATCAATTGTTTTTTTATCGGCTTCTACTTTTTTACCTTCTTTATAAGCCCAGTGAGCAGCTACACCAAATTCCGCAATATTATGCATTTCCTCCGTACGGATTTGAACCTCTAAAGGATCTCCATTTGGACCTATAACAGTTGTATGTAACGATTGATATAAATTTTGTTTAGGCATCGCTATATAATCTTTAAAACGTCCTGGCATTGGTTTCCAAAGCGTATGAATAACTCCTAAAACTGCATAACAATCCTTAATGCTATCTACGATGATTCTCATTGCCAATAAATCATAGATTTCATTGAATTGTTTGTTTTGGACGATCATTTTACGATAAATACTATAAATATGTTTTGGACGACCAGATATATCAGCTTCTACTTCCATTTCACTTAATTGTTTTCGTATATCTTCCATCACATTATTTAAGTAGGATTCGCGTTCTGTACGTTTTTTCTTCATAAAATTAACTATTCGATAATATTGCTGAGGATTTAAGTAGCGTAACGCAGTATCTTCTAGCTCCCATTTGATTGCAGAAATACCAAGTCGATGAGCAAGTGGTGCAAATATTTCTAATGTCTCATTAGAGATTCTACGTTGCTTTTCTTCTGGTAAATGCTTCAAAGTACGCATATTATGTAATCGATCGGCAAGCTTTATAAGGATTATACGGATATCTTGCGCCATTGCTATAAACATTTTCCTATGATTTTCGGCCTGCTGTTCTTCTTTAGACATGTACTTAATCTTGCCTAATTTTGTAACGCCCTCTACTAACAGGGCCACTTCTTCGTTAAATTGCTTTACTATATCTTCACGAGTGTATTCTGTATCTTCTACCACATCATGTAAAAAACCAGCAGCAACGGTTTCTGGATCCATTTGTAAATCAGCAAGAATACCGGCTACTTGAATAGGATGTAGAATATAAGGTTCACCCGAGTTTCGGAATTGTTCTCTATGTGCATGCTCCGCTAGCGCGTAAGCTTTCTTAACAAAGTTCACATGCTCTTCATTCATATAAGTAAAGAGTGTTTCAAACACATCTTCTGCCGTCTTCACTTGATCTTTAGCCATGCCAACTCACCTGATTTCGTTTTTTATTTCTAAAATAGTATATAAACTATATTGTATAAAAAAAAAGAGGGACTTGTAAAGTCCACCCTAAATAAGCTTGCTAACAGCAAACATTCAGCCGTATTGAGATTAATATTGCATCAAAGTACAAATATCGTAATTTTCTAATTTGTTACGTCCTTCTAAATACGTAAGTTCTATTAAGAATGCGCAACCCACAACTACTCCACCCAATTCTTCTACTAATCGAATTGTAGCATCTATTGTACCACCTGTCGCTAATAAATCATCAACGATTAATACACGTTGTCCTGGTTTAACTGCGTCTTTATGCATTGTTAATACATCTTTACCATATTCTAAACCATACTCAGCGCGAATTACCTCACGAGGAAGTTTACCTTCTTTACGAACCGGTGCAAAACCAACACCAAGCGCATAAGCAACTGGACATCCTGTGATAAATCCACGAGCTTCAGGTCCTACAATTACTTCAGCATTCACTTTTTTTGCATACTCTACAATTTGGTCAGTTGCGTATTTATATGCCTCTCCATTATCCATAATGGATGTAATATCCTTAAAACTAATGCCAGGTTTTGGCCAATCCTCAACTGTTGTTACATATTGCTTTAAATCCATATCTGCTCCTCCTCAGGAACGGTTTGTACTGCTTTTCGCTCTTCAAACCATTGTTTCAGCTCCACATACGGCGCGTATAATAATTTTTGTTCAAGTTCCATCTGTTTTTCTCGATGTTTGTATGAAGGCGCCTCAGATAAATCCTTTTTTGCAAGGTTATCATTGAGCACCAACATCCCATTGTCTATTCTAACAAAATTTAGTTCAAAAAACACCTTCGACATGAAATTAAATGTATTCTGACTCCAACCAGTATGTTTAGCTAATTGGTGAATATTCTGTTTCAATGCAAATGTCTTTCTTTTAGCAAGGAAAGAAAAATACCATTTGAATTGATCTCTAGTCGGCAAGCCCTCAAAATAAGAGGATTCATTCGTATAGAAATGTGCATAAATCCGTTTCCACGAACGATATTGCATGAGCTTAATAAGCGATTGCTCATCTTCTGGTAAGTCTAACAAAACAATAAATTGCGCATGGATAGATTGATCCAACAATTCGCTCGCCAAATAGAGTTTGCTGTCTATGGTAGAACTAAAATGTCTAATAGTATTTTCGTTAAATGCGATGTATACAGTATCCTCCATTGGAATAAGATCTTTCCAGCGATTCACTTGGCGTATTCCTCTAATATCAAATAGCTGCCATTCATCGGTTTTTATATCTTGTATCATCAGCTGTGGTTTTTTACGTCCATTCCATTCATTGATTTGTAAATCGCCAATAAACGATAATTTAGTAGTTGGAGCAATTTCATCAGCAAGCTGCCCTTTGCCAAATCCTATCGCATCTAATAGAACTGCTCCCTGTTTCAATTCCATTTTCAAATGATTTTGAGCGGAGCCAATTTTGCGGATGGATGAAACTTCTACATGTTCCAGGCAATAAACTGGTTTTGCAAAGTCCATGCCAAATGGAGCTAGTTTTTTTAAGGATTCAATGGATTCCGTAGATATTTCATCCATTTCAAGTGGCACGTCAATTGCTATAATCGGCATAAGTTGTTCCTCGGTCAAGCTTGTTTTAGCTTGTGCATTTAACCTCGCACGAAACTCATTCACATTTTCTAAAGGTAACGTCATACCAGCAGCCATAGGATGTCCACCGAAATGTGGAACAATATCTTGGTTTTTAGCAAGTTCATTATACATACGGAATCCTTCAATACTACGGGCAGATCCCTTTGCAATATTTTTTTCTTCATCAAATCCTAGTACGATAGCCGGTCTATAGAACTTTTCCACAAGCTTCGAAGCAACAATACCTAAAACCCCGGGATTCCAGCCGGCTTTCCCTACTACAATAACACTTGGTCCTTCCTGAGGTGGAAATTGCTCTAATTGCTCCATTGCCTCATCCGTAATTTGCTTGACGATGGCTTGTCGTTCTTTATTTTTTTCATTAAGCATACTAGCTAATGCAAGTGCGTGGTTTGGATTTTCTGTTAAAAACAAATCTACACCAGGAGCTGCTTCTCCTAAACGACCTACTGCATTAATACGAGGACCGAACATAAATCCAACGGTTTCTTCATCGATCGAACGAAGCTCTACACCGCTAACATTTGCTAGTGCTTCAATAGCTATTGAGTCTGATTGCTGCATTTGTTTTAAGCCTTGCTGCACTAAATAGCGATTTTCTCCTGTCAATGAAACAAGGTCTGCTATTGTACCAATTGCAACTAGATAAAAGTACTCCTTTGGAATTTCGCCTAATAAAGCATGCGCCACTTTAAAAGCTACTCCTACTCCTGCTAAATGTGGAAATGGATAGGTTGTATCTTTTAATCCAGGGTGAATAATAATATCAGCCATCGGCAAACTCTCACCAGGTTCATGGTGGTCAGTCACAATGACGTCCATACCTAATCCTTTTGCAAATTCAATTTGTTTTAAACCAGAAATACCGTTATCAACTGTAACGATTAGTTTTACGCCTTCATCGAAGGCTTCTTGAAACAGACGTTCACTTGGACCGTAGCCGTCTATAAATCTATTTGGAATCTTATAAATGACATCAGCACCAAGTGATTCTAGTGTTTTAACTAAGATAGTTGTGCTTGTAATACCATCCGCATCATAATCTCCATACACCATTATTCGTTCTTCCGTATCCACTGCTTGATTCACACGAGCTACCAGTGCTTCCATACCTGGAAGTAAAAACGGACTATGTAGTTGTTCTTCTGTTACATGTAAAAAAGATTTTGCATCCTCTACATGCACAAATCCTCTAGATGCCAATACTTTCGCACATACACTCGGGATGGAAAGTTCTTTTTCTAACATTTCTACTACTTCTATATTAGGCTTTGAAACTTGCCATTTTTTTTGAGATTGAATCATTTTATTCACTTCCTTGTAATCTATTATACCTTATTTGCATTAGAAGCGTTGCGGAAAAGCAGTTTGCAAGAGCATTATAAGATTCCTGAACTGATAATTAGTGGTAAACAATCAATTCCATAAAAGCATATTACAAAGAAGAATTAGATCAACGTTGATCTCCACACCGAGCGGACGCTTTCCATGGGCACGGCTCGAGGCGCTTTCCTTGCTCCTGCGCAAGCTCATCGAAAAAAAGATTTTCGCTAGGCTCAGTCCTGGATCTTCAGCTCGCTCTGTGATGTGCACCCAAAATGTTGAAGTTTTCTCACTCAACATGGGAGGTGCAAATCACAGCGAGAAAGTCGAAACCCCGCAGAAGCGTAGCGAACGAGGAGGCTCGTCCTTGCCCGCGAAAAGCGTCCACCTGAAACGGAAATCTATAGTATTGTTCACTAATTCTCCTCACTAAAAAACCTTCTGACGGATGTCAAAAGGTTTTTCACTTAAATAGTTGAATTTTCATCTTTTACGGTTACTGGCTCTTCAAAGAATTCTACTGGTTTTTCTTTGTAGGCTACTACCTCGTTTTGTAAAACACCAATGGTAGCATCTTTCTTTTCCATTTCTTTCTCCAAATGCCTCACTTTTCGAGATAATACAAACGAGCGATAAATAGCAACTGAACCACTTAGAAGCGCACCTAATAGTGCAGAGCCCAAGATAACAAGAATAAGGGGCCATTTAGCTGTTCCAAAAACATAGTTGACTGGAACAGTATCTACGTTATAAATAGCAAATAAAGCGATAATAATTGCGAATAGCAAACCGAATAATAATGACCATTGAAATTTCATATTGATCCTCCTTTTCTTTTTAGTATAGAAAAAAATGGAACAGAGTATATAAAAGTTATACCCTGCTCCATCTTACACTTAAACATTAAACGACAGGCTCATCAGAACCCCATTTTTTCTCTTCTTTTTTAACTTCTATACCACCAGTTTTACGCATTTCTTTCACTTTCAAATCAAACCAAATTTGTGCTGCAATGTAAATAGAAGAATACGTTCCAGCTAATAACCCGATTAATAGAGCGATAGAGAAGTTACGAATTCCTTCTGCACCAAATAACATTAAGGCTACAACTACTAAAATAACAGTAAGAACTGTATTGACAGAACGGCCAAGTGTTTGTCTTAGTGATTTATTTACAATCGTTGCAAGCTCGTCTTCTGATGTGATTTTAGCACTGCGTTGTAAGTTTTCTCGAATACGGTCAAATGTTACAATCGTATCATTTATAGAATAACCGACTATCGTTAACACTGCTGCGATAAACGTAATATCTACCTCTAAACGAAGAATACTAAATATGGCAACCATTAAGAATGCATCATGGAGTAGCGAAACAATCGATGCAACACCCATTCTCCACTCAAAACGGAAAGCAACATAAATGATTATTCCAATAGCAGCAAACGCTAATGCTTTTAAAGCATTTTTCACAAGTTCTCGTCCAACCGTATCAGAAACTGTGCTTACTTGAGGTTCAGCACCAAACTGCTCAGTCATTTCTATTTTTAGTGTTTTAACTTCTTCTTGTGTAAATTCATCTTTGTATCTAACTACTGCACTATCCCCGTTTTCTCCAGAAATTACAATATCATCTGAAGGCATACCAATACTTTCAATTTTCTCCGTAACAATTGCTTGAGTTAAAGGCTGAGTAGACTCAATTTGAACACGTGTACCAGAAGAAAAATCTATTCCAAGATTTAACTTGAACACACTCAAGATAATAATTCCAGCAATCGTAAGTGTTATTGAAGCAATATAGAAGATTTTACGACTATGAACAAAATCAAAACGATCAAATTTTGTTGTTAAGTCTAACGTATCTACTTCTTCTTCGGGAGCGTGCATTCTTTTCTTCGGAATTCCAAACCAACCAGGCTTATTATCAAAGTAACCACTATGAACTAGTAATCCTAGTAACACACGTGAAGCCCATACGGCTGTGATGAAAATAACTAATATACTAATGATTAACAGTGTAGCAAATCCTTTTACAGAACTTGTACCGAAGAAGAATAATACCGCCGCAGCTAATAATGTTGTAATATTTGCATCGAAAATTGCAGTAAAGGATTCTTTTGCTCCCGCATCAAATGCTTTCTTCACCGATTTACCAACACGTAATTCTTCCCTTATTCGCTCATAGGTTAGGATATTCGCATCGACTGCCATCCCTACCCCTAGAACAATTGCGGCGATTCCTGGTAGTGTTAATACTCCATTAATCCAATCAAAAATAACTAAAATTAAGAAAATATATACAACTAATGAAATAACTGCAATAATCCCAGGTAAACGGTAATATCCAATCATAAAGATGAAAATTGCCGCAATACCTATAATACTAGCTAAAATAGTACTGTTTAAAGCTTCTTCCCCAAATTGTGCACCTACTGAAGTAGAATAAATTTCTTCTAATTCTACTGGAAGAGCACCAGCATTTAAAATTCCGGATAGATGTTTTGTTTCATCTACCGTAAAAGCACCGGAAATTTCCACGCTATCCGAGTTGATACGTTGAGAAACTCGTGGAGCTGAAGTGAATTTTTGTTCTCCTTCAGGCTTCAAAGCTTCCTCTTTATAAGAATCCACGCCTTCTTCAAAGTCTAACCAAATTACTAGAACATTGTCTGGGGCAGGTTTTGCCGCAATTTCAGACGTAATCTCTGCAAATTTATTTGCATCTTTTAATTCTAAAGTGACGATAGGTTGTCCTTGTTGATCAAATGCAGCTTTAGCTCCACCTTCCTTCAAGTCCATCCCGTCTAGCATTATATTATCATCAGAATCTCGGAATGTTAGATTCGCTTGAGTTGAAAGCAACTCTCTGGCAGAGTTCTGATCATCTACACCAGCAAGTTGAACACGAATTCGGTTGCCATTTTCAATTTGAATACTAGGCTCACTTACCCCTAATACATCAATTCGACTAGTAAGCGCTGAAGCCGTATCAGCAACAACATCTTCCGTTATTTCTTGTCCATCTTTTAGTTCATTTACTTGATAAAGAACCTCAAAACCACCTTGAAGATCTAAACCCAGTTTAATATTATTTAAGACTCCTGTAACTGTAGGACTGATTGTCCCAGCAAAAATAACGAGTAGCAATAAAAACGCAACTATGCGTCCTCTAGTTTTCATATATAGATTTCCTCCTCAAAAAAAAGCAACAAGTTAATTATGAAACACGTTGCGCTCACTGTCAAATAGTCATACCCCTATTTTTCTTCAATACTCGGATTTAATAACATTTGCAATTCATCTTGATTAATCTCAGAAAACCAGTTAGATGTTCTTTGATTTTCAATTTGTTCAAACGTCATATATTCTGCGGGAGAAATAGTGAGTATATCATTAATGATTTGATATAAGGGCAAGGAAAGAATATGTTGTTTCTTCCACTTTTTTGTCACACAATATTTCCAAATATCTTTTTCTGTAACCGTATCATATTGATAAACGACAAACTCATTTCTCTTACTTTCTAAAGCTGGTAGTACGTGCGTAAAAATATCTTCATAATTATTTTCCATAATGTCGCACCTCTTTTAAAGAATAATGTACTAAGCAATATGCATATTGTTATTGTATACGAAGTTCCTGTATTTGAGAAGGAAGTGTTTAATTGTCTACATTTTTAAAAGGT
This sequence comes from Psychrobacillus sp. OK028, assembly GCF_900103605.1. GTDB lineage: Bacteria > Bacillota > Bacilli > Bacillales_A > Planococcaceae > Psychrobacillus. The sequence continues at coordinate 285,456 of NZ_FNHY01000002.1, read as the reverse complement.
TCTATTTTGTTAATGATCTCCATTTTTTTGTCCAAGTTTTTAGGATTTGTTTATCGTATGCAGTTTGTTCGGTTAACTGGCGAAGAAACAGTTGGCATTTATATGACTGCCTATCCAGCTTTTATATTTTTTCTTTCCTTGGTACAACTTGGTATTCCAATTGCAATGGCTAAAATCATAGCAGAATTACGTGCAAGGAATGCCACCACAGACTATTTCTCGGTTATGCGAACATCTGTCATCGTTACAGTTATATCCATCTTACTTTTTACTCCACTATTTATCTTTGTAACGCCTTATATTTCGGGTACTCTATTAAAAAATGATGCTATTACAATGACATTATATGTATCGATCGCAATCGTCCCAATCGCAGCTGCTGGAGGAATATTGAAAGGATTTTTCCAAGGAATAGCCCGCTTAGAAGAAACAGCAGTTGCCCAACTAATGGAACAAATCGTACGCATTATTTTAATCAGTTTTTTATTGCCTTTCTTTTTAACCGCTGCAACTCCACAAGAAGCTGCTGCTTATGCGATGGTTTTAGCATTAATTGCAGAACTTATTGCATTGCTCTATTTAAAATGGAAGTATGACAAATGGAAAACTAAACAAACGTATAACAAAACATCTAAAACTTACCCATTATCTCCACTTTTTGCGATTGCATTACCATCTTCCGGAAGTCGTCTATTCGGCTCTTTCACCTGGTTTTTGGAGCCAATTATTTTCATTAAAGCTTTAGCTATTACTGGTATTACTGCAGTTGCAGCCACAACACTTTACGGGGTTATATCAGGAGTTTTAGTTCCTTTATTATTATTCCCTTCCTTTATCCCATATGCGCTTTCTATAGTCCTAATACCCGCAGTTAGTGATGCATTTGCACGGAAAAATTTTAAGCTTTTAAAAGAGAGAATCCATCTTTCCTTAAAATTCTCTACATTGACCGGCTGTTATGCTGCTACACTGTTTTACCTCCACGGAGGAGAGTTAGTAGAGGCGCTGTTCCATGTTGATAATGCAACAGTATATATGAAAATACTTTCACCTATTTTTTTCTTTTATTATATTCAAAGTCCTTTGTTCTCAATTTTGCAGGCTCTAAATAATTCAAAAGCCGCCTTTCTCAATTCCTTATATGGTGGAGTAGGAAAACTATTATTACTATTTTTCCTTGCTTCTCAAGTTACTATCCAAGAAAAAGGTGCAATCGTTGCGATTGGATTTGGAGTATTGATTACTTCATTCTTACATATCGCTTCTTTGAAAGAAAAAAAAGAAGCACAAATTGGCTTCTCCTTTTTTGTCATACCGTATGCAGTATTTTTGTTAACCATTATTTCAAGACCATTAATTATTTCCATTGGAAGTTACTCATTACTATACGATTGTCTTTTAACTATGCTGTATTTAACAGTCGCTTTAATACTTTTTAGACAGATTAAACGAAAAGAGTTAAGTGTCATTTTCAAGATTGCTAAAACCTCTAAAAACAGATTTTGATAAATCGCTACGAAGATGAAATTTTAAGCTGAATATAGAGCTCTTCGTTTTCATAACTACAGTAAAATATTTTTTTATAACTCATGATCTGCTTTTGTTCTAATTCTTGTATTAACCATTTTTCGTTTTTACCTATATGTTCTAAATGTCTTTGCTGTATTTCTCCATCAATGATGAGAGGAAATATATATTGTTCTTCCTCTTTTTTAAAGACAGATAAATTCCCAGATGGCTCTAAAAAAGCATAAGAAACTGACTGGATTGAACCAATCTGCTGCTCTCTTAATTGTTGAAGCAGGTCATCTAGGTTATAACGTTGTTTTCTCATCTCTTTTTCGACGATGATTCCATCTCTCATAAGAATAGAAGGCTCCCCTTCCATCACATCTCGAAATTTTTTACTCTTTAAAGAAAAATAGGATACACTAATTTGAATGAGAAATAAAACAATAGTTGGCACTATTGCATGGATAAAATTACTATGAGGGTCATCTAAAGAGAATGCAGCGACTTCGGCAATTAACAAAAAGACAACTAAATCAAAAATACTAAGTTCGCCTACTTCTCTTTTCCCCATCAGACGAAGTATCAACAAAATAAACCAATACAAAATAAATGTACGAATTATAATTATGATTATGTCGTTCACAAAATCACCTCATAATTACTTTGCCCAAAGAAAAAGAACTTACTCATAAAAATGAATAAGTTCTTTTTCTTATGTATTTAATATTAATATCAAATCTAGCATACTTAGCAGTTCTGTACTTGTCCCACCATTAATCAGTATGGTGCTTTAGGATTTTAAGTAAAAACTCACTTTAACTTAAAATCCTTCCAGTACACAAGCTGTTGTCGTGACTATACGGCACACTTCGCTTTTCTATATTACTTAGTTTCTGTTACTACTCTTCCAACTGCTACGCGCTCGAATTGTAAACGAGTACCATCTGCAACAGTTACGAAAATCGTTTGATCATCTACTGCATCTACCGTGGCGTGTAACCCACCAACTGTGATGATTTGGTCACCACGTTTAAGATTGTTTTGCATTTGTGCTGTTGTTTTTTGACGCTTCTGTGCTGGTCGAATGATGAAGAACCACATTACTGCGAACATAGCAATAATTGGCAACAAACCTACTAATGTATCCATGTATTTATTTCCCCCCTTTTATCTCTTTACCTAGTATACAAGAATCAGAAGTTTTTTGCATTTGGTTTGTTATACCCATATTCTTCAAAAAATTCTTCTTTAAAATCAAGCAGACGATCTTCACGTATTGCTTGTCTCACATTTTCCATTAATTTCATTAGGAAATGCAAGTTATGATAAGATGCTAGACGTAAACCAAATGTTTCATCCGCTTTAAATAAATGGCGAATATAAGCACGTGAATAATTTTTACACGTGTAACAATCACATTTTTCATCAATTGGTCCAAAATCGCGAGCGAATTTAGCACCTTTAATAACTAGACGTCCTTGATGAGTAAAGAATGTACCATTGCGTGCAATACGAGTTGGTAATACACAGTCAAACATATCTACACCATGAATAGATCCATCAATTAAAGAATCAGGTGAACCAACTCCCATTAAATAGCGAGGCTTGTTTTCAGGCATCATTGGTGTTGTAAATTCAAGTACACGGTTCATCACATCTTTTGGTTCACCAACAGATAATCCCCCAATCGCATAACCAGGGAAATCTAGAGAAACTAAATCCTGGGCAGATTGACGGCGTAACTCTTCATATTCTCCGCCTTGGATGATTCCAAATAATCCTTGCTTGTCTGTATTCGTATGGGCCGTTAAACAACGCTCAGCCCAACGTGATGTACGCTCTACAGATGCTTTCATATATTCAAAAGATGCTGGATATGGTGGACATTCATCAAATGCCATCATAATATCAGAGCCTAAATCATTTTGAATTTCCATTGATTTTTCAGGACTTAGGAATAATTTATCTCCATTGAGGTGATTACGAAAATGAACACCTTCCTCTTCAATTTTACGCATATCACTCAAACTAAATACTTGGAATCCCCCGGAATCTGTAAGAATTGCTCGATCCCAGTTCATAAATTTATGGAGTCCGCCTGCTTCTTTAATAATTTCATTCCCTGGACGAAGCCATAGATGATAAGTATTACTAAGAATAATACCAGCCTTCATCTCTTTGATTTCTTCTGGTGCCATTGTTTTTACTGTTGCTTGTGTCCCTACTGGCATAAATGCAGGTGTTTCAAATGATCCGTGGGGTGTATGTACTACACCTAATCGAGCACCTGTTTGCTTGTCTTTTTTTATAAGTTCATACGTAACTGCTGTCATTTAATAATTCCTTCCTTTTATAAACATGGCATCTCCAAAACTGAAAAAGCGATACTTTAAGTCCACCGCTTCTTTATAGGCACGGAGTATAAATTCTCTAGAAGTAAGTGCACTAACAAGCATTACTAAAGTAGATTTAGGCAAGTGGAAATTCGTAATCATCCCATCGATACACTTAAATTCATACCCTGGATAAATAAAGATCGAAGTCCAACCACTATCTGCTTGAAGGTGTCCATCAAATTTAGTTGCCACTGTTTCCAATGTTCTCGTGGATGTTGTTCCTACTGCAACAATCTTACCACCTGATGCTTTTATTTCGTTAATAACATCTGCTGTTTCCTTCGAAATTCGATAAAATTCCGAATGCATCTCATGATCATCTATGGAATCTACGCTTACAGGGCGAAAAGTTCCAAGTCCGACGTGTAATGTTACAAACGCTATCTTAACACCTTTTGAGCGAATGTCATTTAATAATGCATCGGTAAAATGTAATCCAGCTGTTGGCGCTGCTGCAGAACCCTGCTCTTTTGCATAAACCGTTTGATAGCGATCCTTGTTTTCCAGTTTTTCATGAATATAAGGGGGAAGTGGCATTTCACCTAATTGGTCTAATACTTCAAAAAACACACCCGTGTATTCAAAACGGAAAATTCGTCCGCCATGGTCTTTAATATCTGTACAAACAGCTTTCAACAATCCTTCACCAAATGTTATTTCAGTTCCTATTTTGACTCTTTTTGCAGGTTTCACAAGTGTTTCCCAATGATCTCCTTCAATTTGTGTCAATAAAAGAACTTCTACATTTGCTCCAGTTTCTTCTTTCATACCCATTAGACGGGCAGGCATTACCTTCGTATCGTTTAACACGAGGCAATCTCCTTCATTTAATTCGTCTAGTATTTCCTTGAAATGAGTATGTGTATACGACTGTTTTTCAAAATCAGCTATCAATAGCTTACTACTCGTTCTGTCCAAAAGTGGTGTTTGGGCAATTAGTTCTTCCGGTAATTCAAAATCAAAATCTTCTACTCTCATTATAGGACATCCTTTATTATTCTTTTCTTTCCACCGGCAACGGAATTCCGAAATGTTCATACGCAAGTGGTGTAACAATTCTTCCTCTAGGAGAACGCTGGATAAACCCAATCTGCAATAGATATGGTTCGTATACATCTTCAATCGTTGTAGATTCTTCTCCAATACTAGCTGCAATGGTGTCCAACCCTACTGGACCACCTCTAAATCTTTCAATCATCGACATAATTAGCTTGTGGTCAATATGATCTAATCCACGAGGATCTACTTGTAATAACTCCAATGCTTCTCTGGCAATATCAAGAGAAATATGTCCATTCCCACGGACCTGTGCGTAGTCTCGCACTCTTTTTAGCAAACGGTTAGCAATTCGCGGAGTACCTCGAGATCTTCTAGCGATTTCTCCTGCTGATTCATGATCTATGGAGGCGTTAAATAGCTCTGAACTCCGGGTCACTATAGACGTTAATGAATCTTCGTCATAATAATCTAGACGTAACAGCACACCAAAGCGATCTCGCAGTGGTGCCGATAATGCTCCCGCTCTAGTAGTCGCACCGATTAACGTAAATGGTGGTAGGTCGAGACGAACACTTCTAGCAGCAGGTCCTTTTCCTACTACGATATCCAAGCAAAAGTCTTCCATAGCAGGGTAAAGCACTTCCTCTATAGATCGATTCAACCGATGAATTTCGTCTATAAATAATACATCTCCGGGCTCTAAAGAACTAACAATAGCAGCCAAATCACCAGGACGCTCGATTGCAGGACCGCTTGTCATCCGAATTTGTACGTCCATTTCATTGGCTATTACAGCAGCAAGTGTTGTCTTACCTAGTCCAGGAGGTCCGTATAAAAGACAATGGTCTAAGCTTTCACTTCTCATTTTAGCTGCTTCGATAAAAATTTCTAAATTGTGTTTAATCTTATGTTGCCCAATATATTGCTGTAGAAACTGCGGACGAAGCGATTGCTCAAAAGGCTCGTCAAAATTGGAGATTTCGCTTGAAATGACACGTTCATCCATACATAAAACCTCCTTTCTTTTGTTTATTTACCTGAAAATAATAACTGTAAAGCTTTTTTCATAAATTGATCGGTTGTTTGAAGTTCTGCTTCCGCTTTAAGTAGTGGTCGAATTTTAGCTAATTCTCGTTCGGAATAACCTAATGCTGTTAATGCAAGCATCGCTTCTTCTAGTTCATGATCAGCTTCACCGTTTTCAAATAAATTAGGTTCATCATCTTCAAATTCTAGCTGTTCGAAATCTATTAAATCATTTAACTTGCCTTTTAAATCTAATATCATTTGGCGCGCTGTTTTCTTTCCTACTCCAGGAAATTTCACCAAAAATGTTTCATCTTCTCTTTCAATTGCTTGAATGACGTGGGTTGGCTCTCCACTAGCTAATATAGCCAATGCACCCTTGGGACCAATCCCCGAAACTAAAATAAGCTTACGAAATAGTTCCCTCTGTGCAAGGGTTGGAAATCCCATTAACTGTTGTGCATCCTCCCGCACATGAAAATGCGTAAATACTTGGACCGTTTCCTCACTTTTTCTAAAAGCAAATGGATTGGGTGTAAACAGTTGATAACCAATTCCTTGCTGCTCTACTACTACATATTCCGGAGTGACCCGAGTTACTTGTCCTTTTATGTAATCATACATCGTTTAAATCCCTCACAATTCATACTGTAATTATAGCATAAGAACAAAAGCCTAAGTGCGTATGTTCCCCCTGAAAATCGCAAGAAGAGTTGTCATCAAAACGCTCTTTGCCTTATTACAAATCTGAAGCGACTCAGGTGGGCTAGGTGCTGGAGTCTGGATGGTAGTCATCCACCCACCATTTAGAATTTCCTAAGTCACAAACAAAGAAGGCCGCTCAAAGCTCGAGCGACCAACTCCTAAATAGAATGATTATAGTTTACTTAAAGTATAGCATAAACCGGGCCATTCTGTTAACGCTTTATTCGTATAGGGAATTAACTGTTCAATAAATTTCTGTCTCCGCTCTTTTGGTAAAGAATAAGCATATAACCATTCTCGGTATAGCTCGTTTGGATACATCATCGCTTCCTTATAACGCCGAACTACTTTTTCTAGCTGCGGAAATTCTTGGATTAGGGATAGTATATCATAGTCGATTTCTGGAAGCACCCGATGCATCCATAATATATTCTCCATTTCTCTTGGACCGATTACCGCCAAATCAAAATCAATTATTTTATAATCCGAACTGTCCGATAAAAAGTTATGATGAACAACATCTCCATGTAATAACGTGCGCTTTTCCATATTAAATGGCTTCATATTCCTTAATGCAACTTCTCCAAAAAGTAGTAATAATTTTGTCTGATTACACCCAATATGTGACTCGATGAAAAAGGAGATTTCATCCATTTTCCATTTCCGATTCTGCCATTTAGAAAGAAGATTAAATGAATAAAGTAAATTACTATATTCCCAATCTACTATTTTATTTGTTTCATGTATTTGATTTAAAAGAGAATAGACTGCCTTTCTGTCTTCTTTAAAACGATAGGAAACAGTGTGCGTGCCTTTATACCAAGGTTGAATAATAAAATCATCTGGTGACGACTCAATAATCGGAAGTATAAATGGTTTGTCGATGGATTCTAGCTCTTTATGAATTAGACGAATTTTTTCTGCCTGTTCAATCGTCGGATATTTTTTTACGGAAAATACGCCGTTTTCATTTTTCCATTTCCATACATTTTTCTTGATCTGCCGTATATACGTACTCACGTTTTAATAATGATGATAGGGATAGGGAGGGCATGGATATACAGGAACATAGCATACCTGCATACAAGGACATCCCCCGAAATCTGCTTGATGATGCATGTATGGAAAATGCTGAAATGGTGGGCAAGGATACAATGTCGGGAATGTAGGTGAAGCTTCTTCTGATATCGGGCTTGTTAGCTGTGGTGTTGGATGAATAGGCATTGGTTGGACAGGTGGCGGTGTTGGTTCTGATACTGGCGTTCTCTCAACCTCTATATTATTGTTTTCGATATGGTTATGAATGTGAATAGACGTAGACTCCATCAATCTCCAACCTTGTGGAGACGGGGTCATATCAATATCAGGGACAGGCATCATATGAAATGGGAATGTATAAGGTGTCTGTGGTTGCTGTGGTTGCTGCGGTTGTTGTGGTTGTTGTGGCATTTGTGGTAGTTGTGGTATTTGTGGCATTTGATACGTAGGTGCCACTTGTTGCATCTGTTTGGGCATCGGCTGTGGCATCGGCATTACTGGAACTGCTGGTGGTACTGGCGGTACTGGGCGCATCTTCGCTTTATTATGTTCCGAGATTTTCACTTCCTCCTTTTTCATTTCTTTTTTGACCATTTCTTTCTTTACTGGTCGATGATCACTGTATGGATGAGTCGTTGATTCCATTTTTTTCGAATTCGGAATAAAAATTTTCATACCAGGCACGATATATTCCGGATTAGCTAAATGGGCATTTACTTTCTTTAATTCCTCAAAAGAAACCCCGTAATTTCTGGAAATTTTCCACAGAGTGTCCCCTTTAACAACAACATGAGTTTGCACAGTCTTCCTCCTTCCTTCTTCTTTAAATTATGTGTAACACCTTAAATTGGTCACAGATTTTAAACAAACAACCACCCCTTCATGATAAACTTATGAATATGAACCAAGTTATTATGCAAGTTCGGAGGGGTTAAACATGAAAAAGTTAAAAGGTGGGGAACGTAGGAATTGGATTTTTTCCTATTTAAAGGAACAACAGGCTCCTGTCACTGGCACTGAGTTAGCAAAACTTACTAATGTCAGCAGACAGGTGATTGTTAATGATATAACACTGTTAAAAGCGACAAATGCTCCAATTGTGTCTACTAGCCAAGGCTATATTGTAATGCCCGATAAAGAAGGTACTCCATACGTTCAGCAACGAGTAGCGTGCAATCATCAGTCAATACATTCAGAGGATGAGCTCTTAGCTTTAGTGGATGCAGGTGTCACAGTTGAAAACGTTACCGTTGAACACCCTGTTTATGGAGAAATCACATCCTCTATCATGGTTTCCAATAGACACGATGTAGAAATGTTTTTAAAGAAAGTTCGGGATACGGATGCTCCATTTTTATTAGAGCTTACTGCTGGAATTCATTTGCATTTATTGTCCGCGCCAACTGAAGAAATTTTAAATAGAGGGATTAGTGCAATTAGGGAAAAAGGTTATTTGATGGAAGAATAACACTAGATTTTTGACCTAGAAATAATTCCATTCTGAAGATTTGTCTGCACTATATGGTGATTCTTACGTTTATTCAGGTGATTCTCTTCTACATTCGGGTGTTTCTCTAAAGTATTCAGGTAATTCCATGTAAATTTCAGGTGTTTCTTTACTGCTGATCGTCTTTGAATGCTTGGCACATTATTGCACCAAATAAAAAAACGAAGCGAAATCCAGTTATGACCGGATTGCTTCGTTTTTTGTTTCGTATGTATAATACGAGCCTAATGATTTTACACCACAGCCTAGTGCATTTAACTCTTCAAGGGCACCGATCATCATTGGCTTGTTCTCGTGTTCTAGTACATCTATGATAAAGAAATAATGTCCTAATCCTGTTTTTAATGGTCTAGATTCAATTTTACTTAAATTGAGCTGTCTCCACGCAAATACGGATAACACCTGATGTAACGCTCCGGAACGGTCGTCTTTCGGTAAGGTAATCATCACCGTCGTTTTAACCTGTTCTGTATGTCCATCTCGCTCAATACAATGATTGTTTTTAGAAATCACAAAAAATCTTGTGTGATTAAAATGGAAATCATGTATATTTTGCTCCACAATTTTCAAGCCATATTCTGATGCAGCGGAAGTATTTCCAATTGCAGCGATACATGAATGTTCGTTTTCAGAAACATATTTTGCTGCTGCTGCAGTAGAAGTTGACTGTTCTAATGGAACTTTTCCAAATCGATAAGATAGATATTTATGACATTGTGCCAAAGCATGTGGATGCGAGTAAATAGTCGTTATTTCTTCCCACCTATCTGTATTATTTGGATGTACCATTAAATGTTGCTCGATCGGAGATAAAAGTTCTGCTATCACGTATACGTCTGCTTCATGGAACAAATAATCTATTGTTAATGGAACTGTTCCCTCTAACGCATTTTCCAGAGGAACTACCGCTATATCCACGTCTCCATTTGCAACAGCTTCAATACATTCAGGTATCGTACGAATTGGCACTAATACCTCTTGCCGAAATAATGATTGCGTTGCTAAATGGGTAAAAGAAGCTTCTGGCCCTAGAAAAGCAACTTGTTTGGTTGTCATTTAAAAAGCCTCCCTCTTTATTTAGCTAGAGCGTTTTCTTATAAAGCGCCGGAGCTAATTACTTCTGCAGTTTCTACAAAATCTAGTCGCTTCATTTCATTTATAAATTCTTCTAATTCCTTATTCATCGCTGTAACGTCAAGTGATAATGTGACACTAGCTCTTCCTTGAATCGGTATGGTTTGATGAATTGTCAATACATTACATGTAGAGTCTGCCACCAATTGCAATAGCCTAGCAAGCGTACCCTCTCGATCCTCTAATTGTAGAAAGACAGTTAAAATTCGTTCTTGAACGATCGAATGGAATGGAAAAACCGCATCACGATATTTATAAAAGGCACTTCGAGATAAGTCTACCTCTTTTACAGCATCCCATATCGAAGATGCCTTCCCAGATTGAAGGAGGTGTTTTGCTTCCAGCGTTTTTTGCATCGCCTCCGTCAGTACATCCTCCCGTACTAAAAAAAATCTCTGGCTTGTTACATCCTTCACGCGGTTCCCTACTTTCCTTTATTCGATAAATTCAAATTCAAATTTCAATAATCGTACGGTATCTCCATCTTTAGCTCCACGTTCACGAAGAGCATCATCGATTCCCATTCCACGTAGCTGTCTAGAGAATCTACGGATAGAATCCTCTCTGCTGAAGTCCGTCATTTTAAATAATCTCTCCACTGATCCACCGGAAAGCACGAACGCTCCATCATCGTCCCTAGAAATAGTGAAGTCGTCTTGTTTAGCTTGATACTTATACATTACAGACGTTTCTGTTTCTTCTTCCACTAGTTCCTCTAATGGGAATTCTGGGGCAACCTCAAGCATGTCTGCTACCGCAAATAATAACTCCTGTAAGCCTTGACGTGAAATTGCTGAGATTGGAAATACTTTAATGTCCGACCCAACTTTTTCCTTAAATACTTTTAAATTTTCTTCCGAATCTGGCATGTCCATTTTATTGGCTACTACAATTTGTGGCCTTTCTGTTAAACGAAGATTATATTGTTTTAGTTCCTCATTAATTGTTAAATAGTCCTCGTAAGGATCGCGTCCTTCCATACCAGACATATCGATTACATGCACGATTACACGCGTACGTTCAATATGACGTAGGAACTGATGACCTAGCCCTACTCCTTCATGCGCACCCTCGATTAGTCCTGGTAAATCAGCCATCGCAAAGCTTCGATGATCTTCTGTTTCTACCATTCCTAGGTTTGGTACGATTGTCGTAAAATGGTATGGGGCAATTTTCGGTTTAGCAGCTGATACAACGGATAAAAGTGTGGATTTTCCGACACTTGGGAATCCAACTAAACCAACGTCAGCTAATACTTTTAACTCAAGCTCCACGTTTAACTCGAAACCTGGCTCTCCTTTTTCGGAAAGCTCTGGAGCTGGATTTGCAGGTGTTGCGAAACGTGAGTTCCCTCTACCACCACGGCCACCTCTTGCAATTATAGCTTTTTGACCATGCTCAACTAAATCGGCAATTACTTCGCCTGTTTCTTCATTTTTAACTACAGTACCGGGCGGAACTTTAATGATTAAATCATCGGCATTGGCACCATGCATATTCTTACTGCCACCATGGACTCCTCTATCTGCTTTAAAAATTCGCTTATAGCGGAAATCCATTAAAGTACGAAGACCTTCTTCTACTTGGAAGATAACGTCGCCACCATTTCCTCCGTCCCCACCAGCAGGACCTCCTAAAGGAACATACTTCTCACGACGGAATCCAACCATTCCATCTCCGCCGTCGCCACCCTTGACATATACTTTCACGTGATCAACAAACATTTACTTCACTCCAATCTTCCACTTGCTGTTAGTTTTACTTTTATCGAATTGTTGGTTGCTTCTAATATTTGCAGCTGAAATAATTCTCCTACACATTCATCCTGCCATTTATTAGTAGACCAATCTCCACGAATATCTATTAGTATTTCCAAAAATTCGTCTGAAATGATATGAAGTTTCAGTAACTGCTCTTGATATCCTCTAAAATTTGGGTATATTGCTTGCACGAATCTATTTAGATAATCTATTAATGCTTCATCGTACTTATCTGCTTTTTTATTTAGAAGAGATGTTTGAACATCTAAAGTTAATTGATTATATTTTATACTAAATGTTTGTAGCCATTCATTTGTTTTATATAGACCAATATTATTTATATCAAAAAATTGGTTGCATTTTTGGGAATATTTTTGTATTAAAGCCCTAACTTCCTCAGGCTTTCCCATATCTAAGTTCATCTGTAATAGGTGCATGTTATTTAAAAAATCATGCATGGTATGACGAAGTACTTCATTTAAAGTAATCTTGTTATAATCCATTTTAGACTCACCCCAACTTTTACTATCTTATCTAGTATAACAGGAATAGTTCTATAATGCTTTTAGAGTATACAATACTTTATTGAAATTTTTGAAATCAAAAAGGACTGCATAAATGCAGTCCTTTTATTATTCATTAAGCTTCTTGAGCTGCAGGATATACACTTACTTTTTTCTTGTCACGGCCGAAACGCTCAAAGCGCACTACACCGTCAACTTTCGCAAAAAGTGTGTCATCTCCACCACGTCCAACGTTTTCACCTGGATGAATTTTAGTCCCGCGTTGACGGTATAAAATTGATCCACCTGATACGAATTGTCCGTCAGCACGTTTAGCGCCTAGACGTTTCGATTGAGAGTCACGACCGTTACGAGTCGAACCTACTCCCTTTTTGGATGCGAAAAACTGAAGATTTAATTTTAACATATGTTCCACCTCCTACTTTTTGAAGGTTATTTTTATATACTTGGCATAATCTTGCTCAATTGTTTGTAAAGAAACAATCATCGCTTCCAAAATCAGCTGTATTTGAGCAGCCTTTTCTAGATTTGATATGCTAGGTACTTCGACGTATAAATAGCCTCCGTCCCCTTTTTGCGCAATTATGGGTGTGATTCCTGTAAGTGCGATCACAGCATTAACTGCACCAAAGGATACAGCAGAAGCTCCTGCACATACTAAATCTTTTCCATGTTCCGCAAAATCAGCATGGCCTTTCATCTCGAAAGAATGAATATGACCAGATTGGTCTTTTGTTATAATCACTCTAATCATCTTATAAACTAATAGATTCTACTACTAATTTAGTGTATGGCTGTCTGTGACCTTGTTTTTTGTGATAGTTCTTTTTCGCTTTGTATTTGAAGACTGTAATTTTTTTAGCTTTGCCATTTTTTACAACTTTCGCTGTAACTGTAGCACCTTCCACGAATGGAGCGCCAACTTTAACATCTTCTCCACCTACGAATAAAACTTTTTCAAAAGTTACAACTTCATCAGCATTTGCATCTAATTTTTCAATGTAGATTTCTTGCCCTTGTTCAACCTTGATTTGTTTACCACCAGTTTCAATAATTGCGTACATACTTGCACCTCCTCTTAGACTAAGACTCGCCTTCCAAAAGGTGATTCGAATTTCGAATACTTGAACCTTTTCAGAGCGGTTGTAGCAACGGGTGCTGCTACAAACAATAACATTAAAATATTATCACACATAATATTCCGAGTCAAGCGCTTTTCGTTACCCAATCAAACGCAAGCTTGTACTTTCGAAATCTCCAGTAAGATAAGTTTTGAAAGGCCAGAAATAAAAAAATAAGCGAAATAGCCAAGCCTTCAGGAAAATAAAAACAGCTTATCGTAAAAATAAACACACAAACACATCCAGAAAAGCCGATCAGCCCCTCATATCTCCCTGGAAAGATAGAATGTAAAATCCGTCCCCCATCTAAAGGGAAGATTGGCAATAGATTTAAACTTAAAATTAGTAACTGAATCATGATAAATATATTCGCCTGAGGAAAATCTACGAGCATACCAAAAAGAAGCAAAAGAATCGTACAAAATGGTCCACCTAAGATTACACACACTTGCATCAATTTTGAAAGTCTAGAGAATTGCTCCATCTTAATCTCGCCACCATACGGTAAAATAGTGCAGGATTGAATTTTTGCACCCATACTGATTGCAACGATAAGATGACCAAGCTCATGAACCAACAAGGAGCCAAATACAAGTGCATACAATGCTATTTCACCGGATAAATAAAAGAAAAGAAAAAAAGGAATCATAATAGGATGTACTCGAAATACCTGTTTATTCATAGGTTACGGCAAGCCACTCGATAAGCTCATCCGTTCCCAACAACTCTCCTTCTCTTTCCACCTGCACATAAAGAAGTTCATTTGCTACTGTGCCAAATATATCACCCGCATTTATAGTCGTATAAGGTAATTGACGAAACTCATCTACAAAACCATAAGTAGCAGTTTCTCCCGTATCGTATAAAATAGACAATGTTTTACCAGTCTTCTTTCGATAACCTGTATAAATAATTAGTCCATCCTCGGAAGCATACAGCTCTTGAGATTTCTCAATGGACAAAATTGCACCATCTTCTAAAGGCTGAATCGATTTATATTCGATTAATGGAGGATTAGAAACTGGTGCACTTACACTGATCACTTCATCAGAACGATTAACCCAAGCAACAACTTGTTTATATATTTCTGCTGGTTTTTGCGGCTCTAACAGAGTGGTAGCATAATTGGTGGATAGCATATCATTTCCTTCTAGCTTTGCTAATAAAATAAATGAAAATACAAATATAAATGAAAGAACCCATTTTCTTTTTGAAAGCATAACATTCCCCCTAAAATGAATATATGAGGGTAGCTGTTATTTAATGAATGCGTCCTTGTTTTTTAATGAGATTTTAAATCTAAAAAAAATCGAGCAAAAAGACGCAAGATCCTTTACATACAAAAAAACGATATGCAGCTGATTTTAGCACAGGTCGGCCGCTTTCCGTGGGCACGGCTCGAGCCTGTAGTCTCTCCCTCGTGCTTTCCCACAGGAGTCGCCGACCTGCGCTAAAATCAACAATAACCTCTACTATATAAGAAAAGTTACATACAATATCCCAATTAATAAAAGTCTACCTTTTGTATCTATTAATGGACTACATTCCTAATTAATAATGATTACCTGTAATTTTAATGATTTGTTTGTTTATTAAAATTTGGCCAGTAAAATGTCTTCGTGTAAGTGCTTCACATTCATTGATTGCAGTGTAAGGTGGCGACTTCTGCGGGATGAGTGGGACAGATGAGATATCACAGCGGCGCGATAGCGACGGTGATAGCTCATCGCTCACCCCGCGAAACGCGTCCACCTAAAACGGAAATCATAGGATTATTCACTCTTACATGTCCCTTGAAATTAATGTTAAGGTAATATATTTACATGCTTTCATAG
The DNA here is from genome assembly GCF_900103605.1 of Psychrobacillus sp. OK028. Classification (GTDB taxonomy): domain Bacteria; phylum Bacillota; class Bacilli; order Bacillales_A; family Planococcaceae; genus Psychrobacillus. The sequence continues at coordinate 269,899 of NZ_FNHY01000002.1, read as the reverse complement.
TAAAAAAACACCGACTGCCTCAAGTATCGGGAGTCGGTGTTTTGTATTATTTAGAAAAAATAGATTTGATTTTTGAAAAAACACCTGTTTTAGGAGTTTCCATAGACATTAGCGGCACAGACTCTCCTAAAATACGACGAGCGATATTTCGGTAGCCAAGTGCAGCTCTATTCGCAGGATTCATCACGACAGGCTCACCTTTGTTCGAAGAAGTAATAACACTTTCATCATCCGCTATAATTCCTAGCAAATCAATTGACAAATGAGTCGTAATCTCATTAATATCTAGCGCATCACCTTTATTCATCAAATGCTGACGAATCCGATTAATGATTAGCTTAGGTGGATCAATAGTTTCTTCTTGCTCCAATAACCCAATAATTCGGTCGGCATCACGTACAGCAGAAATTTCTGGTGTTGTAACAACAATGGCTTTATCTGCTCCTGCAATTGCATTTTTATAGCCTTGTTCAATTCCAGCAGGACAATCAATCAAAACATAATCGTATTCACGTTTTAACTCTAAAACAAGTTCTTTCATTTGCTCTGGATTTACAGCGTTTTTATCCACAGTTTGCGCTGCTGGTAGTAAGTAAAGTTTATCCTCAAAGCGTTTATCTTTAACTAACGCTTGATGAACCTTACAGCGACCTTCTATAACGTCTACTAAATCGTAGATAATTCTGTTTTCAAGACCAAGCACCACGTCCAAGTTACGTAGCCCGATATCCGTATCCATTAAACAAACTTTCTTCCCTTGCAGGGCCAATGCAGTTCCAAGGTTAGCTGTTGTTGTCGTTTTACCGACCCCACCTTTACCTGAAGTTATAACGATTGCTTCTCCCACATTAGCTTCCTCCTTTAAATGTTGATAAATTAGGTCTTAACAGACGAAGATCCTGTAAACGATCAATTGCGATTGAACCATTTGTATGTAAATAAGCACATTCCATTTCGGGTTGCTCTGAGAGAACAGTCAGCTCATCTGTCATCGTTTCTACTACACTATCAATGATTAGATGAGTTGCCTCGAGCCAGGAAGCCGCAATAACCGCATCCCTGTTTCCAGTTGACCCTGCATGAGCAATTCCCTTTAGTCGACCGAGAACGAAAATATTTCCACCGGCAACGACTCTTCCATTTGGATTCACATCACCGACAACTACTAAGTCTCCCAAGGCAGTAATGACTTGCCCTGATCGAACGATCCCGACATAAGTCTCTGACTGGTTTTCTAGTAATCTTCTATTACAATCTTCCACTGTCATAACATCGCTTTGAATTTTAGTGACACGAAGATGTTCCGTTTGTTGGACACAAGAAATAATCTCTTTCGTCTGTTCATCGTTACAATAACGATAACCTAAATGTAAAAGTACTTCCGCTTGACCTTCAAACCCTTCATCAGAAACCTTTTTTGCTAATTCATCTAAAAGCTCTGCATATGAACACTGATCGTCTAGGCGTAATACAAGGCCCTCTTTCGTTCCTTTGATAAATATTAACTGCTTTTTTGTCAATCAAGTCACCTCAGATCTACGGTTAAATCATTAAGCTATTTTTGAAGCAGTAAAGCTCTTTGATTAAATCGATTTAGAAGAATATATTTAAATGCCCATCCGAACATCAATAAAAATACTACATTTGCCATCATTGTAGGAATGAGATTGTGTTGATAAAAATAAGTAAATGTCATCGTTTTAATACCGATGAACGTATAAAACAAGAATAATAATAACTCTACAGTTGCTACAAGGAGCAAGGTGAGAATAGTAGAAACGATTAAATGCTGATGAATATATTTAACCGTAAAACTCGCAACTAAACACATTAAAGGATAGATAAAAGAATATAATCCAATAATATCAATGAAAAAGACATCATACAAGAGCCCAAACAACAAACCGTAAAGCATCGCACGTTTTCTGTCATAATAAATAGCAACAAAAATCAAATAAATGATAAGAAAACGTGGAACTAATACATAAAAATCGTTATTTAGTTCAATAGGCGAAAAAAGACCAAAAATCGGTTCTAAGTAGAATAATAGAACCGAAATAGCAATTACTAGAATACGAATCATGAGCCGTCTCCTTCACCTTTTTTTAGATCAGCTTCCGTATTTTCTCCATCTGTACCATCCACCGGGGTAATCGTACGTTTAGAAATAATTACATGATCTAAAATAGAGAAACTAGCTGCAGGTTTCACATACGCTAATTTAGTTAAGCCATAATCATCCGTTGTGACTTCTGTAACTTCTCCTATCAGGATACCTTTTGGAAATATTCCACCCAATCCAGAAGTTGTTACTTTTTGACCGACTTTCACTTCATATTCAGAATCGATTCTTTTTAATATTAATTCTTTACGCTTGTCGTCATATCCTTCAATTAGCCCAAAAACTTCTTTACCTTCTGCAATAACAGCAGAAACTCGATAGTTTGGATTCTGGGTAGATAAAAGCTCCACTGTAGAAGTGTATGGGGTAGTTAATATTACTTTCCCTATTAACCCTTGAGCAGTCATCACTGCCATATTGATTTCAATACCGTGTATCTCGCCTTTATCTATTATTATCTTTTCTTCCCATTGGTCGGGATTTCTAGCAATTACTGTCGACTGGATTGGATTATAGTCACGCAAATCCTCTTCTTTTTCGACAATTTTGCGCAGCTCATCATTTTCAAGACGTAGATCATTTACAGAAGCTTGAAGTGTTACATAATCTTCTAATCTTACTTTTAATCGTTTATTTTCATCATATGTATTAAGTAAAGATTCTACATTATCAAAAACACCCGTAATATATTGGGTCGGTTTGGAAAACATAGATTGTCCAAAACCGACCACATCTTTTATCAACTGTTCAGGCAAGGATGCATGATTTCGATCTCGTAAAGAAAAGCTGATGAGCGCCACAAGAAAAATCATCCCTACAAGCAGCAATATTAATCGCTTATTCGAAAAAAACTGTGGCATATCACACTTCTCCTTAGTGTTTTGTTTGTTGACGTTTTAGTACATTCATATGATCTAATGCTTTACCTGTACCAATAGCAACACAATCTAGAGGATCCTCTGCGATGAATACAGGCATATTCGTTTGATCACTAATAACTTTGTCTAAGTTTTTCAATAATGCACCACCGCCGGTTAACATGATGCCGCGTTCCGTTACGTCCGCTGATAATTCTGGAGGTGTTTGTTCCAATGTCTTTTTCACCCCATCTATAATAGATGAAATTGACTCACGTAACGCATTTGAAATTTCTTTAGACGTAATTTCAATTGTTTTTGGCAATCCAGTCACTAAATCACGACCGCGAATATCCATTTTTTCTTCATTTTCAGTTACTCTTGCAGAGCCAATTTCAATTTTAATCGCTTCTGCCGTACGTTCACCAATCGTCAAATTATACGTTTTACGAATATATGCAGTAATTGCATGGTCCATCGAATCTCCTGCAACACGAACGGATTCACTAGTTACAATTCCTCCCAATGAGATAACCGCAACTTCTGTAGTTCCTCCACCTATATCAACGACCATACTTCCGGTAGGTTCCCAAACAGGTAAATTTGCACCGATTGCAGCTGCAAATGGCTCTTCAATTGTAAGGGCATCGCGTGCACCAGCTTGTTTAGCAGCATCGATTACTGCACGTTGCTCCACAGAAGTAATACCAAAAGGTACACAAATCATAACATTCGGCTTGCTCCAGGACATTCCAGATGCTTTCATTGCATTTTTTAAATAATATTCAATCATCGCAGAAGTTATATCAAAGTCAGCGATAACGCCATCCTTCATCGGACGAATCGCAACTATTGAACCTGGTGTACGACCAATCATATTTTTTGCATCGTTTCCTACCGCTACAATCGCACCATTTTGTACATTTTTTGCTACAACAGATGGCTCTCTAAGCACAATCCCTTTTCCTTTTATGAAAACGAGCGTATTCGCCGTTCCTAAATCTATACCCAAATCTCTTGATCCAAATCCAAACACTATTATTTACTCCCTTTCTATCTCAAACAAGTTTCACTTCGTTCGTTGTTATAAAGTCATAACTATCATTATAACTGATAGATCGAAAAATGCACAGTGTCACATATACCCTTTTTCTTTGAGGCTAATAAATTGATGATCGCCAATAATTACGTGATCAAGCAGTTCTATGCCCATAAGAAGACCCGCTTCATATAGTCTTTTAGTCACGTCAATATCCTCGGTTGAGGGGGCAGGATTTCCTGATGGATGATTATGAGCACAAATTATCGAGGCAGCTGAACGTTTTACAGCTTCGCGGAAAATTTCTCTAGGATGGACGATTGAAGCATTTAGGGAGCCAATAAAAATAGTTTGTTTATGAAGGATTTGATTCTTTACGTTTAAAAAAAGTGTTACGAAATGCTCTTGGTTCAACGAGGTCATATCGTGCATGAGGTAAGTAGCAGCATCTTTCGGAGAGCGAATAGTAAATTTGTCATCTGTCTTTTGTTGAGAAAGTCTCTTCCCAAGTTCAACTGCCGCAAGGAGTTGGACAGCTTTCGCTTGTCCAATACCTTTAACGGCAGTAATTTCTTCGATAGATGCATTTTTTAGTTCTTGTATTTGCTCAAAATAATTGAGGACACGATTTGCTAGGTGCAGAACGGACTCTTGCTTTGTACCTGTTCGAAGCAAGATGGCAATCAGTTCCTGGTTAGACAAACTAGATGCACCTTGTCTCATAAGTCGTTCTCGTGGGCGATCTGATATATGAACATCACGAATCATTAGCGAAGGCGGCAGCTTCGTGTTCATGCATTTACCACCCGCTCAATTTCTATTAAACGAAGTGACAATAACGCTTTAAACAAACGACTGATTGGAAGACCAATGACATTATTATAATCTCCTTGGATTCTCTCGACGAATAATCCACCCATAGTCTGAATTCCATAAGCCCCTGCTTTATCTAAAGAATCCCCAGTCGCTATGTATGCATCTATATGCTCATCTGAAAGGTCAAAAAACTTAACGAGAGTTGTTTCTGCAAAACTAATAGAAGTACCCTCCCCGTAAATAGCAACCCCTGTCGTTACTTGATGCGTATTTCCGGATAGCTTTTGAAGAAAAGCTTTTGCTTCCTCATTATTTTTTGGTTTCATTAATAATTCATCGTTCAGGCTTACAATTGTATCCGCAGCAATTACAATTGCGGAAGGATTCTCCTCTAAAATAGAAACTGTTTTATCAATCGCAATATGCATAGCAATCTCTTCAACAGAGAGATTTCGTTTCACTATTTCTGCTGCTCCTGATGCTTTTACTTCAAATGGAATACCCAGCTTTCCGAATAATTCCTTCCTTCTTGGTGATTCACTGGCTAATATAAACTGCTTATTCGTTGTAATTTTCAATTCTTATTCCCCCTTTTCAATAGCATACAAAACAATTGAAAAAATGGAAATTGTGTATAAAAAGCAACAATTCAATTTTGCCCGCAAAAAGCTATCAAAAATTCAATTTTAGACAACTATTCGTCGCTACATAATGAGAAAAAATATGCGACCTCATAACAGAAGGTACATCGGAAAACGCTGATATAGCTTGAACTATCCCCATTAGATCTTCGGGATATTCTTCTTTATTTTTGATAGACTCAAAATAATTTTTGCTCAAATTCTCTTCCTGTATTAATTCCATAACTTTTACGACTTTAGGGTCTTTACAACTATTCGTCGTAACATACAAGCTTTTTATAAAAGTTGGTAGTGCCTCTGCTTCTTGAGTCGGAATCGTTGTTACGTATAAATCACTCCAAACAAAAAACTGGTTGTCCACTTGGAAAATACTCGCTTTTGCGAGAGATGGCTGAGACCCTATAAAAGCAAGTGCGCTTTCCTTGGAAGTGAACATGCCATATTGTTTTGCTTGGAAAGGAAGAGACTTCCCTTCCACTTCTCCTGTAACCTCTACCTTTTCATCTGCTTCTTTAGGAACTGTAATTGCTGGTTCTTCACTTTCGGCTTTCTTTTCATTTGCTAAATTTAATATTAGGCCGAACAATAATACGCCAACCACTCCAATAATCAATCCTTGTATGCCCGCTAATATAACTTTTTTTCTTATATTATTGCGCCTTCCAATTGGCATAGAATCACCTCTTTTTCATAACCTTATCACGAAGATTATAAAAAAAGACGAGACCTATGTCGGCTCGTCCAAAAAAGTTATCGAGTTAAAAAAACAAATTCACATACCAATCGACAAGCCGTTCCCCATAAAAATAAGCGATGATTGCTGCCATTGCAATCGACGGACCAAATGGAATTGGTGTTTTTCTACCTTGTTTCGTTCTTTTTAACGAAATAGCACCAACAACAGTCCCAGTAACGGAAGCTAAAAACAGTGTGAGTAGAGTCGGAATCCAGCCCAAAACTAATCCTATTACAAAGAATAGCTTGATATCCCCTCCACCCATGCCCCCCTTAGACACAACCGCGATGAGGAATAATAGACCAAATCCAACAAATGCCCCGATTAAACTATCCCACCAAGGACTAAGTGGTTCTAATACCCTTAACACGATTAATGGTACTAAAAAGAACAACAGAATTTTATCAGGTATAAGCATATATGCAATATCCGACACTGTAATGATGACTAATAGGGAAATAAATAATAGAGCAACTACTAGCTCCATCGTAAAACCTAGCTGAGAATAAGCAAAAGCAAAGAGAAGACCAGTAACTACCTCCATTACCGGGTACACCCAATGAATCTTCGTCCCACACCCGCGACACTTACCTTTTAAAAATACGTAGGAAAAAAGAGGTACTAAATCTTTAAATGTTAAATTTCGATTGCAAACCGTGCAATGTGAAGGTGGGCTAACAATCGACTCCCCTTTTGGAATCCGCAAACCAACTACATTGAAGAAGGAACCGAAAATTAAACCGTATAGAAAAAAGAATACAGTGATTATTATTTCCATTTAAACACCTAATTTCATGCTTTTTAAATTTTCTTTATCTACATACATGTTCATATCAGCTTGGTTAAACAAATCTTCAAAGGTTGTGCCTTGCTTTGGATAATTGCTTATCCCGATACTTGGTTCAATGTTAATCTCTAAATCATTATATGAGAAACTACTTTTTTCAAATGTGAGACGCAAATGATTTAGCCATTCATTGATTTCCTCTTTAGAGTTAAAATCTTGGAGAAACAGCACGAATTCATCTCCACCCAAACGCGCCACAAGATCATTTGCACTAACAGATTGTTTCAAAATGGAGGCGGTATGCTGGAGTACTTGATCTCCGATATGATGACCAAAGCTATCATTAATCGATTTAAAATCGTTCAAATCAATTAACACTAACACCGCTTGGGTTGTTGAATCTTTTGAAGTTTCTACTAGTCTTTTCCTAAGCTGCGTCACAAAATATGCTCGATTGTGCAAATCTGTAAGTACATCATGATAGGCCATATGCAAAATAATCTTTTCTTTTTCTACTTCACTTGACACATCTCTCAACATTGCATAATAAGTTATGTCTTCACCTGTGGCAACCATCTTCGCAGAAACTGAAAAATGTAAAATGCCATCATTAAATATATTTTCTAATGTGATCGGGTAATCTTGAACAATTCCTTCTCTTTCAATATCATGGAGAAACTTATGTAATTGATTTTTATTATGTTTGGTTTGTGCAAAGGTCATTAAATTAAGATCTGAACTATCTTCAATCCCAAGTAGTACCATTCCCGGATTATTAACTTCAACAATATCTAAATTTCCATTTACAATCATCATGGAGATAGGACTAATATCGAATAAAGTCTGGTAGCGCTTAGTGATATTAGGCAGTAAATCATTATGTAAATAGGAAAAAGATATGAAAACAGCAAAAATAAGACCTTCAAAAATTATAGAATATGGAGGGAAGCTATCACCCAAGTTAGGATAACCAAAGACAATTTTCGTTACTAAAGTCACCATGCTATACAACATCAAAAAACGGAGTAACTTTTTTCGTTTTCTATCAAACACTTTTCTATTGCCCATCGCAAGAATGAATAACAGCAATACATTTAACAGAATAGCTATCAGCACTGTAAAATAATAAGTTCCATTTGCAACAGGTTTATGCCAAATTCCTTCTAAACTATACGTTATCGATGAAAGGACATTAAATCCGAAAAGCTGAACAATAATAATACAGATAAATGGAAAATAAAATACGAATGGATAGATTATCTTCTTCATATGCTTATGCAAGTCAGCAACATACGCATATAGATGGAAAGCTACTCCAACTATTAATGTACCTAAACTGCCTAACATAATCTCCACTATTGCTGAACTATAGCTGATTGGTAGTAAGTGACGAAATAATTCTCCCATAAATATAAAACTATAGATAAAGAGAATAGTAGCGATTAACCTATTTTCCAGTCTTTTAGCATGCTGTGAAATGACCACGCATGCTAAACCAAACATAAAGAGAGCCGGTAGTATATATACGGCTAAATAAATACATAATTGAGAAATAGACAAAAGTATTCTTCCTATCCATTCTTATTTTTTATCATAATAAAACGTAGTTACTTGAATTATAGCGGAAATTGCTTCCTCTGTTTCATCGTCATAACCCTGTTCCTCACCTGGCATCGAAAATTCTACTTGGTCAATACGCTTTATACGCTCAATAGACTCTAGCTCTTTTATGAATGTATTAATATGATCGTAATCCTTTGTTAATACAGAGATATTAAAGGTAATTAGCTTTAATTGAGGTGGTAATGGAGTACCGGCAACTGGAGAAACTGGGGTTTCAGTAGGTTGCTCTCCTTCTACGACATCTTCTGATTCAGTAGAAGCTTGCTCTTCACTAGTAACCAGCGATGAATCTGCAACAATTTCATCATAATTATTAAATTCGATAGACTCTATTTTTGCCTCACTAACTAGCTCAACCTCTTCAATTGACTGTAATAATGTATCCAATTCACGAGCGATAGGGACTTTTCTTTCTAGAAGTACGGATTTCTCTTCTACCTCCACTGGCGCTACAGACTCTGCATCCAGCAATGCAATCTCATTTTCTACTATACTAATCGTTGTTTCTTTTGACGTTTTTTCTTCATTCAGTGGATAAATTAGAAAATAATAGATTGCACCCAAAAGAACTATCACTAATGCGATGATCAAAAGGTACCCCGTTCGTTTGTTGCTTACTAAATCATTCATCCTGGGTACCCCCTTCACTTAAATAAGACTCATTAATGTCTAATTGGATTGTCGCTGAATAGCGCCACTGTAAATCAAAGTTAACCTTATCAGATGCTGAATCCTGTTCTTGAACAGGCTCAAACGAAGCTACAGTTTCTACTTTAACATCACTAAAATAAGCACTATTTAAAAGCCTTTCGATAAAGGAAGAAATTTCATTCATCGTTTCAAAATCAGCTGATAATAGAATTCCAGTCTCATTAAACTGATAAGAGCGCAAATACGTGTTAGCTTCAATTAAAGAATATATTTCATCTATTAATGGACTAACTGGATAGGAAACCGACTCCACAAACTCGACCGCAGTAGAGTGAGTTCCTTGCTGTACAGTACTTTCTGAAGTAACCTCTGCGCTTAGTACTTCTCTTTCAATAACTAGCTGAGTTTCTTGTGCCTCAAGCACTTTAATTTCTTTCTTTAGAGTAAAAAATTGCAAACAAAGAACAATGAGTAATAATCCAATTAAAATCGCTCCAATGATCAATAATAGATTACTGGATTTCCGTCTTTCAAATTGAGGCAATAAATTTATTTCTGGAACCACTATAATGCCTCCTTCAATACTAGACCAATGAGCGGGATATATTTTGCATTGAGATTAGGATAGACTGTTTGAACTTTACTATCATCTATAAATTGAATAGGCGTTTCGTAAGTAGCGCGCATTTCATTCACAATATAATCCATTTCGGGAGAGTCTCCTAAAATAATTATCTCATCTACTGCTTTTTCCCCTTTATAAAGAGAAAAACGATAAAAGTTTAAAATCCGATCAATTTCAGCAATTTGGTCGATTAGCAGCATACGATATTCTTCTATTTCTCCATCGTAAGTAAAAGTCACTTCATGCTCATTTACCACACGGCTCTCCCATGACTTCATCGACGTTTCAATCGCTTGATAGCGAAGAAACTCTAGCTTTCCAGGAGTGTAAATACTGATGGATAGACCGGAAATAGACCAGTCTGTAATGAGATAACTTTTTTGTGGAGTAAACAAATTTAGTTTTTCTAACAATCGAATCGTTGACAAGGAGCGAACATCTGCAACTGTTGGAGTTAACGAAACATCGTCTAATAAACTAGCCATCTTATTTACTTCTTCAGATGGAGCAGCAAAAAGAGTCGCCTCTCCGTCATTCAGCTTTGCGTCATAGACGTCAATTAGCGGATTTGTAAAAGGTAAATGAATAGTTTGTCCAAGCTCCATTTCTACATAAGCCTTTAACTTGCCTGCAACAACATCAGATGGATGCTCAAAAGTTTTCATCATAACTGAACTATCCTGAACAAAGAAGCGAACATCATGACGTTTGATACCCCATACTTCCACCATTTTTTTAAATTCATCAAACAAAGCCATTTCATCGCGAATAGAATCACCTTCAATGATGCCCGGACTTAAAGGCTGCTCATATACTACTGCTTGGTTCACATCCTGGTTATTCATAACGATTACCCGGATGACATATTCATTTAGTTCTAATGCAACAAATCGGTTCCTTTTGGTTTTGAACATAGCTAGTACCCCCAATGTACTTCTATTTTTTGTACTTAGTTTTAAGTTTCAATAAACGAATAAGTCGTTTGCTCAAACTTAAAATTAAAGTACTACAGTAGTTTATAACTACTGTAGTTTTTTAAAACAAATAAATTATTGATCTAACTTAGCTAAGATTGCTCTTTCTGTCTGAGCACCTGTTAAATAGTATTTACTATCAGTTGAAGAGAATCCAGTTAAACCAGCCCAAGTTAAAGTCCACTCAGTTTCACTTTTAGCTACTTGATCTCCTTCTGCTAATGTAATTCCATCTACATACTTAGCTAATTCTGTTTTATCGCAAATATTATCACCCGCTGCAGACGTACCGACTCCTTTAACTCCTTTACAAGCTCCATCTGTCATTGCTAACTTCGCCCCTGATATAATACTTGAAGCGTCTGCTAAGATTGCTTTATCTCTAGAATTATTAATTACATTCCCAATTGCAGGTACAGCAATCGCAGCTACAATCGCTAAAATAACGATTACCGCCAAAAGCTCAATAAGAGTTAAACCTTTTTGGTTTTTAATTATTTTCTTGAATTTTTTCATTTTTATTTTCCTCCTAAAAGTTTATATATAATTTCGTTAATTTTACGTCTCCTCTAGTTTTTCACAACACCCCCTTTACTAGAACAATGATTACATTTGTTCATACATACTAAACATAGGGACCATAATGGCCATAACGATTGTCCCGACAACTGCTGCTAAAATCACAATCATAAGTGGTTCGATCAGTGACTTCAGCGTATCCACTGTACGGTCTACATCATCTTCGTAAAACACTGCAATTTTTTCTAACATATAATCAAGTGAGCCAGTAGACTCACCAATTGCCGTCATTTGAGTTACTAAAGGTGGGAAAATCCAACTTTTTTCAAGTGGCGCTGTTAATGTACTTCCTTGTTCTAAGCTTGTCCGTGATTCTCTAACTACTTTTGCAATAACGGGATTACCTACTACTTTTTCTACTATAGTTAGTGCTTGTAAGATAGGCACGGAACTACTAAATAGAGATGAAAGTGTTCGAGTCATTTGAGCAATGGCTGACTTCTGAAGCACTTTACCGAAAATCGGAATTTTCAGTAACAAAATGTTAACAGAGTAGTTGAATTCCTTATTGTTCTTATAGAAGTAGTTGAATCCAAAAACCACAATCAATATAAGTACTATGAAAATATACCAAGATGACTGAAGCATTTCACTAAAGCTCATTACTACTTTTGTAATGGTAGGAAGCTCTGCTCCCATATCGTCGAACATTGTAACAAATTGAGGCACGATTGTAAGCATCAAAAAGCCTGCTACAAATACAGTCATAATAAGTAATATTATTGGATAAGCCATCGTAGATTGCACTTTCTTTTTCAGCTTGAACTGCTTTTCATAGGAAAATGCTAATCTCTCTAATGATTCATCTAGGTTCCCTGTAGCTTCTCCAGCGCGAATCATATTTACAAACAACTGTGGAAATACTTTTGGGTATCGTTCCGTTGCATCTGAAAAGGACAAGCCGGTTCGAACATCCTCTTCAACCGATTGCAATGCTTTTTTCAATGGTTTGCTAGAAGTTTGCTCGGCTAATATTCTAGTAGATTCTAAAATCGAAACTCCAGCTCGAATTAACGTAGCAAACTGTCTGCTATAAATAACGAAGTCTTCATTTTTAACCTTTGCACCAATTGAAATCTCTTTATGAAGAATACTAGTTGATTCCTCTAATTCCCTAGGATTTATCCCCTGTGACCGAAGCTTTGAAATAGCCGCTTGTTTGTTTAATGCATCGACAGTTCCCTTTTTTAAGCTACCTTGTGCAGTTCTGCCATTGTATTTAAATACAACCACTAATACTCACCTACATTCAAAAAAGGTTTAGCAGTTTCGATTGATATTTTCCCTGATGTAACTAATTGTTGAATAGACGACTCGAGCGTATGCATGCCCATTGCTCGACTTGTTTGCATAACGTTTTGGATTTGATGTACTTTTTCATTACGTATTAAGTTTGCGACGGACGGTGTTTGCATCAAAATTTCTGTAGCCGCAATACGACCTTTTGCATCTTTACGGACAAATAGTCTTTGAGAAATAATCCCCTGCAGAACATTTGCAAGCTGAATACGTATTTGTCCCTGCTGATGCGGAGGAAAAACATCAATAATTCGGTCAATAGTTGTAGGAGCACTACTTGTATGTAACGTTGCCATAACTAAATGACCTGTTTCTGCTGCAGTAATGGCAGTAGAAATGGTTTCTAAATCACGCATTTCTCCAACCAAAATGACATCTGGATCCTGACGAAGTGCAGCTCTCAACCCATTCGCAAAGCTTTGCGTATCTTCCCCTACTTCTCGCTGGTTAATAATAGATTTCTTATGCGTATGCACATACTCAATTGGATCTTCTAGCGTAATAATATGCTTCGATTTTGTTGAATTAATATAGTCAATCATCGATGCAAGCGTCGTAGATTTACCAGAACCTGTGGGACCAGTAACTAAAATCAGTCCTTGCGGCTTGTCCGCTAATGTATAAAGTACATTTGGCATACCAAGTGTTTCAATTGCTGGTATTTCCGAATCAATCATACGAGCTGCTATTGACACATTTCCTTGCTGTTGATAAGCATTGATACGGAATCGGCAACGACCTGGTAATTCAAAACTAAAGTCCAGCTCACCTTTCTCATCAAACACTTGTTGTTGAGATTCGGGTAGAATTTCACGAAGCATATCTTTTGTATCTGATTTTCTTAGAATTGATTCACCAAATGATTGAAGGGCTCCATGAATTCTAAATACCGGTGCGATTCCAACAGAAATATGCAGATCAGAGGCTCTGTCATGAAAAGATTTTTCTAATAGGTCAATTATTGAAATCTTCATCCCATCCCACCTCAATCCGTTGTTGCAACACGCAGAACTTCCTCCGTCGTTGTCAACCCTTCTTGTACTTTCAATAATCCATCCTCTAATAAACTGCAATACCCGGATTCTTTCATATAATCCCGCAGGACTAATGTGCTCTTGCCAGTCAAAATGACATTTTTAACAAATTCGTCTACTGCTAGAATTTCATGAATAGCTATTCGCCCACGATAACCCGTGTTATTGCACGATGGACATCCTCTTCCTCGAACGATTTCCTTAATATCCATTCCATGTTCGGCAAAAATAACTTTTTCTCGATCAGTTGGTATATGTGTTGCTTTACAATCACGACAAACTTTTCGAATTAGACGCTGCGCTACTACACCAACCAACGATGAGGAAAGTAAAAATGGCTCTACACCCATATCCTTCATACGTGATACTGACTCTACAGCGCTATTTGTATGTAGTGTACTCAATACAAGGTGACCAGTTAACGAAGCTCGTACCGCTATCTGAGCAGTTTCTAAGTCTCGAATTTCTCCGACCATTACAATATCAGGGTCCTGACGCAAAATGGATCTTAGACCTGTCGCAAACGTTAATCCCACTTCTTCACGAACTTGAATTTGATTGATTCCCTGTAACTGATATTCGACTGGATCTTCAACCGTAATAATATTAACGTCTTCTCCATTTAGCTGATTCAGTGCAGCATATAATGTAGAGGATTTACCTGATCCAGTTGGACCCGTAATTAGTACAATGCCGTTAGGTTTTTCAATCATTTTGCTAAAGGTCTCAAAGTTTTTCTTATTGAATCCTAGCTTATCTATGCTATTCATAGCACCGCTAATATCTAAAATACGCATTACTACTTTTTCACCATATATAGTTGGAAGTGTAGAAACGCGAATATCTATTGGTTTCATATTGACGGAAGCTTTAATACGCCCATCTTGTGGTAAACGATTTTCGGTAATATTTAAATTTCCCATAATTTTAATACGAGCCAATATAACATTTTGCATATGCTTTGGAAGTGCTCTTTCCAGCTTCAACACACCATCTACTCGGTAACGAACTCGTAATTCTGTTTCCTGTGGATCAAAGTGAACATCGCTCGCTCTTTGCGCAACACCATTGGCAATAATTTGGTTTACTAACCGAACGATAGGTGAATCCTCATCCGTAATTTGCGTATCATTTTCAAGCTCAGTTGGTGTCATATCTAACAAAGCTTGATCCATCGATTCCTGCAGGTCATAATACTTCGTTATCGTACGGAAAACGTCATCTTTAGCCGCAATACTTGTCTCAATTTGACAGCCCGTAGCCATACGAACTTCCTCAATTGCAAAATAGTCCATCGGATCAGCCATCGCAATTAATAACTTATTTTTATCTTTACGGATTGGCATAATATTTGTTCGCTTAACTAACTCTTTTGGGACTAATTGAATAAGTTCTGGGTCAATTGAAAATTGATTTAGACTTACATGTGGAATCCCCAACTGAAACTCCAGTACTTCTATTAATTGTTGCTCCGTCAGTAGATTCTCTCTTATTAAAAAGTCTCCAAGTTTTTCCTCTCGACTTTTATTCTTCAATGCATAATCTAGCTGCTCATTCGTAATTACATATGACTCTACTAATAAATCCCCTAGTCTTTTGCGAGCGTTATTCTTCATCACTCATCACCCCAGTAATACTTATTTTGATCCGTCTATGATGTTACCAGCTTTGTCATAGTAACTGCCCTCTGGCAATCCGTCTGAATCCTCTTCGCCGCTTGCTGGTGATGTAGTATTTGGAGGATTATTGGATTGTTCTTTTTCACTATCCTGAGTCTGGTTAGTATTTGTTATAGTGGAAGGATTAGTGTTTATATCTGCAAATCCATCACCATTCAGATCAACTTCTAAATCAGGATTCTGTGTAATGGCAGTTTCCGGTACTACAGAAGACTTAAGCACAATTCTATTAACTGGTGGATAATAATCTTGACTCACTAAATCTTCTTTTTCATATGGACCTGCTTTGTCTGAGATAGTCCGATATACCAATACTCTCAAACCAGGTTCGCCTTCTTGGATCAGCTCTTCTTCATTCGGTTTTAGTTTCGACGAATATCTATAAATGGTTCTTGGAGTGATTTCATTCTCACTGACCTGATATTCTGCAACTGTCTCTGAAGGTACTGAGTAGATTTCCACTATAAGCTCAGAGCCTTTTATGCTAATTTTTATGCTTGCAGGTGAGTTATTTGTATTTACAAATTTCAAATCTTTCGTTTTACTGATTTTCGCCTCAATACCTGGTTGTAAATAATTTGGAATACTTCCTTGAGAATGACGTTCTACCACTTCGAAATTCGTTTGAAGAACTGCACTATACATTAAGGAAGCAACAAAATTTATCGTTTCATCAGAATTTCCTAAGTTAATGCCTTCTATATGTTCATTTACAGAGAACATTTCCCCATTTCCAATTATCTGATCATTTAAAGCAGAAATAATATCGTTCAAACTATTCGTATTGATCGTAATAGTTTCTATATCAAAAGCTATACGTTCTGTTTGAAATAATGACAGGTCCAATGCTACAGAAACAATTGGTTCGGATGATAACATTGCTACTTGATTCTTAATAACCTCTAAAGTAGCTTCTGTGTCTAAATGTCCATTTGCTTCAATTAAAGTAGTTAGCTCTGGACTCATTACAACTTGTAAAGGAAGATGAACGGTCGGTTCAGACTCCCAAAACGAGAACCAAGATGTACTAGTTTGATTTTCAAATTGCTCCACTGATGCCTCTACATCGAAAAGAAACCATTCTGGATTTAATGTTATGTCTGTATTATTTCCAGTTAATAGAATAGGATTCTGCTTCCATTCCAATATTTTTGAATCTAATAGAGATATAATCTCCTCTCTATCAAGAGATTCCACTTGTTGCCCACCAATACTAGAACCAGAATCTTCACTTTCAGCACTTACTTGTTGTTGCAAAGGGTTGAAATTATTGGTCCACAAATATACAAGTAAATATGTTAATAATGCTAAAACAACTGATTTCCAAATAATTTTCATTTTTTTTAATCCCCCTAAACTAACAAAAATATACACCCTACAACAAATAGGTATTTTTACTCCTTATACTGTTACAACTCACTACTTTTGATATAATAAATATGTAATTTGTTATTTTAATGTAATATACATTGATTCTTTATACTTATTTATATATTATTAAGCTACCATTTACAAGAGTATAATAGGTGAAAAGAAAATAAAAGTAATTTGGTAAATAATTTCTTCTTCTATAGATTCATACCAAAATATTACTCTATCTTAGCATAGTATATGAGATAATATATTCCAAAAAATATAAATAATAGAAATCTCACAGTCAAAAGGATGATTATTTCATGTTCAGTAAAATTAAAAATACTTCTGGATTTACTCTCGTAGAGATTCTAGCGTCCGTCATATTATTAACTGTTGTTATTTCATTTTTTCTTTCTATTTTCCCTCAAATGTCGAATATGAATAATAGAAATGGAGAGAACTTGGATTCGGCAAATGTGGCAAAGGAAGTACTCGTATTAGTGAAAGAAAATTATTCGATTGATAATTCCACTTTAAATCTTGAAGGAAGTATTTTAAATTTCACTATTGCTGAAAACAATTCGAACTCCCTCATTGTAAAAGGCACTTATGATACATTAAGCAATAAAAAATTTTTCATAGAGCTGGAGATTAACAAAACAGGTGCTATTTCAAACTCTACAATTGACAATCTATACCAAGTCAAAATTAAAGTGAAAAACAGTCATGAAAATACGAATGCACTAGCAACAACATACGGTTATATTAGGTAGTTGAAAATTGAGGTGATAATGTGAAGTGGAAATTTAATCAAAGTGGATTAACACTAGTAGAATTACTAGCTTCTCTTGCAATATTTGGAGTTATCTCAGTTCTTATGTGGAATTTCTTTTTTCAAGGCTTAAATAATAATGAGCGAGCAATTACACAAAATCAACTCCAACAAGAAGCAAATTTAATTGTGAATACTATACAAGAAATACATACAAAGTATACGATTACTGAATTTTCAACTACTTCTTCTTTAGCCATAAAAGGAAAGAAGTTAGATGAAAAAGGTCAAGAAATATATGTAGTAGAAACTTTTAATAAAGATCAGATTGAATATGGTATATCAGTCACCATTATTAAGCCTTCTGGAGAAACCTTTAAAAACTCATTTAAAAATCCAGTGACGGAATTTGATCTATCTTTAACATTAACTTCTAAAAAAGATGCTAATGTAAAGTACCAAACGAAAACAACGTTCAGTAAACTTGCTAGTAACAACTAACGATAGGAGAAGACCTAATATGAAAGTATTTAAAAATGAAAAAGGATATACTTTATTGCTTACATTAATAATCATTTTAATGATTATTATCTTCTCCTCCTCATTCGCTTTAAGTGCCATAAATCAACATAAACAAGTTGAGCACACGGATAGTAAATATGAAGTTACTGCAGTCGCAGAGATGGGAATTGAATATTATCAAGCAGAGATAATGAATTTAATTACTACTGTAAGATCAAAACTAGACAGTGAGATTTCATTAATTCAAAACAACTCTAATCTAACAGTCTCTGAAAAAGTAAATGCAATTAAATCTTTGGAGTTAACAACTCGTACAAACTTAACAAATGGATTAGATTGTTTAGATGGTTACAATAATAGTACAAGTAAACCATGTACTCCTCTTGAAACACTTAGTATTTCAAAGGAAAAAGATATTGATAGATTGAACTCTATTAAATTCACCTTATTAGACTCAAAATTAATAACTAATAGTAAATCTCAACTTAAAGTACTAGTTAAAGGTTCTATACCAAATAAAGATTATGAAATATCTGCAATTTACAATTTACCAAATAACTTGCTAACTGTTACTTTAATAAGTAATGACGAAAATGTTAAAGGAGATGGAAATCAAAACACTCCTATTTATCCAAGATGTGATATACAATATTCAAATAAACCCTGTAAGGTTGATTCCAATGTTGTATTTTCTACCCCATTTGTAATTTCTGGTGGCTTAGTACAGTTCAATAGAGCAGTAACACTTACAAAAAAGAATATAGGAGAACTCACAAACACTAACATTTATATGGATCAGTTAATTATCAACACAGGAAAAGAGAATGGGAGTCCTAATAGCATTAAAATTGGTAAAGATGCAAAACTTTGCATAAGACAGATTTCAGAAAACGATGCGAAGAAATTAAATACAAATGGCGGTAAAGTTTATATATTAGCAACTAAGAATTTTAGAATCGAAAACGCAATAAATTTTGTTAAGCAAGAAGAGTTTGATATTAATTGTAACTTTATGAAAAAACCATCTGAAGATAGTTATACAATAACACCAACTGACGTAAATTTTGACATTATGGATAGTGTTATATATCATTAATATTTCTCAAAAAGGTCATATTTTCTAAAATAAATAGAATTAGAGGGAATCCTATTACAGGATTCCCTCTTTCTATTTCTATTATTTCACATACTCCGCAACCCGATTTCTACCAGCTTGCTTCGCTCCAATATACAATGCGCGGTCTGCATTTCGCAGTAAGGTCATTCCTTCGTCGCTATCCTCTGGTGCTGTAGAAACCCCAATACTCGCAGTAATAAATACTATTTCTTCACGAGCTATTTCTCCTAGATCAAATGGCACGATAAATGGTGTTTGTTCGATCTTCCGTCGAAGCTGTTCGGCAATATTCTTTGCTTGTAACTTTGAGTAATTTGGTAAGAGAATAACGAATTCTTCTCCTCCATATCTAGCAACTGTCCCATTAGGACCAATTTCTTCTTTAATAATTTTTGCAAATTCCTGTAAAATAATATTTCCAGCATGGTGACCATACGTATCATTGACACCTTTAAATTTATCGATGTC
Source organism: Psychrobacillus sp. OK028 (assembly GCF_900103605.1). Taxonomy (GTDB): domain Bacteria; phylum Bacillota; class Bacilli; order Bacillales_A; family Planococcaceae; genus Psychrobacillus. The sequence goes on along the minus strand of NZ_FNHY01000002.1, from coordinate 250,202 downwards.
CATCATGATTAACGAAACCGTCTTATAAAATCCACTTGTCAGTCTTTCCATCTCAACCTTCAAATGCTTGTCTAAGTATCGGTAATTATTAATTTTCGTTAACTCGCAAACTTCACTTTTCTCAACTGCTTCTCTTACATACCTTGCTTTTTCTAGTGAAACAGCAAAATAAGAGCAGAGTAGATGAACAATTTTAAGCTGATACGTTTCAAATGCAAATTTTTCTCTAGCTGCTAAAACTAGCACCCCTTCAATTTTTTTATTTCTATAAATAGGTACACACATGACGCTTTTCATATCATCTGCCAAAAACGGTGGTTTCATATGAGTCCAGTCTGTCTGTTTGTTATATAGAATTGGCTCTCCTTTTTCATACACTTTACCTGCAAGGCTATATTTTATATCCTCATGAGCAAATTCAAATTCTTTTTTATCTCCATCTTCTCGAGCTCTCAATATAAAAAATTCGTCGTCTATATTATCTACAATGTAACCCGCATCAAACGGGAAAATGTCAGACAAACTTTTCAAAAACATATCCAATATCTCAGTTGTGGTCATGCGCTCCGCAAGCTGATGACCAAATTCACTAGCCTTGTTTAAATCGGCATTTACCTTCTCTGAATCACTGTACATGCGTATTAAAAGTGTGATAGCTAAGAATGGTACTCCTAGTAAAATAAACGCTATCGGTCCTACATAACCTTCTAATAAATATATACTAATCCCAAAAGGCAGTGTAATAATTAAACAAATAAAATCCCCACCAAAATCATTTGTGAAGAATTTTGGTTTTAACCCCGTAAATACTTCTCTAAAATACAAGAAAATATGATTCAACATTATACCTAGAACTGTATATATAGTACTATACAAAATAATATCATTAATTACTAAAGTGCCTATTTCATAACCCGTCCATAATACTACTGCGCCGCAGATGATGGAAATTAAAAAAAACATAAACGAATTATAATATAACTTATACCTTGTTTCTTTGCTTAATTTCATATGGTATACGATTGGTATCATACATAATTGCATGGCAATTAGTTCTGCAAGAATCCCAAACTTTAAAAAGATAGCTAGATTCACCCATTGAACGAGTACCATTAATGCTCCACCAATAAAAAATGGGAAGATTGTAGTGAGTAATGCGAGTATAAGAAAATAGATATAATGATCCCAATCACTTGGTTTCGTAGGGGATAACAAATATACGAGGCAAATACCAACAGGTACAACTAATAGCCACATGAGGAAAATAATCTTCTTAGCTTTTTGTGAAATATCCATCTGACTATTAATCTCCTTTCAGTCTAAATAACCACTACTAAATACACATTAACTTAAAAGTAATTATATCACTAAGTTCTCAGAAAGTTTCAATTACTTAATTCCTGTTTTTTCTTTAACCTCTGTGATGAAGTAAAAGGAACCAGTGACAATAGTAATGGTATTTTCAGATTTTTTTTCCAAATCAAGTTGAGATGCATCTAAAGTTATACTCTTCGCACTACCCAAGCAGTGTTTATACAAAATATTTGCATTTAACGCTCTTTCGTGTTGGAAATTAACAAATTCAAAAGAACTAGCTATTTCCTCTAACTTCCTTAACATATAGACATAATCCTTATCTTTAAGTATCCCTACTACAAAATGTATTGGTCGGTTTGGAAACTGTTCTTGCAAAGTTTCCACTAAAGCATCAGTACTCGCTTGATTGTGTGCTCCATCCATATAAAGATTTTCTCTTATTTTCTCCATTCTTCCTGGCAATCTTGCGTCCTTCACAGCAATTTGAACGCTAGATTCCTCTAAAACAAAGCCACTTATTAATAGCGCAGTTATCGCTAAAGCCATGTTAGATTGTTGGTGCTGTCCAATCATTTGGGGATTTAAGTTTGAAAATGTAAATTCTTCATATGTATATTGATCCTTATCCATTTGAAAGTCTTTATTATATTCTAGAACTTTTGCATTTTTTTCTTTCGCTTCATTATATACGATTGTTTTTGCTGGTTCTACTAAGAACCCTATAACTAATTGGCTATTATGCTTTAAAATTCCTGCTTTATGCCAGCTAATTTTTTCGAGTGTATCTCCTAAGAAATATGTGTGATCAATAGATATGCTAGGGATAACTGCCACTGAAGACTTCATGACGTTTGTACTATCTAATCGTCCCCCCATTCCCGCTTCGATGAAAACGATATCTAATTCCATTGTTTCAAAAACTACAAAGGCTGTCACTGTTAGTAATTCAAAATCTGTTAACATACCACTTATACCTCTTTGATGCATAAAAGAAAAGGCTTTATCCATTTGTTTTTCTGTAACAGGAATACTATTGATCTGTATTTGATCATGGACATCGACAATACTTGGGCTAGTAAAAGAGGCATATGCCAAGCCGTGTTCTTTTGCTAACGCTGTTAAAAAGGCAATTGTGGAACCCTTCCCATTTGTTCCAGCTACATGAATTACTTTGTGCTTTTCTTGCGGATTTCCTAGTTTTTCTAGTGCAGCTTGAATATTTTCAAGCCCAGGTTTTATATCTGTTTCACTTTTTAAATTCCATTTTATTTTGTATTTATTAAAATTTTTTATTTCCACGTAGTTCACCCTATTCCGTCTGATTAAATTTCGTGCTAAACTTCTTGTGAACACATTATAACACGTACTAGTGGAGGTCATTCATTATGCAAACATGTTGGATCGTTTATAACGGTAGTCTTACACATGATAAATTTATCGATCAAGCACTTCTAGTGAAGGAAGCTGCGGACCGACATGATATTCATGCCATTCTAGTGAAAAATTATGAAGTGCTGATGAATGTCCAAGAAAATTTACATGCCAAACCAGATTTTGTCGTGTTTCTAGATAAGGATATTTTGCTTGCTCAGTATCTTAAAAATGAAGGTATACAAGTATTTAATGATCCGAATGTTATTGAAATTTGTGATAATAAAGCAAGGCAGTATTTGAAGCTAGCTAGTGCTGGTGTACCTATGCCTACAACGATTATCGCACCAAAAGTATATCCTGGCTTTTCTATCCAAGAGTCCGGTTATTTTGAGCAGGTGCTGCAGACAATTCCATTACCGATGATTATAAAAGAAGCACATGGCTCCTTTGGTATGAAAGTCTATTTAATAGAAACAAGAGAGCAATTCTTTGCTAAGGTGGAAGAACTAGCAGGTGTAGAGTATGTCTTTCAACAGTTTATCGAAGGTAGTAGAGGACGCGATATTCGCGTAAATGTAGTTGGCGGGAAAGTTGTGGCGTGTATGCTTCGTGAATCGCAGACAGATTTTCGTGCCAATATTACGAATGGCGGCACTGCTTCACCTATTATTCTCACACAGAGACAAATAGATGTAGCAATTCAAGCAGCAGAAGCTTTACAAGCAGAATTCGCGGGTGTGGATTTATTGTTTGGTGACGATGAAGAGCCACTTGTTTGTGAAGTAAATGGCGTAGCCCATATCCGCAACATTTATAATGTAACCGGCATTAATGTCGGTGATGCAATGATCGAATATATCCTCTCAAAAGTAGGAGCGGCTGTTGTATGAAGGGATTACTCATATATGAAAAAGCCGAAATAGAACGCAATCAAAGCTTTATAGACCGATTAATAAATGCTGCAAGTACTCATGGACATAACTTAACTGTAGTAGACGATCAAAGTTCGATTCCTAAAACCGATTTCATATTCTTCCGGTCAAGAAACCCACAATTAGCAAAGGAATTAGAACAACGAAATATTCCAATGTTCAATCGTGCAGAAGTGAATGTTGTTGCCAATGACAAATTAAAAGCAATACAGCTTGTACAGCTTTTGGGAATTGCAACTGTTCCTACAATAAAAATAAAGACAGTTTCAGAAATAAACGAATATCCTGTTGTGCTAAAAACTATCAATGGCCACGGTGGAAAACAAGTTGAATTAGTACACACAGAAAAAGAAGCAACTACTTTTCTAAATACATTTTCTGAGTATACGATAATTGCACAAAAATATATAGAAACTAATGCTACTGATGTTCGTGTCTTTATGCTCGGTGAGGAGGTGCTTGGTGCCGTCAAAAGAACTGGTCCACAAGACAGCTTCAAGTCTAATTTTACATTAGGTGGAACTGTTGAAAAATACACCTTAGACAACCAACAGCGCGAAGCAGTAGAGAAAATAGCCAAAGCTTTAAAGAGTGATTACATTGGCATCGACTTCCTCCTCTTACCTGATGGAAACTGGCTTTTCAACGAAACAGAAGATCCTGTTGGTGCAAGATCTTATTTTGAAACGACTAAAAAAGATATAGCATTACCTATTATGGAATACATTCATAAGAAACTTACTAAAAATGAGAGAGACGAAATTTAATCGTCTCTCTTTTTTTTCATTTGAAGGGAATCACAGGAATGAAGATAAATATCATATGAATAAACATGAGAATCACCTGAATGAAAAGAAAGATCACCGGAATGTTGTGAAAAATAACAGGAATACGAAACCTTAGTTTCCGCAACAAAAAAGCGTACACCCAAATTCAATGGATGCACGCTCAAATCTTATAGATTATTCAATTCTTCCATACGCTTCAATACAGATGCGTGTTTTTCTAGATAGTCCGCTTCTTTTGCACGTTCCTCTGCAACCACTGCTTCTGGTGCTTTTGAAACGAAGCGCTCATTGGATAGTTTCCCTTGAACTAGCTTCACTTCTTTTGCCCATTTTTCAAGCTCTTTTGTCAAACGAGCTTTCTCAGCATCAATATCAATTAACCCTTGTAGCGGAAGGTAAAGTACCGCTCCTGTTACCACTGCAGACATCGATTGACTTGGAGCTTCTAGGTTTAAACCAATTACAAGTGGTTCTGGATTACAGAAACGCTCTAAATACTTAGCGTTTGCTTCTAACACTGCTAATGTATTTGCATCCTTCGCCGAAACATATAAAGGAACTTTCTTGCTCATTGGCGTTTGTACTTCCGAACGAATATTACGAACGGAGCGGATAATTTCAGCAAGCAATTTCATATTGTCCGCTTCTTCTTTGTTCGAAAGTGCATCGTTTACAGTCGGCCAAGCGGCTACTGTAATTGAATCCCCTTCATGCGGAAGGTTTTGCCAAATTTCCTCTGTGATGAATGGCATAAATGGATGTAATAGACGCATAGTATTGTCTAAAACATAAGCTAGCACAGAACGTGTCATATTTTTTGCTTCTTCATCTTCTCCGTTAAGTGGAAGTTTCGCCATTTCAATATACCAGTCACAGAAATCATCCCAGATGAAGTTATACAGTGCACGACCAACCTCACCAAATTCATAGCGATCGGAAAGTCTTGTTACTTGCTCAATTGTTTCATTTAAACGAGTTAGAATCCATGCATCTGCAACTGATTTTTTCCCATCCAAATTAATCTCTTCGAACTTTAAGCCATCCATATTCATTAATGCAAAGCGGGATGCATTCCAAATTTTGTTGGCAAAATTCCATACAGCTTCTACTTTTTCAGTAGAGAAACGTAAATCCTGCCCTGGAGACGAACCAGTACTTAAGAAGTAACGAAGTGAATCTGCACCGTATTGATCAATAATGTCCATTGGATCGATTCCATTACCTAGCGATTTAGACATTTTGCGTCCGTCTTCAGCACGAACAAGACCGTGAATTAATACATCATCAAATGGTCGAGTACCGGTAAATTCTATACCTTGGAAAATCATACGTGAAACCCAGAAGAATATAATATCATAACCAGTTACAAGTGCATTCGTTGGATAATACTTTTTGAACTCTTCGTTTTTCGTATCTGGCCAGCCTAATGTAGAAAATGGCCATAATGCAGAGGAGAACCAAGTATCTAATACATCGTTATCCTGATTCCAGTTTTCCGCATCCGCTGGCGCCTCATGACCAACATATACTTCTCCAGTTTCTTTGTGATACCAAGCCGGAATTCGATGTCCCCACCATAATTGGCGAGAAATACACCAGTCATGGATATTTTCCATCCAACGTAGGTAAGTTTTTTCGAAACGATCCGGAACAAAATTCACTTTTCCTTCTGCTTCTTGCAGTTTAATCGCCTCTTCTGCAAGTGGTTGCATTTTAACAAACCATTGTGTAGATAAATATGGCTCAACTACAGCTCCACTACGCTCAGAATGCCCTACTGAATGCGCATGCTCTTCAATTTTAAATAGAACACCTGCATCTTGTAAGTCTTTTACGATTTGTTTACGGCAAGCAAAACGGTCCATTCCATTATAAGAAGCAGCGTTTTCATTCATCGTTCCATCTTCATTCATCACTAAAATACGTTGTAGGTTATGACGGTTACCAATTTCAAAGTCATTAGGATCATGGGCAGGTGTAATTTTAACTGCTCCACTTCCAAATTCCATATCAACATAGTCATCTCCAACAATCGGAATTTCGCGACCAATAATCGGAAGTTTTACTGTTTTACCGATTAAATGCTTATAACGTTCATCTTCTGGATGAACTGCAACTGCGGTATCCCCTAGCATTGTTTCTGGTCTTGTTGTCGCAACATCGATTGATCCAGTACCATCCGTTAGGGGGTAATGCATATGATAGAATGCACCCTGTACATCTTTGTGGATTACTTCAATATCTGATAATGCCGTTTTAGTTGCGGGATCCCAGTTGATAATGTATTCACCACGGTAGATTAACCCTTTGTTATACAGCTTTACAAATACTTCTTTAACTGCATGTGATAATCCTTCATCTAAAGTGAAGCGTTCACGTGAATAATCTAAACCAAGTCCAAGTTTTGCCCATTGTGCACGGATATGACTAGCGTATTCTTCTTTCCATTTCCATGTTTCTTCTACAAACTTTTCTCGACCTAAATCATATCTTGAAATGTTTTCAGAGCGCAGCTTTTCTTCCACTTTTGCTTGTGTTGCGATTCCTGCATGGTCCATACCTGGAAGCCATAATGCATCGTATCCTTGCATACGCTTCATGCGAACAATAATATCTTGTAATGTAGTATCCCACGCATGACCTAAATGTAGTTTACCCGTTACATTTGGTGGTGGAATTACGATGGTATAAGGTTTTTTATCGCTTTCCGGATGAGCTTCGAAGTATTTCCCTTCAAGCCACCATTCATACCGTCCTTTTTCAATCGACTGCGGATCATACTTTGTGGACATTGTTGTTTCGTTTGTCATTTTCTGTTCCTCCTAAAAAAGAATATAAAAAAACTCCTATCGTCATTAAAGGACGAAGGAGTTTGTTCGCGGTACCACCTTTATTCGCGAATGCTAAAAAAACGCATCACGCTCTCAATTCGATAACGGCTTCAAACCGGCATTTGCTACTTTTCGTTCACAAATACTGCTCGTGGGCTACCTTCAAATGGTGGTTGACAGAAACATTTCAGCAAATTGTTTCCTTTCTTTTGAAAACCAAATCATTTTACTCTTCCCATTCATTGCATCTCTATTCAGTTGTTCCTATTGTAAAGGATATTATTATATGTCGTCAAGTCTAGTATGGTGAAAGGAGAAATACAATGAGAAAAGGATATAATCCCTATTTGCTGCCTGATTGGTTACGTAAAACACGTTTCTACTGCAAGCATGTAAGTATCCCAATTTGTTGTTTTCAATTAATACGAGTACTAATTGTGCCCACCACGTGGGATTTCCTCTTATTGGTACTATTACTACTCATCTGCTTTTTGTTTTACAAAAACATTATTTGAGGGGTATGAAACCTTCGAATACCCATCATCCAAATCCAAAATAAATTGAAGTTCAAATTCTTCACCGTTTGGATTTTTAACTTCCATTGGTTCGGCGGGATTTGGACTTTCTAATTCTACAAAAGATTCAATTGGTGCAGGTTCTATAGCTTCATCGTAATCACAGTGTACGGTCCACCCAATTTCAATAGCCATTTGCTGTGTTGGTTTCGAGTGAATATGGTTCACATGGACTATAGGCTTGGAACCTTCTTTTATTTTGTCTTTACCAATCTCAATACTCATCGGTACAGCATATTCAAAATAGCCTACCTCACCTTGCAAATCTAAATCTTCAATTTCTGTAAATTCGCTAGTAGCATGATGCTCGTGTTCACCTTCCTCAAACTTAACGTGGCAGGTGATGTGGTATATTCCAACGACTTGGACAATATCTTCCTTCTCAGCGATTTCACATTGTGGAGTTACTGCAACATTTTTAATCTCCATTGGAACTCCAAAGCTTTGCGGAAATCGAAATTGTTCTTTTACATCCCATGTTCTTGTAGTCATAAGTCATCCTCCTTCTTATAGGACAACTTATGAATGGAACAAAAGGGATAGAACATAATTCTGCTTACAAATGCTTTTCTTGTATATATTTTTCGATAATTTGTTTTAGTTCAGACCAATTCGTTAATCTTGGAATTGTTAGATGTTGGTTATATGATTGTGTTTTTACGTAAACTTGTAATGTATCATCTATTAAGGTATTTAATACTTCTGGCTTATCGTCAAAATAATAATCCAGCTGCAATTCTTGAATAATTTCCACCTTGGCATGGTCCTTCATACCACAATAAAACCGTTCTCCATCGACCGGAAAACCCTGTTCAATAAGCCATTCCATTGTTCTTTCACGATGTTCGGCAGGTCTAGCGGTAATATAGTAAATCTCATGCCCTTGTTCATGTAAATCATTTATCATTTCTACCGCATCGGGATACGTCGGACAATTTGTATAATAAATTTGTTCCAATGTATCATTCCACATTTTTGAACCTTCTTCATCCGATAAACCGAATAATTCATGTATTTCTACTCTGTCTAAGGCATGAAATTTATCTAATGCCACTTGCTGCCCAAGCTTCTCATTATAAATATGAAAAGCATGCTCTCTTAAATTAATCAATGTATCGTCAATATCAAAACCAAATTTCATTTTTTACCCCTCATTAAATGCAACTTATTTGTATGTTGGATAGCCAACAAACTTAAAGTCTTGCCCTATTTTTTGAATATCTGTATTAACTAGCTCTACAGCATCACTCATGAAATCAATACCAGTACCCTCCATAAATGTGGGAGCATTTTTACCACCTATGAGCTTTGGTGCAATATAAATTACTGCTTTGTCTATTAATTTATTTTCTAAAAATGCTGCGTTAATCGTACCCCCACCCTCGATTAGTAAAGAGGAGATCTGATTTTCTCCCAATACTTGAACGACCTCTTGTACGTTAACATGATTCGAACTGGTTGTATGGAAAATGCGAACTCCAAGATCAATAAGTTTCTCTTTTTTAGCCTGATCATAATTTCCACTAGTAAAAATCCATGTTTCTGCTAACTGGTCCGTCACCAACTTTGCATCTAACGGAATTTTTAGTGTCGAGTCCAAAACGATACGAATGGGGTTACGTCCATTTTCAATACGAGTAGTTAGTTCAGGATTATCCTCGATAACCGTATTGACACCAACTAAAATTGCCAAATGCTCGTTTCTGAGATGATGAACATCCTCTCGTGCATCTGCAGATGTAATCCATTTACTATGAGCGGTATGAGAAGCAATTTTTCCATCTAACGTAATCCCTGACTTTAACGTGACAAAAGGCTTTTTCGTTACGATAAACTTATTAAATACTTCATTCATCTTTTGAGAAGCTTCTTCTTGAATTCCTGAGATTACTTTAATCCCAGCATCTTCTAAAATTTTAACTCCTCTACCAGAAACGAGTGGATTCGGATCGAGCGTTGCAATAACGACCGTTTCAATTCCAGCCTCTACAATTGCTTCTGCACAAGGACCTGTTCTACCGTAATGCGAGCATGGTTCAAGTGTCACATAAATCGTAGCACCTTTTGCATGTTCCCCAGCCATTCTTATAGCATGGATTTCTGCATGAGGCTCACCTGGTTTCATATGTGCACCAATACCAACAATGCGATTAGCATTTACGATAACTGCTCCTACTAATGGATTCGGATCTGTTTGCCCTTTCATCGCCCAAGCATTTTGCAAGGCAAGATCCATGTAAAATGCGTGACTAGTCATTTTGAAAAGTACCTTCTTCCTCCATATGACCTGAGCGATTTATTTTCGTGTGTAAGTACTTCTCATTGAATTCCGAAACGTCCCCCCATAATGGTGTACGCCCCGCTACAGCTAAGCCTGCATCCTTTAATGCTTTTACTTTCTTAGGATTATTCGTTATTAATGTAACTGGTTTCGTGCGCAATACTTTTAACACTTCAATTGCATCACTGTAATTTCTAGAATCATCGACAAAACCAAGTTTTTCATTGGCCTCTACAGTATCTGCACCATTTTCTTGAAGAATATAGGCCATCGCTTTACTAAATAGACCAATCCCTCTACCTTCATGGTTAGCTAAATAGAATAATGCACCAGCTCCATTATTAACTATCATTTGCATTGACTGTTTAAGTTGGAAACCACAGTCACAACGCTTACTGCCAAAAATATCACCCGTATGACAAATAGAGTGCATCCGTATAAGGGACTCCTCTGTTTCTTTAAAGTCACCATAAACTAACACACTGGACTGTTGATATTCCGCTAGGTTAGTGGAAGACAAATTATTTATTATTTGATTGATGTCTTCTGTGTAATCATCGCTATTTAACCAGCTATACCATTGAAATATCACTGTATCCCCATGTAAATTTACTGGCAGTCGAATTGGTCCCACTAGATAAATCGAACTTTCTTCGGTTTTAATTACCTTTATTTTATCTTTTAATACATTCACTACATCATTTGATATTTCCTTAACATTTGGCATACTAAATCCTCATTTCTCTAATACATAATAATGTATCTATATTATTCCACTTAGATTACTTTTCGTAAGTAATTATATTTTAGTAATCAATTAATGTCAATTATCTTAGATTAAAAGAGCCCTGCATTTAATGCAAGGCTCCACTATTATTTAGTTATTCGATAATTTTTCAAAAACTGTATGGAATGCTTGAATTGTTTTCTCAATATGCTCTACAGTATGTGCGCTTGACAGGAATAACCCCTCAAATTGCGAAGGTGGTAGATAAATTCCTTCCTCTGCCATAAGACGGAAATACTTTGCGAATAATTCCAAATCAGATGTTTTCGCTGTATCGAAGTTAATCACATCTTCGTTAGTTAAGAAGAAACCAATCATTGATCCAGCACGATTCACAGTATGTGGAATATTATATTTTGTTGCTGCTTCTCGGAAACCTTTTTCCAGTATATCCCCTAGCTCGATAAAGTAATCATATGATTTCTCGTTTAAACGAGTTAATGTTTCATACCCTGCTGTCATGGCTAAAGGGTTACCTGAAAGTGTACCAGCTTGGTATACAGGCCCGGCAGGTGCAATCATTTCCATAATTTCACGTTTACCACCAAAGGCACCTACAGGTAGTCCTCCACCTATTACTTTTCCTAGACAAGTTAAGTCTGGTGTAATTCCGTAATATCCTTGTGCACAATTATAGCCTACACGGAAACCTGTCATTACCTCATCAAATATTAACAATGTTCCATTTTTCTCAGTTAACTCACGTAATCCTTCAAGGAATCCTTCAACTGGAGGAACAACACCCATATTACCCGCTACAGGTTCAACGATAACTGCTGCTAAATCTTCTCCAAAGTTCTCAAATACATGGCGAACGCTTTCAATATCATTGTAGGGTACAGCTATCGTGTTTTTAGCAATAGATTCAGGTACACCTGGGCTATCTGGCAAACCAAGTGTTGCAACACCAGATCCAGCTTTGATAAGCAGGCTGTCGCCGTGTCCATGATAGCTACCTTCGAATTTCAATATTTTGTTGCGTCCTGTATAACCACGAGCTAAACGAAGTGCACTCATTGTTGCCTCTGTACCAGAAGAAACCATACGAACCATCTCAATAGAAGGAACGCGGTCCACCACAAGTTTAGCTAATTTATTTTCGATTAAAGTAGAAGCACCGAAGCTTGTACCTGTTTCAGCAACCTGTTGAATTGCTTTCACAACGTTTGGTTCTGTATGCCCTAAAATTAGAGGACCCCATGATAAAACGTAGTCAATGTACTCGTTACCATCGATGTCAGTTAAAATTGCGCCTTTTCCACTCTCCATGAAAATAGGATCCATATCAACTGATTTAAATGCACGAACAGGACTGTTAACGCCACCTGGCATTAACTCTTTCGCTTCTGTAAATGCTTGTTTGGACTGCTCATATGATTTTGTCATTATTTCTCCTCCAACCAACGGGCAACATCTTTAGCATGATATGTTAAGATCATATCTGCACCTGCACGTTTCATTCCTGTTAGTGATTCAAGTACTATTTCTTTTTCGTTGATCCAACCATTAATCGCTGCTGCTTTTACCATTGCATATTCACCGCTCACATTGTAAGCAACAATAGGTGTAGCAAATGTGTTCTTAACATCGCGAATAATATCTAGGTAAGATAATGCTGGTTTTACGATCAGGAAGTCTGCTCCCTCTTGTACATCTGATGAAGCTTCACGTATTGCTTCCATACGATTGGAATAATCCATTTGATATGTTTTGCGGTCACCGAATTTTGGCGCTCCGTCTGCTGCTTCACGGAAAGGTCCATAGTACGCAGAAGCATATTTTACTGCGTATGACATGATTGGTATATCCTTATACCCTGCTTCATCTAAACCAAGACGAATTGCAGCTACAAATCCATCCATCATATTAGAAGGTGCAATAATATCTGCTCCAGCTTCAGCTTGACTTATCGCTGTTTTTGCCAACAAATCAAGGGAAGGATCATTTAAAATACGTTCATTTTCATCCACGACACCACAATGACCATGGTCCGTAAATTCACAAAGGCAAGTATCCGCTATTACAACTAAATAGGGATGACGTGCTTTAATTTGACGAATTGCTTTTTGTACAATTCCGTGATTATGGTATGCACCAGTTCCAACTGCATCTTTTTCAGCCGGAAGTCCGAATAAGATAACAGATGGAATTCCTAAATCCACTACTTCATCTACTTCCTCATTTAAACGGTCAAGAGAGAATTGGAAAACGCCTGGCATGGAAGAAACCTCGTTTTTAATGTTGTCGCCTTCCATCACGAATATAGGATAGATTAAATCTTCTTTATGTAAATAAGTTTCCTTTACCATTGCTCTAATTCCTGCTGATTGTCTTAAACGACGATGACGTTGAAAAAATAATTCAGTCATTGCACTCTTCCTTTCCATTCCGCTAATTTAACAATCACATCTTTTAGTGTATAAATATCTGGCATAACTTGCACAGGAACATTCATAGATTCTAAAAAGTTCTTGGTTATATGTCCAATTGCACATACTGTGACATGTTCATATCCGAAGCAAATCCCAATACTTCTATGATAAACCTCGGCTGTAGAGGGACTTGTGAAGATAATAGAACATCTTTCTCCGCTCTTCAATATCTCCTTCACATTTTCCTTGTTTTCTTCTAATTCCACAGTTTCGTAAATAGTCCATTCCTTCACATCATTAGACAGGCCGTCTGTTATTGTATCTTTTGCAAGATTTCCTTTTACAAATAAACAACGATCCGTAGATAATGCAACTTTCGGAAATTCCTGAACGAATATGTCCGCACTAAATATTGTTGGGGTAAAATTTACTGAGAATCCTAAGCTTTCAATGGCATGTGCTGTTTTTATTCCTACAACTGCAATTTTAGCTGTAAAAAAACTTGCATCCAGCTGATATTTTACCATCTTCGAATGAAATGCCTTCACGCTACTTTGACTTGTAAAGATAAGCCATTCATATAAGTTACAGCTTTGTAGTTGATGTAAATCATCAGAACTGACTATCTCCTTTGTAGCAATCATCGGAGCAATTACCATATTTCCACCAAGTTTTTTAACAAGTTCTGGTGCTTCCGGTGACCTTAGAATGCCTGTGAAAATGACATTCTCTCCTGACAAAGGAGCATTATTAAACATTCAAATCTGCCTTCACTTGTTGGATTAAATCGTATGCTCCTTGTTCCGTCACAATACGTGCTAGTTCCTTACCTAGAGCGTCCGCATCTGTACCAGTTACTATTTCTTTATAAACGACTGATGCGTCTGGCGCTGCAACTAATCCAGTCATTGTAATTTTATCTCCGCTAATTGTTGCATGTCCAGCAATCGGCACCTGACATCCACCATCCATAGCAGCTAAAAATGAACGTTCTGCTTCTACTGCAACCCAAGTATCATGATCAGATAGTTTGGCTAGCTCATCAATCAGTTCTTGGTCATCTGCACGACACTCAATCGCTAGAGCCCCTTGTCCAACTGCTGGTACGCAATCCTCAGGAGATAAGTATTCCGTTACGACTTCTTCACTCCAGCCCAAGCGTTTTAAACCTGCTGCTGCTAAAATAATCGCATCATACTCACCGTCTTGCAATTTTTGTAGACGAGTGTCTACATTCCCACGAATCCATTTTATCTCAATGTCTGGACGTAACAATAATAACTGAGCACTTCTTCTCAAGCTACTAGTCCCCACTACTGCACCTTTTGGAAGATCAGTAAACTTCACATGACCAGTCGATATAAATGCATCACGCTCATCTACACGTTTAGGTGTACATCCCATTACTAAGCCCTCTGGTAATACAGATGGCATATCCTTCATACTATGCACAGCAAAGTCGATTTCTTTATCGTAAAGGGCTTGTTCTATTTCTTTAACAAAAAGACCCTTTCCGCCAACTTTGGAAAGTGTAACATCTAAAATCTGGTCACCCTTTGTTACAATTTCTTTTACTTCGAACTCAAAGGGTGCTCCCATATCTTTCATTTGTTGAATAAACCAATTTGTTTGAGTTAAAGCTAACTTACTTCTTCTAGATCCTACAATAATTTTACGCATAACATGACCGCGTCCTTTCTTTAATACCAAATATGGAATTGAGATAATTGACTACCTAATAAGAAATTAATCAGTACAAAAAGGAACGCATAAATGTGTATCCATGCATAATTTGTTCCTTTAATCTTTGCCGATTTTCTGATCAATAATACAAGAATATAAATCACTAATACTATAAAAGAATTGACTATCTTTATATCATAGAGTGAAAAGGCATCTAAAGCTATATATGCCCATTCTAACCCAAGAACTAAACTTACAAACAATAACGGAATACCCGTAAGAATGGATAGGCTCATTCCGTTTTCAGCTTGTTGTAAAGACGGTAATCTAGTGAATTGTTTCGTCCACTTTTTCTTTTTTAAAACTTTATACAAGATTAAATATAAGGTCGAAAAAACAAATGATAAAGCAAAAGCTGTATAAGCGAGTAGCGCGAACATAATATGAATGAATAGTAACTCTGATTTAAGGTTTTCCCCTACCAGTGACTGCGCCATTGGATTTGGTGCAAACGTATGAATTGACATAAAAATAAATCCAATCAAGTTCAAAAAGAATGCAGGAAGATCCAATTTAAATACTAGCTGTAAAACAAGAGAAAGCATAATGATCAACCAAGCATAAAAATATATACCCTCAAACAACGAGAGTATTGGAAATCGCTTCATCTCCAACATAGACATGATTAAAAAAATTGTTTGCAAAGTACCAACGGTAAAAAGTAGCCACACAGCTAGTCGATGTGCTCGTCGATCCTTCTGTAAGTAATCGATAAAATAAAAGACAAGGCTTATAGCTTGAAGAATGACCATAATCTCATGAAGCCTTGTCATCGTCAGATCAGTCATAACATTCTCCCTTTACATAGTAAAAAGGCGTTCATTATATCTATTTGTTTCCATACAGATATAAAAACGCCTCCTTTACTTAGTTAAATAACAAATTTTCTTTTAAATTCTGTGATTCAATCAATGTTTGCTTTAAATTGATTTTAGTTTTTTCTGCTTGTAATGCTACTTCCTTTTGTACATCCTCTTCTATTCCAAATATTTGCTGGAATAGTTGAAGCTGAGTTGCAGGATCTTTAGCTGCAGATAACTCTTTTACTTGTAAAATCGGCTCTTTTAAAAGCTGATTGACAATCGATTTTGTATGCTTATTTAAAATTTTGCGTTCACGATCTGTTAAATTAGGCATTTTATTTTCAATTGAGGCCATTGTTTCAGCTTGGATCGTATTCGCCTTTTGACGAAGTGCTGTAATAATAGGTACCACACCAAGTGTCGTCACCCAATCATTAAACTGCTCTATTTCTGTTTCAATCATTTGATTGATTTGATTAGCCGCACGTTCTCTTTCCGCTAAGTTAGCTTCCACGATTCCTTGTAAATCATCAATATCGTACAGGAAGATATTCGGGAGATCGCCGATACGCGGATCTAAATCACGTGGCACAGCTATATCCACCATAAACAATGGTTTACCCTTACGTAGGCGTTCTACAAACTGCATCAATTCAAAATCTATAACAAACTCTGTTGCGCCCGTTGAACTAATAAGTATATCTGCCTCTAACAATGCACATTGAAGCTCGTCCATTGGTTTAGCATCGCCATCGAACTTAGCAGCAAGCTCTTTTGCTTTTTCAAAAGTACGATTGATAACCGTAACCTTTTCAGCTCCACTACCATGTAGATTTTGAATTGCTAACTCACCCATCTTACCAGCACCTAAAATAACAACGTGCTTATGCTTCAAGGAGCCGAATATTTTCTTCCCTAACTCTACTGCCGCGTATGAAACCGATACAGCATTTTCACCGATTGCAGTTTCCGCATGTGCTCTTTTTGCAAATGTAACTGCCTGTTTGAATAATTGATTGAATACAGTACCTGTCGTACCATTTTCTTGTCCATTTAGAAAGCTTTTCTTCACTTGCCCTAATATTTGTGTTTCACCAAGTACCATCGAATCGATTCCCGCTGTTACACGGAACAAATGATTATTCGCTTGGTCATCTTCGTGAACAAATAAGTAGTTAGATAAGTTTTCTAATGGTATATCAAACCAATTTGCTAAAAATTGCTTCACATAGTATCTACCTGTATGTAGCTGGTCTACAGTAGCGTAGATCTCTGTACGGTTACATGTAGATACGATGACATTTTCTAATATACTTTTTTGGTCTTGTAGTGCTTGCATCGCATTCGGAAGCTCTGTTTCCACAAACGACAGTTTTTCACGAATTTCGACAGGAGCAGTACGATAATTGACACCAACCACGATTGTATGCATGGAATATGTCTCCCCTTCACGTTCATTTCATAAGTCCAATTATATCATAGCTTTACGCTAGTACCTTGCTTATTTGTGAACAACATATGAAATATTATTTAGAATGATTATAAAATAATAATACCAAACAACATTGTCGATTTCAAACATTCTGGTTGAATTAATAAAAGTAGAATTATTCAAAAAATAAAAATTGAGCATAAGGTTGTTATTCCCTGATGAATATGTTTTTAACCTTGTCTAACGAGCAATTTTATAAAGCACTAACTTATAGGGAAATCATTAAAAAAACGAGCTCTTGAACGATTTATCGCACAAGAGCTCACCAAGAATTGTTCATATTATTCTATTCATATCAAAGGAGAATTATATTCTACTTTCGATTTCTTTCCAGGCTGCATCGATCCCTAATCCTGTTTCAGACGAAAAAACGATTAATGGATCTTCTTTGTCCATTTGTAATTCTTCTCTTACTATCTTTTTATGCTTATCCCATTTCCCTTTAGGGATTTTGTCTGCTTTTGTAGCAATAACGATACAAGGGATATTATAGTGCTTCAGGAAATCATACATCATACAATCATCACCTGTTGGTGGATGTCTTAGATCAACGATTAGCACAACTGCTTTTAAGATGTTGCGAGAGGTAAAATAAGTTTCAATCATTTTACCCCAAGCAGCTCGTTCTGTTTTAGAAACTTTTGCGTATCCGTAACCAGGTACATCAACAAATATTAAAGCTTCCTCTAGTTGATAAAAGTTCAATGTTTGCGTCTTACCTGGTTTAGATGAAATCCTAGCCATGCTTTTTCGACCAATCATTTTATTGATGAACGATGATTTCCCGACATTGGAACGTCCTGCCAATGCTATTTCAGGTAAATCACCTTCTGGATATTGAGCTGGTCTTACGGCACTGATTAGTAATTCTACATTATGGATTTTCATTATTTTGCCTCCTCTAGAGCCAGTTGAAGCACCTCTTCAGCATCGGAAACAAAATGGAATGTTAATACTTCGCGAACACTTTCTGGTATATCTTCAATATCGCGCTCGTTGTCTGCCGGACAAATAATTGTCGTCAAACCTGCACGATGTGCACTTAGTGTCTTTTCTTTTAAACCACCTATTGGTAAAACTCGACCTCTTAAAGTAACTTCACCCGTCATACCGACTTCCCGTTTTATTGGACGCCTAGCAAGCGCCGAAACGAGGGCTGTAACTATCGTAACCCCTGCTGAAGGACCATCTTTTGGAACAGCACCTTCTGGAACATGAATATGAATATCCTTGTTTTCGTAAAAAGATGGATCAATTCCAAAATCCTCCGCCTTGGATCGTACATAAGACAATGCCGTTTGT
Organism: Psychrobacillus sp. OK028; assembly: GCF_900103605.1. GTDB lineage: Bacteria > Bacillota > Bacilli > Bacillales_A > Planococcaceae > Psychrobacillus. The sequence continues at coordinate 231,605 of NZ_FNHY01000002.1, read as the reverse complement.
GCGGATTCCTTCATCACATCTCCGAGCTTACCAGTCAATTGGAGTTTGCCTTTACCTGCAGATAATGACACTTCGATTTGAAGCGTATCTCCACCTACAGAAGTATAAGCAAGACCTGTTGCCACTCCTATTTGATTTTCGGTTTCAGCCTGTCCATACCTGAATTTACGTTTACCAATAATATTTTCTAGACTTTTTGTCGTAATGGATACTCGTTTTTTATCACCAGATACAATTTGAAGTGCAGCTTTACGACAAAGATTGGCTATAACGCGCTCTAAGCTACGTACTCCAGCTTCTCTCGTATAATGACGGATTACATCTAGTAACGCATCATCTTTCAGCTGCAGCTGACTTTTCGTTAAACCATGCTCTTTCAACTGTTTTGGTAACAGATGATTTTTTGCAATAGAAAGCTTCTCTAATTCCGTGTAGCCAGCAATTGAGATAATCTCCATACGGTCACGTAATGGTCCTGGAATAGTGCTTAAATCATTTGCTGTAGCGATGAATAGGACATTAGATAAATCATAAGTCTCCTCAATATAATGATCACTAAATGAATTATTTTGCTCAGGATCTAACACCTCTAGCATTGCTGCAGATGGATCCCCTCTGAAATCATTTGACATTTTATCAATTTCATCTAGTAAAAACAACGGATTGATCGTTCCAGCTTTCTTCATCCCTTGAATGATACGCCCAGGCATCGAACCCACATAAGTTCTACGATGACCGCGAATTTCGGATTCATCACGGACTCCTCCAAGTGAAATACGAACAAAATTGCGTCCTAAAGACTCAGCAATAGATTTAGCCAAGGAAGTTTTACCAACACCAGGAGGACCTGCTAAACATAGTATCGGACCTCTCAAGGATTTCGTTAACTGCCTTACAGCCAGGTACTCTAATACCCTCTCCTTAACAGACTCTAATCCTTCATGATCTCTATCTAAAATGCGTTCCGAACGTTTAATGTCTAGCTGATCTTCCGTCGCAGTAGTCCACGGAATAGAGACAATCCAATCAATGTAATTTCGTATTACGCCACTTTCTGGAGCTTGTGTTGGAAGTTTTTCATAACGGTCTAGTTCCTTTAACACATTCTTTTTCGTCTCTTCAGGTAAGCCTGCTTCTTCAATACGCTTTTTTAGCTCTGCAACTTCACCTGTTTTACCTTCTTTATCGCCAAGCTCTGTCTGAATGGCCTTCATCTGTTCTCGAAGATAGAACTCTTTTTGGGTTCTCTCCATCGCATGTTTAACTCTTGTATTTATTTTCTTTTCAAGGTCTAATATTTCCTGTTCATTGAGTAATCGACCAACTAACCATTCTAAGCGTTCCTTGACATCCATTATTTCTAGTATTTCCTGTTTACCAGAAATTTTTAAAGGTAAATGCGAAGCAATCATATCAGCTAAACAACCAGGTTCCTCAATATCACTAACTGAGTTTAAAGTTTCCTCAGAGACACTCTTGGATGATTTGGAATACTTTCCAAAATTATGTACTAGCGTACGCATGAGTGCCATTTCTTCTTGATCCGCTTTTTCTGGTTCGATAAATGCAGTGACAGCAACTTCGTCAAAACTATCAAGGTGATTAAAATCATCCCAAATGGCACGCTGTAATCCTTCTACTAGAACTCTCATCGTACCATTTGGCAGCTTCACCATCTGCTTCACTTTAGCAATTATACCGACATCATAAAGATCAGACATTTCAGGTTTTTCTACGGTCATATCTCGCTGAACGGAAAGAAATAACTTTTCCTCTCGTATCATTGCCTCATCCAGTGCAGCAATGGAACGTTCTCGCCCTACATCTATATGTAAAATCATTGTAGGATAAACGAGCAAACCTCTTAAAGGCAGTACGGGATAAAATACTTTTGTTTCTTTAGTCATTTGGGTAGTCACCTCCAACTTATTCTGTCCGAATAATTCATTAATAATGCTTCCATTAAAAAAAGAAGCTAATAAGTTGAAAAAGCTGACATCCTTGCATGCGCTAAGCACGCGCAGATTGGAAGCCAGCTTTGTCAATGGCTAGTTAAGCCGATGTTTTTTCGTTATCTTTTTCTAATTCAGTGCCATCCTCTAATAAAAGTTTAGGTTTGGCTTTATCTGTAATAGATTCTTTTGTAATAACACATTCTACTATGTCATCTCTTGATGGCAGTTCAAACATGACATCAAGCATGATATTTTCGATTATTGACCGAAGACCACGAGCACCCGTTTTACGTTCAATCGCTTCTTTTGCAATAGCTTCTAATGCTTCATCTTCAAATGTTAACTTCACATTATCCAATTCGATCATTTTTTGATATTGCTTAGCAAGTGCATTTTTCGGTTCTGTAAGAATTTGAACTAACGCGTTTACGTCCAGTTGCTCTAAGCTCGCAAGTACTGGTAAACGACCAATGAATTCTGGGATTAAACCAAATTTCAATAAATCTTCAGGTATTAATTGAGAAAGTACGGAACCTTCTGCAACCTCTACTTTGTTAGGATCTGCTCCGAAACCAATAACTTTTTCACCTAGACGACGTTTAATGATTTGTTCAATTCCATCAAAAGCACCACCAACAACAAATAGGATATTCGTTGTATCAATTTGTAAAAACTCTTGATGAGGATGCTTACGTCCACCTTGTGGAGGAACACTTGCAACAGTACCTTCTAATATTTTAAGAAGGGCTTGTTGTACACCTTCACCGGAAACGTCTCGTGTAATAGACGGATTTTCGGATTTACGAGCAACTTTGTCTATTTCATCAATATATATAATACCTTTTTCAGCACGCTCGATATCATAGTCTGCTGATTGAATTAGTTTTAAAAGAATATTCTCTACATCTTCCCCAACATATCCTGCTTCTGTTAACGAAGTCGCATCTGCAATTGCAAATGGCACGTTAAGAATTCTCGCAAGTGTTTGAGCTAGTAATGTTTTACCACTACCAGTAGGACCAATTAATACTATATTAGATTTAGCTAATTCTACTTCATCGATTACACTATTCGAATTGATGCGCTTGTAATGGTTATAAACAGCAACAGCAAGTGATTTTTTTGCTCGTTCTTGTCCAATTACGTATTCATCTAAAATAGCTAAAATTTCTTTCGGCTTCGGAACTTCTTTAAATTCTACTTCTTCTTCAATTCCTAGCTCTTCTTCTACAATTTCGGAACAAAGATCGATACATTCGTCACAAATATATACGCCTGGTCCCGCTACTAGCTTACGAACTTGTTCTTGTGGTTTACCACAAAAAGAACATTTTAAGTTCCCTTTTTCATCATTGAATTTGAACAAAATATTCACCCCTATTCAAGCAATTATGTTACAAGATTCTCATCAAGTAATCAAATAATAAGTTTAAGTATGTTTTAAAATCAAATAAATTGCTATGTATATGATAGAACAAGGCACAGTTTATATAGCTGTACCTTGCTCTATTTGTATTAAATGCCTATAAATTTGTGATTAAGAAATTTTTGCGTTATCCACTAAGAATTCCACTGTTTTTGCAAAGCGTAAATCATTTGCAAGAACATCAGTACCACCAAGTGCACGTTTAATATCTTCAATTTTCATATTGAATTGAGAGCTCATTTTTTCAAGCTCTGCATTAATGTCTTCTTCAGAAGCTTCAATATTTTCTTGTTTTGCAATAGCTTCAAGTGTTAAAGAAACTTTTACGCGGTTATTAGCATCTTCTGTCATTTGAGCACGTAATGCTTCTTCATCTTGGCCAGAGAATTGATAGTAAAGATCTAAGTTCATTCCTTGTTGCTCTAAACGTTGACCAAATTCTTGTAACATGCGGTCAGTTTCAGAAGTAATCATTGCTTCAGGAATATCAATTGTTGCGTTTGCAGCAGCAGCTTCAACTAAAGTATCACGAAGTGTTTGAGCAGCTAATTGTTTTTTCTCTTCAGCAGTTACTTCTTTTAGTTTTGCACGTAGAGCGTCGATACCTTCAACTTCTGGATCTACTTCTTTCGCAAATTCATCATTAAGTTCAGGAAGTTCTTTCCCTTTAACTTCTTTCACTGTTACTTTAAAAGTAGCAGCTTTACCAGCTAATTCAGCAGCATGGTATTCTTCTGGGAATGTTACTTCAACATCTTTTGCATCTCCAGTTTTAGCACCGATTAATTGCTCTTCGAAACCTGGGATGAATGAATTAGAACCGATTTCTAATGGATAATCTGTTCCAGCTCCACCTTCAAATGCTACTTCATCAACGAATCCTTCGAAGTCGATTACAGCTGTATCACCTTCAACGATTGCATCTTCTTTAACAACTAATTCAGCTAAACGACTTTGTTGGCTTTGTAGTTGCTCGTCGATTTCTTCATCTGTTACAGTTTCCTCTAATTTTGTTGCTTCAAGACCTTTATAGTCTCCTAGAGTTACTTCTGGTTTTACAACAACTTTAGCAGTGAAAACTAAAGGTTGCCCTTTTTCCATTGTTACGATATCAATCTCTGGTTGATCAACTGGGTCAATTCCAGCGTCTTCAACTGCATGCCCATAAGCATGAGGAAGGATGATATCTAATGCATCTTGGAATAATGATTCTACACCATACATTTTTTCGAAAATTTGACGAGGCATTTTACCTTTACGGAAACCTGGAGCGTTAATTTGTTTTACTACTTTTTTAAACGCTTGGTCTAATCCTTTTGCTACTTCTTCTGCAGCAACTTCTACTGTTAATAAACCATTATTGCCTTCTTGTTTTTCCCATTTTACAGTCTGATCCATTGACATATATTCTACCTCCAAAAAATAATTTACAATAATTTAGCAGCCTGCATAAGACAATTATACAGAACAGTTTTTCACTAATTATATTGACAACTTGTATATTATAGCATAGATGAATAGAGTTTCAACATTATTCATAACTCATTACTTCTAATGATTCTTCCAATGCTATCACGAGCTCAAAGAACTCATCTGTCATCAATTCTCGGTTACCAAATAACATATCCACATATTCAATATATCTGTTCGCTACTATTTCATTAGTATATCCTACCCAATCGAAAGGAAACAAGGCATAAGCATGTCGATGAACCATTTCCAACGTCATTTGAAGCTTACTTGGGTCTTTCTCCAATAAATTTTCGATAGATTGTTTTATAGGTTCTACCCGATCTACTGCAGTACGTTCGGGCGGTGAAGTTGGAACAACCGTTTCTTTAAAACCAAATTTCTCAATAGTGACTTCACTTTCCACTCCAGCAGCCCCAAGAAGTAACAAACCAAGAGACTTAATAGTAGGAACTATATCTGGGCTCTCAATAATAGTGATAATTTCCTTTGATAACCCTTTAATATCAGCTTGGTATGCTTCTTGTAATAATAATTCCTGCTGACCAAAAGGGAGTTTTATAAAGTTAGCAAGCTTGAAAATTTCACTGTCAAAGTTCTTTTGTGTCTCTTCATCTGCAGCATATGTAGTATCTGTTAGCATTTTAATACTTAGTTCTCTTAATTGTTTAAAATTCTTCTTTTGCATAAATGTATAGGTCGAATCTTTCATTAACTCATCTAATACTTCAGTTAACTGTTTGTATTCTTTTAAATCGAGTAAAATGGTCAAATATAATTCAATTACTTGTTCAAAAAAAGGAGATTTTTTTTCGTAGAGTGTTTCACAAATTATCTTTGCATCCAAAGCTCTACCAGCCTCTAATAAAGAAAGAATATAAACGCTTTGTACCATATCACTTAACTCTATATATTTGTTAGCCTCATCAAAGCAAGATACCGCTTCCAAAAAGTTGTTCTCTTCCGCAAATTTTAGCCCTTTTTCCACATATTTTTCTATCATTCCAGGAAATAAAATGACGTTTTCATCCTTTAAAATTGGATGATTCTTTTTTTTCAAACTAATTCGCCACCTTCACTAGCTTATGTATGTACTTAATTATATACACTATATCATTTATTCAGTGCCTACTGATACATTCAAATGAGAATGTTGGATAAAACAAAAGAGATGTGCCTAATCGGCAAGTGATCAGGCGCATCTCTAAACAAATCTAACTAGTTATTATCGACGCAATTTACTATCCTCTTCTGTGCTAATTGTATCCTCTGAATTATTTCCGTCTCTTTGAATGTTTTTTTCATTTTCTTTTCTTTCTTCTATTTCTTCAATTTTGCTTGGTTGCTCTTGTGTTGTATTTGGATCTTCATCATATCGCTTTTTTCCATTTAGGTTAGGCATCTTTGTTCCCTCCTCTTTATGAAATTTAATAATGTATTATAGTTACTAGATTCCCCTAGATCGATCGCTCTAAACAATCGGAAGGGTATTTAATATAAAAGGCTATCCCAATATATAGAAATTAGGATAGCCTTTTTCTTATGCTGTTTTTTCGTTTAATCCTTCTATAAGGAGCTCGTATGATTTCAAATCATCTAAATATACCCTTTGGTAAGATTCTAAACTGTGTTTCTTCACTATTTCAAAGCTGGAAGGATCAAACAGAGAAAATTTCTTATTAAGTAGTTCTGCATTCATCCAAGCAGTTTCTTCAAATGTTATATTCATCTCATGTTCCTCTAAAAGTTTAACGAGTAAATCTTTATTATTATAAATTTCACTGGCTAAATAACTTTTTTTAGTTTGATAAAATTCTATTGTTCGCTCAAGTGATTCAAGTAACGCTGAACGATCCAATGCATGACCTAATTCATGAATAGTTAAGATATTAATATATGATTCTAATGAAATAGGCGATTGAATTTCTTCCCACGAAGTTATTAATCGTTGAAAATCTACACCTAAATAATTACCAATAAAATTGTAGCTCATATTTATGCCAGAATGGTCCGGTTTTATTTCTAAATCTATATTTACAGTTTCCATAATGGAGCTGATGAGCTGTTGCATATAATCATTCGTGTATCTACTTAACATATTGCTTCTTGACTTCTCCTTACTTGCTTGTTTTTACTATTTCGACAAGATTCACTATATGATAATAGTAGTCAAATTTCAAATAAAAAGTTTAAGGAGAATTAAAAGGATGCACGTAGTCTCATTGACTTTGTGCACCCTGTTTTTAACTTATTTAGTTTTAAATTTTTTAACTTTAGCTATTTATTGAGTTAAAATCGTCTTCGTTACGTTTTTTGTTATTTTGTACATTCTCTTTATTTTGCTCTTGTTCATAATCATTGAAATTGTTCCGAGCTTCTCCGCCCTTACGACCTAATTCTTCATAAAACTCATTCTCTTGATTAGTGGAGGTTGCTTCTCTTCCGTTACGTTCCGCTTCATTTGGCCAATTTGGATTGTCGTTTCTGCTGCGTTTGTCTAGGTTGTTAGGCATTTTTTTATTCCTCCTTTAAGATATTTGAGCTTAAGTCGCGCTCCTTATCTAAATTCCCATCTAGAATTGAATGAAACATAAAAAAACCCAACCAAACCGAATTTTAAGTAAAATGATACATAACTACTAATTCTAAAGGTCAAACGCGTTTGTAACTTCGGTGGGCACATGTTTCCTAAAGTTCATACTAAGTTTTATAGCTCGATAGAATGAAGGACCTTCCGGAACTTTTTATATAAATTTGCATTTATATCCGTTTCTTTAGCATTTTCTAAATGCTTTATAGCATCCTGCAGATGTTTATTAGCTTGCTCATATCTGCCCATATCCCGGTGATGAATAGCTGTTGTAATAGAGTTAAACAGTTGCTTACTTAATGAATGTGTTAGATTTCCATCGTCGGAATGTTTTTGAACTAACCTCAGTGCTGATTCTAACGTATCCAATACTTCAATTTTCATTAAATTAGCTTTATCTGCGTAATAAATTTGCCCATCATCCCCAATTGTCATTAACTCCGCCTTAGCCAATGTTTCGCTCTCCAGTGAATCGGGGTTGATTACTGTTAAGTTACCAGCAAGATTAGTGTACATCAGACCATCCTCGTCCCAACGGATATGGATAGGTCTCCATCTGCCATGATCTTTCACTTCAGGATATACGTTTTTGCTTTTTACAATTGATAATGTTTCCGGATCCATTGCAAAAACCGTGCCGCCCGCTGCAGACCATAACAGTTCGTCTGGTCCTAACGACATTCCGCTAATCATCTTGGGCTGAACTGTAACACCTGGTATGTCCGGAACAAACTCAGCAATTTTTTCACCCTTTTCTATATCCCAGACAAATATTTTTGCCGCTGGCTCTGTAGGTTCTATTCCTAATCCACCGGCGACTGTTGTTGATCCATATAGCTTTCCATTCGCTTCTGCCAATCCCGCTATGGATTGATTATGGACAACATTGTCATAAACTTTTGTATCTTTTACAGAGGATGGGTCAAGTACTGTTAATGATCCCCCCAAATACCCATAGTCAGGAATCGTACCAATATATAATTTATTATTGGCTGCTGTCATAATAAATGGCCTGTCCTGATTAGGAATATCGTAAATTTGTTTAGTAGAAAGAACTGGATTGGTTACATCCATCTCTAAAATAAGTGCACCCGGGTAAATCCCAAAATACATTTTATTTCCAAGAGGCACCATACCTTCTGCTTGTGCCAGGTTGAAATTACTGTTTTCATTTGTTTCCGGATTGTATACGGCACCTTTTCCTCCCGGATAACCACTTAAATATAAATTACCGTCATGCCCTTTTTCCAACGTCTGAATAGGAATTGGATTGCCGACAATTGGGTATTGAATCGTTTTTACTTTTTTGGTTTGTAAGTTCATATAAGTGACTTGACCGCCAAATTGGACAGTGACTAATGATTTGCCAGGAAAGTCTGAATCGTTTTCTAGTTCAATCCAAGCTGTGTTTCGCAAAAAGGTTCCAAATATAACTCCTGTATCAACTGCTTCTAGCGTATTCAAGTCCACTTCCTTCAACCTATTGCCTTGCAGGAAGTATACTTTATCGCTTCCAGGTAAGCCATGGATTAATCGTAAACCTTTATTGTTTGTATAGTAATTATCACTCCAATTGCCTGTTTCTGTATCATAGAACAAGATTGTATTACTGCCACCTCCAACACCAGCGACAATATATTTTCCAGCTGCATCCAGTTGCCAAACACTGCTACCTGGAATAACATGGTCTGGCACCTTTATTGCTTCATATTCACCTGTTTCTACATCTAATTTTACTATGCGATTATCAACACCGATACCTAAATATAAGTACCCATTGAGATATGCTGTGGACCGGGAGTAGCTTTCCCCTGGAGCAACACTGCCGTAATCCTTCATTTCTCCAGTTTTTGGATCATATCGGCCAGCTTTTGCATTTGGGAACGAACCAAAATAGACACGTCCCTCTTCATCATAGGACAAACCGTATACAACACTCTCTCCTATACCCCCAAGATTTCTGACTTCCTTTGTTACTGGGGAATATTCATATAGATACCCATTGCCGCCAATATAGACATTACCATTTGGTACCGTTATATGAGTCCAAACAGCTCCCGTTCCTTCTAACGGATAGGTTCTAAGTACCTCCTGGCTTTGAAGATCTATAACCTGAAAGATGGCCGGCTCACCGCTTGCAGTTGTGTACATTATATTCCTTCCATCTTCAACTCCATAGGTAGAGTCATATACTGCTACACTTTGAATGAGAGAACCCAAGTTAATAGGATCATTAAATCTTTTTTCTACCTCTGCAGAAACGGGATGGCTATAAAGAAATGAAGATGAAACAAATAATACAAGTGCAACTAAAAGAACTACAATATTTTTTGAAAACGCTTTCAAATCACTTCACTCCCTATTAAAGATATATTTTAATAAAATAATAACCTGTTATACTCCTCTCTTTTGTAATATTCTAAAAATATCAAATTTACCAATGCTTATAAAGGTCCATAAACGGCCTTAAATTAATTTCAGTAATATAGACCTGTGGAATTTAAATTTTAAAGATGATTCAGCGGTTATTGCAGCACTTATGATTCAGGTCTATACTACTACTAAAATATATATTACTAATGAATAACTGACCTCTGTTCCACAGAAATCCTCTTATCTTGTAATACATTTATTAATTGGTTGAAAAGCATCAAATTTCCTTCTCGTATCGGTATTAGTACTAACTAAAAAAGACAAACCACTACTAAATGATTTGTCTTGTATTCTAGCTATTTACTTTTTTTCTTTTTTCAGCTTATCTTCATAAAACACACTAAAGTTAGGATCAACAATTCCTATATTTAAGTATCTAGCTTTGTAATCTCGAAGCAACTCGAAGAACTTTTTGCTTAAGAACAGTATAACGATTAAGTTAACAAAAGTAGGAATTGCTGTCGTAATATCCGCAAAATACCAAACTGCTTTTCCTGGCATGTCATTCATCACTGCATAGATTACCATTAACGACCCAGGAATTGGATATAGCCATTTAAACAGCGTTAATATTTTGTACTTTAATGCAAGCTTTTTCTCATCATTAAATACATGTCTTAACAATATCTCATAATACGTGTACCAACCTGTAGAAGTGGTTAGTCCGAACAAGAAAATCGAGATTGTAATAATATATCTACCAAACTCTCCAATCCCAATTTCAAAAGCAGATAATGTTAGAGCAGCACCATCCAAACCTGAAGACCATACACCAGTTATGATAATAGTAAACGCAGTGATCGAACATACGATAATGGTATCCGCGAATACCTCCATCGCCCCCCACATTCCTTGCTTGACAGGGTGGGCAGTTTTAGCCGTAGAATGAATCATCGGGGAAGTACCCCAACCAGCCTCATTACTATAAACGGCACGTGCAACCCCCATACGAATAACCTGTGCAATTGCCGCTCCAGTAAAACCGCCTACCGCTGCCATACCTGAAAAAGCACTATCAAATATTAATGAAAAAACAGGAATGATTTCCGAGTAATTTTTAAAAATGATAAAAAGTCCTGCAATTACATAAAACAGGCACATAAACGGAACGAGCAAAGAAGCAATCTCACCAATCCGCTTAATACCACCATAAATAATGATATAAATAATAGTCAAATAAATAAATGAGGCAGGAATCATTCCAATATTGAACGTAGAGCTAACTGCTTCTGAAATCGTATAATTTTGAAGCGTAATAAAAAAGGTTGTGAAAATACCTAAACCGAATAGTATGGCCGGAACTTTCCAATACTTAAATTTCTTTTCCTCACCAAGACCTTTTTCCATATAGTAAGTTGGTCCACCATACGGGTTACCTTTTTCATCTGTATTTCGGTAGTAAACAGATAAGGTTACTTCTACCGTTTTTGTAATCATACCGAGTAAAGCGGTAATCCACATCCAAAAAACTGCTCCAGGTCCTCCAATAGCAATGGCAGTTGCAACACCCCCAATATTCCCTACCCCTACACTCCCGCCAATGGCTGTACTTACGGCTTGAAAGGGTGTTAATATTCCTTTTGTATCTTCCGATTTATCTTTTTTGCCAAAAATCTTACCAAATGTTTCTTTAAAAATATGCGGTAAATAACTAAACTGAAAAAGTTTACTTCCAATAGTAAAATATACACCTACAAATAGAACCGTAAAGATTAGTGGTAATCCCCATAACCAGCCAACGATCGTTTCCAGTATTGCATCCAAAAACATAACCCCTCTCCGATTTGTGATTTTACATGTTTATCTTTGGTACCTTATTTCTCCACCAATAACGGTCATTTCCGCTCTTGTCGTTAATAATTCATCGGGACTATCCATTTGAAAAGGATCATGAGATAAAACAGTCATATCACCTAACTTGCCACGTTCTAATGTTCCTTTTAAGTTTTCTTCATTGGTTGCGTAAGCGCCCCCCACTGTGAATAAATGAATAGCTTCATACATAGACAATTTTTCTTGCTCATTATAGCCATCATGGTTTTCTCCAGCTTTCCTTCTTGTGATTGCTGCATGAATACCTAATAAAGGATTTAAAGGTTCAATTGGAGCATCAGAGCTTCCGGCACTAATTACTCCATTTTCTAATAAGCTTTTAAAAGGATATGCAAATCTTGCTCGTTGTTTACCGATTCTATCTTCAATCCAAGGAAAATCACTCGACACAAATTTAGGCTGCAAATCCACAATTCGATTTGGACTACTTAATCTTTTTATTAAACGTTCATTCAATACAGAAACATGTATGAGCCTATCCCGATATTTGGACGGTTTAAATTGATCTAAAATATCAAGGACATCTATAAGGGCCTGATCCCCAATCGTATGTATGGCAACAGGCATACCCTGCAGTCTAATATCACGTATTAGTTGAAATAAGACTTCATTATCGTACATCGCATTACCAACATTATCAGGATCATCCAAATAAGGCTCTGATAGATGAGCTGTCCTGCCACCTAATGCGCCATCAGCAAATAATTTTATCGCCCCTATCATAACCTTGTCATTTCCATAGCCAGTTCTCATTCCAGAGGTTTTCATTTCCTCTAAATAATCATAATCTATTAACAGATTACTACGAGGTCCAATTCCATCATGATTGATCAGTTCATCAAATAATTTATAGGTTTGTCGTGCACCGCCAAGATAATTTGGATCATTAGTGTGGATACTCGTTAAGCCTAAGCTAACAGCTTGTTGCAAGCCTGCTTGTAATGCAATTTTCAATTGTTCATAGCTCTTTGTTGGAATGTGCTTTGAAACAATAGCGGATGCAGTTTCAAGCAATAACCCATTAGGTTTTTTTGTAGTAGGATTTAGTACGATTGTCCCTCCATATGGAATATCCATATGTGGGTAATAACCACTTTCTTTCAGAGCAATGCTATTAACCAAAAACGCATGTCCACAAATTCGAGGCAAAAAAAGTGGATTATTCGGCGAAACCTTGTCTAACTCTTCAATAGATGGAATTCTTTTATCTGGAAAAATATTTTCATCCCATCCTCTTCCTAAAATCCACTCACCAGTTTTCATATTAACTGCCCATCTCCTGATAGAATCTAATAAATCATCTGTAGTTTTCACGTTAGTGAGATCCAGTTCTAGAGAATTGATACCAACACTTGATATATGCAGATGACTATCTATCAATCCAGGCAAAACTGTCCTACCTTCCAAATCGATAATTTCAGCTCCATTTCTTCCCCATTGTAGTAGAATTTCTTCATTCGACCCCATATCTACTATTCGCTCATTTTGGGTAAAGATGGATTGCACAATAGGTTCCTTCGGATTCATCGTATATATTTGACCGTTAATAAAAATAGTTTTCACATTCATTCCCTCCTTTATCATATATTTATTATAAGATAAGCTTGCACTTAATAAAATATAATATTTTGATAATTTACAATATTGCATATTTCGAACAGTATATGTGGACTAGAAAAAATGTAGAACATCCAAAGTAAGCAACAAATAATACACTCTTTTAATAGTAGAAGAAGACTCATGATATACTCCTCCATACTGATTACGAGTTTCAACGACTAGTGCACTAGGTTGATATAGTCGAACAGGACATTTCAAAATGAAAGACACTCTTTAGTCCATTCATCATGTCTAAAGAGTGTCTTGTTAGTGTTATTCAAATGTGTTAGGAATTATCTTTTTACTAGTTATTTTTGTCATTTATCGTTTCTAATCTTTTAGAAATAATACTGCCTAGACTGGTTTAATCAGAAAGAATCTCTTCGTTTTATCGACTTCATTTCATCTTCCCAAATCCTTGGCACTTGTACCACCAATTGCCCAATGAGTCTTTGGTACTTCTGTAACAATAACTCGGATATTTTTCTTTGGCGTTTCCAAAGACTCACTGACTGTGTCAGTTACATTTTTCATTAAATCATTAATCATTTCCGGTGATCTACCTTCTAAGATTTGAATATTGACCAATGGCAAATGAATCACTCTCCTGTTTAGCCATTTTTTTAGATTATATATAACTTAGTTGATGGAGTAGGACTTGAAATTGAAAGTAAAACAATGGCAACTGATAACTTTCGACTTCCGCGCAGCCCCGAAAACACTTTTGCCTATTCAATTACTTCACAAAGAAAGATACATCTCCAAGTCCTCCATATTTGGCGTTTACAAAATCTCCTGGGGATAAAGGTACCGCCGCAGTGAGACCCCCTGTCAAGATTGGTTGCCCAGCCTTGACCTTCTCCCCTTTTTCGCTGAGCATGTTTGCCAATCTGGCAACTGAATTTGCTGGGTGTCCCAGAACTGCTGCACCTGCTCCGAGTGCCTGGATTTCACCATTAATAGATAAAGTCACGCCAACTACATCGAGCTCAACCGCGTCTGGGCGCTTAAGGCTCGTTCCAAAAACCGCTCCCGCTGCTGAGGTGTTATCTGCAATAACATCAGGTAGTGTGAAATTGAAGTTTTCATAGCGGCTATCTATGATTTCCATCGCTGGAAAAACATACTCAGTGGCACGCAAAACATCAAGTGCTGTCACGCCTGGCCCCTCTAAATCTCGTGATAAAACAAATCCAATTTCCGGTTCCACTTTTGGATGGATGTAATCATCTATTGAAATGGATTCCCCTTCATTCACAACCATGTAATCGAATATATACCCATAAATCGGATTATCGACATTCATCTGCTTCATTTTCGCTTCACTGGTGATTCCCATTTTAGGTCCAATGATTTTACTGCCTTCTTCTAGCTTTTGTTTAACCAATTCCTCCTGGACCATATATGCATCTTCAATAGATAGCTCGGGGTACAATTCCGCAGTGATTTTAATGATTTCCCGTTTTTCTTTTTCAGCATTATGAGTATAATCGGCAAGTTCTTTAATCAGATGCTTATCCATTTTCTTCCTCCCAAAAGTTTGCTAGATTCTATGTTATACATTACTTCACCTTTACCGTGGTTTCCGTATTTATTCAGTAAAACTTACACTCACTTCTCCAAACTCAGCAAATTTTGCTTTGAAATGATCGCCGGGTTTTGCCTCAACAGCCGCGGATAATGCACCCGATAAAATTACTTCACCAGCTTTTAAGGTAATATCATATTTCGCCAACTTATTTGCGAGCCATGCCACGCATTTCACAGGATCACCAAGTGCAGCTGCACCAACCCCTGTATTTTGTAATTCGTTATTCTTATATAAAGCCATGCCTATTTGTTTGATATCGATTTCGGTGATTTTCTTCGGAGTGCCTCCTAGCACATATAATCCCGAAGAAGCGTTATCTGCCACTGTATCTGCCAGTGTGATTTTCCAGTCTTTCACCCTGCTGTCGACAATTTCAAGTGCAGGCACAATTACATCCGTAGCCTGAAGAACGTCTAGTGAAGTGACGTTTGGACCAACCAGATCTTCTTTTAAAATGAAAGCAAGTTCCCCTTCCACCTTAGGCTGCAACACACGTTTAAAGGAAATCTCCCCACCATTCTTCACTTCCATCGCATCGGTCAAATGGCCATAATCTGGCTCACCAACACCAAGCAGATTCTGCATCGCTTTTGATGTCAGCCCGATTTTCTTACCAGTAATTTTTTGACCGTTAACGATATACTCCTGAATGGTGTGCAGCTGCACAAAATACGCCTCATCAATGGATAGCTCTGAATCCAGTGTGGTCAGTGGCTGAACCCCTTCTCCATTCCTCCAGGAACTCGCTAAATGCTTTGCATGACTTACTATTTTCGAAGCATTATTCGTTTCCATAAACATCCCCCTAGAGTTTCAATGTAACGTTCGTCAATTCCGTGTAGAAGTCCATGCTGTGTGCCCCACCTTCGCGGCCAAGTCCACTATGCTTCATTCCACCGAATGGCGTACGCAAATCACGAAGGAACCAAGTGTTCACCCATACCATGCCTGCTTCGATTTGTGCTGAAAAACGTGCTGCTCGCTTAACATTAGTTGTCCATAAACTTGCACTTAGGCCATAATGAGTATCATTTACCTGTTCAAGCACTTCTTCTTCGGAATCAAATGGAAGCACTGTTACAACCGGACCGAAAATTTCTTCACGAACACATCTAGAATCTTTTCCAAGACCAGTTATGATTGTTGGCGTAATGTAGAATCCTTTATCCTCATAAAGAGTGTTTCCTCCAATCAGGAAGGTTCCGCCTTCTTCTTTGGCAATATCAAAATAACTCACTACTTTGTTATAGTGTTCCTCACTTACCATTGCTCCAATTTTTGTATCCGGAGAAAATGGGTCTCCTACTTTCATTTCCTTCGCTTTTGTAACGAATTTTTCCAAAAATTCATCATAAATTGCACGCTCCACATAAATTCTAGAACCACATAGACAAACTTCACCCTGGTTGATAAAACTTGACTTCAATGTTGTTTCAATCGTGTCATCCAGGTCGGCGTCAGCAAATATGATATTTGGATTTTTCCCACCGAGCTCAAATGATAATTTTTTCAGAGTAGGTGCTGCTGCTTTCATAATTGCACTTCCTGTTAATGTCTCACCTGTAAAGGCAATTGCATCCACATCCTCATGCGAGGTGATAGCTGCACCTGTTTCTCCTTTACCATGTACGAGATTTACAACACCTTCTGGTACTCCAGCGTCTGTACAAATCTGTGCCAAAACAGTTGCTGTCATTGGTGTTACTTCAGATGGCTTCATGACTACAGTATTTCCCGCCGCTAGGGCTGGGGCCAATTTCCAAGTCAAAAGCAACAATGGAAGATTCCATGGATTAATCAAACCAACCACACCAACCGGTTTGCGGACAGAATAGTGAATGGCGATATCATCTTGCTGATACGATTCATTTCCAACCGCAGTCATATAGTCTGCAAAGAAATGAAAGTTATTTGCTGCCCGGTCGATATCTACACTTTTGGAGAGCCAAAGCGGCTTGCCGGTGTCCAACGTTTCTAATGTAGCCAGTTCTGGCAATCTTTCTAAAATCAAGTCGCCAATTTTACGAATAATTTGAGAACGTTTTTTCGTTGGCATGTTTCCCCATTCACCTTTAAGCGCTTTTCTTGCCGCCTTAACTGCCTGATCAACCTCATCTTTTCCACCTAGCTGAACGGTCCCTAACACTCCCTTTGTAGCAGGGTTGATATTCTCAAATGTTTCTCCACTGTTTGACTGCACATATTTACCATTAATATAATGATTGCAATCCATAGGTGTTACTTCTGTTGTTGTACTAGTAACTTGCATGTGAAATTCCTCCTTACGTTTTTTGGGAAACGTTTTATTCTTTTCATAATTTAAAACATTAAATTTATTTATTAATCTTGCATTTTCATTATAGGTTCGGTTAAAGAATTAAATAAGGCGCCAATTCCTCTATGCGGAACAAGTAGTAAAATAATATAGAATTTAGTGAATCCGCCCGTTTTTTTTAATAAAAGCATCTAATTTCATTGAATTCACGGTTTCTTTATAAAGCTGAAGCTTAATTGGTGATATTAGTGACACAAAATTTTTCGTGCAATCTTAATTTGTAGATCCTTTTATCTGAACGGGTTACCGCTTAATTTCATCCTTTAAGGATTTTTCAATTGAGAATAGAGAATTTAATTTTTCTTAATGCAATGATACTGATAGAAAGTAGATGCCCAATAAAAACACCATGCGGTTCTCCCACACGGTGTGTTTCCCGTTGAAATAATTAAATTTTGGAAATTTTTAATACATAACCGCTCCACCATCAACATTTATAGCCTGACCAGTTATATATCCTGCCTCAGAAGATGCCAAATAAGCTACCATTGATGCAATTTCATGCAGCTCCCCCGATCTATGTAGTGGGATATTACTGAGCATTTTTTCAATGATCTCTCCTTTTGGACGATTAAAATTTTCAACATAGTGTTCGTCAATCTTATCCCACATTGTAGTATGGACAAAGCCAGGACATACTGCATTTACATTAATATTATGCTCTGCCAGGGCGGTAGCAGCCGAGCGGGTGATGCTAATAACCGCAGCTTTGGAAGCGGCATAAACAGGATAATCAGGTCTGCTGGATTTACCTGTAATGGAGGAAATATTTATAATTTTCCCCCCATTTCCGAGCCGAATCATATTTCTTGCGGCTTCTTGCATACTGAAAAAAAGTGATTTTGCATTTAAATCCATCACTACATCCCAGTCTTCCGGCGAGAGTTCCAAAAACTTATTTACTTTAATAATCCCAGCGGCATTTACTACGATATCAATCGAACCAAAATCATCGATAATTGATGCATACAGCGACTTAATCTCCTGGATCTGTCCCAAGTCTCTTACATATGAAACGGCTTTTACACCAAGCTCATTTAGCTGTGATGCGGTGACCTTGCCATTTTCCTCATCTATATCAACTACTGCAATATTGGCATTGTGTGCGGCCAATTTCTCTGCAATAGCCTTACCAATTCCTTTTGCTGAACCGGTTACTACTGCAGTTTTCCCCTGTAAATTCATACATACAACCTCCTTGGGTAAAAAATCCATTATTTATTCTGAAATCGAAGGAATCCACAATGTAAGTCCTGGGATAAACGTAACCAACAATAATACAACTATAGATACTAAAACAAATGGCCATACCGCTTTGACAAACGCTTCAATGGAAACCTTTCCTAAAGAAGTTGCTAAAAATAATCCGGATCCAACTGGCGGTGTCAGTATACCTATAACAACATTCAAACAAATAATCACTCCAAAATGAATTGGATCAATACCAAAAGCCGGTAAAATAGGAACGAAAATAGGAGTCAATATAATAATCAAAGCAATTCCTTCTACCAGCATACCTAACAGTAACAATAGTATATTTACAAGAATTAAGAACATAAGAGGATTACTTGAAACTGTTGTCATCCATTCAGCAATCGCCTGAGGAACACGTTCAAATGTCATTGCCCAGCCAAAAATATTTGCCATCGCTATAAGCAAGGTTACAATTGCAGTAGAAATTGCTGTGTTCACGAAAATACCTGGAAGTTCTTTTAAATTTAATTCTTTATAAATGAAAAAGCTGACAATCAATGCGATTACACAGGCAATCCCAGCTGATTCTGTTGGAGTAAAAACACCGGTAACTATACCCCAAATTAAAACTCCTGGAACTAATAAAGCCGGTATAATTTGGTAAAATGATTTCCATCTTTCTCCCCAGGAGGCTTTAGGTCTCGAAGGGAAATTTTGTTTATACCCCAGATAAGCGACGAGTATTATAAAAGCTAAAGACAATAGAATACCAGGTAAAATACCCGCTAGGAACATATCACCAATGGAGGTGCCTGATGTTGCCCCATAAATAATGAAAAGCATACTTGGTGGAATAATCGGACCAAGCATTCCAGCTGCTGCTGTCGTAGCTGCTCCGAATTCACGCTTATATCCTTCCTTTTCCATTGCAGGAACCATAATTTTTGTCATCATTGCAATCTGCGCAGAAGCCGAACCAATTATTGAAGCCAAGAAGGTATTAGCAACTATATTCACATAGGCCAAGCCTCCTCTGTAATGACCAACGAATTTCTGCGCAAACGAGATTAAACGACTGGTAATCCCACCTGTATTCATAATTTCACCTGCAAGCATGAATAATGGAATGGCTAGTAAGCTATAGCTCTCCAGTGACGAAAACAGCCGTTGAGGTGAATTTAGAAGCATATCACTATTTCCACTAAGAAATAACAGCACACAGCCGGAAATACCTAAAACAATTGCTATTGGGATTCTTATAAGAAGCACGAACGCAAATATCAGCATTGTCAGTATCATTCAATCACCTTCCCTGCTCTGGTAAACCGTAATGATTCTAGGAACCAATTAATAAAATGGATGGACATAAAAAGCAGACTTAATGGAATGCAAATATACATATAAATCATGGGTGTTTGTGTTGTAATTGATTTTTGTAATAATATTGTTGGATTCGTGATCCAATTGATAGATAAATAGAGTATCCAAATGGAAAATACAGAAGAAATAAGCAATCCTATTACGATAAGAATATTTCTTAATTTTGGATTAACTTTGTCAACGAAGAGGTTTACTGCAACTGCCTCTTTGGATTTAATACTCATACTGGCACCGATAAAACTTGACCAGACAAAAGTATAAAGTGCATACTCCTGTCCCCATACTAATGGCGAATTTAGAAAGTACCGGTAAAAAATATCAAAGGACATTGCCATTAGCATGAAAGGTATTAATAGCATGACCAATATCTTTTCCACTTTAAAAATAGTATCGCTTAAAGATTTCAATATCATCTCCTCCCATCAATAATTATTGAATTGATTTGCTAATAACTTAAACTGGCCACCTGAGGTTAGTCCTCCATCAAGAATTACCTCAGTACCTGTCATATAAGAAGAATCATCTGAAGCAAGAAACGTCACTGCCTTAGCTATTTCAAAGGCTTCTCCTGCCCTGCCCAGTGAATTCATACCATTGGACAACTTGATAAGATCCTGGATTGATTCATTAAATGGTGTATTGATAAAACCCGGATGAATAGAATTTACCCGGATACCGAATTCGCCAAATTCCATAGCAGCTGATTTTGTCATTCCTCTAACAGCCCATTTAGAAGCTGTATATGCTACAGCAAAATACCCAGTCAGACCTGTTATAGAAGACATATTGATAATCGAGGCATTTCCGGATTTTTCAATAACTCCAAGCAATATTTCATTCCAAGAAATACCCCTGTTTGGTTAACGTTTATAACATGATTCCAATCTTCCAATGTGCATTCCTGAAAAGTAGCCCTTTTGTTTACACCTGCGTTGTTAACTAGCACATCCAATGTATTTATCTTATTGCTCAACTCATCAATAAAACCTTTCCATCCATTTTCACTTGTTACGTCAAGATGATAAGTAATAATCTCCGTATTTCCGTATTGTTTTACAGTCTCTTTTGCTTCCAATAATCTTTCATTATTATCGCTAACCATAATTACGGTGTCTGCTTTTTCTTTAACAAATTCTATAGCATCTGCCAGCCCAATCCCATTGCAAGCTCCAGTTACTAATGCAGTCTTCCCATTTAATTTTCCTGACATGACAATAACCCTCCAAATAGATATCAAAAAGGTTGTCTGCACAAACATTTATCACTGTTTTGAGACAACCTCTTCATAAAATTATTGTTTCTTCACTGAGTCAATAAATTCTTTTATTAATTCATTGTTATTTGCGTATTCTTCATGAACTTTTTTCGCCTCTTCAATAAATTCATCACGATTATCCAGTTCATAAATATTTAACAGCTCTTTCAGTTCTTTTTCGTTTTCCACATCATTAATAAGTAGTTGTTCTGTCCCCCACTTAACAGATGATGCAAAAGCTTCATCAATAATTTTCCGGTCAGCTTCAGGCATTTTATCATAATTTGCTAGACTAGAAGCAACCACACCACCGAATACCATATGTCTAGACAAAACATAGTTTTCAGCTATTTCATAATACTTTTCTGATAAAATTGCATTTTTATCAATAGAAAGGCCATCAATAACACCTGTCTGTAGGGCATTATATACTTCAGGCAATCCCATCGCTATTGGACTTGCACCAAGCCCTTTCCAAAAATCCAATACAGCTGCTCCACCAGTAAAACGCAATTTCTTCCCATTTACATCTTCCATCGCTTTTATAGTTTCATCTTTGAGAAGAAGATTATGAGTTCCTGCATGTAAGTAACCCAATCCTTTAATGCCCTGTTCTTCAAGTAATCCAAGCATTTCCTTTGCAGGTGCTGTTTCAGTCGCTGCAACGGCAGCTTCCAAATCATCAAATAAGAACGGTAGGTTCCATGCATCGAACTCCGGGACACGTGTGCTTAGATAAGGAACAGTAAGTATAGCAAAATCAAGTGAACCACTTGACATTTGTTGCACCATATCTGCTTCAGGACCTAACTGTGCTGCCGGAAAAAGTTCAAGTTTCATTCTGCCATCAGATCTCGCATCTAATTCTTCTTTGAACTTCTCTGCAAATTTATGCCAGTTATGACCTGTTTGCGTAACATATGACATTTTAAAGTTATAGGTACTCTCCCCCTCAGCAGTAGCAACATCTGTTTCAGTTTTACTATTACTACATGCACCTAATAAAAGAACAGCCGACATCAAAATCATGCCAAACATTTTTTTTGGATTCTTCATGAACTTGCTCCCCCCATTTTTTACTATCAAATTTTAACCAATTCATTCAATCCGAGAAATTCCAAAGCGTTCAGTCCAAGCATTAACTTTGCATCCTCTTCTGAAATACCTTCAAGGTTGTCAATAACCTTTCCTACCGGTTTTTCACGCAGTAGGAATGGATAATCGGATCCAGCAATAATTTGCTTTGCCCCAAAACGTTCAATCATGAATTTCAAATTATCTGGATCGTATACAAGTGAATCGTAATACAATTTTTTCGCATAGGTACTTGGAGGTTGTACTGTATTCCGGGTTTCCGGCCAGACTTCCCAACCTTGATCCATTCTTGGAAGGATATAAGGAAGGGACCCTCCCCCGTGTGCAAAGCAAATTTTCAGATTCGGCAGTTTGTCCAGCATCCCACTCATAATGATACTCCCTGCTGCAAGAGCAGTTTCTGATGGCATTCCGACAGTATACATTGTATTGAAACGCTGCAGCCTTTCTTTACCGAGAGTTGCCCATGGGTGAACAAACAGTGGGACATTCATTTCTGCTGCTGCTTCAAAAAATGGATACAATGAATCGTCATCCAAATTCAGCCCGTTAACATTGGAACCTATCTGTATCCCTCTAAGCCCTAGCTCTTTAACAGCCCTTTCCATCTCAGCTACCGCCTGTTTCGTATCTTGTAGTGGAACTGTTCCCATTCCGATAAATCTGTCAGGATATTTTTTCGCCACAGAAGCGATAAAATCATTTTGTGACTGGGAGAGCTCCAGTGCTGCCTGACTGTCCGACCAGTATGATAAAGTGACTGGAATCGGTGAGAGTACTTGAATATCCACTCCTTCCTTATCCATGTCTTCAATCCTCTTTTCAGGATCCCATGTCTGGTCAGTTATTTTCCTGAACATTTTGCCTTGCATTCTAATTTCAGCACCACAGCTACAGGTCTTTTGAAGTGTTGGAAAACGGTCATCTTCATATTTTGCTGCTAGGTCAGGGAAATCTTCGGAAATAATGTGTGTATGAAAATCAACCCGCAATTTTTTGGCCAAAGCTGATTGCCTCCTTTCTATAAGTCAACTGAACTGTCATTCTATTTCTTTATTTCTGTACCATAAGTCAGATAACTTTCGGGTGGTGTGCTCCCCCACATATCGAGTCCAAACTGTCCAGTTCCTGATTTCCACTTGATTGGTTCCCAGTCTGGTGAGAAAATAAGCATTCCGCCTGTCCACAGTTCAATCCGGTTGCCCGATGGTTCAAATGCATAAAGGAATTGCGCTCCACTTGTACCATGCTTTCCAGGTCCCCATTCGATTTTAATCTCATTTTCGGCCATGATATTTAAGGAACGCAGTAATTCATCTGGTGAATCCAAGTAATAAGCTACGTGATGGAGGTGTGCTCCTGATTGATTACTATTGCGCATGAATGCAATTTCATGTGCGATATTTGTTTTGCTCAGCCATGAGCCGAGACGGACGTCTTCCTCATTTTGGATATAGTAGCGATGATGGATTCCAAGGAAATTCGTCCACCATTCCTGTTCCTTTGCAACATCATCCACCATCACATTTACATGGTCAAAGCGGCGAGGTGCTGCTCCTTTCCCGCTGTATTTCATTGGGTGACTTGGCAATTTTGAAGCTGTTAGTGGATTAGAGTATTTTTCCATATCCCAGTAAAGCTCTATGGGAATACCGGCAGGACTGTGGAATTTAATAGCATCACCCTGTGCGAGTTCAGTACCTCCTTCTATCCACTTATAGTCAGTACCCGAATCTTTTAAAGCTTTTTCGAATGCGTATAGTGACTTTTCTGAGTTAACTCGCCATCCAAAATGGTCTAGACCGGATTTTTCAGCTTTATTGAGTACCAATGTGTGATGATCCCAGTCTTGCCATGCACGAAGGTAAACCTTGTCTTCTTCTATAGAGGATATATGTAACCCCAGAACTTCTGTAAAAAACCATGTAGATTTTTCCAAGTTAGTCACATTAATTGATGCATGACCAATATGCGCGACACTCGATAATTTAAGATCCAGTTCAGTTAACTCTACTTCTTTTTGCTTTACATTTGTTACAGTCATCTTTTCATTCCTCCAGGTTTTTAATCTATTTTTATATTAATTATTTCACAACGGAAAACGCTTACATATTACGGAATCTTCCGATAATTAAAACTATAAAAATAACTACGTTGAATAATTCCAATTATATGGCGTAAAATGGATAAACAAAAGAACCTAATTCCTCTATGCGGAACAAATTATAAAAGTATTAAATAAAAAATATTTTTTAGTGTTAATTGATGTCTTAAGTTTTAGAAACATTTATGAGTCTAACATTTCTGTGTTACAGCTGTTTTTTCGTCTTCGTTTTATTTCGGACTATAGGAAACTTTAAATTCAAATGCTGCCTTATACTGTTTAGATGTGGGGATTTGTTGTTCCAATTCCGCTGCGGCGCTAATTGGCCAATATGGATTTTTTAACATCCCTCGTCCAACAGCAACAAGATCGGCCACATTATTCTCAATCAACGCATTAGCAAATTGTGCGTCTTCTAATCTCCCAACAGCAATAATCGGTATATTGAAAAATTGTTTCATAGCTTTCGCAAATGGCACTTGATACCCTTGTTTAGATTCCGGGTTACCTCGAGGTGTCATCCCTGATTCTTCATAAGATGCCTCCCCACCTGAACTAACATGTATTATGTCAACGCCAGCTTTCTCATATTCCTTACATATTTGTTGAATGTAATCGACATCATATCCTTTTGCTACATACTCCTTTGCCGATATTCGCATAATTAAAGGCATATCAACAGGCATTTCACTCTTGACTGCTTCAATTACTTCTACGCCAAATTTGGTCCGATCACGACCATATTCGTCCGCGCGTTCGTTGATATATGGCGAACGAAATTGATGAATTAAATATCCATGTGCTCCTTGCAGTTCAATTGTATCGAAGCCAGCTTTTACAGCGCGTTTTGCAGCTAAACCGAATTTTTCCACTACTTGTTTAATTTCATCTGTTGTGAGCATTTTAGGTTGATTAAACGTAGAATCAAAAGGTTTTTCCATTGAAGAGACAGGAACTTTACTATATTCCGATTTTCGACCTGCATGTGAAATTTGAATTCCTATCTTAGAACCATATTGATGGCAACTTTCCACAATTCTCTCAAATGCAATAGCATGTTCATCCGACCATAAACCTAAATCTTGCTCTGTTATTCTTCCGTCTGGGTCCACGCTTGTAATTTCAACAATAATTAGTCCTGCACCACCTATTGCCCTTGACGTGTAATGTACATAATGCCACTCATTAGGCATTCCATCGACTGCAGAATATTGGCAGACGGGCGGCATAACAACACGATTCCTAAGCTCTAAACCTTTACATTTAAAAGGACTCATTAATTGATTCACTAATTTGCCTCCTCTAATATCGGCTATATACACCATCATTGACATTTAAGATATAACTTACCATAAAATTTGACTTAGATAAGACCAACAGCCAAACACTCTAGTAATATCTTTGGGTAAAGAAATTGCTTTAAAATTAAATTAAATAATCTCCAACAATTTGTTCTCTTTCACTTTAAATATCTTTTTAACTACTAATAAACCTATTAGTAAATCTACTCCTTACCCAAACAGATGTTAATCTAGCATTCATTGCTATCACAGATTACTTATCTACTAATAAAACACGCACCCAACTTCACTACCGCTTCCTCTTTCTTCTAGGTATGCTCTCATTTACCCCCTTATTTCTGAGAAATATGTGAAAAATGCTTCGGGCGCTTTACTGCCACACATTTCTGACCAAAAATTTTATTCCTGCAACTAGCTCCTATTATACGGGGCTTATATGCAAACAAAAGTCTCAAATTCCTCTATGTGGAACATTAGCAAAACTTTAATGATAATTCCGAAAATTAATTTGGTGATCATCTTCCTAACTGTTCTTTGAATAACGTGTTCTCCAAAGTGTGCCTACCTTATAAACTCCACAATATAACGTTGAAAAGGAATGTAGTCCTATTTGTAACTAAAGTAACTAAAATGATTAGTGAACGATATCAAACTATATAGACACAGATAATTTAAAATGTTAGAATATTCGAAACTTATTATTCTGTTTCTATATATGGAACAGCAAACGAAAGAGGAGTGAAAAATGTCTAAGAAAAACAATAATCCACAAATTCTCTCGTCTGTCAGTAATGCACTTCGTATTCTCAAAAGTTTTTCTACATTTGAACCAACACTAAAGGTAAGTGACCTCTCAGAATCTCTCGGTCTGGCTAAAAGTACAGTAAGCCGTTTGCTTGCTACACTTGCTGAGGAAGATTTTGTTATAAAAGAGAAAAAGACTGGAAAGTACAAACTTGGATTAACGGTATTGACACTTGGCGGTATTGTTACAAATCATTTAGAGATCCATAAAGAGGCGGCACCTGTACTAAATAAATTAGTGCATGAAACGGGAGAAACTGCCCATTTATCGGTTCTGCATGGTATGGATACAATCTATATTCATAAGGAAGAATGCAGCCATCCAGTTCGGATCCTGACCCATCTAGGAAGAAAAAACCCATCATACTGTACAAGCTCTGGGAAATTACTGCTTGCTTATGATGAAAATAACCTTGTGGAAGAGGTAATTAATGGAGGTCTGCAGGCATATACAAGCAATAGTATTACAGATCCCGAGAAGTTACGAAATGAATTGAAATTAATCCGAGAAAGAGGATATGCAATTAGCACAGAGGAATTAACAGAAGGAACAAGATCCATCTCAGCACCTATTCGTGATTACACTGGTAAGGTTGTCTCTGCCATAAATGTGGTTGGCCCTATCCAGCGTATGAAGGATTATAAGGTACCGGACATCGCTAAAAAGGTCATGAATGCAGCCGAAGAAGCTTCTGAAAGGATGGGATATGATAAACGATTTTTTGGAGTAAGATAAACTTTCTTTATCTAGTTAGAAGATTATCCATATTTGTGTTGCATTTGTGCTATATCTTATTATTTTATTTCGGTTTTAATCGGTTTCTTAAACAAAGAAAAACCCTTGAGAATGTTGTCTTATCAACACTTACAAGGGTTTTCCTATTTACTAATTTGTTTCTTTTGTTACTGATTATGTCCCAGGAGGGATTCGAACCCCCGACCGACGCCTTAGAAGGGCGTTGCTCTATCCAGCTGAGCTACTGAGACAAGTACTCCCCCACCTAATCTGATAGGAAAGACAAGATTTATTATATAATGCTAATTAGTTTAAGTCAACACTATTTGAAAAAAAATTAAAAAGTTATTTTTTCTAGTAGCATATGCTCATTCGAATAAAATAATACTGTCCAAGAATCCTCACTTTTATCAGCTATGGCGTAGCTTTTTTCCTTACGTCCACGGGGCTGTTCCAGGCTACCAGGATTGATGAATAAGATACCTCCCTGCATTTCTGCTCCAAGCAAATGCGAATGACCAAAGCAAACTACGGAAGCTTGTACTTCCTGTGCTTTATAAAATAATGGCATTAATGTCGATTTAACGTTATATTTATGACCATGAACGACAAGAACTTTGCCATCCTTTACAGAAAATAATTCCTCTAATGGAAAGCGATCGTCCATATCACAATTCCCCCGAACAACATGAGTAGGTGTTTCAAAAAAGTAACTTGCATCTAACTCACTATCCCCACAATGGATAATTGCATCCACCTCATGCTGATGTCTCTTA
The DNA here is from genome assembly GCF_900103605.1 of Psychrobacillus sp. OK028. GTDB lineage: Bacteria > Bacillota > Bacilli > Bacillales_A > Planococcaceae > Psychrobacillus. The sequence goes on along the minus strand of NZ_FNHY01000002.1, from coordinate 203,728 downwards.
ACAACAAGTTCCATTCTCTCGGTGGCACTATGTGTATCACTCATGATTAATAGCTTCATTTTCCTCACCTATCCTTTTAAAATAGAGTCTTTTAGGACTAAAGAAAGTTTATTAATCGCATTGCCTCGATGAGAAATTGCTCCTTTTTCCTCCGCAGATAGCTCTGCCATCATCTTTTGTTCGGAAGGAACATAAAAAATTGGGTCATATCCAAATCCATTTGTACCTTTTCTCTCGGTTCCAATTATTCCTTCACAAGTCCCTCTAACCGTTATAGGTTCGTTGTTAGGAGAGGCAACTGCTATAGCGCAAACAAAGCGTGCTGTTCTTTCTGATTCTTTGATACCTTCTAGCTCTTCTAGAACTTTGTCTATATTTGCCTCATCACTTTTCTCTTCGCCCGCATATCGTGCAGAATAGATGCCTGGGCGTCCGTCCAATGCATCAATTTCTAAACCACTATCATCTGCAATGACCAACGTTTGTAAATGCTCTGCTAGCGCAGTAGCTTTAAGTAATGCATTTTCTTCAAAGGTTGTCCCAGTCTCTTCCACATCCATTTCTTCTGCCACATCATGAAGTGTCTTAACTTCATAGCCTAATGGGTTAAATAAAGCTTCAAAATCTTTCGCTTTTCCTTTATTTTTAGTAGCTATAATAATTTGTTTCAAGTAAAATCGCATCCTTCTGTTGAATTTTAGAAATTTCTTAGTCTTTTAATACGTAACCATAAAAAGAAGACCCCGCTAATCGAGGATTCTCAAGCTAACAGGGTCATTTAAATGAAATTGTTCGAATATCTGCATTCGGTATTTCCAACCACTTTTCAACAATCGTTTTAAATATTGGCACAGATCCTGTTGTATAAAATATAGGTTTTTCAATTTGTTTATTAGGATTATTAAGTTCATGATAATTTAAATACTCTTTGACATCGTGAGCAGTTTCTTCGGCAGACGAAAGTACTTTTACATCATTCCCTACTGCCTCTTCAATATGCTTTTGTAAAAGAGGGTAATGTGTACAACCTAAAATAACGGTATCGAATTTCTCTTTCTTCAATGGAGTTAATGTTTCTAATACCATATTTCGAGCAAATTCACCTTCGTATTCATTACTTTCTACAAGTGGTACAAAGGTTGGGCATGCCAGTGGAATTACTTTACTAGACGTATTTAAGGAAGCAATGGCTTCCTCATACGCACCACTTTTTATAGTACCGCTTGTACCTAGCACTACGATTTCATTACTTTTTGATGCTTTAATAGCTGCCCTAGCACCGGGGAAAATTACCCCTATTACAGGAAAAGGCATCTTTTTACTTAAAGAGTTAAGTGCGACTGCAGTTGCAGTATTGCACGCAATTACTAGCATTTTTATATTCATTTTTGCTAATGCATTAGCCAATTGCCATGTAAACTTTCGTACCTCTTCGCTTGTTCTAGGACCATACGGGCATCTGGCAGTATCGCCAATATATATTATTTTTTCATTCGGTAGTAATTGCATAATTTCTTTCGCAACTGTTAACCCACCAACTCCAGAGTCTATAACACCAATTGGGGCTTTCACGTCTATTCCTCAGTTCTTCATCTCTTGATGTAGTTTTTCTAATAATATTGATAAATTTGTAACTTCAGCTTGATCGAATTGTTGAAGTACATCCTCCAAATACTGTTGTCGTTTATCGATAACTTCTTCTATAATTCGTGCGCCCTCTTCTAACAAATGTATACGAACAACGCGGCGATCTTGTTCATCTCTAATACGCTTTACAAGTTTGCTTTTTTCCATACGATCAATTAAGTCCGTCGTTGTACTAAAAGCTAAATACATTTTATTGGATAAATCACCGATAGTCATATCACCAAGCTCTAGTAACCATTGAAGTGCTACAAACTGCGGTGGCGTAATAGTATAGGCACTTAAAATCTGTCTACCCTTTTGTTTAATGATTCCAGATATATGTCGAAGCTCTTTTTCTAAAAAAGCAACTTGATCTTGATCTAATATTGTCTTATTTGTATCCTCTGCCATCTATTCCTTCACTCCTCAAAACAATAACCTCTTTCTATTATTGTGACGTGTTATGAGGAAAATGGCAAGGATTCATATCAATTCAGTGATAGTTCACCTAATCGTAATAATTCCACAATCGCTTGTGACCTACCTGAAACTCCAAGTTTTTGTATTGTATTGGAAATATGGTTCCTAACTGTTTTCTCACTTATCGATAACAAAGCTGAAATATCTTTCGTAGAATTATCTTCTACTAATAATTGAAAAATTTGACGTTCTCTACTTGTCAAAATCGAACGATGCTGATTATTGTCGTACAATGCCATAGCCCCCTATCCACTCTCCTACTAACGTATGTAGCGTAGGGATGGTAGGTGACGGCTAGTTAATACTCTTTTGAAAAACTTCTCGTTCTTCCTCAGACCATTTTGCAGCTCGACCAGTTTTCTTGTCAATTTGAACGATAGATCCCCGACCTGTAAAGACGATTTCACCTTTTTCATTCTTCGCCATGTAGTGGATATCTACAGAGGAAGAGCCAACAGTATTTGCTTTCACATAGATGCGGAGCTTCTCATCAAAAAACACTTGTTTTACGTAATCACACTGTAAATCAGCTACTACTGGAATTTTTTCTCCCTTTGGATTTAACCAGTCATTCATAAGCTGAATATGCTTGAAGTATTCTATTCGCGCATACTCAAAATACGCAAATGTAACTGTATTATTCAAATGTCCATACATATCCGTTTCTGAAAAACGTACACTTACCTCTGAATAAAAATGGAATTCCCGCTCCCATAAAGCAATATCTTCTATGTAATTAGCTTTCATAAATTGAACTCCTCCTAAAATGAATAGATATTCATTTATTGTAACAGAGAAAGAAAAAATCTGCATAGAATAGTAATATTCTACACAGATTTTTATCATCAATTAATCAACCATATGGTCGCTTCCGAAGAAGTCTTTGAACATTTGAACAGTAGTATCACGGTTCAATGCAGCGATCGAAGTTGTAAGTGGAATTCCTTTAGGACAAGCAACAACACAGTTTTGTGCGTTACCACAATTAGCAAGACCACCGTCTCCCATGATTGTATTTAAGCGTTCATCCTTGTTCATAGAACCTGTTGGATGTGCGTTAAATAAACGTACTTGTGAAAGTGGTGCTGGCCCCATAAAGTTAGAACCACTGTTTACGTTTGGACAAGCTTCCAGACATACACCACAAGTCATACATTTAGACAATTCATATGCCCATTGACGTTTGCGCTCTGGCATGCGAGGTCCTTCACCTAGATCGTATGAACCATCGATAGGAACCCATGCTTTTACTTTCTTCAACGAATCAAACATGCGTGTACGGTCTACTTGAAGGTCACGTACAACCGGGAATGTTTTCATAGGAGCCAATTGAATCGGCTGTGTCAATTGATCAATTAAAGCTGAACAAGATTGACGCGGACGACCATTGATCACCATTGAACATGCTCCACAAACTTCTTCTAAACAGTTCATATCCCAAGTTACAGGAGTTGTAGATTTTCCATCTACATTTACTGGATTTTGACGAATTTCCATCAGGGCAGAAATAACGTTCATATTTGGACGATAATTTACTTCGAATTTTTCCCAATATGGTGTAGATTCAGGTGTATCTTGACGTAAAATTTCAAATTTTACTTTTTTTGTTTCCGTTGCTGTTACCATTATTAATTGTCCCCTTTCGCAGAATAATCGCGTTTACGAGGTGCAATAAGAGATACGTCTACTTCTTCATAATGGAAAACTGGAGCACCAGTAGCTGGATCAAATTTCGCCATAGTTGTTTTCAAGAACTCTTCATCATTACGTTCTGGGAAATCAGGTTTGTAATGCGCTCCACGGCTTTCATTACGATTAAGCGCACCTAATGTAATAACGCGTGCTAAATATAACATATTTTTAAGCTGACGCGTAAATGATGCACCTTGGTTAGACCATTGTTGTGTATCATCCATATTAATATTTTCAAAACGTTCTAGTAGTTCAAGGATTTTCTTATCAGTTGCTTCTAGTTTGTCGTTGTAACGAACAACAGTTACGTTATCCGTCATCCACTCACCTAGTTCTTTATGAAGCAAGTACGCATTTTCCGTACCTTTCATAGAAATAGTTTTATCCCATTTCTCTTGTTCAAGTTTAACTTCATTTTCAAAGATGGATTCATCCATATCAATTGCATGTGTTTTAAGATGACTCATGTATTTAACTGCATTTGGACCTGCAACACTTCCACCGAATACAGCAGAAAGCAATGAGTTTGCACCTAAACGGTTTGCACCATGTTGAGAATAGTCACACTCACCTGCAGCAAATAATCCAGGGATGTTAGTCATTTGATCATCATCTACCCACAGTCCACCCATTGAATAATGTACTGCTGGGAATATTTTCATCGGTACTTTACGAGGATCATCACCAGTGAATTTCTCGTAAATTTCAATGATACCACCAAGTTTAACATCAAGTTCATGTGGATCTTTATGTGAAAGATCTAGATAAACCATGTTTTCTCCGTTAATACCAAGCTTTTGATTTACACATACATCAAAGATTTCACGTGTAGCAATGTCACGCGGAACTAAGTTACCGTATGCAGGATATTTTTCTTCTAGGAAGTACCAAGGCTTGCCGTCTTTGTAAGTCCAAATACGACCACCTTCACCACGAGCAGATTCTGACATTAAGCGTAGTTTATCATCACCTGGGATTGCAGTTGGATGAATTTGAATAAATTCTCCATTTGCATAATAAGCCCCTTGTTGATATACGATAGATGCAGCAGAACCAGTGTTAATAATAGAGTTTGTAGTTTTCCCGAAAATAATACCAGGGCCACCAGTAGCCATAATAACAGCATCTCCGCGGAATGCACGAATTTCCATTGTTTGAAGGTTTTGCGCTTTAATACCGCGACATACGCCTTCATTATCTTTAATTATTCCAAGGAATTCCCATCCTTCGAATTTTGTAACTAAACCGTCTACTTCAAAACGACGAACTTGCTCGTCCAGTGCGTATAAAAGTTGTTGACCAGTTGTAGCTCCAGCGAATGCTGTACGATGCATTAATGTTCCACCGAAACGACGGAAATCTAATAATCCTTCTGGTGTACGGTTGAACATAACACCCATACGGTCAAATAGACTAATAATACCAGGGGCAGCATCTGCCATTGCTTTTACTGGTTTTTGATTAGCAAGGAAGTCTCCACCATATACAGTATCATCTAAATGTACTGCAGGAGAGTCTCCTTCACCTTTTGTATTTACTGCTCCGTTAATACCACCTTGTGCACAAACAGAGTGTGAACGTTTTACGGGAACTATCGAAAATAGATCTACATGCGTGCCATCCTCGGCAGCTTTCATTGTTGCCATTAAGCCAGCTAATCCACCGCCGACAACAATCAGTTTACTTTTTGCCATGCTATTCTCACTCCTCAATATAATAGTAGTTGAACGTCTGTAAGTTTCTTAAACAAATGCTAGAAGAGCTTGTACGCCAACTACAGATAACGCTAAGAAGATTACTAATGTTACATAAGTTGCAATTTGTTGAGATCTTGCAGATTGAGTGATCCCCCAGCTAACTAAGAATGACCAAATGCCATTAGCTAAATGGAATGTCGCTGAAATAACCCCTACGATATAAAAACCTAACATCCATGGGTTAGATAAAATTTCTGCCATCATATTAAAATTAACTTCTTTTGCTCCGATTGCTGCTTGGAAACGAGTTTCAAATACATGCCAAACGATAAATACTACTAGGAAAATACCAGTGAAACGTTGTAAAATAAACAAATAATTTCTTAACGTACCAAATCTTTGCGGATTATGCTTTGCAGTAAATGCAATGTAAAGTCCGTAAAATGCATGGAACATTAATGGAAGAAAAATTACGAAGATTTCTAACATATAGCGAAATGGTAGACTCTCCATGAAGTGAGATGCATTATTGAATGCCTCTTCTCCTCTTGTAGCAAAATGGTTTACTACTAAATGCTGCGTTAAAAACAGACCTACAGGAATAATACCTAGTAAGGAATGCAGTCGACGCCAATAAAATTCGCGTTCTTTCGACAAAACAATTACCCCCTCAAATTTCCGAGCAAAAGCAATGAAAACTATTGTAAAAAATCATTTGTTCTCAAAACTTTCACATCATCAAGTTACGTATTTATGACATATCCATTGTACTCTCATCATTTTAGAGCGTCAAGGCATCTTTCTGATTTTCCATATGGATACTTCTACCTTTGTTAGATAATAGTTTGATTATTAAATCACAATCTATCGGGTCCCAATTGCTATTAATTTATGATAAAATAAATAGGCAATAATGATTTTTGGAAAGAAGGGTTGCTACTTGGATGAGAAGAAACATTCACATGTAACTTCCTTTGGATATGAGATAATAAGAGATCACGTGCTTACTTCTATTCTCGGAAAACATGAAAAAGATATTTTATATTGGGCTGGAAAAGATTTAGCTCGTAAATTCCCCCTCTATTCGATGGAAGAAGCCGTTACGTTTTTCAATGAAGCCGGATGGGGTACATTACATTTAGAAAAAACGACAAAAGATTCAGCTTTTTATACACTAAGTACATATAATCTACCTCAGAGTGGACAAAGTAGAAGTCATCGATTGGAAGCAGGTTTTTTAGCTGAACAGCAGCAGAAGCTAACCGGTTTTTTGACTGAATGTTTCGATGAAGAAGTTAAAAAGAATGGCATCGTCTCCTTACAAATAAAATGGGATTCTAAAACAAAAGGGTAATAGGATAGTCAGTCGCTGACTTTTCCTATTCCCTTTTTTAAAAGAAATTATTTATAATAAACCCAGATACCGGGCTCTTGATAATTAGACAAAAGAATACCGCTTTGATTTCTACTCCTGGCTGACTCTTTCTGCTATATTCAAAAAAATGTGTAGTACTTCACTTTAATATAGAGCAAAATGTATTGGTTACATGCCGAGTTGAATTATCCAAAAAAGGACTCGAGCCGTGCTTCAGGAAAGAGTCCACAGTAAAGGAAAAAAACTGTAGCCCTGAAAACTTTATACTTCGCAAAATTTCCAAAATCTGGGCTATAATTTAAACTGATTGATGAGTTAATGAAAGATTGAATTCGTCATGCAGGGCATTGGCTGCTTCAATCATATGCTGCTGCGGCACTACAACGGACACTTTTATCTCAGACGTACTTACCATTTTCACCGGAATATTTTCTGTTCTTAAGCGGTCAAACATTTGAGCAGCTACCCCTGGGTTCGATACCATTCCAGAACCTACTATAGAAACCTTAGCAAGACCTACTTCAAAATCAGCGAAGGTAAAGCCGAGTTCTTGTTTATGTGTTTCTAAAACAGTAATCGCTTCAGCCAAAGACTCCTTCTTAATCGAAAATGAAACTGCCGGTTTTACTCCATCTACTATCGACTGAACTATGATATCCACATTTATATGATTTGCGGCTAGTGTTGTAAAAATAGAAGCTAGTGAACCATTAAATGGCACCTCATATTCTATAGTTAATCGAACGATATCGGATTCAAATGCAACCCCACGAACTACTAAATTGTTTTCCACATCTACTTCCTCCTTCAAAATCGTTCCTTCTCCATTTTTATAGCTTGGACGTACCCGTAATGGAACTTTATAGTTTTTAGCAAATTCAACTGCCCGCGGATGTAATACCCCTGCGCCTAAATTAGCAAGTTCGAGCATTTCGTCATATTCTAGTTGTTCTAGTTTACGAGCATTCTCAATGTAGCGTGGATCTGATGTGTATATACCATCAACATCGGTGTAAATATCGCAAGTTTCTGCCTGGATGGAAGCAGCAATTGCTACAGCTGTTGTATCAGAACCACCTCTGCCTAGTGTTGTAATTTCACCGTTTTCGGATATCCCCTGGAAGCCTGCTACAATTACTACTTTATTCTGAGCGAGTAAACCGTCAATTTTAGATGGATCCAACTTCAATATTTTTGCATTTCTATGCACATCATCAGTCACCAAACCTGCTTGAGCACCTGTTAGAGAAATGGCATCTATCCCTAATGCATTCAACTTAATAGCAAGTAAAGCCATCGTAATTTGCTCACCATTGGACAAAAGCATGTCCATTTCACGTTTTGATGGAGATTCGGCTAATCCGTGTGCTAGGTTTGACAATTCATCAGTTGTTTTACCCATTGCCGATACAACAACGACTACATCATTCCCTTTTTCCTTTTCATCTTTAATTCGAATAGCAACATTTGCAATTTTTTCTGTTGATTCAACAGAAGTACCGCCAAACTTCATTACAATTTTAGTCATGAACATCCGCTCCCTAATTTCTCTGTAAGGATTAAAAAAAGCTTTCCACATATTGTGGAAAGCATTCGTCTCATACACGGTCCAAAAAATCTGCCCATGAGAGATAGCCCTCCAGAATATAAATTCTGACAATCCTACATCTCTTAAATGCAGAACCAACAATAGAATAGGAAAAGCTATTCTATGTTTCGGCGAAAAACCCTTTCCTCAGCTATTCTCGGAACTTTCCTTCCTCCTGCTGAGTACTGATGTTTTATCGCACCTCTATCTTCACTGTAAATATAGTGAATATAAAATTACGCCTCAGCATAATTGCGTCCAGATTTTGAATTGCGATTGCGCAATTTAAAATCTGTAACATCCGCCGGAGGCTTAACTTGAATCAACAATTCCTATATGTGCATTTGCGACATTCTTTTATTGATTCAAGTTAAATTGAATTAACCATAACATACGATTATTCAGAAGACAATAATTTTTTCCGAAAATGATTAATCACAATTTCTGCTTGCTTACTCGGAAGCCCAGCTTCTATGAGCTCTTCTCTACTGGCTGCTTGAATTTTCTTTAGCGACCCAAAGTGCTTTAAAAGTATTTTTTTCCGTTGAGGACCGATACCTTCAATACCATCTAGTGAAGATGCAATCGTATGTTTTCCACGCTGTTGTCTATGGAACGTAATAGCAAAACGATGAACCTCATCTTGAATTCGTTGCAGCAGATAAAAACCTTCACTCGTCCGCTTCATTGGTATTAACTCCAAGGGGTCTCCGTATATAAGCTGAGAGGTTTGGTGCTTACCATCTTTTGCCAGACCTGCAATTGGAATATCCAACCCCAGTTCATCCTCTATAATTTCTCGTGCAGCTTCAATTTGCCCTTTCCCACCATCAATAATGACCAAATCAGGCAGTGGCAAATTCTCCTTAAGTACTCGAGTGTATCTTCTACGTACAACTTCTCGCATTGCTCCGTAATCATCATGTTTCGCTGCTGTTTTTGTTTTATATTTTCGATAATCCTTTTTACTGGCTCTGCCGTCAATAAAAACTACCATCGCAGAAACCGCATCAGTCCCATGGATATGTGAGTTATCAAAAGCTTCAATACGCATAGGTGGAGCAATTCCCATAGAATCTCCGAGCTGCTCTACTGCACCAATTGTCCGTTCCTCTTGTCTTTCAATCAAATGGAACTTCTCAGAAAGGGCTATTTTAGCATTTTTCTCAGCTAATTCGACTAGGTTTTTCTTTGTTCCTCTTTGTGGAACGAAAACCTTCATTTCTAAAAGCTTTGAAGCCAAGTCGATGTCTGTAGTCAAAGGGACATAAATTTCTTTTGGTTTAATATGCTCTGACTTTGCATAAAATTGCCCTAAAAATGTGAGAAACTCTTCTTCAGGATCACGGAACAAAGGAAACAATGAAACATCTCTTTCAATAAGCTTCCCTTGCCTTATAAAAAATACTTGAACACACATCCAGCCTTTATCTACATGCCAACCAAAAATATCTCTGCTGGTGAAATCATTCATAGTCATTTTTTGCTTTTCCATAACTTGTTCTATATGTGAAATTTGATCTCTATACTCTTTTGCTCGTTCAAATTCAAGTGCTTCTGCAGCTGCATTCATTTTTGCAACCAGCTCTTTTTTCACTTGTGTGTGACCACCATTCAAGAAGCTAATAATTTCTTGAATGATTGAATCATAAGCATTTTCTTCAATTTTTTTCACACATGGAGCTAGACATTGACCCATATGATAGTAGAGGCAAACTCGATTCGGCATTTTTTGGCATTTACGAAGTGGATATAAACGATCTAGAAGTTTTTTCGTTTCATGTGCTGCATGTGAATTCGGATAAGGACCAAAATATTTCCCTTTATCTTTTTTAACCTGTCTCGTAATGATTAGTCGTGGATCTTTTTCGGCAGTAATTTTAATATATGGATACGTTTTATCATCTTTTAACATAATGTTATATTTAGGATCATGCTTTTTGATAAGATGAAGCTCTAATATTAAAGCTTCCAGCTCAGATGATGTTACGATATATTCAAAGTCAACAATTTCTTGCACTAATCGAAGTGTTTTACCATCGTGTGCTCCTTTAAAATATGAGCGTACACGATTTTTCAATATCTTCGCTTTGCCGACGTAGATAATAGTTCCTTGCCGGTCTTTCATTAAGTAACATCCTGGCTCATCTGGTAAGATGGCACATTTTTGTTCGATCAATTCATTCATATTATCACCTGTTTAAAAAAACCGGGCACTATGGAGCACCCGGTTTTATATTATGCGTTTTTTTCTACGAATTGTACTAATGCTTCTTTTGGTTGGAATCCTACTGCTTTGTCTACTGGTTGACCATCTTTAAATAATACTAATGTTGGGATAGACATAATACCGAATTGACTTGCAGTTGCTTGGTTTTCATCAACGTCTACTTTTACGATTTTAACTTTGTCGCTCATTTCAGCGTCCATTTCTTCTAGTACAGGAGCAATCATTTTACAAGGTCCGCACCATGTTGCCCAAAAATCTACTAATACTAAACCTTCTTGTATTTCCGAGTTAAATGTTTGATCTGTTCCGTGAACTATTGCCATATTAAAATTCCTCCTTTGTCTACTATGTAATGATTATAGCAGACAGAAATATCAACTTCTACATTTTAGCTTGAAAGCGAAAACTCGACTCCTTTATAGGAGCCGAGCCTCTGATTTTACGCGTTTACTTTAAGTTTTTTGAACTCTTCTGTAAGCATTGGTACAACTTCAAATAAATCACCAACGATACCGTAGTCTGCCACTTTGAAAATATTTGCTTCTGGATCTTTATTGATCGCTACAATTATTTTCGAGTTAGACATTCCTGCTAAATGCTGAATAGCTCCGGAAATACCTGCTGCGATATAAAGGTCTGGTGTTACCACTTTACCAGTTTGACCAATTTGTAATGAATAATCACAATAGTCGGCGTCACAAGCTCCACGGGAAGCACCAACTGCTCCACCTAAAACATCTGCAAGCTCTTTTAATGGTCCGAATCCTTCTTCACTCTTAACTCCACGACCACCAGCTATAACAACTTTTGCCTCTGATAAATCTACACCCTCCGAAGATTTACGAACTACTTCTTTAATAATAGTACGAAGGTTTGTAATATCTACCGACAATGAAGAAACATCCGCTGACTTACTGTCATCTTTTGCAAGTGGAGCAATATTGTTAGGACGGATAGTGATAAATTTAATACCATCCTTCACTTTAACTTTTTCAAAAGCTTTACCCGAATAAATCGGACGGATAAATACAGCTGCATCGCCTTCGCCTTCAATAGAAGTAACGTCTGATATTAAACCAATTTGCAACTTACTTGCAATTTTTGGAGATAAATCTTTCCCAAGTGCTGTATGACCAAATACAATTACCTCTGGATTTTCCTGATCAATCACAGCTAATAGTGCTTGGCCAAAACCATCTGAAGTATATTGTTTTAAATGTGGATGTTCCACAGTGATTACACGATCAGCGCCATATTTTCCAAGCTCTGCAGCTAACTCACCCACTGAATCTCCTAATAGAACACTAACAACTTCTCCACCGTCTGAAATTTGCTTTGCTGCTGCAATAGCTTCATATGATACATTTCGAAGTGCACCTTCGCGTGCTTCTCCTAGTACTAAAACTTTGTTAGACATATTATTTTCCTCCTAAAATTAAAATTAATTCGAATTAGATTTGCTCCTGCGCAAGCTCGTCGCAGTAAAACATGTGCTCCTGCGCAAGCTCGTCGCAGTAAAACATGTGCTCCTGCGCAAGCTCGTCGCAGTAAAACATATGCTCCTGCGCAAGCTCGTCTCAGAAAAACATGTGCTGAATAGAGTTAAACGACTTTCGCTTCTGAGTGAAGTAATTGAACTAACTCTTTTACTTGATCTGCTAGCTCGCCTTCTAATACTTTTCCAGCTTCCTTTTTAGGAGGTAAATAAATCTCGATTGTTTCAGTTTTTGCTTCTACATCATCTTCATCGATATCTAAGTCATCTAATTCCACTTCTTCTAATGGCTTTTTCTTCGCCTTCATAATTCCTGGAAGAGATGGGTAACGCGGTTCATTTAGTCCTTGCTGAGCAGTAACCAATAAAGGTAAGGAAGTTTCTAGTACCTCTGTATCACCTTCTACGTCACGCTTAATCGTAACTGTTGTACCGTTAATCTCTAAGTTTGTAATAGTAGTTACATAGTTAATACCTAAGCTTTCAGCAACACGTGGTCCTACTTGTCCGGATCCACCATCAATTGCCACATTACCAGCTAATATTAGATCAGGATTTTTGTCTTTTAAGTATTCTGAGATAACAAATGCAGCTGCAAATTCATCCATATCTTCTACATCATCTTCAGTATTAATAAGTACAGCTTTGTCAGCACCCATTGCTAATGCAGTACGAAGTTGCTTCTCTGCTTCTTCGCCGCCCATTGTAAGAACTGTTACTTCTCCACCTTGAGCATCACGAACTTGGATCGCTTCTTCTATCGCATACTCATCATAAGGATTAATAATGAATTCTGCACCATCTTCTTGAATTTTACCCCCGCTTACAACAATTCTCTCCTCAGTATCAAATGTACGTTTTACTAAAACATAAATATTCATTTAGATATCCTCCCAATGTAAATTATTATTTACCTTTAAATACAGGTTCTCTTTTTTCAATAAATGCAGAAATGCCTTCTTTTGCATCCTCTGAAACAAATACAGTTCCAAAAGTATTTGCTTCTGCTTTCACACCCTCATGATATGAAGCTGGTTTAGAATATTGAAGCATTCCTAATGCAGCTTTTATAGCAATTGGACTCTTCTTCGCAATCTTAACTGCAAGCATTTTCGCATGTTCAAATAATTCTTCTTCCGCATAAGCATGGTTAGCTAGTCCTAACTGAGCCGCTTCTTTTCCACTAATAGGATCACTCGTCAACAACATTTCTGCCGCTTTCGCAAATCCAACATAACGTGGTAGTCGTTGCGTACCAGCAAATCCAGGTATTAATCCAAGCTGTAATTCTGGTAATCCAAGCTTAGCATTTTCAGATACGAGTCGGATGTGACAACTCATCGCAAGTTCAAGTCCTCCACCAAGTGCAGCACCGTGAATTGCAGCGATTACCGGTTTCGAGAAAGTTTCCACTCTTTCGAAAATTGTTTGGCCACTAGATGCAAGCTCTGAGAACGCTTCTCCAGATGTAATGGAAGTAAACTCTTTTATATCTGCACCTGCGGAGAAAAATCTACCTTCCCCTTTTAGCAGTATTACTCGTACTGCATCATCGTTTTCTACTGCATCTAGCAACTCATTTACTTCTAATATAACCCCTCTTGCTAGTGCGTTTGCAGGTGGACGATTTAGTGTAACAGTAGCTACACCATCTTCTACAGTCCATGACAGAAATTCCACTTTCCCACTCCCCTTTCGTTAACCTTTTACACCATTTAACAGAAGACGATGTACTTTACTTGTTAGATCAACTAAATTGTATTTATGCTCATTCATGACCCAAGTTGTAGTCGTCTCATCAATTGTACCAAAAACCATTTGTCTTGCTAAGCGAATATCGATCGTATGATCAAATTCTCCTTGTTCGATTCCTTCTTTCAAAATTGTATCTAATAAAATTAAATAACTTCTTAAAACGGCATTAATTCGTAATCGTAAAGCTAAATTGGCTTGTCTTAATTCCAATTGTGTTACTGTTGCTAAATGATGATCGCTTGATAACACAGTAAAATGATTTTCAATCATTTTGAAAAGCTTTTCTGAGCAACTAATGTCTTGTTGAATAATTTCCTTTAAATTATCAGCGAATATTTCCATCTTTTCTTCAAAAACTGAAACTAAAATTTCTTCTTTGTTTTTAAAATATAAGTAAATTGTACCGTCAGCCACTCCCGCCTGTTTGGCTATTTTAGAAACTTGTGACTGATGATATCCATTTTCAGCAATTACAATAATTGCCGCGTCAATGATTTGCTTATATTTTGGTTTATCCTTTTTCATTTGAATTCACCACCATTTAATCAATTACACCTGGCGTAATTGCGTCCGATTTTGAAATTTGATCTGCGCGATGCAGGTCAGGTAGCCGTTTTCGCATGAATGCGGAGTATTTAAGCTATCATCTATTATAAATTTCCTTTTAAAATCTTTGACATCCGCCAGAGGCTTTTATTTTATTCTGCCTAGGTTGTACCCGGTTGAATAAAATAAAAATATGAATGATGATTCATTCATATTTTTATATTATATTTAATTTTATTGATTGTCAATAATCAATTAACTTACCGTTTGTTTTTGCTTTGCTCTTTCTTCTTCTATTAAAGTTCTTCTCAAAATTTTTCCTACCGCCGTTTTTGGAAGCTCTGCTCTAAATTCATAAATTCTTGGAACTTTAAACGCCGCTAAGTTTTCACGGCAAAAAGTATTCAACTCATCTTCTGTCACAGTTGTGCCTTCTTTTAGTACTATAAAGGCTTTTACTGTTTCTCCTCTATATGCATCTGGAACTCCTGCTACAACACATTCCTGAATTGCCGGATGTTCATATAGTACCTCTTCTACGTCTCTCGGATAAATATTATATCCACCTGCAATGATTAAATCTTTTTTGCGATCGACTACATAAAAGTAACCGCTTTCATCCATATACCCCAAATCTCCCGTTAAAAACCAACCATCACGCATTGTCATTTCTGTATCTTCTGGTCGATTCCAATAACCTTTCATCACTTGAGGACCTTTTACTGCAATTTCACCAATTTCCCCGTACGGTAAAGGTGTCGTCGAATCTGCAGCAAAAATCGCCGCATCCGTATCTGGCCATGGAATACCAACTGAACCTTTAATACGATTCTCATTGTATATTAAATTAGCATGCGTTACTGGAGATGTCTCGGTTAAGCCGTAGCCTTCTACTAATCTACCACCAGTAATTTTTTCAAACTTTTCTTGAACCTCTAACGGTAATGGAGCAGATCCACTTAAACAAGCTACTATTGATGATAAGTCATATTTTTGGATATCCGGATGATTCAACAAACCAATATAAATTGTTGGAGCTCCTGGGAATATTGTTGGCTTTTGTTTATCTATCGTTTTTAGTGCAGTTTCGACATCAAACTTTGGCAATAATACCATTCTATTTCCTAGCATAACAGAAAACACTAATACAGTAGTCATGCCATATACATGGAAAAATGGGAGAACTCCAAGAATTGTTTCTTCGCCTTCTACACATTTATAATTCCAAGCCGTACACATAGCAGTATTAGTAACTAAATTTTTATGGGTAAGCATGACTCCTTTCGGAAACCCTGTTGTACCCCCTGTATATTGTAAAAGTGCTATATCTTCTTCAAAATCAAAAGGCATACTAATCGGTTCAGCTTTTCCAACCTTCATAATTTCTGGAAATAAATGATTGATTCCTCTATGCTCTACTTTAACACTAAACCCATATTGCTTTTTTTGTATAAATGGATAAATAAGATTTTTAGGAAATGGCAAGTAATCCTTAATACCAGTAACAATTACATTCTCTAAATTAGTTTCTTTTATAACTTTGGTAACACGTGGATATAAAATATCCATCGCCAATATAGCTTTTGCACCTGAGTCTTTCATTTGATAAGCAATTTCTCTTTCTGTGTAAAGAGGATTTGTTTGCACTACTATTGCTCCTGCATACAATGCACCGTAGTAACCAATTACTCCTTGGGGACAGTTTGGCAGCATAATAGCTACTCTGTCACCTTTTTGAATACCGAGCGATTGTAAATAGTTCGCAAATTTTAGTGATGACTCGTAAAGCTCTTTGTACGATACATCTCTCCCCAAGAAATGGATCGCGATTTTTGTCGGAAATTTCTTGTACGCTCTTGTTAAATATTCTTGAACGGGAATGTGTTCATAGTCGAGCGTATGCGGAATTTCAGGTGGATATTGTGCTAACCACGGCTTTTCTGTCAATTTAATGCCCCCTTTGTTTATAATAGCGTGAATATTCCTATTTTTAATTATAAAGAAAAATGAATGACAATTCAATTCTTTATGAAAAAAAGACTGTAACGCACATTTCGTCATCCTTTAGATAGATGGTGCAACATTACAGTCGTACATAAAGCTATTAATTTAGTATATTAATTCATAACGACATATATTATACCTACCAAGACAAAAAGTAGGCCAACAGCCATCAAAATTTTAGACAACTTTTCCATTCTAACCGCTCCTAAGAAATACTTGCTCCAATAACAAATGATAATCCTACAGAAATAACTAGTGAAATAAACCCTATTGAGCGATTATCTTTTTCGATTTCCTGATCAACATTAAAGCTTGGCGTTAAAAACTCAAATAATAAGTACGCAATGATTAGTAACATAAAACCAAATAAACCCCAGCCAATCATTTCAAAAAACGAATTATGCTGTTCAATGGAATACCTAAAAATATTACATACACCAAAAATTTTCCCACCAGTAGCAAGTGCAACTGCTACATTACCTTTTCTTATTTCTTCCCAATTTTTATATTTCGTGACTACTTCGAAAATAACCATCGAAACGAGTAAGCATAAAATAACAACACTAAAATAACCTGCAGACTCAACGAGTGGGTTTGACCAGAAACTGGATAAAAGCAAATTTAAAAACCCCTTTTACACTTTTCCTTCTATACGGACAGCCCGTTAAAAAGTTTCATTTTTTTAAAATTATTTTAATTCGACAACTGTTACGCCGTGACCACCCTCACCAGCCTCGCCGAAACGATAGCTTTTTACACGAGAATGATTCTTCAAAAATTGTTGGATAGCTTGTCTTAATACACCAGTACCTTTTCCATGAATAATAGAAATTCTAGGGTAATTTGCAAGAACTGCATCATCTAAATATTTTTCAGTACGCATGATAGCATCTTCATATCGTTCTCCACGAAGATCTAGCTCCAATTTTACATGTGAATCTCTGCCGCGGATCGAATTCACCGAAACAGTCTGTTTTTGTTTTTCTGGTTTAACAAATTCTAAATCAGATTCATCTAACTTCATTTTTAGCATACCGATTTGAACAGACCATTCTGTTGTAGATAATTTCTCTAACAAAGTACCTTTTTGCCCGAAGCTAATTACTTTTACTTCATCTCCAGATTTTAACTCTTTTGCCATCTCGTTTAATTTCTTTTGCTTTTTCAATACTGGATTATTTGGTAAGGCAGCATCTAAACGTTTTTTGGCATCAATTAGTTCATGCTCTTTAACAAACTTATGTGTATTAGATTGCATTTTACGCAACTCGCTAATAATTTCATCTGCTTCTCGCCGAGCATCATCAACGATTTTCTTAGCCTTGTCTTTTGCTTTTTGCTCTAGCTTCTCTTTGTTCTGTTCTAAATCGGCTAGTCTTTGTTCTAAATCCTCTTTTACTTTACGCGCTTCTACTAAATGGACCTCTGTTTCTTCTGCATCTTTTTCTGCTTGTCGACGGCTGTCCTCTAAAGACGCAATCATAGAGTTTACTTCTCCACGGTCCGTCCCAGTAAACGTTTGTGCTTGGTTTATAATATATTCCGGTAATCCTAGTCGCTCTGATATTTCGAAAGCATTACTTCTTCCGGGCACTCCTATTAACAGTTTATAAGTTGGACTTAAAGTTTCAATGTCAAATTCCACACTTGCATTTGCCACACCAGGTCGATTGTATCCATACGCCTTTAGCTCAGGATAATGCGTTGTAGCCATAACTCGAGCACCTGTCCCATGCACTTCATCCAATATTGATATTGCAAGCGCTGCACCTTCTTGTGGATCGGTTCCTGCTCCAAGTTCATCAAATATAATCAATGATTTATCGTCATATTTTTTTAATATATCCACAATATTGACCATATGAGAAGAAAAAGTACTTAAGCTTTGCTCAATCGATTGCTCATCTCCAATATCCGCAAAGACAGATTCAAATAATGCTACTTCCGAGCCATCTAAGGCTGGAATAGGGAGTCCACTTTGTGCCATTAATGTGCAAAGACCAACTGTTTTCAATGTTACCGTTTTACCACCTGTATTCGGTCCAGTGATTACAATAGTTGTAATGTC
The DNA here is from genome assembly GCF_900103605.1 of Psychrobacillus sp. OK028. Taxonomy (GTDB): domain Bacteria; phylum Bacillota; class Bacilli; order Bacillales_A; family Planococcaceae; genus Psychrobacillus. The sequence continues at coordinate 185,172 of NZ_FNHY01000002.1, read as the reverse complement.
TTTCCCAAATTCGATTGTATTTGGCACAGCTGTCTCTTGCGGAATAAGTGGATGTCTTGCTTTCACTAAACGGATAAACCCTTTGTTATTAATGACAGGCATTGTACATTTTTGGGCTTGTCCATATTTAGCTTTAGCTAAAATAACATCAACCTCTCCAAGTACATTTACTAATAGAAAAATATCATGTCCTACTATTTCTACTTCTGCTGTCAATCTAACCAGAATACGATTTATCTCTTCCTGTTCTTTCACCTTTAAACTTCGGATATCGTTGTTAATTTGTACTACTGCTGAAGGTTCAATGAACAGCGTTTGTCCTGAAGATGATTGGTCATGAATAATTCCGCCGTAATGACTCCGGTATTCCGATTTAACCGGAATAACATATCGATCATTTCGAATAGTAATAATCGAATCTGACAGCATCTTCGCAGCATTTGCTCCTCTTGTATAGCTTTCTAGTTTTTCACGCACACGACTAACTTGAATACGTAATTGTTGGCGAATAGAGCGGAGTGTACTACTAGCGCTATCCAATACAGCACCATTTTCATCTATACAATCATTTATCTCATGTTCAAGGGCTGTTAAAATCGGCAAGCCTTCCTTCAATCTAAGGAAGTGAGGGATTTTAACATCCTCTGATTCTGCAACATTGTCTATAAATTGGCGTAATATTTTGCTTGCACGAATCGTACTTGCGATTTCCATTAATTCCGTAGGGCTAAGCATCCCTCCGATTTGGGCACGTTTAGCATGCGGGCGGACATCTGTCATTCCCCCCATAGGAACATTCCCACGTAATCGAAGAATAGCCATACCTTCATCCATTTCCTCTAACAGCTTCGTGACTTCTGTAAAATCAACGGAAGGTAGGAGTTTATCTATATGGCTTTTTCCAATTGAAGAAGTACAGTAACTAGATACTTCTTCTCGAATTTTATAATACTCTAAAGTTCTCAGTGCTCTTTCAGCTATCAACCGAGGCACCTCCTAATTATTTCTGTATATATTCCTTAAACTTCTCAAAGGACCAAGTGTTCACAATATTGTCTTTATGCAACCAGGCTTTTTGAGCATAGCGAACACCAATATCCATATATTTCAACTGATCGATATGATGCGCATCTGTATTAATAGCTATTGGGACACCCTTGTCTTGTGCTAGCTTTAAATATTCTGTGTTCAAATCGAGACGGTAAGGACTTGCGTTTAACTCCAAAATCTTTCCATATTCCTTCGCCCATTCTATGAGAGTTGGAACATCTGGATTATAACCATCTCTTTGTTCAATTATTCTACCCGTTGGATGTGCAATCATATGTACATACGGATTTTTTAATGCTGTTAAGAGTCTTTCCATAATCTTTTCCTGTGGCTGACTAAAACTAGAATGAATGGAAGCTATAACAAAATCTAATTGTGACAGTAATTCATCTTCAAAATCAAGCGATCCATCGGGTAGTATATCCATCTCGGTACCAGTAAGTATTTCAATATCTGTATACTTATCATTTAGCTCATGTATGATTTCCAATTGGTTTAACAACCGTTCTTTAGAAAGACCGTTAGCTACTTTCAAATAATTGGAATGATCCGTTATCACTATATGAGAATAGCCTTTTGCACGACAGGCTTCTATCATTTCTTCTATAGAATGTGCTCCGTCTGACCAAGTAGTATGCATATGAAAATCCCCTTGGATATCATTTAACTTTACTAATGAAGGTAGCTGATCTAGCTTTGTAAATTCCGAGCCATCCTCTCGAACAGTTGGAGGAATGAAAGGCAAGTCAAAATAAGCATAAAAATCTTCTTCCGATTCAAAATGCTGCACACTTCCATCAGATAGCTCAACCCCGTATTCACTAATCTTCTTCCCTTGGTCTTTTGCGATTTGTCGCATTTTTATATTATGGTCTTTCGAACCGGTAAAATGATTTAACGCAGAAGCATATTCACTTAACGCTACAAGTCTAAAATCGACATCAATCTCTACTTCTACATCTAGAGTGACAGAAACTTTCGTATCTCCAGCTGCAATAATTTTCTGAACAGGTAATATCTTTAATAATTCTTCTCTAACTTCCTTAGGTGAGCTTGTTGCAATTATAAAGTCGATATCCTTACTCGATTCCTTGACCCTTCTGTACGATCCAGCAACAGAAAACTTTTCAATTAATGAAATAGACGAAAGTTTATGGTTGATTAATTCTACAATTGGTTCTATTTGCCAAACGGCCGTTCGTTCCGGTTTAGATTGAAGGTTTACTATTTCTACTAATATTTTTTCTTCTGTTTTTTTAGCAAATCCAGGCAAGGTTTGAACTTTCCCTTCCTCACAAGCAAGTTTTAGAGCATCTATTGAATCGATATGCAATTCCTTATATAGTTTGGCAATTTTTTTGCCGCCCAGTCCTGGGATTTTAAGCATAGGAAGTAATCCGCTTGGAACAGATTGTTGTAATTCCACAAGTAAAGAAGATTCTCCAGTAGTCATTAAATCATCTATTACAGCACCAGTAGCTGATCCAATTCCTTTTAATGAAGTGATATTGTCCATTTCTGCAAGACTTCTATCATCTAGCTCTAACACCTGTGCAGCTTTTCGAAAAGCTGAAACTTTAAAAGGATTTTCTCCTTGTAATTCCATATATAAAGCAATTCTTTCTAATGTTCTAATAATCGTTTTCTTATCCAACGATAACACCTCTTTCATTAGATTTCGAATAGTTAAAAAAACTTCCCTCTACTGAGAGAAGTTACTTTTCAATATAAATATACCACCAATTTTTCACCATTTCCGATAGGATAGGTGTATGGTCTAACATCCATCCTGTTAACACGGAACCAGATATTAGGTTTTGGATAACCTCGATTGGTAATAGAGCTAATACATATAGTAATACAAATAAAATAAAATAAAATTCAATAACCCCTAAGATTGCTCCAACAACATTGCTTACAAATCCTAAGATTGGTAAATACTTTAAGAAGTCAAACATAGATGCAATCATTTGTAATGCAAACTTTACCACGATAAAAATAAGTGCAAAAGCAATAATACGATAAAAAGTTTGAGCCAAATCTAAACTCTCTACTGCTATTGTCAATTTAGAACCTGCAGTTACAGCAGGAAATGGAATCCATAAAACAAATTTATCTGCAAGTGGTTTATAATAAGTGTAAGCCACTATTAGTGCGATTATAAAACCGGTCATGTGGATTAGCTGTACAATTAGACCACGTCTTGCACCAGTTATTAAACCACCTACAAGTAATATCAATATAATTATATCTAACATATTTTCAGTCCTTTAGCCTTTTCAATTCTTCTTCAAGTAGCTCTAATTGTTCTTTTACTTTTATGTAATCATGTATAGCATTTACAGCTGTTAGTACCCCAAGCTTTGCAATATCTAGCTGACTATTATGTGAATGTATTTCTCTCATTTTATCATCCACCATTGATGCTACAAGTCTCATATGGCCAGATGATTCAGAACCAACCATTTTATAATTCTGTCCATATATATCAACCGAAATTCGTGTTTTTTCTTGTTCTGACAAAGCCATAACCCTCCTCAGAAAATCCTAATACTTATAATAACACGAAATAGATTGCTATGTGAAGAAAGGAACGAACTAATGTCAAACACTGTCTTGTTATTGAGTGCATATGAAATAGAAAAAGTAAAATCGCATTATAAAAATTTTAAGATAGAACGCTCTGCTCCTGGTGTTGTATTCGCAGCAAAATTAGAAGATACAACCATTACCATCTATAAATCTGGCAAGGTCATGTTCCAAGGAAACGGTGCTCCACGGGAGGCCTCTATTTGGGGTACAAGTTCCACTAAATCACCATCAACAAGTGTAGCGAAAGGAGATATTTTACCTCCCAACTTTTCTTCCTTATCTGTACTTGGATCAGATGAAACAGGAACTGGTGATTATTTTGGTCCTATTACAGTTGCCGCTTGTTTTGTAAGTAGCGACCAGGTAAAGCTAGTTAAAGAATTAGGAGTCAAGGATTCCAAAATGTTAACAGACGAAGTGATGCGTAAAATGGCACCTGACTTAATGGCGACTTTAACACATAGTGTGCTAGTACTTAAAAACGAAAAATATAATGACATACAGTCACGTGGGTGGTCCCAGGGCAAAATAAAAGCACTTCTTCATAACCAGGCACTTAAACATGTTCTGAAAAAAATGAGGTCAGAAAAACCGGCATACATTTTAATAGATCAATTTGCCGAACGTGGCATTTACTATAATCATATTAAAGCAGAGAAAGAAATCGTCCGTGAAAATGTATTGTTTTCAACAAAAGCAGAGCAGCTTCATGTTTCAGTTGCTGCGGCATCTATAATTGCAAGATATGCATTCTTAAAAGAAATGGACCGTCTATCTGAGATAGCAAATACGACGATACCAAAGGGAGCAAGTGCAAAAGTCGATGAAATAGCAGCTAAAATTTATTTGAAGCACGGAGAAGAATTCCTTAAGTCTATTACTAAATGGCATTTTGCCAATACACATAAAGCAATGAAATTAGCTAATAAGAAAAGATTTTAACACAGATAGCACAAAGCCTTATAAATGCATAACATGTATAATTACATGTTTATATAGCAATGGAGGTTTTAGTATGGTCAATTTTCTAGCTTTCTATGGTACTGTTACTATGATTAGTGATTTTATGATTGGGTCTAATGGTGAAGGAGAAGGTTGTTATACATTAATGTCCGTAGATAATGGCAACGGAGGATCAGTAAATTTCGTGGTGTCCCCCACTACTTATTTTGTAGATAATGCATTGGTAGCAGTGGGTGATAGAGTAACTGGTTACTATGATGGTGATGCTCCTGTTCCTCTGATTTACCCACCGCAATATCGAGCATTAGTTATTGTAAAAGAAAACCCAAATCAAAATGTAAAAGTGGGCTACTTTAATAGCCAATTAGAAAGCAATGATGGTCAATTAAAACTAAATGTATCACCATTTACTCAAATATTACGTACAAATGGGCAACCTTTTACAAAAAATCCAGCTAACAGAAATCTAATTGTTATATACGGTCCAACGACCAGAAGCATTCCTGCTCAAACCACACCCTATGAAATTATTGTTTGGTGCTAGAACCTTTGTAGAATAATACAGTAAACCATTAATCATGGGGATACTATTTATCCCCATGATTAAAACATTCTGTATTTATTTCATCTCTTCATCCATCACTCTTTGAATAAGTTCCTCCACAGTCTCGATTCTAGCAAGTGATGCACATTGCCCTGCCCAAAGTGACATATAGTCTTTCAAATTTTGACTTGCCGCAGCTTTTCGAATCGATTGTGTAAGCGAATTTTGAACCGGAAAACTTGGAAGCATATCTTCATATTCTTCCATTTCCAAAATAAATTTATTTTTAATACCTCTTGCCCATTTCCCAGAAAATGTACGAGTCAATGTCGTATCTCCAACTTTCGAATGAATGATGACTTCCTTATGTAAAGGATGTGCACCACTTTCTTCACAAGTTAAAAAAGCAGTTCCCATTTGAACAGCTTTTGCTCCTAACCGTAAAGCAGCCCTTATCCCTCTTCCATCCATTATCCCACCAGCTGCAATAACAGGAATATTTACATTGTCTGCCACTTGGGGGATTAAGGACATTAAACCAATTAAACCTTCCTCATGATTACTTATGAAGTTTCCTCGATGACCCCCAGCTTCACTTCCTTGCACAACGACTGCATCCATTCCAAGTTTTTCAATTAATATTGCTTCTTCAATAGTTGTAGCAGTTCCGATTGTTGTTACATTGTGTTGCTTAAATTGCTTCATTTCCTCTTTTGATGGTACGCCAAATGTAAAGGAACATATAGGAACTTTTTCTTCAATTACTACTTGTATAAGTTCCTCATATGAGTGAAAAGTATCTTCCACGGAGGGGGGAGTGATCCTTTCTCCTATTATGCCTAGTTCCTCCCGATACTGGTTTAACATACTATTCGCCATTTCAATCTCATTTTCTATGATTTCAAATTTACTAGGAACAAATAAATTTACACCAAAATTATTCGAGGTTAGCTCCCTGACCCCTCTGATTAGTTCTTGTAATTGAATTGGACTCATGTATCCAGCTCCAATCATTCCAAGTGCTCCATTAACGGAAACAGCAGCTACTAATTTAGAAGTGGTAATTCCCCCAGCCATGGGTGCTTGAATAATTGGACAGTCTATTTTTAATAAGCTAGTAAGATTGTTAGTAAACATATTCCCCTCCAAATTCATATTAGTAAAGTATATTGTAATGATACTCCTTCTATTTAATAAGATTATTTGAGTTAATAGGTATCCATAAAAACCCCTATCCTCTCTTGAGGAATATCTTTACACCATTGGAGTGCTTTTTGCTCAATCTCCTTGGCTAATTTTTCTTTCCCATTTATATATGCTTCAATATTATATGGAAATTTCTTGGCTAATGCTTCTTTTAAATCACCGTATGTTTTTGCAATATTAGAATGCACTCTCAAAAAATCTCGAAATGCAAGATGTCGTTCAATTTCAGGATTACCTTGTTCATACATATGAACATGATGGGTTCGATTGTATCCCCCTTTTTGGAAGTATCTTCGACCAGAAAGTCCATTTTCACCTTTTGGTATATAGCCATTACTAATCATTGTGTTATTATACAGTTCAATTTTGGTTATATCTCGTACAATAGGCATCATATCGATAATCGGTTTTGCAGATAAATCTTTTATGGAAGTACTACCGATATGGTGAATAGCTATAATTTCCGAACCAAGGATCTCTTGAATTTGCAGTGCTTCCTCCTCAAATTTTTTATTCCATTCCTCTGAATATGCCACTACTTCCACTTTACGCATATAAATCATCCATCCCCTTAATTAAGAAGTGTCATTAATAGCTCCTTATGAACCTTGGAATAATTAAGTAAATTAAATTTTCCTTCCCTAATACTAGTAGTAATTTGATTTGCTTGAGTCCATGCCAAGTTATACATGCTTCTATCAATCCAACCTTTTAATAATGCTTCTTCCAGTTCAACTTCATCCTGTTGAATAATCTCTCCCGTAGATAATATGATAATATCTAAGAACAAGTCATCCCACCAAGGCACATTATGCTCTATTCCGATTTCGTTACAGATGTCTATATACCACTGGATTACTTTCCCATTTACATCAAACATAGTAGTTACAGAGTAATTTTTTCCAGTTGGAAAGTGCTGCAGCCACATATATCCATCATCTACAATACACACGCTTTTTTCATCATACTTTACCCACAGAGGCTCTGTTACCTGAACTAAATGTAATAGAGTTATATATCCAGTGAATTCTTCTGTCTCAAGATAATATTGTGCATAACCCCTTTTCGAAATCCGCTTCCAATCTGAACGATCCCCATACCTTCTTTTCAACATAGTTAACCCCCTATGATTACTCCTTCTATTAAAATCAATACAGTGTAACGTCTATTGTGAACAAAGGAAGGTTCATATTATTTAATCCATATTGCTCTATAATTTCTGTTATTTCCTTTGGACTTTCTACAACTATCGATATAGTGTTGCCTTGTACGATTATTTCTCTTCCTGCTGCATCGTTAAGAACATCTTCGTTTTCAATACGACCGTCTAAACAGAGATACATATACACTGCCACAGATGTATAATGAATTAGAATTCCAATTTCCTCTTCTTCGTTAAATTCATCTTGCTCATAATAAATTTCTTTCCGTTCTTCTTTTTTAAACATACTAAACACTACAATCCCCCCTTATCGTTGCTCTCTTATGTGAAAAATTATAACAGATTTATTATTCTGACTTGCGAGTAAATATTGAACTTGCGTGTTTATTATCTAAAAACTGCTAATCATTAATAGAATCAGATACAATAATTAAGATAATAATATTAAATTCATTTATGGTTAGTTCTTAGAAGAGGAGAATTCTTATTGAAAGTTCATGTTTTATTAAAAGGATATAATTTTTTATTTTTTGGTTTACTCGCACTTTTTATTCCTTTCTTACCAGTATATTTAGCAGAGAAAGGTCTAACCACGAGTGAAATTGGAATCATCATTGGAACTGGGGGATTTGTGACTTTATTTGCACAACCTTTATGGGGATTCATCAGTGATAAAACAAAAACAATCCGTAAAGTGATGCTAATCCTTGTTAGTATGACTGCAGTGTCGGGTTACTTTTTGTTTAACTTTGATAGCTTTACGTTATTAATCATATTTGCGCTTTTGGTCTATTTTTTCCTCATGCCAATTGATCCACTAACAGAGAGCTTGAATTTCACCGTTTCCGAAATGGCTCGTATTAGCTATGGTTCTATTCGTACATATGGAGCACTAGGCTATGCAGTTTTGGCATTAATTTCTGGTTTTGCAATGGATTATTTTGGAGTGAGCAGTTTATCCGTCTTGTTTGTATTGTTAGGACTTCTATCATTCGGAATTGTGTGGTTCATGCCTGATGTACAAGCATCTTCAAAACCAGTAACTATTGAAGGGTTAAAAACAGTATTACGAAACAAAGAAATGCTTCTGTTTTTAGCATTAGTATTTATTAGTTCCGTGCCAGCTCGGATGAACGACACGTTTTTAGGGATTCATATTAAAACACTGGGTGGAGATACATCCTTAGTGGGAATTGCATTTTTCTTGGCCGCTACAAGTGAAATCATCATCTTTGCTCTTAGTTTTTGGTGGCTCCGAAAAGGTAAGGAACTGGAAATAATAACGATAGCTACGTTCTTTTACTTCTTACGTTTTTTTATATCTGGTTATGTAACGAGTCCCGTTACCCTAACTATCTTACAGTTATTGCAAATGTTAACATTCCCTATTTTTTACACCGCGGCTATTCAGTATTTATATAATATTATGCCAAAGGAATGGCGTGCTACAGGACAAACTGTATTAGCATTATTATTCTTTGGATTGTCTAGTATTATTGCTTCTTACGCAGGTGGATTCCTTTATAAAGAATTTGGTGGTCAAACATTTTACTTTATCATTTCAGCGATGTCCTTCATCGGGGTTATATTTGGAATACTATTGACTATTCGGAAGCAAATAAATAATGTATGATTATTTTCTTTAAAAATGGGTATTAAAAATACATAGCCTTAAGATTAGTACCTTTTACTAAACTTTCTTTATTGAATGAAAGAGATTTTGGTGGGAGGTGATTAATTGAGGAGAGCCTATGGGGTACAAAAGCTATCTTCTTATTTAGATACGGTAGGATACCCACTTACTGAAGAGGAAATTAATGATTTGATCATGAACAAACAGATTCCTCACTTAAAACCAATGACAAATATGATCGTTTTTAATTTGGATCATATAGATTGGTGGAACAGTCAAAAAGAAAACTCTCCAAAATGATAAGCCCTGCGAAATGCAGGGTTTTTCATTTTGCAATATCAATCCTTTGTCAGCGAACTTACCATACTATCATATGAAGGTAATAGTTTAGAGATTAACGTTGTCAGTATAACCGATACAAGTACACCCCATAAAATACCCGACGTTAGGGAGACCACCGCTCCAGCAACGATACCAGTACGAGCACCCCAAACTGAAACCCGGCTATTCCTAGTACCCATTGCAAAAGCAGAGGCTTTCTTATTCTTCCATATTAACCCTACAATTAAGACAGGTACCACTCCACCTCCCGCCATAGAGTATGCAAGCGAAAACAAGTCAATAATCGAGTCTGCCCAAATAGCAGTAACGATAGTGAGCATACCAAACACAACGACACTTGCTCTTGTTAGCTTGAGATAAAATATATCTTCCTTTTCTTTCATATTTGGAATAACCAAATCATTGATGATTACCACTGCAGCTGAGTGGAGAAGTGATGAAGCACTAGATATAGCAGCCATGAAAATCATGATAAAGAAGGCAAGAGCAGCGAATTGTGTCATTTCTTCTAATATCAGCCATGAAATAGCATTTTCCGCATCGAGCGTTGGATTTTGTATTTTAACTATCAATCCACTAATAGTTGCTAAAGTCGTAAATATAATTGCTACAATCCCACTTATGAGCATGGCACGACTTGCTGACTTTGAATTTTTAGAAGCAAAGCAACGTTGCCAATAAACTTGAGCGGCTAAAACCCCTAAAGTTCCCGTCACAAAAAGTGTTAAAACTTCCATGACTGACAGATTCATTTGAACTAGTTCAATTGATCCAACGTCAGCTAAACCAGCTTTTAAATTCGAATAACTAAAATCGATTCGATTAAATACTTGAAAATAGAACCACACCGCTATCGCAATGAGAATAGCTCCTTGAATTAGGTCTGTCCATACTACTGAATACATACCACCCACTGCCGTATAAATGATAAATACAGCAGAAAATATTAATATCATTAGAACTGGATCAGTGCCAGTAAAGGTGGAAAACAAAGCACCCATACCCATTGCCTGCCCACTCACCCACGCAATCATAATAGATGAAGTCAAAATTGCGACTAGGCTCCGAGTAATGCGGCCACGCACGATTAAATCATTCATCATTTCTGCTAATGTTTTATAAGTAAATTTTGCTGCAAAGCCCGCAAATACTAAAGCAAATATTATTTTCGCACCCTGCTCTCCAATGACAAAAGGAATGTTTGCTATTCCGATCTCATAACCCTTAGAAGAATGGCCAACAAAATTTCCAACGCCCATTATCGTTGCAATATCCGTAAATAATAATAAGAAAAACGGCAGCGTCCCTCCAGCTATTGCATAATGAGCGAAACTAGCATCCGCCTTCTTTTTAAAGAAAAGCGACATTCCGATAAAAAACAAAGACAAAACTATTGTTATAGTCCATGTCCAAAAACCTAATTCCATAAAACCCCTCCCCTTTTCTTCTATTCCCTTACCGCCACGCAATTTAAACACTATTCTGAATTTAAATAAAAAATCCATAAGAAAAGAGCAGCACCTAGTATCGGCGCTGCTCCACTTATTTATTATCCTCTTAACTCTGCCCCTGCTTGCTCAGCAAGTGCTTTTAATACTTTGTTATGTGCGTTTACTACTTCCTCGTCCGTAAGTGTACGTTCTGGATCGAAGTAAGTTAGAGAGAATGCAACCGACTTTTTACCTGGTTCCATTTTTTCACCTTCATATAAATCGAAAAGATGTACATTTTTAAGCAATCTACCGCCAGATAACTGGATAATTGCTTGTAGTTCACCAGTAGCTTTTTCACTATCTACTACTAATGCTATATCACGAGTAATAGATGGGAATTTAGAAACTGGGGCATAATACAATGCTTCTACTTCTTTGTCTAATACTTTTGCTAAGTTCAATTCCATTACATATGTCTCTTTCAAATCGCGAGCTTTTTGCTCAGATGGATGCAATTGAGCGATTACTCCGATTTCTTCTCCAGCTAATTTGATAGAAGCTGTCCGTCCTGGATGTAAGCCGTCAACTACTGAGCGTTCAAATGTTAGCTCACTTGAATGCCCAAGAAGGTCCATTAAACCTTCCACAATTCCTTTTAATACAAAGAAATCAACTGCTTTTTTCTCACCTTGCCAGCTATGATCCAACCATTTACCAGAGATTACTGCTGCTAAATGCTCTTGCTCATGAGGTAATCCTGATTCCGTTTCACCTAAGAAAACAGACCCTACTTCATAAAGTGCAACTGTATCTGCTTGGCGTGCTGTGTTATACGTTACTGCCTCAAGTAGATGTGGTATTAAACTTTGGCGAAGGATACTGCGGTCTTCGCTCATTGGCATTAACAATTCTGTTACCGGAGCAGTTTCTAACGCAAATTTCTGAGACATTTCTTTAGAAGTTAATGAATAAGTAATCGCTTGATATAGACCAGCACCTTCTAAGTAAGCACGTACTTGACGACGTTTTGCTTGATAAGAAGAGAGTCCACCTGGTTTAGATTCCTCGACTGGTAATGTCATTGGAATTTCGTCATAGCCATACATACGAGCAATTTCTTCTATAATATCTTCTTCGATTTTAATATCCTGGCGACGAGTAGGGGCTTTAATATATAAAAGACCATTCGCAGCTTGATAGTCAAATTTCAATCTAGATAAAATAGATGTCATATCCTCTAAAGAAATCTTCATCCCTAAACGATTATTGATAAAGTCTGGAGATACAACCACTTCTGCAGGAGTTTTGTCTAGCTCATCCACCATGACAGTACCCGCTAGCACTTCTCCTCCTGCAAGCTCAGCAAGTAGGCTTGCCGCACGCTCTGCTGCAAGAATAACGCGATTTGGATCGACACCTTTTTCAAATCGTGCACTCGCATCACTGCGTAAATTATGGTCTTTCGATGTCTGACGAACAGATCCACCTACAAAGTATGCTGACTCTATGACAACAGTTGTCGTTCCATCATGAACTTCCGAGTTTGCTCCACCCATCACACCTGCAATTGCAACTGGCTCCTTGCCATTTGTAATAACTAAGTGATTTGATTTCAGTGTACGTTCTTGATCATCCAGGGTAACAATTTTTTCCCCTTCTTCAGCAAGGCGAACAATAATTTCTTTCGTTTCTAATCGATCATAGTCAAACGCATGAAGTGGTTGACCATATTCCATTAATACATAGTTCGTAATGTCTACTACATTATTATGTGGACGAACTCCAGCAGCCATTAAACGATGCTGTAACCAAAGTGGTGACTCTTTTACTTGAATATTTTTCACAACTTTAGCAATATACATTGGATTTTCTTCGATTGCATCTACTTTCAGATTTAAGTAATCCGTTGCTTTTTCATCACTTTCAGTATAGTTTACTTCTGGATATTTCATATCCTCTGACAGTATAGCGCCTACTTCATAAGCAACTCCAAGCATACTTAATGCGTCTGAACGGTTTGGGGTCAAACCAAGCTCTAATACAATGTCATCTAAACCTAGAAGAGGAAGTACACTTTCTCCAGGCACAGCTGTTTCCGGAAGAACATAAATCCCATCTGCATACGCTTTAGGAACAAGACGTCCTTCAATCCCTAGTTCTTGAAGCGAACATATCATACCGTTTGATTCTTCTCCGCGAAGCTTCGCTTTTTTAATCTTCATACCGCCTGGAAGTACTGCTCCTGGACGAGCGACGATTACTTTTTGCCCTGCATCTACATTAGGTGCTCCACAAATAATTTGTGTCGTTTCTTCCCCAACATCTACCTGACAAATATTCAGTTTATCTGCTTCTGGGTGCTTCACTTTTTCTTTTACATATCCAACTACAACATTTGTCATTCCATGAGAACGATCAATCACCGCATCCACTTCAATACCAGCACGCGTGATCTTCTCTCCTAAATCTTTTGGATCTAATCCTTGTGTATTAACATATTCTGATAACCATTTCGTCGAAACTAACATGTCAAATTCCTCCTTACACTTCTGTTCGGTGGAATTGCGATAAGAAACGCACATCATTCGTATAGAAATGACGAATATCTTCCACACCATATTTCAACATTGCAATTCGTTCTGGACCCATACCAAATGCAAATCCAGAAAGCTTTTTAGAATCATAACCAGCCATCTCTAAAACGTTCGGATGAACCATACCAGCTCCTAAAATTTCAATCCAGCCAGTTTTCTTACACACGTTACAGCCGTCTCCTCCACATTTGAAGCAAGAAATATCCATTTCTACAGAAGGCTCTGTGAAAGGAAAAAAGCTTGGACGTAGACGGATTTCACGATCGTTCCCGAACATTTTCTTTGCAAAAACAGAAAGCGTTCCTTTAAGATCACTCATGCGGATATTTTCTCCGATTACAAGCCCTTCAATTTGTGTAAATTGATGCGAATGTGTCGCATCATCATTATCACGACGATACACTTTACCTGGGCAAATAATTTTAATAGGTTGACCTTCTTTTGCTTCCATCGTACGTGCTTGAACTGGTGATGTATGTGTACGCAATAGAATATCCTCTGAAATATAAAAAGAATCCTGCATATCACGAGCTGGATGACCTTTTGGTAAGTTCAAAGCTTCGAAGTTATAGTAATCTTTCTCGACTTCTGGACCTTCCGCAATTTCATACCCCATGCCAATAAATAAATCCTCAATTTCCTCTACTACTCGAGTAAGTGGATGGTGATTTCCGGTCTTCACGGGACGACCTGGTAATGTTACGTCAATAGATTCTTTTTCTAATTGCTCATTTATTGCCTGTTCTTGAAGTAACGACATGCGAGCTTCTAATACAGTTGTTACCTCTTCGCGCACGACGTTTACTAGTGCACCCATTTTCGGACGCTCTTCTGCAGGAAGTTTACCCATTCCTTTTAGTAGATCTGTAATAGGTCCCTTTTTCCCTAAATAGGCAACACGAACATCGTTTAATTCTTTGACGTTCGATGAAGCTGCAATTTTTTGTAGTACTTCTTCTTTTAACTGTTGAAGTTGTGCTTCCATGTTTATAATTCTCCTTTTTCACAAAATAAAAAACCCCGCCCCTATAAAAGGGACGAGGACTAATTTCGCGGTACCACCCTGATTATTGCACAAACCTACGTGCAATCACTCAATTCGACTAACGGCTCTACACCGGCGCACCTTTACAGCAATTGCTGGTCCCGGTGGCAGCTAACGGGGTGAACTTCTATATGCATTCTCCATTTACACTTTCAGTCAAGGTGTAAATTCCCTTCATTTCGAATATTCATATATACTTTTCCCGATTACAGCTTTTATGTATCAAATTACATTTATTATACGGAATTTTGCATTTTTCTTCAAGTCTGATTTATTTTAACGTAAGACCGTATAGTAAAATACCAGTAGCTACTGCAACATTTAATGATTCTGCTTGCCCAAGTAAAGGGACGATTATATTTTGGTCGGTTTGCTCAAGAAGTTCAGAGTTAATACCATTTCCTTCGTTTCCTACAATTAACGCAAATGAAGCTTCTTTTTTTACTTCATTGAAAGGTGTAGAATTTTCAAAAGCTGTACCATACACAGATACATTTCGTTCCTTTAGCTTCTCTACCCATTCAAAGAGGTCTCCTTTTACGATTGGCAAATGAAAGTGTGAACCTTGTGCTGAGCGTAATGTTTTTGAATTATATGCATCAGCTGAACCTTTTCCAAGAACAACAGCATCAATACCTGCTGCATCTGCAGTACGAATCATTGTGCCAATATTTCCTGGATCCTGCACAGCATCTATTAATAATAGACGATTCCAGTTATCCTGTTCCTCTACATTCACAGTTTGTTGTTTGCAATGCGCAAATATACCTTGCGTATGCTCTGTTTCCGCTAGTTCCTTTTTTATCAGATCATTTATTTCTACAACAACTAAATTTTCAATATCCCATGTTTCAGGAATTTCAGATGTATCACTGACCATAATAGTAAGTACATTTTCTTTTTGTTTAATCGCTTCTTCAACTAAATGATATCCTTCTATTATGAATTCACCAGTTTTGTCACGTTCTTTACGAACACTTAATAATTTTTTCCAATGCTTTACTAAAGCATTTTGCGGAGATTCAATTCGCTTCATATATATGTAACCGCCTTTTTTATTTAAGTGTAACAAAATCATGTATAGCTGGCGAGAGTTTGGGGAAGATAATTGCAAGGAGTGATAAAAATGGATTTTCAAATTAGAGAAGCTATTACAGCTAATATGAAAGGTCATACGGCAACAGATATTCGAGGAGTAGTAGAAGACGCTATTCAAAGAGGCGAGGAGCACTTACTACCTGGACTAGGTGTTTTCTTCGAAAAATGGTGGAACATGACAGACGAAACCAGTAAACAATCTGTTTTAAGTGAATTGGCTACTGCATTTGCAAAATAAAGGAAATTCCGTGGAGATAGAAATTCTTCACGGAATTTTTATTTAATAAAAATATTTAGAAAATTAATCAAACGCTTACAAAGTTATTAAATCAGTCTTTTCATAGAAATATACAATATATTAAATTACTTTTATTTCCATAAAATACAATAATGTGAGTTTACCTTTTTATTCATTCTGCTTATAATTGTTTTATTGGAATCGTTCTAAATATTCTAATAAGTATATTATTAAATTAAAGAGGCGAATAAAGTGAGTAAATCTATCGAAAATATTTTAACCGAATTAAAGAAATTTTTAAGCGATGAACAGGTTTCGGTCAATTTAACTGTAAGAGAATTACATAGTAAAGATGAGTCCTATCATGAGGTAAGTCTTCCAGACATAGTTGTTTTTCCTAAAAACACGAATGAGGTTAGCGAAATTATGAAACTAGCCAATAATTTTCAGATTCCAATTGTCCCTTTTGGACGTGGTTCCAGTTTAGAGGGTCATATAATTCCCTATGATAACGGAATTACTATAGATTTTTCATTAATGGATAAAATATTAGAAGTTAGGGAAAGTGATCTGCTTGTAAAAGTGCAACCTGGTGTAACACGTACACAATTAAACAAAGAGCTTAAAAAGTATGGGTTGTTCTTCTCCGTAGATCCAGGAGCAGATGCTACACTCGGTGGTATGGCTGCCACTAATGCAAGTGGGACCACAACTGTTAAGTACGGAGTGATGCGTGATCAAGTTCGTGATTTAGAAGTTGTCCTAGCAGATGGGACTATTATTCACACTGGAAGCTTAGCTGCAAAATCAGCATCAGGGTTCCATTTAAATGGATTATTTGTTGGTTCTGAAGGGACCCTTGGTTGCTTTACAGAATTAACATTAAGGGTATACGGAATACCTGAATTTACAACTGCAGCTCGAGCAGTCTTTCCTTCTGTTCAAAGTGCGGTAGAAGCCGTTACTTCCATTTTACAAGCTGGAATTCCAATTGCTCGCGTAGAATTGGTCGATGAAGAATCCATCCGTCAGGTAAATCGTTTTAGCGAAACGGATTATGCAGAACAACCTACCTTATTTTTAGAATTTGATGGAAATGAAGCAGGTTTAAAACAGGATGTGGAGTTTACACAAGAAATCATGGAAGATCATGGCTGTGTGGAAATTCAATTTGAATCTGATAATACTGCACGCACTAAGCTATGGGATGCAAGACATAACCTAGCGTATGCTTATATCCATAGCAATGTCGGAAAAAAAATGATGGTGACAGATGTTTGTGTACCTATTTCGGAACTAGCTGAAGCAGTAGTATATGCACGAAATGAATTGAATTCTATTGGTCTTATAGGTGGACTCACTGGGCATGTCGGAGATGGGAATTTCCATGCGATAATAATGATTGATATGAATGATCCAGAAGAAGTTGCGAAGGCAGACAGTTTTAATGAAAAAATAGTGCACTATGCTTTAGATCGTAACGGTACTTGTACTGGTGAGCACGGAGTCGGCATCGGCAAACAAAAGTACCAAGTTTTAGAGCATGGAGATGCCTTACAGGTGATGGAAAAGATTAAAATAGCTCTCGATCCTAACAATATTTTAAATCCACAAAAAATCGTAAAAATAGAAAGTACAGGTGTATAATATGAAATTATTAGAATCAATAAGTAATTTTGCAGGTAAGAATTTTGCTTTTCTCGTAATTATCGTTGCAGTAGTAGCATTCTTCATTCCAGAAACGTTTTTACCATTTGGTAAGTATATTACGATTTTACTAGGTATTGTTATGTTTGGTATGGGTCTGACTTTGAAGGCAGTCGATTTCAAATTAATCGCAACACACCCTAAGCCAGTTATCTTCGGTGTAATTGCACAATTTGTCATAATGCCAATTACCGCTTTTGCCATTGCTTATATTTTAAATTTGCCTAGTGAATTAGCAGCTGGACTTGTATTACTTGGTTCCGTTCCTGGGGGTACTGCTTCTAACGTGATGGTATACTTGGCTAAAGGTAATGTACCACTTTCTATTACGATGACATCATTCTCTACACTACTAGCTCCTCTCTTAACACCAGCGTTATTGCTTTTATTCGCTGGACAATGGATGCCTGTAGATGCATTTGCTATGTTTAAATCAATCGTACAAGTAATTATTATTCCAATCGTACTTGGATTACTAGTAAAAAAATTGTTCCCCGCTGCTGTAGAGAAAAGTATAAACGTTGTACCGTTAATTTCTGTTTTAGCGATTATCACAATAGTTTCTGCAGTTGTAGCTGGTAATGTAAATAATATTGCTTCTGCTGGTTTGCTAGTATTCTTAGGAGTATTCTTGCATAATGGAGCAGGTTTATTATTAGGGTACTATGCAGCGAAATTTATGGGATTATCCGTGCTAGATCGCCGCGCTATTTCGATTGAAGTTGGCATGCAAAACTCTGGTTTAGGTGTTGCACTTGCGACCGCTCACTTAGGACCTCTAGCCGCATTACCAAGTGCATTAGGAGCTGTATGGCATAATATTTCTGGACCTATTTTAGCAACATATTGGTCTAAACGTCCGGTCAATGATGAAGGGAAAGAAAACATAGCTGTTTCTAGTAACAGCACATTAACAAAAGCTTAATATGATGAAACTTCTTTAATCTAATTTTATTCTATACCGAATCTAAAAAGACTGTCTTACTTGTCGAAGCAATCGACTTGAAGACAGTCTTTTAAATGTAATAAAGAGTGATTCAGCGTCTCCCGAATCACTCTTCCTATGTAGTGATGAAGTTATCCATCTTGATAAACGACATCACTGAAATATTTATAATCTCAAATGAAGAGACAACCCCTGTCTTCTCCATTTGCTAAAACCATTTAAGCCATAACCGATGCAAGTACTGCTTTTTGTGCATGCAAGCGATTTTCTGCTTGCTGAAAAATATACGAGTTGGGGCCATCAATTACAGAGGTTGCAACCTCTTCTTCTCGATGAGCTGGTAAGCAATGTAAAAACATATAATCATCTTTTGCATTTGCAACTAACGCGTCATTGATTTGAAAATCTTTAAAATCTGCTAGTCTTTTAACTGTCTCCTCTTCTTGCCCCATAGAAGTCCAAACATCTGTATATACAACATCTGCATTTACAGCCGCCTCTACTGGATCATTGGATACGAACAAGGAGCCACCATTTGCTAGAGCAATATTTTTAGCCTTTTCTAGTATTTGCACATCAGCTTCATAGCCAACCGGAGTTGCTACTGAAATATGCATTCCCATATAGGCAGCTGCTATAACTAGGGAATGAGCAACATTATTCCCGTCACCGATATAAGCAAGCTTCAATCCAGCCGTGTAGCCTTTCACTTCATGTATCGTTAAAATATCTGCAAGCGCCTGGCAGGGATGAAAAATATCGGTCAATCCATTAATAACTGGAATACTAGCATGCTCTGCTAGTTCTTTAACCATCTCATGTGAGTTTGCACGAATCATGATGCCGTCCAAATAACCGGACAATACATGGCCAGTGTCGTATACAGATTCACCGCGACCAATTTGTAAATCGCGTGCATTCATGAACATACCATTACCACCTAATTGCTTCATACCTACTTCAAAGGAGATTCTTGTACGAGTGGAATGTTTCTCGAATATCATTCCTAACGTTTTACCTTCAAGTAAAGGAGGACATTTTCCAGCTTTCGTCAACGTCTTCAATTCAACAGCCAACTGAACTAAGTCTTCTACCTCCTCTTTTGAGTAATCTAAAAGCGTCAATAAGTCTTTCCCCTTTAAACTATCCACTACTTTTAAATTCACCCATTCAAGTAACTTCATTTATAAAAACTCCTTTTTCCGTATATTTATGTAATGCTAATTATATGGTTGAATAAATATAAAGTCAAGTGGATTTATATACAATTTTAAAATAATAAAAACGTTTAAAGGATTTCATACTCGAAACCCTTTAAACGCCAGTATTAATCGAATGTTATTTTGTTTACTGCATCACGATCTAATTTTTTTATCACTTCTACAATTAACTTCACTGCGTTTTCATAATCATCTCTATGCAAGATTCCTGCATGAGAATGTATATAACGAGTTGCAACACCAATTGCAAGAGAAGGAACACCATTTACGGAAATATGCATAGAGCCTGCATCTGTCCCACCACCTGGTATCGTTTCAAATTGATAAGGTATATTGTGCTCGTCTGCTGTATCCGTTACGAAATCACGTAAACCTTTATGGGAAACCATGGATGCATCAAATAATACGATTTGTGGACCCACACCCATTTTACTTGTCGATTCTTTTGCAGTTATACCTGGAGTGTCGCCAGCTACACCTACATCTACTGCAAAGCCTATATCAGGTTTAATTTTATTAGTTGTTGTTTTAGCACCTCGTAGACCAACCTCTTCTTGAACATTACCTACTCCATAAACGATGTTTGGATGTTTTTCATCTTTAAGCGCTTTTAACACATCAATTGCAATTGCACAGCCAATACGGTTATCCCATGCTTTTGCTAATAGTAGCTTATCGTTATTCATTACGGAGAACTCAAAATAAGGAACTACCATATCTCCTGGTAATACTCCCCATTCCATTGCTTCCTCTTTTGATGATGCACCTATATCAATGAACATATCTTTCACATCAGCCGCTTTTTTACGAGCTTCTGCGGATAATATATGAGGAGGTTTTGAACCAATAATACCAGTAATTGTGTCTCCTTTACGTGTCACAATTGTTACTCGCTGTGCAAGCATAACTTGAGACCACCAACCACCAACTGTTTGGAAGCTCAAAAACCCTTTGTCATCAATTTTTGAGATCATAAATCCTACCTCATCTAAATGTCCAGCTACCATTATCTTAGGTCCGTTCGCATCTCCAACTTTTTCTGCAATAAGACTTCCTAAATTATCGTATTCAATTTTATCTGCAAAAGGTGCGATGTACTTCTCCATTACTTCTCTTGGTTCACGCTCGTTACCAGGAATCCCTTTTGCATCTGTTAAATCCTTTAACATCGTTAATGTTTCATCTAGCTTTGGCATTATTTCGACCTCCTAAATATATGTACGGTTTAATTATATTCTAAATTAATGACATTTTCAAAATTTGAAAACAAAAAGTGAAACTTCAATCAGCTCCAGCTCCGCCACCGCCGTCTCCTCCCCCTCCCGAAGAATCTCCTCCATAAGAACCTCCTCCATCTGACGAAGAAGTGGAAACCTTAGTCCTTGACCAAGACTTTGTAACATAATCTATCGGGTCAGTGCTTGCAAATAATACAGTAGCAATAGGAATAGACAATTCTTTGAGTGGGATGTCAATATTTTTTCTACCTAATAAATAAGCTCTAATAATCCATTTTTCTTGTTCAACATTACCTAATGTAAATGGCATACCATTCTTTAGTTCTTTTCGATAGGACCGTATTGCATCTTTTGCTCGTACCGCATTCATCGAAAGAATGTTTCTAGGTACAACTAAATATAAAACAATAATCAGAAATAACAATCCAATGATTAAATCTACTACCTCTTCATTCCCAATAGAAGCAATAGAAAAAAATAATAAAACTAAGTATATACTAAGAAAAAGAGTTGAACGTTTTTTAATCCAAAGGATAACTAAAAAGCTAATCGTTATTGTGATAATAAAAGCAATCGCAAAATAGCTTTGCGCATTCGCATAATATGCAAACATAGTAATCATTGAAACTATAAGGATCGCAGCAGATATAATTAGTAAAGGAATTTTACTGTTAATAGCTCCCGCTTCTTCTAGCTCTTTTTCTACTAAATGGTGCCACTCTGTTTGTTTCTTTTTAAAGACCTTCACTTTAGTATGAAAGAATTTGGAGTCCCTATTATCCTTCGCGGCACCTGCAGCATCATGTAAATGAAATGCCCATTTTCTGGAGCCACTTTTAGTTGTAAACAGCCAACTAATCAAATGCTTTTCAAAAGCTGACACTGCTAATCCACCATTTATAAGCCGAAAATCTAGTGTTTCTTCAGGAGCTTTCGGATCATGTTTAAAACGAAGCGCAGACTTTGCATGCTTAACTTTCACAGCTCCTTTTTCTACTAGTGAAAAAAGACCTGCAAGGAAGGCTTTAGGATGAGGTTTTCCACATTTATCAACAAAAAATAAATACAATACATCGGTACTTAAAATTACATCACTTTGTCCTTTTCTCCAAAAATGCCTTTGTGGCAAAAACAAAAGAAAGCTAAGAATGATGAGTAGCATAGCAAAAGATACTTTCGGAATGAATGAGATAAGTGCATCCAAATAGGATAGCTTTTTATTCCATTCTTTTTGCTTTTTTATTTCATTGGCCAATGCCTCTTCATAGGTTAAGGATGCTTTAATTTTTTCATGTGTTGAAATTAGGTTTGCCGGAAATATTAAACTAGTCTTAGTTTCCGTATAAGCTTTGGCAGCAGGACTTCTAAACCGAATACCAATATTATTTTTTTCGATCTGCACCTTTGTTTTATTATAGAATACACCTTCAAACATTTTTGTTTCAACAGTTTCCGGGAAAATATAATCAATCGTTAAATTAGAGAAATCCTGGTCATGAGCATCCCCATCTTCAAAGTAAACAACATCCAGATCGTTATAATTATCATAGGCCGTAATACTCTTTTTAAGCCTATACACATATAAAAACGACACTTGCTGACTATGTATACCTATGTTGGAATAGAACGTGTTATTTTTTCGCTGTACTTCTAGGGGTGTCATCATAGTTTGATCGATAAACCCAGGTTCCAAGTCTAATTGGTTTAATTCATAAGCGTAGAATTCTTCTACATTTTCCCCGTGTTCTGTTGGGAAAGAGCGGCGCAAATTAGAGAAGGATCCCTCAAAATTATATGTAAATACTTCATTTACTAAAAGATCACCGTTTGGTTGAATCCAAGACTTTATATGTACTTTATCTATGGAATAGGACTTTGCTTCTGCTACTATTCCGAAAGAAAAGGAAAGAAATATTAAAAGAAAATACAATAAAAACTTTTTCATTGATTTAACCCCCAATAAAGCTTTTGCTAATTTACGGCTAAAATGTGAAAAAGTTTCAACCAAAGTTAATAACCATTTTTTTGGCGCTCATAATTCGTTTCATTTTTTTCGATATATGCCTGTAAGACATCCTCACTACTAAAGCCAAGCCTTTCTGCAATTGCACCATACAAAATCCACAATTTTTCGTAATGAATTTTAGTCGGCTCAGTTAAAAAAGTTAAAATAGATTTATTCGTACCTATGAAGAGTGCAGTTAAATCACCTTCCACAACTTCACGTGGCCACTCGTGTAAATCTTGAAAGCCTTTTTCTATTCCTAATGATAATATAAAGTGGATAGAATCAACATATTCCTCCAAAATAACGCTTCGTTCTGAAGGTCCCTTCTCACTCCAGAATTTAAAGCATCTCGTTTCATTCGCAAGTTCTGCGAGTTCAACTATTAGTGCCAACCCTTTTTTTATAAAAACGTCCTCCGTTACTTGCATGTTAGCTTGTATATATTGGTCTAAACCACGCTGCATTGTAAAAAGTTTGTGTAAATTCATCATTTCCTCCAAATATTTTAATTTATTTTGAAACCAAACTACCTTCTCTATCGTATAGCAAGTACAATGTATTTTACAAGGAGGACATTTGAGATGTTCTATATATTAAGATTACTTATTTTAATACTTATCATATATGTTTTTTATAAAATCCTGCGCTACTTATTTGATCCGAAGCGTAAGCTAGATGAGGCATATGAAAAGGAACAATATTATTATTATGATGAAGTAAAAAATGTTCGTAAAAACTTCTTTATCACGTATAAAGGCGCTCTATTTGAGGGAGAAAAATATTTAGGTACGACCGATCAGGCTTTCGAAGTCGTCTCTATTTTCATATGGACAAAAGATCCCGCTAAACTACAGGGCTTTACAAAAGAGGATTTACGTTTTTTACAAAATGAAATCAAAATGAATTATCCAGAAGCCAAAATCAACTGGAAAAGTCCAATCGAACAATTAATGAAAGACGATGAGTGATAATAAAAAATGGTTGGTCGAGAATCTTCGACCAACTTTTTTAAGTGAGTGAGCGATCGATTATTTGGTGTGGTCGATCGATCATATGTCGTCATTGATCGATTATTGCTATTGATTGATCGATTGTGAGTGGGGATCGATCGATTTTATAGCTTGATCGATCGATTTTTGATGTTCATTGATCGATTCTACGCTTATTGGGTCTATACCCACCATACAGGTGTGCGCTTGGCGTAGATCCTCCTGGTGAGACATCAAGGTCGGTTGACAAATCAGAGCAAAAAAGACAGCTCTATGCAATGATAGAGCTGTCTTTTGTTAATATGTAAAAAATTAAAAATGCATATAAAATCATTAGCATTAAAAACCCAACACGAAAATTCGTGTGTTTCGTTTTATGGCGAAACATTTGCATGCCAATGTATGCGCCGATTCCGCCTCCAACAATCGCTAGTGTCCAAAGTGTTTTTTCTGATATGCGTTGTCCCTGTTTTCTTGCTTGTGATTTGTCATATCCCATTACAACAAAAGCTATAATCGACATGATCAATATAAACATAAGAAGAACATTTGTCATACTTATTTTGCTCCTTGTACAAAAAAAGCTGATAGAATCTCTATCAGCTTTTTTAACTTAAATTATTTTGCGATTGCTTTTTTTGCTGCATCTGCAAGTTGTGTAAATGCTTGAGAATCTGTTACTGCAAGATCTGCTAACATTTTACGGTTAACTTCGATTTCAGCTAATTTCAATCCGTGCATTAAACGGCTATACGAAAGTCCGTTCATACGTGCTGCCGCATTGATACGTGTAATCCATAGTCTACGGAAATCACGTTTTTTGTTACGACGATCACGGTATGCATACATGAATGATTTCATTACTTGTTGGTTAGCAACTTTGTATAATGTATGTTTTGAACCGTAATAACCTTTAGCTAATTTTAATACTTTTTTACGACGACGTTTAGTTACTGGTGTGCTTTTTACGCGTGGCATGATTCATTACCTCCTGCTATTCTTTCGAATGATTGAATTTCTATTATTATTTCATGTAAGTTAATAAAGTTTTGATACGTTTGTAATCGCCTGAAGAAGCTACTTTAGTTTTACGTAATTTACGTTTTGCTTTAGTAGATTTGTTAGCGAATAAGTGGCTTCCAAAAGCACGGTCATGTTTTAATTTTCCAGTCCCGGTTTTTTTGAAACGCTTTGCAGCTCCACGGTGAGTTTTCATTTTCGGCATGTCGAATTCCTCCTAAACAATTGTACTCTATTACTGTTTTTCGTTTTTTGGTGCAAGCACTAAAAACATACTACGGCCATCCATTTTCGGTTTTGACTCGACAGTGGATACTTCCGTACAAGCTTCTGCAAATCTATCTAAAACTCGTTGTCCAATCTCTTTATGAGTAATGGCACGACCTTTAAAGCGAATAGATGCTTTCACTTTGTCTCCTTTTTCAAGGAATTTAATCGCGTTTTTTAATTTCGTTTGGAAATCATGCTCATCGATTGTTGGGCTCAAACGAACCTCTTTCATCACGATAATTTTTTGATTTTTACGAACTTCACGATCTTTCTTTTGCTGCTCAAATTTGAACTTACCATAGTCCATGATACGAGCGACTGGCGGCTTGGCTTGAGGAGCCACAAGGACAAGATCCAAATTTACTCGACCAGCTATTTCAAGTGCTTCATTACGGGTTTTTAAACCTAATTGATCACCGTTCTGATCAATAACTCGTAGT
This sequence comes from Psychrobacillus sp. OK028, assembly GCF_900103605.1. Taxonomy (GTDB): domain Bacteria; phylum Bacillota; class Bacilli; order Bacillales_A; family Planococcaceae; genus Psychrobacillus. The sequence continues at coordinate 159,434 of NZ_FNHY01000002.1, read as the reverse complement.
TCGCGTGCTCGAATGCCATCGTTTACATACATGTCTTTGCTAATATTGATCCACCTCCAAATAGTGTCGCGAATACATGGTTTGGGCATAAATTCCGTAGAAACGAATAAGTTACGCCGTTTTAGATCCATAAAAAAAGCGGACAGACATATAATATATGTCTGCCCGCCGATATGAGTACATGTAGAAACTACATGTTACAGTCGATCTTATGCTTACCAGTCAACAACACTTGTAGGTGTCAAACAGGTGAGAAGCGGGCAGCCTCTTCTTATACCGCAAACTTGTATTCAATAACCTTATTAACTATAGCACGTTGATATGATCATGTCAACAACCAATTTTATTAATGTGCTACTTCTTCTTTCAGGCGTTCTAAGAACTCTGCAAAAGGAATGCTTTCTGATTTTTGTTCTCCGTATTTACGAACATTTACATTACCTGCTTCTAGCTCTTTATCGCCTAGTACAAGCATGTATGGAATTTTTTGCATTTGTGCTTCGCGGATTTTATATCCTAGTTTCTCTTCGCGGTCATCCATTTCAACACGGAAACCAGCAGCAACTAGTTGCTCTTCAATTTGCTTAGCAAATTCAAAATGCACTTCATTGGAAACTGGAATGATTTCCACTTGAACAGGAGCTAACCAAGTTGGGAATGCACCTTTATACTCTTCGATCAAGAATGCTACAAAGCGTTCCATTGTAGAAACTACTCCGCGGTGGATAACAACTGGACGATGATGCTTGCCATCTTCTCCAATGTAATTTAAGTCAAAGCGTTCTGGTAACAAGAAGTCTAATTGAACAGTAGATAAAGTTTCCTCTTTACCAATTGCTGTTTTCACTTGAACGTCTAATTTTGGTCCGTAGAATGCTGCTTCATCTTCTGCTTCAAAGTAATCTAGACCAAGCTCGTCCATTGCTTCTTTTAACATGCTTTGTGCTTTTTCCCACATTTCATCGTTGTCAAAATATTTTTCTTTGTTTTGAGGATCACGATAAGAAAGACGGAATGAGTAGTCTTCCAAGTTAAAATCTTTATAAACCGAAATAATTAATTCTACGACTTTTTGGAATTCTGATTTAATTTGGTCTGGTCGTACAAATAAATGCGCATCATTTAAAGTCATTCCGCGAACACGTTGTAAGCCTGATACTGCACCTGACATTTCATAACGGTGCATTGTACCTAATTCAGCAATGCGTAATGGTAGGTTTCTATAAGAATGCATACCATTTTTGAACACCATCATATGATGTGGACAGTTCATTGGACGAAGAACTAAAGTTTCATTGTCCATTTCCATTGGTGGGAACATAGAGTCTTGATAATGATCCCAGTGACCAGATGTTTCGTAAAGCTCTTTCGAACCTAATACCGGTGTATAAACATGTTTATAGCCTAGTTTAAGCTCTTTATCTACAATATACCGTTCAATTACACGACGGATTGTTGCACCGTTCGGTAACCAAAGTGGCAAGCCTTGCCCAACTTTTTGGGAAGTTGTGAATAGATCTAATTCTTTCCCGATTTTACGGTGGTCACGTTCTCTTGCTTCTTCAAGCATATTTAAATGATGTGTAAGCTCTTCTTTTTTGAAGAATGCAGTACCATAAATACGTTGTAGCATTTTATTATCACTATTTCCACGCCAGTAAGCACCAGCGATACTTAATAATTTAAACTCTTTAAGTTTACCTGTAGATGGAACATGGACGCCACGGCAAAGGTCAAAGAAGTCCCCTTGCTCATAAATTGAAACCTGTTCGCCTTCTGGAATTGCTTCCAAAAGTTCTACTTTGTATTCATCTTCTTTAAATTTCTCAAAAGCAACCTGGCGTGAAACATCATGACGAATGATTTCAATATTTTCATTAATAATTTTTTTCATTTCTTTTTCTATTAATGGTAAGTCTTCTGCAGTTATTGGTGTCGGTGAATCAATATCATAGTAAAAACCATTTTCGATAACTGGTCCAATACCTAATTTAACATCTTTAAAAAGACGTTTAACTGCTTGCGCAAGTAAATGTGCTGAACTGTGGCGCAAAATTTCAAGCGCTTCGTCAGATTCCGGAGTAATGATTGCTATTTCTCCATCTTCTGTGATTGGTGTTTTAAGATCGATTAATACTCCACTTAGTTTTCCAGCAAGTGCTTTTTTGCGTAATCCCGGACTAATCGATTGAGCAATTTCTTCTGTAGTTGTTGATATAGGGAATTCCTTCACTGCTCCATCTGGAAATTTCAATTTAATAATTTCTGCCATTTTGAACACTCCTTTAATAGTAAAAATAGTGAAAACAATAAAAAACCCCATCCCTAAAAAGGGACGAGGTTCAAGTCGTGGTTCCACCCTTCTTCTGTCTACCCATTACTAAAAGTAATGACAAATGAAATAGACGAAGCTCTGCATCGGCTAACGGGCCGGTTTCCGGTAATTGCTATATAAATTCACAATTACTGCTCTGAGGTGGTAAATCGATTGCCGATACTTAAGAAGCTTACAGCCAAGGCTTCTCTCTCTTTAAAGTCGTACAAACTGATTGTTGTCCTCTTCCTCGCATTTACTTATTCTTATGAAAATGATTATACGCCACAGAAAATTCAATTGCAAGATGAAATCCATTTTTTCCGAGCGATCTCTCACATATTCTTTAACTTTCTCTCCAATTTTTCCCTTGAAGTGCAATTGGAGTCGTAAGTGCACGAATACGTTCCATAATTCGACCAGCTTTGACTACTTCCTTTTCTCCACGTTGTGTGAAAGATAAATGATGCTGTAACTCGTCATAGTTGAAATTAGAAGACATAAAAGTTGGTAACTGTTCCGACATTCGATAATGTAAAATCGTACCTAAGATTTCATCTCTCGTCCAGCTGGACATTGTTTCAGCACCAATATCATCTAGCATTAAAACTGGAGCTCGCTTGACGAATTCAATTTTCTCCGCAAGTGACTGATCCTGGATGGATTGTTTCATTTCTCTAAAAAATTCCGGAACATACACAACTACCGAATGTATATGTCTTGCCGCTAGCTCATTTGCGAGAGCACCTAATAAATAGGACTTTCCTACACCAAACTTGCCGTGGATATACAATCCTTTAGCTGGTAACACATTTGTACGCTCCCACTCGTTCAGAAAATCCTTAGCTGCACGGACTGCTACTACTCTACTACCATCCTCTAAGTCCACTCCAGCAAGACTAGCCTCCATAACCTCTTTAGGCATATGAATACTATCTATCATGGAAGTAACCTTCTTACGCTCATCTTCAATAATACCTCGTTTACAACGAATAAAATCATTATCAATCAAGTTTCGATCAAGAACTAGTTTAGGTTCATAACCTTTCATGTAGTTCTTACATTCATCTAGCGTTGGACAAGCCTCACAATTATGAGACTGAGAGATAAATTCATATAACTTACTTAAGCTTCGATCGACTATCTCCTTGTTAATATGTGATGCATTTTCCTCTAAGAAACTCTGTACCCGTTGATCTTCTAAAACTTCTTTTTTCATATCATTTAATCTCGTAGTAAATTCGGGTGACACAACTCTTCTTAAGGTCTCATTTATACGTTCCACTTTTTCCACCTACCTTTTTAGCATGCCTAGCTCTGCTAATAGTTTTTGACGTTCCTCATCGATATTTTGAATGCCATTTGTCGAATTACCAGAGGATTTCTTCGCTTCTCCTTCTTTCTTATAAAACCAATCAGGCACTTTTTCCTCACGTGTCGGTTTTTTAGAATACGATTTTTGTGGAGAGCCTTCATTTTTCCATTTTACGTATTGTTCATGCTCATTTCTAGCAAGTTCCATTGCCTCTTTAGCTGTTTTGACATCCTTACGCATCCAGTGAGAAGCAATTTTTTCTGCATAATTTTTTGTGAGTTTCATGTCTGTACGTAGTAAAACATATTGCAGTAATACATTAACTACACCTATTGGCATTTTAAAATGAGTTATAAAGTGATTAGCTAACTGAACATCGGCGAGAATCGGCTCTTTCCCGTTTGCAATATCCTTTAATACGGTTATTGGAGGAGTTGTTTCTAAATAGTGGATTAGCTCCCCTTCCTTCGTTAAAGGCACGGTAGTATCTATAGGTACAGCTTTCTTTTCAATCTTCTCAATTACTGGTGCCACTTTTGAAACCGTTAGTTTGTAATAATCTGCGCACGCTTTTTTTAATCTAGCTTCTGATAAATGTAAATCATCATCTAAAGCTAAAATAACTACTTTTTGCATTTCCACTGGGCTTAGGTTATATAAGAAAGCGAGTTTTGCAATTACTTCTTTTGCTTCAATGTTCATCGCTGATTTAGGCACTAATTGTTCTGAAAGTCCTTCTTGAAGTAATGAAAAATCAAATTCATCGTAATAAAAAGGGACTGAAGATTTTCTTTCCTTTGATTCGAAAGTTTCATCGACAGATACAGTATTATTCATTTTGGTTGATGGTTTAAAAACATCGACAAAAGTTCTTGAGACGTCTGTGAAGCCCTCATTCCAATTAGAGCTTTGGACAAAGCGATTACGCAATTGTATAAAAGCATTTTCTCCTACCTTGTTTAGCAAAAACATGGATAGCAACGGATCCTTCAAGAATGATTCAGCATCTAATGGGGCTGCAAGCTCATAATGGAATATACTTCCTTCATCCATTGTTCTTTTCCAAGTACGCAGCAAACCGATTGCCTCGAGAGCAAGACGTGCTCGAAAAATTTTACCGATTGGCATGCCAAGAACATTCATCAGTTGATAGTGCGACCATCGCTCACTGTTTTTATGTTCTCCATCTGCCCAAAGTGTTAAATACAAACTTATACTTTCTGCTCCAACCAACGGCTGATAAAACAAAGTCAACAATTGCCGATCATAATCTGATAAAGAATATGGTAAGCGAATCATATACAAATCTGCTGGCTGTAGCTCTTTATATAACATCGACAATTGCATCTACGCTCCTTTTAGATTTTGATATATATAAAATGTTTATAATGATGGATTTTTCTTTAAAATTTCTTTAAGTTCATCGATGAATACATTAAGGTCTTTGAACTGACGGTAGACAGAAGCAAAGCGTACGTAAGCTACTTCATCTACTTCCGCAAGCTTATCCATTACAATCTCACCAACGTCCTCTGACTTTACCTCTGCATTGCCCATTCTTCGTAATTCTTTTTCAATAGAGAAGACCATATTTTCAAGCTGCTCTAGTGCAACTGGTCTCTTTTCACAAGCTCGAATAAGCCCACGCAATACTTTTTCACGACTAAACTCTTCACGAGAGCCATCTTTTTTTACAACGATTAGTGGTGTCTCCTCTACTTTTTCAAATGTAGTAAAACGAAATCCACAATCCTCGCACTCTCTTCTTCTTCTGATTGCCTTATTGTCATCCACAGGACGAGAATCGACAACTTTAGTGCCATTATATTGGCAAGTTGGGCATCTCATATTGATCTCTCCTAATTCATCACGGTAGTTTTATGTATCTATTATAACAACATTCTTCTATAAAATCGAAAAAGCAGAGGAATCGCTTCCTCTGCTCACTCAGTCAGGTATAAATCTATTACGCTTGAACTGTCATTCGTGATGCAGGCTTTTTAACAGGTCCCATACCACGTGGCATTTCTAACGTTTCGCGTGTTCCAGCGTTAAGAGCATCTGCAATATAGTTAGCTGCGATTGATGGATCTAAATCACCACATGTATACACATCAATGCTCGCATAACCGTGCTCTGGAAAGCTGTGAATCGTTAAATGCGATTCGGAAATAATAACGACTCCACTTACACCTTGTGGTGCAAATTTGTGAAATGCAACTTCTCTGACCTCTGCACCAGATTTTAGTGCAGCATCAACAAATGTTTGCTCGATAAATTGCATATCGTTAAGTTTGTCGAAATCGCACTCCCATAGTTCTGCAATAATGTGACGTCCCATTGTTTCCAATGTCCGTTTCCCCCTTTGATAAGTTTTATTTTTAACCTCAAAGTTGACTACCACGGGGGAAAGTTAGTCCAAAGAGGTCCTAACCCTTTAAGTAGTCGGTGTACAAGTAAAGTAACACGATTCTCATTATATGTTGTTTTATTTAATTATGCAAGAAATAATATATCCTCTTTCTAATTATTAGAAAGAGGATTGAATAATCATAGAGACGACGCAACTTTTTTAGTAAGGTCTACTACTCTTGCAGAGTAACCCCATTCATTATCGTACCACGCAAGAACTTTCACTTTTCGGTCCCCAATAACCATAGTTGTTAAACCATCAACTGTTGTTGATAGTGTTGTAGTGTTAAAGTCGATTGATACGAGTGGTTCCATTGTAATACCCAAGATTCCTTGCATTGCGCCTTCAGATGCTTTAACGAAAGCTTTGTTTACCTCTTCAACAGTAACATTCTTTTGTAAATCCACAACTAAATCAACTAAAGAAACATTCGGAGTTGGTACACGTAATGCCATACCATGAATTTTCCCTTCAAGCTCTGGCAGTACAAGCGTAAGAGCTTTTGCTGCTCCGGTAGAAGTTGGAATGATCGATTGGCCACAGGCACGCGCACGTCTCAAATCTTTATGAGGATTGTCTAAATTATTTTGATCGTTTGTATATGCATGAACAGTTGTCATCAATCCATTTTCAATGCCAAATGTGTCATTTAATACTTTAACGACAGGTGCTAAGCAGTTTGTAGTGCAGCTAGCATTTGAAATAATATGGTGAATCGAAGAATCTAATTTATCATCGTTAACGCCCATTACAATTGTTGCATCTTCATTTTTTGCAGGAGCAGTAATAATTACCTTTTTAGCACCAGCTTCAATATGTGCTTTGGCTTTTTCACCGTCATTGAATTTACCTGTGGATTCAATAACAATATCCACATTTAAAGCTTTCCAAGGCAAATTGGCTGGATCTCTATCATCTACAATTTGTACACGCTGACCATTTACTATTAATGCATCATCAGCCAATTCAATATTTCCAGTGAAAGTACCATGTGTAGAATCATATTTGATAAGGTGTGCCAATGTTTCTAATGGGTACCTCGCATTAATCGCTACCACATTGATGTCCTCTTGAGCTATTAATTGGCGAAATACCATCCGCCCAATACGTCCAAAACCATTAATTGCAACTGAAACTGCCATATGAAAAGTCCTCCTGTAACTATGTGATACTTATTGTTTTTTAACCTTGAATTAGTATAACACATTTTCTTTATTGTGTAGCCCTAAAAAGATAGAATAATAAAGTCGATATTTTCAGATATTTATTTGCTTGTTTCTGTTGAGATAAGGAACATAATAAGGACACAATCTGTTACTAATGTTTCGGAGATGCTTTTGACAGATTTATTGCACTATTATTACCGTTTTTCAAAAAAAGATGGTCACGACTAACGTCACGACCACCCAATGTTGAACAAATTATGATTACCTAATTTTTAGTTTTCTTGTTCCCAAATAGCTATTATTTTTTTCAATTGTTGTTCGGTTTCTTCTATTGATCCATTGTTATAAATAACCGCATCCGCACCTTCTTCTTTAACTGATAAAGGTAATTGTGATTGAATACGTAATTTGGCTTCCTCGTGCGTAAAACCATTCCGAGCCATTAATCTTTCTAGTTGCGTCTGCTCAGTTACTGTTACCACTAAAATTTTATCCACGAAGGACTGCAGCCTGCTTTCAAAAAGCAATGGAATATCCATAATGATAACTGGATGATTTTGCTGCACTAAATGCTCCTTCTGAGCAAGCATTTCTGCTCGAATAGCAGGATGAATAATATCATTTAACTGTTTCCGTTTAGAAGGATTCGAAAAGATGATCTCACCTAGTGCTTCACGATTTAAAGCACCATCTTCGTGGACAACAACAGGACCAAATGTTTCTTTAATCATTTCAAGTGTGCTAGTACCTTTTTCTACTACTACACGCGCAACAATATCTGCATCTATTATCGGGAAGCCCATTTCTTTTAACATATTGGAAACGGTACTTTTCCCACTAGCAATACTACCTGTTAATCCGATAATCATTTAGTTACTCCCTTATTTCTGACATGCTGGACAGTAGGTAGAAGTACGACCACCGATCGTCTTCTGTTTTGTTTTCGTACCACAGACTCCACATTCCTTTTTGCCATACATTTGGAGTCTATTTTGCATATTGCCTGCTCCACCGTTAATACTACGATAATCTGAAATCGTACTTCCTCCGTTTTCAATACTATCTAGCAGAACAATTACAATTTCTTGAAACAACTGAATTTTTCGCTCTCTACTAATTCTTTTTACTGTACGGGCTGGATGTATTTTCATACGAAATAACGCTTCAGTTGCATATATATTTCCACAACCAGATATGATATGACCATCCATGATAAATTCTTTTATTGCTTTATTTTCATATTTTGGCAATGCGCTCATATGCAGAAAATGATCTAATGCATGTTGATCAAAAGGCTCGGGTGCCATAAGCAACAAAGATGGATAGTCTGCTTCTGTTTCTAAAAATCGCAGTTCTCCAAATCGACGAATATCCGCATAGACTAGCATGTCACCCTCTTCAAAAAAGAGACTTACATGCGCATGCTTTCTAAATTTATCTTCCGTTATTTCATGCACGTTTTTCACAGAAAACCATGCTCCTGACATCCCCAAATGAGAGACGAGCATATGAGCTTGTCCATTTTTTATAAGATGAAAATAAATATATTTTGACCGTCTTTCTAAATGATCAATCTTTGCACCAAGTAAAGCTAAACAAAACTGCTCTACATCTAACCCTTTAATAATTGCTTCTCTACCATTTGCTTTAGATTTATAAATGGTATCAGAAACCTCCACAGACTTAATCGTCTTTCCAGTGACAATTGGTTGAAGAGCGCGTAATACGCCCTCCACTTCTGGTAATTCAGGCATATTTAAACCCTCCTACTTTGTGTCGTACCAAGATGATCCAAAGGCATAATCGACTTTAAGAGGGACAATTAGCTTAATCGCATTTTCCATTACTTCTGGAACAATTTTTTCTAGCATTTCAATTTCCTCTGGTGGCGCCTCAAAAATCAGTTCATCATGAACCTGCAGTAGCATTCTAGTTTGCATATTTTCTGCTTTTAATCTTTCTGCCATATCGATCATTGCCTTTTTAATAATATCTGCTGCACTTCCTTGAATTGGTGTATTCATCGCAGTGCGTTCCGCAAAACTTCGTAGATTAAAGTTTGAACTTGTTATTTCTGGCAAATACCTTCTTCTATTTAATATGGTTGTAACGTAGCCTGTTTGTTTTGCATCATGAACGATATCATCCATGTATTCTTTTACCCCAGGGAAGCTATTTAGATAGTTCTCGATAAATTTAGCTGCTTCTTTTCTAGTAATATCCAGGCTTTGTGATAACCCATAATCACTAATGCCATATACGATACCAAAGTTAACCGCTTTAGCAGCACGACGCATATCCGATGTAACACCGTCCTGCTCTACATGAAAGACATCCATTGCTGTTTTCGTATGAATATCTAAGTCATTATTAAAAGCATCTACTAGGTTTTCATCCTTTGACATATGAGCAAGTACACGTAATTCAATTTGTGAATAATCAGCTGCAAACATTACCCATCCAGGTTGAGAAGGGACAAATGCTTTACGGATCTTTCTACCCTCTTCTAAGCGAACTGGTATATTTTGTAGATTAGGATTGATCGAACTCAAGCGACCAGTTGAAGTAAGTGCTTGTTGATACCTTGTATGAATTTTACCATCATCTTCATGAATCTCTTTTAACAATCCTTCAATATACGTCGAATTGAGCTTACCTAATTGACGATACAGTAGAATTTGTTCGATTATTTCATGCTCATTTGCAAGTTTCTCTAAAACATCCGCTGCAGTTGAGTAACCTGTTTTCGTCTTTTTAATAGGTGTAAGACCAATTTTTTCAAATAGTATTACGCCTAATTGTTTAGGTGAATTAATATTAAATGTTTCTCCCGCTAGTGTATAAATGTCTTGTTCAATCGCCTGTAGTTTAATATTTAGCTCATGACCCATTTCTACTAGTATTTTTTTATCCACCAATACACCATCCGATTCCATCGTGCCGAGGATAGAAGCAAGTGGCAGCTCTATTTCTTTATACAATGCGTATTGTTCATTTTCTTCAAGCTTTATTTCTAACTTTTCTTTTAAATCCCATATTGCCTTTGCTTTTCTAACTGCATGTTCTGCAATTTTATCGATTTCAGGCGCGGATTTTTTGGCACCTTTTCCGTAAACACTATCATTTGTCAGCAGGTTAAAGTAACCAAATTCTTTCGCAATTGCTGCAACATCCTCTGACGAAATAGCTGGATTTACTATATACGCTGCTAAAAGTAGGTCAAATTCAACTCCATGAACATTAACATTGTGTTTTCTGCTAACTGCTTGTGTTGCTTTTGAATCTGCTAAATATTTTTTGTTCGTATTATTCTCTAACCACGAACAAAAATCCTCCGATTTAAAAGCTACATCTGCTGGAGCAAAATAACCTTTTTCTCCATTCGATAAAGCAATCCCTAATAGTTCACTAGTGTGGTATTGACCATCATACATCTCTAAATGAACCGCCATTACTTTGTCTAATATAGTAGAGTCTATTTGTTCAATAATTTCGAATGCTACTTCTGTCGTTTCTGATTCCTCTGTAATATAGTCAGTTTTATCCAAAAGTGTTTTAAAAGATAGTTCTTTCCAAACTTCAATTACCTCTTCCATATTGGGACCATTATATGAAATATCATTAATAGAAACCTCTATTGGTGCAGCTGTTTCAATTGTAGCCAATGCTTTACTCATAATAGCCTGTTCTTCATTGGCAATAAGTTTTTCCTTTAACTTAGCGCCACTCACTGTTTCCAACGCTTTGTACAAGTTCTCAACAGAGCCATGCTCCTTTAATAACTTTATAGCTGTCTTTTCCCCAACACCCGGCACTCCAGGAATATTATCTGAAGCATCTCCCATCAAGCCTTTCATATCAATAATTTGTAGAGGAGTTAAACCATACTTTTCTTGGACATGTTCAGGTGTGTACTTTTCAATATCGGTAATTCCTTTTCTGGTAATATATACAGTTGTTTTATCGGTAGCTAATTGTGTTAAATCCTTATCTCCGGAAACAATTACTACTTGTTGTCCTTTTTCATCTGCTTGCTTACTTAAAGTCCCGATAATATCGTCAGCCTCATACATTTCCAGTTCATACCGCTTAATGCCATACGCATCAATCAATTTACGTATATAAGGAAATTGTTCTGAAAGCTCTGGTGGAGTTTTTTGTCGTCCACCTTTATATTCGCCAAATGTAGAATGACGGAAAGTTGTTTTTCCGGCATCAAATGCCACTAACATATGGGTTGGATTTTCTTCTTCCATAATTTTTTGTAGCATCATTGTAAAGCCATACACTGCATTTGTATGTATACCATGTTCGTTCGTTAATAAGGGCAGGGCAAAAAAAGCTCTGTAAGCCAAACTATTGCCGTCTAGTAATAAGATTTTCTCAGTTGACAAATGCTTTCACTCCTTCTAAATAAAATCGTCATTCCCTATATCTTACCATGACAGTAAGGGGAATGACGATTCATATACTATTCTAAGTACCCCGATAAAATATTAGCATAAGGTGAATCTGATGGGATGATGATCATTGTATCATCACCAATAGTTTTCTTATACGATTCTAATGTTCTGTATAGTGAATAGAACTCCGGATCCTTCGAGAAACTTTGATTATAAATTTTTGCTGCTTCTGCGTCCCCTTCTGCTGCTATTACTGCTGCATCTTTGTTGGCAGTTGCTAACATTTCACGAACTTCTCGATCTGTTTCAGCTTCAATACGGCGTTTATCCGCATCCCCAGTAGATAAGAACTTTTGGGCAATACTTTGTCTTTCTGAAATCATTTCATTGTAAACGGACTGCTCATTCTCTTGAGGGAGATCGGTACGTTTAATACGAACGTCTATTACTTCAATTCCATAGTTATCCTTTTTCAATAATTCATTCACATGGCTTGTAATTTGATCATTAAGGCTACCACGTGAAGAATTTTCATCGTTAATAATCTCACTGTATTCTAATTGACCAAGCTCAGAGCGAACTACAGAGTAGATGAACTCTTCCATACGAGAGCCTGCACCGACTAATGTCCCTGCACTAGAAATCATTTGTTTAACGTTTACTACTCTCCATACTGCATAATTATCAATAATGATTCGACGCTTATCTTTTGTATTGATCTCAGCTTCCGATAGTTTATAATTCATTTGATATTTAGGTACAGTAGTAACAGTTTGAACGAATGGTATTTTCATGTGAATTCCGGGAGTTTGTTTCACATCTTTGATTTCTCCGAACTGACGAATAACCTTATATTCTCCTTCTTTTACTACGTAAATATTTGCAAGAGCGATAATGAATAACACAAAAACTAGGAAGATTGCAATAAATGGTTTCGTAAACTTTTTATAATCAGTCGGTTTCTTTTCTTTGGGAGCTTTACTTGGCTTGCTTCCAACTGTTTTAAACTTTTCCTCTAAACCGGAGAATGGATTTTTGTTTTCAGCCATTATTTTCCTCCTCCTTCTTCTTTTTCTGTATCTTCCTCAGTTGTCTTGCTAGCTTGTGGAGCTGCTTGTTTAGTAGATTCTAGCGATTGAAGAGGTAGGTATTTCATCGTTCCACCGTCATCATTCATAATATACAAATTAGCATTTGGTAATACCGCATCTAAAGTCTCCATAACTAAACGCTGTCTAGTGATCACTTTGTTGTTTTGATATTCTGCGTATAGCTTATCGAAAAGTGCTACATCACCTTTTGCCTGCTCAATACGAGCCGTTTTATAACCAGTCGCATTTGAAATAATAGCATCCTTTTCACCAACTGCTTCACTTAACTTTTGATTTCTGTATTTTTCTGCTTGATTTACCTTTGTATTTTTCGTTTCTTCTGCATCTGTTACTGCAGTAAATGCTGAACGAACCTCTGCATTAGGAAGCTCTACATCTTGTAGCTTCACAGTTAATACAGTAATTCCAATATCATACTTTTCTATTAACGAACGTAATAGATCGCTCGTATCACTTTCAATCTGTGCTTTTCCTGACGTTAGGGCATCATCTATTTTAGAGTTCCCAATAACAGAACGAATCGAAGCAGAGGTTGCATCATGTAGTAGCTCTCGTGGATTTTCAGCATTAAATAAATATGATTTGGGATCTGTGATTTTCCATTGAACGACTAAATCTGTTAATACAATATTGTCATCCCCTGTAATCATTTTCGTATCCTTATCAAATGATTCAATTTCACCGTTTGCTTTTTGGCTGTAACCAAATTGAAGGCTGAATGTTTCTTTGGACAATTTCTCCACTTTTTGAATTGGCCACGGCATTTTAAACTTTAACCCTGGATCGACTATTGGTTCACTTGCTTCACCAAACGTTATTACGATTGCTTGTTCTGATTCATCTACTGTATACCAAGATGTAAACACAGCAGATATTAAAATAATGCCAATTACACTCATGGTGAAAATAGTTAGAAGCCTTTTAGTACTCATTTTACTTCCTCCTTTGTATGTATACTTCCTTTTACGGTTTAACCTGGTAATTGGTTTCAAAAATAATAGAATAGTTGTTTCATGTACTTTTTCTATGAATAAAATGCTAAAGGTTTAGTTGGAATAATCGGACCCTTAGTTGGGATTTGAAATGACCCGGTCCATTAAGGGTAAAAACCTGTTCTATTGTTTTTGAAGGGCTTTGGACAGATGTTACGCTATATTATTACCGAGAGAATTTTATGGCTGCTGGTTGGTTGTGACGTTGTCACAACCAACCAGCATTCCATTTTTCGGTAATCTTATGGCGTTTTTCTATCCGGCGCCCTCCTACACCCCATAGAAACAGGCAAGTGCGTTTTTGGAAAACTGGAGATAAGATACCTTTCTACAGATAAAGCAAGCTCACGAAGATGCAATTTCGTTCGCTATCTCGCTTCTTTATTTAGTAACTACTTATTATTTTCTTTATTTCCACGAGATAAAAAGAAATCTAACCTCTTTATCCTTGCTTACAGAGTATTTTCGCTAATTCAACAGACGGTTTTATCCCTACATTAACTTTGACTACTCTTATTATCTAAGCGATAGGCTATGCTCTATCTTATAGTTGAGTACCACTCTTTTAATTGATTGGAGTGTAAGGTGGCGACTCCGGTGGGAAAAGCGTTAGTCGAAGACCCCGCAGCGAAGACATTGGACAAACTTTGTTTGGCCAATGTCTTTGCGACGAGTAACCGCAGGAGCATATGTTTTCCAACGAGGAGGCTGAGGCAACGCCCTCGGAAAGCGTCCACCTGAAACGGAAATCAGGGGGATGAATTAATGCACAGCTTACACTTTCATCGCAATTAAAAAAAGCTAGCAAAAATGCTAGCTTTTTTTAGGTAAATCGTTTGGAAAAGGGGTCTATTTAAATGTATCAGATGATTGTTAATGTATTATGAATGTTTTGTAAATATTTCCTCACCAATTATTGTTTTTATACTTTTTATAATAATTTAACTGACGGGCAACTAAATATAATTTACGCTTAAAATGCTTGTCCTGTTTGTAGAACAGTGGATTTCCCCATTTCCCAGCATTCAAAAGTGTTCTAACTTCTTGTTGAATCTCTTTGTTTTCAACAAATTTCTTTAAAACTATTTTAGGAACTACTGTAAACAAATAATGCTCATTTAGTAAAGTAAGCGATTTTTCCTTTTGATAAATAACATCATCCACAAAATATCTCGCCATATTATGACCTAGGGCAGTTGTATAATAACTAGATCTCCCCTGTCTAATGTTTACCTCAAATACTTTAAACTTCCCATCACGCTCATCAAATTTTAAGTCAAAGTTCGCAAATCCAACATAACCTATCGCTTCTAAAAAGTGTTGAAGCTTTTTCATCAGCTCCTCATTATATCTAGTAATGAGAGCTGTATAGTTACCGATAGCCGTTACAGTATGTTCTTGAAGTACCACTTGTGCAAGTGTGCTCAGCTGGGCTTTGCCTTTTGAACTCATATAAAATACGGAATCCCACATATACGTATCATCCCCAGGAATGTAATCCTGAATTATTAAGTCCTCTGTATATCCACTAGCATTTACTTTGTTTAGCACATCATCTAATTCTGCTTTTGTTTCAACACGATAAACCTTTTGCTGACCAGGAAACTTATTTTTGTAATACATAACACCATTACTTGGTTTTATGATTAATGGGAATAGGACATCTTCAGTAAATACAGCTTTATTTCCACATGTGTAATAATATGTTTTCGGCGTATCAATCCCATGCTCTTCACAAAGCTTATAGAAATTCGATTTCACGAGCAGGTTGTTCATCAATTCTTCTGACATATAATTAAAAACATACATTTTCTTTAAAGCATCTGCATTTTCAATTATTAAGCGTACATAAAAATCATTTGTCCCTATTAACAGTAATTGTTTGTCTTTAACTTTATATTTTTGTGCAACTTCTGTTAGAACTTGGACAAATGCAGTTTTATCCCATAAATTAGGCTGAATTTCAATATGCTCAATTATACTACTCAATTTTGTAAATGACATTTCTTCTTTACCTACTAAAATCGGCTTAATATTGTATTCCTCATGAAAGGAAATCGCCATATTGTAGGCATTCATATCTGTCCCAATAATTATTGGGATAAAGGGTTGGTTATTCATAAAGACCTCCGTTATCTTTTAACAAGTGGAATCGATACAGTAAAAACAGTACCTTTTCCTACTTCGCTTTCAACTTCTAGTAACCCGTGATGGGCTTCCACTAAGTGCTTCACAATTGCTAAACCAAGACCAGTTCCTCCTGAGTTTCTGCTTCTCGCTCTATCCACTCGGTAAAAACGCTCGAATACCCGGTTAATCTCTTCTTTGGCTATTCCAATTCCTTCATCCTGTATACGCAATATTCCACACTTTTCGTTTTGATCAATAGATATAGTCACCGTTTTTTCCTCAGGGGAGTAAGTAAGTGCATTCATCAATAAATTCATCGTGATTTGGATTAAACGATTTAAATCGCCCAATACATAGATTGGTTCTTCATATATCGTTTCAATACGCATATTTTTCTCTTCCACAATATGGTTCGTCATTTCTTTACTACGTTCAACTACTTCCAACAAGTTGACCTTTTGTAAATTCATCTCATACCCTACCTGCTCCACTTTGGAAAGGTCCAATAAATCATTAATGAGCATTTGCAGTCTATTACTTTCTTTGTGAATAATCTCCAGAAATGAAAGCAATGTATCTTCATTTTTATATGCACCATATAATAGCGTTTCTGAAAATCCTTTTATACTAGTAACAGGAGTTTTTAATTCGTGCGAAACATTCGCTACAAAATCTTTTCTGACTTGCTCCAGTTTTACAAGTTCCGTAATATCATGCATGACTACTACTATACCAAGCCATTTACCATGTTCCCCAATTACAGGAGCCCCATAAGCATCCATATAATAAGTATGTAGGTTTTTCTTGATGGATATTTGCTCCCGACTAGCTGCCTCTGTCAAAAATAGCTGATCAATGAAAGCCTCAATCTTTTTGGGAAGTCCAATTTTTTTGAATAACTTTCCGTCAACATCCTCGAATGAAATTGTAAGCTGCTTAAGAAACGAACGATTCACAATCGTAATATATCCGTTACGATCCATCATAATGAGAGCACTTCCCATATTCTCGATTAAAGTTTTTAATCGTTCTTTTTCCGTTTCTCTCATCACGGATATATCATGCAAATTTCGTGCAAGTATATTAATAGAGTTACTTAGCTTCGACATTCCAGAAAAATCATCCTCAAATGCTCGAATCCGATAATTCCCTCTCGCTAATTCCATTGCTGTTTCTGTGAGATGTTCAATTGGCTGTGCATACTTTTTGAAAATACTCGTCCCCAAAATTAGTGAAACAAGAAAAGAAATACTCAAAATAATAAATAAAAACAACCATAAGGAATGAGGTTCAATTAAATGCGAATTAGAGAAAGAGGCATCTAACATCGAAGTAATATCCTTTTGTTCATCTGTTGTGAGTCCCGTAGAGCTTATGTAGTTAGAAACTTCATCTATTTTTGTATTGATGACTTTTTCAGAAGAGTTTTTAACGTAAATAGGAAAAAGCTGTCCAAGTACTAATCCTAGACAAGCTAATATTAACCCTATCATAATCGAATAAGTTCTAAAAAGTTTGTAATGAAATGATTTCATTAGCTCTTTGGCTCCTCAAACTTGTATCCTAGTCCTCTAATTGTTTTGATGAAAGTTGGCTTCCTACTATTTACTTCAATCTTGTCACGTAAATGGCTAATATGGACATCCACAATACGAGTGTCTCCGGCAAAATCATAATTCCATACCGCACTTAATAGCTGATCTCGAGTCAGTACTCTATTTTTATTTTCTATTAAATACACGAGTAACTCAAATTCTTTTGGTGTAAACTCGATTACTTCGTTGTTTAAAAGCACTTCAAAACGTTCTGGGAAAACTTCAAGGGGACCAAATGTATATGTCTCTTCTTTCGTTTTCTCCGGCTTTTGATCAGTAGAAATACCAGAACGACGAATCATTGCTTTTACCCTTGCAGTAACTTCTCTTGGACTGAATGGCTTTGTCATATAATCATCAGCACCTAGTTCGAGCCCTAACACTTTATCGAATTCCTCATCTTTTGCAGTTAACATTATTATAGGAATTTGGATTTTCTTTAAACGAAGCTCTTTACAAACTTCCATGCCGTCCATTTTCGGTAGCATCCAATCTAGTACAATAACCTCTGGCTTTTCTTCTAATGCTTTATTGAGCCCCTCTAAGCCGTCACTTGCAGTAATGACTTCAAAGCCAGCTTCCTCTAAATTATATTTTAATAGCGTTACAATAGAGCTTTCATCATCCACTACTAATACTTTTCTCATTTTTTGGCCTCCAAGGTTGATTTGAAACCCCCATTCCAAATCGATGTTAGCAACAACGTTATAACTTTTCTTTGAGTGGTGGCGTTACATAAAATTGGCCATCCACAACTATTTCATTTTGATCGTTTTTAGCAAGGACTGAAATGATAATATTGTTTAACTGTACATTTACTTCTTTTATTTCTAATGTAAATTCAACTATTGAGTAATGGTAGGTTGGTGTTGGAAAGCTAACAAACTGTTTTGTTATATGTGATCCAGGACCCGGCAAATATTTTGATATAGCGGATGTAATAATACCCGTTAACATAATTGACGGCACGATAGGTTTTTCATATTGAGTCTTGGCTGCAAAATCATGTTGAATATATAAAGGATTATTGTCATTCGTTAGCCCAAGATAAAGCAACAAGTCTTTGTCCTCTATTTTTTCAGTTACTGTTAATTTTTCGCCAGTCTCAATTTCTTGAATATGTCTACCTATTTTACGAGTTTTCCCTAATAACAATAAGTTTCTCCCCCTAACTAATAGCTAACTCTATATTAACAATAAACTCAAGCAATGTGCAAGATGATGATAGGACCTGTATTAAATAGTGAAATTCGATCAATATTGATTTTCGTTCAGGGCGGAGGCTTTACTTCTGCTTGGCTCAATTATTGAATAGCATTTTTCTTTGAAGAAAAATTATAAGTAATTTTAAGTTAATCTCTAAAATTGCGATCTCGTTGTGGCACTCTTTGCCTTGGATCAATGTTAAGCATCTGAATAGAATTCAATTTCGACGGTAATAGCTCATCGCTGCCCCCGTGAAACGCTCAAACAGAAACGGAAAACCAGTAGTATTTTTCATTCCTACTATTTCCTTCAAGCAACTGTGAATAGGACATTTTTATACTTTCTTTTCATTTAAAAAATCGAGTAGGTTTCCCCACTCGATTGATCTCACCTAATAGTTAAGCTAAAACTTTCATCACAGTTTTGACTGCATCAGCTGATTTATTTAATAATGCTTTCTCATCTTCTGTTAACTCTAGTTCAATAATCTTCTCAATACCACCAGCACCAAGTATTGTAGGAACACCAAGGTAAATTCCATCCATACCATACTCGCCTTCTAAATATGCGATAGATGGTAATACTCGTTTTTGGTCCTTCAGAATAGCTTCAGCCATTTCGACTAAAGAAGCAGCTGGAGCATAGTAAGCAGAACCATTACCTAGAAGATTCACTATTTCAGCTCCACCCTTACGAGTGCGGTCTACTATTTCTTCTAAACGATCCGAGTCAATCAGAGTTTCTAAAGGAATTCCTCCAGCGTAAGAATATCTAACTAGTGGCACCATATCGTCACCATGTCCACCAAGAACAAAACCAGTTACATCTTTAACGGAAAGGTTAAGTTCTTTGGCAACAAACGTACGGAAACGTGCGGTATCAAGTACTCCTGATTGTCCGATAACACGCTCTTTAGGTAATCCAGATTCCTTATAAACTGTATAAGTCATCGCGTCAACTGGGTTTGTTAATACTAAGATTGTAGTGTTTGGAGAATATTTAACAATTTCAGATGTAACAGATTTCATCACTTTTTGGTTTGTTTGAACTAAATCGTCACGGCTCATTCCTGGTTTACGTGCAATTCCAGCAGTGATAATTACTAAATCAGAGTCCTTCGTATCTTCATAATTAGAAGTACCAATGATATCAGCGTCAAACCCTTGTACCGGTCCAGCTTGTGCCATATCCAAAGCCTTACCTTTTGTAGCATTTTCTGCTTGTGGAATGTCAACTAATACAATATCACCAAGTTCCTTTTGAGCAAGTAGAAAAGCCGTTGTTGCACCTGTAAATCCGCCACCAATTACTGAGATTTTACTTCTGTTCAATGTCATTAGAAAACTCTCCTTTTGTAAGAAAAGCGGCAGACGCCATATTGCAATGAAAAACGCTGGGAGACTCGAAGCAAAAGGCGCTTTTTGCCTTTTCAACAAGTTTGAAGCGCTCGTGTTGCTGGCGACTGAAGCTAGACAAATAATTAGTTAAAACACACTTTTATTTTTATAAGAAAAGGAAGGGAAAATTCCCTTCCTTAAAAACCAAAATTCAGTTTTATATTACATGTTTTTAATAAGTTCATCAGCGAATTCAGAACATTTAACTTCAGTTGCACCATCCATTAAGCGAGCGAAGTCATAAGTCACCACTTTAGAAGCAATAGATTTCTCCATTGAATCCATGATAAGTTTAGCAGCTTCATTCCAACCTAAATGTTCTAACATCAATACTCCTGAAAGAATTACAGAAGATGGGTTAACTTTGTCTAAACCAGCATATTTAGGAGCTGTACCATGTGTAGCTTCGAAAATAGCATGTCCAGTTACATAGTTAATGTTAGCTCCTGGAGCGATACCAATACCACCAACTTGTGCAGCAAGTGCATCAGAAATATAATCTCCATTTAAGTTCATTGTAGCTACTACATCAAACTCTTTTGGACGAGTTAAAATTTGTTGTAAGAAGATATCTGCAATCGAATCTTTTACTAGAATTTTGCCGTCTGCAAGTGCATCAGCTTGTGCTTTATCAGCTGCTTCTGCTCCTTGCTCTTCTTTAATTTGATCATATTGGTTCCAAGTAAATACTTTATCACCAAATTCTTGTTCTGCTACTTCGTAACCCCAAGTTTTGAAAGCACCTTCAGTGAATTTCATGATATTTCCTTTATGAACTAATGTTAAAGAAGTACGACCTTCTTTAATAATATAGTTAAGAGCAGCACGAACTAAACGTTTTGTACCTTCTTCAGAAATTGGTTTAATACCGATACCTGAAGTTTCTGGGAAACGAATATTTTTCACTCCGAATTCTGTTTGTAGGAAGTCGATTAGTTTTTTCGCATTATCAGTACCTTTAGCATACTCAATACCTGCATAGATATCTTCTGTATTTTCACGGAAAATAACCATATCTGTATCTTCAGGACGTTTAACTGGAGATGGAACACCAGTGAAGTAGCGAACTGGACGTAGGCAAGTATATAGATCAAGCTCTTGACGTAAAGCTACGTTTAAAGAACGAATTCCCCCACCGATTGGCGTTGTAAGAGGTCCTTTAATAGCGATTAAGTACTCATTAATAACATCTAAAGTTTCTTGAGGTAACCATTCACCAGTTTTATCGAATGCTTTTTGACCAGCAAGAACTTCTTTCCATTCAATCTTCTTTTCACCATTATAAGCTTTTTCTACTGAAGCTTCTAATACACGTGATGCTGCAGCCCAGATATCCGGACCAGTTCCGTCACCTTCGATGAATGGAATTACTGCTGTGTTTGGTACGTTAAGTACACCATTTTCTACTGTAATTTTACCTGTTGTCATTTGTTTTTTCCTCCTACCATCATAATCATAGGGCAGTAAACACGGGAAGTGTTTAAGCCCTATCTACTAAGATAATACTACTATTATCTTTCTTCAATTGGAATATACTTTTGCATTCCAGGTCCAACATATTCTGCACGAGGACGAATTAAACGGTTATTTGCATATTGCTCTAGAATATGAGCGCTCCAACCAGAAATACGTGATACGGCAAAAATTGGTGTAAATAAATCATGATCTATTTTTAAAGAATGATAAACAGATGCAGAATAGAAATCTACATTTGGTGGTAGATTCTTTTGCCCTGTAACTATTTCTTCGATACGAATAGACATATCATAAAGTTTAGATTCACCATTAAGTGTAGTCAATTTTTTAGACATTTCACGTAAATGTTTTGCACGTGGGTCTCCTTTTCTATATACACGGTGACCGAATCCCATAATCTTAACTTTATTGTCTAACTTGTCTTTAATATAAGTATCGACATTTTCAAGTGTATCGATTTCTGTTAACATTTTCATAACTTGTTCGTTAGCTCCACCATGTAGAGGTCCTTTTAAAGCACCAATAGCAGCTACTACGCCTGAATAGATATCTGAAAGAGTAGCTACACATACGCGAGCAGTGAATGTAGATGCATTCAGTTCATGGTCTGCATGTAAAACAAGTGCTTTATCAAATGCTTCGACTTCTATGTCTTCTGGTAATTCACCGTGTAGCATGTACAAGAAGTTAGCAGCATAACTTAAGTCTGATTTTGGTGCAACAGGCTCTAGTCCTTTACGAACACGTGAGAAAGCTGTAACTAGTGTTGGGATTTTTGCTTGTAATTTAATAGCTTTTAAGTAATTTGCCTCATCGGACATATCTTCTGCAGCATCATCATATAATGCAAGCATAGAAACTGTCGTTCTAAGAGCAGTCATTGGATGAACTTCCTGGATTGGGAATGTTTTGAAATGATTCAAAATTTCTTGTGGTACAGCCATGTTATCAGCTAATTGTTGTTTCAATTCAGCTAATTCTGTAGCATTTGGAAGTCGTTTATGCCAAAGTAAGTACACTACCTCTTCGAAACTAGCATTGTTTGCTAAATCATCAATATCGTATCCAACATATGTAAGTGTGTCATCGATGATTGAACTGATTGACGTTTCTGCCGCTACAATTCCTTCTAAACCTTTAGTTGTTGTCATATCAAAGTCTCCCTTTTACACATAACACTTCTGACCAAATTTCACAGAAGAATTATATGTATATATTAATGTTTTTAGCATTGCTTACTTAAACAGTATAATCAATTTTGGCGTTTTTGTGAATGAAAACGCTTAAGTTTATTGAAAATTATCTTTAAATCTCCTAATTATTTGAAAAGATTGGATGAAAATGATTACTCTACAATTAAATAAAAAAGATTTTTTGTCGCAATGGGTACCATTTGGAATAATTATACTAATATCATTAGTCGCTTACCCTCTCACCTTGTCAATAATTGGTGGTTATTTTCTTTTTCCCATAACCCAGTTGTTACATAAAAAATTCAAAATACCAGTTTTAATTAGTGTTCTCCTCACAGTGATTTTCATATTAGCGAGTTTTTTAGCTATATTGTTTTTTCTAATTCAGACTTTAATAGTTCTAATTCCATTTATACACGAGCATGTTGTACAATTACCTGTTATGGAATTACAAAACCATCCTATATTTATGTTGTTTGAAGGCAAATTCCAGACACTCCTAAACAAACTATTAAATGATTTATTGATAAATGTGACACATATTCCTTCTTACTTTTTTGAGATATTCCTTTTTAGTATTGGATTATTTTTTTCTTTAATTGAATCTTTAAAAGACCGTGAGTGGTTTTTAATTTACTTTCCTAAAAAAACCCGCAAACTTTGCCATCGTGCATTACTTAAATCCTCTACGATTGTAAATCAATTTATTCATGTAGAATTGAAGCTTTTCATTTTAACGTTTGTATTAATATCTATTGGATTATCAGTATTAGGATTACATAATCCGATTAAGTATGCATTTCTAATTTCTTTAGTCGATAGTATTCCTTTTTTAGGTACAGGCCTAATACTGATTCCTTTGTCTATTTACTTTTTTTTAATGGAAATGCGCATGGTTGGTACAATCGTCTTGCTTTTATATCTATTTGTACAGTTAACAAGACATATTGTCGAATCGGTACTCTGGTCATCCACAACACAAATAAAGGCTGTCCACGTCTTTTATTTGAGCGCGGCAGCCATTTTAATATTTGGATTTATTGGGATTTTGTTTAGTCCTTTTATTTATTTGTTCGCCCATAAATGGGAGAGCTTTACGAAGACTTCATGACAATAACTTGTCCTTTTTTCATTTTCTTACGGATCCATCTATAAACTAATGGTTTGAACAAGTTTCGAGTCGGAGCAAATAAAAGCATTAAACCTAATATATCTGATATAAATCCTGGTAGCACTACTAAAATAGCTCCTACAAATATACTAATGCCATTTATCGCAGCTTCACCTGGTGCTTGGTAGTTTTTAACGCTTTCTGAAACTTCTCGAAATGCTTTTAGACCCTGTCTTTTTGCAAGATATCCACCAATAATACCACTTGCAATGATCAATAAAAATGTATAACCTACACCAATAGTTTTACCTGAGAGCATTAGGATATACAATTCAACCGCCGGGATTAATATAAACAATCCAATAATCCATTTCATCATTTCACCTTCCTATCTGAAATAGCTAAGCGCTTCTAACGTAGGGGGCGGACTCCAATAGGAACAGCACGAGCTGCAAGCCCCACAGGAAAGACATTGATCGAACTTTGTTTGGCCATTGTCTTTGCGACGAGTAACCTCAGTCCCAGTTACGAGGAGATTGAAGCCGTGCCCACGTAAAGCGTCCGCCTGGAGCGGAAATCTGCAGTATGGTTAATTCTTTATATACCAACAGCACTACATTAGCAGCAAAATATTATATCGTTCCATTCAATAAAAGCCCCACCTTTTATGGTGAGGCTTGCTATTAAATTATGCTTGCATGACCATGATAGATAAAGCCACTTTCGGCATCTATCGTCAATTCTTGTCCATTTTTAATAAGCGTTGTTGCATCTTTAACGCCCACAATTACTGGTACTCCTAAGCTTAACCCTACGACTGCCGCATGACTAGTCAATCCACCCTCTTCGGTGATTAAGCCTTTGCATTTTTCAATACCAGGAACCATATCACGGTCAGATCCTAACGTCACAATAATACTATCTGTCGTATCTTTTCCTGCTAACTCTTCTGCATTATTCACGACTATTGCTTTACCGAAAGCAGTACTTTTACCAATACCTTGTCCTTTTGCAACTAAGTCGCCAATAATATGGACCTTCATCAAGTTTGTAGTACCCGCTTCTCCAACCGGTACACCAGCCGTAATTACAACTAAGTCACCATGGGTAACATACTTATGAAGAATACTTTCCTCTACAGCATCTTCTAAAATTTCATCTGTAGAATGAGCTTTTTTCCCTACAATTGGATATACTCCCCAAACTAATGTAAGTTTTCTAGATGGAGTTTCTGATGAAGTAACTGCAATAATCGGAACACCTGGTCTAAATTTTGAAATCATTTTTGCAGTATATCCACTTTCAGTTGGTGCAATAACTGCTTTAACTTTTAGATTAATCGCTGTGTGTGCAACTGCTTGACCAATAGCATCCGTTAGATTTACATCACGTGCCTTACTAATTTTAGTTACATTTTCACGATAATCTACAGCATTTTCTGTACGTCGTGCAATTTTATCCATCGTTTGTACAGCTTCTACTGGGTAAAGACCTGCTGCTGTTTCTCCTGAAAGCATTATCGCATCTGTTCCATCAAATATTGCGTTTGCTACGTCACTTGCCTCTGCTCGAGTAGGTCTAGGATTACGTTGCATCGAATCGAGCATTTGAGTAGCGGTAATAACAGGTTTTCCAGCTTCGTTACATTTCCCTATTAGTTTCTTCTGAACTAAAGGAACTTCTTCTGCTGGTATTTCTACACCTAAATCTCCCCTTGCAACCATTAAACCGTCAGAAACTTGAATTATTTCATCAATATTATCTACGCCCTCTTGGTTTTCGATTTTAGGAATAATTTGAATATGTGCACCATTATTTTCTTCTAGTAGTTTGCGGATTTCTAACACATCTTTTGCACGACGAACGAAGGAAGCTGCAACAAAATCTATATCCTGCTCTATACCAAAAAGGATATCCTGTGCGTCTTTTTCTGTCATACCAGGTAATTGTACAGAAACGCCAGGTACGTTTACACCTTTATTATTTTTTAACGTTCCTGCATTTTGAATATAAGTGGAAATAATTCCATTCGCTTTGTCAATTTTTTGTACGACTAATTCAATAAGACCGTCATCTAAAAGAATGATTGATCCTTCATGAACATCCTCGATTAGTTTGTCGTAAGAAATAGAGAAACGATCTAAAGTTCCTAATACTTCTGTCATCGAAATTTCTATTGTTTCACCAGACTGAAGTTCCAGTGCTCCATTTTCCATTTTATGTGTACGAATTTCTGGTCCCTTAGTATCCAACAAGATTCCAACAACTTTACCTAACTTATTAGATACTTTACGAATCGTTTGAATTCTTGCAGAATGCTCCTCGTGATTTCCATGTGAGAAATTCAATCTGGCAACATTCATTCCAGCATTGATTAATTTCTCTAACATTTCTTCTGATTCACTTGCGGGTCCAATTGTACAAACTATTTTAGTTTTTCTCATAGTACAGTCCTTTCTATAATGGCAAGATATTTACCCAGTTGTTAAATGGATAATTCTTTTGATAATTGATACATCGACATATCAAAATCCTCATGATTTTCAAATGCTTCATTCATATCATAGTCTACCACTTGATGATTCTGGATGCCAATAGCACGCCCACCATTTCCTTTTAGTAGAACCTCTACAGCTTTAGCTCCAAATAAACTCGCAAGCACACGATCGCGACCTGTAGGAGAACCACCGCGTTGAATATGTCCAAGTACAGAAACTCTCGTCTCAATATCAGCTAAGTCTTTCAGTTTTTTAGCAAATTCTCCACCACTCATTACACCTTCAGCAACAATAATTATACTATGCTTTTTGCCACGTTCCGAACCGCTTTTTAGACGTTCTACAATCTCATCCATATTTATCTCAACTTCAGGAATAATGATAGTTTCTGCTCCTCCAGCAAGACCAGCCCATAAAGCTAGATCTCCAGCATCTCTTCCCATTACTTCTACGATAAAAGTACGTTCATGAGATGTGGCAGTATCTCTAATTTTATCAATACTTTCTATGACTGTATTTAACGCTGTATCAAATCCCAGTGTATAATCCGTACCAGGAATATCATTATCAATTGTTCCGGGAATTCCTACACAAGGGAAACCATTTTCGGTCAGTTTCATAGAACCACGGTAAGAACCATCTCCACCGATAACTACTAATCCTTCAATTCCATGAGCTTTCAGCTGCTCTATACCTTTTTGTTGCCCTTCTTCCGTTTTGAATTCAGGACATCTTGCTGAATATAGCTTAGTTCCACCTCTTTGAATGATGTCACCTACAGAACCTAGATCTAAAACTTCCATTTTACCCTCTATTAATCCTTGATAGCCATGGAAGATCCCAACTACTTCAATACCCTCAAAGATGGCCTTTCTTACAACTGCTCGCACAGCTGCATTCATACCTGGAGCGTCTCCTCCACTTGTTAAAACACCAATTCTCTTCATCTACTTCCCCTCCATAATATGAATTTCATACTATAAGCTTAACATGAAATGAATTAAAAAAAAATGCGCCGTGTCTGGCGCATTTTATTCATTGAATTCTCCAATATTTTTAAATTTAGAATATCGATTTTCAACTAATTCATCTGGTGTTAATTCGCTTAATTCTTTTAAAGAAGTAAGTAGTGTTTCTTTCATATACATAGCCTGTGCCTCTATGTTTTTATGTGCTCCCCCATGAACCTCTGTAATGACAGTGTCAATTATACCCATTTTCTTTAGATCAGGTGCAGTGATTTTCATCGCTTCTGCAGCTTCTTTTGCGAGTGCAGCATCCTTCCAAAGAATAGATGCTGCTCCTTCAGGTGAAATAACGGAGTACGTAGAGTTTTCTAACATATGAATGTGATTAGCTACACCTAATGCTAATGCTCCTCCACTTCCACCTTCGCCAATAACAACACTAATAACCGGTACTTTTAAACCAGCCATTTCTACTAAGTTCCGAGCGATGGCTTCACTTTGACCGCGTTCTTCTGCCGCCTTTCCTGGATAAGCTCCCTTTGTATCAATCATACAAATAATCGGACGGTTAAACTTTTCTGCTTGTTTCATCAATCGTAATGCTTTTCGATATCCCTCTGGATGAGGCATACCAAAATTACGCTTAATATTCTCTTTCGTATCTAAGCCTCTTTGATGTCCAATAATTGTTATTGGTTTACCTTCAAACAAAGCTATTCCACCTATAATTGCAGCATCGTCACCATAGAGTCTATCTCCATGAAGTTCGATAAAGTCTGTACATAATAATTGAATATAATCTCTCGTTGTTGGACGACTAGGGTGTCGAGCAACTTGAACACGGTCCCAAGGTTCCATATTTTCATATACTTCTTGCTCTAATTTCTCTAGTCTTGCTTCGAGGTTGACAATCTCTACTGACATATCCACGTCAGCATTTGCCGTATACTCTTTAAGTTCCTCAATTTTTGTTTTTAATTGAATGATTGGTTCTTCAAAAGGTAGTACTTTTACCATTTTGTGACCTCCTTAGTCGTATGAAGATGAACGATGGAAGCTACTTTTTCACGCATTTCTTTGCGATGAATTATGGCATCTAGCTGACCATGATTCAATAAAAACTCAGCAGTTTGAAAATCCTCTGGAAGTTTTTCTCGTACCGTCTGTTCAATCACACGTCTCCCCGCAAAGCCGATTAACGCTTTAGGCTCGGCTATATTTATATCTCCAACTGATGCAAAACTCGCAGAAACTCCACCCGTCGTCGGATGAGTAAGAATGGAAATATATAAAAGACCATGATCACTATGTCGTCTAAGCGCAACGGACGTTTTAGCCATTTGCATTAACGACAAAACGCCTTCTTGCATTCTTGCTCCACCACTTGCAGTAAATATTATAAAAGGAATACCAAGCTCTGTAGCTTTCTCCACAGCTCTTGTAATTTTTTCTCCTACTACTGACCCCATTGATCCCATTCGAAAATGAGAATCCATTATTGCTAAGGCGACTTGTTGTCCGTCCAGCTTTCCAAGTCCAGTAAGAACAGCTTCATTCAAACCACTTTTCTGCGAGTCTGCCTTTATCTTTTCAGTATAGCTTGGGAAATTCAATGGATTTACTGTTTCTAAATGATCATCCATTGATTCAAAAGAATCTTCATCTAAGAATGTATCTACACGCTCCCACGCTGTCATTTTCATATGATGATCGCAAGTAGGGCATACCTTGAAATTCTTCATCAAGTCTTTTGTAAATACATTTTTTCTGCATTCTGGACATTTCACCATAATGCCTTCTGGTACATCATTTTTTGCTTTTTCAGTTGGTATTGTGGCATATTTTTTCTTTTGATTTTTTCTAAATATATCTCGAATACTCATTTATACATCTCCCCTATTGATTAACAAAAGCCATTCATAATATAAAGAAAACACCTGGTGTTCTTCTCCCTTTTGTAACGAAGTTAGAAGCTGAATCCAAAGAGACTTCTCTTGTAGGTTCATATTCTCTCGGTAAGGCTCTCCTGCAAACTGCTTTAACAAAAACCATATTTTTAATCCTAATCGATTATCCGAGATGATGATAATTTCACGAATTATATCCTCTCTTACAATTTCTTCTTTAATAAGTTTTTCTTTAAAGGCTTCCCATATATGTAGTCTATAAAGTCTCTCCGTGTTACAAATTGTATGAATAGCATCCTTTTCCAATGCTTGCCTCGTTATATGCACATCTTCCTTTGACTTCGACTCTTGCAGGATAAATGTAGACAACAGCTCGACAAGCCGATGCTTTCGATAATCCGAAAGAAAAGTACCTTCCCCACGTCGTGTTTCTATTAAACCGAGTAATTCTAAACTTCTTAGCGCTTCTCTGATAGTTGATCTACCTACTTGAAGCCGCTCTGCTAGCTCCCTTTCGGAAGGTAATTTACCACCAACAGAAACATTTTCATCTGCAATTAGCTGCCTCAATTGTTTTACTATTTCCAGAAACATTTTTTTAGGATTATTCGTTTGGTTCATTGAGCCTCACTCTTCCATAAATTACAAAGTGGTCTGACCACTCATAAATAATAGCATACAAAAGATTTGCTCAAACGTAAAGAAAAAACTGCATATAAAATATGCAGTTATTTCTCAATATGTTTAGTTATAATTTGGGTGCGTCCATTTCTACGTTCTGACTTTCCAGTAATAACAAGCATTTCCTGCTCTTTTAATAGAGCATTGAATTTTGCGTATTCCTCTGGAAAAAGTGTTACGGACAAGTTACCAGTATCGTCCTGAACAGTTAGAAATGCCATTGCTTCCCCTTTTTTTGTCCTAATTCTTTTTATGTCCTGTATGAGTCCTACTATCTTTACAGGCATATCTCTCGTTGTTTGCAATATATCCCAAATATCATTTAAATTATCACTGAGCGTTTTCTTTTTAGATAATGTTGGATGCTCAGAAAAGTATTGACCTAAAACCTCTTTTTCAAATTGTAACTTCTCCATAATCGGAAGTGGGTCCGTTTTGATATATTTAGACTTTCCAAAGTGGGAGGCATCCCCGCCAAATAAATCAGATTCTTCCGTAGGACTTATCAATTCTGCATATTTGACCGCCGCATCTAAAGTACTTAAAAGAGTAGATCGATCAAAACCAAAATCATCGAGAGCTCCTGCTTTTATCAAAGGTTCTACATTTTTTCTCGTAAAGTGAATTGCAGACAGATCAGAAGCAAGCTCAAAAATATCCTCCCATTTGTTTTCTCTTTCCATACGTTTTTGCAGTAGTTTTTGAATAAAATTATGAGAAACCCCTTTTATAGCTTGTAACCCGAATCGGACCCCACTATTTTCCATCGTAAAGAAACGCTGACTTTGAAAAATAGAGGGAGCTAAAATGGTTATGCCTTTATGTCTCATTTCCATCAATAACTCATTGATTTTCGCTTGGTTGCCTGTAGCTTGACTCAGTAATGCGCTATAAAAAGCTACGGGAAAATGGGCTTTCAAATACGCCATTTGAAAGGAAATAACACTATAAGCAACTGCATGACTCTTTGGAAAACCATAGTCAGCAAATCGGACGATTAAATCATAAACAGCTGAGGCTGATTGTTCTGAATGTCCCTCTTGAATAGCTTTTTGAACAAAATGTACTCTTTCACTTTGTAATACTTCACGATTTTTTTTGCTCACAGCTCTACGTAATAAATCGGCTTCCCCGAATGTAAAACCAGCCATTTTAGAGGCAATTTGCATGATTTGCTCCTGATATACAATAATGCCATATGTTTCTTTTAATATCGGCTCTAAAATCGGATGTTCATAGGTTACTTTAGCTTGACCCGCTTTTCGCTTTGCATATAGAGGTATGCTCTCCATAGGACCTGGTCGGAATAATGCATTTACTGCAACAACATCCTCAAATTTTGTTGGATTGATTTGTTTTAGGGCTTGTCGCATTCCGGTCGATTCCAATTGAAATACCCCTGTTGTATCCCCCTGCTGTAATAACTGAAAGGTTAATTCGTCATGTAGGGGTATTTCGGATAAATTAAATGGATTCGATTGTTTATAATTAATGATCTTCAAAATTCTTTCAATAATCGTCAAGTTTCGCAACCCTAGAAAATCCATTTTAAGCAGTCCGACTTGTTCTACTTCCTTCATCGGCCACTGTGTCAAATAGATATCCTCATGCCCACTTTGAATGGGTATGACATCTACTAAAGGAACTGGTGATAATACGACACCGGCTGCATGCGTAGAGGCATTCCTTGGTAGTCCTTCCAAAGCAAGCGCGACGTCAAACCATTTTTTTCGAATTTCTTCTGTCTGTATAAACGCACGCAATTTCTCGGACATTGCAAATGCTTCTTTTAACGTAATCCCTGGCTTAGAAGGGATAAAAGAAGAAATAGCCTCCAAGGTGGAAGATTCGAAACCGAAAATTCTTGCAACCTCTCTAGCCGCTGCTTTTGCCGATAAAGTACCGAACGTTATTATTTGAGAAGCATAGTTCTGACCGTACTTTTTAACGACATATTGAATAACTTCCATTCTTCTCGAATCAGCGAAATCGATATCAATATCTGGCATTGTAATTCGCTCTGGATTTAAAAATCGTTCAAATAACAAACCATAACGGAGCGGGTCTACATCCGTGATATTCAAAGAAAATGCGACTAGTGAACTGGCAGATGATCCACGGCCTGGACCTGTTAATATGTTTTGCTGCTTAGAAAATTTCATAAAATCTTGAACGATTAAAAAATAGTCTTCATAGTTCATCTGGTTTATGATGGATAATTCATAATTTAATCGATCTATATATGGCTTGGTGACTTCCTTTAGTCGATTATTCAAGCCATCCTCACATAGCTCTCGTAAGAAGTCCTTTGAATTTTTCGTTTCAGGTAATGGAAATTTCGGCATTATTGAAGCTGTTCTTTCGATGGAAACGTTACAGCTATTGAGCATCTGTTCCGTGTTTTCAAGCCATGAGGGAACATCGGAAAACCATCTACCCCATTCTTCATTAGAAAGTAGATGAAGCGTATTGGTGGAGGGTTTAAGACGTGTATGGTCATTCATTTTGAGTGATTGATCCATTGCGTTTAATACTTCATAAGCAAAGGCATCTTCTTTTTCTATGTATCTACTCATATGGAACACAGTAATTGGGATCGATAGCTGCTTACTGAACTCCACAATCATTTCTTCATGTTCTAATTTTTCTCCATTTTGCCGTTCAATTGCCAAGTAGAAGTTCAAATTACCAAATATCAATTGTAATTCGCTTAGCTGCTCGAACGTCGTAGTTGCGTCTCCTTTGTAAAGGCCGATTAATCCATTTTTATATGCTTCTAGCCATCTTTTTGGTAGCGCTGTAATGTCTCTTGTCTCGAGACTACTAGATATTTTCAATAGATTTTCATAGCCATTCGCATCTTTCGCATATAGCACCATTTCTACTACAGTTAACTCCAATTGAACTTTTACAGTGAGTCCAAGTACAGGTTTAATATTTTGCGCTTGTAATGCATGCCAAAAAGGCAGTAAACCATACAATCTGCTATTTGTAATGGCTGCCGCCTTTGCATTATTTTGTTTTAACTTTTGTGTAAGTTGTTCCAATTGTATTGTGCTTTTCAGCATATCCGCCGATGTCACAATTTGTGGATATACTGTTTTCATGTAAACACCTCAATTACAACATTTTTAAATCTTCAATAACTAAATCTGCTTCCTCCCATGTCTTTACAGCAGCTCCTGAAGCAAGAGGATGTCCTCCTCCCCCATACTTTTTAGCTATACCATTAATAACAGGACCTTTTGAACGTAAACGAACTCGAATTTCAGAGGAATCTTCTATAAAGAATACCCAGCATTTCATCCCCTTCACATCCGCTAACGCACTTACTAGGAGAGATGCTTCTGATTGATCTACTTGATACTTATCAAGAATTTCTTTCGTAAGTTTCACATGACCTACACCAGTTTCATCCATTTCAAAATTTGCATATACATAACCTTTTAACTGAAGGAGATTTCTTTCGACTTCATACATTCCGTTAAATAATGTAGTACTATCAAAACCATATGTAAGTAAGTTACCAGCGAAATCCATTGTCTGCTTTGTTGTACTTTGAAACATAAATCTTCCGGTGTCGCCGACAATTCCTGCAAATAATAATCGAGCGATAGAAGCATCCATTTTCCACTGCTTATAGATTTTTGCTTCCTCGAACAGCTCACAAATCATTTCACTAACCGAACTAGCAGCTGTATTTACCCAAAGTAAATCTCCGTAAGCATCATCGTTTGGATGATGATCAATTTTAATAAGAAAACTTCCTAGTTTATAGCGTGCATCATCTATTCTTTCCGTATTTGCTGTATCTGTAACAATAATTAGAGCACCTTGAAAGTCCTCATCGGAAACATTGTCAGGATATGCAAGGAAATTTAATGTCTCATCATGTGTGCCAGTTGCTAAAACTTCCTTTGTCGGATAATTTAGTGCAATAAGCTCTTTTAAACCAATTTGTGAACCATATGCATCTGGATCAGGTCTAACATGGCGATGCAAAATAATTTTGTCATATTTTTCGATTGTGTCTATGATTTGTCTTTTCAATGGAAATACCTCACTTATATGGTTTTACGATTCGCATTTTTTAAAATTTCCCTTTACAATAGACAGAAGGTTAACTTTTTATTGGAGGTTCGTCATGCTTAATATTATTTTAGTAGCTTTAATAGTAATTACGTTTGTTTGGTATTTTTATTTTAAAACGAAACAATTCCGCACACCTTTACCTATTCGCAAAAAATGGTTTGGTGCAAAGGCTTCTGTATGTTTAGGTGCTTTTTTGTTGTTTTTCGGTATTAACTTTATAATCATTTATCAATCTTCCGTAACCTATATTGTCGCGGGTCTGTTTATACTACTCGGAGGATATTTTACATATCATAATGTTAAAGTAGCCAAGCATTACGGTCAATTCGTGGAAGAGGAACTATCTATAAATCAATGATGCAGCTAAACTAGCTGCATCATTTTTTATTGCTTAGGAAATTATAAAATCTTTGGCATGTTCATAGCATTCTAAGAGTGATTTTCCGTCCAGACTTCAGCGCCTAGCCCCTCTATTCGCTTCAGACTTGCGAATAAAGACAAAGAACGCCTTTATTGCAAAACTTTCGACGTTCGTCAGGGCTGAAATAGCCGCGAGGGCTTTTGTTCTTAACGCTCCAGTAACTGATAGGTTACCATTGCTTTTCCGACTAGTAGCTTGTCGTTATATACTTCAATATCCATCTTCGCTACTCTTCTACTCAGCTCCAATACTCTCGCTTGAATGCGTAGAATACTTTCTAGTTGAATCGGCTTTGTATAGTAAATCGTCATATTCTCCACGACACTTTCACCGCGTTTACGAATCTTCAACGTTTGTGCTCCTGTTTCTGTTACTAATATCGTAAAAGCTCCATTAGACATTGCACCGTAATGATCCGTCATTTGTGGTGTAACAACGAACTCAAATAGAAATTCTTCTGTAGAAATGATTTTTATTTGTTGCTTTACAATATCATCGATCGTTTCACCGTTTTGTGGTTGTCTAGCAGCAGCTTGAAGGGCTTTTAATACATCCTGCCTACTAATAACTCCCTCTAAATAATTTGTTTCACGAACTACTGGCAATAAATCTACACCTTCCCAGATCATTCGATGACTTGCAGAGGATACGCTTGTTTTCATCGTGACGGAAATCGGATTTTTTGTCATTACTTTCTCGATTGTTTCATTGTTCGATTTACCGATGACATCTCTAGCAGTAACAATCCCCACCAGTTTCTTAGATCCATCTACAACTGGGAACACACCATGTGTGGTCGCATCATTCAGCACTCGGTATTGTTTGACCTTATCAGTTGCAATTAAATAAGACGTCTCTTCAAGTGGGATATAAATATCCTCTATTAACAAAACATCTTTTTTGATGAGTTGGTCGTCAATTGCTCGATTGATCATCGTAGCTACCGTAAATGTGTCAAAACTTGTCGATATGACAGGTAACTCCAGCTCATCTGCTATTTTTTTTGTGGAGTCTGTCACATCAAAGCCACCTGTTACTAATACAGCTGCTCCTGCTTTTAAAGCTGTTTCATGAACTTTTAATCGATTTCCTGCTATTAACAGATTGCTCGGTTCAACATAACGCATCATGTCTTCGAGCTGCATGGCACCGATGACAAATTTGTTTAATGTTTTATGCAATCCAGTTTTCCCACCTAATACTTGTCCATCGACAATATTTACTACTTCAGCGTAGGTTAAACGCTCAAAATGCTCTTTTATCTTTAACTCAATACGAATCGTTCCAACTCGCTCAATTGTACTAACTAGTCTTCTGTTTTCCGCCTCTTTTATCGCGCGGTAGGCTGTCCCCTCGCTGACAGTCAAGTCCTTTGCAATTTGTCTAACAGATATTTTATCACCGACTGGAAGTTTTTCAATATATGCTAAAATTTGTTCGTGTTTTGTTGTCATGTAGTCACATCCAAACGATTATTATACGTTTATTGTACCACATATGCCTCCATTCCTAGTCACGTTTCAATTGAACATGATCCCCGGCATTTAACACTTGAACTTCAGCACTATCCACTAGGTTTTTAAATAATTGTGGATCCTGTTTAATCGGCGGGAACGTATTATAGTGAATAGGTACAACAATTTGGGGTTTTAACAGTTGGACAGCGTAGGCAGCATCTTCTGGTCCCATAGTGAAATTATCCCCAATTGGTAGGAATGCAACATCAATATCATTGCGTTCTCCTATTAGTTTCATATCTCCAAACAAAGCTGTATCTCCGGCATGATAGATTGTTTTATCTTCTATTGTTAGAAGAACTCCTGCTGGCATTCCACCGTAAATTGTCTCTCCACCTTCTGTTGTATATGAACTGCTATGGAAAGCTTGCGTGAATTTCACTCTCCCGAACTCGAAATCATAAGCTCCCCCTATACCCATTGCATGTACTTTAATTCCTAATGATTCAACATACTCGGCAAGTTCGAAAATCGCAATTACAGTAGCGTTATTTCTTTTTGCTAGATCTACTGTATCCCCAAAATGATCATTATGACCATGTGTCAATAAAATAACATCTGCTTTTTCTTCAGACGCAATTAAATCAGTTTGTCCATTTCCTGTAATAAATGGATCAATTAAAATCGTGTGTGCATTTGTTTTTATTTTCACAACTGAATGTCCGTGATAGCTAATTTGCATAATATTTTCTCTCCTTATAAAAAAGTATTATTAAATTATTTCTCCTTATATATTCATTCCACGTAGATGCCAGAAATCCTTTATTCTGATATGCTAATAGTATTAAATCTAAAAGGGGTGCCCTATGAATCAAACCGAAAAAATCCAATCATATCTTCAAGCACAACAAATTGATGCCGCATTTATTACTACTCCAGATAACGTTTTTTATTTTACTGGATTTAGAAGTAATCCACATGAGCGCCTTTTAGGAGTAGCAATTTTTAAAAATTCCGCACCATTTATCATTTGTCCTAAAATGGAAATACCAGATGCGAAAGCAGCAGGATGGAACGGAGAAATAATTGGTCATCAGGACACAGAAAATGCATGGGATATCCTCGTTCAGAAGATGAATGCAACTGTGGGTAAAATTCAAAGCATTGCTGTTGAGAAATCCCATCTGACAGTAGAAAGATTAGAGGCACTAGAAGAACGTATATCCAATCTTCAAGTATTTAGGATTGATGAAAAGATTAATGACCTTCGTGTTATAAAATCAGAAGCAGAATTAGTTAATATGCGTATGGCAGCAGAGCTAGCAGATTATGCCATTGAAGTAGGTTGCAAGGAAATTGCAGAAGGAAAAACGGAGCTTGAAATTTTAAATACTATCGAATTAGCCGTTAAAGAAAAAGGGGCTGCTCAAATGTCCTTCGATACAATGGTACTAAGCGGTCCTAAAACAGCTTCTCCTCATGGCACTCCTGGGGATCGTAAAATTCAAAAAGGGGACTTCATACTATTCGATTTAGGCGTTGTTTATAATGGCTATTGCTCGGATATTACGCGTACAGTAGCATTTGGGGAACCTACTCCAGAAAAACGGGAAATATACGAAACAGTTCGCCGAGCTGAGGAAGCAGCTGTTGAAGCAGTTAAACCAGGGATTACAGCTATGGCACTTGATAAAATTGCGAGAGATGTCATTACGGAAGCTGGTTACGGTGATTATTTCACTCATCGTCTAGGACATGGACTTGGAATTTCAGTTCATGAATTTCCATCGATTACTGGTGTGAATGATATGAAACTTGAAAAAGGTATGGTATTTACAATCGAACCAGGTATCTATCACCCCGAAATCACAGGCGTTCGTATAGAGGACGATGTAGTGGTAACAGAAAATGGTGTAGAAGTGTTAACTAAATTTCCAAAAGAATTACAAATTTTATCATAGAT
The DNA here is from genome assembly GCF_900103605.1 of Psychrobacillus sp. OK028. Lineage (GTDB taxonomy): Bacteria > Bacillota > Bacilli > Bacillales_A > Planococcaceae > Psychrobacillus. The sequence continues at coordinate 121,624 of NZ_FNHY01000002.1, read as the reverse complement.
TCTAGAAAGCGCTGCTAATAATTGGCAGTGCTTTCAAACTCTCAAACGAGGTATCCAATATATGCCAAAACAAATCCACCTATATAAGTAGCAAGAAAATAAAGAAGCCAGACTTTAGGATGCTTTTGTAAAGTATATAGTTCTTTATTTAATGTGGAGAAAGTTGTTATGGAACCTAGCAACCCTGTTCCAAGTATTAGCATATAAATTTCGCTTGCTTGTCCTCCGACTAACAATCCGAGTAAGAATGCTCCAATAAGATTTACTGAAAGAGTACCATATGGAAAAGCATCACTTGTACCGTTATTTAGCCTTTTGGAAACAATATAGCGTATATTTGCACCTATAAACCCTGCAATCCCTACTAGGATGATACTCATTTAGCCACCTCATTTTTCCAACCAATATTACTCATTATGATTCCACCTACAATGCTAAGGATAATATAAAGTATAGCAAATCCAATTTGTCCATTTTCTATCATCGTTATCGTTTCCACGCTAAATGCAGAAAAAGTTGTAAAAGACCCTAGAAAACCAGTACCTATAGCAGACTTGAGTTTATTTGAAAACGGTAGCGTTCTAGACGTTATAAATGCCAATGCATAGCATCCCACCAGGTTGACCAGTAAAGTAGTAAACGGAAACTCTGAGTCAACTAATATAAAAACACTTACCAAATACCTTGCAATTGCTCCAATTGCTCCTGCTATTCCTATATACATATACCGCATTTAGATCACTCCATTAATTAGAAATCACCCAAAGCATTGCTGCCTCGAGTGATTATTTTTAAGCTATTAGTTTAAAAGCGTCGCAACATCCACATAAGGAAGATCTTGTGCTTCTGCGACGGCTTTAAAGGTAACATGTCCAGCTAACGTGTTAATCCCTTTTTGAAGAGAAGGATTATCTAAACACGCTTGTTTATAGCCTTTATTGGCAATTTGTAATGCATACGGAATTGTAGCATTTATCAGGGCCATAGTAGAAGTTCTTGGTACTGCTCCAGGCATATTAGCAACAGCGTAATGTACTACCCCATGCTTTTCGTACGTAGGGTTATCGTGTGTTGTAATACGATCGGAAGTTTCAAAAATACCACCTTGGTCGATTGCAATATCAATAACAACAGATCCAGGAGACATCGTTTTAATCATTTCTTCTGTTACTAGTTTCGGAGCTTTTGCACCTGGTATTAAAACACAACCTATCACTAGGTCAGCTTCTTTCACTGCTTCAGCAATATTATATGGGCTAGAAATCAATGTTTGGATGCTCGCTCCAAAGATATCCTCTAATTGACGTAGGCGATCTGGATTTAAATCGATGATTGTAACTTGTGCTCCCATTCCAATTGCAACACGAGCGGCACTAGCACCAGCAATACCTCCCCCAATAATTGCTACTTTCGCACGCGGAACTCCAGGAACTCCCCCAAGTAATATTCCTTTTCCCCCATTAATTTGCTCTAAATACTGTGCTCCTATTTGAGTTGACATACGACCAGCAACTTCACTCATTGGAGACAATAAAGGTAATGTATTATTAGGCAATTGAACTGTTTCGTAAGCAATTGCTGTCACTTTTTTTTCTAGTAAAACTTTTGTTAAATCTGCTTCAGGTGCTAGGTGTAAATAAGTAAAAAGAATCGATTCTTCGCGAATTAAATAATATTCTTCATGAGTAGGTTCCTTTACTTTCATGACCATTTCTTGATTCCAAGCTTCTTCAGCTGTAGATACAATTGTTGCTCCTGCAGCGATGTAGTCTTCATCGGTAAAGCTTGAACCAAGTCCAGCACCCGTTTCAATAAAAACCTCATGTTTATAATGCTTTAAGCTTACTACCCCAGCAGGCGTCATTGCAACGCGATTTTCATTGTTTTTTGTTTCCTTTGGAATCCCAATACGCATTTCTTGCATCCTCCTATGTAAACCATGTTGGTGTGAAAATGACACAATATATAAATGTATCATTTCATACAAATCTATCTTATCATTTATATATTTAAAATACTTCAACTATTTAATTTACGGATTAAAATGTTCACAAATAAGACTAAATAAAAAATGAATGATAAGAAGGAATATGTCTAAAAATCTCGAATAATATATATATAACTATAAGGAGGTTTTTAAAATGACATTAAGATACAATCAAATTCTAGTGGCTGTCGATGGTTCGAAAGAAGCCGAATATGCATTTAAAAAATCTGTATCTATTGCAGCACGTAACAATGCAACTTTAAACCTTATCAATATTATCGATACTCGTTCATTTGCTGCAATTGAGGCGTATGATCGTTCAATTGCAGAAAGAGCACAAACTTTTGCAGAAGATTTACTAGGTGGATATAAAAAAGAAGCTCTTGCTGCTGGGGTAAAAAACGTGAATGTCGTAGTAGACTATGGTTCACCAAAATCAATGATTTCTAAAGACATCGCTAAAAAGGTTGAAGCAGATTTAATCATCTGTGGTGCGACAGGTCTAAATGCCATGGAACGATTCTTAATCGGTAGCGTATCCGAATATATCGTTCGCTCCGCTTCTTGTGATGTATTAGTAGTTCGCACTGACGAACCACTAGAAGCATAATTTAGTAGAATAATATAAAGTGGTTGATCGTGATACTTCTCACGACCAACCATTTTTATATTAAAACTAGGGACTTAAACTCTTTAAATCAAACTTTTTCTCGAAAAGATATAGATCCCCATAACCAAGCAGAACATACTTATACTCCAGGCTACTCCTGCAAACCCTATCTGAAGTGATATTTCTTCTGAGGCCATTGGGTGATTATAATCGAAGGAAATAGCATTATAGCCAAAAAGTATGGCAACCGTAAAAAATATAAAGTACAAGAAGATCCACGCATAACCAGTTATTGATTGTTTATTTTTTATAGCAAAAAATAATGTAAATATTATTGCAATTATCATAACAATTAAGAATCCTACAATTAATATTCCTTTTACTTCTTGTTCTAGTGGCATTAGCGCCCTCCTTAGTAAATCTACAAATTCATTCAGCTTTCTATTCTACAAAACCCCTTAAAACTCCTGCCATTTTTTAAACTAAAAGGGCGTAGAGTATTTTCTCTACACCCTCTTTTAATATTATTTTTTAATCTGTTCCAATGTTTTACTGAATATCTTAATTGCTATTAATTATAAGTGTTGGTGCATAATCGACAGTTTCACCTCCATAAAATTCAATGAAATTAGAGTTGAGCCCTGCCGTAGTTTCAGCCTTTAATCTGAATTGTGTAATACCGTTCAAGTTGATCTGTGCCAAACTATTGATAGGTATATTAATATCCAAATATTCACCTTCAACAGGTGAGAAGCTACTTAAATTTGATTGGGTAGCTGAATTGGCATAATCTGTTTGTTCAATTGTAGAACTTGTTCCGAATACTCCATTTTTCATGTCTAATCGGAGTATTGAAATCGTTCCTAGTTTCGTTTTAATATATAGTCGAATTTTGGCTGATTCTATAGGTTCTGTTATTGTACTTGTATCGAACGATAAAATACCTCTATACGTATCCGTATTATACATTCCTTTATCCCCAACCTTAATGGTCGCATTACTTTTTCCATCTGCAGTATACTTTCCTACAAACCCATCTTCATTGCCATTGGATGATATGGTTGTTTCATCTCTAGGAGTATCTTCTGTTTTAATAAAATACTTTTCTGTTTTGACTGATTCGGAGTTGCCATCACTATCACGACTAAAGAACTTTAAAGTTGTGTCTTCTGTTATTGAAAGCGCTTTTGAATATATTGTTGAGTTGATAGTTGGTTCAGATCCATCTGTTGTATAGTAGGTCGTCCCTGTTTTATTAGAATTGAGCTCAACACTTACGGAACCATTGTAAGTTCCTCCAGCTGGAGTTGCAGTTGTAACAGGTATAACCGCAGGGGGGTCTACTTCATTTTGAAAAAATTCCCACATCATTCGACTAGCATCAGGACCTTGTGGATCTGTGTAACTTCCTTGTGAACTTCCTCCTGACCATGCATGCCCCATATTTAAGATATTAATCTTTTTCATCCAAACTTTTTCATCCTGTGCTTTATAGTCATATACCGTATAACTTTTTCCAGATGGTACCTGTAAATTCTGTGTGTTATCCGCTTGGTCGTTTAGCCATCCTTCGGTTCCAGTCGCAGCTAAGCTATTTGTTATTGCCCATTGGGAAATGACTTGATCTCCATTTACTTTATTAACTGTGTAGTCAGAAGTTCCATGAAAGACAATAACCTTCAATGGTTTAGCCCTACTTCCCATTGCGTTATAGGCATCTCTTCCTCTTTGAGTTGGATTTGCTCCACCACTAGACATCGCTGTAAAAGCTTCAGTCATACTAGTAGCCGCCTTATATTCTAAGCCTGCTCCAACTCCTACACCTGAAAAGACATCTGGATACGTTGCGCCCATAATGACACTCATTGCAGCCCCTGCTGAAAGACCAGCAACGTACACTTGATCATTCTGGATAGAATAATTAGTTTTAATGGATTGCACCATACCAGCAATCACACTAGGCTCGCCACTTCCACGAGATTGATGACTTGGTTCAAACCAATTCCAACATTTATTTGAGTTAGAGCTTGAGTTTTGTTCTGGGTAAAGTACCAGAAACTCTTTTTCCTCTGAAAGCGCATTCATTTTTGTTCCTGTTGAAAACTGAGCAGCATCTTGTGTACAACCATGTAACATAACAAATAGTGGATAACTCTTACTAGAGTCATAGTGACTAGGCACATACAACTTATAAGTCTTTCCACCATAGGATCCTGAGATAAAACCTCCTGATGCTTTTGTCATTGAAGGCAAACTAACCATAGAACCAATTAGCACTAGACAGATTACAAAGAACCAAATTCTTTTATATCGTATCAATAAAACAACCCCTTCCATTTGATTTAACCAATGGTAGGGGATTGGAGTTACAAATAAGTTACAAAATACTTTAATTTCAAGATAAATATTACTACTTTTATAGAGTTTTAGCACTGTAAAAAGTTACAAATTAAAGCTTGACGATGGACTTTTCCAAAGGTAATCGCTCGTTCAAACTCCCTACAAGACTCTTAAAGCTTCGCAATTCTCACCGTATCTCTTGCAATCATAATCTCCTCGTTTGTCGGAATAACAATCACTTTTACTAGTGAATGAATCCCTGATATGACAACGTTTCGAAGCATTATTAATCTAATTATACCATTTCGGTTGTGATTGCTCCATTATTTATAAAAATGGTTATGATTTCTTTTCTAAGCTTTATTCTCATTTTTTTCTTACTTAATAATTTTCAACCAAAGTAAGCTTTTGATTAGTGAATATTTAACAACAATTGCTTTTATTTTCGTTTTTTGGGATATCTGTTTTTTCTATGAATTTTTATTTTTTCTCTTCCTCTTTGTTGCTTGTCCTTGTCGATACAAAAACCAGCATTTGAGATATAATCAAATAATAAAATAGTTTTTAATGAATTAGAGAGTATCCCATATCTTTTATCAGCTCCATGCAGAATGGCGTTTCTGCTAATTCCTGACTTAATAGGCTCGCCATGTTTAAAACTTTGTATAATGTTTTTTGTATAATATTCATGAATCTCTGTATCGAAATTAAAGCCACTTTCATTGTTATCATCTTTTAATAAGCATTCCAACAGTAATTCAATTATTTTCCCGTCTACTTTACCCCTAATATTAAAAGTATCTATTAAAACACCCTCTAATTGTGTAAGCAAAGTGGGAATTGTTACGTTATACATTCCTAAATTATGAGCCATGATTACATTTCTTAAAATAGACATTCTTTCTTTTAAGAGTTCGTTTGACTCCCATTCAAAAGCTATCAATCTAATTTTTTCTGAACTATAATAATTAAACATAAATTCGTCTATGATTTCAGTTGTTAGATCCTCGCTGTTATTTTCATACAATTAATCTCATAGTAGGAATATCAATGCCGTTGTGCGGTGGATAACCCATCTCTACCATTAGAGCCTTAAATACTTTTAAGTCTTCCTCGGTTTCTAAAATTCCTTTACTTAATCTTGAAACTGCTTCCAAAATTTCATTCTCATCAAAGTACTTTTTAATTAATTGACCTAGATGGTTCATCTTTAAAGCAAATTCACCAATTGAACTGAATACAGGTTGCATCTTTCTATTAAAGTCTATTATTTGATGGTTCATTCTTTTTACTGACTCAATAAATGTTTTATTAAAATGAAATTGATTTGCCAACGTAACATCTCCAATCATAATAATTAATGTTTATTTCATTTTTTCTTAAAAACTTTATTAAATAGTTTATTATTTTAAAATTTGTGTGGGCTGTTTCACTTTATAACTCATGTTTTTTCAACTCTACCTATTAAGTGCCTCTGGTACTCTTTTCAATCATGGAAAAACTAAGTTTATAGAGCATTCATCTAAGTTTCAAAAAAGAGCCCAACATACGTCAGACTCTCTCCCATTTATCAATAAATTAATTGAACAAGCTCTTCTTATGTAATACCACCGAAGTATTTTGGAACCTACGTTTTCTAAGAGAGACTAACCTTTAACTAATTTGGTTAGATAATTGCCTTTCTTCTATTACAACGAAGCAAGAAATTATATTGCAATTGTTCTATTGTATGATTCTGGGGAGCAGTTAAAATAAACAATTGCCCCATTTGTTTATCGTTTTACAAACAGAATACTTAAAATATTCGGTTATTCGTATACTAGTTTTATTCTAAGTTATAAAACTTTTCCTCTTTGGTTAATTCTTTTAAAATTGCATTCATTTCTTCAAATATCAGATCGTCTGTTTTTTTATACTTTTCATTCATATCAGCAATATCTATCTCCCCTCTAGTAGTTAACCAACTCTTATAGCTCCAACCTAGCTCCAAAATCAAAGTTCGTAAAGAGGGCGTGGCGTATATTTGATTTTCTTGTAATAAATATAGATATTCAAGTTTTTGTTCTTCAGCCAAATCAGTGAAATCATGAGCACCCTTATGAAAAGCAAACTTCGTTGTTAATGCATGACAAGGTTGATAAAGAGAACTCAATCTCATTTTTTGATATTCAATTTCCTTATCTTTATCTAAACTTTGAAAAGTGCTTTTTATTGTATAAATTACCCCAATTAAAGTTATTGTACCCGAAATAATCCCACCTATTAATGCACCCAAATAGGTACTCAATGAGCTAATCCAAATAGACTCATCTCCCACCGTAAGAGGGGTAGAAAACATCATAAGTAAATTTATAATAATAGGAACTAGGACTACTATGAAAATAATTATTAATATACAAATATTTAAGATTTTCTTATTTTCCTTTAAAAATTCATTTAACATCATAATTCCTCATTTAACTTACTTTATTTTCTATTCAAACTACTTTTTATAACTATTCTAAGCCATCTAGTATCCATATAAAATCATTCTTTTATGTTGTGGCATAAAAAAGAGAGTAGCTTTATTGCTCCCCTCTTAATTAATTATCCTTTACTAAAGAGAAATCACTAATAATAATTAACTTTTATTTTTCATTTTTTAATAAAAGAAGGATTTACAGCTCTTGCTAAAAATGCAGAGAATTGTCCTCTATTTAGTAATTCATTCGGACGATAAGTATTATCTATATAACCACTCGCAATTCCTAATGAAGAAATTCTTGATACAGCATCAAATGATGCCATACTTGAGTTCATATCCTTAAATGTATTAGGTGAAGCTGAAGAAATATCAAATGCACGATTAATCAATATTGCCATTTGACCACGAGTAACTATTTCATCAGGACGATACGTATTATCATCAAAACCTTTAATAATCCCTTTGTTAACTGCTGCAGCGATATAGCCAGCCGCTACTGTACTTTGGTTAACGTCTGTGAATGCAGTTTCACTTACAACTTTTTCTAGACCTAATGCACGACCAATCATAATTGCTGCAGACCCTCTCGTTACGACTTCATTTGGTCTAAACGTATAATCCTTATATCCAGTAATAATACCTTTATCCAAAAGATACAAAATTTCTTTAATAAAACCATAATTATTCGAAACATCTCTGAACACATTTACTGGCGGTGATGTAGGTGGCAATTGTTCTTCTGGTTTTGTTGGTATTGGAATTGGACTATCTGATGTCGGCTCAAAAGCATCAATTAATTTAATACTTGCCCCATAAAAGTCGATTCCATTAATGTAAGTTTTAGAATCTTCACCTTCATTATCAACTATTAAGCGATCAATTTTCCAATTACCATTCAATGGTAAAGCAGGCAATTCAAACGTTCCCCTCCAACCTCCCACTTTATATCCTATATCATAGATATAAAATTTAGGGTCATAGACAGAGAATTTAGGATCATATTTAAAATTACTTATTTCATATTCCTTTCCATCTGGACTTTCAATTATTGCAGTAATTTTACTATCCTCTTTATTAAGGTTTGGTACATAATGTAATACATCTGCTACATACCAATCGATTTTACTTTGTAATTTAAATGATATACCTTCTGAGTAATGATTATAGACAAAAATTGGTACTGGAGGAGTTTTTAAAGACGATATAATTCCTTCCTTCCACCATTCATATATAAACACTGCATCTCCATAAGGATCTTCTTTTAAAGTGGCATATTTCATTAGCTCGTCATAAGTAACTTTCTCAACAAATGGTGGTAATGCTAATCTGAACTTTTTAATAAAATCTCCAATAGTAGAGTAATTATTTGGTGATAAATTAATAAGTTCATATTCAATTTTTTTATCCAAAGTGTTTCTTACCCAACTATCAGCTTCTTGAGATGGAATATAGAATTTTTCTACAGATTCTACTCCTTGAAAATTATTAAAGTAATATTGATTATTGATATTTTCCAAACTAATATCAATAATTTCCCAATTTCCCTCTTCGACTTCTCCAGGCATAGTAAATGAAGTACTTAACATTCTTCCTTCTTTAATTATTGACTTTAAATTTAATGTTAAAAATTGACCTATTTCATTTTTTAAACTTATGCTTCCAACAGTATCATATGTTATTAATTCAAATATACTTTGATCAATAAAAAATGATAATTTTATTTCCTCCCTGCTGCCTGACGGACCTACGCCAAAAATGGAAGCAGTATTATTTACGTCTATAATATTTTCTGAGATTACATTAAAGTCCATTTCACCATTCATAACGGAAGAATTGTGTAAAAAACTCCCATTTCCGTTTTTGTCAGTAGTAGATAACATATGAAATTTCCAAGTTCCATTTTCATCCTCATTACTTACTTTATAATTACCGACCCACAAATCTTGATTTGAATCATAATTGAAATATACTTCTCTAAAATCACGAGTAAAATCATAACTTGGTGAATAGAATTGTACAGATACTCCCGAGACACCAGATTTATCATCACTTATTTTTGCTTTTATAGTAATTATTTCACCAACCGCTACTTCTTTAGGACTGATTTCTACATGTTCGATTTTAGGTGGTGTCCAGTCACCTTCATTATTTTCCACATTAAAATCAAGTGATAGTCCTTTAGGTAATAAATTGGCTGTAATATTCTGTATTATGCCAGAATCATCAATAATACTTATATTATTAAACTTCCATGTTCCATTTTCCATGTTGTCACTAATAATTTTATTTCCAACCCACTCATCCAGTTCGTTATCATATGTTAAGCGAATTTCCATCATGTTAACTGTAGTTTTACTTGAAGGTGAATTAAAAGAAACAATTATTTGCTTGACTTTATATTTAACATCATTTAATTTCACTTTAACCTCAACTTCGTCTCCAACAGTTACCGCCTTTGGAGTTACTTCTATACTCTCAAGTACTGGCGATGTTACATCAGTTGATGCAAAAATCTGTTGAGCATCTCCTAGTGAAAAAGAAAAAATTAATGCAATAATAATAAATATATTTATCAAACGTTTGAACATTACAATCTTCCTCTCTTAATTGTATGATTTTTACAAACTAATATATCCTTATTTTCTTTTATTTACTAATCGTTTTTTCCATGTTCAACGTTTGTCTATTCTCCTAAAAAGAAATGGTTAGAATAAAAATAGAGCTGTTCAAAGATATGTGGCTGCACCTGAAATATTGACTTTAAGTGTGTGAAAGTACTAGTTCTACCCCTCATTTTAATACATTCATATGTTGATAAATCCACCCCCACCACTAACATACTATTTCTCTACTCTCTCGTATGATAAGATTGTGTTACTCACCTTCAAAATATGAAAAGTCAATTTCTTTAATAACTATTTTTTTCTTAACACTTACTCCTATATCATTTTCAATCATTAATTTTGCTAGTTTTCTTCCACCAATTAATATAATTTTTTTAGATTCAAGTCGCTCAACATATTCTTCTGCACCTTTTGTAAAAGAAGATGTTGTTATAAAAATACCTTTTCTAGCTGCTTTTGCATCTAATGCTCCTGAAAAACTCATAACTTCTGGTCTACCAACAGTGTTTTCCCACCTTTTTGCTTGAACATAAATATTATCTAAACCCAATTTATCTTCTTTAATAATTCCATCTAATCCACCATCGTTTATTCTCTGTGTCACTTGTCCGTCACCGTAACCCATTGCAGTAAGCAATTCAACTACAATTGTTTCTAACCTTCTCCAGTGAGCTTTTTTTAATTCATTCACCAATCTATTTACTACTTCTTCTTCAATTTCTTCGACATTTTCTTGAATTACTTCTATTGGGTCAATAACCTTTTCTAACTCTTCTATTTCTTCATGTATATTAACATTATTATTATTTAATAATTCTGTTCCTTCAGTTGTAATTTGATAAGTATGTGTGCTTACCTCTTCAATATAACCTTGCTTTTGCAAAGAAAATCTTGACGCTCTCATTCTAGATGTAAAAATAGTTTCCTTGCTATCTGGATAAGATATGCTTAATTGATTTTCAGTTAGTGATAGATACTCAGCAACGCCTTTGTTTAGCATAGATGCTATGAAGGGTTTTTTATCACTCATAACATTTAACAATGGAATAATAAGATCTTTTAAAGACGGGATGGAATCAACCAGAGCTTGTCCTTCCTCGTCTAATACGGAATATTCTTTAATTATTTTTTCTATCTCATCGACAGATTGAGGAACACCTTCTTCCTTAAAAATCTCTAATATTCTTCCTCTAGTAAACTTTTTTTCAGATAGTTGTTTTATTGTAACTAAAACCTTATAGGCATTATCGTCATACATTTTACTTTTCCCTACAATTTTTGGAGGTAAGAACTCTTGAAACTCAGTTATCCATTTCCTACCAGTAGCTTCTGACCAACCCAATTTAGAAGATAATGTACTTTGATTAACATATGACCTACTCACTATGACACCTCCATTTTTTTGCATATTTTTAAAACAATTATAACATGTTTATTGTTTGATTATTCATATAATAAAAGATTATAAAAGAGGAATTACTTTTTTCTTCTGTGGAAGTGGAAGAGCTTATAGCTTAACTAGAAACGCTAATTTCACTTTCAATGTTTAACTACCGCCCCCACACATTTATATCCTGCTCTACAAAGTCCCTAGCCCAACTTAAAGTTAATTGTTTGTTTAAGTAGTAGAACGCTTTAACAAATGATTTGCAATCATTAAATACCTATTCGTAATCAATATACTAATTGAAATGTGAGCAATTTTTCATTGTGATTTTCATTAGTTGGAGCAGTTGCTCTACTTATTATTTCTTTACATCTACACCGAAACAAATAAAAAAAGATGCAGCATAAGCCACACCCTGTAAACTTTTATAATATCTTCAAGTCATAGTGATTAAACCTAATCATAGAACAAATAATCACAGAGTAATAGAATTTATTATCTTATGTTGAAAAATTGTGAAGCATTTATTATTAACACAATGTAAAATTTTATAACAAAGAAAATCTTTTATGTGGTATATATTATAAAGAAATTTATTTACAGAGGAGAATAATTTTGCGGAAAGATAATCATAAAGAACTGATTTGTAGAACTTTTAAACAAGCTTCTAGAGATATTTGGAGAGATTATGGTGAATCAGCTGAAAGAGGTTTTATCTTTGGCGAAGAAACAATTACGGAAACTACATTAATGGAACTTGCACGTAGAATGCCACGAACTCTAGTATCTAGGAACTTTCATATCGCAACAGAACCTTTTAATAAAACAGAGGAAAGAAAAAATGGTGCTGATTGGGAATGGTTTATTATTGATGGTAACGAATGGACGAAATTACTTGTTCAAGCTAAAAAACTTAAAATAAAGGATCAAAAAAATAAATATAATCTCCACCATCTATACACAGATGGTTCTAACCAGTGTCAAAATATAATCTATCGTGCATGGGAAAAAGAATATATTCCAGTTTATTGTTTCTATAACTACCTTGAACAAGAAACTTATTCAACTGTTATTCCTACAAGTGATGATGGCTGTTTTCCAACAGATTACGAACTTCTTGGATGGACGTATTGTTATGCAGACTATCTGTATCCTACTTCTAATTCAGAAAAGAAGTTCGAAGAAGTATTCGACAAAAGCTTTACAGTCTCAAGACTTTTTTGTGGAGATTTAAGTGTAGATAATATCATTGGAGAATATAACGACTTGGGTGATGGAGGAGGTGGGGATGGTCTTAAAATTCCTTCCCCTCCTTCCCCTGATGGCAAAGATCTTGGCGGAAAAGAACTGCCTAAACCGAAAATTGAACCGAAAACAGTAAATGAGTTACCTGAATATGTTAAACAAATGCTACATGATTCTCAAATTACTATAAAGGATATCGGGGAAATCAACTTTAGCGATGCTATCCCTGAATTATCACCTTTAGTTGTAGTTACAATTCGTGTTCCAAGCGATTCCGATTCTGACGTACATAAGTCCAATGAACCTGTAAATGAGGCAACAATTCCTCCTAATACAAAGAATGAAGAAATCGATTCCGTAGAGGTTTTATACGAAGAAAATAATGAAAAGAAGAAAAATATAGGCACAATGAAAAGAACAAGGAAAGGTAGACCAATCACTGTCAAGTAATTCAAAACTGCTAATGTGAATATTAGCAGTTTTTTTGTCATCCAGATACATTCAATTTAATAATAATTGAATGTCTTGCACTAGTTGTTAAGGTTTTGAAACGTTATTATTTTTTTTCGTCCCTTCTCGTAACAAATAGGACAACCTGTTCCTTTACTTCTATTTGCAAATTGACTCCCATTCATGCCCTTTTACACATTGCCACCAAACTTTTTTATTGGACATAGGCGCAATATCTCTTGGTGTTAATCTACCATTCTTTGTTTTATGCCACTCTTCAAGCAAATGCCTTTTTTCATTATTACACCAATCAAACAAACTTTGTTTCATGCAAACACTCCATAAAAGATACATTAGTTCTAAAAATGATTTATAGCTATCAAATCAATATCAAATTAGTACAAGATAATATTCTTATAAATTAATTATAACTTAAGCTGTATCCAATTAATGAAAATATAAAAAATGACCCCAATTGACGATCAATCTTATAATCTTTGTAGATTACGATAAACACTGTATGTACTATACATTTACCACTAAAAAATGGAACAGTAGCTAAATTTATAGCCATCTGCTCCAATCTAATTTTATAAATATTTATCGACTGTTGTATCATTCACTTCAAGGTAATGCTTAGTAATTGTTTCAAGCGACTTATGACCACTTTGTTTAGCAATTGTTGCAATATCTGCTCCTGCTTCGTGCATAGCCGTAATTTGTGTCTTGCGTAGCGTGTAAGGTGCAAAACCTAACCACTTATGAATGGTTTTTCTGTATGCGGAATCACTAATTGCTACGCTTGAATAGTTATCCCACTTGTCTACTTTCCCAACAAACAAGTCATTTTCTTTCAAATCGTATTCTCGGATACTCGCCTTCACTAAATGGACTGCTTCCAGAGTTAAACGCTTTATTTTCATTTCTTTTTGCTTCTTCATCATTACGGTTACTGATTTATTATCCAAATCAAAGTCGCTTATTTTAAGTAGTAGCATTTCTGATGGTCGATTAGCAGTTATAAGATTTACAATGGAAATAGCTTTTGCTCTGGTATCCAGTTTGTTAATGAGGTTCATTACTTCGTCTTTATCCTCTGCTGATTTACCTACCATATTCTTTTTACGTAAGTATTCCTCATTATTGTACATACTCCTGAGCTTAGCAATACGTTGTACCTGTTCATTTGTTTCAACTAAGTTATGTTGATTAATTAGACAATACTTAACTCCAGCTGCTCTGCGATTGAAAGTAGATAGTTTATAGACCTTCGTTAGCAATTGTATGGTACAGATACTTTTCTAAGGCATCAAATGAAATGGATCTGTGTGTCTGTATGCAATACAGTTCAAATCGTTTGAAATCTCCCTCATACATTTCTAGCTTTTTATGTACTTGGTTCTTAATAGCATTTTCTGTTGCAATATCATCTTGAAACTTTCGAACATTTATTAATTCACCCATTTTTTACAACCCCTCTGTCATTTCCTGTTAATTAAGTTATAGTTTTTCAAGTTACGAAAAGCAGATTTCGCATTCCGTAAATAGGAATTTGCAGAAACAATTGATACACCTTTCTTTTTATCTCTTCTAAATCTTGCTTTTAAAAATTTGGTTTTCTCATTCAATTGCCACTCAATAAACTTTCTTGCGTCATCTTGAGTAACATTCGTCATATACTTTCGAACCCCAAAACAGCGTTCAAAATCATTAAATAGTTTGATGTAACTTTCTATTGTACGAGTGGCTCTGCCTTCCAAAGTTTTAATACGGATAATCATTTCCCGACCTTCTGACCATGTTAAACCTTTACTTGCTTGTGAAGTCCTTCTTTTTTTCATAATACATCCTCCTAGAGTTGTAATCATAACCCTCAGAAAGTTGTACATATCAAATATCGGTAATGATTGCACAATGAAGAATAATCATAACTGAAAAGGATTTTCATAAAAGAGAAATCATTCATCCTCTTAAAGCTTCGCAATTCTCACCGTATCTCTTGCAATCATAATCTCTTCGTTTGTCGGAATAACAATCACTTTTACTGGTGAATGAGGATAATTGATAAAAGTTTCTTTTCCATTTATTTTGTTTAGGTCCGGATCCATATACACGCCCATAAACTGAAGCCCTTTTAATACTTTTTCACGTATGACTTCACTGTTCTCTCCGATTCCCGCTGTGAAAATAATAGCATCTACTCCATTCATCCGCGCGGCATAGGAGCCAATATATTTATGTATTCGATTAGCAAATACATCTAGTGCCAGCTGTCCTCGTTCATTACCTTTGGCAGCTTCTCCAACAATATCTCTTAAATCACTAGAAAATCCAGAAACACCTAGCATTCCCGATTTCTTATTTAAAATATCTAATACTTCTTCGGCATTTTTACCTGTTTTCTCCATTAAGTAAGGGATTAATGCAGGGTCAATATTACCTGATCTAGTACCCATTGTCACACCTGCTAGAGGTGTAAAACCCATTGAAGTGTCAATCGACTTACCGTGATGAATAGCAGCAATACTAGCACCATTGCCCAGATGACAGGAAATAAAGCGAGTTGTTTCCAATGGTCTATTTAATAGTACAGCAGCCCGCTCGGATACATACTTATGTGATGTCCCATGAAAACCATATTTTCGTATGCCAAACTTTTCGTAGTAATTGTACGGAATAGAGTATAGATAAGAACTTTCAGGCATTGTTTGGTGAAAAGCGGTATCAAAAACAGCTACTGCTGGGACATTCGGAAGCTCCTTTTTAAATACTTTAATACCTGTAATATTCGCAGGATTATGAAGTGGTGCTAATTCTGATAATTGTTCTAAAGTATCCAATACTTCATTTGTTATTAAAACAGAATCACTATAAATCTCCCCACCATGAACTACGCGATGTCCTATTCCGTTTATATCGTCTAATGAACGGATCACATTCTTTTCTATTAGCATATTTATCAAAAGTTTTACAGCTTGTTCGTGATTGTCTACCTGTTCAATAATATTAATACGTTCCTCATTTGTCGTCATTGTAAAAGTAGGGTTGCCTAGACCAATTCTTTCGATTATCCCCTTAGCAATCACCTGTTCGTCTACCATTTCAAATACTTGGAATTTTAATGAAGAGCTTCCTGCATTTATCGCTAATATTATGGACATAAAAAACGCTCCTTCTTTGAACTAGTACTTTAATTGTACCGTTCATAGTAGGAGCTAGCAACTTACTTACTGTTCTCTTCTTGCCAAATTTCGACCTTTTTTAAAAATAACTCCATTGCTTCTTTGTTCATCATATTTGGAACCTTTGCTAATAGAACCTCTCTCGGTGCTTTTAAATCACTGCTTTTCTTTTGTAATATTAAAAGGCTTTTTTCTTGTCCCTTTGTTTTGAAAATAGAGTTTGGAAATTGGATAACCGCTTGAATCCAACCATTTTCTTTGATAAATTCATGAAGCTTCGCTGCCTGTTTCGATTCAAAAATAGTATCTGGTACTAAGAAGAATAGATAGCCACCTTGTTTTACATGCTTCATAGATTGCTCTATAAACAAATGATGGGCATAGGACATTTCTTCCGTGCTATGCAAGAAGTATTCTTGTGCTGTCTCTGCATCTGGATAATATCCAACCGGTAAATCACTCACTACGATGTCCACTGGGTCTATAAGTAATGGTTTTAATGCATCCTGTCTAAAAAGTTGAATATCATGGGTCAATAATTCACCAGTCTGAGCTGCCAATTGAATCAATAAATCATCAATTTCAACACCAAAAGCGTAATTTTCGCTCGGCAAAGCATTCATAATCGTATACAATAAATTTCCCGTTCCAAGTGCAGGGTCTAGAATCGATAGTTCTTTTTTACTTTTAGTCATTTCATTCACAAAATAACTTACTAATAGTCCAATTGCGTCAGGAGTCATTTGATGATTTACCTGCGCGGATTTCTTCATGCCTTTTAAAATAGCTAATTGAATGGCTTTACGAATTTCTTCTTTAGCTGCATCGTTTACAGAAGGTCTCTTTTTATCAGATAACCAAAGTTCAAGTGCATATACAACACCTTCTAAATAAGTACCCGAAGCTTCATTCTCGATAAAACTGCTCTCCTGATCAATATACGTGAAAATTTGTTCAACATGTGTATGCATATTATCCCTCATAGTAAAACCCACTCTAAAGCTGCAGAGTGGGCTTGATTTTATTTTAGTTAAAAACGTTATATACTTTTTACTCAGTATTTGTCTAGCTCCTACGTCTAGCCCTTCGAATCGCTTCAGAATAGAAAATAAAGGCTAAGTGCGCCATTATTGCAATTCGTCCATTCTTTTCTTAGTTTGTTAGTGCTTTTACCGCTTCTAATGCTTTTTCATAGTTTGGATGATCTGTACCTTCTCCAACGTATTCAGCATAAGTTACCACATCGTTTTTATCTACTACAAATACAGAACGTGCTAACAAGCGTAATTCTTGCATAAGTACTCCGTATGCTTCTCCGAAGGATGCATCACGGTGGTCAGATAAAGTTTGGATTGCATCAGCAGCATTAGCTCCACACCAACGTTTTTGTGCGAAAGGTAAATCCATTGAAACAGTTAAAATTGCTACATCTTCACCTAAACTAGCAGCCTCAGAGTTAAATTTGTTTGTTTGTGTAGAACAAACTCCAGTATCAAGAGAAGGAACTACACTGATTAAACGAATTTTACCAGCTGAATCTTGTAGAGTCACAGGTGATAAATCATTTGCTAGCACTGAAAAGTCAGGTGCCTTTTCTCCAACTACCACTTCTTTACCAACTAATGTTACAGGATTATTTTTAAATGTTATTTGTGCCATAATATGTAGCCTCCTTTTTCAATATCTTCATCTTACTAGAATACGTTCGGCTCTTGCAACTCTTTTGCAGCTGAACTTTCATATGTTACTTTCTCACTTAAGTCATACACTGCTTCATGAACGACTAATGTATCAGCGATAAAGTCATGTACACCTTGCTTCTTCGGAGTGAAAGCTACGACAATATATGGAATATTCAGCGGAATTATACATATTAACCGACCAACCCACTCTCTAAAAATGACATTACCCCATTTAAGTTTTTCACCATCTTTTGATATTACACGAATTCCAAATATCATTTTTCCCACTGTCTGGTTACAGAACTTTGTCATCAACACAAAATACGCATAGAAGATAACTGCTGTGATTATAGTAAAAGGTGCGTACCAGGCAGGATTATTTAACTCCAACGAAAACAAGCGAAATATAGGTTTGATCAATAACATTCCAATAGAAGCCAAAATGAGAATATCTACAGTGTATGCCCAAAAACGAATCCAGAAGCCAGCAGTCTTCTGACCATATTGTGGAGTTCGATGAACAATAACTTGCTGGGTTGCAGAGGTGTTCGCTTGCACATGCTGTTCTTCTGATTGTACAAATTCACTCATCATAAACCCTCCTTATTCATTCCCATATAGGTACATCATTCTTGGTGAGCTATTTTCCGTAATTAACTGTGCAATAAGTTTCGATTCGAGATCTAAACCTAAGAAAGATTGTGCTTTCACCGCAAACAGCGAAACCAAGCTTTGAGAGTAACCATATTCAAATACTTCTGCATTCTCTAATTTATTATCCGTTTTTATCGCTTGAACTACATCTTCCAAAAACCCATAATCGTCTGCTAATCCAGCTTCAATTGCTTGACGACCATTTAAAATTCTACCGTCTGCAACTTTTTTAACATCCGCTTCTGTCATATTTCTACCTTTTTCAATAATATCCACGAAATCTTCATACGAGTCGTTTAACATTTCTTGAAGCATCGCTCGTTCTGGCTCTGTCATTTCTCTAGTCGGACTCATGATGTCTTTATACGGCCCAGATTTGATGGTTACAAATTCCACGCCATATTTTTCTGCTAACTTACCATAGTTAATACTTTGCATGATGACACCAATGGATCCTGTAATCGTCTCTTTATTGACGAATATTTTATCGGCTGGTGCGGAAATGTAGTAACCACCTGAAGCAGCCATACTTCCCATAGAGACATATATTGGCTTTTCAGTCTCTTCTTGAAGTTCAATGATTTCTTTATAAATTTGTGCCGATTCGACAACCCCGCCACCAGGTGAATTTACTTGTAATACAATTGCTTTTACAGTGTCATCAATCTTTGCTTGCTCTAATTGCTGTAGGAAAAACTGGTGGTTATAACCTTCCGCTGCAAACAATGAACTTGCACTTCCCGTATCTTGGATGACACCATCCACTGTAAGTAAAGCAATGCGGTCATTCATACTTCCCTCTTCAATTACGGTTTCAAAAAACTCTGAGCTAGAAGCGTTCGCAAAATCATCTAAATACGATGTCCAATCTGTTGTAAATGCAGTAGAGATCGTATTGACGAAAATTGAGATGAGCAATAATAAAGACGCTCCTAAAATAGCAAACCAGCGTTTCATATTCATATGTACAATTCCTCCTTTAATACTTCTCTTTAATACGTAAAGAATATCTAAATGTTTCACGAAATGGTAAAATAAATATATACAATAGAAAAGGAGAATGTTTATGACCTCCAAAAACGCAATATATTTATACACTAAGAATGACACAAAATCTTTGCAAAGAAAAGACAGAATCGCTGAAGCAATAAATAATCATGGTTTTATGGTTGTAGAGGACCCTGAATTTGCTTCTATTATTGTCAGTATCGGTTCAGATGGTTCTTTTTTACAAGCAGTACGCAAAACTGGATTTAGACAGGATTGTTTGTATGCGGGTATTTCTACTACCGATTCCCTGAGTATGTACTGTGATTTTTTAGCGGATGATATAGAAGCGATGGCGGAAGCAGTTCTTTCCAAGAACATTCAGGTTCGCAAATACCCTTTGCTAGAAGTTTCGGTAAATAACAATCCCAAATTCCTTTGTTTAAATGAATTTACAATACGCTCTAACATTATAAAAGCATTTGTATTAGATATAATTATTGACCACAAGCATTTCGAGTCCTTTCGAGGAGACGGTATGGTAATTTCAACTCCGACGGGTAGCTCAGGTTATAACAAGTCATTAAATGGGGCGGTTGTCGACCCACTCTTGCCTTGTATTCAAGTTGCTGAAATTGCTTCCGTTAATAGTAATGACTTTAGAACTTTAGGATCTTCCTTTATATTAAGTGGTCAAAGAACACTAGAACTTCGCCTACATAAGGATTGGAATGATTATCCTTCGATGAGCACGGATAATGAAGCACTTAGTATTCAACATGTAGAAAATGTAACCATTTGCCTAAGTGATAAAATCATAAAAACCGTTAAATTAAAAAACAATAGCTATTGGGATAAAGTAAAAAGAACATTTTTATAAATCAAAATGAGTCTTGGACAATATTTTCTAGTCTTCTACACTAATTGTTTTTTCGTTACGGCGGACGCTTTCCGTAGGCATGGCTCGAGCCTAATGTTATCCAATCATCTCTTGACTCCACTTTCCTAAAATAATGAAAAAACGTGAAATCAATTGACCGATTTCACGTTTTTAAATGGAAAAACCCTTATATCCTTGCCTTATTTCATCTATCCAGTGCATGTGCTTTTCTTACTTCCATAACTTTAGAAACTGTAAACAATATTAAAGCAATCCAAATACATGAAAAAGATAAGAACTCTATCTTGCTAAATGCCTCATCATATAATAAGACACCGACTAGCAACATTAAAGTAGGTGCAATGTACTGAAAAAAACCTGACATATATAGCGGCATCGTTTTCGTTCCCTTAGCAAATAATATTAAAGGAACAGCAGTTGCAACACCAGTGAAGATGAGTAGGATTGCGGTTATCGCATTGGAAGAAAAAAATACTGCTTTGTCTGTAAACAATAAATAGACAAAATAGAAGAGTGCAACAGGTAATACAAAAAAGGTTTCTATTGTTAATCCCCTAACTGCATCAATTTTAATACTTTTCTTGATCAATCCATACAATGCAAATGTAATGGCAAGCGTAAATGCGATCCAAGGAAATCCACCATAAGAAACAGTTAATATAATGACTCCAACAGCAGCTAATAGAACCGAGAGTTGTTGAGCCTTTGACAATCTTTCTTTCAAAAATAAGATTCCAAGCATTATGGATATTAAGGGATTTATATAATATCCTAGGCTTGTCTGAACGATATAACCTGCATTAACTGCAAATATGTATGTGAACCAATTTCCTGTTACTAGATAGGAAGCTACGAAAAGTCCCCAAAAAGATTTCTTGTTTGCCCATAAATCTTTTAAATCTATTTTCAGCTGTTTCAAATTCCTTCCTACAATTACAAGCATCAGTGTAAATATAAAAGACCAAATTACCCTTCCTGCAAGTATTTCATCACTTGAAACATGCTCCAATAGCTTCCAGTATATTGGCATGAATCCCCATAGAACATAAGCAATAATTAC
The DNA here is from genome assembly GCF_900103605.1 of Psychrobacillus sp. OK028. Taxonomy (GTDB): domain Bacteria; phylum Bacillota; class Bacilli; order Bacillales_A; family Planococcaceae; genus Psychrobacillus. The sequence continues at coordinate 100,051 of NZ_FNHY01000002.1, read as the reverse complement.
AAATATAATTCCTTGTTTTTCTTCATTTCCCACTAATGACACCTCTTTATTTTGATACTCGAAATATTAAATAATTATATTGCTTTAAATCACTAAAGTAAACAAGAAAACACGGAGGATAAATTTCCCTCCGTGTTTTCTCATGTAGCTTTACCGTAAAAACTTACTTTTTACTATTCTCTTTTAATCGTAAATCAATTCTTCTAATTTTCCCTGATGTCGTTTTAGGTAATTCGGAGATAAATTCGATTTCCCTTGGATATTTATAAGGTGCTGTCACTTGCTTTACATGATTTTGTAATTCTTTTATTAAATCCTCAGAACCTACAATAGATGCATCACGTAATACAATAAATGCTTTAACAATGCTCCCTCTTTCCGGATGTGGTGCTCCAACTACAGCGCATTCTTGCACTGCTGGATGTTTCGTCAATGCATCTTCTACTTCAAATGGTCCAATTGTGTAGCCTGAGCTAATAATTATATCGTCTCCACGACCTTCAAACCAGAAATAGCCATCCTCATCTTTTTTCGCTCGATCCCCTGTAATATAATAGCTCCCTCTAAATTGCATGGAAGTTCTTTCAGGATCCTTTAAGTATTCTTTAAATAACGCTGGTGTTTCTACATGGACAGCTATATCTCCTACTTCTCCAGGAGCACAAATTTGCCCTAGGTCATTGATAATGTCCACTGTATTTCCTGGCGTAGGTTTCCCCATTGATCCAGGTCTTGCTTCCATTCCCTTCATTGTTCCAACAAGTAACGTATTTTCTGTTTGACCGTAGCCATCTCGTACTTCTAAACCAAATATTTCTTCAAATTTTTCAATTACTTCTCTGTTTAACGGTTCTCCAGCTGAAACAGCACTATGAAGAGAGGATAAATTATAATCACTTAACGTATCAACTTTTGCCATAATTCGGTACTCGGTTGGTGTACAACATAAAACGTTCACTTTTTTCTCTTGAATATTTGTTAAGTAAGTTTTTGGATCAAACTTCCCGTTATATACATAGCCAGTAGCTCCACTACCCAGTGTAGCTAAGAAAGGACTCCATATCCATTTTTGCCAGCCAGGACTTGCTGTTGCCCATACAATATCTCCCTCTTGAATTGCCAGCCAGTTTGGCCCAGAAGTACGTAAATGTGCGAAAGCCCAACCATGTGTATGGACTACTCCTTTAGGATTTCCAGTCGTTCCACTAGTATAGGATAGAAATGCCATGTCATCCTTTATTGTATCAACTGTCTGAAATTCCTCCGACTCCGATTTTATTTCCTCTGTCAACGATATCCAGTTTCCTTTCTGGTTGCCGATAACGAATAATAGTTGTTCATCTATGTTAGAAACTTCTTCAAATTGATCAAGAAATGGTTCATATGCGATAATTGCTTTTGCATCACTATGTGACAATCGATATTCAATATCTTTTGCACGTAGCATTTCAGAACTTGGTATAACAACTAGGCCAGCCTTTAATGCCGCTATATATATTTCATACGCTTCGATTAAACGAGGCACCATTATTAATACTACGTCTCCTTTTTGGAGACCTTTATTAGTGAAAAGATTAGCAATCTTATTTGCCTGTTCAATTAAACTTTTATATGTACTTTTCTTCTGCTCACCATCTTCGGACTCCCATATCAATGCTAATTTATCTTTATCAGCAGCATATTTTTCAAATTCCGTTACGAGGTTATAATGTTCTGGAGCAATTAAATCTTGTTTGTTCATTTGACTTCCTCCTTTTACTTTCTAATTATAAAGGAAAATCATCTCTTTTAGTAAAATAAAATTCAAACTTTCAGACATTATATTAGTATATTACATATTTCATCAATTTTTAAAAAACATACATGTCTTGGTGCATTATCTTTTAAAAAAAGAAACCGGCAGCATATGCCACCCACATTTAAATAAGAAAAACCGGCAGCGAGAGCTACCAGTTTTTCGTCTTTACTTATTTTTGATATCCGTTCATTTGTTGTTGGGCTTGAGCAACCAATCGCTTAGTAATTTCTCCGCCTACGGATCCGTTGGCACGCGATGATGCTTCTCCACCAAGTTGTACTCCAAACTCTTGTGCAATTTCATATTTCATTTGATCTAGAGCTTGTCTTACACCAGGTACTAGAAGTTGGTTTGAGCTGTTGTTGTTTGGCATGTTCCTCACCTCCTTGTGAAATTAGAATGTTCATTTTCATCTAATTCATACACAGAGAAGAAAAGGTAATTATTTCTATTTATTAAAGAAGATTTAAGAAGTCATTTGACTTTTTCATTGGAAATGACAGAACCTCTCTATTTTGTACAGCTTCTGTTATTAATTCATCAAAATCTTTAAAGCTTTCGTAGTACTCGACTTTCTCTAGCTTTGGTTTTGTTTTCGGACAAGATGGTGTAAAGATTGTACAGCAGTCTTCATAAGGCAAGATAGACGTTTCATACGTGCCGATTTCCCGGGCAATATCTATAATATCTAACTTATCCATAGAGATTAGCGGTCTAAAAATTGGAGTTGATGTTACCGCATTAATCGCTGTTAAACTTTCTAACGTTTGACTTGCTACTTGGCCTAAGCTTTCGCCAGTCACAATTCCTAAAGCTCCTATTTCCTCACGAACAAGATCAGCAATTTTCATCATTAACCGTCTAGTAGTAGTCATTGATACATTTTCAGGAATTTGAGCCTGTATACTTTGTTGTATATCTGTGAAAGGTATAACATGTAATCTTACCGTCGCTCCAAAATGGCTTAACTGATTAGCAAGATCCATTACTTTCTCCTTTGAACGTTCACTTGTAAATGGAGGACTATGAAAATGAATCGCATCTAGACGAACTCCTCGCTTCAAAAGCATATATCCAGCAACCGGGCTGTCAATTCCACCAGATAACATTAATAAAGAACGACCATTTGAACCTAGAGGCATTCCTCCTGCTCCAGGAATTACTTGCGCCATCATATATACAGCATCATTTAATACTTCAATTCGTAGGTCAATTTCTGGTTTTTTCATTTGAACTTTCAGTGTTGAGTATTTTCTTAATACATTACTCGCTACCAAGCTTTGTAGCTCATATGTGTCCAATGGGAAAAATTTATCAGAACGTTTTACAGTAACACGAAACGTTTTCTCATGGTTATCTAAGCTGTCCATAATTTGAAGTGCAGTTGCTTGAATATCTTCTAAATCCTTTGAACAGGATGCTACAGGGCTGAAAGATTGGATACCGAATATTTTAGGAAGTCTTTCTATTAACGCATCTATTTCCGAATCATCCGATGACGTTAAAAACATACGATCTCTTTCAGCCTGAATTTTAATATTAGGCAAATCTACAAAAGAAAACCTAATATTATTACGTAAATGCGATATAAATTGCTTTCTATTTCTTCCTTTAGTGGATAATTCCCCATAACGTACTAATATTTTTTCCCATTTCATACTTTTTTAATCTCCTTTAATAACATTCATAACACGCTTGAATACTTTTTTAAATTGCTCTAGCTCTTGTTGGGTGTTAGTGGTACTAAAGCTTACTCGCAATACGCCTTTTATATAATCATCTGAAATATGCATAGCCTTTAGCACATGACTTGTTTTCGTTTGCTTTGAGGAGCAGGCACTACTAGTGGAAACGATTATTCCTTGTTGCTGCAATGCATTAATCAGCACTTCTCCTTTAATTTTTCGCACCGAAAATGAAATTATATGAGGAGCTTTCTTAGCCGAAGACACAATTTTTACATTTGGAAAAGACTGCAAATAATCTACTAAATCATCTGAAAGGCTTTGTAAATTTACGAATTTCCCATCTAAATCTTCCATTGCAAGTCTCATTGCTTTCGCTGTTGAAACAGCCAAAGGTACAGAGGTTGTACCACTGCGAATACCTGATTCCTGCCCCCCGCCGTATAATATCGGTTCTATTTCGATAAAATTTTTTAATGCAAGTATACCGGAGCCTTTTAACCCATGTATTTTATGAGAAGAGATCGTAATAGCATCAACTTCAAGTTGCTGAAAATCAACTCGTATTTTCCCAAAACTTTGAACAGCATCAATATGAAGAAGCGCTCTGCTTTGTTCTCTTACAATTTTAGAAAGATCTTCTATTGGTTGTATTGCACCTGTTTCGTTATTTACATGCATAACACTGACTAATACAGTATCATCGCGAAGAAGTTTTTTCACAGAATCTAACAAAATGATTCCTTCCGTGTCTACAGGAATCCACTCTACTTCAAATCCTTGATCCATTAATTTTTTAGCGGCTTCTATAATTGAAGGATGCTCAATTTCGGAAATTAATACATGCTTCCCTCGATGCTTATATTTTAAGGCTAGACCAAAGATTGCTAAGTTGTTGGACTCTGTTCCACCTGATGTAAAATATACTTTATCACTTGAGGTTTTCAGGATATTTGCAATTTGCTCTCTAGCAGATTGTAACAATTCATTTGTCTGATGTCCAAACGTATGAATGGAAGCTGGATTTGCCCAAAATTTTTCATTGACGGTTACAAAAGTATTAAGCACCTCTGGGTGTACTTTTGTCGTCGCACTATTATCAAAATAAATCATTTTCCTTATCGCTCCTTTTCGGAAAAAAACCACCGTCACTAAAGTGAGGTGGTTTACGTTTGTATACAAATAAGTTTATGTACGCCAAGCGTCTTCTTTCACTAATGAATCAATTTTCTTTAAAGCTCCCGGCTCTACCTCTTCCACTGCTGTCGCTGCATCCTCTAATGCCTTCGCATAACGCAATTGTCTAAATGCTTCCTCGGCTTCTATTAGACGTGCATGAACTTGTGGGTGACTTGCACGGTAGCGATTGCCGTACTGAATAATTTTTTCTGTGAGTAACACATTCTCAAGCATTTCTTTCGCTCTCTTATGTACTTCCTCCATACATGCCTCGGCTTTTTCTAAATAATTATCTACTAGTGACATATTTAAAGGTACTTCCTGGAGGCTTTGCATAGCCACATAAATATGCTCCTCGGCTTCTTCTAAACGAACATCCATATCCTCCGGAATTCCAGGAATATTGGCTTTTTGTAACATACGATCTGTTTCATGTAACATATCTTTCAGCTCATCTAATTTTTCCCGTGCACTATTTTCATCGATGCGAAGGTTTTTCAGGCGATTTGCAAATCGATCCTGTTCTTCGTAAAGCCGATCTATTTCTTCAGCTATTTCATTCAAATCATCCTGCAGACTTGAGTATGCAGATTGTTCTTCCTCAACTCTGCTAGAAAGCAATTCAAATTTTTTCTCTAATTCTTCCAGCTCTTTTAGGCAGCTTTGTGGAATTTCCGCTTCTTTTTCAGGAAGACGATAACTCTGTTGTACATATGAAGCTTCTTCACTGACAGCACGAGTCACAGATGTCACTTCACGTAAACGTGTACCAGTTTGTTCTTTATATTGGTCCACATATTTTTTAGCAAGCACTTCTTTTTCCAATAAATCATAGAAAGTGTCTAACTCATCTTTTAACTCTTCCACTCTAATAATTGTTTTACCAACGTTTAGATCAATGATTGCTTGTTTTAGTTCCACGAGCTCTGCTTCTATGGAATCTAATTTTTGATTCATCTCGAGATGCTGTAAATAATATGAGCTCTCTTCCATTTCTTTTTGCCCATTTCGCAATTCATGAATTATAGCTGGGATTTTATGTTGAATTTCGGATAGCACTGTAGGGATATCATGCAATTTAGGGAAAAACTTTTGGCCATCATCCTGAACAGTGATTACCAATTCACGAGCACTCAAATAATTTCCTGAATCTGTTAATCGATCAAATTCCTCAAACTGTGGAATGAAGGATTCTAACTTTTGCTCCAACGCCTTCACTGCTTCTCCAAAGGAATGCTGATGGGCAAGAAGTGTTTTTCTTGCTGCACGATGCTGTTCCTTTAGTTGCTCCATCTCGATACGATTTTTTTCTTCGCTACCGATTAGTTCCTCAAGTTCTGTTAAAATTCCTGACATTTTCTTGTCACAAAGAGAAATTAAAATTTGAATTTCCTTTTCAATTTTCGTTGCTTTTGGGAATATAAATCGGTCAACACTTTCTTCCGCGTCAAATAAAAGGACATCGATTTTTGGCATATGTACATCCATTACCTCTGTCCATGTATTTCTCCATCTTTCAAACATTTCCTCGGTTTGACCATTCATATTAAGCTGTTTCACTTTTGTCATTTCTTCTAAAATTGGTTTGTTTTGAATTTGATGTTTCTCATGCTCTAATCTCTCTATTTCAGCGTTATGTTTTCGTCGTATGATAAATGCAAAAATCGCAATTACTAAAAGTATAATGACTGCTGGGATGATATACTTCATCGTAAGCCCCCTGTTCCAAATTCAAAAAGTTCTATTTCCAAAGCTACTCTATATCTTACCATGCTTTTTATGTTATTGTTTCATAAAACAAGAGAAAAACAATTAATTCTTTTTAAAAATTATATTTTAATAATGAGGAGGCTGATTTTTTTGAAAAAAGATGGTCATATCCACACACCCTATTGCCCACATGGGACGAATGATTCTTTTCATATGTATATTGAAAAAGCGATTAAACGTGGGTTTCAGGCAATTACCTTTACGGAGCACGCACCCTTACCTATAGGTTTTATAGACCCAACACCTGATAAGGACAGTGGAATGAGCATAGACCAATTGGAATCTTATATTTCCGAGTTAGAAAAGTTGAAAAAAGAATATAACAAAGATATTGTTATTTCTACAGGCTTAGAAGTAGATTTTATCACTGGATTTGAACAAATAACTACTTCGTTCTTAAATACATATGGAAAATACTTAGATGACTCTATTTTATCTGTTCATTTCTTAAAGTACGAAAATGATTATACTTGCATCGACTTTTCTAAAACTACGTTTTTAGAATTCGTCGATCGACTTGGAAACCCAATGTCTGTTTATAAATTGTATTATAAAACACTGACAGATTCAATAACGAGTAATCTTGGTAATTTTAAACCAAAAAGAATTGGTCATATAACGTTAGTGCATAAATTCCAGCATGCCTTTACCGAGGAAGTGCATGACCATGAAGATATAGTAGCTATTTTGAACGAAATCAAACATCAGCAACTAGAGCTTGACGTAAATAGTGCGGGATTAGCTAAGCCTTATTGTTTAGAAAGTTATCCTCCGCCTTCTTATATAAAGCTAGCGAAGGAACTCGAGATTCCACTTGTATTTGGTTCAGACGCACATCAGGCAAAAGATCTACATCAGTCTTACAATGAAATAAGTACTTTACTATAGAATGGAGACAATAAATATGTTCACAAAATCAGCATACTCAGAAGATTTAACAGCTAATTACAATATGCTATCCAAACAACTAGACGCTCTTTTAACTGGGGAGGCAAATGCAATTGCCAATTTTAGTAATGCATCCGCATTATTAAATCAATTTTTTGATCAAATTAACTGGGTAGGGTTTTATTTAATGGAGGATGGTGAGCTAGTACTAGGACCGTTCCAGGGACTACCTGCATGTGTAAGAATTCCCTTAAGTAAAGGTGTCTGCGGAGCAGCTGCTTCAAAACAACAAACTGTTATTGTTCCTGATGTACATGCTTTTCCTGGGCATATTGCATGTGATGCAGCATCCCAATCTGAAATAGTTGTTCCAATTGTAAAAGATGGTGAGCTCGTAGGGGTTTTGGATATCGATAGTCCCATCAAAGAACGTTTCTCTGAGCAGGATGCGGAAGGTTTAGAGCAATTTATTGAAGTATTAGTGAAGCATATTTAAAAAATCTATAATATTCAATTTTCAAAAGGACCCTACTCAGTTGGGTCCTTTTCCTTTTTTCTACTTGAACTATCACATCATTTGTTTACCTGTTAAGTTCAAGAGGAATATGTGGTACAATTCCAATGTTTTGCACCAGCTTTTCTTTTACCTTTCCAACCCAATCTCTTTAATTCCTTGGCGATTAATATATTAAAAAAACCATGACCAACTAAAGCTATTGATTTATGTTCATTGGCATAAACAATTAGTTGTTGTGCAGCCTTTTTTGCCCTCAATTTCGCATCACTCAAAGATTCGCTTTTGTTAGAGTAGCCACTTAACCATATTAGTCTTAAAATTACTGCCCAGGTATTTGGCTTTAATTTTACTCTAAATACGATTGTTGTATGGATAGGTAATTCTGTTTCTCTAAATATAGGGTCGGAAATTGTTTTAGTTTTAGGATTTAATAACCTTGCTGACACAACAGATCTGTTTAAATCACTTGTAACAACAACCTTTGCAGCTGCTACTTTTTCTATGGTCTCTAAAGGGTATGTAGATTCTTCAAACACCCCGTTAAAGTCATATTTTTCAACCCACTTCTTAAACTCAGCAAAAGTTATTCTATCGCTTTCAATCAATTGTGATTTCCCATGTCTTATCAATGAAATCTCCATAAAAAAACTCCTTACTTTGATTTCTAACATTACTAATGGAACTTAATGTCTTTACTTGGATAAATATCAGCAAACCAGCGTAAGAGACTATTGTGGTGGTTAATAATCTGCTCTGCGGTTAGTTCCCCGGAATCCCACGTACTATGCCCATCTGAAACTAAAGTTACTTTATATCCCAGACTAAATGCTCTTCTACATGTGGTGTCAACACATAGTTCTGTTTGAATACCAGCAATGATTAAATGTTCAATTTCTTGTTTTTTCAGTTCATCGTGTAAAGTGGTATTAAAAAATGAATCTGGGGTTGTTTTTTGAATGATAATATCTTGATTTTGTGGTGCAATGGAAGAATGAATTTTCCATGGATTTGTACCATACTCTAATTGTTTCCCTATGGGCTCATTATGCTGCACGTAAACAACCGGTATTTCAATAGCCCTTGCTCGAGTTAACAGTTCATTTATATTTCGAAGGAGCCTTTCCCCCTTGAATACTTCCTCACCTTCTGGAAACATTCCATTTTGAACATCAATTACTAATAGTGCTACTTTCTTCAAAATGTTCTCTCCTTTAAAATAGTTTATTGAACTTAAAACTATAATTGAAACTCTTTTATTATTATTTTGGCGACTACTTCGGCACTCAAGTATGTATTATCTATTCTTAAATAATTTTCTTTTTCAATTTCATTCTCATAAGAATTTAACCTACTACTTACTAGTGTATCAAGTAAATGTTGTTCAGATTGTTTAATGTTTCTTTTAGTCGGTTTATGTTCAAGTCTATGTGGTGTCTTATTTCGTTTTAACCTTTCCTCAACTTTAGCTTCTAATTCTATAAAATAAATGTCTGCCCCCTGAGAAACGACAGTTTGACAAATATTTTCTATTTCATGCCAGTCTTCTTTTTTATCAAAATACCATACCTTAGTAAAAATCATTCCATAATTATCACTTTTTGAAAATGAATTAAATATTTCCTGTCGAAATAGATGTGTTAATCTCCACATTTCCGGACTATATCCAAATAGCGGCTCTAATAAATCAATAGTCATATGATTATGAAATAATTTTAGACCAGTTACCTTTGCTAATTCATGTCCGACAGTCATTTTCCCAACTGCTTGTGGTCCAAATATAAAAACAAACTTTTTCATCATAACCTCCTCCTTGAAAAGATCATCTAATAATTTTAGATCATTGCATCTCTTTGTTAAGTAATATTTTTAAGCCAAGTAATTATTCGAATAACCTAAATAGTTCAAGCCAAGTAACTAAAAATAGAACAATAAAAACAGAAGCAACTGAAATAATATTACGTATGCAAATTTTATAAATCTTTTTCAAGAATAATTTTATGTAATCCTTTTTTATCCGTATATGTACCAATGACATCAAAGCCATTTTTTATATTCAAAACTAACATACTTCGCCACTTATTCATTGTTTTTGTTTGTACGACACTATAGCCTTGTTCTTTTAAATATTGATGTTGCTTCTCCATTAACGTTGACCCTACACCAAATTTTCGAAAATTAGTATCCACCCCGCCTAACCAACTATAAAATTTATCATTGTCTAAAGCATAACCAATCTTATATCCAATAACTTTTGCACCACTCGTGGCAGTAATACATAATAACCGAGGTTTAGTTGCTATGTTGTTAATTAAATCATCGGAAGTGCCAAAAATATCTTTATGTAACTCTACAATGCAATCTAATATAGCTGCATCGGGTAATGAATTAAATATAAGGTAATCTATTTTCAATAATATTTCCTCCTAAGTCCCATTTGTAAATCGCTATTTAGTCTACGGTACCGGATGTATAATCACTCCTTATAATAAATTAAAAAGTGGAAGAAGACTTCTCTTCCACTTTACATCTTGTCTAATGCTTGCTTCAAATCTTCTAGTATATCCCTAGAGTTCTCCAACCCAACAGAAAGCCTTAATAATCCACCTGTAATACCCATTTCTAAACGCTCTTTTTCCGGAACAATGGAATGCGTCATTGTATAGGGATGCTGGATTAGTGTTTCCGCGTCTCCTAAACTAACCGCAATTTTTATCAATTTAAGTTCATTCATTAGCTTTTGCGCCTGTTTCATTCCACCCTTTATTGTGAACGAAATAAGTCCTCCACCAGCCTTCATCTGTTTCTTCGCCACATGGTACTGTTGGTTATCTACATCAAAGGGATAATAGATATTTTCAACGAAGGGATGCGACTTTAAAAAGTCGAAAACTTCACTCGCATTTTTCGAATGTCGATCCATCCGAACATGCAACGTCTTCAAACCTCTTATTAAAAGCCATGCATCAAATGGTGAGATAATACCTCCAAAGTCTTTTTGAACAGTACCGCGTATGGTTTCCATCTTCTCTTTGTCTTTTCCTACAAGAATTCCTGCGATAACATCACCATGTCCATTAATATATTTGGTCGCACTGTGAAGCACGAAATCTGCACCAAGCTCTAATGGATTTTGTAAGTATGGAGAAGAGAATGTATTGTCTACAACTACTGGAATTCCATGTTTCTTCGCTACTTTTGTAATCAATTCAATGTCTACAATTTCCATCGTTGGATTAATCGGGGTTTCTATATAAATACACGCTGTATTTGGTTGAATCGCATTTTCTACTTCTTCTTCGCTTACCAAAGCTTTTAAATCGTGCGTAATATTGTATTTTTCCTTCATTATTTTAAGCAATCCGAATGTACAACCATAAATTCCTCTTGTACATAGAATATGGTCACCAGATTTTGTCAGGTGAACTAAAATAGTGCTCACTGCAGCCATACCCGAGCCAAATGCTAAGGCACCCTCCCCCAACTCCATCGCAACTATCCGTTCCTCTAACACCCGTACGGTAGGGTTACCTATTCGAGAATATACTCCTCCAGGCTCTTCCCCAGAAAATCTTCTTTCCCCCTGCTCTGCTGTGTCAAATGCGAATGTTGACGTCTGATAAAGTGGCACAGAAAGGCTATCCTGATGCTCTCCAGTTTTATATCCTTCATGAATATACAATGTTTCTTTAGAATATTTTGAGTTACCCATAAAAATACTCCCCCTTTTGTAAACGCTTACATATATTGTACATCGAATTCTTACAAAAGAAAAGACACCTCCTCAGCAAGAGTGAGATGCCTTATAAACGCAAAGTTTGTTTTTACCACTATTTTTCGCTTTATACAAAACAGTATCTGCATAATGAAAGAGATTGTTAAAACTTAAATCCTCCTGTCGACGCCAGCTTGATATACCCATTGAAACGGTTACAGATGGATTTGTATTTTGTGGAATGGCTTTTAACAACTGTGTACCCATTTCTATGCCTTGTTCTAATGACATATTTGAAAAGTATAAAGCAAGCTCCTCGCCGCCCCACCTCGCACTAATTCCTTTGTTTTCAATCATTCCCTGTATAACCCTTGCTATTTGTATTAAAATTTCGTCACCTATCTGATGACCATACGTATCATTTATTCGTTTAAAGTTATCGATATCCATAAGTATAAAGACACCTTGGTCGTCCATCTTCATCGCCTTTTCAACAAATCTATCTAAATAATTCCGTGCAAATAGATTTGTTAAGTGATCTCGATCTACCATTTTTTGAAGCTTATTTCTTAAAGTTGAGTTGCTAATAGCTAAAGATGAATGCTGTATCAAGGACTGCATAAGTTTGTAATTGTCAAAAGAGAAAAAATAGGGTTCTTTGTGCATAATGAGACTAAAACCAGTAATATTGCTCTGTTCCTTTAAAGGGATAGCCATTATCGAACGGTATTCGTATTTCAAATCCGTTAAACGATTGAAGTCGGCAATAAATAAAGAATCCTTCTCCGTTTTAAAATGATTTGAAACGTATTGAATATATAGCTGTCCATCCATCGTATGGAATAACTCTGTACTTGCAGGAGAAATTTTATATTCATCCTTTTCGATAAATACAAAGCCAACATGCTCTGGTTGGAAAAACTTTACGAGCTGGTCTCTTAAAAAGTTAACCATCTCATCCAACGACAAATTCATATTTAACTTGTGCGAGGTTTCATTGATCAATTGTAAATCGGAAACTAGTCGATGCGACTGAATATATAACTTAGCATTTTCTAATGCATTACCAGCTGCTGCAGCGAGTAAAACTGCAAAATCTTTTTGCCTAATAGAAAATAAATAATCTAGCGGTGCAGAAATTTGGAGAATTCCGTAAATCCCTTGTTTTCCTACGATTGGAATGTTCAACAAGCGAACACCTAAGTCTTGTGCTAACTCAGTTGTTAATTCACCCGAAACATAGGCCTCAACTGTAGCATTTCTTTCCGTTGTATAATCGAATAATTTATATGGAACAGATGTTTTACGATCCTGGTCATTCGAAAGGATAAGTTTAGACTTGAAATTAGGAAAAGCTTTTTGAACGGAGTGTAACGTTCCTTCTAAAATTTGACCGATATCTAATGTCGAATTAAACATTTTTGTTACATTAAACAAATTTCGATATTGGTTCTCCTGCTGTGTTAAATAAACAGATTTCCTAATAGTTTTAACTAATTTAGTAATTGTTTTCAAAAATTCATTTAGTTGAGGTGTTTGTGAAAATTCTTTCCATTTTTCTGTAGATTCCATTAGTATTAAACCTAATGGCTGTAATTCTGTATCTCTTAATAATAATGCAACCTCTAGGTCAGAAGAACCCTCAACTTGAAGAGTTTGTACATCTACATAATCCTTGTCATAGAAAAACTTTTCAATCTCTGACCATTTAACAGCATTAAGCTTTTTTGTAAATGAATGATTCCAAGAAAGCTGTAAAAAAGTATCCGCATCGTATATGAAATACTTTGCTTTTTGTATCTCAAAAAAATCATCTAAAATGTTTTGAAATTCTTCAAACCATTTAATACTTGATTCATGTGTAAATACGCTATCGTTCCAAATATCTAGAATTTTACTTTTAAGACGGATCAACTTATCTTCGCTATCCATTACTTCACCTCTTTAGGTTTCCAAGAGCATCTATGATACTTTTATCACAGTTACGTATAATTCAATTTAACTATATTTTATCCTATTTATATATTCCCTGTCTATCGTATTTTACAATTTTTATGAAGTAGAATATAATTTGACTTTTAATACATATAGAGATACAATGGACTTTGTGTAAAATAAATGCAGCAGTTGTATGGCCTAGATTGCTCATTTTGTTCCTCTATAACATAGATGGTGTATCCCGTAACCCTCGGCTGCTAGGGCGATGATACATGAAAACAAAATGTCTGCTAGTCTGAATACATCTGGTCTTATTTTACAACAAAATAAAACCAACATAGAGGAGGAGACATACATGTCTCGTTATACAGGTCCATCATGGAAATTATCACGTCGTCTTGGTATTTCACTAAGCGGTACTGGTAAAGAATTAGAAAAACGCCCTTACGCACCAGGACAACACGGTCCTAACCAACGTAAAAAATTAACTGAGTACGGTTTACAATTACAAGAAAAACAAAAACTTCGTCACACTTACGGTGTAAACGAACGTCAATTCCGTACACTATTTGACAAAGCTGGTAAAATGCAAGGTAAACATGGTGAAAACTTCATGATTCTTCTTGAAACTCGCCTTGATAACATTGTATACCGTTTAGGTCTTGCTCGTACACGTCGTGGAGCACGTCAATTAGTAAACCACGGTCACGTATTAGTTGATGGTAAACGTGTGGATATTCCTTCATTCCGTTTAAAAGCAGGTCAAGAAATTTCTCTTCGTGAAAAATCTCAAAACCTTGATGTAGTAAACGAATCTATCGAAGTTAATAACTTCGTACCAGAATACTTATCTTTTGACGCAGACAACAAAGTAGGTACTTTCGTTCGTAATCCAGAACGTGGAGAATTATCTGCTGAAATCAACGAAGCTCTAATCGTTGAGTTCTACTCTCGTTAATTTATTTGCTCTGCAAAGAGTGATATTAAAAGCCTTCGAAACCTTTGTAATACAGGTTTTCGAAGGCTTTTTTATTTAATTGAGTAAAGACGATAGCTTTACGTGATCACTTTAGATAAAAGGATGATCCATCAATCATTTCAATATCTCCTCTATTTTTAATCTCTTTAATTAAAGTGAATAGAGCTTCATCCTTCCATTTGGCTTCAATCATACAATCGATTTGTGGGACTGATCCTTTAATCTCTTTTAAAAATCTAAAAAACATGTCCACGTCCACAGTGTCTGCATGATGACGGAATTCAGCCTCATTTTTTGGACTAGAGATATGCATTTTAATTGGAAGGGGTGAGTCCTTCCATGTTGCCACTACGCATTCCCATTTATCTACCCAATTTTCATTCCGATGATGTACAAGATGATGATGATAATCAAATACAAGCGGAATTCCTAATTTTCCACATAAATAAAGAGTATCATCAAGTGTAAATGAGGTATCGTCATTTTCGAGAATGATCATCTTTTGAATGTATTTTGGAACACCAATCCAGTTATTAACAAAACGCTCCAATGATTTTTCTGTATCTTTATAACTGCCACCGATATGTAGCACACAGCGATGAGTAGGATCAATTTTCATTTCATTTAATAGCGAATAATGCATAATTAAGGTTTTTAATGAATTTTTCCATACTTCTAATTTAGAGGTATTCAGAACAACAAAATGGTCTGCATGAAAATCAATTCTCATGTTATGCTTTTTCGTAAACTCCCCTATTTCTTGCAGCTTCTCTTTTAACGGTTTCATATAATCCCATTCTGAAAGTTCTAAGTGGTTTGCTAAAGGAATCAGTCGAGAGCTTAAACGATAAAAGTAAATTTCACTAAAGACATTATGTTTAAGCAACCTGTGTGTATTTTCTAAATTAGCCATTGCAATTCGTTCTAATTTGGAGATTGCTGCTTCACGATCCCTGTATTTTTGAAATTGAGTGAAGGTCATTGTTTTAGATGGGGAAGCATTTTTAAGTTCCATACTCATCGCAACATAGCCTAGTCGTACAATCGTCATTTTACCACCTCATCTATTAGTATGGAGAAAACATGATGGTAGTAGACAATATTGTAAAAGTAATTTTTTATGGAAGAATTGATTATAAAAAAAAGTTTATTCTTTATAAACTATTTGTGAATCAAGCAGTTTCTTGGTCAACTACCTGTTGTATCTTCATAAGGCTTCAAGCGCATCAGTCACTCAATTATTAAATCTTTATATAACAAAAACACTTCCAAGTTGTTTTGAAGTAATTTACTCCTCTTACAACTTAAAAGTGTTTTGGCAGACTTTTTTCAATTGTTTAATTCCAAAATTAGCTTTCAATTCACTCTTAGTTTTTTTTCATATTCTCAATTAAATCCAACAATCTTTGTTTCGTACTATCGCCCTCTTCTTCGAGCATTTTAAAATTGTAACCGGATTTATCAGGGTTGATTTCTACCTCTAATAAATCTCCCTCTTTTGCATGTACTGTAAATTTATCCTTTAAAATGACCAGTTTGTTTGCTTTATTATCTTTTTCAAATAAAACTACAAAAAAATCATCAAAATGACTTAATACATATTTCTTTGCACTCACTCGTACGTCCCCTCGATCCAATAATAAAAGTTATGTTTTAAATCCAAACTTTTGTCCCAATTTTTATTTTACCTTATTTTATGCTCTTTTTTAACTAGTAAAGTTTAATTTTTTTTATTTCCTTAATAAATTTGTGACTATTTAAACATAATTGGTGAACACTAACAAAGAAATTTATAAAATAGGAGGGTTTTGTATGAAAAAGGATAAATCATTTAATACATTGAATAAAAAGAAAAAAGACAACGTAACAGGCGATAGTTATTTGGAATATCAAAAGTTAAACGAGCATCAAAAGAAACAGCTCCAGGTAAAGGATGGGCAGAATAATCACCACATAGATGAGCGTGGTGGTTTTTAGTCTTTCACTTTGTTCCGAACAAAAGGTAAAAAAGCTACTTCCCATACAGTATAGGGAAGTAGCTTTTATCTTATACAAACTTAATCATTTTATAATTTTTCTTGCCTCTTCGTACAATCATAAACTCATCTTCTAAACGGTCTGCTCCACTTACAACGTACGCAACATCTGTCACTTTTTCTCCATTAATCGAAATAGCACCATTTGCTACATCTTCACGGGCTTGGCGTTTTGAAGGCGACACTGTGGCTTCCACGATGAAGTCTACGATCGTTTTTTCTTCTTTCGCCATTTCAACAGATGGTACATCTTTAAAAGCATCTTTCATTTCCGTTGCAGTCAATGCTTTCAAATTCCCGCTAAATAATGCTTGGGAAATTCGAATTGCTTGATCTAAAGCGTCTTGGCCGTGGATTAGACGTGTCATTTCTTCTGCTAATGTAATTTGAGCTTTTCTTAAATGTGGCTCATTTTCAACAGTTACCTCTAAAGCTTCAATTTCTGCTCGCTCTAGGAATGTGAAGATTTTCAAATACTTAATAACATCTGAGTCCGCTGTATTAATCCAGAATTGGTAAAATTCATATGGAGAGGTCTTCTTTGCATCCAACCATACAGAACCAGAGGCAGACTTACCGAATTTAGTTCCATCTGATTTAGTAACCAATGGAATGGTAATACCGTAAGCTTTCGCATTCTCATCATGTGTTTTGCGAATCATCTCTAAACCAGTCGTAATATTCCCCCACTGATCCGATCCACCTACTTGAACGCGACATCCAAAGTGATCATATAAATGATTAAAATCAATTCCCTGTATAAGGGTATACGTAAATTCAGTGAAAGAGAGACCTGTGTCTAAGCGAGAAGCAATAGAATCTTTACCGAGCATGTAATTAATATTAATTAATTTTCCAAAATCGCGTAAGAATTCAATAACATTCATGGAGCCAATCCACTCTTGGTTATTAACCATTTGTGCACCGTTTTCGGATTCAAAATCAAAAATTTGCTCCATTTGTTTTTTAATACCCTGAACATTTAAATCGATCTGTTCTGTCGTTTGTAATTGACGCTCCTCTGAACGACCAGAAGGATCTCCAATCATTCCTGTTGCACCACCAACTAAAAGAATTGGTCTATGCCCATGCATTTGGAAACGTCTCAATGTTAGCAATGGTACGATATGTCCAATATGCATACTATCTGCAGTCGGATCCACCCCACAGTACAATGAGATTTTTTCCTTCCCTAGAAGCTGCTCCATACCTTCAGCATCTGTTTGTTGGTATAACAGACCTCTCCAAGCTAAATCATCTAATAAGTTCGTCATTATAATTCCCTCCTTAAAATAAAAAAGTCCCCACATGATATAAAATCATGCAGGGACGCTTAATCAAATAGCGCGGTACCACCCAGCTTGAAGGATTTACTCCCTCCGCTTCAATCACCGTATCGTTGTGAGTACGTTTAACTCCAAGCCTGTAATTCATTTTTATACACTGACTAACTCCCACCAACCGTTAGCTCTCTTGACAGTATGCATAAATACTACTTCGGACTTTTCTCCGTTAAAATATATACCTATTTTACCTAATATACGTTGTATGTCAATAACTATTCTCTAACAATATGCGCTTATGGTATAATAGTTCAAGATTTAGGGGGCGAGAACTGAATGAAAAAACTGCTTGAAAAAATACAGATATATAGAGACAAATTTGCAGAGTGGGAATCTACAAAGTGGGCAAAGGGCGTTAGAATATCCTCTAGTGTTATTTGGAATTTAAGTCTACTTCTCATTGTGGGACTTCTTACTTTGGGAGTATTTGGTCTAACTGTCGGCGCAGGTTATTTTGCTTCATTAGTTAAAGAAGAACCACTTCGTGATAAGGAAGAAATGCGAAGTGATATATTTAATTATGAAGAAACATCCGAAATTTATTTTGCAGGGGACATTTATTTAGGTAAATTACGGACTGATCTAGAAAGAACGGAAACAAAATTATCAGAGGTTTCTCCTTTTGTCATCGATGCGGTGTTGGCAACTGAGGATGAATATTTTGAAGTCCATAAAGGAATTGTTCCGAAGGCATTATTCCGCGGATTACTTCAAGATGTATCAAATTCAGATACACAAACAGGTGGTTCAACTTTAACGCAACAATTGATCAAAAACCAAATTTTAACCAACGAAGTATCTTACGAGCGTAAAGCTAAAGAGATACTATTAGCTATGCGTTTAGAGCACTTTATGAACAAAGAAGAAATACTTGAAGCATATTTAAATATAATTCCCTATGGTCGAAACTCTAATGGGAGAAATATTGCAGGAATAGAAACAGCAGCAAACGGAATATTTAATGTTAAAGCAAAAGATCTCTCTTTACCGCAAGCTGCCTACATTGCAGGTATTCCACAAGCTCCATTTGCCTATACACCATTTAGACAAGGTGGCACTATCAAAGAAGGCGAAGCTCTTCAGCTTGGTATTGAGCGGATGAAAACTGTTTTATTCCGGATGAATGAAACCGGTTATATTACAGATGAAGAATACAATAATGCAGTAAAATATGATATTACAAAAGATTTTAGACAGCCAGAGATTCTTCCTGAAGAGAAATATCCTTGGTTAACATACGAAATTGAAAATAGAGTGAAAGCTATTTTAAGAGATAAGTTTGCTGAGGCAGACTCTATTGATCCTGATAGATTAGATAACGAGAAAAAACTTTATGAAAAATACGATATTTTAGCACAGCGTTCCATAAGTACAGATGGTTATCGCATTCATACAACGATTAATAAAGACATGTATGAGACTATGTTAAAAGTAAGAGATGAATTTGAGTACTATGGTCATACTTTCCAGAAAGAAGTAAAAGATGAGGATTCAGGAGAAATAGTTTTAAAAGATTTCCCTGTTCAAGTTAGTGGAATGTTGATAGAGAATGGAACAGGTAAAATACTTTCCTTCTTAGGCGGACGAGATCATACGATTGAGGCTCAAAATAATGCTACTCAAGGGGTCCGGCCGATAGGCTCTACGATTAAACCTTTGCTTGTTTATGCTCCAGCGATTGAATATGGCGTAATTGGTGCTGGTAGTCCTGTAGTCGATCTGAAGTTAGAAAATTTGGGTAGTACTACTTGGGCAAAATCACCATCTAACTATACTACTGAACAAGAGTTAGGTATTATTTCTGCTCGTGATGCTTTAACCACATCTCAAAACTTATCCACTATCCGACTTTATGATTTGATAATGGATCGTAAGCCTACTGATTTCTTAAAGAAAATGGGATTTGAACATATTGAAGAAGGTGAATATGCCAATCATGCCCTTTCCATTGGGGGAATGACAAATGGTGCAACTCTTGAAGAAAACACCAATGCATTTGGTACATTTGCTAATAGTGGTCAGTTTATCGATGCGTATATGATTGAAAAAATTGAAGACGTAGACGGCAATGTTATCTATCAGCATGAGGTGGAAGCTGTACCCGTATTCAGTGCCGCTACTTCCTATATCATTACCGATATGTTACGAGATGTAATGACTAGAGGAACTGCAAAATTAGCAAACTCTAGATTAAAATTCCAATCTGACTTTGGTGCAAAAACGGGGACAACACAAAATCATAATGACTCGTGGCTAGTAGGCTATAATCCAAATGTTTCTTTAGGAGTTTGGTTGGGTTATGGAGATGATACACAAACATTGTATTATATGAATAATCGTTATAATCACCCTAGCGTTCGTATTAATATGCTCTGGTCTAATATGATGAATGCAATGTATGATGTGAATCCTGAATTAGTCGATGCACCTAATAATTTTAAAGCTCCTGAAGGAGTAGTTACTCGATCCTTCTGTGGTATTTCAGGACTAGCAGTTTCTGATGCATGTTCTCAAGCCGGTTTAGTGAAATCTGATTTATTTAACGCGGCTGTTTTATTACCAACTGCCAAAGATGATAGTTTAATCTCTTCTTCATACGTTGAGATAAATGGAAATAGATATCGTGCGCTAGATACGACTCCGCGTGAATTTGTTGTAAGTGGTGGTTATGGCGTAAACGAAGCCTTTATCAAGCGTATGCTTGGAAAATTTGGAGGTAACGCTTCGAAACTCTTCCCTGCAAAATCGGCTTTTGGAGGAAATGTAGTTTCGGAGGAAGTATTTAATGCTGACGGAAGCCCACCAGCTGCTGTCACAGCTTCCATTTCAAACGGCACGATAACTTGGGCTAATTCTACTTCAGGAGATGTTGTAGGGTATCGAGTATATGAAGTAGGAAATGGACAAAGGGCTCTCCTCTCTTCTATGAAAGAGGCTGCAGGAAATAGATTTTCAATAAATAGACCAGGTCAATTTATCGTGGTTGCTGTGGATATCACTGGTTTAGAATCTGGTTCTTCTAATATAGTGTCTATAGAAGCAGCGAAACCACCGGAACCTGTAGTTCCACCAAAAACACCGGAAGATGATAAGGAGGAGCCAGTTGTACCTCCTGTTGTAGTAGAACCAGTTACTCCACCTGGTGAGGAAAAACCTGTTACCCCTCCTGTAGAGACAGAACCAACTCCTCCTGGTGAAGGTGGAGAATAATTAGATAAAATTAAACATAAAAAGAGCCCAAATTCGGGCTCTTTTTTTATTAAAAATGGAGACGCCAAATTGGACAATTTTTCTCACTCCAAAATAAAGGAGCATAATGTTCAAATTAATGTTACAGTTAGAAAGAATATTTTAAAAGTGAGAGGCGAATAAACATGATCGAGGTAAAAACATCTCCAGTAAGTGATGGAGAATTCAATAGAGGAGTATTTGCTACATGTGACATCAAAAAAGGGCAGCTTTTCCATGAAGCACCTGTCATTTCGTATCCAAACGAACAGCATCAGTACATTGAGCAAACCCTACTAGCTGATTACGCTTTTGAGTATGGGATAAATCACTCAGCTATTCTCCTTGGTTATGGAATGTTGTTTAATCATTCTTATGAACCGAATGCAATATATGAGATTAATTTTAAAAATCACACATTTGATTTCTTTGCTTATAAAAATATAAAAGCAGGAGATGAAATACTAATCAATTATAATGGTGATATTGATAACAAAGATAAACTGTGGTTTGATGAGGAATAAAGAAGACATGGAGGCGATTCTTGACGAGTCGCCTTCTTTTCTTTATTAGAAATCGAAAGTTGAATTAATGTTCATTCATCAGAATAGATTTTAAGATAACATAATTCTCATCAAAAAATTGCTGATGCTTTTCGATGCCACGTCTTTTACACCACCCTAATGAATTAAATGCATCCGTAAAACGATAAAATGGCAATACGCCTTCTAAATCTATTAATGGCCGAATAGATTGATATCCCTGTTGGTAAGCTTCTAATGTCCCTGGGTTTTTCATAAATATATCACGGTTAATTTTTGTGAAATCCATTTCCGTCGCACCAAAGCGAGCACTTTCAAAATCTATAATTCCAGAAACTTGATTTTCATGGATTATAATATTTGCCGGACGAAAATCCATATGTATAAAGCTCGGTCCATCTGGGTTAGGAAGAAATTTGCGACGCTCTTCAAATAGCTCTATCGATTGCCTTAATAAATCCTCTGGTATTACTTCTTTGACATCTTCTGCAAAACCATAAAAATGTGCTTCAGTAAATGTTGACCATTGTTCATATACATTTAAAATACCTTTATATGATTTATTTTCTTTTGGAGACACGTTATGCAACTTTGCGTGGTGAACGCCTATATCATAAGCTAATTTTTCATCAACTTTTCCAGAAACAGGCTGTCCTTTCATCTCTGAAAGCAGAAGAGCACCTGGTATCTCATCGTCCCCTTCCCAATATCCCACTAACTTAGGCACTGGTAGCTCACCGCTCAATATTTCTATCGCTTCATATTCCCGTACTAATTTGACTTTAGAATAGGGTATTTTTAGATACACTATTTTCTGATTCATTTGTTGTATTTTATATACAGTTGAGCTAAAGGAATCAGGAACATTCTTAATGGAAAGAACGTTTATTTTTAACTTTTTTATAATTTGATTTAATTGTTCCATTTAATTTCACCCCTACCTTTTTAGAATGCGTATTAACTTAAACCTCAACGACTATATTGGATAATTTTAAATACAAAAAGCACTGCGAAACGCAATGCTTTTGTATATTATTGGTGATCTTTTAATTCACTTAAACTATTAGTCTTCCATAGTCGATAAATCACCTGTTGGTAGCTTTAATTCCCACGCTTTTAGTACGCGGCGCATTATTTTACCACTTCTTGTTTTTGGAAGCTTATCCTTAAATTCAATTTCTCGTGGTGCTGCATGGGCAGCAAGTCCTTTTTTCACAAATTGTTGAATATCTGTTATTAGTTCGTCAGATGGTTCATATCCTTCATTTAATGCAACAAAGGCTTTAATTATTTCACCACGTACAGGATCCGGTTTTCCTATAACCCCGGCTTCTAAGATAGCTGGGTGCTCTAGTAATTTGCTTTCTACTTCAAATGGTCCTACGCGTTCACCGGAAGTCATGATTACATCATCTACTCGACCTTGGAACCAAAAGTATCCTTCTTCATCCATATATGCGGAGTCTCCAGAGAAATACCATTCATCATTAATGAAATATGAATCATACTTCTCTTTGTTGTTCCATACCTGACGCATCATAGATGGCCAACCCTTTTTCAGCGCTAGATTACCCATCGTATAAGGCGGTACAACGTTACCCTGGTTATCAATAATTGCTGCTTCAGTTCCAGGTAGTGGTTTACCCATGGAGCCTGGTTTAATAGGTAAGCAACCATAGTTACAGATCATTAGCGCACCAGTTTCGGTCATCCACCAAGTGTCGTGGATTCGTTTATTGAACACTTGCATACCCCATTTAATAACCTCAGGATTTAACGGTTCACCTACTGATAATACATGGCGCAATGAAGTCAAATCATGCTTCTTAACGATGGCATCTCCTGCACCCATTAGCATGCGGAATGCAGTTGGTGCACTGTACCATACTGTAACTCCATACTCTTCTATTGCATTATACCAAGTGTCTGGTGAGAATCGACCACCAAGAATAAGTGATGTCGTTCCTGTTAGCCAGGGTCCAAAGATGCCATATGCCGTCCCAGTTACCCATCCTGGATCTGCTGTACACCAATAGATATCGTCATCTCTAATATCCATTACCCATTTCATAGATTGATATTGCTGCACCATTGCATTATGAGCATGCAGGATCCCTTTCGGTTTACCTGTAGAACCAGAAGTATAATGTAAAATCAGTCCATCTTCTCTATCAACCCATTGGATTTCAAAGGCTTCTGAAGCATTATGTAAAGCTTTTTTGAAATCGATAAACTTATCAGTTTCCTCTATACTTTCACCTACTATAAACACAGTCTCTAAATTAGGTAATTTATCTAATGGAATTCTATCTAATAATTCCGGTGTTGTGACAATTGCTTTTGCTTCGCTATCTAATAAACGATCGTAAACAGCACCTTCCATAAACGCTTCAAAAAGCGGACCAACGATTAATCCCAATTTTGTAGCTCCAAGAAGTGCAAAATATAGCTCTGGTGATCTTGGCATGAATATAAACAGGCGATCCCCTTTAGACAAATTTGAGTGGTTCACGTATACATTTGCAGCTTTATCCGTCCACTTTTTCATCTCACCGAAAGTATAGGATTCTTTTCGTTCAGCATCTTGATAATAAAGTGCGACTTTATCCTTCTTATCGTTTTCTGCATGACGATCAATTGCTTCATACGCCATATTCACTTTTCCAGTTTTATACCATGAGAACTCTTTCTCTGCGTCTTCCCATTTAAAATTTTTTGCAGTTTCCTCATAATTACTTAACTGAAAATCCCCTTGAACTACTTGTAATGTTTCAATTTTCATCCTATTCACCCTTTCTATAACTTTACTATTCCATTCTACAATACTTCTTTGTATTTTTGCTAATCTTTATACTTTTTAGAATCTTTGATTAAAATAATAGAGGTAATCGCAATATTAAATTAAAATCATGTATAATATATACAATTACAATTATCTAAAGAGGTGGTGAATCCGTGATACATACAAAAATGTATAATGCAGAGCAGAAAGAAACTGTACATGGCACTGTCGTTATTGAAGGTCCTATTCCATCTGAAGAAATTGCGAGGCTACAATTTCACGAGGATTTAGTAGCTTTTCGCACACCAACACAGCAGCATCAAGCAATTATTGAAATTGCTAAACTGCCTGAAGGAAGAATTATCATTGTGCGAGATCAAGAAACGATTGTAGGTTATTGTACATTCTTATATCCAGACCCACTTGAAAGATGGTCACAAGGTAATATGGAAAATCTAATAGAGTTAGGGGCTATTGAGGTAATTCCAAAATTCCGTGGCACAGGAGTCGGAAAAACACTCCTTCGAGTATCCATGATGGATGATGCTATGGAGGATTATATTACGATTACAACAGAGTATTACTGGCACTGGGATTTAAAAGGGACAGGATTAAACGTATGGGAATATAGAAAAGTAATGGAGAAAATGATGCAAGCGGGTGGTCTACAGTATTTTGCAACAGACGATCCGGAGATTAGCTCTCATCCTGCCAATTGCTTAATGGCTAAGATTGGTAGCAGAGTAGACTCGGAATCGATCCAGCAGTTCGACCAACTACGTTTTATGAATCGGTTTATGTACTAATAATGACTAACTTTCTTACAAAAGGAGTTCATGCACATGCTAGTTGAACAAATTATGAATACTTCCGTACCAACTTTAACACCAGAACATACGATAAATGACGCATTGCAATTACTCAAAGAGAAAAAAATACGCCATCTACCTATTATTAATGACAAGCGACAAGTACTTGGAGTCGTGACCGATCGAGACTTAAAAGAAGCAACTCCATCCACACTACAAAATGTATCAGACCCTAAAATATATAATCGGACATTAGGAGAAATAATGACCAAAAACCCGATAACTGGTCATCCACTAGATTTCGTAGAGGAAACTGCGAGTATCTTTTATGACAATCGAATTGGTTGCTTACCAATTGTATCGCATGGAAAACTTGTAGGAATGATTACAGAGTCGGATTTACTTTACAAATTTATCGAGCTAACAGGTGTACATCAGCCAGGATCCCAAATTGAAATCCGAGTACCGAACAAACCTGGTGTACTGTTCGGAGTCTCAAAAGTCTTCCACGATCAAAAAGTAAATGTGTTAAGTGTTTTAGTGTATCCCGATAAAGATCAAAGTGATTATAAAATTTTAGTACTTAGAGTAAAGACTATAAACCCACTTAGACTTATTGAAGCTATTCGTGCAGAGGGCTACGAGGTATTATGGCCGAATCATCCGGGGTTAGGTCTATGAAAAAAGCTGTATTCGTCTTTTCCGAAGATCAGTTAGGCTATAAGTTTTCGGATACTCACCCATTCAATCAAAAACGACTCACATTGACAGTTGATCTACTAAAAGAGGTAAATGCTTTATCTTCATCGGATATTGTTTCCCCTAGAATGGCTACTGACGAGGAACTACTTCTCGTCCATGATGCAAACTATATTGAGTTAGTAAAAGAAGCAAGCAAGGAAAATGTTGATAGTACGAAATATGAAAGCTATGGTATTGGCACCGAGGATACCCCTATCTTCCCTAATATGCATGAAGCAAGTGCAAGTCTCGTAGGAGGTACTTTAACTGCAGTTGACTATGTGATGGAAGGTAAGTCATGCCATGCAGTGAATTTAGGTGGCGGGCTACATCATGGTTTTAGAGGACGTGCGTCTGGTTTTTGTGTGTACAATGACAGTTCTGTTGCTATCAAGTATATGCAGGAAAAATATAACGCCCGTGTTCTTTACATAGATACGGACGCTCATCACGGAGATGGAGTTCAATGGACTTTTTATGATGATCCAAATGTGTGTACTATTTCAATTCATGAAACAGGAAGATATCTATTCCCAGGGACTGGCGGTATTACGGAAAGAGGATCTGGCGAAGGCTATGGCACTTCCTTCAATTTCCCTATTGATGCTTTTACAGAGGATGAGTCTTTTTTAGATATTTATCGGACAAGCTTTCGAGAAATTGTGGAAGCATTTAAACCGGATGTTATTCTTAGTCAGAATGGTGCCGATGCACATTATTTTGATCCACTTACTCATTTATATGGAACGATGAAAATTTATCAAGAGATTCCGAAGCTTGCACATGAGCTAGCCCATGAATTTTGCAATGGTAAATGGATTGCTGTTGGCGGTGGTGGTTACGATATATGGCGAGTAGTACCTCGTGCATGGTCCTACGTATGGATGGAGATGAATGACTTTCCTTATCCGGAAGGCGTGTTACCACAAAGTTGGTTGGATAAATGGTCGAAAGAATCACCAATCCCTCTCATTCCTACATGGCTAGATCCTGAACCGCTGTACGAACCTATTCCACGTAAAGAAGAAATTACAGAAAAGAACAAACAAATGCTCGACAAAGCACTCTACCAACTGCGAAGTCAGCAAGCATTCAAAAAACACCAGTAACCAACATTAAATGGCTACTGGTGTTTTTTACTTAACTGATTTTCGTTCTTCAATCCAATGCGGCAGAATAACCGTATCTTCCTCGATATTTTCTTTATTCATATGTTTCGTCAGCAGTCTCATGGAAACCGCTCCAATATCATACAACGGCAAAACGACACTCGTAAGCTGAGGTCTAACCATACGAGATAGTTTGGAGTTTTCAAAGCTTATTACTTCGACATCCTCAGGTACACTTAATCCATTATCTTGTGCACCATGGATTAAACCAATAGCAATTTCATCATTACCAGCAAAAAATGCTGTTGGAGGATTCTTTAGCTCTCGCAATTGCTCCCATGCAACAAGGCCATCGTCGTATGTATTATTTACTCCAACTATGAGATCACTGTCAATTTCTATACTTGCCTCATTTAATGCTTTTTCATAACCTGATAGCTTGTATAGTCTGGTTATTGTGCTATCAATAGATCCTGATACAAAGGCAATGCGTGTGTGACCATTTTTGATAAGACGGTTAACTGCATCCACTGCCGCTTCATGATATTCAATATTTACGGATGGAAACGAATTTGTAGTTTCAACTGTGCCTGCTAATACGATTGGAACGCTTGCTCTTTTCATCTCATGCAACATTTCAGGGGAAATTTCATCACTCATCATCACTACCCCATCTACTTGCTTACTAAGGAGTGTAGACAGTAATTGAACTTCTTTATCTTCTTGCTGATCGGAGTTAGTTAATATGATATTGTAACGATACATTGTTGCAATATCTTCTATACCACGAACAAGCTCTGCATAAAATACATTCGAAATATCTGGAATGATAACGCCGACAGTTTTTGTTTTTTTACTTGCTAACCCCCGTGCAACAGCATTTGGTCGATAATCCAGACGTTCAATTACCGCTAATACTTTTTGACGTGTAGCTGGCTTCACATTCTGATTTCCATTAACAACACGTGAAACAGTTGCCATTGATACGTTTGCCTCTCGGGCAACATCGTAAATTGTAATAGTCAACATATATCCCTCCTTCACCTTTTTACATACAAAAAATTATATATATCAATAATACTTGATAACCTTCCTAACTTTCAATGAAATAGTAAAACCGACTCTAAAATAAGAGTCGGTTTTGTGAATTTTTTCACTAACTAGGCATGAATCTCATGATTTTTTAAGAATTTTTGTACAGAATCATAAAACTCATCAAATTGCTGTAAGTTCATTTGTTGTGCAGCATCCGATAAAGCTACTGCTGGATCTGGATGAACCTCTGCCATTACACCGTCAGCACCAATAGCTATTGCAGCTTTTGCAGCAGGTAGTAGAATATCACGACGACCAGTTGAATGTGTAACATCTACAAATACTGGTAAATGTGTTTCTTGTTTTAAAATTGGCACAGCCGAAATATCTAATGTGTTTCGGGTTGCACGTTCATACGTCCGAATACCGCGTTCACATAGGATAATCTGATCGTTCCCTTGTGACATAATATATTCAGCGGCATGGATGAATTCTTCTAATGTAGCTGCCATTCCTCGTTTTAAAAGGACTGGTTTATTGATAGACCCTACTGCCTTTAATAATTCAAAGTTTTGCATATTACGTGCACCAATTTGAACAACATCAATATATTCTAGAGCTTCATCTAAATGACTTGGCGTTACAATCTCAGATACCGTAGATAAGCCAAACTCTTGTGAAATTTTCTTTAATATTTTTAATCCTTCTAATCCCAATCCTTGGAAATCATAAGGGGAAGTACGTGGTTTATATGCCCCACCACGGATAAGTTTTAATCCTTTAGATTGGATAGCTGCTGCTACCTCTGCAACTTGTGTATAGGATTCAACTGAACAAGGACCAAAAACAAATGATGGTGTACCTGTTCCAATTTGTTCCCCATTAATATTAACAATCGTATTTTCAGGTTTTCTTTTACGAGAAACAAGTAATGCTTTCTTTTGATCATCCACTTGAATTTCTAAAGCGGTTTTGAAGATTTCTTTAAAGATATGCTCAACCGTTGATTGTGGAAGTGGTCCAGCGTTATTTTCTTTCAAGTGATCTAGCATATGTCTTTCGCGAAGAGGATCATATCTATTAACACCTTGTTTCTCTTTTACTTTACCAATCTCTTGAATAACACCAGTTCTTTCGTTGATTAACTGTAAAATCTCTACGTTAATCTCATCAACACGTGCGCGTAAAGCGTCTAAATCTACATGACTCATAGATAATTTCTCCTCTCTTCTTTCCACCGATACTTTATAACGACAGAAAATTGTGATACATTTTTAGATATAAGTAATATTATAATCAATGCTCGAGAAAATGTCACGCATTTTATTTTAGCGATTCAACTCGTTAAAGTATTTGTCTGAAAAAGGACGTGGGAAATTGACACCTAAATTATTTGCATTAGATATTGGTACAAGATCTGTAGTAGGGATTATTTTAGAAGAAAATGGAGACTCTTTCCATGTATTGGATATATTAGTGGAAGAACACAAAGAAAGAGCAATGGTTGACGGTCAAATACATAATGTGTTAAAAGTGGCTGAGGTCATTCAGTCCGTAAAAGAGAAGCTTGAAAAAAAGCATGGAAAATTGGAAAAAGTAAGTGTGGCTGCGGCTGGTAGAGCGTTGAAAACAGAGCAGGCAGAAGTTGTAATGGACATTAAAAATAGACCTATCTTTTCAGAGGATGATATGAATCGACTGGAGCTTTCAGCCGTCCAAAAAGCACAGAGTAATTTAATACAAAATGATACAGACAAGCATTCTAATCACTATTATTGTGTTGGATACAGTGTTGTCTATTATCGATTAGATGGAGAAGAAATAGGAAGTTTAGTAGATCAACAAGGAAACGAAGCGTCTATAGAGGTTATAGCAACTTTTCTTCCACGCGTCGTAGTAGAATCTCTTATTTCTGCACTAAAACGTGCTAACTTGGAAATGGAAGCGTTGACGCTTGAACCAATTGCTGCGATCAATGTGCTTATACCTCCTTCGATGAGAAGATTAAACGTAGCATTAGTCGATATTGGGGCGGGAACTTCTGATATTGCTCTTACAGATTTAGGAACTGTAGTCGCCTATGGAATGGTAGCAACCGCTGGAGATGAAATTACCGAAGCTTTGAGTGATCATTACTTATTGGATTTCCCGTTAGCTGAACAAGCAAAGAGAAAAATTAATACCGAGGAATTTGTCCAAATACACGATATTTTAGGTTTTGAGCAGGATATCCCAAAAGATGAGGTGATTAAAGCACTAAAACCTGCTATAGAGGTTTTAGCAAGTGCCATCTCAAACGAAATTTTGCGCTTAAATAACAACAAACCTACGAAGGCTGTGATGCTAGTAGGTGGGGGAAGTTTAACTCCAACTCTCCCTAGTGTTTTGGCTGAAAAACTAAATTTACCTCTCAATCGTGTTGCAGTTCGTGGGATAGATGCAATACAGCACTTAACGAAGGAAGAACATATTCCAATCACGCCTGAATTGGTTACCCCTATCGGAATTGCCATTGCAGCAAAACGTGCACCAATTCAATACATGTCTGTGCAAGTGAATAACCAAATCGTTCGGTTATTTGAACTTAAAGAAATGACTATTGCTGATGCCTTTTTAGCTGCTAATATTTCAGCTCGTAAACTTTATGGTAAGCCTGGAGCTGCATTAACTGTAGAAGTAAATGGGCAAATCATTCATATTCCAGGAGAGCATGGAAAACCAGCTGTTATCCAGCTAAACGGAGTTGAAGCTAGTACAAAAACAGCTATTCAAAATAATGATAAAATAGAACTATTAGAGGGCGTTGACGGAAAAGAAGGTTTCGCTACAGTGCGGGATCTTTTGGACGATGCGACGATTAAATCTATTACTTTTCAAGGTGTTATGTATATAGTTGAACCTATTGTGAAACAAAATGGGCATAAGGTTTCTTTAGATAAGGTTTTGCAAGACAACGACAAAATAACTGTTGAAACGCCGCAAACAATAGAACAGGTTATATATTCTATTCACAAAGAAAATTACTTAATCCAACTACAACCTTACACTGTAACCATAAACAATAAAGAACATTTTATCCCATCATTTTCATCAAAGCTATTGTTAAATGGTAGCCAGGCCAAACTAACCTATCCTGTTCAAGAAAATGATATTATACAACTGGAAACATTTAGTTCACCAACGTTGCAACAGCTTGCAAATCAACTTGAAAAAAAGTTAATGGACAAAATAATAGTTACATTCCAAAACAAAACAGTGGAGCTCATGAAAGAATGTGCAATTGTGCAGAAAGAAAACGTCCAATTGTCCCCTACTGATATAATTCCTAAAAAATCGAACATTCAGTGGCAGGATATAAATAATTCCCCCTGGATCTTTCAAGACGTTTTTCGTTTTACTGAATGGACTATGCCGGAGCAAGCTGGTTCATTCCAAATATTAAAAAACGGAGAGCCTTCACGTTTTGATGAAGAAATATTTGGTGGCGATTTTTTAGAGATCTTGTTTGGATAAAACAAAAAGAGTCAGATTCAAATTTTGTGAATCCGACTCTTTTTCTTCTTGTTTATGAACCTTCACTCATTTCTATAGGCGACCCACGATGTTTTTAATGCAGCGTAATTTCCAACAGCTGCATATCCATAAAACCACCCCATGAAAATACCAGCGAATAAGTTATTTGGATGACTAATAAAAATGGATATTAATAGCCCAATGAGGAGTGCAATATACGGTGTAAATGTGCTAGGGATTTTAAAGTATACTTTTAGAAGTTGAGTTAGAATCATAATTGCCGGAACAGCTATTAGAGCATCCCAAAAATTTGTATGGATTATTGGAAAGTTCATCTTGTCACCTCAAGTATAGCGTGCCCGATTTTATAAAATTTAATTCGTTATTAGATTTATTTCAGTAAAAACGCTTCTGACTATTTATTTGTTTTTTTAGATATTTAATTTCATCGTTTAAATGGTCAATTTGTTTCTGTAAATTTTTGTTATCAGAACTATCGCTATTATTCTGTCGGCTCTCTTCTAGTGCAAGAACAGCAGCTATTGTGGCTAACGCATCTCCAAAGGTTGTGATTGCTGTGGCAATCACAGCTAGTTTTGCAGCTTGACTCTCCGTTTGCTGGTCTGGATTATCTTGTCTAAAATTTAAATTATTTTTATTCAAGTCAATAGCTCCCTAAAAGTTAAAATCATCTCCATAATATTTTATGCAATAATTAATTTTTCGTGAAAGAAAGGATAAATACAAAAAAGCATTGCTATGTGCAATGCTTTTTTATGATATATTTACTTTTTTTCTTCTTCTGCAACTGCTTCTTTAATCGCTTCTGCAACTGCTGTCGCATTTTCTTCTTGATCTGTTAATTCTTCAGTTGTAAAGGTGACCGTTTCCATAAATTCCATTGGCTCTTCTCCCTCAGAAGAAGCCGTACCGTCATCCAACGGTGAAGAGGCAGCTGGTTTAATAGCTTTTACTTTTTCAACTAATTGTCCGGACTGCTCTTGAATTTGCTTTGAAAGCTGAGTTGTTTTTTCTTTCGCAGTAGAAGATAAATCCATCGTTTTCTCTTTTAGCTGACCAGCCTGAGTAGAAAGATTTCCACGAAGTTCTGTACCAGTTTTTGGTGCTAACAATAAAGCAGTCGTTGCCCCGATTATTCCACCAATTAACACACCGAGAATAAAATCTTTACCATTTACTTCTTCATCACGGTAAATATCATCTCTTGGATCATTGTTGTAGTATGGTACTGGTGGATAATTGGGATTTCCCTGCTGATTATAAGATGATTGGTTGGCATAATATTCATGATTATAAGTTGCATCATTGTAGTTAGGTTTAGTTTGCTTTTGATTTGTCATGTAAAATTCCTCCAATTATAGTGGTTTTTGGTTGTCATTGTCGTAAGTGTAATACCCAGCACGTTCTAATGCTTTACGTTCTTTCCATTTGTCTCGAACGCCTAGAAAAACATTACTCCATTGTACAACCTGAGCAATTTTCTCTTCATTCTTCTCCACTTCGGATGTTACAGAAGTTGTTAAACGTTGGATAGAATGATTAAATCCATTTACAGATGTTCCTACATTTTTAACTGCATCGACTACTGTATTTAACTTCTCAGATTTAGCTTGAATATCTTCTGCTAAGTCATTTGTTTTATGAAGAAGTTCCGCTGTTTCTTTTGTCATGTTTTGAAGATTCGTTTCTAACCCATCTAATGTGTCCGCCACATTATTTAATGTCTTTTTAACTGAAAATAAGGTCATCGCTAAACTTATACAAAGTATTAGAAATGCAACAGCGGCTATTATAGCGGCTATGTATAAAAGATTTTCCATTGAACATCCTCCTAAAGCTGATCTGTCTTAATACAATTTTACCCCAATCAAATCAAATTAAACTTCCTATCTATACTATACTACGTTTCTTTTAAATATCCTTCTAAAAAAAGCTTAATCTAAATAGATTAAGCTCTTTTATTAATTATTAAGTTTTGCTTCAAAGGCTTTTTGATACTTTTGAACGTCGCCTGCTCCCATAAATAAGAATACAGATTGTTCATTTGTTTGCAATTCGCCTACATTTTCTTCTGTTAAAATGTGACTGCCTTCAATAATATCACCAAGCGTTTCAATCGTTAAATTTCCAGCATTTTCCCTTGCAGATCCAAAAATATCACATAAATAAACGCGATCTGCTAAACTTAAAGCCTCACTAAATTGCTGTAAAAACTTTTGCGTTCTTGTAAAAG
This sequence comes from Psychrobacillus sp. OK028, assembly GCF_900103605.1. Lineage (GTDB taxonomy): Bacteria > Bacillota > Bacilli > Bacillales_A > Planococcaceae > Psychrobacillus. The sequence goes on along the minus strand of NZ_FNHY01000002.1, from coordinate 66,193 downwards.
TATGTGGTTGGAAAATAGCAACGATTTGGTGAGTGGGATACTTTTGTCTAGCCGATTGAATAGTTGCCTTTATCTCTGTAGGATGATGAGCATAATCATCAATGATAATATCATCACCTGCAATAGTCTCCGTAAACCTTCTTTTTACACCTTCAAACGTCTCTAACCCTTTTTGAATAGTATCTGATGGGACACCTTCATAATGGCAAAGAGAGATAACTGCAAGCGCATTTAAAATAGTATGATCACCGAACATTGGAATAGAAAAGCGATCATAAAATTCATTGCGTACAAATACATCAAAAGATGTACCCTCTGTTGAGATTTCAAGATTGCGGGCTGCAAAATCATTATGTTCCCCAAAGCCGTAGTATACGACCGGAACTTCCGATTTTATCTGTTGTAAATATTTGTCGTCGCCACAAGCAAAGATACCTTTTTTCACTTGCATCGCCATGGACTTAAATGCTTGGAAAACATCATCGATATCTTGGAAATAATCTGGATGATCAAAATCAACATTAGTCATAATAGCATAATCAGGATTGTACGCTAGAAAATGACGACGATATTCACAAGCTTCAAACACAAAATTAGAAGCATTATGCACGCCTTTTCCAGTTCCATCACCTATCAAATACGAAGTTGGTTCATATCCACTCAATACATGAGATAACAAACCAGTAGTCGATGTTTTACCATGAGCCCCAGTAACTGCAATAGATGTAAACTGACTCATATAATCGCCTAAGAAGTCATGATATCGGATTACCTCTAAGCCAAGCTCTCTAGCTTTGACCAACTCAGGATGATTGTCTGGAAAAGCATTCCCGGCAATAACTGTCATACCCTCTTTAATATTAGATTCATCAAACAATAATATTTCTATATTTCGCTCATGTAATGGTTTTTCTGTAAAAAAATATTTTTCAATATCAGAGCCTTGCACTTCATAGCCTGTATCATGCAAAATTTGCGCTAACGGGCTCATACCAGACCCTTTAATGCCTGTAAAATGGTACTTTGTCATACGTAGTAACCTCCTGGGATTAGCCCCACTTAAATACATTGAATAATTCATGCGCCTATCTGGACGTATTCATCATTATAACACTTCTTCTTGTGAACATTTAATAAAAAATGTTAACTAAATATTTCGTCTAAAGTTTCACTTGTTAAAAGAACATCTCTAGCTTTACTTCCCTTTTGCTCTGTAACATAACCATTTTCATACATGGCATCTATTAAGCGGGCTGCTCGGTTATATCCTAGATGAAATTTACGCTGCAATAATGAAGTGGATGCAGTTCCTTGTTCTACAATAAATCGGCAAGCCTCTTCAAATAATTCGTCCTGTTCAGAGGTTATTTCTTTTTGGAGAAGCTCCTCTTGTTCAAACAAATAATCTGGATTCCCCTGAGTTCGAGCATATTCAATAACACTTTCAATTTCGTCATCCGATACATAGGTACCTTGGATACGAACAGGGCTAGACATTCCGTTACCTTGGTAAAGCATATCTCCTTTTCCTAGCAAACGTTCTGCACCCTGCTGATCCAAAATCGTGCGTGAATCAATTTGTGAAGATACGGAAAATGCAATTCGTGTAGGGATATTTGCTTTAATGAGACCAGTGATAACATCAACTGAAGGTCGCTGTGTAGCCAATACTAAATGTATTCCACAGGCTCTTGCCTTTTGTGCAATTCGACAAATAGCATCTTCTACTTCCGTAGGAGCCATCATCATCAAATCCGCAAGCTCATCAATTACTATGACAATATACGGAAGCTTCTGAGCAAACTGGCGCTTCTCGGTAGCGAGCGTATTATATCTCGATATATCCCGCACCCCAATATGTGCAAACAACTGATAGCGTCGTTCCATCTCTTCCACTGCCCACTTCAGTGCTGCAGTTGCGGCTTTTACATCTGTAATAACTGGACTGACAAGATGTGGAATATGATTGAACGGTGCAAGCTCTACCATTTTAGGATCTATTAATAATAATTTTACTTCAGCTGGCGTCGCTTTATACAACAGACTTACTAATAATGAGTTGATAAATACAGATTTACCAGAACCAGTTGCTCCTGCAATGAGTCCGTGAGGCATTTTACGCAAATCCAATGTCACTGGTTTACCTGTAAGATCCAATCCTAAAGCGGCTTCCAAGGGAGAATCCGAGCCTAAAAATATATCTGTATTTATTACTTCAGCTAAGCGCACTGCACGAGATTTTCTATTTGGTATCTCTATTCCAATAGAGCTCTTCCCAGGTATTGGTGCTTGAATACGAATATCCTTTGCTGCTAACGCAAGCTTAAGATCATCCGCCAAGTTTCGTATTTTACTAACCTTTGTTCCCTGACCAACTGTTATTTCAAATTGAGTAACTGCTGGTCCCTGTACCATTTGAACAATTTCACCAACTACTTGAAAATGTGATAACGCATCTACTAATGTAAATGCTTGCTCCTCCATCCATTCCTTATCTTCCACATTCATCTCGGGAGGAAGTAAATGACTAAAAGAGGGTCTGACATAATTAGGTAGTATCTCTTCCTCTACTTTTTCTTCTATTGTTTTAACTTCCTGCACACTTAATTGAACCGTTTCATTTGTTTGTTTCTGCTCCTGCTGAATGGATGGCTTTGGTGTATTAACCGCCTTTTGCGCTACCGGAGAGATTTTGTTCATAGTATCTATTCTATTCAATTTACTTTTATCTGATTTCAGCATTAGTACATTAAATGGTCGAATATTTTCTTTTACTGGCTTTTCTTCAATGATTTCTGCATTTTGAGCTAGATCAATTGTTTCTACCATTTCCGCTACAGCTACCTCTGCTTGTACAACTTCTACTAACTCGGTTGCATGTGCTTTCTCTTCTAAATCATAAGCCAACTGATTTTCCTCTAGCTCTGTTTGCTGAACGAGATTGTCTGTTGCTATTACTTCCGGTTCTAAAATAGTAGGTTCCGGATAAGTTGCTGCAGCAGTTACTTCTTCAATTTTAGGTTCAATCTCTTCTGTGAACTCTTTTTCTTTTGTTACTACCGTTTTGGAAAAGCCATAAACAGGAGAAGGTACCTCTGTAGGTGTAAATGCTCTTTTCTTTCGATTTATAGCAGGAGTTTCTTCCATCATTTTCTTTTCAGCACGATGTGTTACAGTGGGCTGTTTACGTTGCTGCCACAGACTTTGGGTATGCAATGGTTTAAATTCTTGTTCCTTTAAATAAGGTTCCTCTTTATATGGTTCTACTATTTTTTCTTCCTTGGGATATCCGTATAACAATTCATTTTTTTCTTCATCTGATATTAACGGGAAACGAAAAGGAGTTTTCTTTGTTGCGGAATGGATCACTTGTTGTTGCTCTTCGTACTCCTCTTCAACTTCATTTTCATCTGATGCAAATAATTTTTTTAACCAATTCAAATTCATCACTCTTTCTAAAAGATACCTCTTATTCTATCAATAATAATAGGTTTCGTCTGTATTTAACAGGTAGAATGGGAAAAATATCATGCCTTTTTGTTGTTTGACTATTTGTAAAGTGCCACTTATATATTGGGACGGTGAATATTTTGGGCATTCCGAGAGTAAATAATGGCAATGAGCGAGTAAATAATGAGTGTTCGCGTAACATAACGGAGAGAGGAAGTAAATTTCATACAAGCACAAATAAATGTGCTCGAGAGCGTGTAACGACTTACCTAGACGAATGCAGTGCAGTCAAAAAAAGATCCAGATATACCTCTCATTTCCTTTGCGGTCGGAATCTTTCTCAGGGCGACTCGAGCCTGTATTCACTTCATCATATTGTTCAACTAGAGTCGCCGACCTGCGCTATAATTCACAATAACCACTTTATATAAGATCTATAATTTTCTAAAGAAAAAAAGCACACCATCATGGTATGCTTTTCATTCATTAAACTAAAAATTCACTTCCGACTTCTTTTTGTTCTTCCAGAACAAGAATTCCTTTTACTTCTGGTGCGTTAGGAATCGCCAATTCTCTTGCGGAGCATAGCATTCCACTTGAAGCAACACCCCTCAGTTCAGCATCTTTTATAACCATACCCGAAGGCATAACCGCTCCTACCTTTGCTACTACTACCTTTTGACCAGCTTCTACGTTCGGTGCGCCACACACAATTTGTAATGTAGTATCCCCAACATTCACTTGGCATACTTTTAACTTGTCAGCATTAGGATGCTGCTCCAGCGATTCCACTTGCCCAACAACAAATTTAGGAGATAGGTCCACTTCTAGTGTGAAAGATAAGCCATTTTTTGATAATATTTGTTTTACAGTTTCAACTATTTCTTCGTTTAAAGGAACATTACCTTGAACATCCAACTCTTTGTATTTACTAAATTCAAAAATATTTATAGCCAATACTTCATTTGTTTGTGCATCTTTTACTTGCGTGACATCACCATTAGTTTCTGTAATAACCTTATCTGTTTTTTCAGGTGTTAGTTGGATTAATAACACATCGCCAACTCCAGCTTTGTTGTAAAAAATATTCATTTGTCTTCGTTCTCCTTTGATACTCGATTTTTCGCCATGATAAATATCGGTTCTAAATCACCATGTTCATAGATGAAAGATAATGAAGTAACAGGTACAGTTCCAACGGTGAAGAAATGCATCGTCATTTGCGCTAGAACATCGTAGCCAGTTTCATTTCTAATATCCCCAATTATCATAACATCTTGATGGGGTACAGAAATAGTCATATCTCCAGTAATTTGTTTTTTCATGTCTTTTAATAACGATTCGTTAAGTATACGACTTGCATCATAGCCATCGTTATTATTAAAGAAATAAAATATATTGCCCGCAACCTCGTCCGTTTTAAAGCGATTTTCTAAATTTCTAACTTGGAAAAGAGCTCGTTCTCTTACTTCCGTCTCTCTTACCTTCCAGTCTGCGAGCATCTTTTCATCTAGCAAACGGTAAGTACTACCAAGATCAACAGCATAGTAAATTCGTGTTTCTGCAGTATGATCCTTCGTGATAAAACGATTGCCTTCATTAGACTTAAGCGGGAATGAGGTAGAACGGATTACTGGATATACTGATAATGAAGGATCTATTTCACCGGCCATCTCTTTTTCCATCGCTTGAAATGTTTCTTGTATCGTATATACAACCTCATTAATAGCGGCTTCTTTTTTCGTTTCATATTTAGCTAAGATTGGAGGAACCGAAATTTCAATTCCTTTCGCTGTAGCTTTATGAGTCAATCGAAGCTTATTCGTTTCTCTATTATAATCATACGTATAAATATCTTCGGAAAGCTTCGTTTTTAAGAGTCGTACAAGTTCAAGTGCTTTCATTTTTATCTTTTCCCTTCATTAAACAAAACGGTCCACTATGTGAACCGTTTCGTCCGCTTAAATCAGTTGTAGAAATGTCTCAATCTCTTCTTTAGTTTTACGGTCCTTACTAACAAACCGACCTTTTTCTACGCCATTTTCATATACTAGAAAACTAGGAATACCAAATATATCAAGCTCGATGCATAAATCGATGAACTGATCGCGATCTACGGAAATAAACGTGAACTCCTTAAACTTTTCTTCTACCTCTCCCATGAAAGGATCGATGAAATGACAATCTGGACACCATCCTGCCGTAAATTTAAATACAACTTTTTCTTGTTGTTTTAATTGTTCAAATTGTTCTACTGAAGCTAGATTTTCCATATGTATCACTCCTCTAGTTTGTTGCAATGGACCGAACAATAAGCATCATTTTCTTTAAATTAGTTGCAATATCCTGCTGTTCGGATATGGTAGTTAGTTTAATACCGCCAATACTTGTTATGAGCTCGTATTTTTCTTCACTATTTTCAATAATCGCAGCAAATCCAAAACGTCCATTTTGCTCAAAAGTTTTTTCTTTTACTACTTTTAGATTACTATCTGATGTCATCAAATTATAATATAGTTGACTGCTTTGCAATTCATTCGGATTAATAAATAGAATATATGAGTCATTTCCTTTGGAAAGAATAATATTCGTCTCATTTGATTCTTCCTCTATCGAAAAACCTCTAGGTAGAAATATATTGATATCATTCACTTTTTCATTTGGTTTTTCTGCATCATCTTGAAATGCAACTTTTGCATTTTCAAGCCCATCTGAAGTCTGTTCCTCTAAAGTAGAACATCCAGCTAACAAAATGACAGCTAGTGACGCGATCAATAATCGCATCCATTTTCGGGTCATTCTCGTTCCTCCATTCAGTGCATAACTGCTATATATTTTAACGATGATTACATACAGTTGCAACTACTTGAGCTTATTAGAAAATACAAATTGCCCTATCAATAATAACATTATATGCTCAAACATAGCACTTCTATTAACAAATCCACTTGAAAATACTCCAATGGCACCTTCTTCATGACGAATACCATTCTTATTAGAATAGACGTCCATAATTGGTCCAAGTTCCGCACCAGCTATTAATTGTTCCGCTATTTCAGCAGGGAGTGGAACTCCAGCTCCTGTAGCCGTAAAAACATCACCCTTTTGCGTTACAAGAGCTCCCCAATTACAAATGTACATTTGACCATCAATTACCTGAACTCCACCTTCTAAGCCTATTCCAAACACAGCTTCCTCTGAGTCCACCATAAGTTGCTTTGCTCGGTTAATAGCCCCTTGCCGTGTCTCTTCCTGACTCATAGGTTGATCCGACACTAGTGATGGAACTTCTTTGTTCTCAAATATTGCATTTGGATAATAAATACTAGCAATCGTCTGAACTGCTTTTGTTTTAGCTCTATTATGAGTACCTATTAATATCTTCATACATTTATCCTTCTTTCTAGTTAAAAAGATGCCTTTAAAGGCATCTTTTTAAAGTACAGTATCGCATCTGTCGCTTACTTATACGTTCGATTTAATTGTTTCTAAAGTAGTGCTATCGCATGATTTAACTAATTTGACTATAAGCTCTTTAGCCGCAGCATAATCATCTGTATGAATAATAGATGCAGCCGTATGAATGTAACGTGAGCAAATACCAATTACCGCGCTTGGAACACCTTCATTCGATGTATGAACACGTCCAGCATCTGTACCACCTTGTGAGATGAAATACTGATAGGGAATATTATGCGTTTCTGCAGTATCTAATACAAATTCACGCATACCTCTATGAGTTACCATTGTACGGTCGAAAATTCGTAAAAGTGTTCCTTTACCAAGTTGTCCAAACTCACTTTTGTTACCCGAAGCATCATTGGCAGGACTTGCATCTAAAGCAAAGAATAAGTCAGGGTTAATCATATTTGCTGATGCCTGTGCACCGCGAAGACCAACCTCCTCCATAACGTTTGCACCCGAGTAAAGCATATTCGGTAGTTGCTCGTTCTGTACCTCTTTTAAAAGCTCAATTGCTAAGCCACAGCCATAACGGTTGTCCCAAGCCTTCGCCATAATCTTTTTATCATTTGCCATCGGTGTAAATGCACAAACTGGTACGATTTGATCACCCGGTTTAATACCCATTCGTACAGCATCCTCTTTGTCATCTGCTCCAATATCAATTAACATATTTTTTATATCCATCGGTTTGTTACGAAGCTCATCGCTCAACAAATGAGGAGGAATAGAACCGATTACACCAGGAATTGTTTTATCCTTAGTGACCACATCTACTCGCTGTGCAAGTAAAACCTGGCTCCACCAGCCACCTAGTGGTTGAAAACGTACCATTCCATTATCTGTGATTCCTGTTACCATAAATCCGACTTCATCCATGTGACCTGCAACTAAAATTTTCGGTCCATTTTCATCACCTTTTTTAAGTCCAAAAATTCCACCTAGGTTATCTTGAACAATTTCATCTGAATATTTAGTCAGCTCGTCGCGCATAAAGGCACGAACTGCATATTCATTGCCAGGTGCTCCTGGAAGTTCTGTCAACGTTTTAAATAGTGAGCGTGTTTCTTCATTCATATAAAAAAGCCTCCTAAAGCTATGCAGAAAATAATATCCTTCTCTTATTGTAATAAAAGATCTCTTCGTTTACTACAATAAAACTTCGTAATCCGAAAAATTTTAATAGTAATGAGGATGTATGATACACTAAAAAAAATAAGATGGGAGGAATAATAATGAAATTAAAAGATTATATGATGGGACTTGGAACTGGAATTGTTATTGGGGTTATTGCCAGCCAAGCTACTAATAAGATGGATTTCAATCGTTCAGCCGAGCTTGTATTAAATGAAATTAAAAATTCTTTCAAAAAAGAGGGTCCAATTGATGGATCATGGATATATATGTCACCAGAAAAATTTCAAAAAGCTGCCATAAGTATGAATGTTTATAAAGGTGGAATTTCCCGTGTGAAGAATGGTGAACTTGAGCAATATGAGTTCGCAGCAGATGCAAAAACAGGTTCAGTTGTTGATTTGGTGAAAATTTAGTTTTAATAGAGTGGCTGTTCTTGATATTTATCATGAACAGCCATTTTTTTAAAGATAAGTATATAAAAATATTTTGTGAACACTGGTTTTAGGAGACTAGTAAGCAAAATAATCCTATGATTTCCGTTTCAGGTGGACGCTTTCCGTGGGGTGAGCGATGAGCTATCACCGTCGCTAGCGCGTCGATGTGATACCTCATCTGTCTCACTCATCCCACAGGAGTCGCCACCTTTCACTCCAATCAATGAAGGTGTGGTACTACACTAAGAAATTTGGCATAGCGTATCGCCTGAGATAATTTTATTAGTTAAAGTATATGTAAGTATAAAAACATATTTGGAGTAGTTGCATTATTCTTCCTGAACTGTGAAAAGAGTAGATAATATTTTTACTAGTGGAAATAAAAAGAAATAGTAAGTGTGCATTAAATAAAGAAGCGAAAGAGCGAACGAAATTGCATCTTCGTGAGCTTCCTCTATGTATTAGAAAAGTATCTTTTCTTTCGTTAAACAAAAACGCCCTCACCTGTTTCTAAGAGTTGGGGATGGGCGACGGATAGACAAACACCATAAGATTACCGAAAAAAAGGAGATTCTAGTTGGTTGTGACGGACGTCACAACCAACTAGAATCCCTAAAAAATCATTCGATAATCATATAGTAAAATCGTCTGTCCAAAGCAATTCAGAAACGATAGAAACATGTCTTTATCTTAAAGGACCGGGCGTTTTTTTGCCCGTTTTTTCTTATTGCCTGAAAATGATTAGTTAGAATTTCAGATGCTTTAGTTGGAATAAATGCTCTGCTAGTTGGAATAGGTTAAATTCTCCATAAAAAAGAGCGATGACAATGTCACCACTCACTTTCTACTTACGACTTCTCTCAACCAAATCCACTATTTCTTTTCCATCTTCAGACCATTTGATCATTCGATAGAAGGCATCATGGTAGAAGCTGAACCAGTAATTTTGTTGAAGTGCTTGTTTGACCCATTTTTCTTTCGCATACACAGATGTCATCGGATAATCGTCATATGCAAGAACCCAAAGTGGATTTTGGTGTGCATGGGTAGGCATTAAATCTGCCATATGTATGACAGTATCCTCTTCTTGTGTGAATACTACAATACTATGTCCGTCACTATGACCACCAGTATGAATCATTTGAATCCCTTCAATTATCTCGAGCGAATCTGTAAACGGTACTACTTGGTTTTCAATTGCCTCCCAATTTTCTTTCCAGTACGTATTTTTGGAGCGAATATTTGGATTTCGCATCTCCTGCCATTCAACATCTGATACGTATATTTTTGCATTTGGAAAAGTGGAAACAATCTGGTTACCTTCCCATTTCGTCAGTCCACAGGCATGATCGAAATGGAGATGAGTCATCATGACTATATGAATATCTTCTGGTAATATTCCTAATTCTACTAGATTATCTTCCACCTGGGATTGATCAGTAACTCCATAGTTTCGCAATTGTTTCTCGGTCATTTTAAGATAACCGAGACCTGATTCCATTAATATATTTTGACTTTTATATTGGATAAGTAATGGATCAGATGGCAGTTCAATCTGGTTTTTCTCATTGACCGGGTATTTCTTTTCCCATAGTGGTTTTGGAACAACCCCAAACATGGCACCCCCGTCCATAAAAGTTGTACCACCCTTTAACCATGTAAACGACATTTCATGAAATTTAAACGTATCCATTTCCCGACACCCCTTTTAGATGTATTTAGCTTCTACTCGATAGATAGGCTGTCCTTTTGCAGAAAACTTTTCTTCATATTCCGTCATAATATTATCCTCAGGCATATTAACATGCAAATCGAGAGAGACATCCTTGATAAGCATCCCGAAAGCAGACATACTCGTTAAGGAGTATTCAAATAGTCCGCGATTATCTGTTTTGAAATGAATTTCAGCATGGTCTACTAAAATCGATTTATATAACTCTAAAAATACTGCATGTGTCAAACGTCTTTTAGCATGTCTAGTTTTTGGCCATGGATCGGAGAAATTTAAATACACTCGATCGACGTCATTTTTTTCAAAATACTGAGCTAGATCTGCTCCGTTCACTTTCAATAATCGTAAATTCGGTAGTGGCTGAGCGGCAATTGCATTTTCCAATGCGGACACAATGACACTGTCATATAATTCGATTCCGATATAATTGATGTCAGGGTTTTGTTTAGCCATTCCTGTTACAAACTGACCTTTACCTGATCCTACCTCGATATGCAATGGATGATCATTATTAAACACAACGTTCCATTTCCCTTTTTTTTCTTCAGGATTTGGTATTACTATCTCTGGGTGAGCATTGATAAAATCCTCTGCCCATGGCTTATTTCTTAACCTCATTATTTAAACTCCTTTTTCTTTAACGGCTTGCTAAATTCCATGCATTTGCTACTACGGAACATGTATAAGCTGTATCTTTATCTGTTATGCCAGAAAACTCTCCGTCTACATGACCAAACACTTCATTATGAAGGACCATTGTAAACTCGGAAGCTTGGAACTGAGTAACTTCTTTAAATTTAGTATGTTTTCCAAAGAATACTGTACCAAAAATAAATAATAATTTCCATCTTGATAATTTGTTAACTACCGTCACCTCAAGTATTTGGTCATTTGCAATAGACTTTGGAGAGATTTTCATGCCTCCTCCAAAAAATGGCTGATTGCAAATAACAAAAAACCATACATCATCAAATCGGATAATTTCATTATTAGTATGTAAAGTAAAAGAAAATTTATCAAATGTAAATAATTCTTTCAATAAATATAATATGTATGCTAGTTTACCAAGTCTGAATAGGTTTAGCCTACTCTTCCATGTAGAATAATTTGCCAAATAAGCAACTTTTGCATCAAAGCCAAATCCTGCATTATTAACAAATTGATATTCCCTTTCAGGAGTTCGTACAGTTCCCAAATCCATTTCTTTGTGACTGTTACTATTTGCATAAGATTTTAAGTCCCTTAACGTATGAATTACAGCAAATGTTCGGCTAAAGTCATTTCCACTACCTGCAGGAATAAATCCAATTCTAACGTGTGCAAAACCTACTATACCAGCGATAATTTCATGAATGGTACCGTCTCCGCCAACACCAACTATTATCAAATCATCGAGCGAGTCTGCACAGCTTTTTGCTATTTCGGTGGCATGCTCTGTTCTTTCAGTTATAAATACTTGATGGGGAATATCAATTGTTTCTTTCCATTTGTTCCATACTTTCTTACCTAAACCATTTCCTGCGTGCTCGTTTACGATAAAAACTATATTACTCATCGATTTCCTCGCTCCCCAAATCCCAACTAGATCTGGAATAAGAAGTCGTTTGTACTAAGTCCAATATTGCCTGTGCTGCTTTAAATTGCATATGCTTCATCGGAGAAGGTGAGGATTTCAATGATAAAAACCACTCTGGAAATTTACGTGTATCGATAAAATCGGTGTTAAACGAGTTTCCTGGATAATCAATATAGCCATTTCTTGAAAGAATTACTTTTTTTATCGGTAGCTCTATATCTTGCTTTTGGAAAATCTGACTTAAGATAGATTCCATACGATTGAGATTAATCGTTGGATTTAAAATTTTCTTTTCATCTTTTCCGCTTTTCTTTAGCCAGAACCGATCTCCGCTTCCTATAAAAGCATCAGAAGCTTTAGCCTCAAGAGCTACTATACATACCACTTCTGTAGGTAGTATTAGTATGATATCTAATTCAATTGGTGCTTTTTTAAGCTTCAAAATAGGATAATAAAATAAAAAATAATTATCGGGTAATTTCTGTGTTAAATCTCGCAACATGGAATCTCTCATATATTTTGGATCTATATAAGACTTTTCACGCAGCGTGGAACTTGCCCATTTTAACTGAAAATGAAATAACTGATCTAAATACATTCGCTTTAGCTCTTCTTTTGTTTGTGGATTATATACTAGTTTAGGTTCAAAATGTAAAGTAGTAGACTCTTCAGGAATCAAATCTTCATCACTCAACTCATTATTTTGCCAGTCTAGCTCTTCCGTTGTTTCTTTTTTATGCTTTGGAAAAAGAATAGAGAAAATCGTTTTTTTCTCGTTTCCTTCCAAAACTTCCTCTTCTTTTTCTATCCAATCAGAGTTAAAAGAACCTCGTTCCCACTCTTCCTTTGTTCGATCCCACTGCTGTTTCTTTAAGCGCACAAACTGTGTGGGATATCTTTTAAGATCTAGTTGGTATCGAGAAACATAATCTTGTAATTTAACTAGTTGGGCCATTTTTATTTCCCTCCCCTATTTAAAAATGTACTAACTTCCTCGTAACGCGGAGATTGAGTTACATTAATCGTATAAATAGAAAAACTATCTACATTAAAGGCCAGATTAGGTAGTGTAAAGTTAACTAAATTGACCGATTCTTTAGCTGCCCATTTTTTAGCGATAGTAATATGGGCAGTAAAGTCGTTTTTTTTCTGTACTTCTATAATATCGGCTAATCGCTCTACAATTTTTTGCTGCAAAAATTGTAAAGGATTACTTTTTTCTAACGCAGTATATACAACGCGTGGAGTGACATCACTACCAAACTGCGCCACTCCACTTGTTGTTAGTTCAAATGAACCCCACTCTAACCGATGAAGAGAATCTATTATTTGAGTTAGTGTATCGTCTGCTACATGTCCCAAATAATACAAAGTTATATGGAGGTCCTCTGCTACCGGCAATATTTTATGAGTCTTTTGTAAGTTTGTTTTATCACGTTCCTGAATAATGGCATTTGCTACCTTCATTGGAATCTTTATAGCGATAAAATAATGCTTGGTCATACTTCAATGGATGAAGGAATTCTTTTTTCAAAAGCTACTTGAAGCTTTTCGGTCCATTCTCCACGTTTGCCATTACCGATTAGTTTATCGTCAATCGAAATTACAGGCATTACTTCTGCATTCGTAGAAGACATAATCATTTCATCCATTTCCAATGCTTGCGTTTTCGTAAATGCCTCTTCCACTACTGGTAACCCTATTTCCTCACAGCAGTTTAAAATAACTTGGCGAGTAATTCCGTTAAGTATTAAATTGCTAACAGGATGTGTATACAAAACACCATCCTTAATACCGTACATATTAGAGGATGAACCTTCCGTAATCGTTTCTCCACGATGCAGTACCGCTTCGTAGCAGTCTTTACTAATTGCTTCCTGTTTCGCAAGAACATTACCTAATAAATTTAACGATTTGATATCACAACGAAGCCAGCGGATATCCTCCACAAAGCAAGTTTTCACTCCATTTTCTAGCTGAGAAAGAGGGCGTGATGTTTCCTTTGTATATGCTGTTAAAACAGATTCAACCGATGGAACAGGAAAATTATGTTGACGCATGCTAGTACCGCGTGTAATTTGTAAATACACTTGACCGTCCTGAAGCTCGTTCATTTCAATAAGGTCATGTAGCATTTTGTGCATAACGTCTTTAGTATAGGGAATGACTAATTGAATTTTGTCAGCACTCGCATACAATCGGTCGATGTGCTCTGTTGCAGTGAACATATTACCGTTATATATTTTAATCACTTCATAAATTCCGTCGCCAAATTGATAACCACGATCCTCATAACCAATTTTCACATCTTCTTCTTGAACAAATTGATCATTCCATAATACTTTTACCATGCTTATTCCTCCTCGAATTTTGAACTTCCAGCAAGTTCTACAATTGCATCTGCATAAATAGCAGTAGCTTTAACTAAATCTTCAATATCTACATATTCATCTACTTGATGTGCTACGTCTTTTCTACCAGGGAAAAGCATACCGAATGCTACCCCTTTTTCTAAAACTCTTGCATAGGTACCCCCACCGATAGACAAAAGCTCAGCTTTCTCACCAGTATGTTTTTCGTATACTTTTTGTAAAGTTTTGATGAGTATATCTTCTTTATCGACATAATGTGGTTTAGAGTTAGTACCTAAATCTAATGTAATACCTGTACCATTAAGGAGCTCTCTACACGCTCTTAATTGTTCATCGAATGGATAGCTTACAGAATAACGCATACTAACCTGTGTGCATGAACCTTGAGCAGGTGCATAATGAATGACCCCTGGATTTAATGTCGTATCCCCTGAAATTTCATCTGTAAAATTGAGTGCCAGGGAATGTCCTCTACTCTCTTCACCAAAGGAATTCACTAAAAAGTTAACAAACGCTTTGGAATGAGGCGTTAAGTTAATGTTTTGTAAAAATTTAGCTAGTACAATTCCGGCATTAACACCATCATCTGGCTCCATAGCATGTGCTGATTTACCATGCACAAGCACTTTTACCATCGGACCTTCTTGCGTCACTTCCCCATTAACATTATGTTCTGCTGCAAACGCTTGGAACTTCTCTTTAATCATATGTAAACCACCGAATAATACCGCAAAGGCTTCATCGGGCACCATATTTGTACGTTTACCTGCTTGGAAAAATTGTATCGTTTCTGTATCCGCTGAACCGGTTTGCGTAAAGATTAGACTTGCGATTCCTTTTTCTGCATTAATAATGGGGAAATCCGCATCCGGGGCAAATCCCATTTGGGGCATTTCTTCTTTTTCAAAATATCTAGCCATACAACGGAATCCACTTTCTTCGTCTGTTCCAATGATGAGACGGACTTTTTTTGAAAGCTCAATTCCTGCTTCTTTCACTAGTTTCATCGCCATCCAAGCTGCTATCGTTGGTCCTTTATCGTCAATTGCACCCCGACCAAACACTTTATCATCAGCAACTATCCCTTCAAATGGTGGATATGTCCAATTTTTACCTTCTGGCACAACATCTACGTGACATAGAATACCTAATATATCTTCGCCTTCACCCATTTCAATATGTCCAGCTACATTATCCACATTTTTGGTTGTAAATCCTTCTTGCTCTCCCTCATTTAACATATGGAGAAGCGCTTCTAGTGGTTTAGGACCAAAAGGCATTTCATCATTACCTGCTTTTTCATCCATCACACTTGGAATTTGTATTAACCTTTGTAACTCTGCTACTATATCTGCTTTTTTAGATTCTGCTAATTCTAACCAGTTCAATTTAGTTTCCTCCTCTATCATACTTACCTTTCATTTTACACTTTTTATCTAAAAAGACATAAAAATCTGTTAGTAGTTTGATTATTTCCCCAAAAGGTTTATTTGCTTACAAATAGGGAAATTAATCAATAAAAAACTTCGATACTTTGGCGATTAGAGGTAAAAAGCTACTTCAAGGTGACAGGGAAAGACTCCTGGCTCGAGCTGTGCCAACAGAAAGCATACAACTAGAGTTGAAATCAGAGTTGCTTGAATTCCCTTGGAAGTTTTTGTTACTTTTAGCTCATCCCCAAACTACAGAGAAATGTGAATTATTTGTAAATATTATAATCTCTATAGAAATTTCAATAGAAATTTATTATAATGGAATTGTCAGAAAGAAAATATTCTGACTACCATCATTGTAAAGGGGCTGTAAATTGCAATTACTTAGTTGCTTTTCACCCAAGTCGTCCGCTAGTCTAGCCAAGAGATATCATGATGAAGGAGTGGTTACTTATGAAACCTACTACTGATCGGATGCTTACTCGAATTAAAGACATGTATATGTTCATCCGTGATAATGGAACTGTAACAACACAAGACTTAGTCGATGAATTTGGCATCACTCCTCGCACAATTCAACGAGATTTGAATGTGCTTGCTTTTAATGACTTAGTTATTAGTCCGACAAGAGGCAAATGGACCACGACGAACAAACGAGTCAAATTGACATCTTAGATATTAACGATAAGAAAAGAATGACCATGCTCAGTGTTTAAGCGAGGTCATTCTTTTGCTGTATTTGTTCTAACTCTTCTTCCGTTAGTTCTCTATATGTGCCCTCTGAAAGGTTTTTGTCTAGCACAAGCTTCCCCATTGAAAGCCTTTTTAAATAAACAACTTTTTTCCCCACTGCTTCAAACATTCTCTTCACTTGATGAAATTTACCTTCTGTTACAGATAATTCTATCTCAGAAACAGGTCCGCTATTTAATATTTTGAGTATCCCTGGCTTGGTATGATAGCCATCATCTAAAATTACTCCATGAGAAAAGGCTATAGTATCCGATTCATCTACCACACCTTCTACTTTCGCATAATACACTTTTGGTACATCCTTATTCGGCGAGAGAAGCCGATGTGTTAAAGCACCATCATTTGTCAATAGAAGCAGACCAACTGTATCCTTATCTAATCTACCCACTGGATATGGATCAAAATGGCGGACATCATCATCTAAGAGATCAATAACTGTTTGATCCCTAGAATCCTCTGTCGCAGAAATTACACCAGGAGGTTTATTCATCATTAAATATATAAATTCTTTGTATTTCACAGGCTCTCCGTATACTGTCACTTTATCTGTAATTTCATTCACATGCATGGAACTATCTTTGACAGCGACTTCGTTTACTTGAATAGCCTTGGATTTAACTAAAATTTTCACTTCTTTTCTTGTACCATAGCCCATATGAGCTAAAAATTTATCTAAACGCATGTTAATCACCTACAAACCAAATTTTTTCGTAAATCTTGTCAGTCTCTCCCCAAATAGTTTTTGAGCAAGACCTAATCGTATCGTAACAAATGCATAAAAAGCTGCTCCGATACCTGCACAAACGATAATTACCATTAATCCGTCCAGCTTGGTATCGATAGATATTAACTGTCCAAATCCTAACTTAACTATAAACACAAGCACTAACATTGCTATATTTACTATTATAATAAGCATAATCCTACGAACAACCATATTCGATTTATAATGGAGTGTCTTACGAATGGCAAATAGATTCAGCCCAATTGCGACCAAATAACCGCAAGCTGTAGCCATAATTGCTCCATCCGTTTCAAAGGCTTTTATAAGCGGTGTATTCAGTACAAGTTTTGTTAGAATTCCAAGCAATAGGTTTAAAATAATTAACTTTTGTCGATCAATTCCTTGCAAAATAGAAGTGGTCACTGGATACAACGCGAATAATATTGCCACAGGAGCGTAATGTGCTAGCACTGTAGCACCAGTTTCACTTGCCTCATAAAATACCAGGTAAAATTCATCTGCTAAAATCGAAATTCCCATTGCTGCAGGAACCGTTAGAAACAGTAAAATTTGAAAAGTTTGGTCCAAGGATTTTCTCACTTGAGCAAAATCTTTTTTAGCATAATAACTAGTTATATAAGGAATTAATGCCATTGAAAAACCCGTTGCAAGCATTACCGGAATCATCACAAGCTTATGCGCACTAAAGTTTAACATGCCTAACAAAATGTTCGATACTTTTCCGCCAATACCTATTGAAGACATCGCGCTGTTAAATGTAATCATATCGATAAATTGGAACAAAGGGTTAATAACCCCTACTAATGCAAAAGGTACTGTATAAATAAGCATCTCTTTATAAATGTTCGTTAATGAAATATCTGAGCTAACTCGACCAGAACTGTTCAAAAGACTATTAAATTCTGGTTTTAATTTTCTCCAATACCAATATAAAACAAACATACTTGCAATAGCGCCTAAAAATGCAGCAAATACTGCAAAAGAAACCGCCGTTTTCTCTGTGCCATTGAAAATATACACAACAAAGAAACCACCAACTAGAACAAAAAGTATACGAACAATTTGTTCCCACAATTGAGAAACTGCTGTAGGTGTCATATGCTGATACCCTTGGAAAAACCCTCTTACCAAGCTCATAACTGGAACTACAATCACAGCAAAACTAACAAATTTTATCACAGAAGCTACATCATTTACTGAAAAATCAGCTTCATCATCTTTTATGATTAAATGTGCGATGGGATCCGCTAGAAAATAAAGCACTAGAAAACCTAAAATACCTGTCACTATCATTAGCAACATGCTTGACTTTACTAGCTTTCTGCCAGTTGCATAATCTCCTAGAGCATTATATTTGGATACAAACTTAGAAACCGCAATTGGAACCCCAGATACTGCAATAGCCAGCATAATGGAGTATGGTGTATAAGCATATTGATACAACGCAATATATTCTTCACCAATAATTTGATAAAAAGGAATAACATATAAAATACCTATTATTCTCGATAATAAGAGGCCAATCGTTAAGATCATGGTCCCTTTCAATAAATTCGATGCCATCTAACCCGTCCAATCCTATCAAATTCGCCTTTAGCGAATATGCGTCCAGATTTTTATCAAGCTCGCTTGAGAAATTCATTTAAAAATCTGTGGCATTCGCCGGAGGCCATAACTTTATTAAGCAAATGTTTGTGGACACCACTTAATTGAAAACATAATTCGCTTTCACATCACCACTTTTAGAAGTGGTATACATCGGCTTAATGAAGTTAAAATGTCTATCTTACAGTGTACAACTGTCTAAACAAAACCACAATCATGTATAATAAAGAAAAAAGTGAAAGTGTGAATTTATTATGTATGACGTTATTGTAATTGGTGGGGGTCCCTCTGGATTAATGGCCGCTGCCGCAGCAGGTGCAGAAAACAAGAAAGTACTACTAATTGAAAAAGGAAATAAGCTTGGGAAAAAGCTTGCTATATCTGGTGGAGGACGCTGTAATGTTACCAACAGACTTCCCCAAGAAGAAATTGTAAAAAATATTCCTGGAAATGGACGATTTTTATTCAGCCCATTTTCTATTTTTAATAATGAAGATATCATTGAGTTCTTTGAAAATCTTGACGTCCCTTTAAAGGAAGAAGATCACGGAAGAATGTTCCCAGTGTCCAACAAAGCGATGGATGTCGTCAATGCCCTACTTGATGAGTTAAAAAGATTACAGGTAGAAATAAAGTTAAATTCTGCTGTAGCCAAATTATTAATGAATGATGAAAAAGTAATTGGCGTTAGACTAGCTTCTGGTGAAGAAATTACTTCAAGTGCCATCGTTGTAGCGGTCGGGGGCAAAGCAGTTCCTCAAACCGGATCAACTGGAGATGGTTATCCCTGGGCTGAAAAAGCTGGACATACTGTGACCGACCTGTATCCTACAGAGGTACCTTTATTGTCCAATGAGACATTTATCAAATCGAAGGAGCTTCAGGGCCTTGCACTTCGTGGTGCTGGTGTTTCTGTGTTAAATAAAAAAGGAAAAGCCATTATTACGCATGAAATGGATATGCTGTTTACCCATTTCGGATTAAGTGGTCCTGCTGTCTTAAGATGTAGCCAATTCGTAGTAAAGGAACAAAAGAAAAATGGTGGACAACCTGTTGCTGTTCGAATTGATAGTCTTCCAGAACAAAATGAAGAAGAAACTTTCCAAATGTTATTATCTTCTATTAAAGAGGATCCTAAAAAATCAGTAAAAAATGTATGGAAAGGTATCGTACCAGAAAGATGGCTTTTATTTTTACTACAACGGACTGGAATTCAAGAAAGTGAAGATGGTCAAAATCTTGCGCATGAAAAAATCCGAGCACTTGCTCATGAGTTAAAGCAATTCAGTGTCCATGTATATGGTACACAGCCTTTAGAAAAAGCATTTGTTACTGGCGGAGGTGTATCTATTAAGGAAATAGAACCCAAAACAATGGCTTCGAAGAAAAAAGATGGGCTGTATTTTTGTGGTGAAATTTTAGATATACATGGTTACACAGGTGGATACAATATCACTTCTGCACTTGTAACAGGAAAAATAGCTGGAATGAGTGCCGCGAAATCGATTGAATTTTAAAATAATTTATAATACAATAATCTATAACAAGCGATAAGGAAGAATAGTAGCTTTATGAAATGCTGTAGAGAGCTGACGGCAGGTGCAAGTCAGTGCAGGCAATAAAGTGAATGGGCTTCTTAGCTCCAAAGCTGAACATTTAAACTCAGTAGGTTTTGGCGTTCGTCTACGTTATAGGACTCGCAACTGTTTGGTTGCAATAAGTGGATTACAATAGTAATCAATGAAGGTGGCACCACGGCTCTCCGTCCTTTACGATGGAGGGCCTTTTTGTGTTTTGGTGAGTTGAGCAGAGATTAGCCTTAGAAAAGGAGAGCTGAGAAATGACAGTTGAGACGAGAAGCTATCAAATGAAAGAAATTCAAGGGGATATGATGACTCCTATTTCCATCTATCATTCATTGAACGGAAAGAAAAAAATGTTATTTGAATCCTCCGCAAAGCATGAGGAAAGTGGACGATATTCATTTATCGCAGTGGATCCCATTGGTGAATTAACCGGTGACCAGCATGGGTATTCATTAGCACTTGAAAATGGAGAGTTCGAACAAGACAAGATATCTGTAATTGAAAAACTTAAAACAATGATGCCGATTCATCCAAATTATTATCCTTTTTCTTTTTTTGGAGGGGCTATTGGTTATTTTGGTTATGAAACTGCATTTTATAATGAACAAATTGGTGGCCTATTAAATGACGAATTAGAGATGCCCGATGTCCATGTTATGTTTTACGATACGTTTATCATTTTTGATCATTTAAAACAAATAGTGACCATTGCAGCTATTGATTTATTTCAAAACGGACGTTCAACTGAAGATATGTCTGTTTCAATAGATAATATTCTAGCTGAGCTTCAGCAGGGACCAAAAATGGTAGTTAATATGGAATCATCCCTCGCTTTTAAACCACAGATTCGAGAAAAAGACTTTACTAATATGATAGAAAAAGCAAAGGAACATATTTTAAAAGGCGACATATTCCAGGTTGTACTATCTCAGCGTTTTACTTCTCCA
This sequence comes from Psychrobacillus sp. OK028, assembly GCF_900103605.1. Taxonomy (GTDB): domain Bacteria; phylum Bacillota; class Bacilli; order Bacillales_A; family Planococcaceae; genus Psychrobacillus. The sequence goes on along the minus strand of NZ_FNHY01000002.1, from coordinate 44,961 downwards.
TTTAATGGAGATCCTTTTTCGCTATACCGACAGCTTCGTACCTCCAATCCATCTCCTTATATGTTCTATATGGATTTTGAAGCCTATACGATATTGGGAACATCGCCAGAAAGCTTGGTAAAAGTTAAAGATGGTCTAGTGACAACCAATCCTATAGCGGGAACAAAACCCCGTGGAATAAATGAGGAGGAAGATGCTCGCATAGCAAATGAGTTATTGAATGATGAAAAAGAAGTCGCCGAGCATCGGATGCTCGTTGATTTGGGACGCAATGATATCGGTCGTATCGCAGAAATCGGAACAGTTCATATCGAAAAGTATATGAAAATTGAGTACTATAAATACGTCATGCATATAGTGTCAGAAGTTACTGGACGACTGAAGGAAAATGCACATGTTCTAGATGTGTTAACTACTTGTCTACCTGCTGGAACTGTGTCGGGAGCACCGAAAATTAGAGCCATGCAGATCATCAATAATTTAGAACCTATGAAACGCGGTGTTTACGCAGGGGCCGTTGGCTATATTTCAGTAACTGGTAATATGGATTTAGCGCTTGCCATACGAACAATGGTCGTGAAGGAAAATTATGCCCATGTTCAAGCTGGAGCCGGTATTGTCCATGATTCGATTCCAAAGAGTGAATATGAGGAAACGCTTAATAAAGCTAAGGCTCTTTTGGAGGTGCAACAATGATTTTACTCATCGATAACTATGATTCATTTACGTATAATTTATATCAGCAAATAAGCATACTCGGAAAAGAAGTAAGAGTAGTTCGTAATGACGCTATTACTATTAGTGAAATTGAGCTATTGAATCCTGATGCAATTATCATTTCCCCCGGCCCAGGTACTCCTGCAGAAGCAGGAATTTCAATTGCACTTATTCAAAAGCTTTACAAAAAGTATCCGATTTTAGGTATTTGTCTAGGACATCAATCAATTGGAGCAGCTTTTGGTGCAAAAATTGTGCGAGCAAAAACAATAATGCACGGTAAAATGTCCCCCATTTCCTATAAAAATCAAGGACTATTCGAGAGTTTTGAGGAACCGATTTCGGTCATGCGCTATCATTCGCTAGTCATAGAAGAAAATTCGTTAATAGATGAATTGGAAGTGCTTGCTAGAGCGGACGATGATAATGAAATAATGGCAATTCAGCATATAAACTTTCCTTTGTATGGTCTTCAGTTTCATCCAGAATCGATTGGGACAGAGCTAGGAGATCGAATCATGCAGTCATTTATCGAAACGCTTGAGAGAAATTATGTAAAATAGGCTAATTTCGAAGCTTCTAAACTCATTCTAGGAGCTTTTTAGATTCAAAATATGCTAGCAAATGAGTTTAGTTGGAATACGGAGAGGCGTAGTTGGAATTTTGAAGGGCTTAGTTGGAATAATGAGCACTTTAGTTGGAATAACCAAAAAATAACAAAAAAGCTGCTTATCACGAAAAAGGATTAAGCAGCTTTTTTTAACGTTATTTTAACATCTAACATATTTGCGTTTAAAACCAATTCTACCTCTATCCACTTCTTTTTGAATAGTTTCGAAAGCATTTAAGAAACTACTTTTTTTGTTTTCGCGTTTCATTTCTACAACACCAATTTGTTTAGCAGTTTCGACCGCCTTTTCATGAAGGGGCAAATAAGAGATCCCTACAGTATATAAAAAATTATTCATAGCAGATTTTGCTCGTTCTGGCGAATCGTTAATTGTTTTCTTCACTAGGTCAAGCATTCCAGCAATCTTACTTTCGGAGAATTCGAAGTCTTTTCGATTTCCTAAAAGCCAACAGTAACAGCTCCAGCCTGCTGACATTTTCAGTTCTTCTCCACTTGCAATCCATTTATCGGCAACTTCCTGTGCAATATCTGACTCAGATAACGTTACAGCGACTACATAATCAGACAGCATATAAAAATAAGCCGTATCCATCCAACGATCGTAATCTGCCTCCGTCATACCTTTTGGATCCGCGATAATTCCTGCAAAGTACATCGCATCGTAATTCCCAGTCGCATATAGTTCTTCAGCTAACGCTTGATTTATTTTTACCTTCTTTGCTATTGGTTTCATGGCGCCTGTAGCTACGCCAAAAAGTGGCTCATGCGCACCATTGGACATATATATTTTCTTCGTTCTTTCCTTGCCGAGTGCCTCAAGTTCCTGCATAACTGTTTCAAAATTCATCGTTTTTACACTTCCTTCTTTAACTAATTAATCGATTTTATATCCCTATTATAACAGGGTTATACCCGAAAGAATTAAAGCAGTGAGGATATTCCCTCCCCACAGCAACTTAGCTTCAACATTTCAACATTTTAACATGCAGGTTCATACTTTTTCATTAATGACCTCCAGCAGCTATCCCATCATCTTCACCAGTTTCTGTTACCTTTAAAAGTGCTACTGCACCTTTAGTAACATGGTTAAATTGATGAGTTAAAATAGAGTATGTGCCCTCCCGAGTAACAGTAAATTCAACTACTGCTCCCCCACTTGCAGGTAACATGACAGTTTGTAATCCCACCATATGGTTAGCTGGATTTCCATCGACATATACATGATCAAATATAGTACCAGTAACGTGTAATGAGCTTATTTCGTTAGGTCCTACATTATTTACATAAAGTCTTACACGATCTCCTACTTTAGCTAAAAGTGGCTCATCTTTCAACGAATAAGTATCACCGTTAGTATTACGGTCCCCTTCTTTAAGAGCTTTCGTTGACATAACAACTTGACTTGGCACACCATTCGTAAAGTCTTCTAAATCATTGTATTTATACCATTCATTTTGAATAATAACGATTTCTTTATCGATCTCTGCGTCATTTGGATAACCATTAACTGGTTTAACAATAATCACCCCGTGCATTCCATTAGCAATATGTGAAAGTACTGGAGCTGTTCCACAGTGATACATGAATACACCAGGTTTAGTAGCAGGATAAGAGAATGTTCCAGTTTCTACTGGCAGTACGTCAGAAAAGTCTTTAGATGGCGAAGCATGCACGGCGTGGAAATCCATGCTATGTGGAATAGCAGGGTCCATATTTTTAAGTGTGAAATTAATTGTATCTCCTTCGTTTACAACAATAACCGGACCAGGTGCTTCTCCGTTAAAAGTCCACGCCTTATAGATATACCCTTTCTCGATTTCAATGTCCGTAATCTGTGCGGTCATTTCCACATTGACTTCATGCTTTGAAATCCTTTCCACCTTTAGCGGTACTGGTTCTTGATTAAGGTCTTTGTGTGGTTCAATTACTTTAACTGCGTCGACGTCCATTGCAGCACTCACATGGTCATTTACTTCTTTTTCAACTGAAGCACTTTCTCCTAAACATCCCCCTAATACGATCGATGTTCCAACTAGTGAAGCGAAAAAACATTTTAATGATATCCTCATCTTAATACCCTCCTTAGTTTTTATTGCCGATCTGTTTTATAGTTTCATCATAGTCAAAAGCATTATAAAAAAGAGTGATTTAAAACACTTATTAGGTCGATAGTATGTATAAATTGTGAATATTTATAAGGCTTTTTTGTTCAATTAGAAAACTAATATTTGTGATTTCAATTATTAAAAAAACAAAAAGCTGCTTCCCATCAAAAAAGGGAAAGCAGCTTAGCTTGATATTGATTTAAATTACGATATTCACCATTTTGCCTGGAATTGCAATAATCTTCTTCACTTCTTGCCCTTCCAACCATTGTTGTACTTGCTCGGAAGCAAGAGCTAATGATTCTAGCTCTTCTTTTGTTGCGTCTTTGGCAACAAGTAATTTTGCACGAACTTTTCCTTTAATTTGAACAGGAATTTCAACTTCATTGTCTACTAATTTAGATTCGTCGAATGTTGGCCAAGACTCATATACGATAGTATCGTTATGTCCAAGAATGCTCCAAAGCTCCTCTGCAATATGTGGAACGATTGGAGAAATAAGCTTCACAAATCCTTCTACATATTCTTTTGAAATTTGCTCCGCTTTGTAGCCTTCATTGATAAATACCATCATTTGCGAAATAGCTGTATTATAATGCATAGCTTCAAAGTCTTCTGTCACTTTTTTTACTGTTTGATGATATGCTTTTTCCATATTAGCGGAAGAAGTATCAGTAACTTTAGCACTCAATTTACCGTCTTCATCAACAAGCAAACGCCAAATACGATCTAGAAATCTTCTTGAACCATCTAACCCGTTTGTTGACCAAGGTTTCGAAGAGTCCAGTGGTCCCATGAACATTTCATAAAGTCGAAGTGAGTCGGCACCGTGACTTTTCACGATATCATCTGGGTTTACTACATTCCCTTTCGATTTAGACATCTTCTCATTACCTTCACCAAGGATCATTCCTTGGTTAAATAACTTTTGGAATGGCTCTTTTGTTGTCACTACTCCGATATCGTATAGGAATTTATGCCAGAAGCGCGCGTACAATAAATGAAGAACTGCATGCTCTGCCCCACCTACATAAATATCAACTGGTAGCCAACGCTTCGCTAATTCTGGATCTACTAGTGCTTCGTCATTATTCGGATCGATATAACGAAGGTAATACCAGCAGCTACCTGCCCACTGCGGCATTGTATTCGTTTCACGGCGACCTTTTTTACCTGTAACTGGATCTACAACATTTACCCATTCCGTAATATTAGCTAGTGGTGATTCCCCTGTTCCACTCGGTTTAATGTCCGTTGTAACCGGAAGCATTAATGGTAACTCTGATTCCTCTACTGGTGTAGAAGTACCATCTTCCCAATGAATAATTGGAATCGGCTCACCCCAATAACGTTGACGGCTGAATAACCAGTCACGTAGACGATACGTGATTTTCTTCTCACCTTTACCGTTTGCTTCAAACCATTCGATTGCTTTTGAAATTGCTTCTGATTTATTTAAGCCGTTTAAGAATTCTGAGTTAACAAGCGTACCGTCAGCTGTGTAAGCTTCTTTTGAAATATCCCCGCCAGAAACTACTTCTACGATTGGCAAATCAAATTGTTTTGCAAATTCAAAATCACGCTCATCGTGTGCAGGAACTGCCATAATAGCTCCTGTTCCATATGATGCTAACACATAATCGGCAATCCAAATCGGCATTCTCTGGCCACTTACTGGATTGATCGCATAAGCGCCTGTAAAAACACCTGTTTTGTGCTTCGCAAGATCAGTACGTTCTAAGTCACTTTTCAGTTTCACTTGATCTTTATAAGCTTGCACTGCTTCTGCTTGCTCTGCTGTCGTTATTACATCAACAAGCTTGTGTTCTGGTGCTAATACTGCATAAGTTGCACCAAAAATAGTATCGGGGCGAGTTGTAAATGCTCGGAACGATTCATTTGTACCAGCCACCTCAAAAGTAAGCTCTGCACCTTCTGAACGACCAATCCAGTTACGTTGCATTTCTTTTAAGCTATCTGGCCAGTCAAGATCATCTAAATCTTCCAAAAGTCTATCTGCATAAGCAGTAATGCGAAGTACCCATTGACGCATTGGACGACGTTCTACTGGGTGCCCTCCACGTTCTGAAACTCCATCGATTACTTCTTCATTAGCCAAAACAGTTCCTAATGCTGGACACCAGTTTACTGGCACTTCATCTACATATGCAAGACCTTTTTTGTATAGTTGGATGAAAATCCATTGCGTCCATTTGTAATAAGAAGGATCTGTTGTATTAACCTCTCTGTCCCAGTCAAATGAAAATCCTAAATCCGTCATCTGACGTTTAAAGGTAGCAATATTTTTAGCAGTGAACTCTGCAGGATCATTCCCAGTATCAATTGCATATTGCTCTGCTGGAAGACCAAAAGCGTCCCAACCCATTGGATGAAGAACGTTATAGCCTTGTTTACGTTTAAATGCACTTAAAATATCTGTTGCAATATATCCCAGTGGATGCCCTACGTGTAGACCTACACCTGACGGATAAGGGAACATATCCAATGCATAAAATTTTGGTTTGGATGGATCATCTGTCATCTTATACGTTTTATTTTCCTGCCAATAATTTTGCCACTTTTTTTCAATTGCCTCATGATTAAAGCTCATAAAATATTCCTCCTCAAATGTAAAAAGCGTAAGCACCTCTGCAAGCCCCGACAACGTTCTTCTGCGACGAGCTTTGCGCTGGTAAGATTTCAAGTAAAGGCGTACTTTGCAAAGGAAGTCAGTCTAAACTAGTGACATCGTATCACAACGACTGACTAACCGCATCGTGCGGCCCCGAAATCCTGAAGCGACTCAGAAGGGGTAGGTGCTGTAGCTAGAAATAAAAAAACTCGCCCCTTAAAAAACTAAGGGACGAGAGATATACTCACGCGGTACCACCCAAATTAGTGAAAACTCACTCAACTTGACTCCTTAACGCGGAAAACGGTATAAGCTACTGTTAGTTCACTTACACAGACTCAAAGGCGAGTTCAATAGTTCGTAACGCTAACTTGCACCATCTGTTAGCTCTCTAAAGAAACGAAATTTATTTACTAATCCTTTTCACAGTCCACTTCTATTAGTTTTATAATAATGGATTTCAAAATAAAATACAAGCTGTTATTAGATCGCTACATTTTCTTTAACATCTTTAATAATAAGATCAGCTTCCGTAGCATCAATAATATCTTGAACAGAATAACCCTCGAATACCTCTTTTAATTCAAGTCCATTTTCTGTTACTTCTATCATTGCCCGTTCTGTTATAATTTTATTCACAACTGCTTTACCCGTTAAAGGTAATTCGCATTGTTTTTTAATCTTAGCAGAACCGTCCTTAGCACAATGATCCATAATGACGATAATTTTTTTGGCACCGTGTACTAGGTCCATTGCTCCTCCCATACCCTTAATCATCTTCCCTGGAATCATCCAATTCGCAAGGTCACCTTTTTCGGATACTTCCATCGCACCTAAAATAGCTACGTCTACATGTCCTCCACGAATCATCGCAAATGACTCTGCACTATCGAAAAAAGCAGAGCCTGGAATTGTAGTAACGGTTTCCTTACCAGCATTTATAAGATCTGGGTCTACTTCTTGTTCGGTTGGATACGGTCCAATGCCCAGCAAACCATTTTCAGATTGTAAAACGACCGTTTTATCCGGAGCGATGAAATTCGCTACTAAAGTTGGAATTCCAATTCCTAAGTTTACGTAATTTCCATTTTCGATTTCTTTTTCTGCTCTTCTTGCAATTTTTTCACGTGTATTCAATCGAAACTCCTCCTTAAGAACGTGTCGTTAAACGTTCGATTCTTTTTTCCTGTTTTGCTTGGAATAGACCTTGTACATAAATACTCGGTGTATGTATTTGAGCAGGATTTAAGTCTCCTGTTTCCACGACTTCTTCTACTTCCGCAATGGTAATTTTACCTGCTGCGGCCATCATTGGATTGAAGTTTTGAGCTGTCATATTATAAATAAGATTTCCGAATTTGTCTGCCTTTGCTGCACGTATAAATGCATAATCAGCACGAAGAGACTCTTCTAGTACATATTCTTTTCCATCGTATACTCGAATTTCTTTTCCTTCTGCCACAATAGTTCCTACACCAGCCGGAGTATAGAATGCTGGAATCCCTGCACCACCGGCACGGATTTTCTCCGCTAAAGTTCCTTGTGGTGTTAATTCCACCTCAATCTCACCAGAAATTACCTGTCTTTCAAACTCTTTGTTTTCCCCAACATATGAACCAATCATTTTCTTAATTTGTTTATTTTTTAGTAGTAGTCCTAGACCCCAGTCATCAACACCACAATTGTTGGAGATAACTGTTAAGTCCTTCACACCTTTATCCACTAATGCTAATATTAGCTGCTCCGGTATACCAACAAGACCAAAGCCTCCTACCATTAGTGTCATTCCATCCTGCACTCCTGCAACAGCTTCTTGTGCTGAATTATAAATAGGTTTCATGCTCCAATCTCCTTTCATTTGTAAGCTTGATACAATTAATATTTTCTCAAATATCCGACAACTTAGCAAACTATTTTCCTACATATTATATAAAACGCACCGATTATCAAATCGGGCGTTTTATATAAAGGAAATAATTATTGACTCGTGTACCCACCGTCTAAAACAACTGCTTGCCCCGTCATACCTTTAGCGGCATCGCTTGCCAAAAATAAAGTTAAATCTGCAATTTCTTTTACATCTAATAATCTTTTCTGAGGAACTAATGGATATAATACTTCCTCTAGAACAGATTCAACAGGAACATTGCGGACTTTTGCTAAATCCTTAAATTGGTTTCGAACAAGTGGAGTGTCCACGTAGCCTGGACAAACAGCATTTACTGTGATCCCGTCAGCAGCTGTTTCAAGGGCTGCAACTTTTGTAAGTCCAATTACCCCATGTTTAGCAGAGTTATAGGCTGCTTTACCAGCAAAACCAACTAAACCATTAATAGAGGCCATATTAATAATTCTACCAAATCCATTCTTCCGCATATGTGGAAGCACATGTTTAGTTGCCACAAAAGGTGCTGTTAACATTATTTTTATCAGCAACTCAAAGCGTTCTGTTGGAAAATCCTCCAGCATTGCAACATGCTGCATTCCCGCATTATTTATTAAAATATCAACCTTACCGTATTCCTCTATAGTTAGATTAATCGAGTTAATAATATCTTCTTCGTTTGTCACATCACATTTAATACCAAGCACATTATTGCCTAATGCTGTAGCAGCTTCCTTTACCTTTTCTTCGTTTATATCGGTTAGAACAACCTTCGCACCAGCTTTATAAAATTCTTGAGCAATTTCAAAGCCAATACCCTGTGCTGCTCCAGTAATAAGAAGCACTTTATCTTTTACCATTTGTTTTACCTCCAAGTATCAACCCTTAAGTACCTTGGCTGAATAGTTAAATACCAAAACCAAGTGAGAATAATATAATTGCAATAGCAGTTCCTAGTAATGGCACTACTACAGTTGTGGCTGCAACTGGCCAATAGGCAGCACTATGTTTTTCACCACAGATTGATTGAATAGTTGTTACTACGTACCCATTATGTGGCAATGAATCAAGAGCACCAGAAGAAATTGCAACCACCCTATGAAGTGCCTCTGGGTTAACACCCATATCCATGTAATGCGGCGCTAACAATGGTAAGGCGATTGTTTGACCGCCAGATGAAGAACCAGTCATACCTGCAATTACAGATACTGCGATAGCAGCACCAATTAATGGTGACCCCGGAATATTTGTCATTGCTTCTACAGCGGTTGTAAATGCAGGTACGTTTTTAGCAACTCCTCCAAATCCTACTACCGCTGCAGTATTACCAATTGCAATTATCGCCCCAACTGTACCAGCTGAAAAAGCTTCCCAGAAATTTTCGGAATACTTTCTTCCAACAATATAGGTTGCAATAACACCACCTAGTAACGCTATTATTAGAGCTGATTGAGCAAGTTTATCATGGAAAATAAATGAGATTAATAATACAACTACCAAAGGAATCATCGCTAAGAATGGATTTGGTAAATTTCTTTTCGTATCAAAAGATGGATCAGTATCACGATTGACAAATCTTTCCCCTTTATTAACAGCTTTTTGAATAATACGTTTCAACCACCAGTAACCGAATGTCGCCATGAACACTGCTACGATAATACTTACTTCCCAACCTGCATAAGCATTCGTACCTAAAAATTCAATTGGAATCCAGTTTTGAATTTCAGGTGAACCCGCAGATGTCATCGTAAATGTTACAGATCCTAATGCTAGTGTTGCTGGTATAAAACGACGTGGTAAGTCCGCTTGTTTAAATAGTGAAATGGCCATTGGATATACAGAGAACGCAACAACGAAAAGACTCACGCCTCCATATGTAAGAACCGCACAGGCAAGTACAATTGCAAGCACTGCATACTTCATGCCCAATTTATCTACAATCCATTTGGATACGGAATCTGCTGCACCGCTATCCTCCATGACTTTACCAAACACAGCTCCAAGTAAGAACATCAAATACCAAGAAGCGATAAACCCAGTAAACCCTGCCATATAACTTGAAACAAAATCAGCCTCTCCTTCAGCGGCAAGCTGTTTGAACAACGGCATTCCACTAGTTACAGCTACCAAAAGTGCTGATATTGGACCTGCTATTAGTATATTTACCCCTTTCATGGTCAAAACAATTAATAAGGCTAAGCCGCCTATAAGACCGATCATACTTAATGCTTCCATATACAAATCCCCCTATTAGTTAATCTCAATAAAATACCAAGTCATCTTTTTAATGCAATAATTTATCAAAGTGATCGAAATATAAAACAAAATCTAGTAAGAAATAAATAGTTAGTCAGTTATCATCCTCTTTAATAAATTTTAGATACCACAATTCTAAACTCCTGCAGAAGAATAGATTGCTATACTTGGCATTGTGGAATACCTTGAGAAATAAAAGCGCTTTCAAAAGCTATTAAAACACAATCAAAATTTTCAATCAATAGCAATTGTGACGATATTGTTAACGAATAATTTTTTAACAGTCCAGATTTCCGGATAATTATGAGCGAAATAAGAAAAATTCAAACTTTTTCACAAAATTGAAAATCCGATTTATTGGATTCGTGTCCAAAAAATCGGATTTAGGTCATAAGTTGTGTTTTTTAATTTTTTCATACAAAGTTGATCTGCTAAGACCAAGTTGCTTTGCAATTTGAATTTTATCTGTCTCTTCCTCTAAATAAGATTGAAGTACTTTCTTTTCAACATCCGCCAATATATCTTCTAAAGTACCAGTAGTATGGAAAGAGGGAACATTTCTTAGCTTTATCTGGGAAGGTAACGCAGATGGCAATATCACATCTTTTTCTGCCATGAAAACGGCTGCTTGGAGTATGTTTTGTAATTCTCTTACATTTCCTGGCCAGTGATAGGATTGTAGTATTTCTCTCGTTTTAGTAGCTAGAGTCACATGTCTTCGACCGGCCTGCAGCATAAATTTTTGTAAAAAATAATGGAGTAAGTCGATGAAATCTTCCATTCTTTCTCTTAATGGAGGAATTCGTAGGGTGATTGCCTGCAGACGATAAAACAAATCCTCTCGAAATTTCTTTTCATCTATTAATTGAGCGAGTGAAATATTAGAGGAAACCACAATACGAACATTTACTTTTTCACTGAACTCCGAATTTACTGGCGTTATTTCTTCCTCCTGCATCGTACGTAATAGCTTAGCTTGAAGAGTAAGAGGAAGTGCACCTATTTCATCTATATAGAGAGTGCCTTTATCTGCTTGCTTATACCGTCCATTATGTAGCTTCCCAGTTAGCGGATCAAAAAACCCAAATAATTCTTTTTCCAGCAACTCTGGTGGAACTGCAGCGCAATTTACTTTAACAAAGGGAAAATCAGAGCGCTCTGAAAGCTGATGAATACTGTGCGCAAATAGATCCTTTCCAGTACCACTCTCCCCTTCGATTAAGACGGGTAGCTCGCTAGGAGCTATTATTTCAATCGTTTCTTTAATTTTTCGAATGGCTGGAGAACTCCCTTTTATCTCTCCCAATTTGTACTCGTTGTAACTATTATCATCGGAGTTCAATTGGATTCTTTCCATCGTTGTTCGAACGTGGGAACTCAACTTTTTCCAATCGGACATATCTCGAAAAATTACACTTCCAAAAGCACCAACAATCTTTCCGTCTACAAAAAGAGGAACACGATTTGCAAGCATATATGTCCCTTTAATATAATGTGGTGAAGCATTATCCGCAATTCCTGAAGCAATAACTTCATGCATTTTCGTATTTTCTATAATGTCAGCAACAGGTTTGCCGATAGCATCCTCTCGCTCTACTTCAAGAAACTCGCAGTAATCCTTGTTTATATACAGAATTTTAGAATCGGCATCTACTACAACAAACCATTGGAAAGCATTTTCTAAAATTTCTGCAAGAACAGAAGTAGATAAGTTTTGTTGTAAATTTTCCAAATCAAATCACATCCTTAGCATTTGTTACTTTCTTCAACGGTCGATCGTATAAAAGTGTAGGAACTATCGCTAATGCTATTAGCACTGTGAAAACATAAAACATCGCTTGTATTCCATAAACATCCACCATAATTCCACCTGCAAATGGACCGATCATACGCCCAATAGTCGCCATGCTGTTCACAATACCTTGATAAAATCCTTCTCTCCCTTTTGGCGCTAACTGATCAGCCAATGTTGGTACAGCTGGCCAAACGAATATTTCCCCAAGTGTCAAGACAACCATCGCTACGATGAACATTGTATAATCTTCTGCAAATGAAACTACAACAAATGATCCCATAAATATTACAATACCAATAATCATCTGTGTTTTTATCCTATGCTCCAGTCTATTAATAATTGGTTTAATAAGCGGTTGTGCTGCTAATATTAGCGCACCATTTATCGTCCAAAGTAAGCTATACTGTTTCAAAGTTATACCTAGATCCAACACATGTGTAGAAATAGTAGAAGTCCACTGTACATATGCAATCCACGTAAGCATATATCCAATAGATACAATCATCATTGCATAAAATGGTGCTTTTTGTTTTATTTTTTTTGAACTTTTCAATACAGAAGCATTTATATTGGGGGCAACAGACATTTTTCGGTAATATACTGTTGCTATAACTAAAAATAAAACATACGTTAATAAATTTGCTAGAAAAATATTATTAATATTACGATCAGCAACAAAACCAGCAACAGCAGGTCCTATTGCCACTCCTAAATTCTGAGCCAAGTATATAGCATTAAAAGCCTTTCTACCACCTTCTGGCCATACACTACCTACTAGCGCATACATGCTTGGGAAAATTATACCACCACTAAACCCCAGAATAGCAACAAACCATATATATGCTGGCCAACCATGCCAAAATGTTAAGAGTAAAAGTGCAACCATTGATAAAATAATGCCAGACATAATGGATTTGTAGCCACCTATCCGGTCAAAAAGATATCCTCCAAGTAAATTACCAACAACTCCTGTTCCTGCATTAATCATAAGCACGAATCCTGCCATCGTTAGTGTCTGTCCAAGATGGTCATGCATGTATATTGTATGTAAAGGCCATAAAAAGGAATTTCCCATTGTATTGATAAACATTCCAATTATTAAAAACCATACTGCTTTTGGCAATTTTAACACCTCAATTCATTTCACTCAGAACATTGTATTCCTTTTCAAATAGCACTTCAAGAAGATTACAACAAACTTAACAAAATCATGTTAATATAATTCTGTTAAGGAGTGAAGAAAATGGTTGAAAATAATTTCCCGTTTCCATCTGATGGAAAACGATATTATACATGGAATCGTTATTTACGAGATAAATTCGGTATGAAAATTTTTAAAGTGGCGTTGGATGCTGGGTTTGATTGTCCTAATAGAGATGGTACTGCGGCATTTGGTGGCTGTACTTTTTGTAGCGTTGCCGGTAGTGGAGACTTTGCTGGCGATAAAGTAGATCCCATTACTGTGCAATTCGAAAAAATCAAGACAAACATGCACGAAAAATGGAAAAACGGAAAGTACATAGCCTATTTCCAGGCTTATACAAATACTCACGCTCCTCTCCCTCTTTTAAAGGAGAAATTTGAGGCTGCACTAGCATTAGAAGGCGTTATAGGAATTTCTATTGCGACAAGACCTGATTGTTTACCAGATGATGTAGTCGAATATTTGGCAGAATTGCATAATCGAACGTTTTTATGGGTGGAGCTTGGTCTCCAAACTGTTCATGAGCGCACTGCAAATTTGGTGAACCGCGCACATGACTTCCCCACTTATATAGAAGGAGTTAACAAGTTAAGAAAGCATGGAATCCCTATATGTACGCATATTATAAATGGTCTGCCTTTAGAAAACCAGGAAATGATGATGGAAACCGCAAGAGAAGTAGCCAAGCTTGACGTTCAAGGGATTAAAATACATTTACTTCATCTATTAAAAGGAACGCCAATGGTGAAACAATATGAAAAAGGAATGCTAGAGTTCATGGACCGAGATGCTTATATTCATCTTGTAGCCGATCAACTAGAAGTTTTACCGTCCGAGATGGTTGTACAACGTATAACTGGTGACGGCCCAATTGACTTAATGATCGGACCAATGTGGAGTGTAAACAAATGGGATGTATTAAATGGAATTGATGCGGAGCTAGCACGAAGAGAGAGTTACCAAGGAAAATATTATGTAAAAAGTGGTGTAGCAAAATGAAACTAAAACGAGTTTTACCTTTCGCCAAACAATTGTTAATGACCACTATCGAACCAGGAGATACAGTGGTGGATGCAACAGCAGGGAATGGACATGACACATTGTTTTTAACAGAGCTTGTTGGAGAGCATGGCCATGTTTATGCATTCGATGTTCAAGCAGAAGCCATTCATGCAACTAGCGAAAGATTAGAAGAGGCAAACAAATTAGAACGAGCAACATTAATTCTGGATGGGCATGAAAATTTGCATCTTTATATCCAACAAGAAATTTCAGCAGCCATATTCAATCTAGGATATTTGCCTGGAAGTGATCATGAAATTATTACTACCGGTAATTCTACATTACGGGCAATCGAATCTTTACTCCACCTACTAAAAGTTGGTGGAATGATTGTACTAGTCGTTTATCACGGTCATCCTGGAGGCAAAGAAGAAAAAGAAGCTTTACTAACCTATGTTCAACAATTACCGCAATCCTTTGCTCATGTGTTAAGCTATCAATTCTTAAACCAACAAAACAACCCACCATTTATCATTGCTATTGAAAAGATGAAAGAATCTATATAGACACTGTCTTCTTATTAATGTAGAAAAGAGCTCAAATTCAGATGTGAAATGAGCTCTTTTTATAAATCTATATAATCAAAGCTATTACAAGACACTAGTATTCAATCCCAATTAAGCTATGACTGATTCTGTGCTCTGCTCGATTAGTGCCATGTATAATTCTTGAGCAGTTTTCCACATAATACATAAAATACTCGCTCGGGATAGTAAGAATTTTTCTTATTCAATAGTTGAGTAGCATCTTCAACAGCTTCCTCGAAAGTGCTATAACTATATACCTTTTCAAAAGAAGAATATAGAATAAACGGTGAATCTGCATTCATCTTTTGAAATATAAATGTACAATAATTATGTCTTTCTTCTCGATTATAACCGAGGTTTTCAGTATCTTTTAGGTCATTTTCAGGAAAGTAAGTCCATTTTTCTTCTTTTAAAATACCGATACGTTCCATCACCCAGAGATTTGTGTAACCCATATCAATTTCTTCATACATTCGATTCTCAATATCCTTTAATTGTCCCTCGAACATCGGGAAATTTGGACTACGGTTTGTCATATATACAAAATACTTACGATTGTCTTTTTCATCGAATAATTCATTTTCTAACATGTATAGTACCCCCCATTCTAAGAATAAATATTTTGCAATCTGAACTAATTTAAAATGCTATATCCTATTCTTCCAAATTCCTATAAGAATCGATAGATAGGCAACAGCATCGTGCTTCAATAACTATCCATTTACTCTTGATTATCAATACTTGTGAAATTAGAAAGATTATTCACCTATATATTCATATTCTTTTCCCTCATACAATACCCCTTTAAAATATTTATATTTATTTAATCTACTTTTGATACTACTACCACACTAAAAATTGTACTATTACCATTTCATTGAGTTTTTAAAGTTTAATATTAGAATATTTAGGGAAACATAGAAATCATCCCCTTAATAATATGAACGATTATTTAATCCTTTGCGGGAGATTTACAAACTCACTTATCTTAATTGGCTTATATGTCACTTACATACATATATCGAAGTTACAAGGGAAAGTTAATAAGAAAAATAAAATGTAGTAATTCATATCTTGCGAAAGTCCTAAAAAGCATAATGAGAATAAATTCAAAGGAGATATTCCATGCCTAAAATAGCTTCGATAAGTACATATAATCCTCCCTATACTTTAGAGCAATCTAATATTGAAAATCTCACAAAAGAACTATTTGAAGACAAAATACCTCAATTGAATAGACTATTAAAAGTGTTTGAAAATGGCGACATACAAACTCGCCATTTTTGCGTTCCTTTAGAATGGCACCAAAGTGAACATAGCTTTGAAGAACGTAATAATTTATATATAGAGCTAGCTACTCAATATAGTATAAAAGTTATCAATAGTTGTTTAAATAGTGACTTTTTAGAGTCTCCCCTACACCCTAGTGAAATTGATGCAATCGTATTTGTTAGTAGTACTGGTATATCTACTCCAAGTATCGATGCACGTGTGATGAATCATCTGCCTTTTTCTGATCGTACAAAACGTATTCCATTATGGGGATTAGGCTGTGCTGGTGGGGCATCTGGGATTAGTAGAGCTTTCGACTATTGCAAGGCATATCCTTCTTCTAAAGTATTAGTGGTTTGTGTAGAGCTCTGTAGCTTAACCTTTCAACCTAATGACTTTTCAAAGAGTAATTTAATAGGAGCCTCCCTATTTGCTGATGGAGCAGCCTGTGCTTTAGTTTGTGGAGATGAAGCAGAATTGGCTACGTCAAAACTGGTTCCCCACATCACGGCAACTGCTTCAAAATGGATGCCGGACTCAGAAGATGTTATGGGTTGGAATATTAAAAATAACGGACTCCATGTTGTATTTTCCAAAAGCATTCCTTCCATTATTACTGCTTGGTTAGGACCTTTTATTGATGATTTTCTAGGTGAACAACAAGTAACGAAAGCTGAGCTAACTAACTTTGTTGCACATCCTGGAGGCAAGAAAGTATTAAAGGCATATGAAGAAACGTTGGAGCTTACAGAAGAACATACGCATATCTCACGCGAAGTATTAAAAAGTAATGGAAATATGTCCTCCCCGACAGTTCTTTATGTATTGGAGCAGTTTATGAAGAAACAACATAATAACGATGAATTAGGGTTACTCGTCGCATTAGGTCCGGGTTTTTGCGGAGAAGCTGTATTACTAAATTGGAGGGATTAGTTTGTTATTCTTCATCCTTATCTCCTTTGTGATTATTCAGAGACTTGCTGAGGTGGCTATCGCTAAACGCAATGAAAAAAGGATGCTCGCACAGGGAGCTTATGAAGTTGGAGCCTCTCATTATCCTTATATGGTAACGATGCATGTCTGTTTTTTTATAAGTCTTATTGTGGAGGTATTATTTTTTAACAGAGCGATATCCCCCTTGTTTCCAGTATTTTTGATACTCTTTATATTTGTTCAACTATTACGTGTATGGTGCTTGTCGTCTTTAGGATCCTTTTGGAATACTAAAATCATCATTTTACCTGATGCAAATGTTGTTAAAAGTGGTCCTTATACGTTTATTCGACATCCGAACTATGTAGTTGTTTGTTTAGAGATCATCTTATTACCGTTAATGTTTCAAGCATATTTCACAGCTGTAGCCTTTACCCTATTAAATCTTGCTATGCTTTCAGTACGCATCCCTACAGAGGAAAAAGCATTGAGGGAAGCAACTAATTATGAAGACAAATTTAAAAAGAAGATTTCGGCATCATGACCGAAATCTTCTTTTTAAAGTTTTCCCCTCAATAACTTAGGTTAGTGAGGAAAAAAGACTACCTAAGAACACTGCTGATTTCCGTTACAGTTGGACGCTTTCCGCGGGCGAGGCCGAGCCTCCTCGTTCGTTATGCTCACTGTGGGGTCTCGACTTTCTCGCTTATCCCGCTGGAGTCGCCAACTTTCACTCCAATCAATATATCGTGGAGTACTCAACCATAAGATTGAGCAGAGCGTATCGCTTAGATGATAACAGAAGTCAAAGTAAAATCAGTGATAAAACCATTTTCGAAATCCCAAAAATGCACTAACCTGCTCCTAAAAGTTTCTGTAAGACAACAGAATGATAAGCGAAATAAAAGTACCAAAAAAGAGGCTGGTTTTGATGAAGTCAAAACCAGCCTCTTTAAATATCAATTGATAATTTATATACTGGCAAATCTGTCCAAAGCACTTCGGAAAAGATAGAACCAAGTTTTGTTTATCTACTCATTTCTTTGTTAGCAGCTTCTTCTACTGCTCTTGCAACTAAATGATGCAACGTAGGATCCAATGGGTTAGGAATAAGTTCACCTGGTTTAGTGTGGTTAACAATTGCTAAAGATGCGGCGATTAACATTGGATAGGTAATTTCTTTTGCTCCAGCATCTAAAGCACCCTTGAAGATACCTGGGAATCCGATTACATTGTTTACTGAGCGTCCGTCAGCTGCAAATGCTGCTCCTGCCGCAATTGCATCCGAAGGTAAAATCTCAGGATTAGGATTAGATAATGCTAATATTATTTGACCTTCACGAACCATCCCTGGCTTAATAAGGCCGGATACCCCAGTTGTAGCAATAATAATGTCACATTTGTCCATTATAGCTTCTAAAGACTCAAGCGTTTGACCACCATAACTTATCAATCGATCCTGAGCAGCCTCTTGACGATCTAATCCATAAACTTCCTCTACACCATATGCCATTAACATACGACATATAGCTAATCCAGCGGCACCTAAACCAATTTGGCCAATTTTTGCTTTTTTAATATCCACATTAGTAGCTTTACATGCAGATAGAATAGCTGCTAATGCTACTACTGCAGTACCGTGTTGGTCATCATGCATAACTGGAATTGGTAATTCGGCTTTTAGTCTTTCTTCGATTTCGAAGCAATGTGGAGATCCAATATCCTCTAGTAAGATCGCTCCAAATCCTTTATGAATATGCTTGACCGTCTCTACAATCTCATCTGGGTCGCTTGTATTTAATAATATTGGAATTCCACTTAATCCTACAAATTGATCCAGGAGTACTGCTTTCCCTTCCATAACAGGCATCCCTGCAACAGGTCCTATATTACCAAGTCCTAAAATCGCAGTACCATCTGTCACTATAGCTACAGATGAACCAATGGAAGTAAAATAGTTGGCTTTTTCTGGATTATGTAAAATATCCATACAAACGGAAGCAACACCCGGTGTATAAATCCGTTGAAGATCGCGCAATGAACGAACATCTAATCTGCTCTTCATAGCAATTTTACCGCCTTCATGCGCTTTTAAAACATCATCTGTAACTGCTTGAATTTTAACGCCATTACCAATTGCTTCAATATTAGAAATCACTTGTTCCAATTGATCTTTTGATTTACAAGTGATTGTAATGTCACGAACGGTTGTTAACGCTCCACTTTTAAGTGTGGTAATATCCCCAATATCTCCCTCTGCCATACCGATTGCGGTAGCAACCTTAGCAAAATTACCAGGTTTTGAAGGTGTTTCTACGATGATGTTACGAATAATATGTTGGCTTTGCATTTAAAATCTCCTAACTCTATTCTCTTTTTTAACCAACAAATTATAACACAAAAAGTCTAGCTATGCTTTTACATCTCTTTTAATAAACGTCATAAAGCTTAAAACCAAAAATATTATTGCATATATCGCGAGTACAGTTAAAGACATGAATAGAGTTGTCTCTTCTATAAAGAACTCTTTTCTCAGATGCTGCGTTAAATCAGAATGCGTTAACCAGATATATTCTACAGGGATATACTTTTGTAAAAGCATAATGATCATTGGCCCCATCATTAAAAATAGCATGGATAAAGCTATAGCAATCGAAGGTGAACTAAATACCGTTCCGATAAAGAATGCAAATAGTATAGACATCGTGAAATCACCTAAGGAGTACACATACGTTAAGAATATATCTTTCATCGTATTCGTTTGTTGTACAACACCATCAACAATCGTTAGATCAATGCCAGTAGCCGTACCAAATAAGATAAATCCAATAACAGTCGTAAGGATAATTGTCACTATTATTAGTGTAATTCCAAACAAGAATATTGTTATGAGTTTAGAAGCTAAAATTTTAAATCGGGAAACCGGGCGTGTTAATAGCATTTTAATCGTACCATCTGTATATTCCTGCGAAACAATAGAGGCACCTGGAATAACCGTTAACAATGTAATAAGCACCATTAGAGATGCACCTAATGCCATATTCCCTTGCATACTTTGATTTACTTGAGGTGCAGCATTGTTGTCTAAGCGATACTGCGCCATCGCTTTTTGATCCTCAAACATCTGGATAGACCATTCATCTAGATCTGGTGTTTGAAGTTGGGTATTGGCATCATTAATCATACTTTGTTGTTCCTGTTTCCAATTTGAGTTATTTACGTCATCCATAGTCACTTTATCTAACACACCGACACCAATAATAACCAATAATAAAATACCTAAGATAGCCCATGTACCTTTTTTATGCCATAATTTCATCCATTCATTTTGTATCAAACTAAACAATTTGGCCACCTCCTGTCATTTGAAGGAACTGCTCTTCTAGCGTTTCATGCACGGCTGAAACAGCAAAAATTTGGACCTGTTGTGCGACTAGTTCCTTGATAAGGCTTGGTACTTTTTCCTCTTTTAATTCAAGTAAAAATACTCCCTCGTGCACTGTAAATATATAGCCATTTGAACTTAAATAATTATCTACTACTTCTGCTGGCTCTGCTTTAAGCTGCATACGTGTCTTTTCATCACCTTGAATCATCCGCTCATCAATCAGTTTACCATTTTGAATAACAACCACACGATCACACATTAACTCTATTTCTGATAGTAGATGACTAGAAACGAAAATAGAAACGTTATTCTCCTCTGCTATTTTTCGAAGATACGTTCTGAACTCTCGAATTCCCGCTGGATCTAAGCCATTTGTTGGTTCATCCAATATTAAAAACTTCGGATCATGGAGTAAGGCTTGTGCTAATCCTAGTCTTTGACGCATCCCTAATGAATACGTAGATACCTTTTCATGAATTCGTTTAGTCAACCCTACCTGGTTCACTACATCATCTATGCGTGCTTTTGTTACACCATAATGCATTCGAGAAAAATGAAGTAAGTTTTTATAACCAGACATATACTTATACATTTCCGGATTTTCAACAATTACTCCAACATTTGCAATCGCTTTTTCATAATCATCTGCAATAGAGGCACCCTCTATTTCGATAGACCCGCTAGTTAGATGCATCAGGCCAGTCATCAAACGTATGGTAGTGGTTTTACCAGCACCATTTGGTCCTAAGAACCCAGTGATCTGACCAGGGAATATCTCTAGTGACACATTATCGATAAGTGTTTTCCCTTTAATAATTTTTGTAACATTTTTTAATTGTACAATTGGTTCAGACATTTACTTCACCTTCTCTTTCGTTACATTTTTCATCCAGCTCACTGCGTCCTGATTGGTTTCAAAGCGGATTGTCTCTAACTCATCCTGAGCAATTACTCTACCTTCCTTTAAAACTATTAGTTGGTCTAGTATTGGTTCTACTTCATGTAATTCGTGGGTAGATAAAATAATCGATTGCTCATCTACATTAGTAAATCTAATTAGTCCTTTTATTAGAGACTCACGCACAATTGGATCTAACCCTGAAAATGGCTCATCCATCACATAGTACGAAGTGTTTCTACCCAGTGTAGCCGCCATTTTTGCTCTACCACGATTCCCTTTAGAAAGCTTTTTCAATTTCACATGAACATCTACTTCTAAAAAACTGGCTACCTCTAATGCCTTCTGCAAAGAAAAATCCTGAAATTGAGATGCATAAAATGCGAAAAGCTCCTTCGTTGTATAAAAACTATAAAACAAATCCGTATCAGGTAAATACGCAATGTCAGTTGAATGTATCCTAGATAAGGACTCCTGATGAATGGAAATAGTTCCCTTTCGAGGTCTTTGTATACCAGCAATTATTTTCAATAGCGTCGATTTCCCACTTCCATTTTCGCCTGCTATTCCTATTGTCTGCCCTAATGGAAAAGAAAGCGATATATCCGTGAGTACTTCCTGTCTTTGGTAATTAAACGAGACGTGTTGAAGTTGAATCATTTTGTCTCTTCCTTCCTCTGCAAAATTTGAACTATCTCCTCTTTCGAAAAACCAAATGCTGCAATAGATTGAAGAAACTGATCTACCAATTTCACTTTCATATTCTCACGTAAATGTAGAATACGCTCTTCGTCTATTGTGATGAATGTGCCTTGACCACGTTTCGTTTCGGTTAGTTCCATCGATTCAAGCTCCTTATATACACGTTGTACAGTGTTGACATTAACGCCAACCTCCAATGAATATTCTCGAACAGATAGCATTTTATCTCCGGGCTGTAGTTTTCCTTTCAAGATATCCCCACAAATTATATCCACTAGCTGGCTATAAATGGGCTTATCACGAGTGAAATCCTGCGTCATCTCGTAACCACCCTCTCCAACCATTTACAAATCGCCCAAAATAACAAACCAAAGATTATCCAGTAAAACAATTCCTCTACAATATATATGGAATCTATCTCCACGATAAAATTACTTATTGTAATAATTGGTAAATAACCTTCTATGAATTCTAAAGATAATTCACCTTGGTTTAATACCTTATCAAGTGAAAGAAAATTAAATAGTTTCGGTAATAAACTAATGATTAAAATGAATACCACGACTGTAGCAAGAAGTGAAAATTTACCGACCCAATATTTACCTTCCAAATAAATTGTCCAGAAGAATAACCATATAATACTTACAAAGATGCCGACAAATAACATTATTACTAGTAATAATAGCTGTAAAATAAGAAGATTCGTAAAGCTACCTAAAAGCACATCTGACATGAAATATATACCTGTTGTAGTGATGAAAATAATTCCAACAAAATATATACCAAAGCTAAATAAAAATTTTGCACCAATTAACGTGTGCATAGAATGAGGATTATGCAGCCACATATCTTTTTTCCCATGGTCGGTATTTAACGAATTATTAAACTGAACTAAGTGATTAACGATACTGAATCCTAGCATTAAAAACATTAATATCAGTCTAATTTCCTGAATGGGTACCTCGGTTATTAAATATCTTCCCAATAATATCGGAAGAATTAACACAACCCCAATCCCCATTATTGTTGAACCTAAAAGCCATGACTTATAAAGCATCCATTCCTTCAACAATAACCCTTTCAATTTTCCATCTCCTTTTTTATTATCAACTTCGTCATAGTGTATTCGTATACTAGTTATATAGTACACTAATACTATAAAATAAACTATTAAAATTTTCAAGCATTTCAACTAATTGAAATGTACTTTATTATTTCGGATGAAAACAAAAAACACCCCCGTCAATAACTCTGACGGGGTTGAAATTATTATTATTTATTAATCTTCATTTTCAACTAAGAACTTTAACTTAGAAAGTTTGTTATTCCAGAACTGTTCATAATAGTCTAGCCACTGTTTAACTTCCCCCAATGGCTCTGGCTTTAAATAATACACTTTTTCTCTTCCTAACTTTTGACCATTGACTAGACCTGCTTCAGTTAACACATTTAAATGCTTAACAATTGCTGTTCTACTCATATCATAATGGGAAGAAATTTCCGCAATGGACCTTTGTTTGATTGCTAGCAGTTGAAGGACATCTCTCCTTGTGGGATCTGCAATTGCTTGAAAAACATCCACCTTTTTATTTGCTTCGTTCATTAAGCTTCGACAACTTGCTTAAATTTGTTTTGTACAATTCCAATCCATCCTTGTTCCATCTTGCTATGCACGGCGGAATTAGGTAATTTTGCTTTCGGAACTATGGAGTCTTCATCCTTCCAGCCACCATGTATTAAGGTGAATTCAGTTTGAACACCATGTTCCTTCAAAAGAAATGTTACAAACCATCCATCAGTGTCCCATTGGAATGACAGTTTGTGTGGCTCGTCAATTTCAAGCACCTTACAAGGCGATGGACCAAATGGGGACTGGATAGTAAACTCGTATCCCTCCTGTGCTTGAAAATCATTAGGCATAAACCAAGCCGAGATTCCTTCTGCAGTTGAAACATAATCCCAGACCTTTTGAATGGATGCTTCTACTAAAACAGTTTGCTTAATAGCAGGTAAATTTTCTTTCATCATAAATATCTCCTTTTCAAATCAAATATGTAACCCTTAGGTGTTATATTATATATAACCAAAAGGTGTTATGTCAATGTGTCATATTTTCCCATCACAAAAATCCCATCCTCTGAATCAAGATGGGATTATAAATTCAAACAATATAGCCGATGTCGGTTAGTACATTATTGATAAAGGACTGTGAATAAGTAAAAATTTCTTCTCGCTCTGGTTCTTGATAGAGGTCATGGAAACAATTTTTCCATTCTTTATATTGATACTCAGAAAGCTCCTGTTTCTTCAGCCAACTTGCTGCAGCATTTGTATCTGTAACTTTATCGCGCTCTCCTGTCATAACAAGAATTGGCTTGTTTGGTATAGAGATGGTCGATTGATTTACCGATTTTAAAAGCGCTTGGAGTTCTTTGTACCACTCTGTTGAAATAAACGATTTATAAGTTGGATCTGAGACGAATTGTTGGAACACTTCATAGTTTCTCGTTAAATCATTTAAATGGATGTCATGGTTTATCTTCTGGGGTACTGATAGTTTCGCCAATGCATTCGTCCATTTCGAAGGTAGCTTTTGAAGCTGGAACCAAGGAGAAGTTAGTATTACACCTGCATATTCAATATCTAGCTTACGCAGGACTTTTACAAGTAAGGTCGCTCCTAAGCCATGACCGATTAAAAATATCGGAAGATCGTACGTAACTGCAACTTGCAACGCTTGTTTAATGTAGTTCTTGTACAAATCGAAGGATTCATCGTGCATCGTCTTTGATTTTTTTAATTCTCCATGTCCTGGCAAATCACCCATTACGATATGATAGTTGGAGCTTCTTAATTTTTCTATTAACCATGCATACCTTCTATGATGCTCGTAGGCACTATGAACAATAACGATCACTGCTTTAGGCTTTCCTTCTGTTTCCCATTTCCACATTTAAACAAACCTCTTTTCTTTCCTTGCAATTTCATAGTATTTCGTTTCTTTCGTGGTGTATGTCTGATACGATTAATTATATTCTAACTTCAAAAGGAGCGGTTGCAAAATGATTTACCCCTACAAAGATAAAACTCCCATTATTGACGCCTCAGCTTTTATAGCTGATTATGTCACAATAACAGGTGATGTGACAATCGGTCCAGAGACTACAATTTGGTTTAATACGGTAATTAGAGGTGATGTTGCTCCTACTATTATTGGAAGTAAGGTTAGTATACAGGATTTAAGCTGTTTACATCAAAGCCCAAACAAAGCTCTTATAATAGAAGATGAAGTGACTATAGGACATCAAGTGACTTTACATAGCTGTACCGTTCGTAAAGGTGCATTAATAGGAATGGGATCCATTATTCTAGATGGGGCTGAAATTGGTGAAGGTGCATTTATAGGTGCTGGAAGTCTAGTTCCACCTGGCAAGAAAATACCTCCAAATTCCTTAGCACTAGGCAGTCCAGCGAAAGTTGTGCGTGAGCTAAATGATGAAGATAAAGCTGACGTACAAAGAATTATCCGGGAATATGTAGAAAAAGGACAATATTATAAATCCCTTCAAAAGTAAATTTGGGTAACGAATATATGGGTAATTGCTCAATTACATGCAATGTTTGATAGTTCCACGTTTTCTTTTACTTCCAACAATAAGAAAACCGGGAAAAAAACGCCCGGTCCTTTATTGTCAAAAATGTTTCTAACGTTTTCGAAGGACTTTGGACAACCATTTTGCTATATGATTACCGAGTGAATTTTTAGGGATATGCTTGTTTGTGACTGACGTCACAAACAAGCATATCCCTTTTTTCGGTAATCTTATGGCGATAGCTGTCCGTCGCTCTTTTTCAACTTTAGGAACAGTTTTAGTGCCTTTTTTAATAACTAGAGAAAAGATACTCACCTATAAACTAAGGAATCTCACGAAGATACAATTTCGTTCGCTATTTCACTTATTTATGTGGTGAACATTTACTATTTTCATCTTTCCACAAATATAAAAGATACTTTTTTCATCTTTTCTTACAGAATAGTATCCTTATTTATAAAAAACGGTTTATCACTTTATTCACTTTGACCACTATTATTATCAAAGCTATAATCTATGCTAAAACTTAAATGGAGTACTACTCAATTAATTGATTGGAGTGAAAGGCGGCGACTCCAGCAGGATAAGCGTTAGGTGAAGACCCCGCAGCGAAGACATTGCGCAAACTTTGTTTGGGCAATGTCTTTGCGACGAGTAACCGCAGGAGCATATGTTTTCCTAGCGAGGAGGCTGAGGCAACGCCCGCGGAAAGCGTCCGCCTGAAACGGAAATCAGGAGTATTTTTCATTCTTTCAAGTATCATGAACCCAGTGATCATGATACTTCTTTATATTTTTAATCATTAAAAAAGGCTTTCCCTTATAGGAAAGCCTTTTTTGTTCATACTAATTATAGTCCAGCCATTTGTTTTAATGCTGCAGCTTTGTCTGTTTGTTCCCATGGCACATCAATGTCTGTACGACCAAAATGACCATAAGCAGCTGTTTGTTTGTATATTGGACGGCGAAGGTCTAGCATTTTAATAATTCCTGCTGGACGTAAGTCGAATAGTTCTCGAATATACGAAACTAATTCCACTTCTTCTACCTTACCAGTACCAAATGTTTCAACAGCGATAGAAACTGGCTTAGCAACACCAATTGCATAAGCAAGTTGTACTTCACAACGATCTGCAAGACCAGCAGCAACAATGTTTTTAGCAACATAGCGTGCAGCGTAGGCAGCAGAACGGTCTACTTTTGTTGGATCTTTACCAGAGAATGCTCCCCCACCATGACGTGCATATCCACCGTACGTATCTACGATGATTTTACGTCCCGTTAAACCAGCATCTCCCTGTGGTCCACCAATAACAAAGCGGCCTGTAGGGTTGATAAAGTATTTTGTATTTTCATCTATTAAATTTGCAGGAACAATCGGATTGATCACCACTTCTTTAATATCTTTTTGAATTTGCTCTAACGTAATTTCTGGATGGTGCTGAGTGGAAATAACAATTGTATCAATATGAACCGGATTATTATTCTCATCATACTCTACGGTTACTTGTGTTTTACCATCTGGACGAAGATAGTCTAACGTTTCATCTTTACGTACTTGAGCTAATCGATGAGACAATTTATGCGCTAAACTGATTGGTAGCGGCATAAGTTCAGGTGTTTCATTGCAAGCGTAGCCGAACATTAAACCTTGATCTCCTGCTCCGATTGCTTCAATGTCAGAATCGCTCATGGAGCCTTCTCTAGCTTCTAAAGCTTGGTCCACACCTTGTGCAATATCAGCTGATTGTTCATCAATTGAAGTAAGCACAGCAGAAGTTTCTGAATCGAAACCATACTTAGCACGTGTATAGCCAATTTCTTTTATAGTAGAACGAACTACTTTAGGAATATCTACATAAGTAGATGTTGTAATTTCTCCAGCAACTAATACTAGTCCTGTTGTAACACTCGTTTCACAAGCTACACGAGCATTTGGGTCTTCTGCTAAAATTGCATCTAGAATTGCATCAGAGATTTGATCACAGATTTTATCTGGATGACCCTCTGTTACTGATTCTGATGTAAATAATCGACGTTGTGTCATAGATTATTCCTCCTATATCCTGCGAGATTTCTCTCAAGAATTGATACGGTACTCATTCCCATGTCAAGCCATTCAAAATTCCATGCACTTTAACTATATACATTAGTAATGTGTATTGAAGTTTAACTTGAAGCCGTTTCGGACTTGGCACACAAGGATAAAGGGCGATGTTCAATAAAAAAGCCTCTCACTCACGTAAATATACATGAGGAAAGGCATTAATATCATAAGCACCTTTCACTCTTATCAATCAAGGAATTTCACCTTGTCTCAGGTTTGGCACCTTTGTAACAATAAAAAATTACAGGTTGCCGGGTTTCATAGGGCCTGACCCCTCCACCAGCTCGGGATAAGAGTATCCGTTCAATTTATCATCATACGTAAGTCTGTAAAAGATGTCAACTATTTTTGTTGTATTTTATACACAAAGAAATTTTTTTGTACTAATTAGTGTAGACTAATTACGTCAATGTGTTATACTATTTCACATATCTAGTAAACTTCCTCTTAACTAAAGGGGAAATATAAAAAAAGGATGGTATATTCAACATGAATTCAATCGATACTGTGAGTGAACTGAAAGAATTGTTAGCAGGAAATAACGTTAGCAGCCAATTGTCAGTGCCACAACTAGTGGAAAAAGCTACAACAAGAGGAGAAGCTGTTCTAACTTCTACTGGTGCAGTTAAAGCAGAAACAGGTAAATATACTGGCCGCTCTCCACAAGATAAGTATATAGTAGATGAAGCTATTTCAAAAGACAAAATCGATTGGGGCTCAGTAAACCAACCAATTTCTTCAAACGTTTTTGATGCATTATATAAAAAGATGACTGATTTCTTAAATAAGCAAGACGAAATCTTCGAATTTAAAGGATATGCAGGAGCAGACAAAGAATCTCGTCTAGGTATTCAAGTAATCAATGAATACGCTTGGCATAATCTTTTTGCTCACCAACTATTTATCCGTCCAACACAAGAAGAACTTGCTACACATACAACTGACTTCACTATTCTTTCTGCTCCTAACTTCAAAGCAGATCCAGCAGTAGATGGAACTAGTTCAGAAACGTTTATCATCGTATCTATGGAAAAACGTACAGTGTTAATAGGTGGTACCGAGTATGCTGGAGAAATGAAAAAGTCCATTTTCTCTATTATGAACTATTTACTTCCAGAACAAGACATTTTACCAATGCACTGCTCTGCAAACGTTGGGGATGATGGCGACGTAGCTTTATTCTTTGGTTTATCTGGAACAGGTAAAACTACACTTTCTGCAGACGCTGGTCGAAAATTAATCGGTGACGATGAGCATGGTTGGTCAGACAACGGTGTGTTTAATATCGAGGGTGGCTGTTATGCAAAATGTATCGACTTAACTCGAGAAAATGAACCACAAATCTGGGATGCTATCACTTTCGGAACTGTATTGGAAAACGTTGTGGTTGATTCGGAAACACGCGTTGCTAACTATGCGGATAACTCATTAACAGAAAATACACGTGCTGCTTATCCAATTCAATATATCGACAATATTGTAGACCCTTCGGTTGCAGGTCATCCAAACACTATTATTTTCTTAACTGCTGATGCATTTGGTGTATTGCCTCCAATCAGTAAACTAACGAAAGAACAAGCAATGTACCATTTCTTAAGTGGATTTACATCGAAGCTTGCTGGAACTGAACGTGGAGTAACTTCTCCTCAACCAGTATTCTCTACTTGCTTTGGTTCACCATTCTTGCCATTGCACGCAACCGTATATGCAGAAATGCTTGGGAAGAAAATTGACGAGCACGGCGCACAAGTATTCTTAGTAAACACTGGTTGGACTGGTGGAGAGTACGGTGTTGGTAACCGTATGAAACTTTCTTACACACGTACAATGGTTCGGGCTGCAATTGATGGAAAACTAAACAATGTGGAAACAGTAGCAGATGATGTATTTGGTTTAGCAATTCCTACAGAAGTGGAAGGCGTTCCTTCAGAGGTACTTGTTCCACGTAATGCTTGGGAAGACAAAGAAGCTTACGACCAAAAAGCAGCTGAGTTAGCTCAGTCATTCCGTGAAAACTTTAAAAAGTTCGGAACAGTTTCAGAAGATATTTCCTTTAAAGGCGGACCATTATCTTAATAAAGTAAACATCAAAAGAGCCGAATTCTATTGAATTTGGCTCTTTTTAATATCTGTTTATTACAAATTATAATATTACACCTGTAAAACTTCCTCTTAATACTTCCTTCTCGTTTTGATTGGTGCATAGGAATGTAGTGTTTATATTTGTTCTATTTTCCTGCTTTTCGAATTGCTCAATTGTTACCTTGCAAATTATTGTGTCACCAGTAAATACTGGTCTGAGAAACTCAAAATTCATCGTACGTGCCAATACGTTATGATCTCCGCCCACTTTTGTTGGTAGAGTTGCTGTTAGCAACCCTTGAACTACCAGTCTTCCTTGCTCATCGGGGGTTAGGTGATGAATACCTTCATCGCCTGAAACTTTCGTAAACAACTCAACATCTTCTATTGTGAAAATCCTTTCGAATGTAACAATATCCCCTTCTTTAATTGACAATTAAATTCCTCCCAGAAGCGCTCTTCTTTTGAATAGCCCCTAAATTTCCCAATCTTTCGGCTTTATATTTTTAGACATCCATTATTTTATCTGGTGATTGGTATGGTGCTGTAGCTACTAAATTATCATTATGCCAGCTTGCTGCACCGGAACGAATCATTTCATTAACCAAGACCTGAATAAATTCTACTGGTTGAAGCTGAAAAGAGTATCGTGCAAAATCTTGGAACCAACCACAATTTAGTAAATAATTATCTATTTCTTCTTTTGCTAATCCATCTTTTATGATTAAAGTAAATGAAAAGATTCTCTTACAAGCATGCCATGAAACTTTTTCTGGTTTTCCGAGCCATTTTTCAAACCGCTTCCTCGCTGCATCAATGACAGCTTGAGGGTTCCCTATTAGTGGTCCATGTCCGGAATATGCTTGACTGATTTGAAGCTTAGACAGCCGTTCCAAACTCTCCATCGACCGTTGGATTGACGCAACACCCTCCCGATAGATATTCAACGAACCTATACCAGGTCTGTGGAATAAATCTCCGCAAATCAGTATTATTTCTTCAGGTTCGTAATGCCCGCAAAGACAAATCGGAAAGGGTAGAACCAGGACATATTTATAAATTTCTACAGATAATTACAATTCCCTTTAATTTTTATAAAATATTTTTAAGACGGATTTATAAATCTTAAATCCACATTTAGTGAAGTACTATTTTTTCTCAGTTAAACAAAAAAATCAGAAACTATATAGTTTCCGACTTTTCCTCACATAGTCTATTTACTACTGGAAATTAAGACCTTAACCGATACTGTACTTTAACAAGATACAATTATTATTAATCACCATTTGTCTCATGATATTCACTATCAGCTATTTTCGGAAATATTTCGATGAACTTTTCCGCTTCTTCTTCATTAACCTTATAAAGAATAATTTCTGAACCGTAGTGGCCTATTTCCATCTGTTCAACCCCATCCTCTTGGAAGAACATCATAAACCACTTTAAACCACCTTTAGGATCAATAGAATAATTTCTAAAAAACAGCCTATTTTCATCCGTTAGATTTATAGTAACTACTTTCATCAGTCCCTCTGTTTGAACGGAAACAGCTCGAGGATTTAGCTCCTCCAATACATCCAATTCCTCTATCCAACAATGGATTACTACTTCTTGGAATTCATTTGTATATTGATCCCACAAATCCTCCCAAAAGCTAGTATCAGTTGGAAATGATGATTTTCCTTCTACACTCATTGTTTCAGTTGTTACTACTACATTACCCATTAGTAAACCCCTCTCTGATCTTTCATCCATTGACATGCATCTTTCACTACACGTCTATTTATTTTGCTCGGAAAAACATGAGTGAAATCTGAATAGTACCAGGTTTCGACTGGTATACTATTCCCTGTTAATGCCTGCTCTAAAACCTTTGCATGCTGAAATGAAACATTTTTATCTTGCTCACCATGAATGATCAGTGTAGCTGCTTTCATTTCTTCCATACGTGGCAATGCATCTCGCTCTTCGTATCCTAAAGGGTATTTAGTCGGGGTCCCACCAATAACACGCTTCATCATCTTCCGCATATCTAATCTTTCCTCATAGGTTAAATATATATCGGAAACGCCAGCCCATGTAACTAATGAAGTAATATCATTTCTTAATATGGCAACCCATAATGCCATAATTCCGCCTCGTGAAAATGCAAAGAGGTGAATCCGATCCGATTGGCAATATTGCTTCAGTATATCCACGCCGTAAATAGCATCCCAACGATCCTCTCCAGCAAATTCATCTTTTCCTTCACCGCCACGGTTTCCACGATAATATGGCGCAAATACGATAAAGCCCTCAGAGGCTATTTGAGCAATTCGTGCGGGTCGAACCATACCAATGCTTTGCATACCTCCACGGCAATATAAAATCCCTTCATAGTTTCCGGTCTCTTTAGGAGAAGCTAACATCCCTTTCACTCGAAGACCACAAGACCAATATGTAATTTCTTTCAATACAATATGGGGATTTGGTGAAGGGTAAATCCGAACCCTTTCAATCGTTCCATTTTCCATCAAATTCATTCACCTTCTTTAAAATTGCTTTCATCCCATCGTCTTTCATATGGAAGCTTAAATTTTTGCTTTGTGTAAATTCTTCTGAGGATAACCAGAAAGCTCCTTCAGTCTCAAAGCTTGTTTGCTCATTATGTATATACCCCACTTTAGCTATATAAACAGTCTTACAAAAAGGTGTATTATCCAACACCATATACTCTGCCAGCCATTCTAACTCCACTATCCCAACATTTGTTTCTTCTTTCGTTTCTCTAATTGCTGCTTCTATTAAAGTTTCCCCTGTCTCTACCTTACCACCTGGAAACTCCAATCCTCTTTTGGGATGCTTCGTCAACAACCACTTTCCTTTAAATTTTACTAAGACTAGCACGTGTTTGGAAGGTAATGAAAAGTGTCCTTGTTCAAAAGATAGCTTTACATCATAACCATTTAAATCCTGGAAAGAAATCATATTCTGATTCCCCTTTGTTTTCCTTCCATTTTAACATATGTAAAGAAAAAGGCTTAGCCCGTACAAGCTAAGCCTTTAAGCATCTATTATTTGGGAGGACCCATTTTGTAATCCTCATTACCTTCTTCTCTATTTTGTGCAATATTCTGCTTTGATTTATCCTGTGGTGATTGATTTAGAAGTGAACTAACATTTCTATACGTCACAGGATTCTCATTCCCTTTTCTATTCAAATTCTTACTCATAATTGAACCTCCCTTCTTCTTTGAAAATAAGGCAGCTGCTCTATAAATCGCTTAGAATCTTCTGAAGTGAATTCATGAATCCATGCATACACTTTTTTTAACCTTCTATCGTATTGATCGTTTTCTCCATCTACATGATATGGCTTCACTGACATTGGTTCATGTGCTCGCAGGAAATTTCTGCTCTGCACAAATTTCAGCTGATAGAAAAGTCTTTCGAATACTTTTATTTCATTTCTTGTTGCTGTTACTTCAAATTCCCACGGAGATTCATCTGGATAGGCATAAACTTGCTGACTCTTTACGGAGATATAGGCTTTGTATAAGGTCATTTCCACACATCCTTTTATAAAAGTCTGTGCAAAAAAGAAAAAAACATGCGCTAGTAGCACATGTTTTTTGACTATTCTCCGGCGCATAGCACCTCGAGTCATTTCAGATTGAAAAATATTCACTGTCATTCTTCCAACACTTTGCGGGGCTAACATAGGCGCCTCCGCTTTTCCTATTAAGCTTGAATATCCACAACTGACCCTTTATAAGGATGAGGAGCAGCTGCTTGAGGCATGCCTTCTAACAATTCTACTGCAGCAACAGTTTCCATGTTCATTGCATTTTGTAAAACACTCATTTGCACGGTTTGCTGTAATTGTAGTAAATTAGAAGACATAATGGAGTTTATATCCATTGAAATCCCTCCCCTTCATAACAAGCTTTATATCGGTTAACTTAATTTATTCTAAAGCGAGATTTATTTTTTTGCAGTATTAGCGTTAGTATCTCCCAAAAACGCATTTAACATCCACTGATGTTTTTCCGTTTTTTGATAAATCGCATTTAAAATATCCTCTGTCATATCATCTTCATCTTTCGCAGCTTCGTCCATCCCTTTTTTAAGAGATTTCATGATTTTATCAAAATCATCCACAACTGCTTGTACCATCTCATCAGCTGACTCTTTACTGGAAGCTTCTTTTACTTCGGAAAGCTCCAAGTGTTCTTTTAAAGTAGCAGTCGGTTGACCACCTAAAGTTAATAGACGCTCTGCAATTTCATCCATGTTAAGTGTAGCTTCGTTATATAACTCTTCAAATTTGGCATGTAAGGTAAAAAATGACGGTCCTTTTACATACCAGTGGAAATTATGTAATTTAGTGTACATAACCGACCATGTTGCTACTTGTTTATTTAGTTCCTTATTTAATGCTGCTGACATAAAATTGTCACTCTCCCTTTAATTATAGTTGCTTTCCCTTTTAATATACCTCTAATTTTCATACAATAAACATAACGATAAGTTTAATTGGAGTGAGCTATAATGGTATTTTGGATATTAGGAGCAGCAGCATTACTCAGTATCTTTGGCTTTAGCTTTTTGTACAAGCTAGCAATGAATGATAAATCCATGAAAATTGATCCTAAACCTAAGGATGTTGAATAATAGATGAAACATATTATTATCTCGATTTTTCGTTTTTATCAAAAGTTTATCTCCCCATTATCCCCACCTAGTTGCCGGTTTTATCCAACCTGCTCACATTACGGTGTGGAAGCAGTTCAAAAACACGGTGCGGTGAAAGGAAGTATTTTGACGGTAAAAAGAATATCAAAATGTCATCCCTTTCATGAAGGTGGCGTTGATCCCGTTCCTGATGAATGGCCTTTGAAAAAAAAATAATTCAAAGGCTATTTTTTCTTGCATTTTATTTGAAAGTCCTGTAATCTAATGAAGTTATCTTTTTTAAAGCGTAACCGTTACTATTTAGGAGAGTGGATTGATTGAAACGGATTATTATAGCAAGCATGCTATTTCTATTGATTTTCCTTGCTTCCTGTGGGAATAAGGAAGCAAATGAACTGAACACAGAAAATGAAGAACAGCAAGTAAAGGTATTTACAACTGTCTATCCGCTACAATATTTTGCTGAGCGCATAGGTGGAGATTATGTGAGCGTTTCTTCTATTTATCCTGCAGGAGCGAATGAACATACATTTGAGCCTACACAAAAGGATATGATGGCACTTGCTGATGCAGATTTATTTTTTTACATAGGACTCGGCCTAGAAGGTTTTGTCGACAATGCAAAGAAGACTTTGGAACAGGAACATGTGAAGATGGTCGCAACGGTGGATGCCGTTTCTGAAGAACAATTAGAGGAATCAGCTGACGAGCATACAGAGGATTCTCAAGATCACAAGAATGATTCGGCTGAAAATCACGAGGGACATGATCACGGTGATGTAGATCCGCATGTATGGATGTCACCAAAAATTAGTCAAAGCCTTGCCCTCTCTATTAAAGACTCTTTAGTGGAGATTTCACCTGAGCAACAAGAGACTTTTGAAAAAAACTATGAGGAGCTTATTAAAGAGCTTCAGACATTGGATGCAAGTTTTGAAGAAATGGCACATTCAGCAAAAAGTAAAACATTTTTTGTTTCTCACGCTGCATTTGGTTATATAGGTAACACATATGGCTTGGAGCAATTAGCAGTGGCTGGACTAAATTCACAAGATGAACCATCTCAAAAAGAACTGACTAAACTAATAGATTTAGCAGAAGAAAAAAATATAAACTATATTTTATTTGAGCAAAATGTTTCATCCAAACTAACAGAAGTAATTCAACAAGAAATTGGAGCAGAAAGCTTAGTTCTGCATAACTTAGGTGTATTATCGAAGGAAGATATTAATAATAAAGAAACTTATTTTACACTGATGAATAAAAACCTAGAAACATTAAAAACCGTTTTGAATTAACAATTAAACTTGTTTATATCGTTTTCGAGGGGCTTAGGATAGACGTTATGCTATATAATTACTGAGTGAATTTTTAAGGATGCTGGTTGGTGGTGACAGACGTCACCACTAACCAGCATCCTTTTTTCGGTAATCTTATGGCAATTATCTCGCAATATCGGGCAGTAGAGAACTGCCCGTAAAAGCCCGAATGGTTCAACTAACTTTGACTACTAATTACATCTTAGAGATAAGCTATGCTTAATCTAATAGTTAAGTTCTACTCACTATATTGATTGGAGTGCAAGGTGGCGACTCCAGCGGGATAAGCGAGGAAGTCGAGACCCCGCAGGGAGCTTAGCGAACGAGGAGGCTCGGCCTCGCCCGCGGAAAGCGTCCACCTGTAACGTAAATCACAGTATTATTCATTTTTTCATTTTCTATGCCCAGTGTTCTCGGTAAATTTTTTTAGCTATTTATATTAACTTTAATAATTCTCTTCTCACTAATTTATTGGCACCATTGCGAGGTAGTGCATTTATAAAATAATATTCCTTTGGCAACTTGTAAGATGCAATCTGTGTTTTCATAAAGTCCTTTAGCTCATCTATCGTAACTTGCTCTTTTACTACGATAAATGCTATTGGAACCTGTCCCCATTTATCATCTTGTCGACCTGTCACTCCTGCTTCAATAACTGCTGGATGTTTTACTAGCGCTGATTCCAATTCTGCTGGATAAATATTTTCACCACCAGATATGATTAAATCTGAGCGCCGATCAATAACAAACAAATATCCGTCCTCATCCAAATAACCAATATCTCCTGTGTGCAACCAACCATCTATTAGTGGTTTTTTAGACTCAGCTGCTCCAATATAACCTTTTGTCACATGAGGTCCTTTAATACATATTTCTCCCATTTTCTCATTTCCATCAATACGAACATCTGCAAAGAAAAGAGGCTTTCCTGCTGATCCTAGTTTACGTATGGCATCCGCACTCGACAAAGTCGTCGTTTGGGAGGCAGTTTCCGTCATTCCATAAGTTTGTTGTACTGGTATATTTCTTTCAATCGCGCGTTCTAAATAAGACAAAGGAACAGGACCTCCACCTACTAAAATCGACTGAAAAGAATCAGGAAAATACTCATTTCTATTTTCTAGAACCGATACGATGCGTTGAAGCATAACCGCTACTAGAGACATTCTAGTAGCTGATCCATCAATTATTTCATCGACTACTTTTTCTGGATCAAATTTAGTATGGAGACTTACCGTCATACCATATAACACAGATCTCATAAGAATAGAAAACCCACTTATATGAAACAAAGGTACAATACATAGCCAGCAGTCGTCCGGATGAATACCTAAATGGAGCGCTGAACCAGTTGCATTCATCACATGATTTTCTAGCGACTGCCGAACTCCTTTTGGTCTTCCTGTAGTACCTGATGTGTACATGATGGAAATAGTACGTTCTTTGGACCAATCGCTCTCTATAGGATAAACTTTTCTCTCATGACTATGAACATCATCAAAAGAAAATCTTTGTCTATAGCTTATTTTTCTTTCCACATTATCTACAAGTAATACATCAGGATTACTATCATGCAGCTGATAATTTAACTCTACTTCACTTAAGCGTTCGTTTAACATGACTAATTCACAGCCGAGTTGAAGGCAACCATGTATGGCAATTACTAGTTCTGCATTAGAGCTAGATAATATTGCTATTCGCATGCCAGGTTGAATTCCTTTCGCATGAAGTCTCTCTGCAAATTCATTGGCTTCGATATAAAGTTGTTGAAATGTCCATACTTCTCCCTTAAAGCGTAAAGCAATGCGCTCTGGTGTTAGATGGGCACGTTTTAATAGTAAATTAGGAAACATGTTGTACTCCTTTTATGTTAAGCTCTCTCGTCTTATTATATATTTTACTTATTTCTATATCCTATGTAAAAAAGCTATCCCATAAAGGATAGCTTTTTTATTCTCGTCATTCAGTAATCACGGAAAACGCGGGAATTGACCAAAATCTGGTTTGCGTTTTTCTTTGAATGCATCTCGACCTTCTTTTGCCTCATCTGTTGTGTAATAAAGCAACGTTGCATCGCCTGCTAATTGTTGAAGTCCTGCTAAACCATCCGTATCTGCATTCATCGCAGCTTTTAAGAAGCGAAGTGCAGTTGGACTCATTTCTAGCATTTCCTCACACCATTGAACAGTTTCATCCTCTAATTGTGCGTATGGAACGACCGTATTGACTAAGCCCATATCAAGTGCTTGCTGAGCATCGTATTGACGGCATAAATACCAAATTTCACGTGCTTTTTTATGTCCGATAATACGTGCCAAATAGCCAGAACCATAACCAGCATCAAACGAGCCAACTTTAGGACCAGTTTGTCCAAATCTCGCATTTTCAGCAGCAATTGTTAAATCGCAAACAACATGTAGAACATGTCCGCCGCCGATTGCATAACCAGCTACCATTGCAACAACTGGTTTTGGAATTACACGGATTAGACGTTGTAAGTCTAGTACGTTTAAGCGAGGGATTTCATCTTCTCCTACATATCCACCATGTCCACGAACTTTTTGGTCTCCACCTGAACAGAATGCGTGCTCACCTTCACCTGTTAAAATAATGACACCAACATTTTTATCGTCACGAGCACGAGAAAATGCATCAATCATTTCCATTACAGTTTTAGGGCGAAATGCGTTACGCACTTCAGGACGGTTAATCGTTACTTTAGCAATTCCGTTATAAAACTCATACTTAATATCTTCATATGTATGTAGTGTTGTCCATTCGCGAGTCATCTTACATCCTCCTTTAAAATAATATCCTCTACTATTGTAGCAAACAATTCAGGATTTTCCACATGAATTGCATGACCTACATCGTTAATTTCTTTATGTGCAACATTTGGGAGATATTTTTTCATCGCTTCCGCAAGCTTGCAAAATTTTTCATCTAGCTCACCTGTTATCAAAATAGTAGGTATGATGATTTCTTCGAGCTTGTCCCAATAGGAAGGTTGTACGCCGGTACTAAATCCTCGCAGACTATTAGCTAATCCTATTTCAGACCCCGCCAGTCTCTCCTGTCGTATCAGCACCTGTTTCTCCAGTGACAAATTCTGCTGACTATGGAATAATGGAATACTCTCCCAAAAATCCACAAATAATGTGAGTCCATCATTCAATATTCGATGAGCAAGTTGCTCATCCGATTGTTTTCTATTTAAACGTTCTTCTTCATCAGAAAGACCTGGGGAACTACTTTCAAGGATGAGTCTTTTTACAGGATATTTGCTTGCATAAGCTAGAGCTAATCGACCACCCATCGAATAACCAACTAGTGTAAAGTTACTCCACTGAAGCTGCTGAAACAATGCATGTAAATCTGCTATCTGCTCCTCTACAACATAACGACCAGGGTTGATAGGCTTTGAAGTTTCTCCATGACCGATAAGATCGATGCTTAAGATATCAAACGTATTGGGTAGATTCGAAATCACTTCATTCCAAGTATGGGTTGATCCCGTAAATCCATGTAAAAACACAATCTTATCCACTGCTCCATTATTATATCTATTGAAATGGATATCAATACCTCGGATATTAACTGTTATACTTTCCAAACCGAGTCCAGCTCCTTCGATATATCAGCCCATAACTTTCGATGCGTCTCTGTATTAACTTGTCTGTTTGTAAATACCTCGATAATACGGATATCCTTCGACTTCTCAACGGCAAGGACTTCTTTAAAATCATCCTTCGTGTGAACTGAGTTGTACTGAGCATTATACATAGCTGCTATATGGGAAAATTCTAGCCCTGTTGGAGTACCAAATAAATGCTCAAAGTAATTGGTTTCTGTTGATTGAGGTAAATATGAGAAAATACCTCCCCCATCATTATTCATAACGATAATTGTCATATCACATCCGTGGAATCTACTAACAATTAAACCGTTCAAATCATGTAAAAACGCTAAATCTCCAATTAACAAATAACCGGGACGGTTTAATGCCGCTTGTGTTCCAAGTGCTGTAGAAACTACCCCGTCTATTCCATTAGTTCCTCTGTTTGCATAGAGCTGAATGTTCTTATTTGTTTTATTGAAAAAGGTATCTAAATCTCTTATCGGCATACTGCTACTAGCAAATAAAAATGACTTGTCCGGTAAAGTGTCAAACAACACACCTGCTAATGCACCTTCATCTGTTTCCTTTTGAATATAGCTGTTTACATGATTAGTCGCAATTCTGTTTGCTTGAGCCCAAGAATCCATATAAGTAGAAGTTGACTTTTTAACTGTTGTTATCCACAATGACTGAGCCTCCACCTGAACATGATGAGTAGCGATATGAAGGGAATCACGGTAAATAGGACTTTCATCTACAACTATATAAATTTCGGGCTTAAGAGCCTTTAAATAAAGCATTAGTGGCTTAGAAACTGGTTGCGCACCAAAACGAATTACAACGTTTGGAGCTGCCACTTTCTGAAAAGCAACATTTTTGAGTAATGCATCATATTGATCGATACATATATCCATACAATCAACAGGTATAGATGTCCTTAGATTTGATAGAGGATCAACTAGTACTGGCCACTGTACCTTTTTTGCAAATTCCCAAAATCCTTCTGTAGATTGAAGGGAATCTCCTGCGATAATTATTCCTTTGGTTTCATTTTGAAGAATGTCTTCATACCATGCTAAAAAATCCTCACCTGGTACTAGCTTACCTATTTCCGGTACATGCATATTTACTGATGGTGAGGTTTGCTCCATATCAAGCAATAATGGCTCACGGAATGGTACGTTGATATGAACAGGTCCCATCGGAAAAGCTTTCGATGTAGATACCGCACGTTGAATATGACGCTCTACAAAAGCTAAATTTGCATCGTCTTTTTCTGGTAGAGGAAAGTCAACTGTCCATTTAACATGCTTGCCGAATAAATGCAACTGATCAATCGCTTGAGGTGCTCCAACCTCGCGTAGTTCATGAGGACGATCAGCTGTAACGACCAATAAAGGTACACGAGCGTAAAATGCTTCTACTATAGCTGGAAAGAAATTTGCTGCAGCGGTTCCAGAGGTACATAAAAGAACAACAGGAGCTTTTTTTGCTTTAGCAATACCAAGCGCAAAATAACCAGCAGAGCGTTCATCTATTTGACGATAAAATTCAAAACCATCACTTTTTGCAAATGCATAAGCTAACGGAGTAGACCTCGATCCTGGGCACATAACTACATCCTGAATACCTGCTTGTTTAATTGTTTCTACAAAGTGATTTACATAAGATGTTAAGTACTCGATGTTAGTCATTCATATTTCCTCCAAGTGTTCGAAGCATTGGACGGAATTTCACTCGTGTCTCCTCAAATTCCTCTATAGATGATGATTCAGCTACAATTCCTCCACCTGCATATAAATAAGCATGTTCATTCTCCACTAAAGCAGAACGTATCCCAACAGCAAACTCTCCGTCCCCTTCAGCATTTATCCAGCCAATAGGTGCAGCATAATAACCACGGTTCATCTGTTCAGATTCACGAATAATCTCAATAGCGTCCTGACGAGGCTCCCCCCCTAATGCAGGAGTTGGATGTAAAGCCTGTACTAGCTCAAATAACGAAGAATCCTTTTTTAGATTCCCTTCTATTGGAGAATACAAATGCTGTATATCTCTGATTTTCATAAGCTTTGGTCTAGTTGGTACTTTAATATCCTCACAATACTGCGTAAATACTTTCTTTATCATTTCCACTACATATTTATGCTCGCCTAAATTTTTGGAATCAGATAATAATGAATCTCCAAGCTCTTTATCTTCGAGTGAATTCTTCCCTCGTCTTATAGAACCCGCCAGTCCAGCAGATTGCGCTTTATTATTTTCCACTTTCACAAGGCGCTCTGGTGTTGCACCAACAAAGATTTTCTCGCCCTTCTCTAAACCAAACAAATAACTTTCTGGTTGTTCCATTGAAGCATTATATATTGCTGTAGCTGGAGAAAAATGATCGTTAAAAGTAAGTTTTAGTGACCTAGCAATTACTACCTTTTGTACTTCATCTTCTCGTATTCTCATCGTTACATCCTCTACTGCTTGTAAATACTCGTCCTTCAAACGATCTTCTCGTTTAATCAAGGTAGGTTTAGCATGTTGCTTTAACTCTTTTACTTGAGCAGTGTGTATTAATGCATCTCTTTCTATACGTAGCTGTTCAAACGTCTCTGAGCTCTTAGCATCATCCGTTATATAGTGAATATTAACAAATGCCTGGTCATGCTGAATAACTAGCTGGAACGTAGAGACAACAAAGAATGCAGATGGAAAGGTATCCCATTCCGATGCAACCTTGTTCTTAGGGTCAAACGCAAATCCACCAAAAAGAATAGGAGATACATCCGCCTTCTCCTTTAATGATGACTCGCATAGTTCCCTCCATTTTCTATCAATATCGTTGTATCTATTATCTTCTAAATTATTTGTAATAGTATGAGCATGTCCCAATCCTACTAAGGTTAACGTTTTCTCTTTATTTTGCCAGAAATAACGCTTCCCTTTATATAACTCGTCCCCTGCTTCAAAGAATGCCTGAGCAGACAATCTGGAGACTTCTATAGTTTCCGTATAAAAACGGTATTTTGTATTAATGACACCGGTAGTATTCGGCATAAATATGACCTCCGTTTAATAACTACTCTTTTTTATAGCTTCAATTATTTACTCTACACTTAATCATACATCTTTCTACACATTTCAGCACACATTTAGCCATAATAATATGCTAAAATTGATACTGGATTCTTTTAAAGGAGAGAAAAATTATGTCACACGAATATCAAGCAGACAAAGGGTGGCGCGTTTGGTGGAAATTAACAAGACCACATACCCTAACTGCTTCATTTGCACCTGTTTTTTTAGGTACAATGATTGCCCTATATGAGGCTAAAATTGACTGGCTATTATTTATCGCTATGTTATTAGCTTGCCTACTTATACAGGCAGCTACCAATATGTTTAATGAGTATTATGATTTTGTAAGAGGTCTCGATAGCGAGGAATCGGTTGGTATCGGTGGAGCTATTGTGCGTAATGGTGTAAAGCCTAAAACTGTTATGCAACTAGCCCTATTATTATATATAATAGCCGCTATTTTAGGAATATATATTTGTTATGAAACGTCTTGGTTATTATTAGTAATAGGCGCTATTTCTATGGCAGTTGGATATTTCTACACAGGTGGTCCTTATCCTATTTCGAGTACCCCTTTTGGAGAACTTTTTAGCGGATTGTTTATGGGAATGCTAATTGTATTAATCGCAGTTTATATTCAAGTAGGTTCAGTGCCTTTAGCTGCTGTTTTGATATCAGTACCAAGTGCGCTGCTAGTTGCAGCGATAATGCTTTCTAATAATATTCGCGATTTAGTAGAAGACACTGTAGGCGGTCGAAAAACAATGGCTATATTAGTTGGTCGCGACAAAGCTATCACTATTCTTGCATCTTATTTTATAATCTCTTATCTATGGATTATCGGTTTAGTGCTTCTACAAATAATCACTCCATGGAGTTTATTAGTCTTTTTAAGTTTAAAGAAACCAATACATGCTATTAAATTATTTAAACAAACAGAAAATCCAGTTCAGGTTGCACCAGCTATGAAAGACACCGCACTCACAAATACGATTTTTGTATTTTTATTAGGAATTGGTTTACTGATTGGCTATTATGTATAACAATATTAATAAAAACAGATGAGAAGTTATTTACCTACTCATCTGTTTTTGTTTTATACAATGTACGCATACTTAGTTCTATATCTATGTTGAATCGATAGAATTTAAATATATTTCAACATAAAAAAAAGGTAACCAATGAATGGTTACCTTTTTTGAGTATGACCCCTACGGGATTCGAACCCGTGTTACCGCCGTGAAAGGGCGGTGTCTTAACCGCTTGACCAAGGGGCCAATATATGGCGGAGAAGGAGGGATTTGAACCCTCGCGCCGGTTGCCCGACC
The DNA here is from genome assembly GCF_900103605.1 of Psychrobacillus sp. OK028. GTDB lineage: Bacteria > Bacillota > Bacilli > Bacillales_A > Planococcaceae > Psychrobacillus. Next base: position 1,164 of record NZ_FNHY01000002.1, on the reverse strand, counting down.
TACACCCTTAGCAGGGGCGCCTCTTCAGCCACTTGAGTACTTCCCCATATATATGGCTCCGAAGGTAGGACTCGAACCTACGACCAATCGATTAACAGTCGATTGCTCTACCACTGAGCTACTTCGGAATAATGGTGGGCCTAAATGGACTCGAACCATCGACCTCACGCTTATCAGGCGTGCGCTCTAACCAGCTGAGCTATAGGCCCATTACTTGGAGCGGGTGAAGAGAATCGAACTCTCATCATCAGCTTGGAAGGCTGAGGTTTTACCACTAAACTACACCCGCATTACTATGGTGGCTCAGGACGGAATCGAACCGCCGACACAAGGATTTTCAGTCCTTTGCTCTACCGACTGAGCTACTGAGCCACTACGATTTACGCTAAACTACGCATCTCATTGTCAGCGCTTGCTTATCCTAAATCTTAAAATTGATATGTATTAAAATAAATGGCGGTCCCGACCGGGATCGAACCGGCGATCTCCTGCGTGACAGGCAGGCATGTTAACCGCTACACCACGGGACCATTTGGTTGCGGGGACAGGATTTGAACCTGCGACCTTCGGGTTATGAGCCCGACGAGCTACCACTGCTCCACCCCGCGACAATAATATACCTACAAACACCATGATACTATCTACGATCGCGATTGTAGGACACCTGCGACAATAATAACTTTCAACTATAAACAATAAAAAATATGGAGGAGGAAGAGGGATTCGAACCCCCGCGCGGTATGACCCGCCTGTCGGTTTTCAAGACCGATCCCTTCAGCCGAACTTGGGTATTCCTCCGTGATATTGTTGGTGGACCTTGCAGGACTCGAACCTGCGACCGGACGGTTATGAGCCGTCTGCTCTAACCAACTGAGCTAAAGGTCCTTAAGATGGCGGCAGAGGGAGTCGAACCCACGACCTTTCGGGTATGAACCGAGTGCTCTAGCCAACTGAGCTACACCGCCATATTTTTCAAACTAACTTATAATTGGTGGAGCCTAGCGGGATCGAACCGCTGACCTCCTGCGTGCAAGGCAGGCGCTCTCCCAGCTGAGCTAAGGCCCCAAATATAATAACTGGTCGGGAAGACAGGATTCGAACCTGCGACCCCTTGGTCCCAAACCAAGTGCTCTACCAAGCTGAGCTACTTCCCGTTATATGGTG
>NZ_FNHY01000001.1 GCF_900103605.1 Psychrobacillus sp. OK028 | reverse complement strand
CTCTTGATAATACAGCCATCCTACACACGCTCCCTTAACTTTCTTTTAGTATGAGGTTCGTGTTTTAACATGTCCACTTTTTATGCTAACTCTAAAAGCGGTGGAAATTGTAAACAGGTCCATTCATATTAATGACATCGCCGTTTTTTACCGCTGTTTCGCTATCATATGAACAAGCGGATAGCATACACGTTCCGAGAAACAGTAGTAGACACAAAAGTTTTCGCATAGTAATTCCTCCCATGGTGTCGATGACATTTCACTGTATGCGCTAAACCATCAATCTATCCCACAGCAATGCATAAAAACATTTCAGAAGGTGGTTTTTTATGTTACCTTCCGCAAGATGCCATAAACTGTTCAAAGAAAATTCGACTTAATTCTATGCTTCTTTTAGTACGATTGAGACATCGTATTTTAATAAGAAAAAAGCTTTACCTTCTTGAAGTAAAGCACTCGTTAGTTTAAGTAAATTCCTTCATAAACTTTTTTATTCACACTTGCAAATAAGGGATCTTTATAAGTGTTTTTATTTTCTATAAAACAAAGGATTATCAAATTATATTATAGAATAATGTAAAAGAGGTGTGTGTCTATTCCCATGAAAGGATAGTGTGAGTGCTAATGATAAATGAAGAATGGAAAGAAGCCTATGGTCAGTATGACATTCCAAACGAAATTCACCTTTTGCATCAATTAGAAAATGAATTAATGAACGAGGGACTATCACTTAGTCAAATTGCTTTTCAACCAATTAACCTATTCGACCCATATTCGATTACCCCTCCTGATTTGATTCCTTTTGCTAGTACTGGTGGCAATGGTATTCATTTCGGTTTTTTAACAGATTTTCATTCAGTTTCGAATTTACGCGAAGCACCAATCGTATGTGTTTCTCCCACCAATGATCCTCCACTGCGATATATGGCACGAAACATTCGAGAGTTTTTAAACTTAGTCTATTCTGTTCCTTATGCTGAAATGCTCGAAACCATGTGGAACTACAATGATGAAAAACAAGTAATTGGACTTGTGAAGGAATTCAAAAAATACACCTCTTGTGATTTGGAGGAAAATCGCAAGTATATACTAACGCGTTTCCAGCAAGTTTTTGGCACGAAGAAATTGGAAGTAGTGAGCTATTTCCATGAAGTGAAAAAAGACAGGGCTGAATCCATCCATATGACGACATTGGATGGACTTGGGGTCGTTTGTTCAAAACCATCTATACAATCAAACCAGCACTTTAATTTCCCTCCAAATCGCAATTACGATGAAGCAGAATTGGTGAAGATGCAATCTTTTTTGGGTCAATCCAATGAATTGGAAAAACTTGCATTTGTTCGTGACGCGAATTATTGGTACATCGTGACGTCAGGTTACCATGAAGCAGTCTGGGAATTGATCCTGGAATTGCTGAAATCATTGAAGCTAAAAGATGAAGTGGAACGTGTTTCTGAAAGGTGCTAAGCACATTAAGAATCGTAAATAATGAGACATTATTACCTATGATAAAAAGCCTGAGAATACTTCAGGCTTTTTACTTTAAATAAACCAAAATGGTATTTAGTTATTCAACTAAACTGCTTCTTTAGTTGAATAAAAACAATAAGGCTGCCAGAAGACAGCCTTATTTTTCTAAAATACACGTTAAAAAAAGTCTATTAACTAATTACTATTTTTGACCTTAAATTCAACCTGTGCTTTTATTTTATATTTTTTCTCTTGTTCAGTTTGCACGTTAGATATAACATAAAAATCTGCGACGCCATTTACTACATAATTTCCTTCTGGAAATTCCTGTTTCATAATTTGCCTTATAAAATCTATATAATCTTTCTTATCCTCTGAAACGTAGCTCCCACTCCCCCCCCTATATTCTTTACGAAGTGGCTCCCCTTTAATTAGTTTCGTACTTAATAATGGTTCATTCATACCGTATTCAATCACATAATTTCTCGTGGTTTCAATCATTGGAAAGTAGAATGGAGAAGCAGAATGAAAAATTTCAATTTCTTCTTTATCACCTGTGTATTCTAATTCTGCATAAATCTTTTAGGTTCATTCTTAGCGTACTCTGCTTGTTCTGTCAGAAGTCGATATACAAAATCTTCTTCTATGAACTCGGCTTTTGTTTCTAAGGGTTGGATAGCAGGCAGTTCGTTAGCAGCCTTTTCGTTATTATTTTGTTGACAGCCACATAATCCAATTGATAAAAGTATAAATGACACAATTAAACTATGTTTTTTCAATATCATCCCTCTTTCTAAATTAGACGAAGATGAAGAAGCATTCGTTTCAACGAGTTGCCTGGTAACTTGTTCAACTAAACTGCAGTTTTAGTTAAACAAGAAAAAAGCTTTACCCTTTCTTACTGGCTCCTAGTCTAAATTTAATTTAATGCTTTATCCGAGTGGTTGTATAAGTATCCGTTTCGATATCATATTTTAATTCAAATGTATCCCAAGTATCGTCTTTTAAATCTGCAATGATAATTGAGTAATATTTCGGCTCAATATGCGAGTAATTTTGCATTATAGCAGGTTCCTCGTATAAATCTCCTTCGATTATCGATTCAATCCAACTTCTAACTTGAGGATTCTCTTCTTTTGTAAGTAATGTCATAACGGATAAAACCCCTGTATTCACAGTAGTAGACGAATCTATTTTGTCGTAATCCACTGTAACAAAACTACCGATTTTGAACTGTTCCTTGTCTAGCATAGTTCCTAAATCATTCTTTAGTTGCGCATCTTCTGAAAAAGTAAAGTCTACCATGTTTACTCTAAATCCATCTTCATAGATTTCCGTAATATGACCTGAAGTAGTCCCTTCTGGGTGTGCAGCTTTCATCGCTTGATTAAGCCGTTCTTGTGCGAGTGCCTCTTCATTTGGTATTTCTTTCACCGTAAATTCATTTGTCTTACGATCAATTTCAGCTTCGTACTTCTTCCCTTGAGTTTCCCATTCATTAAAATTTAAAGTAATTGCTTGTTCCGTCAATTTTAAAATACTAATAGATAAAATATTACCTGTTTGTTGATTATTAATAAAATGTTTTAAAGAATTACTCACTTTTTTGCTCTCATCGTCATTGTGAAGTATAACCTTTGTGGCAAAACCCTGACCTGGAAAAGATGTCATAATCTTTCCATCGTCTTCAAAAGTAATTAAATCTCCAGGTCTTATTTCGTCGAATTTCAGCTCCCGATTATCTGCTGTTTTAAGCTTGGTCTCATCGCCTATTGTATAAAACGTATTTCCAATAAGAACACTGTTTTCATGTATCATTTCCACAATCGAAAATTCAGTAATATCATTAATCGTTACTTCAGAATGTCCGAGGCTAGTATTTCCACTACTACAGCCAACTAAAAAAAGCATTAATAGTAAAACTAGAATTCTTTTAGGGTAAACAGTCATATTAATCCCTCCCTTACTCCTATAGTAGACGTCTCCCGATAAACTTGGTTACAATGACTCCTTCAAAAAACTCATACATATTTCCTAAAAATTTTCCTTCGGTTGTATTATAAAAAAGAGCTCACCCGTTGTTTAAGTACATTTGTTCACAAAGTATCCTTTTACATTGGACGTAGAAGAAAAGTGAAGCTCATTTAGGATGAATACAGCCTATTGATCGCGATGTTAAATAACCCTTTTTACAAATATCGCCTCAAAAGATTGTATTATTAAACAATCTTACCTCCACGAGACCATATCACGACTGGAATTAATAATAAGGATATAATAGCTCCAACCAATGATAATGTTGGATAACTAGAAACTGATACAATGATTCCAGACATTGCCCCACCAGTAGCCCCTGCCAACGCAATCAAAACATCCACAGTACCTTGCGATTTAGCCCGTGTGGAAGTTTCAGTGGAATCAACTATCAGTGCAGTACCACTTATCAAACCAAAATTCCATCCTATTCCAAGTAAAGATAGAGCCATTACTAGTAGAATCATATTATCTCCTGGTGCCAAAGCTGCTATTAATCCTGCCAGAAGCAACGTAGTTCCAGCAGCAATAGCCATCACAGTACGCCCCAACTTATCAACAAGTATACCTGTAACCAGTGAAGGCAGATACATGGCACCTATATGAAAACCAATAACCAGTCCTACTTCTCCCAAACCATGTCCATGATGAATCATATGAACAGGTGTCATTGTCATAACAGCCACCATTACAATTTGAGTTAGGACCATAATTGTTGCACCAACGATTATTCCTCTTTTGTTTTTTGTTTGTTCAATTGTTTCCATTTGTCCATTATTACTAGGTTTTTGGTTTGTCACTTCTATCATTTTAGCTATAACGAATGGATCTGGACGAAGCATTATGAAAAGGAAAACACCTGCTAAGATATATGCTGCCGCAGCTAAAATAAATGGACCAGCAAGTGATGGAATACCAACAGAAAGAGCAAATTTCCCCATCACATTCACTAAGTTTGGTCCAGCAACTGCGCCAAAAGTTGTAAAAACCATCGTCATACTAATAGCTGTAGCTCGCTGTTTACTATTTGCTAAGTCCGTACCAGCATAACGGGCTTGTAAATTGGTTGCTGTCCCTGCACCATATATCAGCAGGGAAGCAAATAATAGGAAAATACTATTTATAATTGCTGCAATTATAACTCCTGTTGCTCCAAGTCCACCTATCATAAAACCAGTTGCCAGACCTGTCCGACGTCCAAACGCTTGTGAGAGTCTTCCAACAAATAAAGCTGCACCTGCTGACCCTAAAGTAAGTAAAGCTGAAGGAAGGCCAGCATACGCATCCGTACCCAGCATTTGTTGTGCAAGAAGTGCCCCCACTGTGACACCTGCCGCTAAACCTGCACCTCCAAAAATTTGTGAAATACTTACTACGAACAACGTACGCTTGTATAACGTTTTTTGTTTTTGTGGTGAATGAATGTAGCTTTGTAAAGAATCTATTTTGCCTTCTAAAGCTTCTTCCTTATCTTTGGGTAACATATTTAAACCTACCTTTCTATAAACCTAATTCATATCTAATAACCCTTCAACAAGATTTCATTCATCATATCACGCACAAAAAAACCACACAATTTTATAATTGTATGGCAAACAATATTAGGTAAGAACGTTAAGTAACTGTTATGGATAATCAATCCTTGCTCAAGCACTTCACACGTTAGTGGTGGCACAAATCCAACCCTTAAAGGTATCCTATTTTCCTCGTATCTAACAGATAAATCGGACTAAGGATGATTTAGACATTGGGTACTAAAGTTCGAATTTATTCTACTATCCCATTACAGCAATAATAGACTAGCATGATCTCAATAGGAGCCCTATTATTAAACAAATGAATTTGATTAATGAAAAGCAGCAAATGAAAATCTTTCTGTACTTTTATCGTTTAATGCCTGTTTCTTTACCCATTTCCTTATAAACACTATTAATCACTTTCTTTTGGTTTAAAAAGAAAAAACGATTACCTGGTTTAGTAATCGCCTTTATTCTCCGTCAACGATTTTTGCAAACTCATCTAAAGTAGTTGAATACTTGACATAAATCCGTGGTAAAAGATAGAATTCGTCTTTTATGCCCTTCTCAGAAAATAGTTCAGGAGTTGTCGCAAGTCCAAACAAATAGTATTTCTTCGTTTCTTCTACGACCTTGTTATTGAAATTTCCGTATGGATACGCAAGAGCAATGACTGGTTTGCCGGTTATTTTTTGAATTATATCTTTGGACCCTTTCAGTTCATATTCATAATTTTTTATTTTCGTCAAATATGGATGTGTAGCAGTATGGGACTGAATTGAGATGATTCCCGAATCAGACATCATTTTTAAATCCGATTTCGATAATCGGTTGGAGCGACCGATAAAGTCAGAAATAACAAACATGGTACCAGTTGGTTCAAAATGTTCGTTTTTCAGTTTTTGAAAGATTTCAAATGCATTCAGATTGTTTTTATACCCATCATCAAAGGTAATGAAAATGGGTTTGTTTACTTTATTAATGTCTTGCCATCGATCAAAAGTTAATAAAGTGTAGCCATGATCTCTTAGATAAATCATTTGTTTTTCGAAATTCTCCGGTGTTACATATAAATCCTTAGAACCATGCCCTTTAAATTCGTCAATCGAATGATATATTAAAATGGGTACTTTACGTTGAGCAAATACCTGTGATGGAAGAAATAATATAAGAATACATAGGAAAAACATTGCAACCTTTTTCATAAAACTCCTCGCTTTATATATTCTTTTTATTACTTTTCATTTTTGTTCCTCAAAAACATAAAACTATTATGATTTCATCGATATTGATTCCATATACCTGTTTGCAATTTTTTTGTTCTATTAAATCTAGTGAATATGGAAAAATCTTATTCTCCCCTACCTCTTCGCGTAAAGAAACTTCGTAAGTTATTTGTTATTATCATGTCTGAGTAATAATAAATAACTTACCGTTTCCTATAAAAAAGCAAGGACCAATTGGCCCTGCTTATTAATTGACTGTTATTTTTCCAACCATACCTTCCTGGAAATGGTACCGACAAATAAAATCATATGTACCACTTTTTATTGGTTTCACGGAAATGGTTTTTTCTGTTCCCGGTTGGACTTCGGCGTCAATTCCAAGCTTTTCCACTGTAAAGGTGTGCTTTTTCATTCCTTTGTTTTTCAATATCAACGTTGTAGTTCTTCCATTAGGAATAGTGATAACTTTCGGATTAAAGTAATTATCGTTCAACTCGACCTCAATCACTTTCTCAGACTCAATTGGCTGTGTTACGACACCTGACTCAGCAACTACACTGAGTTGGCCTGTAGTTGTCACAACCACAATCATCCCTAGCAAAACGATCAATCCTGTTAACCACTTTTTTAAAGACATTCGCATTTCCTCCTTTCCTAAGATTATCTTTTCCCATTCATCAAATATTATCACATGCATTCTTTCACAAACTTTTTATGTTTTAACATAATTATCCAGTTTGGTTTAAACTTATTTTATTCGATGTAAGTAATCATCATAATCAAAATTTTTGAATCAACTTTTACCTTTAACATAGGCAATTTATAAAAAAATTCTCGGCTATAGAATAAATAACCAAATAGTAGACAATAAATATTGTATATTGGAGGTAATATGATCATGATAATTATAAAAAAAAGTGATGATAAAATAATTTATTGTTACTGCTGCCGCAAAAGAACTTTATTTATACGTAGAGATTTGCACAATAATAGTGGTGTAGAGAGTCATTGTAGTGAATGTTCATACGTTTGGTTTGAATGGCAAAATCGAGCAGTGGAACGAGAAAAGGAAAAATGGCTAGAGTATAATGGCGGAGAAGTTAATAAACTGAAAGGTGACGAACAAGCTTATTCTAGTCGTTCTATTTGGAGCTGATCTTTGTGTATCACTAATCAATAATTTTTTGAATACTTATATTATTCCGGAAAATAATGTTATAATATAAGTAACACAAAACTTGATTAGTGACTAGAGACTTTCCGTGGTAGTCACTCCTTAGAATGGAGTACCAGGATATGTCATCTAAACATTTGAAGAATATGTTACTTTCATTGCAACAATTTCAGGATTCTAAAATCTTGATTACCATTAACGACCTTAATCATAAACCGTTATTTTCAGTGAGTTTATCCAATAGTTTATTTGAAGTTACTAATCTCAATACACACTACACAGATTCTCATGAAAGTGTAGATTCGGTAGTAGAATATATAGAAAATAATATTTATATAAATTGACCCTCGCATCTGGGTCTTTTTTTTCTTAACTTAAATGGTAATTGCGTCATCTTTCGAAATACGCATTATTTTTTAATCCACAATTCAACTTCATCGACACCAAAATTTGTATGAAAAAAAATGTAATCTGTAATCATGCTCTTTCCATCCGAAAAACTGATTTCACGAGTTCCTTTTTCATAAAACATTCTCCCTCCCGTATGGTCGAATTGTTCAGTATTCTGTTGAAGCAATTTTATAAATATTAATTCTGTGCTAAAGCTTTAGATTATTCCTTCATATAAATTAGGAGAATATAGTTTTATCAGTTAAGGTTAGGTAGAAGGAATTTTCTCTGGCTGGCTCCTTGCTCCAAGGAGATGTCATGATTGTTAAAAAAAAGCGAAATCCCTATTTTTGAAAAAGAATTTAAACGTTTGTCCATGGATTACGAACGTTGTACCGATCCATCAATCAAAAATATTATCAAACAAGATATTCTCCTTATTACTAAGGTTTTAGAAATAAAAAGATTTCTGTAAGTAGGCCAGTTAGAATTAATTCCTTCGCCTTTTGTTCCAATTATCATCATTTTCACCCAAAGTTATATAATAATGAAAACCATTTATGTTGCGTGACCAATGTGAAACATATTTTTACTAAAAGTGGTTTTTGATAACAAGAGAATTATCCATTATATTATCTAGCTAAAACATGTTATTTTTCTTCCTCTTAATAACGGCATTCTATATGAAATATTTAAATCATCTATTAAATTTGGACAAATAAAAAAGCGACCTGCTCAAATAAATGAGAAGGTCGCTTTTATAGAAGAGAAAATTTCAAATGGGAAAGTCTTAAACCCTTTAGGTACAGCGGACAGATTATACCATATGACTAAAAAGTGATGTTGGTAAAGCTTATGCTCTCCCTTAAACTAGTAGTTCATAAAACTTGCTCCCACAATAATAAGTAGGATAAACAATACTACAATCAACACGAAGTTTGATCCGTTATTACTGTATCCGCCGTTTCCACCATATTCAGACATCATATACCCCTCCTTTCATATTACTATTAATATATTATGAAATAATAATGTTATGGATAAGGTAATTTATCTTGTATTTATGAATTTAATTAGTGGATTTAAATGATTAATGAACCTTTCAACTAAGAACAACACTTACTGAGGCTTTTTCTAATCGCATGGACAGCAAAACAAAAAGCCACACTCGAATGAGCAGGTCTTGAAACACTATTTTTGTGATGCCCCTCCTGCTATTACTATCGTAATTTCCCTTATTATAGGTCTTATTGATCTGTAATACCGGCTTTTACCACTCCTTTAAATCCCTATGCAAAACCCCATCATCACACCAACGATTACTAAAATGGAGCTTCCTTAATTTCATTTTGTATCTAGTAATATGACATATATCCATCAATGAAATTTTCCTCTTGTATCTAGTTCCATCAGTTAAACACTATTCTGCTTGAAACTTACTTTTTACTACGCGACTGCTTATAAAACTTAAATTTACTAAATAACTCTTAGATACCATATTTTTATAATTGTTATTTTAAATTAATAATAGATAATTAGAATAGATAAAATCTATTTTAAAGGAAGAAAGCAATGAAACAAAATTTAATAAAATATTTTCTAATCTCGGCTTTGTTTACTACAATTTTCGCCTCTCCATTTAGTGCTAATGCTTCAGTAAATGACATACACATGTCTTATTTATATGGTGGTACTACTAGCTCCACTTTAGAAAATATAGATAGAACATTAGGTGCCATAGATACAGCTACACCAGAATTTTATAATTTAAACCCTGACGGCAGTTTAAAATCTTCTGTTGATAAAAGTTTAATAGAAGAGTTACACAAAAGAGGATTAAAAGTAGTTCCATTTATTACTAACCACTTCGATAGAAATTTAGGTCAAATTGCAATGAAGAATAGAGAAAGCTTATCTACCCAACTAGTAGATTCTGTAGTAAAAAATAATTTAGACGGAATAGATATAGATATTGAGAATTTAAACTATACAGATAAAGAAGTTTTCACAGATTTTATTCGATTATTAGATAAAAAGATGCCGAATGATAAAACAATATCCATAGCGGTTGCTGCAAATCCAAATGGATGGACGGCAGGATGGCATGGGTCATATGATTATTTGAAAATTAGTGAATATAGTGATTACTTAATGGTTATGACATATGATGAAAGTTGGAAAGGCGGTACAGTAGGTCCTGTCGCTAGTTTATCATTTGTTGAAAATTCTATAAAATCTTTATTAAATCAAGGTGTTGATCCAAAAAAAATAGTTTTAGGCCTACCTTTTTACGGTCGAATCTGGAAAGATGACGAAAAATTTGGAGGAGATGGTGTACCTAATAAATCTGTCAATAGCATAGTTAAAAGACATAAAGGAAAACTATTTTTTGATAATGTCTCCAAATCAGCTTATGCTAAATTCACTGTTAAACGCACAGACTCACCAACTTATATTGGGGGTAAAAAACTTCCAGAGGGTAATTACACCATATGGTATGAGAATGATTTATCATTAAAATATAAATTAAGATTAGTAGAGAAATACAATTTAAGAGGAACTGGGAGTTGGGATTTAAATCAGGCAGATAACGGAATATGGGATTATTATGCTTCTTGGGCGAATGGAGAGCATAATTTTATAGACTCAGAAAACCATTGGGCTGAAAAGGATATTATGTCTCTTTATAAAAAAGGTTGGATCGATGGAAAAACCGAATACAGTTTCGATCCAAATGGTGATTTAACAAGAGCACAAGCTGTCGTCATCCTTATAAACGCTATCAATTTAGACGAAACAAACGAAGCAATACCTAATTATTTTACCGATGTTCCTACTAACCATTGGGCCAAACGAGATATTGAAATTGCACATAAGTATAATATTGTTAATGGAACGAATCCACACACATTTAAACCAAATGCCAAAATTTCAAGAGCTCAATTAGCAGCAATAATATCGAGAATATTAGATTACCCTTTTAATAACATGAATGCATCTCCTTTTTATGATGTACAAAAAGAACATTGGGCATATCAAGATATTTTAAAACTAAGTAGTAAAGGTATTATTAAAGGAAAAGAAGACGGAAAATTTTATCCGAGTGAATATATTAAAAGGGCGCAAATGGCAGCAATCGTGAATCGTGCGAGTAAAGATCTAGAAAAATATCAAATTACAAAATAATCAACATAACTCTTCTCCATTGCATGCCAAGCAGCACGACACTTAATTTTTTTATCATTTTGTTTCATTTCATAGGGTCGCTGGTTCGAAACCAGTCGAGATCCGCATATAAGAAACCCTGTTGGAATCAACGTTTAAATACGCTGTTCTCGACAGGGTTTTCCCTTGTTTTTTTGTTCCTGAATTGACTTTTTGACCTTTGTAAGAAACAATCATGAATGTTTCTTACACAGATATTTTTTATGAACGTTTTCCCCTCTTACTTTATCAATAAATTCTTTGACTTTACTTAGTGAAATGGAACTTATTCGAATACTCTACAAATGTATTGATATTTATAGAAGCTGATGCCATCCAATTATGGTGTTATTATTGTACATATATGTGAATTAACTCGAATGATTGTAAAACAGGTATCGTGCAAAGATTTTCATTGAAAATGATAGGATGGTGTTTCCATGATTGGTATTGGCTATAGGACGATTAAGACTGCTTTAGGAGCAGGGCTGGCAATTTGGATTGCGAGTTTATTGGATTTGGAATTTGCAACATTTGCAGCAATTATAGTTATTATGTGTATCGAGAAAACGAAGAAAAAGACTTTAATTACAATTAAGAATAAATTCTTTGCCTCTCTTTTATCTTTGGTTCTTGGTGCTTTATTGTTTGAAGTATTAGGTTATTCTCCTATTATCTTCTCCTTATTTATTTTATTATTTGTTCCAATCCTCGTAAGATTTCACATCCAGGGTGGTTTTGTCACAAGTATGGTAGTCGTATTACATGTTTATACGGTAAAGGATGCTAACTGGGATATGTTTCTGAATGAGCTCTATATCATTTTCATCGGTATGGGAATTGCTCTTCTCGTCAATAGTTTCATGCCAAATCTCAAGAGAGATATTGAAAACTTTAAGAAGGAGATTGAACAAAAGTTTGAAATTATTCTCTTTGAATTTTCTGCTCACTTAAGGGATAGAATGCGAAACTGGGATGGGAAAGAAATACTAGAGGCAGAAGATTTGATTAATCAATCCAAAAGCATCGCTATTCAAGATGTAGAAAATCATCTGTTGCGAAAACAAAATAAAGATTATTATTATTTGGAAATGCGAGAGGATCAATTGGAGCTAATAAAACATATGATGAAAATCATTGCTATCTTCTCTTCATCCACCCAAGACGTCAAGCAGAAAGAAATGTTTGCAGAGTTCTTGGAAAATTTAAGTCGAAACGTCCATTCGGGAGATACAACGGAAATTACATTAAATCAGTTAGAAGAATTAAATGCCTCGATCCGCAAGATGGAGTTGCCGAAGACAAGAGAAGAATTTGAAGTACGAGCGAATCTATTTTATTTGATTTTTGAAATGAAAAACTACTTAAACATTAAGAAAAAAATGTTTGCAAAAAGAAGTCGATAGTGGAATTTTCCTGTGAGATAGGATATTTAGGTGTTTCAAATTTTCCCATTGATAAACTAAGAAACGGTTTCCTAATTGATTTCTAAGGAATTCAATCAGGAGAACGTTTATATTATTGATTCAAAATAGGAAAGAAAGAATATTAATGAACGGATAGAAAGACAAAAAAAGGAACCTACTTTCAAGTAAGTTCCTTAAAAAGGCTATTTATCTTAGTCTTCCCAAACACTATCCATAAGGGATTTTATCTCTTTTTTTCGTTTATCTGTTTCTTCTTTCCTCGATACCCATTTTCCATTCACCAATTCCACCACATCACTGACTTTCACATCCGAATTCACAATGTCTTTCGAGATATCTTGTGTTTCTCCATTAATCTCAATCACAACAATATTCCCTTCAAAGCGGTCAACAATTCCCTTCATGTCTACACATCCTTTTATCTTGGTGTAAAGCCTGTTTGAGCACTTGTAGTCGTACCATTATGAGAAATAGTAATGTCACCATTTACCGTGAATCCTTCAGCTGCTCGTCCAATTTTAAAGGACATTGATGCTTGACCATTTGCATTTGTAACAATTTCATAAGTAGTATCTTTTGACTTGAATGCAAGGTTCAAATGAACATTTGCTCCATTTACAGGTGCACCATTTTGGTCTTTTACCGTAACTGTCACCGTAACTTCTTCATTTTGATTTGGACTAGCGTTATCTATAGTTGCAGTAGCTTTTAAGCTACCCGGTGAACTTGATTCCGCAGGTGGTTGCGTAACTGGTACAACAACAGGAGTAGCTGTTTGAGTTTTTGCTTCAGGTGTATGAGCAAAAGCATTTTTATCTACATCCATCTCTTTACCATCTGTCTTAAAAACAATCGTTCCATCGGTATCATTCCGATAGATACTTACATGGTGATTAGCTAGTCGATCTAATACTTCGCTTGTTGGATGTCCATAGCCATTTTTCCCTACTTGAATAACTGCATATTTTGGTTGAACCGCTTGTATGAAGGCTTCACCTGAGGAATGATCACTACCATGATGACCTGTTAAAAGAACAGTGGATTGTAGTTTTTCATCTGATTGAACTAACTTATCTTCCGTCTCTATACCTATATCTCCTGTTAATAGGAAAGATTGTTCACCGAATTGCAGTCGTACAACTGCGCTAAGTTCATTTGCATCACTGTTGGTTTCTTCGATAGGAGAAATCATTTTCACTTCTACCACAGGATCCAAATCAAGTTCTAGCCCTGCTTTAGCAGTTGTCACTTTCAACCCTTTGTTTTGTATAGATTGTAATACAGATTCAAATGTTTTTGTATCCCTTTGAACCTTCGGCATATAGATTTTTCCAATATCAAAAGAACTAATCACTGCATCAATTCCGCCGATATGATCCGCATCCGGATGTGTTCCAATTAAGATATCCACTTTAGAAACACCTAATTGTTTTAAATAAGCAACCATTTCATCTTCATCGTCGTTATTCCCACCGTCAATAACCATAACCTTTTTATTCGGCGTAACTATGACTTGCGCTGCTCCTTGACCTACATCTATGAAATGTACCTCTAACTCACCCTTGAATGTCTCCTTTTTAGAAGTGTCACTCTTTGAAGGAGGAGCAACTACAACATTCGGTGTTTTTTTCTCTTCTGTCTCTTTTGACGTTTCTTCTTTCTTCGTTTCTTCTTTCTTCGTTTCTTTCTTTTCTTCTACATTTGAAGCTACTTGTTTATCGTCAGTCGGTTCAGTGATAGAAGTATCGCTCCCGAGCATTATTGCACCTACAATAAATACTACAAATGATACACCGAGAAATGCTCCACTTGCCTTCCTAGAACCTAATTTTAGGAATTTTACACTTCCCTTTACAACACCAATAAGACCTATAAAAAAGCTAATAAAAGCTAGTAACATTAAAACTAATCCAAAATTACCCATTATTTTCCACCTTTTATTCTCTATCTATCTTGCATTCTTAGTGTATCAAATAACTAGATTTGTTGCTGAACCAAAACTTCATTACTTAGGAAACTCTTTTACAAAACTTTAATTTTATTAAAAAAAAGCAAAACGGCGTTATGTCATCACTAAAATATTTTTAATAGGCTTCCTTATTTATAAAAGGACTCCCATCTAGGAAGTCCTCTGCATGCCTTTTTAGGATGATTTTACTTAATTTTAATCTCTTGTTTTAGAGTCATGGTTGTAGTCATCAACGGTATTTTCGCTCGCTTTGTTGTCCGACGTACCACCAGCAATAGCACCTGCAGCAGTACCAAATGGATCAAGAGCGGTAGCCATTGTATCCCCAGCAAAAGCACCTACACTAGTTCCTACTTCCTCATCAGTATGGATATTGGCACGTTTGCGTTTGTTAATATCAGCCATCTATTTCACTCCCTCATTTTTTATAGGAAGGTGCAATTGTTTTTGCAGCACTGTCCCGTCATATATTTTGTCCAATAGGGAAGAATTTATGAGGAGGAATCAGGGAAATATCTGTAAATTTTTACCGGTGTAATTTAACAAGCTCAATAAAAATATGTTACTTCCATTCGGAACTAAGATTACAAGTTTATGAATCTATATTTTACCTCACTGAAGCAGCCGTTTCTAGATCAAAAGTAAAAAAGCCCTACTCAATTGAGCAGGACCATGATTGGTTCACTATTTTCATTTCACTCTCAACACTTGTCCAATATAAATGGTGAAATTGGCATCAAGTCCATTCCAGTCTTTAATCTGTTGTGTTGTACTACCATATATTTGACTTAAGGAATAGACAGTATCGCCACTCACTACCGTATGATATACGGCTGTACTTTTCTGAGGAAGATTGAAACACTTAACAATTCCATTCACATGGCCTCGAGCTATAGATTCAATGAATGAAGCTGATTTCAATTTTGTAGCATCAGTTGCATTATCGATAAATCCATTTTCCGTCAATATAGCCGGCATATTGGATTCACGTAACATGTGGAAGTTCTCCTGTTTCTTCCCACGATCTGCATAATCAACAAGCTTTAAGATTTCTGCGTGAATAGTATTTTGATAAGTAGTAGTAGGGGTACTTACACCTGGATAAATGTAATCCTCATAGCCTGTCCCACCTCCTGCATTGATGTGAACTGAAAGGAGAAAGTCAGCACCCCAAGAGTTAGCTGCATTTGTACGTTGCGTTAAAGTTAGTGTTTGATCTCCAGTTCTACTCATTAATACACTTACATTGTTGTACTCAGCAATCAAAATATCTTTGATTCTAGTGCTAATTTGCAATGTTAGATTTTTCTCTTGTAACCCATTTCCAATTGCACCTGGATCTGTCCCACCATGACCTGCATCAATAAATACTTTTACCATAAAAAATCACCTCTTCTTAGTTTTTATATTGCTATAAACTTTCCGCTAAGTGATCAAGGCCATTTTCAATATTAATTTCGAGTACTTCTCACTGAATCATACCTACCAACCGCTACTTGTTTATGAATCTCCGTAATCCCACGCCTCTAATTTAAACATTGATATTTTTTCAAAACTCATGTTTTTTTCCTCCTTTATAATGTATTCATTTATAAAAGGGACAGAAAGGATGATAAATACAACCTCTGAAAAAAAATAGATTAATTCAAATTTTTAAAGTGACAGATTAGTAAGCTGCCAGAATAGGTAGAAGGCTATTATTCGTTTCACTATCCTCGCACAGTCCTTAAGTGCTCTGTGGTATATTACCTTCTAATTTTTGTTATTGATTTATAAAATCGAAGAAACCAGGTACATCTTTTATATCATTACTACGAATCTTCTTAATTATTAGTTCCAGTAAGTCTTGCTTTAGGTCATCTCGATTATGAATATTTGTTTGCAATAGGACTTTTTTTATTTTTGGCTCCAGTAGTTCGATTATTTTTATCATTTCATTATCAGACATAGGTACCTCACTTATACGATTTATTTTTATCGAATACATCTGCTAAGGAACAAATTGCATTTTCTAATGCCTCAATCTTCCTTTCAAATCTGTGTAATAAGTAAATGGTTACAGCAATTGGAAAACCAAAATTTCCAATTAATTGTACAAGAGCTTCTCCTTCAAACATTCTGAATTCACCCCATCTCTTAACTTCTTAATAGCACTTTTTCTTGTTTTATATACTGATTGCTGAGATATACCTAGTGACTTAGAGATTTCTGTATCTGTCATCTGATGAAGGTATGAGAGCGTTATAATATACTTTTGCTTTTCAGTTAGCTGGTTAAAGCTTCTAAAAAGTTCTTCACTTGTAAGATGATCCTGAAAACTTAACGAAGATGAATGGTATTCATAAAATTGATTAAAATGCTGCTCACAAATCAACTCCGCACCTCCTGATTTCGCTGTAGCTAATTGATACCTTTTATTGTGTAAGTGGAGTTTCTTATCAAAATGCATACTTTCAAAGTGTAATACTTTAATAAAATATGAAATGAGTCTATATCTTTGGTAAAAAACTCTAAAGCGTTGGTCTAATTCCATTTTAATGTCATCTGAGTTCTTCATTTGATAGTTTTCGAACAACTCTCGATTATCTGTATCATCTAAAAATGATACGATTAATTCATTTTCAATTATTTCCATAAAATAATCCTCCTTAATTTAAGGAACGTATGTTCTTTTTGTAGTAAAAAAAAGAGAACACAGTGCTCTTAATTTGTTAATGTGCCTTATATTGAGTTAAAGGGAAATTTCTTAGATAAATAACAACCTCAAAAGAATTTTATTAAATATTTATTTTTATACTAACATTATACCAATAATAAATCACGAGTCTTCTACTAGATTTCCCTATCAGATTCTTTCATTATATCGTGTTACAATTTGTTCAGCACTATTTTTCATTAAAAATTTACCTTTATAACTATTACGCCATAGCACAACGGTACTTTTCACCTCATAAGTCTGTTTCCAAGATTAGGGTGCATTTTAAAAGCTAACGTTAATATTACCGAATTTTGGTGATAGTTCACTTTCGACTAACCACTTATGATTTCTAAATTTTTCTCCTGCAATAGAAATATAATCTATCATATTTACAGTTGTATAATTAGCACCTACTTTTGTAGTTTAGCCTAACACTCCTGTGTAGAATGATTATCACCTCAAATTTATAAAAAAAAAGACTGTATGCAAACTCGTTTTTTCTAGTTTGACTACAGTCTCACCTATCCACAAAAAGGATAGAATTTTTGGATGAATCTAAAAAAACAACCATTTATTTTGTTGGTGCCAATTCACTTTCCGTTACCCATTTGTGATTAGTCACTTTTTCTCCGGTAGTAGAAGTAAAATCTACCATATACACAGTTGTTCCTTCAGCCGAATCAATTTCAGCTGTTGCTCCTTCCATTCCCTTCATATGTTCAGCTGTAAGGATTACTTCTGTACCAGGTTCTAATGGTGCAGATTGTGGTTCTCCTAATTCTTCATGAATGACCCATTTATGATTTTCTACTCGTTTTCCACCAGTTGTAGGAGTATATGAAACGGTATAAACAGTTGTATCATAGGCACCGACAATCTTGGCTTCAGCACCTTTCATACCTTCCATGTGATCTGCTTCAATAATAGCATGACTTCCTACTTTAAAAGTTGGGTTTTCCGCTACTTTTAAGCCTTCAGGAACTTCACCCGATCCAGACATGTCCATATTAGAGTGGTCCATACTATTACTTTCTTCCGTATTCATATCCATGTTCTCTTGTGTGGTAGTGTTCGATTCCTTTTCATCACCCGCACAAGCAGACATAGAAATTGCAATAGCCATCGAACCAAGACCCATCATTAATTTTTTTCTCATTGTTATCCTCCTCAATCTTCTTCTGAATTCACAACAGATATACACCTCGTTGCTTTTAAATAATCTTACAGAGAAAATATGAATTATGTAGACCAGTTACAGAATATTGAAGTGCCCTAAAAATTTCACACTCTGTAACTTGTCTTTAAATTTATTATTCCCCATCATATTGAAAAAAAACTTTTATGCATTATATAAGAGGTAGACTTCTTACTTTTTATGCAGAATTAACACAACAATTATTCCGTACAAATAAATTTTCACCAACAAAAAGAGCATTGATTCTAGTCAAATCAACGCTCTTGTAATAATCAATAATATCTTACAGTTCGAATTCGCTCGAGGGTATTAAAGTCTAGAAACACTAAAAACGACATAACTTCAGGTATATGAGTTGAAGGTGCTATGGGTATCTGCATGTTTCTCCCCCCTTAACCCTTTTAAGACAAAAGAGATTTGTACATTTCTCCAATAATACCTTAGAGTTAATGAACACCCATTTCTACATTCTTCGTGTTAAAAAACGTATAATCTTAGTTCACTCTATCTATTTTGACAAATAAAAAATCGCCTTTAAAAGACGATTGTCGTTGTATACTCTTTTAACTAAGCGCAAGTTCGTTATACAATTACCACATTGTAGTACGGCTACCTTTTTATATTAATATGCTAATTCTATGATTTTTCTGATGTGTTCTTCATTTTCTTCGATATTAACTTCCTTACTCAGGTATTTGTTCAGTCTAAGAATTTCTGGAACCATATCTACCAACTTTTTCATAATTTGATTAGTATCTCGACCACAATCCCATTTTTTCAAAAGAGATAACTGCCAAGGATTTAATTTACTTCTTTTTCCTTCAATTTTTGACCAAACACCATATGGGCTATCTAGATGTTGTTCCATCTCCATATACCAACCAGAAACAACTAACCATCGGACTCTATCTAAATTTGATATAGCATAGTATATTTCTTCTCTCATAACTGCTCGGTATGTCTCGTGTATAAAAGCAATGAGTTTTCCTCTCCAAAATATTACTTCTTCCGATGAAGGTTTATAAACTTCGTATAATGATTCATTTATGACCTTGCTAATAATGTTTTTTGGGTCGTAAAGAACTTTATATCCTTTTAACCAAATAGAAGTTACAACTTCTTCAGGCGAATGATACCAGCTATCAATTTTTATAAAGGAATCATAATGGGTAACTACAACGGGTGAAGAAGGATTAAAATCTTCGTAAAACAATACTTCTCCCCATCTTCTTGCTCTATTACGTTTGTTTTTAATATAATCTGCTTTCTTTTCAGGTGTAACAATAATATGTAAATCAATATCTGAATAATTGTCAAAGTTCCCTCTAGCCAAAGAACCCGCTAGATAAATAGCCAAAACATTAGAATCTGATGTAAAATCTTTTAACGCATTTTCCAAGAGATTGTCACGATGTTTAGGCAATGATAAATCTCTTGCTAAATGTCTACTTACAAATCCCACACATAATAATCAGCTCCTTATCTTTTTATAAAACTTACCAATTAAAGTATTCTATAAAATGATTAAAAAATCCTGCTTAAACTAAACTGCGGCTTTAGTTAATCAATGAGTCGACTTTACAAATATCTGGAAATCTACAAACTATCGCTTTTAATAGTTTAACAGACATGGGGAAAAAGGAAATTTGTGTTTTCACAAGCTGATTGAATACATAAGGCAAGCAAACAGATAATAAATTGTTTTTTAATAAAAGTTTTCCCCTTGCTAGCACATGTTGTAGTTAAAAACTAAGCTCTTAAAAAACCGCCTTCTGAGTTAATTATTTGTCCAGTAATCCATTGAGCTTCTTCACTCGCAAGGAACGATACTAATCGAGCTGCATCTTCAGGCAATCCAATTCGCCCTGATAGAAACTTAGGCGTTAAATGTTTTTTTATTTCAGCTGTCATCCAGCCTGTATCCGTAGGGCCTGGGTTTATTGCATTTACTGTAATACCTAATGGCGCTAATTCAGCCGACAAAGAAAGTGTGAAAGCTGATATAGCACCCTTAGTTGCAACATAGGCTAACTCATTAGTCATCGGTCCAAGTGCTTGTCCAGATGTCAAATTGATAATTCTGCCTCCCAATTTTTTTTGTTGCTTAAAACGACGAGCAAATTCAACACTTAGAAGAAAAGTTGCTCTCATGTTTACTGCGTAATGATCATCAAGTGTTTTAGCATCTAATTTCATATATCCATCGCTAGTCGAATGTGCTGCATTATTAACTAATATCGTCGGAATGCCCATTTGGTGAGTAACCATATCAAGAATTTTAAATGGAGCGATTGGTTGAGACAAGTCAATTTCAGTGTTACCACATCTAACACGGTATTCTTTTATTATTTCATCTTGGAAATTTACTGCCCAATTATTCTTTGATTCCCAATGGGTAAAGAAGATATCAGCCCCTTGGCTTGCTAACTTACGGCATATGGCGGTTCCAATTCCATGATCATGGCTTACCCCAGTAACTATTGCTATAGACCCCTCTAATCTCATAATTTCTCTCCTAACATACCTAACATTAAATAATTATTATTTAAACAATCCTGCCCCTTTAGTCTACTTACAGCCCTATTTTGCTAAAACAACCGTTAGTTGAAAAAGAAATATTATCTTCAAGTTCGAATTCATTGAGTTAAATAAAATTCTTCCTTTAAGATAGAGTACATTTTTAAATCGCGATGTTTCCCTTTAACAAATATACCTTTTCTAATGATCCCTTCAAAATACATTCCTGCTTTTTCCATTACTCGTGCTGAACTGATATTTTCTACATCACATCTTGCTTGAATACGAACTAAATCCATTTCTTCAAAACCGAATTTTATTATTTCCTTTGCTATTTCAGTAGTTAAACCTTTTCCCCAATAGTCTTTAGAAATAACATATCCGATTTCAGCAATTTTTTGATTTGGTTGCCACCAAACAAAATCGATAGTCCCTATAAATTTTCCATTTTCCTTGTATTCAATTCCCCATGGAGAAACCTGCTTGTTTTCATATTTATTCATTACAGATTCAACATAATCTTTTGTATCAGACATTGTTTCATGGGTATCCCAAGTTACATACTTAGATACTTCTTCATCTGAACCATATAGATGCATATCTTCAATATCTTCTATAGTGACTTTTCTAAAAATAAGACGTTCTGTTTCTAAGGTAGGTAAATCACCATATATTTTCTCAACCTTCATTTAATCACCTCCACTAATTACTGCCTAAGAAATACTACTTCTATAAAGAGGCTGTCTATTCCTCCTTATTCCTCTTGAACTAAACTGCTTTATCAGTTCAATAAAAAAAGCCTTACTCCTTCTTGAAGTAAAGCATCTGTTAGTTGAATAATGAACACTTACTTAAAAATCAGGTTTAATGACTTCTCCTGTTGAAGCATTAAAGCCAGTTGCTTGCATTTCTGTCCCATCACTATTCCAACCTACCACTAACATCATGGTAATGTTGGTCTCTGGATTTTTTATAAGCATAAAATTATAACCTTTAGCCCAGTCTTTATCAGGGTAAACATTACCCATTTTCAGTGCTTTTTTAAGTAACTCTGGTGAATCATATTTAATATCTTCTAAGGCAATAAAATCCTTTTTAGGATAAGGAGAGGTACCATCTACTGTTAAATCTATTTTCCGTTCGATTTCCCCTTTATAAATGATTACCAAAAAATTCTTATGAGTATCTGGTACTCCAAACATAATATTCCAATATTTTCTTTTCCCATTGCTTCCAATTGACTTCTCAGCCTTATCCTCTAAATCTATATTTACCGCATCTAGTAATTGTGCATTTTTATCCCATTCCAAAGCAGCAGGATATGCTAATTTAATCGCTTGTTTTATTGATAATTCTTGTTGTTCACCGACATTATATGTAGCTTCAGCTGATTCTATTAAACCAACAGATACTTTCTCAACAGCCGCAATTTTTATTATCAATAATAAGATAACAAAAACAATTTTTTTCATTTTCTTAGCCCTCTTTTTAGGGGTATTCTTTCCAAACCTTGTTCAACTATACTGCACCGTTAAAAGCTTTCTACTGCCAGCTGTTCTGCTAAAGCATTAGTTGAATTAGAACATCGACGCTTATTTAAGAATCGTGCCAGATAGATGAAGATCGTTCTGCACATCTATGCTTTCTGGAACCGAAGAAACAATCCTATTTTGCTTAGTTCTCTTTCGCTATATTTTAAAAAGTAGCTAGCTAATTAAGCCAAAGCCATTCACCACAACTAGAGCGTCTCCTCCAATCTGAATAATTGAATGATGAAAGATAAAGTTTCATTTTCCTATGTAACAAATCCAAACACAAAATCCTCTTATTCAAGTATGGTAATTAACAAATCATTTTGAATAACTCCATCTATACTGAGCACATTAAACTCTAGGAGGTGACTATACATGTCAAATAAAAGTAAACCAAACTTTAAGAAGAAAGAACCAAATTCAAGAAACGACAATCGCGAAGAATTTGCAGAAGAAATAGATTCAAATCAGACTAAAAGTAAAACCGAAAAACAAAATAATCGAAAGAATCGATAAAAAGGTAATTAACAAAATTGAAAATATAGCACGTCTTAAAAATAAGACGCATCCCTTAATGGAATGCGTCTTTATATAAACCTTAATTATGATAGGAGCATAAAGAAATTACCTATGAAAAACATTTTTCTTATTTATCAGATTTCAAGAGATCCTGGTACAATTTGAGATATTTTTGCGAAGATGATGACCAGCTATAATCCAGATTCATTGCACGATTAACCAAGTTGTTCCATTTACTAGGTTGGAAGCGATATAGTGCAACTGCTCGTTCAATCGTGTTAAGCAATTCATGGGCATTATAATTAGCAAAACTGAATCCATTACCTTCTTCGGTTATTTCGTTGTAAGGGTTAACCGTATCCTTCAGCCCTCCTGTTTCACGGACAAGCGGTAAAGTTCCGTAGCGAAGTGCTAGCAATTGTCCAATGCCACAAGGCTCAAATTGGGATGGCATAAGAAAGAGATCAGAACCGGCATAAATTTGTCGCGCCAAAGCTTCGTCAAAATAAAGGTTAGCTGACACTTCACCGGGATAAGTTTCTTCAAAATGTCTGAAAGACTCTTCATACTGCTGATCGCCTGTACCAAGTAAAACAAATTGGACATCCAAACCCATGATTTCATGAAAGACATGTAAAATTAAATCTATCCCCTTTTGGTCAACTAATCTTGTAACCATTGAAATAATAGGAATATCAGCATTAATAGGAAGCCCGAGTGTTTCTTGAAGATGCTTTTTATTGAAAGACTTCCCCTTATAATCGTCGTATGGTAGGAATAGATTTTCATCACTTTTAGGATTATAGGATTCATTATCAATACCATTCACGATTCCATGAAGAACAGCACCTCTTTTTCGTAAAAATCCATCTAGCCTTTCTCCATAATAGGGAGTCTGTATTTCGTCTGCATAGGTTGAACTTACAGTAGTTACGCAGTCAGCAAAGGCCAGTCCACCTTTTAAGTAGCTGACACCCCCATAAAACTCTAAGGCATCCATGTGAAAATAAAGCTCGCTTAAATCGAGTAAATCAGAAAGCACGGCTTTAGGATAAACACCTTGGTAGCGTAAATTATGAATGGTAAAGACAGTTTTGATGCCCTGATAATTTGGATTATTTTCATAATGTGCCTTCAAATGAACTGGTATCAATCCTGTTTGCCAATCATGACAATGGATAATGTCAGGCCGTTCCTCTAAATATGGTAAAGCCTCTAGAACGGCTCGAGAAAAGAAAGCGAAACGTTCACCATCATCTCCAAAGCCATAACTGCCATGCCTTTTAAAATAATACTCATTATCGAGAAAGTAAAATGTTATTCCCTGATACTGTAATTTTTCTATACCGCAAAATTGACGTCTCCATCCTACAGGTACTTCAATGCTTTTGAACCATTGCATCTGTTCTTTAAAATGTAATGGAAGGTCGCCATAATTGGGTAATATTACGCTGACATTTGCTCCCTTTTTATGTAAAGCTTGAGGCAAGGCACCAATAACATCACCTAGTCCCCCTGTCTTTATAAATGGGGCGCACTCTGAGGCTGCAAATAAAACATTCATGCTGATGTACCTCCAGTTTAAACTACTTCTTCTTTTCTGATTACCATCGGCTTATTTCTCGCTGTAATGATTTGATCCCTAGTAATAATTACTTGTTTATCAGTAATCACATTTTCTACATGTGCTCCCTCTTCAATATCACCCTTTTGCATAATGATACTGTTTTTAACTACCGCACCTTTTTTAACTTTTACTCCTCGGAAAATAATACTATTTTCGACGGTTCCTTCAATAATACATCCATTGGCAATTAAAGAATTAGACACCTTTGAAGAATTTGTGAATTCGGCAGGTGCTTCATGTTTAATTTTTGTGAAAACTTCCCATGAATCATAAAAAAAGGTTTGAAGAATTTCTGGGTTAAGAAATTCCATATTACTAGCATGATATGTTTCTAGTGAATGAATAAATGGCATATAACCTGTGAACTGATATCCTCGCACTTTTAGATTTGTCAAATTTGCTTTAACAATATCTTTCAAAAAATCATATTCATCATACTCTATACAATTCTTAATTAATTCTATTAATAGTTGTTTTTTAATAACATATGTTTCCAAACATACATGGTCACCTATCTTAGGTGACATATAAAGGTTTATATCACGGACTTCACCGTTTGTATCAAGTGAACATTGATGATAAATTGGTCTTTTCACTTGTACACCATCATAATCCTTATACAAAACTGTAATATCGGCTTCACTACTTTCGTGTTCTTTGATCACATCGTTAAAGTCAATTTTACAAATATGATGACCTGGAGCAATAATTACAGTATCTGCAGTTGCACGTTGAAAAAATTCTAAATGATCATAGAACTGTTGTAAATCTCCTTTTATTTTTTCATCAGGATGAATCGAAGGAAGTATGAAAAGACCTTGAGAACGATGATCCAAATCCCATTCCTTTCCAGATCCTAGATGATCCATTAAGGAACGATATTTATCTTTTGTGAAAATAGCTACTTTACTTATTGAAACGTTCATAAAGTTTGACATGGTGAAATCAATCATCCGATAGCGACCGCCGAATGGGATAGATGCTAAGCAACGATGATGAGTTAATTCTTTTAATATAGGTCTTTCATTTACTAGATTAATAACCCCAAGTACATTCTTCATATAAGCTACCTCCTATTATAAAGCTTGCAGCAAAGCATTTTCAGAAGAAACTCGCTGATTTTCCCCAATTAATGTAAGACCCTGTTTTGAGTCGAAGATTACAGCGTCATCATCGATTATTGTGCCAGTTCCAATTATAGCCTTTTCGATTATTACATTATTCCCGATTTTCACATTTGGCATTATCACGGAATTCTTTACGATAGAGCCCCTTCCAACTTGAACATTATAGGAAAGAACAGAATGGTCGACTTTCCCAAATACTAAACACCCTTCATTGATTAATGATTGGGTCACTTCAGCATCTTCAGATATATATTGTGGGGGGTGATTGGCATTCCCTGCGTATATTTGCCAGTCTGGGTCTCCAAGCTTGAAATCAGATGATTCTTCCAATAAATCCATATGTGCTTCCCATAAGCTTTCAATCGTACCTACGTCTTTCCAGTAACCTTTAAATCTATATGCTTGTAATTTTGCTTCATCATTCAGCATCTTTGGAATAATGTCTTTTCCAAAATCATTAGTGGAACTGCTATCCAGTTCGTCTTCAGTTAAATATTTTTTTAGATGTTTCCAATTAAAGATATAAACACCCATCGAAGCCAAATTACTTTTTGGATTTTTAGGTTTTTCTTCAAATTCAATTATTTGATCTGTTTCGTTAGTATTCATTATGCCAAAGCGATTTGCTTCTTCCCATGGTACCTCTATAACAGCAATGGTCGCATGTGCACCCTTATCAATGTGATCTTCAAGCATTTTATTATAATCCATCTTGTAAATATGGTCCCCTGAGATAACAAGTACATATTCCGGGTCGTTATGATCGATAAAATGAAAATTTTGGTACACGGCATTTGCGGTACCTTTGTACCATTCACCACCATCTTTTCCTTGATAAGGGGGAAGCATAGAAACCCCACCTTTATTGCGATCCAGATCCCACGGACGACCGTTGCCAATATATGAATTCAAAAGATGCGGGCGATATTGAGTAAGTATGCCGACAGTATCAATACCAGAATGTGTACAGTTGCTTAAGGTAAAATCGATAATCCGATATTTCCCTCCAAATGGTACAGCGGGTTTAGCTAGGTCACTCGTCAATTCACCCAGCCTTGAACCTTGACCACCTGCTAAAAGCATTGCAACCCATTTCTTAGATGTCATTTGTACTGACTCCCCTTTTTCTTGTTTTTGTTTCTTTCATGAATATAGAAATCCCTAGCGGTGGCACGGTTATTTCTAGAGTACAAGGTTGGTTATTGTGCGGTACCTTACTGGCCAGTATTGGAGCTGAATTTAACTGTCCCGATCCGCCAAATGCTGTAGCATCGCTATTAAATGCTTCGTAATATTTTCCGTTGGACGGAACTCCTATTTGATAGTTATGGTAAACATCAGATGAAAAATTACAAATAACAATACAATAATCGCCCTTCCGTTTTCCTTTTCTCATAAAGGTAATCACGCTTTGTTTTGCATTGTCCGGATCGATCCATTGAAAGCCGGTTTGCTCATGATCTAGGCGCCAAAGTGAACTGGTTTCCTGATAGAATTTATTTAATTCTTTATAGTATTTAAAAAAAGTGGAGTGAGCCTCAAAATCTAATAGCATCCAATCCATTTCTTGCGAGTATTTCCATTCGTCAAACTGACCGAACTCACTGCCCATAAATAGCAGTTTTTTTCCTGGATGTACGAACAAATAACCAAATAGGAGGCGTAAATTCGCAAACTTTTGCCAGTAATCTCCAGGCATTTTGTTTAACAATGACCTTTTTCCATGCACTATTTCATCATGTGAAAATGGAAGGACAAAATTTTCCGAAAAAGCATATAAAAATGAAAAAGTTAGTAAGTAATGATGCTCTGGTCGCTCATTTACATCAAGCTTCATATACTTAAATACGTCATTTGTCCATCCCATATTCCATTTATAATTGAATCCGAGACCACCAGCACTAGTCGGACTTGTTACTAGCGGCCATTCAGTTGCTTCCTCCGCCATCATGAGGGCACCGGGATATTTTCGGAAAATGGTTTCATTTAACTTTTTTAAAAAATCGATTGCTTCAAAATTTTCTTCACCACCATACTGATTCTTCAATTTAACTGGAAGTGGATTATCATGGTTTAGATAAATCATGGATGAAACTGCATCAATTCGAAATCCATCCACATGATAGACATCCATCCAAAACATCGCGTTTGAAATAAGAAAGCTAATTACCTCAGGTTTGCTATAGTCAAAGCTATATGTTCCCCAGATTGGCCGCTCGGCTCGCATAGGATCTGTAGATTCGAATAGAGGCGTTCCGTCGAACCGTCCAAGACCATGGACATCCTTACAAAAATGTGCGGGCACCCAATCAAGAATTACACCAATGCCCCTTTGATGGCATTTATCTATAAAATACTTTAGTTGCTCTGGTGTACCGTATCTGCTTGTCGCTGAATAATATCCAGTAATTTGGTAGCCCCATGAACCATCGTATGGATGCTCCATAACAGGCAGCAACTCGATATGTGAAAAGCCATTTTCAATTACATAATCGACTAATTCTTCTGCATGTTCTTGATAACTATAAAGCTCACCATCTTCTTTTTGTTTCCAAGAAGCCAGATGAACCTCGTAAATCATCATCGGTTTGTGGTAAATATCTTTCTTTGAGCGCTGTGCCATCCATTTTTGATCTTGCCATTGAAATGTATTTAGATCGTAAACAATAGAAGCTGTTGCTGGCCGCAACTCTGAATAAAATGCATACGGATCTGATTTTAATAACTTCCGTCCATCTGCTCCTGTAACCTCATATTTATAGATGTCTCCATGTACTAGCTCAGGAACAAATAATACCCAGATGCCAGAATGATTCAAGCGTTCCATTTGATGTTGGGTACCATTCCAATTATTAAAATTACCTACGACGGATACCTGTTTTGCATTTGGAGCCCAAACAGCAAAACGCACACCTTGAGTATCTCCCTCATTAAGTATATGAGCTCCAAGCATTTTATAACTTTCAAACAGTGTTCCCTCATGAAAAAGGTATACATCAAAATCACTAGGATATTGCAGGCTATTCTTCTTCATAATCTCTACCATTTCAACACCTCTTTCAATCTATGATTCTGGCAATCTAAATAACATTTCTCCACTAAATTATTCGCCACTTATCTTTAAACACCTTTAAATATTTCACTATTTTTAATAATCGATATATTTCGACAAAATAACAAGTAAACAGATGACTACGTTAGTCCCGGAAAGGATTGGAGTCTGCACGGAGAATCACTAATAAGTAGTTTTAAGCAGGTACAGAATTTTATAATTTCCTCAATAAATAAAAATCC
This sequence comes from Psychrobacillus sp. OK028, assembly GCF_900103605.1. Classification (GTDB taxonomy): domain Bacteria; phylum Bacillota; class Bacilli; order Bacillales_A; family Planococcaceae; genus Psychrobacillus. Next base: position 689,617 of record NZ_FNHY01000001.1, on the reverse strand, counting down.
TCCATAGTAATGGAGGATTTTAGTAATATTCATCTTGTTCGTGAAACTGAAATAACGAAAAGTATTAAAGCGCTTTAACCGAAGACTAATTATCAGCTGTCCTCCCACATACAATTTTTTATATCAAAATGTGATCAATAAGAATTTATGAAGTTACACTTGTATTTTAAGATCAGTCATTTCCTGTCAAATGTCTAGAAGGTGTAGTAATCATACGATTTAAAAATAAATAGGAAAGGGAGACGGACCAAGCTAGTGGCGTGTTGCCATTTGGCACATTTTTACCGCCAATATATAATTCAGGGACTTCCCAATTATCAGGTACGATTCGTTCCGTTTTATTTACATATTCATAAGCCTTATCATACATGCCCAGCTCAAAATAGCACATTCCTAACCAAGGTAGTCCGAAGCACCATTCAGCTTCGCTCCCTTCGTTGTAATATTGATCGTTTTCATAACGAATACATCCATTTTTTCGCTCTAGGCGTTCAGAAACCATCTGGACAATTTTAAGTGCTGTTGTCCTTTCAACTATACGATACGGATAGATAAGCGAAAGCAGCGATAAGTCTGTTTCTTTCGTTTCACTTTCCCGTGGTAAAAGAAAACGCAACGTCTCTTCACCTTTTTGAATCAGTTCCTCCTTAACATTTACAAGCATTTTCACCGCACGTAAGCCTGCCACGCATGCACCTACACTTGAAGCATGCAGTTCCATATTCTCTTCCCACATTCCATTATCCTTTGCCTGCCAGTACCCGAGACATTCTAGATAGTCGACTAGCTTCTGAACAATGGCGAGATCTTTTTCATCACGTAAAACCTTATGTCCATGGCTAACTCCCACCCCTACTCCCCATAAGAAGGCTCCTATTGCATCATTCTGAGCATGACCCCATTCCTGGCTCATTTCCTTTAAATCTGTAGAATATCGTGAGTGAATATATTCAAAAAGATAAATCGGTTTTTTTTCCCGATGAATGTCGATCTTCCATTCATAGGTTTTAAATAGATCAAACAAGGCATGATAAGCTTTTTCATACCGATCAGATTGGCTTTGTAAAAAAGGCAAAACCGTGTATACAACATCACGTATCCAAACAAAATGATAGTCCTTTGAAACACTGGCAGTGTAAGCGCCATTCGGTAGACGCATCCGATCTAAAACTTCAATTGCATTGTTGACTTTCATATACGAGTCCTCCCTTTATACCTTTTAGTAATTGTTAACCATTTGCGTTTATTCTAGACAAACCAATTCAAGAAAACGCTTACTTAATAAAATGAAGATATTTAAATACTTATATTTTATGTAGGGATTTCTAATTTGGAAAAGCAATAGACCTAGTTCCCAAAAATGTTCGGTTTGCTTAGGGATTGCTAAAAATTAATCTCATTAACAGTGTTAGTATCCAATGTTACTAATACCCCTAAAATAAAAATTCAAATCAACATTTAACAAATATCACTCGAGTCATGTCGACATTCTGATACTTAATTATCTTCCCTTCTATATGTCATACCAACTTATAAAAAAACATAACGATGCCCTTTTAAGGGTTACGTCATGTTTCGTTTTACGTCCAATTCTTAAAGTTGTTCTATGGCTTCCCTCAATATTTCATACGAACGTCTTCTAGCTTCTTGATCGTATACATAGGTAACAGCCATCAATTCATCTACGTGAAATGCTCCCAAGAATGATTTTAATTGCTCGATGATTTTATTTCGGTCGCCTTTAAAAGTATAAGCCGACATTCTACGGACCGCATTTTCTTCTAGGGGGTTCCAGAGACCTTCCATACTATCAACAGGGGGCTGCAGAAGTTCCTTTTTACCAGTAACTACATTTAAATAAAAACGATCACTAGTTGTAGAAAGCTTTTTCGCTTCCTCGTTTGTATCTGCTGCTATTACATTTACACAAACTATCACGTATGGTTCCGTTAAATACTCAGAAGGAACAAACTTATTTCGGTAAATTTCGATTGCCATTTCCATTTGCTGAGGGGCAAAATGTGCAGCAAATGCATAAGGTAGCCCTAATCGCGCGGCCAATTCTGCGCTTGATGTACTTGAGCCAAGGATATAAATTGGTACATTTGCACCTACACCTGGAAATGCATGCACTGTACTTTGGGAATCTATTGATTTAAAGTAATTTTGCAATTCCACCACATCCTGTGGGAAAGAGAAAGAAGTTTCCTGAGTCGTTCTGCGTAGAGCATGCGCCGTTTGCATATCCGTTCCTGGAGCACGGCCAAGTCCTAAATCCAGTCTATTCGGATAAAGGCTTTCTAGTGTACCAAACTGCTCTGCAACAACAAGTGGTGCATGATTTGGCAACATAATACCACCTGAACCTACTTTTATAGTTTCTGTTTTTTCCAACACATGACCGATTAAAATGGAAGTAGCGGAGCTAATAACATTCGGTGCATTGTGATGTTCCGTTAGCCAATACCGATTGTAACCTAGCTTTTCTGTAAATTGTGCAAGACTAACCATATCCTTAAAAGCTTCTTTATTTGTCTGATCTTCTTTTACGGCTACTAAATCCAAAACCGATACAGGAATGGACTGAAGTTTTCTATTCATATATTTTCTCTCCTTCGATAACATACATCTCCATCTGATAATAGAGCCAAGTAAAAATTACTTCAAGGTATCTGCTTTATTAGTGACAGAAACTAAAACAGTTATTGGATTGGAATATTTGCCGAACTCTTTAGTTAGAATTTGAATCTCTAGGTAAATTTCTCATATTAAAAAGCCCATCCTCAAAGGATGAGCTTCCATCGCTTCCTATGTTTTTAGTGTTTTGCTTTTCAACAAAAATGTTATTTCCCTATAATTCTTTTGCTATTTCCTTAACTATTTCATCAATCGCAGTGGAAGCCCCCGATTTGTTTTGGACTAACACACTAAAAATATAAGACTGTCCGCTACTTGCTTCTAAATAACCACTCAGTGTACTAACTCCAGTTAATGATCCTGTTTTTGCATAGACTTTTCCAGCTGTTAATGGGTCTTTTAAGCGATTTCTTAACGTACCACCTACCATTCGATCTGTATTTGCAGCTATTGGTAAGCTATTAAAATAGGTAGTAAACCAATCTTCACCTTGCACTTTAAATAACAACTCACTCATAGTTAAACTCGAAACCCTATTTTCATGAGACATTCCAGAACCATCTTCAAATTGCCAATCTGCCATATTAAGGTTAATAGAATTTCCGTATTCTCTTAAAACTTGTAAACCTGCCTCTGTGCTACCATGATGATTTTTAACTTTACCCATTGTTTTCACTAATATATCTGCAATACCGTTATTACTAAGTTTCATATACGGAATTAGCAGTTCCTCTAGTGTCATCGATTGCTTCTTTGCGACGAGTTGAGCACTTTTTGGTGTTGCAGCTTGAAATACTTTGTCTTTTGAATACTCGATTCCTGCTTCTGCTAAAACCTCTTGGAACATGGATAATGTATGTGTAGTTGGATGTTTGACAGTCACCCATTCTCTTTTGGTCTTATCGATAGGAAGGTTCCCACTAACGACAATCTTGTTTGTTTCGTACAATCTTTCAATTGTTACTGTATTGGGTTTTCCTGCTTCCACTGTCCCTGCTTCGTTTACTATTTGTAAATCGCCAATATGTGGCGTTACTTTAATAGATGGCAAGTCGCCAACAGCAGTACCGATTGCTTCAACAATAATAGTACCAGTGTCATAATCTGTGTTTGGAGATGTAGTTAAAGCTGAAATAGGAGCAGCGTAATAATAAGACTCGTCCCCAACCCAAATTCCTGGTGTCAATAAATCATTATCAAACCATTTGTCATCCCCGACAATCCGCCCATCAACTTTATGAATACCCTTTGCTTTTAACTCTTTTGCGAACCGTTGTAAGTCTTCTATAGATAAGGTTGGATCACCTTCTCCTTTTAAATATAGATTTCCTTTTAAAACTCCATTAGAAATCTTTCCAGATGTATACAGGCTCGTAGTAAAACGATAATCCTTACCTAGTACATCTAAAGCTGCGGCAGTAGTCAACAGTTTCATATTAGATGCTGGTTTTACAGCTGTAAGCGCATTATAGTCATATAGAATTTCTCCTGAAAAACCGTCTCTTATAGTAATACTCACTTCTGCTCCAGCTAGTTTTTCGTCTACCATGTTAGTAATAGAATCACTCAAGGTTTTATCTATTACTTCCTTAGCTTGTGCGCTATTTTGAAAAGTAATCATTCCCAATACCAGTATCCAAGCCATCATCATTGTCATCCATTTTCTCTTCATGTTTTCCCTCCTAATCTGAATTTTAAAAATATTGCTTAGGAGTATATTCATCAAAAAGAAAATTTATCCTTTAAAACTATAAAAAATAGGCTTTTCGATGCGGGTAAATCTTATTAATCCACATCGATAAACCTAATCTTAAGAAGTACAAAATATATATTTTAATTCTTATTCACGAATGGATATTATTCATTCGATTCATTTCCCGTTTCATCTCCATTTCATGTTTTTTCAGTTCTTCTGAAAACATACTTTCAATTCCTTGTTTATCACCGAACATGAGGATGAAATCACCTTCTTGAAGTTTCGTACTAAGTCTCTTTTTTCGAATTATAATTTCTCCACGCTTAATTAATAAAACATTTATGTCCTCCACGGAATTTAGTTTTTCGCCCAATACCTCGCCAATCATCTTGGAGGTACTATGTAGAGGAATTTCCACTAAGTAATCATCTTCTTCTGTTAGAAAGACTTCTTTTATTGTCAAATCCTGAAGATCAAAATTCCTTTCTAATTCACGTTTGAACAAATTGGATAGTCTGTTCTTTACTTTATCACTTTTCAATACAAAAAGGCACAAAACTAGTATTCCAGCTGCGTAACCTATTTTCATCGTGAAAAATTCATCTGAGAGAATGCTACTAATGGCTGAAATAATTACTGCTAATGAAAATGCTCCAAAAAGAATTAAAAAAGCTCCAAGATTCCTTCGAATGGGATGATCAATAATTAGTTCTGACTCTCCTGTGGTAAATCCAGTTCCTGTAAGCATAGAAATAACCTGAAATCTTGCAATATGTTTTTTCAGTCCAGTAAAAGTAAAAAGTATGGTTATAATTTCTATGACAACCAAAATAATCGTTAGATAGATAAAAATAAATAAATATCCCATTTGGTTCTACCTCCGATTGTTATGTGAAATATCACTTAACCTCAACTTCCCATAATGGATCAATTTTAAACATATTAGATTCTGTTTTTCATAAACACAGTAAGAAAAATAATTTTAATGACGATGTTCCTCCAATAAAAAAAGCATTCAACAACATTACATTGGCGAACACTTTAATAGTTAAAAGATAATACGGGTTAACGCCTGGATTTACAGCTAAATATTCTCTGGAGTTGTATGAAAACGCTGTGCGATTCCTTAATAATGATCACACGATTGAACAATATATATATAAATCCACCTTTAGATAAATATTTTGTATGCTTCTAATTACCTCTCCTATTTATGAGTTCACAAAAAAATATGCGTATATAAAAAATCTCAAGAGGTTATAGTACTTTCTTATGAAGGTGCGCTTCTTCTTAAAAGCATTCAACTCTTTCTACTCAAAAAAAGCCCACATACAAAGGTCTGTGGACTCATTTCAATATATTTTTTACTCGTTGCACAAACTCCTCCGTATCATAGGAAAAGTATAACTGGCTTGCAAGTCTAACAGGATCACCAAAGAAAAAACGTTCATATAATGTTTGTCTTGTGCCAAACGGGCTCATCGTTAAGTCCCAAGCTAATCGGAACAGTTTGACACGGTCCTCTCCATTGCCTTCACTGGACTGTAAGTAGTGATTTAACTCTTTTCCAATAGATGATTGAAAAGCATTTTCTGTTGGGATGGACATAAGTCCACTGGCACCTAGGACCTGAATTATTTCTGTAAACTTCGGATAGATGCGCGGAAATACATTCATAGCAATTTGTAATGTAGCGCGATCTGGTTGCAGCCATCCACCTTTATCAATTTTGGCTTCGACTTCTGATTTTATTAATAATGCTTTCATGGTCTCCAAAGCCACGATTATTTCAGATGCCTTTTCTTGAACATGCTGATATTCTTCTATATTAATGGTTTCGATAATGGATTGGACAATCCCCAATATAAACTCAGTTTTTACAATCTGCCTAGATACTACTTGATGCAGGGTAAATGGGAGGAACGAACTCGACTTCATAAAATTATTTGAAATAGCAATGTTATCATAATAAAATACGCGCTCCCAAGGAACTAAAACATTATCAAACACTACAACACTATCCATTTCTTCATATTTCGAACTTAGTGGATAGTTAAAAGTAGAATCGCCTCCTACAAATGATTCCCTACAAAGAAACCTTAAACCTTTAGTATTACTAGGTATGGAAAATGCGAAACTATTATCTTCTTCTACTTTCCCACCCGAAGAGATAACTACTAATTCATCCGTTATTCCACCCTGTGTTGCAAGGAGACGGGCACCTTTTACAATAATTCCTTCATCGTTTCTATCTATTATTTTTGCAGCAATCGGTTCGTTCGAACGTTCAACATACAATGATTTACGATTTACTTGTGGTTCTATAAACGTATGGGTCATGGAGATATCATTTTCTCTTGCATATTCATAAAATGTTTGTAGATTATCTGGAAAACAGTTCTTTTGATCCTGCAAAAAATGAAGGGAGGAAGCTAGAGCCATTAAGACGGTATTCATATAATCTGGACTTCTTCCCATTAGCCCATTATTCAATTTAGCCCAGTGCTGTATCATTTCACGTCTCAAAACTAAATCCTCTTTTGTCTTTGGCTGTAAGTACGACAATCCTACCTGCTCTTTTGTAGTTGGTGATTGAAACGTTAGGGCTTTATGATGTTGAAGATCGTACAGTGCAGCCTGACTAATTATTATTCCTTTAAATGCAGGATGCTCCGAGATATTTCCCGTAACAGGCTTACCATCTATCCAAACGTCCGTTTTGAGTTGGTCAATTCGTTTTATATATTGTCTCCCCGTTATAGCTGGCATATTCTGATCACTCCTATTGCATCAGGCTGTTCTTAGCATTATATTATTACTATTTAAGTGGAGTTGTGACAAATTCAAAAAGATTGTATAACGAAAAAACCAGTCTCCAAATTTAATCTAGGAGGCTGGTTGTAGATAGCATATGCGAGAACTAATGTTCAGTTCAAGTTAATTATTTTAATTAAAGTGTTCCACCAGACCCACCATCGATATTAACGGAAGTTCCAGTTACATATGACGCTGCATCTGATACTAAAAAAGTAATGACATTTGCTGCTTCTGCTGTTTCACCAATTCTATTTAGTGGAATCGAAGGACCTACTACATCTCTAGAATATTCTTCCCAAGTAAGTTCTGGGGCATTCTTTTTCCACATTGACTCGATTTGATTACTTCTGATAAGTCCAATACAAACTGTATTAACACGTATATTATCTTTACCTAAATCTTTACTCATCGCTTTCGTCAATGCCATTCCAGCTGCTCGACTAACCGTAGTTGGTAAAGAATTAGCAGGAGGTGTTTTTCCCAAAACTGCCGTTACGTTAACGATGGCTCCACCACCCACTTTTCTCATATAAGGAATTGCAGCTTTTGAGGTATGTATCGCTCCAAATAATTTCAAGTCTAAATCTGTTTGCCATAAATCTGTATCAACTGATTCAAAATGATTCGCAGACGAAGTGCCAGCGTTATTAACTAAAATGTCAACACGCCCATAATGATCTACTGTTTTCTGAACGATTCGTTTACACGCTTCTTCTTTAGTAATATCACCGGGCACAACTAATACTTCTTCACCTGTTTCAGCTTTAATAAATGCCGCAGCCTTCTGTAAGTCTTCTTCACCACGAGCGCAAAGAACGACATTCGCTCCCTCTTTAACTAATTGTAATGCTGTTTGTAAACCTATCCCTTTACTTGAACCAGTAACTATTGCTACTTTTCCTGATAATCCTAATTCCATTAGGTTGCCCCCTCTATTTCTGTAATCTTATTCATCTTTTATTATATTACAAGTTTATTATTTGTCAGAATTATTGCTCATACAAATACCGCGGATAAAATTTAGGGTTTGGTTAAAAGATGATACGAAAGAATTTGGTGTCTCTGTTAAAATCGAATTACTACTGAAACGCATTAGGTGATTAATATTCAAATTGAAGAAAGCCAATGACTAATCTTGCTAGTCATTGGCTTTCTATCATTTAATCGCTCAATTGTTACATTATTTTCAATAGATTTGCCATTTCGATTGCTGATATGGCTGCATCGTATCCTTTGTTTCCAGCTTTTGTACCTGCTCGTTCAATTGCTTGTTCAATAGATTCTGTTGTAACAATACCAAAAATAACCGGTACTCCAGTTTGTAAACCTACTTGCGCAATTCCTTTTGCCGCTTCATTACATACATAATCATAGTGAGTAGTAGATCCCCGGATTACTGTCCCAAGCCCGATAACAGCGTCGTACTTTTGTGATTCAGCCATTTTTTTTGCAATAAATGGCACTTCAAAAACCCCTGGAACCCAAGCTACTTCAATGTGATCATCCGCTATACCATGACGTTTTAATCCATCAATTGCACCATCTACTAATTTTGCATTGATGAAATCATTAAAACGACCTACGACAATTCCTATTTTCAATTCTGTACCGATTAAGTTTGCTTCTATTGTTTTCACCATTTTGTTCTCTCCTTAGCTAGCTTTAATATTTTGTAAATAAATTGATAATTCTTCTATCGTTACAATTTTCAATTGGAATTGCTTTGCAAACTCCATTAAATCAGGTAGTCGTGCCATTGATCCATCGTCTTTCATAATTTCACAAATTACACCAGCTTTTGCAGACCCACAAAGCATTCCAAAGTCAACAGCTGCTTCTGTATGACCACGTCTTTCTAATACACCACCAGGCTTTGCAATAAGCGGAAAGACATGTCCAGGTCGCTTAAATTGAAGAGCATTTGCTTGAGGGTTAATAACTTGCAGCATTGTTTCTGAACGATCAAATGCACTAATACCTGTAGATGTACTCTCGTGATCTATGGACACAGTGAATGCTGTTTGATGAAAATCAGTATTGTCATAAACCATCGGATGTAATAACAATTCCTCTGCTATTTCTTCATGAATTGGCATACAAATTAACCCACGACCGTACATAGCCATGAAATTGATATTTTCAGGTGTTGCAAATTCTGCTAAGCAAAGGAAATCTCCTTCGTTTTCGCGGTTTTCATCGTCTACTAATATAATAAGCTTCCCTTGTTTTAAATCCGTAATTGCTTCTTCTATTGTATTTAGCAATATTCTCTTCTCCTTAAAAACCATTCTGAGTTAAAAAGTCTCTTGTAATAGTCGTTTCTTTTTTATCCGTAACATACTGATGCACATATTTCCCTAGCATGTCACATTCTAAATTGACTAATTCACGCTCATTTTTTTGACCTAATACTGTTTCTTGATTTGTATGAGGAATTAGTGAAACAGTAACTATAGTCTTTGATATTTCAAAAATCGTTAAACTTGTGCCGTCTATCGTAATAGATCCTTTCGGAATGCAATAATTACTGACTTCTTCGGGTATTGTAATATCAACATAAACTGCATTAGCAGTAGGTCGCTTCTTTAATATTGTACCGACACCGTCCACATGTCCTGAAACAAAATGTCCACCGAATCGTCCATTTGCGGCCATTGCCCTTTCTAAATTTACTACTGAACCACTGTTTAACAATTTAGTTGTAGTCGCGTGAAACGTTTCTGGCATAACATCTACAGTAAACTCTGATGGTGAAAACGCAATTACTGTTAAACAAACACCATTCACAGAAATGCTATCGCCCAATTTTATGTCCTCTAAAATCCGTTTGGCACGGATAACAAGTTGCATACTGCTAGCACTTTGTTGAACGTTCTTAACTATGCCAAGCTCTTCTACAATTCCTGTAAACATTTTATCCTCCCTTTATGATGAAAATAGTTTAAGTGAGCAATTTATAACTCTCTTATAAACAAAAACTCCGCACACAAATGTGTCGGAGGAAAATTAGGTAGATTCAAATAAGCCTTTTAGCAATAATTCTCAAAAGCATTGATCTACTCCTTCTCCCATCCAGACTATAACTGTCGGCTTTGGATTTACACCAAATCATGCGTTTTACGGCTCACAGGCTTTGAGACTGCTCTCTTACTGTCGATTGGGACTTTCACCCGACCCCGAAGGAATGTTATTCAATTAAGAAAAGCAAAAAACGCTTTTTGTTAACCCTGACAAAGTTCGTCTGTGACGAGCTTTGCGCTGGAGCTAAACATTAAAAAACGCATCCAAAATTTATCGGATGCGAGAGAAGTCATACTTTAATAAGCCCCTTCATAGCAGTTTTTAGAAAAACTAAAAAACCTCTACAATAGGCGACCTACTCCTTCTCCCATCCAGACTGTAACTGTCGGCTTTGGATTTACACCAAATCATGCGTTTTACGGCTCACAGGCTTTGAGATTGCTCTCTTACTGTCGATTGGGACTTTCACCCGACCCCGAAGGATAATTATTTAATTGGTATAACCATAGCAAGTCTTTATGTAATTTGCAAGGAAATAATATTTTTCCGTGTTTGTTATCAAGGAAGTTCTATATCTATCAATAAATCATAAAATACATAGATTCCACATTATAAAGTAAGGGGAAATGAAAATGTTCGCAGTTCATTTTATGGAGAAAAATATAATCGTTTTAACTCAAGTATTGAGAGAAATCCCATTAGTAGATACCGATTTAAAAATTAAAGGTAGAAAAGGCAAAGTAGTTAGTGTTCATGAAACAGAAAAAGATGGAATTCATGTACAGGTTGAATTTGAGAAAGTGATAGATAAAAATAAATCTTCCATAAAAGATCTTGGAAAGAAAAAAAGAAAATAATATTAAGCATTATAAAACCCGTTGAATGACTGTGAATCATTGAACGGGTTTTTTGTATTAGTGAATATCTCGTTTTTTGAAGCTCCCGCCTCTCACTTCTGCTACTTCCGTGATCACGACAAAAGCACTAGGATCCAATTCTTTTATTATCGTAATTAGTTTGTTCTCTTCCATCCGAGTGATTACACATGTGACAATATCAATTGTTTCGTTTGAAAAGCCACCTCTACCACTAGAATATGTAACTCCTCGACCTAAGCGATCCTGAATTGCAGAACCAATTTCCGACGATTGTTTACTAACAATACGAACAGATTTTGAATTCTCTAGCCCCACTTGAATAACGTCAATCACAATTTTAGCTATGTAGTAAGTTGTAGCTGAGTAAAGTGCACTTTCTAATCCATAAATGAAGCCTGCACCAATGAATATAAATGCATTGATAAATAAAATCACATCACCAACTGAAAATGGGACTTTTCTAGAAACTAGAACAGCTAATACTTCTGCACCATCTAAAGCTCCACCGTTTCGAAGTACAACTCCTATACCAATACCAAGCATAACACCCCCAGAAATTACTACTAATAAGGGATCCTTTTCACTTAAAATGGGCTCAATTTGATGCATTAAAACTGTAGAAATAGATAACGACGCAATCCCAATAATACTCATTATTGCAAAGGTCTTACCGACTTGTTTATAACCTAAGTATATAAATGGAATATTTAATACAAATAACAATACTCCAAGAGGTACACCAAACAAGTAAGTACCCATGATACTAATACCTGTAACTCCACCATCAATTACGGAGTTCGGTATTAAGACTGCTTCTAGTGCGTAACCTGCAATTGCCGCACCAATTACAATCAAAATTATTCGACGGATTTTATCCGCTAGTTTATTCGTTTGCATGCAATAGAAACTCCTTTAAGTAATAGATTAACAAAAGTTGTACCTATTTAATCTTAAAGAAAAACTAGCTTGCATACAAGTCAGAGCATTATTTTTACAGAAGAAAAGCCTGTCAATTCGAGATATTTACAGGCTTTCTAAGTATACTGTTTATTAGGTTCCACAAAATGTTTTGTATGGTCCTGAAGTATCTGGTGGCAGTGTAGTGTAATCAATATAATCGGAACTATAATCGTAAGGATTAGAAATTACTTTAAGTAAATTTTCAAATACACTATAGTCTTCTTTTTCTACCGCTGCTTCAAGTGCTTCTTCTACTCGGTGGTTTCGCGGAATGACTATGGGATTACTTTTTTGCATTAATTGTTGGATGAAATCTTTTGATACATCTTGTTCTTCAAGTCTCTTTTGCCACTTTTCATGCCACTGGTCAAAATTATCTTTTCCATATAAGTCTATTTCTTCTATTTTACCAAGCGTCAATAAGCGAAATGTATTTGTATAATCTGCACCGTACTGCTCCATAAGTTGAAGCAAGTTATCAATTAACGAAATATCCCCTTCTTCTATATTAAAGATCCCTAGCTTATTCCCCATCCCTGTCAGCCAATGAGTCTCGTATATTTTGGGATAAGCTGTCATTGCTTCTTGCGCCTGTTTCACAGCTTCATCTTGGTCCTCATGAATAAGAGGCAATAAACTTTCTGCTAATCTTGCTAAATTCCAACCCGCAATATTCGGTTGATTTTCATAAGCATAGCGACCCTGGATATCGATAGAGCTAAATACTGTATTAGGGTTGTAGGTGTCCATAAACGCACAAGGTCCATAATCGATGGTCTCGCCACTGATTGTCATGTTATCTGTGTTCATTACACCATGGATAAACCCAACAAGTTGCCATTTAGCTATGAGAGCCGCCTGACGCGTAATCACTTCTTGGAGGAATAAAAGATATCGATTTTCTTTATTCATTAATATTGGATAATGTCTTTCAATTGCATAATCTGCTAAAGCCTGAAGCTCTTCATGAGTTCCCCATTTTGCAGCAAATTGGAATGTTCCTACACGCAAGTGACTAGCAGCAATACGTGTCATCACTGCACCTCGTTGGACAGTTTCTCGCATAATATCCTCACCAGTAGTGATTACAGTAAGACTACGGGTTGTTGGTATTCCAAGCGCATGCATCGCTTCACTAATAATATACTCACGTAGCATTGGTCCAAGTCCTGCTCGGCCATCTCCTCCTCGAGAATAAGGTGTTCTCCCAGAGCCCTTCAGCTGTACATCAAATAATTCTCCTGAAGGGCTTATATGTTCACCGAGCAACAGAGCTCTTCCATCTCCTAACATAGTGAAATGCCCAAATTGATGCCCAGCATAAGCCTGAGCTATAGGTATCCCACCTTCTATTATTGTATTGCCAGCAAGCTGTTCCACACCTTGCTTACTCTCTAAGGCATTAGAATTTAGCCCGAGTGAAGTTGCTAATTCTTTGTTTAGTTTGACTAATTGAGGATTACCTACAGGATTTACGTTAATTGCCGAGAACATAATATTTGGAAGACTCATATAAGTATTTTCCAAGTTCCAGCCTACATTGAATTTATTTGACACAATATCTACCTTCCTTCTTATGAAGTGAAAATAACTAGCTACTTCTTTCCAATTATTATACCCTTACATGGAGTCACATACGCCTTCGATGAACTCTACTTTGGTTTATAATATTATTCTTAATATTAATTACCGGTATATTTAACCAGTCCTACTGAGTTAAATGGATTATATTAATTTAATATTTGAAAAAACACGAGCCGTATCTGGCTCGTGTTTTTTCTTTCAACTTATAAAAATTCAGGATAAGAAGTAAAATTAACACTGGATTCTTATAGTGCTAATGCTTCTGGTTTTTTCTTTTCTCGTGTAAACAATTGAATCACTAACAGGATTGCAAAAATTATTAATCCAGCAATATCCGAGAAGCTTTCCGGATAGATTAAAAGCAACCCAGCGCCAATTGCAATTATTCTTTCAATCCATGTTACTTTGCGATACCAATAACCAATCATTCCTGCTCCAATTGACATCATCCCAATGATAGCGGTAAAAACAACCCATACCACTTCCCAAAACGAAGTATCAATCATTAAGAGGGCTGGAGAGAATATTACCATATATGGAATGATAAATGCAGCAATTGCTAATTTAGCAGCTACAACTCCAGTTCTTATAGGATCTCCACCAGATACTCCTGCTGCTGCAAACGCCGCAAGTGCAACCGGTGGTGTAATATCTGCTATTATACCGAAGTAAAATACGAATAAATGTGCAGATAAAGCGACAACTAAAGGAACTGTTGCTCCTGCAGGCATATCAAGCATCAATAGAGTGATAATAGCTGGTGCAGCAATTGTTGATGTAATTACATAATTGGCAGTTGTTGGAGAACCCATACCTAAAACAATAGATGCTAGCATTGTAAAGAAAAGGGTTAAGAAAATATTTCCACCTGATGCAGAAATAAGACCATTTGCTAGACTTAAACCTAATCCGGTTTTTACAACTACTCCAACAATTATACCGGCTGCAGCTGTTGCAGCTGCAACACCCAATGCAGTTCTTGCTCCATCAACTAAAGCATCTATAATATCTTTAAAGTTCATTCTTGTTTCTTTATCGATTGCACTAAATACTACAGCGGCAACGATACCCCACAATGCTGCTTGCATCGTTGGTACACCTATAAACATTAAAACAATGATCGTTACAATTGGTATTAATAAATATAACTTTTTCAAAACTTCTTTTCGATCAGGCATCTCTTCTTTAGACATACCTTTTAATCCAACACGTTTTGCCTCAAAATGTGTCATGATCCATATACCAGCAAAATATAAAACTGCTGGTATTGCTGCTGCTTTTGCAATTTCCCAATAAGTTATACCACCGATAAACTCTACCATCAGGAATGCTGCTGCTCCCATAATTGGAGGCATTAATTGTCCACCTGTAGAAGCAGCTGCTTCTACTCCACCTGCAAATTCCTTACGATACCCAAGCTTTTTCATCATTGGAATCGTGTATGAACCAGAAGTTACTACGTTAGCTACAGAACTTCCCGAAATAGTACCCTGTAATGCACTGGAGAAAATCGCAACCTTTGCAGGTCCCCCTGTTAATCTACCTGCAAGTGTTACAGCAAGGTCATTAAAGTATTGTCCAACTCCGGTCTTTACTAGGAATGAACCGAATAACAGGAAAACAAATATAAATGTAGCAGATACACTAATCGGTGTACCTAATATACCATCTGTTGTAAAGAACATTAGATGCACTAAGCTGCTTAAATCCTGCCCTCTGTGAGCTAGGAAACCTGGAAAATACGGTCCGAAAAACGCATACACTAAGAAAACAGTAGCGATTATCGTAATAGGTAACCCGACAGTTCTCCGAGCAGCTTCTAAAGTTAATAGTATTGCTAAAGCACCTACTATGAAATCTAAGCTTGTCATTGTTCCAACTCGGAAGACTAACTCTTGATATTGAATTGGCCAATAAAGACCCACTCCGATGGATAGTAAAGAAAAAAGATAATCATAAATTGGTATTTTTCTATTACTTATTGATTTTTTTCGCGCAGGGAACATTAAGAAGATAAGGGATAAGGCAAACCCTAAATGAATCGATCGTTGAATATAAGCTGTAAATTGGCCTTGGATCGCAGTATATAGCTGGAATAAAGAAAATGCTAACAATCCAAAGAAAATTACTTTTTTCATTATGCCATCTACAGACCTTGTATTAGATTCAGGATCATATTTCTGTAAAATAGCTTGCTGCTCTTCTTCTGATAACTGCTGAAATGATTCTGTTTCTGTGGATTCGCTATTTGGCTTTACTTTTTTTTCAGTCATTTAAACTTAACTCCTTTCCATTGATCATATAGCGAAATATTTTTTACTTTGAATTCATAAGCTTTACTTCGTTCTAATAATTTTTTTAAATCATAATCCCTTTGCTTATATTGAAATATTAAATCCATTTCAATATTGGCAACTAGAATTGTAAAGGAATCGATCACTTTATCATCATACGAAAGTTTATACATACCGTCTTTCACTTCAAAAGTTTGCCCTTCTTCAGCATATCCTGGCATCCCAATCGCTAAATCCTCATAAGCCATTGAAACTAGTTGAATTTTGACATCCTTTGTAATTCTGTAGGATTCTATTACATCGCTTTTATGTATAGAATGTGTGTACCTAACTTGGAATTCCCGTTCATCCTCAACCTTTAAATAATAAAATTTTGGATCATCACTTCTTGTTTCTGTAAAAACAAATGCTTGCTTAAATGGCAAGAAAAATGCAAGTCCAATTACACAAATGAGGCTTATTATTCCATACATTTTAAGAAATCGCATGTCTTCGCCACCATTCTTTCAATTAAAAAGGGGCATGTAAGCAAACGCAACATGCCCCCAAGCATTTAGTTTTATTTATTTACTTCATCAAAGTACTTTTGAGCACCTGGGTGAATTTTGATTCCAATACCTTCAAGACCTGTTTCTGGTTTGATAAACTGTCCTTTCGGATGTGTAATGCTAGCAGCATTATCGTAAATTGCTTTTGTCATTTCGTAAACTAAGTCCTCTGGTAGCTCGTTAGTTACAGCTAGCATCGCTAATACAGACACGGTTGGAACATCTTGTGTTAAGCCGTAAGTACCTGAAGGCACTACGTCTTTAGCATAATATGGATACTTTTTAATAAGCTCATCTGCTTTTGCATCTTCAACTGGAACAATTACTACATTTGCTACTGCATTTAAGGCTTCTACAGCACCAGTTGGAGTTCCTGCAGTAATAAATGCAGCATCAATTTGACCAGCCTGTAAGCTGTCTTGGGATTCTCCAAAATCTAGGTTTTGTGGATCAATATCATCCATCGTCAAACCATGAATTTCAAGTAGTTGTTCCGCGTTCGCATATGTTCCTGATCCAGGAGCACCTACAGAAATTTTCTTTCCTTTTAAATCAGCAAATGACTTAATACCAGTTTTGTCCGTTGTTACTAATTGAACTGTTTCTGGATAAAGTGCACCAAGTGCAGAAATCGTATCAACTTTATTGTCCTTAAACATTAACTCACCTTCTGTTGCATAGAAAGCGATGTCAGTTTGAGTGAAAGCTATTTCTGCTGTTCCTTCTTTTAAAGCAGTCATGTTTGCTGCTGAGGCTTGTGAAACCTCTGCTGTTGTTTTAATCCCAGTATCCTTCGAAATCAATTCAGCAAATGTACCTCCAAGTGGATAATATGTCCCTTGGACCCCACCTGTTAACAAACTTAAAAACTTGTAATCTTCTTTTTTCTTACCAGAATCTCCATCTGATGAAGATCCCTCATCTGTTGAGCCACAAGCTGCAAGTATTAACAAAACAAAAACGCTTAGAATACTTAACAACTTAAATTGCTTTTTCTTCATGCAATTTCCCCCTTTTATATATAATCCCAATGTACATAATAATATTAACATATTAGTTTATCTAATTGCCACTCAATTATGCGTTTTCAGTTATTTAGGAACCTACATCCCAGCTCATAACTACCCGGAGAGCAAGAAATTTTACTCATTTTATAATAAAAAGCATTCATCTAATCACATGATTAAATGAATGCTTTTTTATAAGAAATTATGAACAACTATCGTAAGTAGTGTTTTTTACTTTGGAACCTGTTTCGCCTCTAAGCAAGTCACCCTCAGTGGCTTCAATAATTTGGTTTGTTACGTTGTTTGAGATGGAATTTGCTACTAATTGTAACAGGCTATTTACATCACCTTGGGATTGCTTAAATTCTTGAACAATTGGAAGACCGTCAATTTCTTCTTCGATTGCGGCAATTTTACCTTCAATCATTTTAAGTGCCTTTTCTTTCCCTAAATGCTGAAAGTTGACAGCTTGTTTCTGTAAGCTTTTTAGACTTGCAATTTTTTCACGGACCATTGTATTTTCATTAATTTGCTCTTCTGCGCGTTTGAAGAATTCAACTTCCTCGGTATTGGCGATCATTGTTGCAATTTCTTTTGCTTTTTCAATAATATCGTCTCTAGTATATTTTGTAGTAGACATTAAACTCCCACCTTATGCTCGATTGTTTCACTCACTAGCTCCCCAGTAAGTGACCATGTTTTCGCTTCTGTTATTTTAACTTTCACTAGTTGCCCAATGCTATCTTTTGGTCCAACGAAATTAACTAATTTGCTCTTACTAGTATAGCCAGCAAGGACATCTGGGTTATTTTTACTTTCACCTTCAACTAACACTTCTACAATTTGCCCATCATATTTTTTCATCGCTTCAGCGGACATATCATTTACTAGCTTATTTAATCGTTGAAGTCTTTCTTTTTTTACTTCCATCGGCACATTATCCACCATCTTGGCAGCTGGTGTACCTTCTCGCGGAGAGTAAATATACGTATAGGCAATTTCAAAGCCTACTTCTTTATATAAAGACATTGTTTCTTCAAACTGTTCCTCAGTTTCGTTTGGGAATCCAACAATAATGTCAGTTGTTAGGGAAACATTTGGGATAGCTGTTTTTATTTTACGAACTAGCTCTAAGTAATGCTCTCTAGTATATTTACGAGCCATTATTTTAAGTATATCAGATGATCCCGATTGAACTGGGAGATGAATATGATCGACTAAATTTCCGCCTTTTGCAAGCACTTCGATTAAATGATCATCAAAATCTCTAGGATGACTAGTCATAAAACGTATGCGGGCTACGTCAATCTTCTGAAGGTCAGCCATTAAATCACCAAAGCGATAATTCAAATCTTCAAAGTCTTTTCCATATGCATTAACGTTTTGACCAAGCAATGTTACTTCTTTGTACCCTTGAGCAGCAAGATGTCTAATCTCTTGAATTATATCTTCCGGACGGCGACTACGCTCTTTTCCACGTGTATATGGAACGATACAATATGTACAGAATTTATCGCAGCCGTACATAATGTTGACCCATGCTTTAATCGAACCTTTACGTACTCGCGGCAGGTTTTCTATAACGTCTCCTTCTTTAGACCAAACTTCCACAACCATTTCTTTTGAAAGGTATGCTTCGTTTAATATGTTAGGAAGACGGTGAATATTATGTGTTCCAAAAATCATATCTACTTGATTGTAAGTTTTTAATATTTTATTTACGACTGATTCTTCCTGGGACATACACCCGCAAACACCGATTAATACATCCGGGTTTTTTTGTTTTAAATGCTTAAAGTGACCAAGCTCCCCAAAAACCTTGTTTTCAGCATTTTCACGAATCGCACAAGTATTAAGTAATACAACGTTTGCATCTTCTACAGTATCAGTAGGCTCATATCCAAGTTGCATGAAAATACCTGCCATCACTTCGGTATCATGCTCGTTCATCTGACAGCCATATGTGCGTATATAAAATTTTCTATTTTGGCCCATGCCTTTAAATTGCTCTGCAATAGCAAAGTCGTTATGGTATTCTACCTCTTCTTTTCCACGTTTTTTCGCATCTTTTAATGATGGTGGAGTATAGACTGCTTGAAAATATTTACTATAATCCTTCTCAGATTTTTTATCTAAAGTGCTAGGTGCCTTCACTTGAGTACTCTGTAAACGGGATTCTTCGTTCATAAAAAACTCTCCTTTCCT
This sequence comes from Psychrobacillus sp. OK028, assembly GCF_900103605.1. Taxonomy (GTDB): domain Bacteria; phylum Bacillota; class Bacilli; order Bacillales_A; family Planococcaceae; genus Psychrobacillus. The sequence goes on along the minus strand of NZ_FNHY01000001.1, from coordinate 669,970 downwards.
TCGTTCATGAAAAGTACATATATCCACCCTATTATACTGAACAGTACTCTATTCCTACAAGGCATTCAGCTTAAAATTTCTTAATTGGACATATATGGTCGTTTTTTCAAAACAAATACCTAGATTTGCGGTTGATTGTAGCGAAGGCCGGACGCTTTTCTTGGGCATGCCTCGAGTCTGTAGTCTGTCCCTCGTGCTTTCCCGCTAGAGTCGCCAACCTGCGCTACAACCAACGCGTCACCTGTAACTGAAATCAGTAGTATTTTAAAAAGTATCTGGATCCCAATGCTCACAGAGTATTTTTATATAATTTCTTATTCTTTAAAAAAAGCTCATGAATGTAAAAATTCATGAGCTTCGCTATATCACATAAAATCTTGCAGTAATGCATTAAATTCCTGTTCACTCATCTTCAAGTTTTGATCAACAAGTGGTGTAGGTGCATAACCCGGAACTTGCTCTTGGTAGGATGGTGCGTTTTCATCTTGATAAATAATACCTGTTACAAGACCTTCAGTTTCCATTACTACTTTCATCGCTTCTTCTCTGTTTGTAGAATCATACCCTTCTACAGTAGATAGCTTTGTTAGATGTTCTTTAAACCAATCATACGTATTTACTTTATTGTATGTTACACAAGGGCTAAATACATTAATGAACGAGAAACCTTTATGATTAATACCTGCTTCAATAATTGCAGTTAGTTCTTTAATATCCGACGAAAATCCTTGGGCTACAAAGGTTGCTCCAGATGTAAGCGCTAGTTCTAATGGTTGAACGGATGGTTCAATTGCTCCACCAGGAGTTGACTTCGTTTTAAAACCCTCTGCTGAACGCGGGGACGTTTGACCCTTTGTCAATCCGTAAATTTGGTTGTCCATAACAACATATGTGATATCGATATTACGACGAATAGAATGAATAGTGTGACCCATTCCAATTGCAAACCCATCCCCATCACCGCCGGAAGCGATAACGTGTAGATCTTTGTTTGCCATTTTCAACCCTTGCGCAATTGGAAGTGCACGACCGTGAATGCCATGAAAACCATATGAATGGATGTAACCAGAAATACGTCCTGAGCAGCCGATACCAGAAATAACAGCTAGATCATGTGGCTGAATTCCAACATTTGCAGCAGCACGTTGAATTGCTGTCTGCACGGAGAAGTCACCACAACCTGGACACCAGTTAGGTTTTACGTTATTACGAAAATCTTTAAATGTTACCATCTGTTAGCAACTCCTTTACTTGTTTTGCAAGCTGTAATGGTAAGAATGGTGTGCCGTCATATTTCGTCACACTAACCAATTTATCATGACCGCCAACATTCATTTTAATGATATTTGCTAATTGCCCTGTTGCATTATTTTCGACTACTACCACTTTTTTCGCTTTCGCAACTAGTGATTGCATTTCTTCCACAGGAAATGGATGTATTAAACGAATATGTGCATGATTTACTTTAACATCACTATCTATAAGTGTTTGCTGCAATTCTTCCAGCACACCTCTTGTTGAGTTGAAGCCTACAAATAGTATATCTGCTTCTTCGTATGGTGCGTTTACATACACAGGTTCTCTGAAGTTAATATGCTTTAGCTTCCCTAAACGTTTATCCATTTGAGCTTTACGATTTGTAGATGCTTCCGATGGTTTACCAGTTTCATCATGCTCTACTCCAGTTACATGGTGAATAGCATGCTCCGTTCCAGGTAGGACACGTGGTGAAATGCCGTCTTCAGTTAGTTCATATCGCTTAAAGTACGTTTTATCTTCAGCAACAGGAACTTCTTCATTTTCCACTAATTTACCACGTCGGATTTCCACCTTCGAATAATCAAATGGCTCTACCGTTTGTTTACCAAGTGACAGTTGTAAATCAGATAAAATAATAACTGGAAGCTGTAATTCTTCTGCAATATTGAAAGCTTGAATCGTATCATAGAAAGCTTCTTCACCTGTACTTGGTGCAATCACTACTTTTGGAATTTCTCCATGTGTTCCATAAATCATTTGCATTAGATCGGATTGTTCTTGTTTAGTTGGTAAGCCTGTTGAAGGTCCCCCACGCTGTGTATCTACAATTACGAGCGGTTGCTCCGTCATACCAGAAAGACCGATTGCTTCCATCATAAGAGAAAGTCCCGGACCAGCAGATGCAGTAAAGGCACGGACACCACCGTAGTTTGAGCCAATTGCCATTGTAGCTGCAGCAATTTCATCCTCTGTTTGAATAACTGCTCCACCAAATAGTGGTAGTTTTTTAATCATATATTCCATAATTTCAGATGCAGGAGTGATAGGATATGCTGCCATAAAACGAACACCTGCTGCTAGTGCGCCTAGAGCAATTGCATCATTTCCTATCATAAACATACGGTGTTTTCCGTCTGCAGGTGCAATTTCCCATTCTCCTACACGGTCTCCTAGCTGCTCAGCCATTGTATCAAAGCCCTGTTGAATAGCTTCCATGTTTTTTTCTACTACTTCTTGTCCTTTTTTGCCGAAAATTTCATCTACTACACCTTGGAAGACACCTTTGTCTAAGTTAAGTAGTGCAGCACTTGAGCCAATTGCTACCATGTTTTTCATTAGAGATGTTCCAAGCTCCGCAGCTATCTCTGTGAAAGGGACAATATACATTGGAGCCTTACAATCTTCAGGTGCTACTGGCGAGAATTTTGTGTCGGCAAGAATAACACTTTTTTCTGTTAACTCTTTGTAATTGACGTCAATTGTTTCTTGGTCAAATGCAACTAAAATATCTAAATCATCTGGAATTGTACGAACTTGTGTTGGACGTACACAGATTTTATTGTTTGTATGGCCACCTTTAATTCGTGATGAGAAATGACGGTACCCGTACAGATAGTATCCTAAGCGATTCATCGCCATTGAGAAAATTTCCCCTGTACTTTCAATACCCTCTCCTTGCTGCCCTCCTACTTTCCAAGAAAGCTGTTGCAACATATAAACATCTCCTTACTATTCGATTAAATGCTAATTTCTTTCATTAGTTTATCATGAAGTGCCGTTTATCACTATGTATTCCCCACTTTTTTATCGAAAATCAGACCTTTGACGGAAACGCTTCGTCACAAATTATTCTTATAAACAATCTTTTTAAGAAAAACCTGGATATGGCGTTGATTGTAGCTAAGGTCGGAAGCTTTCCGTGGGCAGTGCTATGAGCTTGTAGTCTCTCCCTTTTGCTTTCCAGGAGTCGCCGACCTGCCCTCCAATCAACAAAAGCCCTTTATATTTAGAAAGTTAAAATATAATATCACGTATAAAAGCAGTCTATTTCTTTGATTACATTTCTATTTCAAAAATTATTCCAAGAACATGAAGTACGTTGTAACGTAAAACTTACGATTACTCATTCTTACTAATCCTTTAACTCAGTATTCATGGTACATTTTTATATACTTTCTTATCTTTAAAAAAGAGGTCGCTACTCCATGAGCAGCGACCTCCCGTTTACTTTACTTTTTTTTCAACAAGTAACTTTAAAGCAGTTCGATCTTCACCCGATATAATAATATCCGTGAAGGCAGGAGAACATGTTAAGTCTGTTCCACTTGGAGCTACGAATCCTCTGGCAATTGCTATCGCTTTGATAGCCTGATTTAATGCTCCTGCTCCTACTGCTTGCATCTCTGCATACCCTTGTTCTCTAATTACTGCAACTAATGCCCCAGCAACCGAATTTGGGTTTGAACGGGAAGATACTTTTAAAGAATCCACTATCATTTCTCCTTTTGTCGCTATATTATGAACTTGCTTCTGGTCCATAACTTAACGTATGCGCAGGAGTAATGTTTTAGACTTTTTAGCCTTTAAATGGGTAATCTTCGTTTATATAAATTCGCTCTTGGTGTAATGCTTTTCCAGTGACATTGTCTACTTCTACAAAGAAGCCGCTTAGTACAGTACGCCCAGACTTTGGAACTTCAAACCGAGTAGGCATATTCGTTTGGAATCGATAAAGCACATCTTCTTTTTTCATGCCTAAAACACCATCATATGGCCCAGTCATCCCTACGTCCGTGATATAAGCTGTACCACCTGGTAATATGCGAGAATCAGCTGTTTGAACGTGTGTATGTGTTCCAACTACAACAGATGCTTTTCCATCTAAATGCCAGCCAAAGGCAATTTTTTCACTTGTAGCTTCTGCATGAAAGTCAAAAAAGATGATAGGGGATAATTTTTTTGCTTCTTCCACCATCTCCGTTGCCATTTTAAATGGATCATCATGTGGTGGTAAAAATGTACGTCCATGCATATTAATCACTGAAATCGTATGACCATTTTTAGAAATTGAAGTCATGCCCTTACCAGGAGCATCCTCTGAAAAGTTAGCAGGTCGTATTAAGTAGTCTGTGTCATCAATAAAATCCATAATCTCTTTTTGATCCCAAGTGTGGTTTCCCATAGTGACTACGTCTACTCCCATATGAAGCAATGACTGAAAAATACTTTTAGTTATGCCTCGTCCAGCAGCTGCATTCTCTCCGTTAGCAATAACTACATCTACATCATATTTTCTTTTTAGTCTCGGCAAATAGTCTTCTAACGTATCTCTACCGATTGATCCAACGATATCTCCTATAAATAATATTCTCATTACTACTTCCATTCCTTTCACGAAAAAAAGGCTTCATTTCGAAGCCTTTTTTAATACTAACTTATGATACAGTGAAATACCATTAATGAATGTTATTTAGCGTACTCTACTGCTCTAGTTTCTCTAATTACAGTCACTTTAATATGACCAGGATAATCTAATTCTTCTTCGATTCGTTTACGGATATCTCTTGCCAAACGATGAGCAGTTAAATCATCAATTTGATCTGGACGAACCATAATACGAATTTCCCGACCGGCTTGAATAGCAAATGATTTTTCTACACCTTCATAGGATTCAGAAATTTCCTCTAGTTTTTCCAATCGTCGAATGTAGTTTTCAAGTGTCTCACTTCTTGCACCTGGGCGTGCTGCAGATAATGCATCGGCAGCTGCTACTAATACAGCAATAACTGAAGTAGCTTCTGTATCGCCGTGATGGGAAGCAATACTATTTATAACTACTGGATGTTCTTTGTATTTTCTTGCAAGCTCAACACCAATTTCTACGTGGCTACCTTCCACTTCATGGTCAATTGCTTTCCCGATATCATGCAGTAACCCGGCGCGTCTAGCAAGTGTTACATCTTCACCAAGTTCCGCAGCTAACAATCCGGATAAGTAGGCAACTTCTGTTGAGTGTTTTAACACATTTTGACCATAGCTCGTACGATACCGAAGTCTACCAAGAATTTTCATAAGATCCGGATGTAAATTGTGAACACCTATATCGAATGTAGTTTGTTCACCAATTTCACGAATTTGTTCATCTACTTCTCTTCTAGACTTTTCAACCATTTCTTCAATTCGTGCCGGATGAATTCGTCCATCCTGTACTAGCTTTTCAAGTGCTAAACGGGCAGTTTCTCTTCTAATCGGATCAAACCCAGAAAGAATTACTGCTTCTGGCGTATCATCAATTATTAAATCGATACCAGTTAACGTCTCTAGTGTACGAATATTTCGTCCTTCACGACCAATAATGCGACCTTTCATCTCATCATTTGGCAAGTTAACTACAGAAACAGTTGTTTCAGCAACATGATCTGCTGCAAAACGTTGTAACGCTAGGGAAAGAATCTCACGAGACTTTTTATCGGATTCTTCTTTGGCTCTAGTTTCCGATTCCTTCGTCATTACAGCAATATCCGTAGCAAGTTCATTTTCTACTTCTTCGAGAATTATTGTTTTCGCTTCATCTCTAGTTAGAGTAGAAATTCTTTCTAGTTCAGTTTGTTGTTTCTTAACTAGTTCATCCACTTTGCTTTCTTTCTGTTCGATATGCTGTTGTCTTTCAGTTAGAGCATCATCTTTACGCTCAAGACCTACTTCTCTCTTGTTTAGAGCATCATCTTTACGATCAAGGTTCTCTTCTCTTTGTAATAACCGATTTTCCTGTTTTTGCAGTTCCATACGGCGTTCACGGATGTCAGATTCTGCTTCATTTCGTAATTTGTGAGTTTCATCTTTGGCTTCTAAAAGTGCTTCTTTCTTCAACGCTTCCGCTTCTCGCTTTGCTTCATCTATGATGATTGCTGAAGATTGTTTTGCACCAGTCACTTTTGAATCGTTCACGTTTTTCAGATAAATATAACCAACAACGGCACCGACAATCAGACCAAGCAAAGCGGAGATGATAATTTCTGTCATTCGAACACCCCCTATTGCTATACTTTTTAGTTTCAGTCGGCACGTATATCCAAAATCATATACGCAATGCCTATAATCATTTAATAATAAAGAAATTATACAATTTTAATTGTATAGATGTAGAAATACTCTGTCAAGGAAGGGAAGAATAATATATTCAAACTAGGACAAAATATAAATTTTTGTAAGAATCAATTTCATAAAAGCATTTTCTAAAGTGAAATCTGAATAACGATGGTTTACGCTTTATCCGTACGCTTTCCGCGGGCACGGCTCGAGGATGAAGTCTCTCGTTTGTACTGTTCTCTCTGGAGTCGGAGCAGTACACAACATTTGCAAAAAGATTTGATGTCCTTTCAAAAAAAATAAAAAAATAGTCTCCCAAATAATTGAGAGACTATCTGGATTTTATTCTTCTTCTAATAACAATTCAAATTCCGCATCATCTTCTTCTTCGGTCTCATGTGCGCCTATTGTTAACGCGCTTGCAGCCATTCCAAGTGATTCACGAATTTTTGCTGTAACCTCAGCTTTAATAGCAGGATTTTCTTTTAAATATTGTTTTGCATTTTCTCTACCTTGACCTATACGTTCTCCATTATACGCATACCAAGAACCGCTCTTTTGAATAATATCAAACTCTGATCCTATGTCAACTGCTTCTCCTTCTTGAGAAATTCCTATGCCATACATAATATCTACTTCTGCAGTTTTAAATGGTGGAGCTACCTTATTTTTAACTACTTTTATCTTTGTTTTGTTACCTATAATATCGGTACCTTGCTTAATCGCTTCTGAACGTCTTACCTCTAAACGAACAGAACTATAGAATTTAAGAGCACGACCACCTGTTGTAGTTTCCGGATTTCCGAACATTACTCCAATTTTTTCACGAACTTGGTTGATGAAAATAGCAATTGTGTTCGATTTGTTAATAACACCTGAAAGTTTACGTAATGCTTGAGACATTAGTCGAGCTTGAAGACCCATATGAGAATCTCCCATCTCTCCTTCAATTTCAGCTTTAGGGACTAAAGCAGCTACCGAGTCAATAACTAAAATCTCAATTGCTCCACTACGTACAAGTGCTTCTGCTATTTCAAGTGCTTGCTCTCCAGTATCTGGCTGAGATAAAAGTAATTCATCAATATTTACACCAAGCTTTTGTGCATAAATTGGATCTAATGCATGCTCAGCGTCGATAAATGCAGCTTGTCCTCCTGTTTTTTGTATTTCTGCAATGGCATGTAAAGCAACAGTTGTTTTACCTGAACTCTCTGGACCATATATCTCAATAATACGTCCTCTTGGATATCCACCTATCCCTAGTGCTGCATCTAATGCTAACGAACCACTAGAAGAAGTCTCAATTTCTAGATTTGTTTTTTCTCCTAATTTCATAACAGAACCTTTACCAAATTGTTTCTCTATTTGTTTTAACGCCATATCCAAAGCTGCTTTACGATCATTATTAGCCAATTAATTTCCTCCTCAAAAGAAATGTTGATATTTTTTATTTCTATTCTTACTATACTCGGTCTTTGAGAAATTTACAAGAAAAAAGCGAACGTTCATTCGTTTATTTTTTGCAACTATTTAATTTTGGGAGTAAAAAACGACTCAAAATTGAATTTTGGGCCGTTTTTATCAATCAAAATTAAATTTTTGCTAATTTTTGTTCGCGCAATAAACGTATCAAATAATAGATTGTCAGCTTTACTGTTCTAATCCTATTCGTGTTTCGTAACCCGGATAGATTTAGTTTATACGTAAATGGCTTCGTATCACCTAAGGCAATTCCAATCCAAATAGTACCTGCTGGTTGACCGCCATGACCATCTGGACCTGCTGCTCCAGTAATACCAACGCCTATATCCGTCTGGAATTTTTCTTTTACGCGAACTGCCATTTGCTCTGCACACTGACTAGAAACTACGCTATATTTCTCGATCACTTCAGCATCGACGCCTAAATGCTTAATCTTTACGTTTTCTGTATATGTTATCATTCCACCCACCAAAGCTTCTCCAATTCCTGGTATTGCAGCAAGCTCCGATTGAAATAATCCTGCTGTCATGCTTTCTGCTGCTGATATAGTCAGGTCATTTTCAATCAGGATATCTCTCAGTTTTGAAGGCAAAGAATCATTATTGTAGCCATAAACAAATTTACCAACACGGTTTAGTATTTCACCCTGTAAGGCTTCAATCTTTTTCCAAGCTTCTTCTTTTGAATTACTTTTTGCTGTTAATCGAAGTGTAACTTCACCATCAGAGGCCAATGGTGCAAGTGTGGGATTGGTTTGGTTATCAAGTAAATCCTGCACTTCTGTTTCTAATTCCGCTTCACCAATTCCATAGAAACGGATGACATGAGACATAATAACATTTTCATCTAAAAGGAGCTTCGGTAGCAATGGCTTAGCTTCGAATTGGAACATAGGCTCCATTTCTTTCGGAGGACCAGGGAGTAACATATATGAATGACTTTTTGTAGAAAGCAACATCCCTGGTGCCATCCCATGTTTGTTTTCCAGTACGGTAGAGCCTTCTAAAACAAGGGCCTGTTTTTTGTTGTTTTCTGTCATGTTACGACCCATACGTTTAAAGAAATCTTCAATATATATAATTGCATGATCATTTAACACTAAGTTCATACCTAGGTGCTTTGCTATAGTTTCTTTTGTTAAATCATCTTTGGTAGGACCTAATCCACCAGTAAAAATAATGAGGTCTGCTCGTTTTTCTGCAATTTGTATCGCATCCAATAATCTATCTGCGTTATCTCCAACAACTGTATGATAATATACATCAAGACCAATCTCTGCTAATTGGTTGGATATAAAACGGGCGTTAGTATTAGAAATTTGCCCAAGTAATAATTCAGAACCTACTGCAATAATTTCTGCTTTCATGAAGCACGTCCTTCCTACTTAGAATCTAGTAATACCTTGCGATTCAAATAAAAATAATCCCACCCTGACCATACGGTAAAGAATAGACATACATATAACATAATCATATCAAACGGAATATGGAACATTTCAAAGAATATATTCCCCAATAAAAGGGAAGAAATCGCAACAATTTGTGTCCACATTTTTATTTTACCTAATTGATTGGCAGCCACTACCTCTCCTTCGTTAGCTAATATTAAACGAAGACCTGTTACTGCAAATTCACGGCTAATGATTAATATTACTACCCAAGATGGTGCCATTCCAAACTCAACTAAAATGATCAAAGCAGCAGAAACCAATAACTTATCTGCTAGCGGATCAAGAAATTTCCCCATATTCGTAACTAAGTTATACTTTCTTGCATAGTATCCATCGATAAAGTCTGTAATGGAAGCAATAATAAAAATAATCGCTCCAATAAGATGACCAACTGGAATAGTTGCCCCTAGTAAGGTAATATCTCCCCAATTAAAATCAACGAGCATAAAGAACATAAAAATTGGAATTAAAAATATACGAAACAATGAAATTTGGTTTGGTATATTCATCTTCATAAAAAAAACTCCTTTCAATATCAAATAAAATAGCCATCAATAAGATGACTATTTGTTGAACTGTATTACTGCATTTTGTGTAACTTCTGAACTTTTAAACTCTACTATTTCATCATTTATTGTAACAGTATTTCCAGGGGCATGTCCAAGACGTATACGAATTTTAGACAATGCACTTGCATCAAATTCAAATGTTTCTCCAGCTTTAACCGATTGATCCACAAGAATTTTGTCATTTTCATCTCTAATATTCAACCAAGTAGTATTTACAGCGACCACTTTTACTAGATAACTTTCCGCATTCGTTAAATTGTATGTGGAAGTTACACCTTGCGATTCAACAAAAGTTAACTGCTGTTTAGGCGCTTCTGGCTCTTCTATAACCTCTTCTGCAGGTTCTTCTTCTGAAGCAACCTCTTCCTCAGGCTTTACATTCTCATTATCCTCAAACGTCGGTTTTTGCTCTTGTACTAACTCATCGTTAGCGACTTCTGGTTCTGGATTGTCTGGTCTATTTTGAAACAAAGTCCAAACGATTATGATGATAGCAATGATAAATACGGCAACCATTACCATTGGGAAAATCTCCATAAACTTACTTGAAGATCTACCACCCAATGCTCTTCTAGAGGGTGTTGCTGGAATATTTTTTGTAACTTCTTCATTCGACGGTGAAGGAATCTCTGTTTTATATGCTTCTAATAATTCGTCTCCATTTAATCCAACTGCTTCTGCATACTGTTTGATAAAAGCACGAACATAAAAAGCACCTGGCATTGTTGCATAATTACCTTCTTCAATACCTGCCAAGTATCGTTTTTGAATTTTTGTTATTTCTTGCAAATCGTCAATACTATAACCTTTTGCTGTTCTCGCTTCTTTTAAACGAGCCCCAAGTTCAGTCAACTAAAACACCTACCCGTTAAAAATTGAATCCACCAAATCCGCCAAAGCCTGTCATCCCTTTGTCAGACATTCCGTGGTTTTTTTCCATCATTTCATATGTGATTTGTTCGTCAGGACTATGACGAAGCTCGATAATATAGTCAAAATCATCAATATCATACTCCGAATATTGGATGAACATATCAGGATGCTCCACAACCTTTATCGTTGGCATCCGCATCATTTCCCTTACTAACTGAAGATGCTTTTCATCATTTGATTTTCTCGTTACAATACCGTCTAATATAAAAATATTACGATCGCTAAACTCGTCCCCTGCCAATTGGCTTCTAATCGTTTGCTTAATCATTGTAGAAGACAGGAATATCCATTTTTTATTAGCACATACACTTGCTGCAACTACCGATTCCGTTTTGCCTACTCGTGGCATTCCTCTTATTCCAATAAGTTTATGTCCTTCTTGTTTAAAGATTTCGGCCATAAAATCTACTAAGAGACCAAGCTCGTTACGAACAAATCTAAAGGTTTTTTTATCGTCTGCATCCCGCTGGATATATCGACCATGACGGACTGCAAGCCGATCTCTAAGCTTAGGCTCTCTAAATTTAGTCAATTGAATCGTTTCCATTGTAGAAGCGATATGTTCAAAACGCTCAATATTTTCCTTTTTCTCTGCTTTTATAAGCATACCCCGTCTGCCTTCATCTACACCATTGATCGTTACAATATTAACTCGAAGCATACCAAGTAAAGAAGAAATGTCACCTAAAAGTCCTGGACGATTAACTTGAATTTCGTATTCAAAAAACCATTCACTAGCCATGTTATATCTTTCCCTTCTTTATAGATGACGTTTCACTTAATGATTAGTTCTATCATATATGATTTTGGTGTCGAATAAAAGAAAAAAAGAAAAGAGCGTGTATTTCTCTCTTTTCTTTACCTATAAGCTTTTGCAATTATAAACTAATCAAATATACCATCCACCATTAACCCGAATAATTTGACCAGTAATATAGCTTGCCTTTTCACTTGTTAAAAAACCAACCGTATCAGCTATATTTTGTGTTGAGCCGAAAATGCCTGCAGGAATCTCATCCATAATTAACTGACGTGCTTCTTCTTCAATATGAGCATTCATTTTTGTCTCGATAAATCCTGGAGCAACCGCATTTACTCTAGTTCGCTGCAAGGCAACCTCTTTAGCATAGGCCTTTACAAAGGCATGCTGAGCTCCTTTAGCAGCTGAGTAAGCCACTTCGTAAGAGGCGCCTGCATCTCCCCAAATACTTCCTACAAAGACGACTGAACTACTAGGTTGTTTACGAAGCTTGCTATTCAGTTTTGCTAACAGAGCCATCGGATACTCTACATGCACCTGAAAAAGCATACGAATATCAGCTAAGCTAGTGTCTTCTAAAGATTTGTAAAGACTATGTCCCTGGGCAAATACAACCGCATGAAGGCTAAATACAGAACCTGCAATCTTTTCTATACAGTTTTCCTTACTCATATCTGCTTGAATGACGCTAAATTCCTGTTTTGGATAGGAACCATTCAGTTCTTTTAATAAGGTTAAGATGCTGGCTTCATTATTAGCATAGTGAAGATAAATGGACCAGCCGTCCTCTGCTAGATTCCGACATATCGCATACCCAATTTCACCCGATGCACCAAGCACTAATGCAAACTTTTTAGTCATTATTTTTTTCAAAAGGTAAGATTGTAAACACAGTATGCGCATCCTCGTTTGTTAAAGATTGGAATGCTTCTTTTACTTGATCCATTGTTAGTTTCTCTAATGCAGGAACAACATCAAATAAATTCATATCATTGAAAGAGTAACGAGTAAATTGATTTGCAATATATTCAATAGAATTTAGTGCTCGTAGGAAAAAGCCGATTTTTTTACGGACAATACGTTGTAAGTCCTCTTCCTCCAAATTCCAGTTAGAAGCGTAGCGCTTAATCGTTTCTTTTATTTTTTCGGTCAGTTCCGTTGGATTGACCGTATCTGAGCCAATCATCGTAAAACCATAGCCTTGCTCCATAGAAAAGTCTGCTGAATAAGATTCATCGATCCAGCCATTTTCGTATATTTCTTGATAAAATGCAGAACTTCTGCCGAATAACATCTCAATTGCAACTTGCATCGCTAACTCGTAATTTAACATTTCATCACCGGAAATATCAGTATTACTTGCTTTAATCCCAAACAATACTTTAGGTTTTTGAACATCCATCTTAAGCGTACGTTCTTTGATATCTACTGCCTCTTGTTCTTCAGGGTAGAATCGTTTAATTTCTTGAGGCTCCTCAAATGTTTTAGCTGCTTGATCTGCTTTGATGAAGCCCATCATCTCTTCTTGATTGACTGCTCCAACAACGAATAACACCATATTCGATGGATGATAGAACGTGTTGTAGCATTCATATAAATGGTCAGCAGTAATATGGCTGATCGTTTCAATTGTTCCAGCGATATCAATTTTAACTGGGTATTCTTTATACATATTTTCAATTGTTCCAAAGTATAGACGCCAATCTGGCTGGTCGTCATACATTGTAATTTCCTGACCTATTATCCCTTTTTCTTTTTCCACAGTTTGTTCCGTAAAATAGGGCTGCTGAACGAAATCCAACAACGTTTTCGTATTATCTAATACATGGTCAGTTGAGGAAAATAAGTAAGCGGTTCTAGTAAAAGAAGTAAATGCATTTGCAGATGCACCTTTTTCACTGAACTTTTGAAAAACATCCCCTTCTTCTTTTTCAAACATTTTGTGTTCTAGAAAATGAGCAATTCCGTCGGGAACAATGACAGGTTCATCTTTACCTAAAGGAATAAATTCACGGTCAATCGAGCCATATTTTGTGGTAAAAGTGACAAACGTCTTAGAAAAGCCTTTTTTCGGAAGGATATAGACATCTAAGCCATTTGGAAGAGTTTCGTTGTATAATGTTTCTTCTAATTGTTCAAAATAATTTTTATTCATTTGCTGCACCCTCCTTACCTGAAAGGAAATAAACAAATTCCTTTTCAATCGTTAATGCCGTTTGTTGAATTTGTTCTTTAGTAACATCCTTCCACTTTTCTATCCAATTGTCTACAGTAAAGGATGTATTCAGTTCTTTATATTGATCGTATATTTCAATTTGAGCACGCGCAGAATCTAAAGCTTCTTTTAGTTGATTGGTAAGCATTGACTTCGTTTGGTTTAACTCTAAGTCGGAAATTTCGCCGGCTTGCAAAGCTTTTAGTTGTTCATCAATTAATGCCACTGCTTTTTCCTGTAAATTAGACTCTATTCCTGCTAGTACAAAGATTAAACCATAGAGAGATGAATAACTACTTGATGCGTAATAGGCCATACTTTCTTTTTCACGAACATTCATAAAAATTTTGGAATGAGAAAATCCACCTAAAATACCATTAGTCAGCTGCATCACCGGAAATTCTTCTGAGAAAAAAGTGATCGGTGTTTGATAGGCAATGTGAAGCTTTCCTTGTTTCATTTCTTGAATTTCATGAAGAAAATTTTTGTCATTCTTTTCGTTTGGTACCTCTTCTGCTTTTTCAAGTACTTCTGTGCGATCAACAAATGAAAAATGATTCGTCATTTTTTCTTTTATCTCATCGACGTTTACATCACCAACAATATAGATAGACAGATTATCTTTTGTGAGTAATTCCTGATGCATTTCAACTAGCTGATCGTTTGTAATCGCTTTAACAGCGTCCACTGTTCCATTAGATGAAATAGAAGCTGCCTTATTTGGACGGATATTCTCTAACAAACGCTGCTGAGCATATCTTGTTTTATCATCATACATGGATTGAATACGCTCAATAACCTGTTCTTTTTCTCGTTTTACTATCGCTTCATCAAATTTTCCATTCACTAAATTCGGTTTAAAAATAACGGTATGTAATAAAGAGAATACCTCATCGACAATTTTTTCATTGGACAAGTAAGCATCATTTACAGTTTCCGCGTTCAATGAAAAAATATGATGACTTCCTTTTTTGGTCGTATCAAAATACAAAACAGTTCCGTACAAATCATCTAAACGCTTTCTAAAAGCTACATTTGTAGGATATACCTCATTGCTGAATTGTAATATATTTGCTAATACTGCACGAATAGATGCCTTTTCTACTGTTAAAGGCTGTTTCCATTTGAATGAGATGTTAATTGTTTTAAATTGTTCTGTAGGTCTCACAAAAAGCTTAACGCCACTTGCAAGTTCAAATTGTTGAAACATACGTGATCCCCCTTTTATTCTAGTGTATCTCATAAGACGATTCACTATACATATGCTAATTATATCAGTACATATAAAAAGGGACCAATTAATTGGTCCCTGTCTGTTATCGTTTTCCTTTAATATAAGGGATTCCACTTGCTTTTGGTGCATACGCTTTACCTATAAATCCAGCTACTGCCAAGATAGTTAAAGCATAAGGTAATATGTGTAAGAAATACGTTGGAACTTCTTTTACGTATGGAATCTGTCCTCCAATTATACTTAGTGCTTGGGCAAATCCAAAGAACAACGCTGCTCCAAGTGCACCAAGCGGGTGCCATTTTCCAAAGATCATTGCTGCAAGGGCCATGAAGCCTTGCCCATTAATCGTAGTATGACTAAATTCACCAGAAATTGATTGAGAATATGCAGCTCCACCTATTCCAGCAAGCATACCAGATAAAATTACGGCAATATAGCGCATTTTTGTAACATTAACTCCCATTGTATCAGCTGCCATCGGGTGTTCTCCAACAGCTCTTAAACGTAATCCAAATGGTGTTTTATAAATGACAAACCAAGCCATAATAGCGACACCAACTGCTAAAATAGAAGTTCCGTATACGTCTTTAAAAAACATCGGACCAATTACTGGGATTTCACTTAATAATGGTATATCAAAACGGATAAATCGTTCTTGAATATAATCTGTTTGTCCTTTACCATAAATCATTTTCACTGAGAATAGTGCAATTGCAACCCCTAGCATATTTATCGCAACCCCAGAGATTGTTTGGTCTGCACGGAACGAGATTGATGCAACAGCATGCATAACAGAGAATATACCAGAAACAACCATTGCCGCGATTAATGCAACCCATGGAGTCATTGCTCCAAAAGTATCGACAAACATTAAGTTAAATAGTATACCGATAAAAGCACCCATAACCATTAATCCTTCTAATCCGATGTTTATAACACCAGATCGTTCAGAGAATACTCCACCAATTGCCGTGAAGATTAAAGGAGCTGCATAGAAAATAGCAGAAGGGACAATAAAATATAATACATCTAAGAAGCTCATATTATTTCGCCTCCTTTTTCTTGGTCGCTTTTTCAAGGAAATAGCGAATAACGTAACCACATGCTACGAAGAATATGATAATAGCTATTACAATAGAAACGATTTCTACTGGAATACCTGCTTCGTTTGGCATATTAAGAGCTCCATATTTTAACGATCCAAACAGTACAGCACCGAATATAACCCCTAATGGTGTATTAGCACCTAATAATGCAACTGCGATCCCATCAAAACCTATACCGGTGAATCCACCTTTAACATTGGCATATTGGAACGTACCCAATGCTTCCATTGCACCTGCAAGTCCTGCAAATGCTCCAGAAATGACCATAGATAGGATAATGTTTTTGTTTACATTCATCCCTGCATACTCGGACGCATGTTTATTAAAACCAACTGCTTTTAGCTCATAGCCCGTTGTTGTTTTATCTAAAATAAACCACATTAGTAAAACCATTGCTAATGCTATGAAAATACCATAATGCAAACGAGAGTAATCTGTAATACTTTCAAAAAATGCAGATTTTAAAGAAGCCGATGCATTAATTGTTCCTGTATTATCCCCACCATCAGATACAATTTTTATCAATGCGTTAGTTGTATGTAAAGCAATATAATTCATCATAATTGTTACAATAACTTCATGCACTTGTAATTTTGCCTTTAATAGCCCTGGAATGAAAGCCCAAGCCGCTCCAGCCAATGCAGCAGCGATAATAGCAAAAGGTAAATGGATATACATAGGTAAATCAAATGCAATTCCTACATAAGCTGCTGCAAACCACCCTACTAATAATTGACCTTCGACCCCGATATTAAATAATCCCGTACGGAAAGCAAATGCTACGGATAAACCTGCAAGTAAATATGGAGTAATTTGACGAATAGTCTCACCTATTGCATAGGTATCTCCAAAAATACCATTCCATAATGCAGAATAGCCAGCTATTGGATCATATCCACTTACTAACATAACAATGGCTCCTACGAGCAATCCTAAAATAACAGAAATAACAGGGACAAGTATATTGACTACTCTATTCGACATGAGTTGTTTCCCCCTGTTTAACTTTGTTTGAATTCTTTTTTTGACCTGCCATTAATAACCCTAGCTCTTGTTCAGAGGTTTCTTTAGGTAATAATGTATCGACAATTTGTCCGTCATAAATAACTGCAATTCGGTCAGAAACATTCATAACCTCATCTAATTCAAATGAAAGGAGAAGTACTGCTTTTCCATTATCACGTTGTTCGATAAGACGCTGGTGAATAAATTCAATAGCTCCTACATCAAGTCCACGTGTCGGTAAAGCTGCAATCAACAATTCTGGATCACGTATGACTTCACGTCCGATAATTGCTTTTTGTTGGTTCCCCCCAGAAAGTGCACGAGCAGGAGTATGCTCACCTTGGGTACGTACATCAAAGTCTTTAATAACTTTTTGAGCTAACTCTGACACTTTTGAATAATTCATAAACCCATTTTTAGAGATAGGTTCTTGATAATACGTTTGAAGTGCAATATTGTGACCGATAGAAAAGTCCAGAACTAGACCGTGCTTATGTCTATCCTGTGGAATATGCCCTACTCCAGACTCCGTAATTTTGCGTGGTTTTTTGTTGGTAATATCTTGTCCATTAATGGAGACAGTACCAGCTTTTGTTTTACGAAGACCTGTGATTGCCTCGATCAGCTCACTTTGACCATTTCCATCGATTCCAGCAATACCTAAAATTTCACCCTTACGGACAGTTAAGTTTAATCCTCTAACTTTATCAATTCCTCGGTAGTCTGCCACGACTAAATCTTTTATAACTAGTGTTTCATCTGTAGGATTTGCCTCACTCTTTACTGTTTTAAATTCTACTTGTCTTCCTACCATAAGTGATGCTAATTCATTGGGATTTGTTTCTGCAGTAACAACCGTACCAATACCTTCACCTTTACGGATAACTGTTACTCTATCAGAAACATCCATAATTTCTTTTAACTTATGAGTGATTAGTATAATTGACTTACCTTCTTGTATTAAACGCTTCATAATTTGTATAAGTTCATTAATCTCTTGAGGTGTCAAAGAAGCAGTAGGCTCATCAAAGATAAGTATATCGGCACCGCGATAAAGCGTTTTCAATATTTCCACCCGTTGTTGCATCCCAACAGAAATATCTTCAATCTTTGCATTAGGGTCTACATCTAATCCGTACATTTCAGAAAGTTTTCGAATTTTTTTAGCTGCATCTTTAATATCGACAACTCCAGCTTTCGTTAACTCATTTCCTAATATTATATTTTCAGTTACTGTAAAATTCTCCACGAGCATGAAATGCTGATGGACCATCCCGATACCAAGATCATTTGCCACATTTGGGTCAGTAATTTTAACTGTCTTTCCTTTTACTTTTATCTCGCCCGCCTCAGGTTGATATAATCCGAACAAAACGTTCATTAGTGTAGACTTCCCAGCACCATTTTCTCCTAAAAGAGCATGAATTTCTCCCTTTTTTAACTGAAGGGTAATGTTATCATTTGCAACAAACGATCCAAACTCTTTCCGTATGCCAAGCATCTCTATTACATAATCCAATGAATTCACTCCCCACTATAATACTAGTACTAAATTAATACAGGAAAGAATTTAAATTTTATAAGTTAAAGTTCATCTTATATAAATTTAGTAAAGACTTTAAATTTTTAAAATCTTTCTTCTATTAATTAAAATATCATAAAGACCGATACTTATCGGTCTTTATGATGTTAAAAACATATTATTCTACTGTTTCAGGAACAGTAATTTCGCCTGAAGCAATTTTTTTAGAGTACTCATCAATTTGGTCAAGAATTTCTTGTGGGATAGCTCCACGAGAATCTGCAAGGCCAACACCTTCTTCAGCTAAACCATAAGTTACTGTTGTTCCACCAGGGAATTTTCCATCCATTGTTTCTTTCGCAATGTTTTGAACAGCAGTTCCAACTTTTTTCAACATTGAAGTAAGTGTTACATTCGTGTCGCCAACAGCACCTTCTGCGTATTGGTCAGAGTCAACTCCGATTACCCACACGTTTGCATTAGCATCTTTTGTTTTACGTTCTTTTGCTTCAGCAAAGACACCGTTACCAGTACCACCAGCAGCGTGGAAAATAATATCTACGCCTGAAGAATACATACGGTTAGCAGTTGTTTTACCAAGAGCAGCATCATCAAACTTACCAGTATATTGTACATCTACTTTTATAGAAGGATCTACAGCTTTAACACCTTCTAAGAAACCAGCTTCGAAACGTTCGATTACTGGAATTTCCATCCCACCAACGAATCCGATTTTTTTAGATTCAGACATTAGAGCAGCAGCGACACCTGCAAGGAATGATCCTTCTTGCTCTTTGAACATTACAGAAGCAACGTTTGGAGCATCAACAATTGAATCGATAATTGCAAGTTGAGCATCTGGTTGTTGTTCAGCAATTGTTTTGATTGGTTCTTCCATTAAGAAACCAATACCATAAACTATATCAAAGTCACGACGTACTAAATTGTTAAGGTTTGTAATATAGTCGGCATCTGAAGTCGATTGAAGGTAGTCATATCCACCATCGCCTTTTGTAAGACCATTTTCTTTACCGAATGCTTCAATACCTTCCCAAGCTGATTGATTGAATGATTTGTCATCAACACCACCAACGTCAGTTACCATTGCTAGAGAAAAATCTACTGCTTCAGTTGTACCTTCAGAACCTGAACCTTTTGAATCTGTTGATGTAGATGCATCATCATCTTTAGTTCCACATGCTCCTAGAATAGTTCCAGCAGCTAGTACTAGTGATAGACCTAATCCAAATTTACGCTTTGTCAATTTGAAAACCCCCATTATTTTTTTCTTGTTAGCAGGAATTGTTGCATTTTACACCCTTTTCCGAACAACGTGAAAGCTAAATTTATCCGCTCGAAAATAATTTTTCGAGTACAAAACCACACGATCGTTTTCATCGTAATGGAGTTGCTTTAAAACAAGCAAAGAAGTTTCTGGCTCACAATTCAAAGTTGGTGAAGCGATCTCATGGTAACCCACTGGGTCAATGTACGTCACCGCATAGGAAATATGTATTTCTCCAGACTCTTCTAAAGCAGTAAAAATAGAGCCTTCTTCCCTAATGAGAAAATCATTAGGTAAATAACTTTTCGGAACTTTATCGACACAATACACAACTGGTTCGTCATTTGCAGTACGGACACGTTCCATTGTAACAATTGATTGCTCTTCCTCGCATTGAAATCTTAAAATATCGTCCTCAGATGGAATCGACTGCATAGAACTTAAGTAAATAGTACCAGGTTCCATACCAGCTTTGCGTATCATAGATGATACGCTTGAAAGCTGCTCAATACCAGACGTGAAAATAGGCTTTGAATTTACAAAAGTTCCTACTCCATGTCTTCTGACTATCACATTTTCTTCTTCCAATAAGCGTAGAGCTTCTCTTAGAGTTGCACGGCTTACTCCTAGTGACTTGGCTAATTCAAATTCAGATGGAAGTTTCTCCTTCTCTTTGAATATGCCTTTTTCGATGTCTTGTTTAAGACGATCAATCACTTGCAAATATAAATGACGATGGTCTACTTTTATTGTCATCTAAAACACCACCATTTTGAAGAGATCAGACCTCTGATGTAAAACTTTCCTACTAATCAGTCATACTATACCATTTTTAAAAGGTGAAATAAATACTTTTCTTCACATTAGGTTAAAAGTTGTTACAAAAACTTGATTACTTTGTAATGATTTTGTCATACTTTTTTTGAAAAGTGTTATACTATATAACCTTTTGACTCATATTAAATCATCATCAACTGCATTTTTGGATATTAAAACCTGTCTGGGCTTACTTCCTTCATAAGGTCCGACAACTCCACTAAATTCTAGCTGATCAATAATTCTTGCTGCTCTGGAATAACCAATTCTAAATCTACGTTGAAGTAAAGACACGGATGCTGTTTGCATTTCTGTTACGAGTTGTACAACATCATCATATAATTCATCTCTATCAATCTGTTCCGCAGATTCTTCCACTTCATCAGGGATCATTTCATCTTGATAGTTTGCTTTTTGTTGTTCAATAACAAAATCTACAATTCTTTCAACTTCTGCATCTGATAAAAATGCCCCCTGTACCCGAACTGGTTTAGAGCTGCCAGCTGGTAGGAATAACATATCTCCTCGACCAAGTAACTTTTCCGCTCCACCCATATCTAAAATAGTTCTAGAGTCTATAGCGGATGATACCGCAAATGCAATTCTAGATGGAATATTAGCTTTAATAATACCTGTAATTACGTCTACGCTTGGTCTTTGTGTTGCAATTATCAAATGAATTCCAGCAGCACGAGCCATTTGAGCTAATCGAGTGATTGAATCTTCCACATCAGCAGAAGCTACCATCATTAGATCCGCTAACTCATCTACAATTACGACAATAAATGGTAACTTCGGATGTTTTTCCTCATTTTCTTCATTCCATCTATCGATATGCTCGTTATACCCTTCCATATTTCGGGTGCCTGTATGAGAAAATAATTCGTACCTTCTCTCCATTTCCGATACGATTTTCTTTAATGCCTGAGAAGCTTTTCTTGGATCCGTTACCACTGGTGCAAGTAAGTGTGGAATGCCATTATACATATTAAGTTCAACCATTTTTGGGTCGATCATCATCATTTTCACTTCATGAGGTTTTGCGCGCATCATAATACTTGTAATTATTCCATTGATGCAGACACTTTTCCCACTACCTGTTGAGCCTGCAACGAGTAAATGTGGCATTTTATTCAATTGTGCGAGCACTGCTTGTCCTGTTACGTCTCGACCAAAACCTATCAGTAGTTTCAGATTAGGTTTATCATTTTCTTCCGATTCTAGAACTTCGCGTAAGCTTACAATCGCTACTTCCTTATTTGGCACTTCAATACCTATCGCTGATTTACCGGGAATAGGTGCCTCTATTCGAATATCTCTCGCAGCTAACGCTAGAGCGAGGTCATCATGAAGACTAACTATTCTGCTCACCTTTACACCAACATCTGGTAGAACTTCATATTTTGTTACTGCTGGTCCTAAGTGAACTTGCGTAACCTTTGCTTTTACTCCAAAGCTTAAAAATGTTTGTTCTAACTTTTTGGCATTTGCTTGTATTGCATTAAGTTCTCCACTCTGATCGCTATGAGCAGGTGCATCTAATAAGTTAATAGAAGGTAATTGATAGTCCTCATTTTCCACTGTTTCATTTTCCATATTTATGTCTAATGGTTCTATTGGTTCAGTTGGCTCCTCCACTACTTCTTTTCTAGCTATTCGTTCCGTGAAAGCAGAAATAATAGGAGACGAGACTTGCTCGACTTCTTCTTCTACAGGTATCGCCTCAACTACAGTTACCGCTTCTTCCTGGGCTGCCTGTTTTTTATTGCGTCGGGAAGGACCCCTTGGTGGAGTTGGCGCAGGTTTTGCTTTCTTTTTTTTCGGTCTGTTAAGGAAACTTTCTTTTAGCTTCGGAAATGTCTCTACTAAGTACGGAACTAACGCTCTGCCAGTTAGTAATACAATCCCTATAAATAACATAAGCCAGCCAGCTACTTTGGCTCCAGCCGAATCAAAGAGAACGTGGAAAGATGCAAAGAGTATGGCTCCTACTATTCCTCCACCTAAAGAACTATTTCTATCAGTGATTCCGCCACTCTCAACCATGACACGATAGCTTTCTCTTAAAACAGAATTCGTCACTAATGCTTTTCCTTCAAATAATTGTTGGAATAGAGCAATATGACTAAATAATAATAAACTGCTTAATATAAACGCGCATCCCAATAACAGACGGTGATTCCATGCTGGCACTGATTGTTTAATCATTATAATAAGTGCGTAAACAATCAGCATAAATGGAACGGCAATATGCCAATTTCCGAATAAGAAATAACTTATGTAAGCTAAAAACTCACCTACAAGTCCATATTCAAAAAATGAAATAATGGATAAACCAATAATTAATAGACCAATTATTTCATAAAGAAGAGGATGCATTGTTTTTTTTGCTGGCTTTTTTGTTGGTCTTTTTTTCTTCCTTGCCAAAGTGTCACCTACTTTCTAAATTGTTACTTTAAAAAACATCGGGCAAAAAGAAGCCCTTTCCTTTACATTCATATCCTGTTTCAATAGTATAAAATATCCCTAACCCAGTGTTCACATTATAGTACAATTTTAATACTTTCTGATTTTTTAAGATAAAAAGGATTTCCCTCCGTATTCGGAAAGGAAATCCTTTATTCACATTAATATTCCATAATAATCGGGATAATCATCGGACGTCTTTTTGTTTGTTGGAATAAATATGAATTTAGCGTATCACGGATTTCTTGTTTAATGTTTGTCCATTCAAACGTTTCTTTATTCACATATTTTTCAACAACTGTTCTAACTAGGTTAGCAGACTCTTCCATTAGCTCCTCTGACTCACGCACATAGACAAATCCTCTAGAAAGAATTTCAGGTCCTGATGCAATTTTCTTCTGTGCTCGATTTAGAGTGACAACCACTATAAATATACCATCTTGTGAAAGCAGCTTACGATCGCGTAATACAATATTGCCAACATCTCCAACACCGATTCCATCGATTAGAACGTTTCCTGCTTGAACTCGACCACTCATTCTCATTTTACCGCTCTTATACTCTACAATATCCCCTTTATCGGCAATGAAAATTTCCGATTTGGACATGCCGGTAGCTTGAGCCAATTTTGAATGGGCCATCAACATACGATATTCCCCTTGAATTGGTATAAAGTACTTCGGTTTAGTTAGGTTCAACATCATTTTCAAATCTTCTTGACTTCCATGACCAGATACATGTACATTTTTTTCGGAAGTTAATACTTTCGCTCCAACTTTCGCGATTTGGTTCATCGTATTATACATGCCTACTTCCATACCAGGTGAAGGAGTAAAAGTGATTAACACAGTATCTGTATCTTTAATCTTAATATCTTTATGGTGTTTACGAATCATTTTTTCTAGTGCTTCCAATGGTTCACCTTGTGTACCAGATACAATGACCACAATATTCTCATCATTATGTTTTGAGATTTCCTTAATTGAAATAATTGTATCCTCTTCTACTGTAAAATAACCAAGATCTAAACCAATTTCGAAAATATTTTCTAAGCTTTTTCCTGCAATCGCCACTTTTTTCCCTGTTTCAATTGCTTTGTCAATTACTTGTTGAATACGTATAAAATTCGAAGCATATAGGGCAACGAGTATACGTCCTTTAGCAGCGTGGAATGTTTCTGATAATTGGTTTTCAATAACTGCTTCTGATGTTGTATAACCCGGTCTTTCTGCTTCAGTTGAATCGGATAAAAGTATAAATACACCATCTTCTCCCAAACCAGCAATTTTCGCTATATCTGGACGATACTTCCCTTTAGCTGACTGATCAAACTTAAATTCTCCTGTATGAACAATTGCACCCTCGGACGTATGGAACACGATACCTAGCGAATCCGGTATACTATGTGTTGTATGGAAAAAGGTTACATATGTGCCTTGAAAGTTCATACGACTTTTATTTGTTACTTCAAAATATTTGACTGGTTGCTTCGTCGGCAACGCTTTTAAATGCGTTTTTGCCAAAGCTATTGTCAACTTCGAACCATACACTGGTGCTTGTACTTTTTGTAGTAAATAAGAGATAGATCCGATCGCATCTTCATGACCATGCGTTAAAAAGATTCCTTTTACTCGATCTTTATTTTCCACTAGATACGTAATGTCTGGAATAACGATATCTATTCCTAGCATTTCATTTTCTGGGAACATTAATCCACTATCTACGACAAATATTTCTTCATCTATTTCTACTACATACATTGCTTTTCCGATTTCTCCAACTCCACCGAGCGGTATAATTCGAATAAGTTCATTTTTTACTTTTACCAAATCTCTTCCTCCTATAAATCAATTACGCCTCGGTGTAATTGCTTCCAGTTTTTGAATTTTGCTTGGGCCTGCGTGATGCAGGTCAGTTATCCGCCGTCACATGATTGCGACGTTTTTAGACTAACATCATCCTAAGAGTCCATTCAAAATCTGTGACATCCACCGCTGGCTTAACTTTTCAGCAAGGGCTTCGCTCACTGAATTGTTATTACATAATGGTATTCATCTACCCGCTTTCTCAAAAAGTGGGAGATACCTAAACACGTTAGATTGTTAAATTTTTTTGCTGAAGAAGTTAACCCGTCCAACATCCACTAATTTTCATTATATCGGACGTCACCGATTCACACAAATAAAAAAAAGGCTGAAATAGGAAATCTTCAGCCTTTCCGCTAAAATTATTGAAAATTTTTGTATTGTTCCCAGATTAAATCAAATTCCTGCTTTTCTCTTTCAGTCATTTCAACAAGAGGGAGACGTAAACTTCCCACTTCAATACCTACTTTAGAAAGTGCATATTTTATGACTGTCGGATTCGGCTGCTTAAATAAAGCCTGTATTAGCGGCACTAATGATTGATGAATTCGTGCAGCTTCTGAGTGATTTCCAGTCTGAAATTCTACAATCATTTTCTTCATATCATTTCCTACAATATGAGAAGCAACTGAAACTATTCCTTTACCCCCAATTGCAAGTAATGGAAGTGTGAGTGAATCATCACCACTATATACTTCTAAATCACCTTTTGTAGCCTTCATAATTTTAGTCATTTGATCTAAATTGCCACTGGCTTCTTTTAGAAACTGAATAGATGGAATCTGGCTTAAGGCTACAACAGTCTCTAGCTCCATATTAATAACTGACCGACTCGGAATATTATAAACAATGATTGGCAAAGGTGTTGCATCTGCAATTGCATTAAAATGGGCAATCAACCCTCGCTGGTTTGGTTTATTATAATATGGTGTGACAATCATTAGTCCATCTACCCCAACGGCCTCAGCCTTTTGAGAAAGTTCAATTGATGCAGCTGTATTATTACTTCCCGTACCCGCGATAACGGGAACTCTATTATTCACTTTTTCTACAACGAATTTAAGCAAGTTTAGTTTTTCTTCAGTTGATAGAGTAGGAGATTCTCCTGTTGTTCCGCTAATGACGAGAGAGTCGGTCCCTGTAGCTAGTAAATGTTCGATTAAAATTTCCGTTGCAGCATAATTGATAGATCCATCTGTTTGAAACGGGGTGACCATTGCCGTAGCAATTGGGCCTATATTCATTTTTACACCTCTTTTAAAATACCTTCAGCAATAAGTGCTTCTGCAATTTGTATAGAGTTCAGTGCTGCACCCTTCAATAAATTATCTGATACAATCCACATATGAAACCCTTTATCATTCGAAGGGTCTTTTCTTAAACGTCCTACAAATACATGGTCCTTATCCTCTGCAAAATAAGGCATCGGGTAAAGCTGTTGAGCAGGATCATCCTGCAAGATTATGCCATCAGAATCTGCAAGAAGTTGTTTTACTTGATCAAGCGTTACGTTGTCTTGTTCCACTTCTACATATACCGATTCAGAATGTCCCGTCACAACTGGTACCCTCACACATGTAGCTGCAATCGCAAGATTTGGTAAAGACATAATCTTCTTCGTTTCATTCATCATTTTATGCTCCTCAAATGTAAAACCGTCTTCAGTAAAAACATCAATTTGAGGAATGACATTTCCTGCTATAGGAAAATGCTTTTCAGCACTTTTTACTGGTAATATTTCCGGTTTTGCTTGTTTCATTTTTATTTCTTCGCTTTGCGTTGTCAATTCTTCAATAGCAGCTGCACCGGCACCAGACACTGCTTGATAGGTAGAAACAATCACTTTGTTTAAACCAAACTTTTGTCTAATCGGCTCAAGTGCGCAAACCATCTGAATAGTAGAACAATTCGGGTTAGCAATAATCCCTGTATGTTCGTGTAAAGCTTGTTTATTTACTTCTGGAACAACCAATGGTGTATCTTTATCCATCCGGAAGGCACTCGTATTATCAATAACTATTGCCCCTCTATTACTTGCCTCTTTTGCTAGAGCTTTAGATATAGAGCCACCTGCAGAGAAAAATGCTATGTCTACACCTTCAAAAGACGCTGGTGTCGCTTCTTCAATTATATAAGTGCTCCCATTAACTTCTACTTCTTTACCTGCGGATTTTTTGGAAGCTAATAATTTTAATGTGGCAAAAGGAAAACTTCTATCTACCAATTTTTCGATTATTTTTTGACCTACTGCACCTGTCGCTCCCACTACTGCTACTGTATAACCTTGTGACATGAAAAGCTCTCCTCCTAGACCAATGCTATTTTCGATATTGTATTATATTATACATGAAAATACATCTTCATCAATATTTATAATTGATGACTAATGAGTAGTGGTTGATATTGCTTGAATTGAATTGCATGCTCAACTGTAGGAATAATTTTTGTAAAGTCAGCAATAAGCGAGTTTGGTTTGTTATGAGGGTTATCTTGGCCGAAGGGGATAAAGTATATATTTTTGGTAGAAAGTAATTTCATAATGTTCATTCCATTCAATCCTAATGCATCATTTGTGGATATTCCTAGTACTACTGGCTTTCCATTACGCAAAGTTGCTTTTGCCGCCATTAACACAGGCGAATCCGTTTGTGCATTTGCCAGCTTACTAATTGAGTTTCCAGTCATTGGAGCAATTACCATACAATCTAATGGATTTGTTGGTCCGAACGGTTCTGCCTCAACAATCTTTGATACTACCTTGCTGCCACTAGCCTCTTCTATTTTTTCTATCCATTCCTCACCTGTTCCAAACCGTGTTGCTGCAGTTAACACAGAATAAGTAATTATTGGAACAACAGTTGCTCCTAACTCTGTAAACTGTTTTATCATCGGAATAACTTCTTCATAAGTACAATGAGATGCGGTTATCCCTAATCCTATTCGAAGATCTTTTAACACTATTCTTCCCCCTCTAGCAAAGCCAATTGAGTTTGCACAGTCTTTGCTATTAAATATCCTGCATCCTTCGGAAAATACAAGCCTGGTAAGCTAGTAGAATGTATATAGTTTGTAGGAGTCGAATTGGCTGACTCGAGCAGACACCCAGGATTTGATGCTAAATCATACACTTTTATAAACCTGTTCGTATCGGACGGACTAAGCCATCTATATGGAATGGTATTAATGAGATAGTTCGATTGTGCATCTTGGATTTTATCCACACGCTCCAATTGCTCTATTTGATATCCATAACTTTTTGCTTCATATAGTTGATGGTCAGATCGAACGGAGATGATAACCTCTGCTCCTAAATGATGCAGAGCAAAAGCCAGTCTTTTCCCAACTCTTCCGTATCCTGTTATGATAAATTTTTTGTTATAAATGGATTCGTTTTCGCTTCTATAAAAGTCGTTTATAAAGCCTTCAGCTGTAAGATTTGCATTTTCCCAAATCCACTGCTCATCCTCTAAATAATTAAAAGCATGAACCTGGCTATTTTGTATTTCCTGTTCAATTTCTAAATTCTTTTTTCCAACAAAAAGGAGAAGACATGACTCGGGCAAAACGAAAGAACAATCTATTTTTAATGGTGGTATTGGTAAAAAAATAATGGTAGGCTGAAAATCGTTTAAAGCTGCTTTAAGTTCTTCCGTCCAAATCATAGTTGGAAAAATTTTCACTTCTAATAGATTATCTAAAGTTTCCTTTACAAAAGGTAGACGGGCATCTGTACCAATGATTGCACACTTTTTTTTCACGAATATTCACTATTTCCAATTTCAGTGTTTGCTTCATTAAACAAAATTCTGTCTTTCCCAATAAGAATAATTTCTTCCCATGCAATAAATTCCTTTTTCTTGCCTGATTTATTTGCTTGAAAAAAAGCTCCAGTTTTTTGAAAAACCTCAAACCCTTCAATTTTCCCGCTTTCTGGATTGAAGAGCAATTCAGTGTCTGCAAGTTTGCCATATCTTGCGCCGTCCTTAACTTGGATAAGTTCTTTTTCTGCAAGTTCCGAAAGTAACAATCATTCTCCTCCTTATTGATTTCTATTTATATATATGCCATTTTGCCGTACAAAGTGAATAAAACAAAATCATGGTGAAAAATGAGGCTTTTGTTTATGTAGTTAATTTCCATTAGAGTTATTTCCCGTTACGTCTGACGCTTTGCGAGTGCACCTCACTGTTCCCCCAGGAGTCTCCGACTTCACTTCAAACAACCAGAATATAAAGATTCTATATATGGTCTATTTTCTATAAAATAATGAAAAAAACGTGAAATCAAATGAATGATTCCAGATTTTTTAATTTAATAAATTTAATGATCTGTTATGTTCCATCCTCTCCCTTTATTAGTAATCACATAGCTTTTGACTCTCCGTTTTAGCACTTTGTTTACTATGACTACTATTTAAATTAAGCGAAACGCTGTGCCCAACCTAATAGGGGTGTACCACTCATTTTATTGATTGTAGTGCAAGGTGGCGACTTCTGCGGGATGAGTGAGATGGATGAGACATCAAAGCGACGGTGATGGCTCATCGCTCACCCCGCGAAAAGCGTCCACCTGAAACGGAAATCAGTAGTATTACTTATTTAATAATTAGCTAATTTACT
Organism: Psychrobacillus sp. OK028; assembly: GCF_900103605.1. Lineage (GTDB taxonomy): Bacteria > Bacillota > Bacilli > Bacillales_A > Planococcaceae > Psychrobacillus. Next base: position 640,295 of record NZ_FNHY01000001.1, on the reverse strand, counting down.
TTATTAAAAAAGCCGATCAGATTTGATCGACTTTTGGTTTGATGATGGATATAGCTGGTTTATGTGAAAATGTCTCTCTGGCAAGTTCCATTACTGATTGTAATGTGACTTCATCAATTGATTCACTTACTTCATCTAATGAACGATGTTCTCCGTAGAGTAATTCATTTTTGCCATTACGGCTCATTCGAGCATTGGAGCTCTCTAATCCAAGGAGTAAGTTACCTTTTAATTGCTCTTTTGCATTAGAGACTTCTGTTTCAGTAAACCCCTTTTCCAGTACGTTTTGGATGGTTTCCTGAATAGAATTTGTTAACTCCTCTAATTGATTGCTGGAAGTTCCCCCATAAATAGCGAGTGCCCCAGTATCTTCATAGGAAGAATGATAAGAATAGATGGAGTAAGCTAACCCTTTTTCTTCTCTGATTTCCTGGAAAAGTCTAGAGGACATACTACCACCCAAAATATTATTCATCACTACTAAACTATATATGTTATCTGCTTTTACACTCAAGCTTGGATAAGCTAAACATAGATGTGCCTGCTCTGTCTCTCTGAAGTTTTCCACATGTACTTCCTTCAAAATCGGCGTTGTCACTTCTATTTTTTCTTTGATTTCATTATCCAAACGACTAAATAATTCTTCAATATGCTGAAGTAATCCTTCGGGAATATTACCTGCTACTGAAATAACTACATTTTCTGGCGTATAATGTTTTTTCATATAAGCCAAAATCGTTTCTTTTGTAAAACTATTTAACGTTTCCTCTGTTCCAAGTATAGGAGCACCTAGAGGATTTTCTTCATACATCGCTTGCCATAAATATTCGTGGACTATATCATCTGGTGTGTCCTCTACCATATTAATCTCTTCTAATACAACCTGTCTTTCCTTCTCTATCTCGTTTGCATCAAATTGAGAATGGAAAAACATATCTGCCAATATGTCTACTGCATGTTCTGCATGATGATCTAATACTTTAGCATAATAGCACGTATTCTCTTTAGATGTGAAGGCATTAATATTCCCACCAATACGATCGAATTCCTCCGCAATTTGTTTCGCTGTTCTAGTTTCAGTCCCTTTAAATAACATATGCTCAATGAAATGAGTTAGGCCATTTTCTTCAGGCAGTTCATATCTTGACCCTGCTTGCACCCAAATTCCCACAGCAACAGATCGTACATAAGGGATTTGTTCTGATACAATTCGAAGCCCATTCTTGCATGTAATTTTGTTTATCAAATTAACACCTCTGTTTATTCTATTCAGCTATTTAAAAAGGTTGCCGTAGCATTTACACTACGGTCAACCTTTTATGTCGTGCTGATGTAATTAATTATTTGTTTTCTTGTTGTTCAGCGCGTTCTTTTTCTTCTTTGATAACTACTTTACGAGATAAGTTTACACGACCTTGATTGTCGATTTCGATTACCTTAACTAGTAGCTCGTCTCCTAATTTAAGGACATCCTCGACAGCTTTTGTTCGTTCTTCTTGAATTTCGGAAATATGCAGTAAACCATCTTTACCATTGAATATTTCTACGAAGGCACCGAATTTTTCAATACGTTTAACTTTTCCTAAGTAGTATTCTCCAACTTGTGCAACTCGCACGATGTTTTCGATAATTTCTTTTGCACGAGCAATCATCTCTTCGTCAGCTGAAGCGATATAAATTGTACCATCTTGCTCGGTATCAATTTTAACACCAGTTTCATCGATGATTTTATTAATTTGTTTACCACCTGGTCCAATTACATCACGGATCTTATCCGGATTAATTTTGATAACGACTATTTTTGGTGCATACTTAGACAATTTCTCACGTGGCTCAGAAATTGTTGCAAGCATACTTTCTAAAATTTGCATACGACCAATTTTAGCTTGTTCAAGTGCTTCTTCAAGAATTGTTCTTGATAGACCATCAATTTTAATATCCATTTGAAGTGCTGTAATTCCTTTAGACGTACCTGCTACTTTAAAGTCCATATCTCCAAGATGATCTTCCATCCCTTGAATATCCGTTAAAATAGTGTAGTTTTCGCCCTTTTTCACAAGTCCCATTGCGATACCTGCAACTGGTGCTTTTAAAGGAACCCCTGCATCCATCATCGCTAGAGTAGACGCACAAATACTAGCTTGTGAAGTAGAACCATTCGATTCTAATACTTCCGCTACTAAGCGAAGAGTATACGGGAAATCTGCTTCATCCGGAATAACTGCTTCTAGAGCACGCTCTCCTAATGCACCATGTCCAATTTCACGACGACCTGGAGCACGAATTGGTCCTGTTTCTCCAACACTAAATTGTGGGAAGTTATAATGATGCATGAAGCGTTTTGTTTCCTCTAGACCAATCCCGTCAATAATTTGAACATCACCAAGCGGTCCTAAAGTACATACACTTAATGCTTGAGTTTGACCACGTGTAAACAATCCAGAACCATGTGTTCGAGGTAAAACGCCAACTTCTGATGATAGAGGACGAATTTCCGCTACTCCACGACCATCAGGACGGATTTTGTCCTCTGTAATCAAACGACGAACTTCATCTTTTACCATCGCATCTAAAATTTCACGCACTTGCTTTAACGTTTCGTCAGTTGCTTCTTTTTCTGTATATTGTTCCATAACTTCTGTTTTTACTTCAGTAATAGCATCTTCGCGAGCATGTTTTTCTTGAACTTGAATTGCTTGTACAAGTTTTGCTTCACAAATGCCTTTCACTTCTTCGAAAAGCTCTTTATCTAACTCAAAAAGAGGGATATCTTTTTTCGCTTTTCCAACTTCAGCTACAACTTTTTCTTGGAATTCAATTAATTTAATAATTTCATTATGTCCGAACATAATTGCTTCTAGCACAGTTTCTTCTGAAACTTCTTTTGCTCCAGCTTCAACCATGTTGATCGCATCTTTCGTTCCAGCAACGGTAAGATCTACAATACTCTTTTCCATTTGTTCAACTGTTGGGTTAATAATTAGTTCTTCACCGATCAATCCTACTTGTGCTCCAGCAATCGGTCCATCAAAAGGAATATCAGAAACGCTTAGCGCCAAAGATGAACCTAGCATTGCAGCCATTTCAGATGAACAGTTTTGATCAACAGACATAACGATTGAAATAACTTGAACCTCGTTACGGAAACCATCTGGAAATAGCGGACGAATTGGACGGTCGATTAAACGACTAGTTAAGATTGCTCGTTCCGAAGGACGGCCTTCACGTTTAATAAATCCACCTGGAATTTTACCTACAGCATATAATTTTTCCTCATAGTTTACTGTTAACGGGAAGAAATCTAAATTCTTAGGGCTTTTAGATGCAGTTGCTACAGATAATACTGATGTATCACCGTATCTTACAAGTACTGCTCCATTCGCTTGTTTTGCAAGTTGTCCTATTTCTACTTGCAGCGGGCGTCCTGCCCATTCATACGTAAATACTTTCTTTTCACTCATGTAATCTGGACTCCTCTCGACTTCAAAAACTCCTTTTAAAAAGGGTATATAAAGTGTATATGTATCATAAGTAGTGTATCAAAAATCTCTAAACTATGCGAAGTTTTTTATGCAAAAGAAAAAGCGGGATAAATCCCGCTTTCCTGAAAAATCTTATCGACGTAAACCAAGTTTTGCGATTAGATCACGGTAACGCGATACTTCGTTTTCACGTAAGTATTTTAATAAGTTACGGCGACGTCCAACCATTTTGAATAGACCACGACGTGAGTGGTGATCTTTCTTATGAGTACGTAAATGTTCGTTTAAAGAGTTAATCTCTTCTGTAAGAATTGCGATTTGAATATCAGCAGATCCAGTATCACTTTCGTGAGTTCTGTACTCAGCGATTAATTCATTTTTGCGTTCTTGTGTAATTGCCATGTTGTTTTCCTCCTAAAATTCTAGTTATCCCCTAGTCCTGAGCAATCGTTGGAGAATCGAAAAAGCCAAGGAAAGGTTAAGTACGGTATTGTACTTTTAAAGATTATCATAAAATGATGACTGAAGCAACTAATTAGTAATGGAGAACATTCATTCATATTAGAAAAAACGTGTAAGAAGACACGCGGGCCTTTTATGTCAAAACCTGTTTCTATCGTTTTCGAAAGGCATTGGACAGACGTATTGCTATATGATTAGCGAGTGAATTTTCAATGCCCAGGAACACAGTCTCCACTGGCCACTTTATTATATTTCCTTTTAAAAAAGCTACCGAAATAAAATTCCGATAGCCATACTTTTGTTATTCGTCTTCTTTTTCAAAGAACTCAATTGCAACTTGCTTGTCTTTTCCGATTTGTTCTTTTAACTCTTCAATTCCATTGAATTTTTGCTCTGATCGAATACGCTTATACCAATGGACGGTTACTTCCTCACCATATATCGATTGTTCAAAATTAAATATATGTACTTCAATAGAAAGCTTTTTCTCTTCAGGGTTATTAAATGTTGGTTTGTAGCCTACATTACAAACACCTTCATGCCAAGTCTCTTGAACGGAAATTTTAACTGCATATACACCGGTTGCAGGAGTAAATTGTCCTTCTTTTGGATCGACATTTGCTGTCGGGAAGTTTATCGTTCTCCCTCTTTTGTCTCCATGAATAACAACTCCTGTTAACTGAAAGGGCCTACCTAATAATTCTCTTACTTGCTCCATATTACCTGTTGTTAGCTCTTCTCTTATACGTGTAGAGCTAATCTTACCACCATGTAGCTCTTTTTTGCCTACGACTGATACTGTATATTTACCTTCGGAAAGAAGGTCCATATCTTTCATCGTCCCTTTTCCAAAAGCACCAAAAGAAAAGTCAAATCCGGCAGTAACATGTTTTACATTCGTCTGATTTATAAAAAACTCGATGAATTTTTCCGGAGTAAGCTTTGCAAAATCAGAAGTAAACCGAACAACAAAAACCGTATCTACTCCTAAGCTTTTCAAAATATCCATTTTTTCTTGAAGTGGAGTAATATAAAAGACTTTCTCTTTTCTGCCACCAAGTACTAATGACGGATGGGGATCGAATGTCATTACTGCAGTTTTGATATTCATCTCTTTCCCTTTTTCGAGGGCATTTTTTATAACTGCTTGATGCCCTTTATGTACTCCGTCGAAGAAACCGATTGCTAAAGAGTATGCCTCATTTTTATCGTTTGTATATAAATGATTAGGATAAGATAAGTGATAGATGTCCATATTAATCTCCTTTTATAGATGAAAACATTTTTTCTGGTTTCATCATACCACTTTTTGTTGGATGTTTAATATAAACTGCTATTGGATCTCCTAACATTTCATAAACTATTTTATCGTTTTCCATTAACAATGGATGGATTTCCACTACTTGTCCATTGGTAATACTTTTTTCGATTTCTTCATTTACTTCAAGTGTTGGCCAAGCAGACAATGCATTTTTTAATGGTAATAAAGTGTCTATTAATGTTTGTTCTTCTATAGCACTTTGCACATCTGCTAAAGTTAAACATTGCGCTCGAGTAAAACTTCCTGAAGCTGTTCTGACTAGCGATGACATATGAGCGGGATATCCAAGAAGTTCTCCGATTTGAACTGCAAGTGTACGTATATAGGTTCCTTTTCCACATTCAATTTCTATGTTGAACGTAACTTCCTGCCCTGAAAAAGTAGCAGCTTCATCCAATAAATTAATATTATGAATCATCACTTTCCTACTTGGACGTTCAACCTCTTTCCCCTCACGCGCATATTCATAAAGTTTCTTTCCATTCACTTTCACCGCTGAATACATAGGAGGAATTTGAGTAACTTCTCCAGTCAACTCTGCTAGCACTTCTAAAATCTGTTCACGAGAAAAAGATTTTGAAGTGGAGTCATTTTCTACGATATCACCATCTGCATCTTCAGTAGTAGTAGATGTACCTATAGAAATAGTGGCTACATATGTTTTTCCTTGATCCATAATATATTCCGATACCTTTGTAGCCTGTCCTAAACAAATAGGTAAAACTCCTTCCACACTAGGATCCAGTGTTCCAGTGTGACCAATTCGTTTCATCTTCAAAATTTTTCTAAGTTTAAATACACAATCATGTGAGGTCATTCCTTTTTCTTTCCAGAAAGGTAATATCCCTTCGTACATGCCGTTCACCCCCGGTATATATAACAAAGAAGTCTGCTTCAGTAAATAAGCAGACTTCTTTTTGTTTTATTACTCAGATGGTTTATTAATTTGTCTTAATAAATCATCTATACGATTTCCATATGCTGCAGACTCATCATATTCAAAAATAAGTTCAGGCGTGATACGCAAGCGAATGCGTTGCCCTATTTCAGAACGAATAAATCCTTTAGCTTTTTCTAAAGCTTTTAAAGTATCTGCTCGGTTTCCATCAAGGACGGTGATGTAAATAGTCGCTTGTTGTAAATCACCAGTAACAGCTACATCTGTAACTGTGACAAAACCGATACGTGGATCTTTTAACTTACGTCCGATAATCTCGCCCAACTCTTTTTTCATCTGCTCAGCAACTCGGTTAGCACGCATTGACATGATCGCTACACCTCATTTTCTTTATAAATATTCTTTACTAATATTAATACATTCCCATTCAGGATTGGATTCCAAGAAACGAATCGCGTTCATTAGCTCTCGCTCAGCTGCATCTTTCTGAGATGCAATTGCAACGATTCCAATAGTAGTACGCTGCCACGTATTTTGATGATCCAATTCTGAAATAGAAACATTATACTTTTGTTTTGTTCTTGTGAGCATTCGTTGAAGGACTGCTCGTTTTTCTTTTAAAGAATGTGCAGTGGGAATGAGAAATTCGCAGTCTGCATATACAATCATTATCGTTTAATTTCTTCCATGATGAAGGCTTCTACGATATCGCCCTCTTTAACATCATTAAAGTTTTTAATCGTGATTCCACATTCGTATCCTTTAGCAACTTCTTTTGCGTCATCCTTGAAGCGTTTTAGTGTATCTAATTCGCCTTCAAAAATAACGATTCCATCGCGAATTACACGAACTCCACTATCTCTTGAAATTTTACCTTCCGTAACATATGAACCAGCAATCGTACCAATTTTTGATACTTTGAATGTTTCACGTACTTCAGCTTGACCGATAATTTTCTCTTGGAATTCAGGGTCAAGTAATCCCTTCATAGCGAATTCGATTTCTTCAATTACTTTATAAATAATACGGTGTAGACGGATATCTACGCCTTCTTGATCGGCCATACGTTTTGCATTTGTATCTGGACGTACGTTAAATCCAATAACGATTGCATTCGATGCAGCAGCCAAACTAATATCTGATTCCGTGATAGCTCCAGCTCCAGTATGAATGATGCGAACATTTACACCTTCAACATCAATTTTCATAAGGGATGCAGCCATCGCTTCAACAGTACCTTGAACGTCTGCTTTTACGATTAAGTTTAACTCTTTCATTTCCCCTTGTTTCATTTGATCAAATAAATTGTCTAATGTCACACGAGTTTTTTCTGAACGTTGAGTAACTTGTGCTTCTGACGCACGAGATTCGCCAACCTGACGAGCAGTTTTTTCATCTTCAAATACAACAAAGCGATCTCCAGCTTGTGGCACTTCGTTTAAGCCAGTAATTTCTACTGGTGTAGATGGACCTGCCTCTTTCACACGACGACCAAGGTCATTTACCATTGCTCTTACGCGGCCGAAAGCATGACCAACAACGATAGGATCTCCGACTTTCAACGTACCGTCTTGAACTAGTAATGTAGCGACTGAACCTCGACCTTTATCAAGTTGAGCTTCAATAACAGTTCCTAAAGCAAGACGTTTTGGATTTGCTTTTAATTCTCCAACTTCAGAAACAAGTAGAACCATTTCTAAAAGGTTATCGATTCCTTCCCCTTTTAGTGCTGAAATTGGTACGAAGATCGTATCTCCACCCCAAGCTTCAGGAACTAAACCATGCTCTGTTAACTCTTGCATAACACGGTCAGGGTTTGCAGACGGTTTATCCATTTTGTTTACTGCAACAATAATAGGTACCTCAGCAGCTTTAGCATGGTTTATCGCTTCTACAGTTTGAGGCATTACACCATCATCTGCTGCAACTACAAGAATTGTGATATCCGTAATTTTCGCACCACGTGCACGCATTGTAGTAAATGCAGCATGTCCTGGTGTATCTAAGAACGTGATCTTTTTATCATTATCCACTATTTGGTAAGCACCGATATGTTGGGTAATACCGCCTGCTTCCCCTGCAGTTACTTTTGTATGACGGATAGAGTCAAGAAGTGTTGTTTTACCATGGTCTACGTGCCCCATAATTGTAACAACTGGTGGACGCTCTGTTTGATTGGTACTATCTTCTGGAGTGGGATCGAAATGAACTTCTAAATCAGTAATATCGATTCGAATTTCTTCTTCCACTTCTACACCATAGTCTGCACAAATAAGTTCGATTGCATCCTTATCTAAAACTTGGTTTATTGTTGCCATAACGCCAAGTAAGAATAATTTTTTGATAATCTCTGCCGGTTCGCGACCAATTTTTTTCGAAAGTTCTAAAACAGTTAAAGAATCGGTAAATGTAATCTTTGCAGGAAGTTCACGTTCTTTTCTTGGTACTGGTGGTTGAACAGGTGTAGTAGGACCTTTTCTACGTTTTTGGAATTTTTGACCTGGTCTATTGCCACCTGGACGGTTTTGACCACCTGGACGATAAGCACCACCTGGAGCTTTGTTATTAGTAAATGTTTTTTTAGGTTGATTATTTGTTCCTTGCGTACTGCTTCCTTGCGTATTACTACCTGATGAAGCAGGTTTTGTATTCGATTGGTTAGACGGTCTTGACTGTCCACCAGATGTTGGTCTTTGTTGACCTTGATTAGATGGTCTTGACTGACCCCCGGATGTTGATCTTTGTTGACCTTGGTTAGACGGTCTTGATTGTCCTTGTGATGCCGATCTTTGTTGTCCACCTTGATTGACAGGTCTTGATGATTGATTTTGTTGTGCTGGTTTTGCTGTTGATTGAGCAGGTTTTGCTGATTGTTGTGATGATTTTTTATAAATACCATCCAGCTTTTGGATAGCTTCTCCTTCAAGTGTAGACATATGATTCGTTACTTGAATATTCAACTTTCCTAGTTGCTCAATAACTTCTTTACTCGATTTATCTATTTGTTTCGCATATTCATGAACTCTGATTTTAGTCATTAGCTCACCCCCGGTTATATTCGTTGAGAAGGCCGGACAGTTTTTTAGCGAAACCGTCATCCATAATGGCAATCGCCACTCTGGCCTCTTTTCCCGTCGCATGTCCGAGATCGTGCCGGTCTCCAAAGACATGCAGCTCAACGTTAAAAGATGCACATTTATCATTGATTTTTTTTGCTGTATTTTTAGAAGCGTCATTTGATAAAACCACTAGTTTTGCCTTTTGACTTCTAATTTCTTTTACTACAAGTTCTTCACCAGTTATCGTTTTTCTTGCTCTAGTCGCTAAACCTAATAGATTAGATATTTGTTCATCTATTGTCATTTGAGTTTTTCTCTCTCAATTACGACGATTAACTGATCATAAATTTCATTTGGAATTGGTGCTTCTAAATGAGTGCCTAATGAATTTTTCTTTTTCGCTTGGTTTACCGCTTCGATAGATTTAGATACATAAGCTCCACGACCTGATTTTTTTCCAGTCAAATCAATCGAAACTTCTCCTTCTTTCGAACGGACTATACGAATCATTTCTTTTTTCGGAAACATTTCACCAGTTGCAACACATTTACGTAACGGTATTTTCTTTTGAACCGCCATTAAAAATCACCATCCTTGCTTATTCTTCGTCTTTATAAAAATCGAAATCATCCAATTCTTCTTCGTCCAAGTTTTCAATTATAAGCTGTGGCGAATTTTCATTTGGATAAATTCCAAGTTCTCTTGCATCTGTTTCACTTTTAATATCAATCTTCCAACCAGTAAGCTTAGCTGCAAGACGAGCATTTTGCCCTCTTTTACCAATTGCAAGAGATAGTTGATAGTCAGGTACTACAACTGTTGTAGATTTTTCTTCCTCATTTACTTGAACATCGATTACTTTAGAAGGACTAAGCGCATTTGCAACAAACACCACTGGATCTTCAGACCATTCAACTATGTCAATTTTCTCTCCACTTAACTCATTAACAATCGTTTGAACTCGAGCTCCCTTTGCACCAACACATGAGCCGACTGGATCAATTTCATCATTATGTGCAAAAACTGAAATCTTCGAGCGATCTCCTGCTTCACGAGCAATTGACTTAATTTCTACTATACCTTCAAAGATTTCTGGTACTTCCATTTCAAACAAGCGACGAAGTAAACCTGGGTGTGTTCTAGAAACGAATACTTGTGGTCCACGTGTAGTGCGCTCTACTTTCGTAATATACACTTTAATACGTTCATGTGGGCGATATGTCTCTGTTTGGATTTGCTCATTGGCAGGTAATACTGCCTCTACTTTTCCTAATCCCACATATATGTTTCGTGCATCTAATCGTTCTACAATTCCGTTTACGATATCGTCTTCACGATCCACATATTCTTCGTAGATAAGACCACGTTCCGCTTCACGTACACGCTGAGTTACAACTTGTTTTGCTGTTTGAGCAGCGATACGGCCGAAATTACGTGGAGTTACTTCCTCTTCTACTACATCACCAATTGCATAGTGTGGGTTTATCACTTGCGCATCCTCTAACGAAATTTGCAAACGGTCGTCTGAAACATCTTCTACTACATCTTTTCTTGAATAAACAAGCATAGTACCAGTAGCTAAGTTAATGTCGACACGAACATTTTGGGCTTGGTTAAAATTTCTTTTGTAGGCAGTCACTAAAGCAGCTTCTATTGCTTCTATTAAAACATCTCTTGAAATTCCCTTTTGTTGTTCGAGCGCAGTTAACGCATCTAATAATTCACTACTCACTACTTTCACTCCTCCATATAAGTTATGCTGAGAAATCGATTGCTAAACGAGCCAGCGCAATTTTCTCTTTTTCAATTTGAATTTTTACTCTTCTAGTTTTTACTCGCACTTCGATTAATGCGCCTTCCTCTAATGAATAAGAAAGTAATGTCCCTTCAAATTCCTTCGCCCCATTTACCGGCTCATAAGTTTTGATATAAACATACTTACCAATTGCGTTCGTGAAGTCCGCATCCTTTTTCAAAGGTCGTTCTGCTCCAGGAGAAGAAACCTCTAAAAAGTAATTTTCTGATATTGGGTCTTCTACATCTAACTTTTCACTTAGTTTTTCACTAACTTGAGCGCATTGTTCAATATCTATACCGCCAGTCGGAGTATCGATATAAATACGTAAAAACCAATCTCGACCTTCTTTAACATATTCAATATCTACAAGATCTAAATTTAACTCTTGCAAAATAGGCGATAGAAGTTCTTCAATTTTACTTGTAATGTTACTCATATTAGCCTCCTACATAACAATGATTTTCTATATAACAACAGAAAAGAGCGGGAAATCCCACTCTTTCGTCACAGAACTATGAAACATTGGTAGTTTTATATTACCATACATCATGTAGCCTTGCAAATTTCCTACTAAAACAGCGAAAGCTGATTGGCATCTGGTAAACCCTCTAAACAGCCCATCGTATCCATATATTCGATGATAGTCTTCGATACTTTACCTCTTTGTTGAAGGTCTTCCTTCGATAAAAATTCACCATCTTCTCTTGCTTTAGCTATTTGGAAAGCAACATTTGTACCTAATCCTGGTATCGAGTTAAAAGGCGGAATTAACGTATTGCCTTCAATTTTAAATTCATTAGCATGGGATTTGTATAAATCTACTTTTTGCATTTTGATGCCCCGTTCTGTCATTTCTAATGCAATTTCTAAAACTGTTAACAAGTTTTTTTCCTTTGGAGATGCTTCCAGTCCCTTAGCATTGATTTCGTCTAATTTTGCTCGGATTGTTTGAGATCCGTTTACCATAGAGATTAGATCAAAATCAGAAGCTCTTACTGTAAGATACGCTGCGTAATATAGTATGGGATAATGCACTTTAAAATATGCAATACGAACCGCCATTAATACATAAGCGGCCGCATGGGCTTTAGGAAACATATACTTAATTTTTTTACAGGATTCAATATACCAATTGGCTACTCCTTGTTTCTTCATTTCAGCTTCAAATTCTGGAGTTAGCCCTTTCCCTTTCCGAACAGACTCCATAATTTTAAATGCCAAAGAAGGATCTAACCCTTGATAGATTAAATAAACCATAATATCATCACGACAACCAATTACATCAGAAAGCTGACAAGTTCCAGCCTGGATTAGTTCCTGAGCATTTCCAAGCCATACATCTGTTCCATGGGATAAACCAGAAATCTGAACTAACTCAGAGAAAGTCGAAGGTTTTGTCTCCTCAAGCATTTGACGAACAAAGCGAGTACCAAACTCCGGAATACCCAAAGTTCCTGTTTTACAGTCAATCTGCTCCTCCGTTACACCTAAAGATGCTGTTCCACTAAATATCTTCATCACTTCTGGATCATCTGTTGGAATTGTTTTTGGATCAATACCCGATAAATCTTGTAGCATACGAATAACTGTAGGATCATCGTGTCCCAGAATATCGAGCTTAAGTAAATTATCATGAATAGAATGAAAATCAAAATGTGTCGTTTTCCATTCGGAGTCCTGTGCATCTGCCGGAAACTGTATTGGTGTAAAGTCATATATATCCATGTAATCTGGAACAACGATTATACCACCTGGATGCTGACCAGTTGATCGTTTAACACCAGTACAGCCTTGTACAAGACGATCGATTTCTGCACCGCGTAGGGTCAAATTGTTATCGTTCATATAACCTCTTACATAACCATAGGCTGTTTTCTCAGCTACTGTTCCAATTGTACCAGCACGAAATACATAATCTTCTCCGAATAATTCCTTCGTATAATTATGCGCAACTGACTGATACTCACCGCTAAAGTTTAAATCTATATCAGGAACCTTATCCCCCTTAAATCCTAAGAAAGTTTCAAACGGAATGTCTTGTCCATCTTTTACGTAAGGTGTATCACATTTTATACAATTTTTGTTGGGTAAGTCGAAGCCAGATCCAACTGATCCATCTTGGAAAAACTCTGAATGCTGACAACTAGGACATACATAATGAGGTGGTAACGGGTTTACTTCTGTAATTTCTGTCATTGTTGCTACAAGCGAAGAACCTACAGAACCCCTAGACCCAACCAAATAACCATCATCTAATGATTTTTTTACTAATTTATGAGAAATCAAATAAATAACTGCAAAACCATGTCCAATAATGGATGTTAGTTCTTTTTCAATTCGCGCTTCTACTATTTCAGGTAATTCTTCTCCATAGATTTCTTTAGCTTTTGCATAGGTAAGAGCTCTTACTTCCTCATCTGCCCCTTCAATCTTAGGTGTATATAGATCATCTTTGATTGGTTTAATGTCTTCAAGTGAATCTGCTATGTTCTGAGGATTAGTCACAACAATCTCTTTTGCGAGGTCTTCACCAAGAAACGCAAATGCATCTAGCATTTCATTCGTCGTACGGAAATGTACTTTAGGAAGACCATGACGGTTTAGTGGATTAGCCCCACCTTGCGAGTTAACTAGTATTTTTCTGAACATAGCGTCATTTTCATGTAAGTAATGAACATTTCCAGTCGCTACAACTGGTAGATTTAATTTTTTACCGAGTTTAATCATTTTACGAATGATATCTTCTAAATTCCATTCGTCTCTAACTAACTCTGCCTCAATTAAGTGAGCGTATACCTCTTTAGGATGTATTTCTAAATAATCATAGAACTGAGCGATTTCTTCAACTTGCTCTAGTGGTTTTTGCATAAGTCCTTCAAAAACCTCCCCTTTATCGCATCCAGATCCAATGATTAGTCCTTCTCTATGCTTTTGAAGTACAGATCTTTTTATTCTTGGTACACGATAGAAGGTAGTAGTATGTGCAAGTGACACTAGTTTGAATAGGTTTTTTAAACCTGTTTCATTTTTAGCTAAAATTGTACAGTGGGTTGGTCTAGCTCGTTTATAAGAGTCTCCCTGTCCAATATGCTTGTTAAAATCATCATGATACGCTATTTTATGTTCTTCAGCTTCTTTTAATAAATGAAGCAATAAATAGCCTGTAGCCTCACAGTCAAAGATTGCTCTATGGGCTTGAGTAAGCTCAATATTGAATTTTTTAGCAAGAGTCCCAAGGCGATGAGACTTCATCTCTGGATGTAAAAAACGGGCAAGCTCTAATGTATCAATTACAGGATGATTGAAATGATCTATTCCAGTTCTTCGATATCCTTCATATAAGAAGCCCATATCAAATGATGCATTATGCGCAACGATTATTCCATCCCCAATAAATTCGTGAAAATCTTTAATAACCTGCTCGATTTCAGGAGCATTTCGAACCATGTCATCTGTGATTCCAGTTAACTCGATCGTAGTTGCTGAAAGAGCATGATGCGGGTTTACAAATCGTTCAAATTTATCAATTATATTGCCGTTTTGCATTTTTACAGCTGCTAATTCAATTATTTTATCGTAAGTTGCAGACAAACCTGTAGTTTCTACGTCAAACACTATATATACTGCGTCTTCTAATGCGGTATGCTGCTCATCATAAGCAATAGGAACCCCATCATGAACTAGATTCGCTTCTAAACCATAAAGAATTTTAATACCATTCTTTTTACCCGCGGCATAGGCCTCTGGGAATGACTGTAAATTGGCATGATCTGTAATAGCAATTGCCTTATGGCCCCACTTAGCAGCTTGCGAAACTAGTGAGGAAACAGAGGAAACTGCATCCATCTGACTCATCGGTGTATGAAGATGTAACTCTACTCGTTTTTCTTTTGCAGTATCTAAACGGACTACCGGATTTATTTCATTCATATCTTGTGCCATGATGATTAAATCACGTACAAATGTATCATTTTGAACGGAACCTCTAACCTTTATCCACATTCCCTTTTGAAGTCTTTCCATCATTTGAGCATCTTCTTTATCTCTAGAGAACATCTTCACTAATATGGAATCTGTATAATCAGTTACCTTCGCAGTTAATAGTGAGCGACCGCTTCGTAATTCTTTCACCTCAACATCGAATACGAAGCCTTCAATCGTTACTCTACGTTCTTCATCCTGGATAGTTTTAATATCAATAATAGGCTCATCTTTTTTAAGCGGGACACCCAGTTGGAATGGTCCATCGGTATTTTGATTGCCATTTTCCTGTCTATTTTGGTCGCGTTTTTGCATATCTTCTAACGCTTTTTGTCCAAGCATTTCTTCTTCTAATCGACGCTGTTCTAAAAACTCTAATTGAGCTTGCGCTGTTGCTTCAGTATCCTCTACTAACCTGAAGTCGAATGCAATCTTCGGAAATCCAAAACCTACATAAACCTCTGATAATTGTTCGATATATTTCTTTTTAAACGTTCGTAATTCAATTTCCTGTCCACATGTTAAATGAATCATCTGGCCGTTCCATTCTGGCTGCTGTTTTAACAAGCGGTCTTTTAAAGGTGGAGCCATATCACTTAATTCTTTAAGAACTAACGGCCAATATTGATTGATCAACTCTTGTGAAACATCTTTTCCTTCACATTGAATAGTTAACAATATATTAGCTATGCCTGAAAACTTTTCTATTAGCCGTGTTTGGAAAATCGTAAAGACATCTATTGGAAGTATCGCCTGTAGTTGAATTTTAAAATCCCATTGTCTATTTTTCTTATGTACAGTGAATCGATCGATGGATGCATGTTCAAAGTGCTTTACAAATGAATCCTCTGTTAACTCAAGTTGTTGCAGCAACAAATGCATTCTCATTTTCCCGTCGTCCATAGCTCGTATCCCTCCTTATCACTTAAAGTACTTATGTTTTTCTCAATTCAACAGTAAGAAAAACTGGGCAAAAAGACGCCCGGTCCTTTAAGAACAAAACCCATATATACCAATGTTTGTAGCTCCGACCGGACGCTTTCCGTGGGCACGGCTCGAGCCTGTAGTCTCTCCCTCGAGTTGTCCCACAGAAGTCACCGACCTGCGCTACAATCCATCATAACCTCTGTTATATAAGTAAAGTTTCAAATATTATCAGTTAAAATGAAAGTCTGTCCTTTACATTTATCATTGGACTACATTCTTAATTCAAAAAGATTTCCGGTAATAAGATGATTATTTCATAAAAATTTATCCGATTTTTATATGGTAAGGATTAATTATGCCAAATCTATTTGTGTAGTAGCACACATTCATTGATTGTAGTGAAAGGTGGTGACTCCTGTGGGATGAGTGAGACAGATAAGGTATCACAGCGACGCGTGTGCTGTGGTGATAGCTCATCGCTCACCCCACGGAGGCCAACAGGATGTTGGTCACGAAGGCGTTGCCACATGAGGTGGCGCTCTTAGCCTTTGTACCCCACCAGAAACGGAAATCATAGCATTACTTATTCTTACTAATCTCCTTACCCCAGTATCAACGAGACATTTTTATATACTCTCTTTTCTTTTAAAAGAAAGGAAGTTCATATGATTGAACTTCCCCCCAACTTCTATCCATTAAAGAAAAATCGTTGTATGTCATTCCATGTAACGACAACCATTAATACCATTAGTAGCATAATACCGACAAAGTGAACCATTCCTTCTTTTTGCTTATCTACAGGTTTCCCACGTAAAGCTTCAAACAAGAAGAACAACAATCTACCTCCGTCTAATGCTGGTAATGGCAATAAATTCATAATACCCAGATTAATACTAAGTATTGCAGCCCAGTGCATTAAATTGTATACACCATATTGCGCAACTTCCTCTGTTGCTTTATAGATTCCAACAGGTCCGGATAAATCATCTATTGAAAAATTGCCAGTAATTAAAGTACCTAATATCGTAAAAATACGTTTAGTCCATTCATAAGTCTGTTCTGCCCCGAAGACAACAGCCTTTGCAGGATTCTTTTCTAGTGGACTTGAGTACTGAACACCAATTTGACCAACTCTTTCTTTTCCTACTACCACTTCATTTGGAGTCATGGAAAGATTTACTTCTCGCCCATCACGTACTACCGTAAATTCCATTAATTCATTTGAACTAACCTTTACTTTTTCAGATAGTTCGTCCCATGTAGTAATAGAAGCTCCATCAATCTTCGTTACCAAATCACCGTCTTGCATACCTGCTTGTTGTGCAGGACTGTCTTTAACCACAGTTGTAATAACCGGTTCATATGTTGGTACTCCTTGAAACAAACCAAGTGCTAAAAAGATGAAAAAAGAAAGGATAAAGTTAAATAGTGGTCCTGCAAATATAGTCATGGATCGTTGTCCAACTGACTTCGAACCGAATTGTCGATCAGCAGGTGCAATTATTGTTTCGTTACCCTTTTCGTTTATGATAGCATTTCGGGCTACTTTGTAACGCACTAATTTTTCTTCATCATTGTATCCTTCTATAAACATTTGATCGTTTAAATCAGATCTTTCTACTTCTAAAAACATCATATCTGGAAATTGTTTGTTTTGGTTTAATAGAATCTGATCGATTTCGTCTTGAGCATTCAAATGGACTCCTAAACGATAGCCAGGCTGCAATTCTACTGAGTCCAAATCTTCACCGGCCATACGGACATATCCACCGATTGGCAGTAATCGTAGTGTATATAGAGTCTCGCCTTTTGTATATCCAAAGATTTTAGGACCCATCCCAATCGCAAACTCACGCACCATAATTCCTGCTCGTTTCGCAAAGATAAAATGCCCTAGCTCATGGAAAAATACGATACTTCCAAAAATAATTATAAACGCAATGGCTGTCTCCATTATATCCCACCTTTAGTTTCTAGCTGAATATGCTTTCACATCTAATCATTTTACCATGTTCTCCACGGATTTTCTTGTTTTGGCATCTACATGAAGAATTGTTTCTAAATCTGGATCGGAAATATTTACATGCTCATCCATTGCTCGCTCTATTAATTCGTCAATTGTTAAGAAGCCAATCTTCTCTTTTAAAAATAAAGCGACAGCCGCTTCGTTTGCTGCGTTTAGCACCGTTGTCATTGTTCCGCCTGCTCGTCCTGCATCAATAGCCAATTTCAATGCATGATATCGTTTGTAATCCATTTCTTCAAAATGAAGTTTACCTATTTGAGCAAGATTAAGACGTGTCGCTGATTGTCTTGTCAATCTATCTGGATAAGACATTGCATATTGAATTGGGACACGCATATCTGGCGTCCCTAGTTGCGCAATGACACTCGTATCATGAAATTCAACCATCGAATGGATAATACTCTCCCGGTGGAGTAACACTTCGATATCATCATAGCTAATATCAAATAGAACGCGTGCTTCAATTACTTCAAGACCTTTGTTCATCATAGTGGCAGAATCAATTGTAATTTTCGATCCCATTGACCAATTGGGGTGATTAAGTGCATCCTGTACAGTTACATGTTTTAGCTCTTCTCGTGTACGATCTCTAAAGCTTCCACCTGATGCAGTAATTATTAACTTAGCAATTTCTGACCGTTTTTCTCCATTCATCGCTTGGAATAAAGCTGAATGCTCGCTATCCACAGGAAGAATGGGGACATTATACTCTTTAGCAGCCTTCATGACTAAATGTCCTGCTGTTACTAAAGTTTCTTTATTAGCAATGGCAATAGTTATTCCTTTTTTGATTGCTTCTAATGTTGGTCTTAAACCTACGCTACCTAGTACTGCATTTACTAAAACATCTGCACCTGCATGAGCAGCTACCTGAACTAGTCCTTGGTCACCGAAAACTACTTCGACTTGAGGAAACTCATTACCTAATTGAATGGCATCCTCCTCGGATAAAACGGAAACTAAAGGAACAGTAAAATCTCGAATAATTTGTTTCGTCGCTTCCATATTTTTACCCGCAGAAAAAGCTACTAGTTGGAACTTGTCCGGGTGCTCTTTTATTATATCCAATGTTTGTATCCCAATAGAACCAGTGGCTCCTAATAAACTAATTTTTTTTGCCATGAAATAAAGTCGTCTCCTTATATAAAATGTAAAAAGTGAAGAAGCGGTAAGACAAATAATATACTGTCAAAACGATCTAATATTCCACCATGACCTGGTAACAGAGTTCCAGAATCTTTCACATTATAATGTCTTTTTATCGCCGATTCCACTAAATCACCAAGTTGACCAAAAATCGAAGCAACAATGGTAATTCCTATTAAAACGAGTATCGATGAAGTGAGTGGACTGATCAGTTGAATGATAAATGCAGTGATTAACGCCCAAATAATCCCTCCAACAAAACCTTCTACCGTTTTATTCGGGGAAATGTCCGGCCATAATTTTCTTTTTCCAATTTTGCGTCCGGTGAAATAAGCACCAGAATCTGTTGTCCAAACGATTAGCAACGCAAAAATAACATATGCCAACCCTTCATTTCTTGTTTCTATAAAATAATAAAAACCGATACCAACATAAAGAGTACTAAAGATGACGAATGCTGCATCTTCAAAAGTAAAACGATTTTTTACTAACACTGTGTAGATTAATAATAAGAAAACTCCAATAAACAGCCATTCTAATTTTGTATGCCTCGTGTATATCCAAATACTCTCCGTTAAGTTTGACGGCAGTAATAATAGAAACAGGAGCAGGAAGGAAACTAAACTGGCAAATGAAAATAAAGCTATGCCCTTCATACGAAGCATCTCATGTAAGCCCACCGCTGCTATTATGTATACTAATATAGTGAAAACTGGCCCACCTAATAAAACAATTGGGAGAAATAATGCCAATGCAATAGCACCAGTAATAATCCGTTGTTTCAATTCACTTCTTCCCCCTTAAGTCCACCGTATCTTCGATTTCTTTTTTGATAACTTTCAATTGCTTCTAACAAACAAGTTTCATCAAAGTCCGGCCATAGTGTATCCGTAAACCAAAACTCTGTGTAAGCAAGCTGCCAAAGCATGAAATTACTCAGACGTACCTCACCACTTGTTCGAATAAGTAAATCTGGTTCAGACAAATCTTTTGTCATTAAATGATCTGTCAGTAATTGTTCAGAAATTTCTTCCTCAGAAATTTCATTTTGCTGTACTTGCTGGGCAATTCGCTTAACTGCCTGCACAATCTCGTCTCTGCTTCCATAATTTAAAGCAAAATTAAGTATAAGTCCATCATTTTTAGCCGTTTCATCCATTGCTTTGTTAATAGCTCTTCTTGTATGCTCTGGAAGCATATCTAAATTACCCATCATCCGTACTTGAACATTTTGCTCGATTAACTCTGGTAAATACGTACCTAAAAATTCTTCAGGCAGTCGCATCAAAAATTCTACTTCCATTTTGGGACGTTTCCAATTTTCTGTAGAAAAAGCATACAAAGTTAATGTATCTATTCCAACTTCATTTGCAAATCGAGTTATTTTCTTTACAGTCTTCATACCTTCATGATGACCAGCAATACGGGGAAGTGACCTCTTTTTAGCCCATCTTCCATTACCATCCATTATAATTGCAATATGGTTGGGCAATTGTTCCTTTTGGGCATTTTCTTTTCGTTCATCTAAATGAATATCGATCATTTTTTCATTTTTACGAATTAGTTTTTTAAACATTTAGAAACCCCCAATCTACCAAGTCGAACGTCTATACCTATCATATCAAATAACCGAACATATAAAAAGACGTCCCTTTCAAAGGACGCCTTTTTTAAATAAAGGTTCAGAAATACTTAACCTAGACAACTCATTGAAGAAGATGTTGGTATTCATGGAATTTTTAACCCTAACCACCTCTTCTTAAAGGTTAAACATCTAAAATTTCTTTTTCTTTTTCTTTTGTAATTGCATCGATTTTTTCAATGCTAGAGTCTGTAAGTTTTTGAATTTCATCTGTATAATTTCTTAACTCGTCTTCCGTAATTTCACCAGATTTTTCAAGTTTTTTCAGATCATCATTGCCATCGCGGCGAACATTACGAACATTTACTTTCGCTTCTTCCGCTTCTTTTTTTACTTGTTTAACTAATTCTTTACGACGTTCTTCTGTCAATGCTGGAATTGCAATTCGAATTAACGTTCCGTCATTAGTCGGAGTAATTCCTAAGTCAGATTTTAAAATGGCTTTCTCAATATCTCCAAGAATTGTTTTGTCATATGGAAGGATCGTTATTAAGCGAGCCTCAGGCACTGATATACCAGCCATTTGATTGATGGGAGTAGGTGCGCCGTAATAATCTACTGAAATTTTATCAAGCAAAGCAGCACTAGCACGCCCAGCACGAATAGTAGATAATTCTCTACTAAAAACTGATATCGTTTTTGCCATTTTATCGTTTGTTTGCTCTATCACTTTTTTCGGCATTAAGAATTCCTCCTAACGACTGTACCAATGGTCTCCCCTAACACAGCCTTTTTAATATTACCTTTTTCCATTATTGAGAATACAATAAGTGCTATATCATTGTCCATACATAAAGTAGATGCAGTAGAATCCATTACTTGAAGTCCTTGTTGAATAACTTCGATAAATGAAAGATTATCATATTTTACTGCTGAAGTATCCGTTTTAGGATCTGCGGAGTAAACACCATCTACATTATTTTTGGCCATTAATATAACATCCGCTTCTATTTCAGCTGCTCTTAAAGCTGCTGTTGTATCTGTTGAGAAGTATGGATTTCCTGTTCCTGCTGCAAAAATAACAACTCGTTTTTTTTCTAAATGTCGAATAGCTCTTCTACGTATGTAAGGCTCTGCAACTTGTCGCATTTCGATAGATGTTTGGACGCGTGTTTCGACACCTGCTTTTTCAAGAGAATCTTGTAGTGCAAGTGAATTCATAACTGTAGCAAGCATACCCATATAGTCAGCAGTAGCACGATCCATGCCCATTTCGCTACCTACTTTTCCTCGCCATATATTTCCTCCACCAACAACTACTGCAACCTCTACTCCAAGATCTACAACTTCTTTCACTTGATCGGCTACAGATTTAATAATGTCAGGAGATAAACCGAAACCTTGTTCTCCAGCTAATGCCTCGCCACTCAATTTTAAAACGATTCTTTCGTATTGTGGTTTGCTCATAGGTATCCTCCATCTCTTTCTTGAAAAATAGGGAACACAAATTGCGTGCTCCCCAGTTGTTATTGTATATTAGTTCCCTTTTACTTGGCTCATAACTTCTTCTGCGAAGTTATCTTCACGTTTTTCGATACCTTCACCAACAGCATAGCGAGTGAATGAAACTAGTTTACCACCAGTTGACTCAACAAATACTTTAACTTTTTGGTCTGGGTTTTTAACAAATGATTGTTCTAAAACACAAACTTCTTCAAAGTATTTACTTAGGCGACCTTCTACCATTTTAGCAACGATATTTTCAGGTTTACCTTCGTTTAGAGCTTGTTCTGTTAAGATTTTGCGCTCGCGTTCTACTTCATCAGCAGAAACCTCATCGCGTGAAATATAAGTAGGGTTTAAAGCTGCGATATGCATTGCAACATCTTTAGCTGCTTGCACATCTGTTGAACCTTCTAATACTGTAAGAACTCCGATACGTCCTCCCATGTGCAGGTATGGACCAAATGCATCTGCATCTGTTTTCGTTTCAATAACAAAACGACGAAGTGTAATTTTTTCTCCAATTTTAGCAACTGCGTTAGAGATTAGGTTCTCTACCGTTACTCCTTCTTCAACTGTTGAAGCTAAAGCTTCTTCTACTGAAGCTGGTTGTGTAGCTAATAAATGAGAAGCTACTGTTTGTACTAATTGTTGGAAAGATTCGTTTTTAGAAACGAAGTCAGTTTCCGCATTCATTTCTAACAATACAGCTTTGTTTCCATCCACTTGAATGAAAGTAGTACCTTCCGCTGCGATACGATCAGCTTTTTTAGCTGCAGAAGATAAACCTTTTTCACGTAAAAAGTCGATAGCTGCTTCTAAGTCACCATTTGTTTCTACTAAAGCTTTTTTACAGTCCATCATACCTGCACCAGTTTTTTCACGCAATTCTTTTACCATTTGTGCTGTAACTGCCATTATAAATTCCTCCTAGTACAATTAGTGTCATTTTCTCAAAAAAAGGTGATAAGAGGGTTGGCCGCTTATCACCTGTTAATTACAATTCGTATTACTCAGGTCTTACTCAGCTGCAACTTCAACAGAAGCTACTTCTTCGTCTTCACCTTGTCTTGCTTCAAGTAATGCATCCGCCATTTTAGCTGTTAATAATTTAACTGCACGAATTGCATCATCATTTGCAGGAATTACATAGTCGATTTCATCTGGATCACAGTTTGTATCAACGATTCCTACTAAAGGAATGTTCAATTTGCGAGCTTCTGCTACAGCAATACGCTCTTTACGTGGATCTACAACGAACATTACATCTGGAATAGCTTTCATATCACGGATACCGCCTAAGAATTTAACAAGACGTTCGTGTTGTTTTTTTAGTTGAACAACTTCTTTTTTAGGAAGTACTTCAAAAGTACCGTCTTCTTCCATTTTTTCAATGGCTTTTAAACGAGCTACACGTTTTTGAATAGTACCGAAGTTTGTTAATGTACCACCTAACCAACGTTGGTTGATGTAGTAGTTACCTGAACGTTCAGCTTCTTCTTTAATAGCTTCTTGTGCTTGTTTTTTAGTTCCTACGAAAAGAACTTTTCCACCGTCTTGACCTACTTGACGCATGAAATCATAAGCTTCTTCTAATTTTTTCACCGTTTTTTGAAGATCGATGATGTAAATTCCGTTACGTTCAACAAAAATGTATTTTTTCATTTTTGGATTCCAACGGCGAGTTTGGTGACCGAAGTGTACACCAGCCTCTAATAATTGCTTCATTGAGATTACTGACATGATTTATTTCCTCCTGGTTTGGTTTAGTCTTCCGCATCCTTCATTTTTCATTAGCTACTCTATAAATAGAGCACCTGCTAAGTCCATCAGAAATGCGTGTGTATTCATACCGTTTTCTAATATAACATATGAATTTTATACTTTCAACTATTTAGTCGTTAAATTTTAGGAAAAGTTCCAC
This sequence comes from Psychrobacillus sp. OK028, assembly GCF_900103605.1. Classification (GTDB taxonomy): domain Bacteria; phylum Bacillota; class Bacilli; order Bacillales_A; family Planococcaceae; genus Psychrobacillus. The sequence continues at coordinate 616,186 of NZ_FNHY01000001.1, read as the reverse complement.
TTCTGTCTTTCCTATTTGTAACATTTTAGCTATTTCGTCAGAAGTTTTTCCTTCTTCAAAATGGAATATCACTTTTTCTCTAACCGTTTCAGGCACTTTTTTTGTAGTCGATTGAGCCGTTTTCAAATAGCTGCTTGCTGCAATTTGTTTAGATACAAAAGAAAAAGGAGGTTCAAAGGCTTCTGCTTCTTTTTCTGACGGCTTTACTTGATTTTTCAAAAGTACTGTTTTAGGTACCTCTGTATTTTTTAACTCCTGTATAAGCCGATTATTTTCATCTGTAATTTCAGCGATATAAGCACTAAATGAATTTTCTATGTCGATTAATACTTGCTGTTGCTTTTGTTCCATATTATCAAATCTTGAAATCTTGGCATTCAATAGAGCAATAAAGTAAAAACTTAAAACTTGCATTAAGAATAATATTATTAAAAAAGTCGTTATCATAACTGCTCCTAACCACTAAAATCTACAAAGTTCCCTTTAAATGGATGCTTTGTTTCTTTTGCTTCCCGTTCTTTCTTTTCTCTATTCTTTCGTTCGTGCTCTCGTCGTTCTCTCTCTTCTTGAGAAGTAGTCTCTGACGTTTCATTAGATTTAATAACAGACTCTCTGGTTTTTTCTAGTTGCCTTTCGGTTGCTGCTTGAGCGTTAGCTTGACTAATCGCACTTTGTTGTTGGATTTGATCAGCTACTTTACCAGCATCAAACGTTTTAGGAATAGCAATTTGAAGTTCTGCCAATTTTAAGCTCATCGTAGTATCCCCTTTTCCAAAACGTGCCAATTCATAAAGAAGTAATTAACAGTCATATAGGCGAATAGTTGAAGCTAATATCATATATTTTGTTTCTTACATTGAATATCAAGTAGTTATAAATTTGACTTAGACATTCATCATTTCATTCATTAATAATTTTCTGAGTTTAAAAAGTGCTTTCGAATGAATTTGAGATATTCTAGAAGTAGACAGACCTAGCATCTCTCCAATAACTGTGAGTGTTAATTCTTCTGTATAAAACAAACTTAACACTAATTGTTCATTTTCATTTAATTGTTGAATTTGGTCGGCTAGATCCCCTATGAGTTCACTTTTGACCATTTGTTGTTCAGGGGTTTTCTGAGAATCATCTCGAATGACATATGATTTGTTCTCTGTTTCTTCGCTTTCTTGCAGTTGCTCATCTATTGATAGGACATTAGAAAAAAAGTGCTCCTGTACTGTATGATATACGTCCTCTACCGGCATTTCGACATAATCTGCAATTTCTTCAGCAGATGCATGCCTCATTAACTTTTGCTCTAATTCTTCAATTTTAGTTTCTAGTTTCTTCGCTTTTTCTCGCGATGAGCGTGGAAGCCAATCTTCTTTTCGCAACCCATCAATGATAGCCCCTCTTACGCGAAAAGATGCATAAGTATCAAATTTCAGCTCTCTACTATAGTCAAATTTATTTAAAGCATCAAATAGACCCATCATTCCTAAACTCTTAAGCTCTTCTCTAGATATATTTTTAGGGATACCTGCACCGATTCTTTGCACATGATAGTTTACTAACGGTAAATATTTTCTCAAGAGTAAATCTCCGGCCTGAGGATCTTTGCTTTCAGTCCAATTCTTCCAAAGAAGCTGCTCATCAGTCGAATCTTGATATGCCAAATTTATCCCCCTTTCCAATATATCTCTTCATTATGGTTATTATAACAAAAATCTCACTAAAAAGGGGAGCCGAAACTATCGACTCCCCCGTTTTTCCATTTATTATGTCTATTAGTTAGACTATGAGCTAGACTATTCATCTTCCTTTAACATAGTCTTTACGAGCTCCGCATAATCCTCTGGAGAAATTTCAGATTTCAAAATTTCCGTACCTTCACCTGAATGAGGTTCTTCGATTCTATTACTTATTATATAACTAATAATGGCTCTAGCAAAAAATGTTACAAGAAAAAATGTTATCGCAACTATTAGTGCATCAAGAATAATTCCCTTACCTTCTATAAACGGGAAAGAAAACAAAAAATAAACACTAAAAGCAATAAGCGCTACCCAAAAATTTGAAAGAATAGTTCCTACCATCATATATCTCTCACTCCTTGGTTCACTGTACGAATATTTAATAGTTTGGTAGTCGGATCAAACTCAATCGTTCTACCACTATTTCCCCCTGTATCCTCTGCAACAATAGGAATAGAATATTTATCCAAATATTCTTTTACTGCCTCAATATTGCGTGGTCCAATTCGCATTGTATCTTTACTAGAAGTAAACTGAAACATTTGAGCTCCTCCAGCTATTTTAGCTTTTAACTTATACGGCTGGATTCCCTCTAATTTTAACTGCTCCACCATGGCTGTAATTCCTGTATCTGCAAATTTGGCAAGATTTATATTATTTGATCTTCCAAGAGTAGAATCTGGGAGCATAACATGTACCATGCCTACTGTCGTAGATCTCTCCTCATATAAAACAACTCCCACACATGAACCGAGTCCAGACGTACGAATTTTGTCTGGGGCCTTTGCAATATTCATATCTGCAATACCTACTTTTATTATTTGTCCTTGTGCGTTCATATTAGTTAACCCCTAGAGCTCTAAAAATAGCATCAAATGATTCTGGATCTGGTAACAAAAGGAAGTGTCCTTTCACACTTTCCTCATTTGGAACATCCTCTTCATTGATAGCTGTATCAATCACAATTACATAATCACTTATATGAGATAGCTCTACCAAACCGAAACTAATAATTGCTCCAACCATGTCTACACTAAGTGCTGGTACAGTAGGGTATATTTTTAATTTTGTAAAATCTGATAGTGCAGACAGGTATGAACCAGAAAGAATATTCCCAAGCTCCTGCATTGCAGAGACACCAATTTCAGATACTTCACCCGTTTGAAAGTTGAAAGTCTCATCCTGTACCAGTCTGCGTATGAATCGATTAGCTTGCTCTACTGGTAAGACAAAAAACATACTGCCAGTTACATCACCTTCAATACGAAGATAAATGCCAGCAACTACACTTTCTGGTCCCCCTGCTAAATCCATCATATCGTCAAATGATATCATTTCCACTTTCGGTACTTTCATATCAATTTTCTTGTTAAGCAATGTCGATAGGGCTGTCGCAGCATGCGCAGCACCAATGTTTCCGATTTCCTTTAAGACGTCTAAATGGAGGGAGGTAATTTTACTGTCATACATCATTTAAACTCCTGACTTAATAGGATTTAAAACGTGGTTTAAGTGAAGCAGGATTAACAGACGGCTATCGATTTTCACTACACCAGCTATAAAGTCTTGCTCCATACCTCCAACAACCTCGGGCTGTGGTTCAATTGAATCGACCGGAATATCTAATACATCATTAGCCGAGTCCACAATTACTCCGACATCCATATCATCGAGCGTGATGATAATAATACGAGTTGAATCACTTAACTCACTTTCGCCAAGTCCAAAGCGATTTTTCAAATCGATAATAGGAGTAACTACCCCACGTAAGTTGATAACACCCTTTACAAATGAAGGAGTTTTAGGGACACGCGTAATATATATAAGCTTTTCAATACCTTGAACCTGACTTACAGGTATAACATATTCCTTGTCTGCCAGTTGAAAAACTACTACTTTTAAATTTTGTAAATCCACTGCTTCTATCATTATGCTCTCTCATCCTTTCTAATAGATGCTATTTAGCTGATTAATGCATTACAATCGACAATTAGTGCTACTTTACCATTTCCTAAAATAGTGGCACCTGAGATTGCAAATACACTTGATAAATAGGCTCCAAGTGATTTTAAAACGATCTCTTGTTGACCAATAAATGAATCTACTACAAGACCAGCCATTTTATCCCCTTTTCGAACAAGAACAACAGAATGAAATTCATCATCAGAACTTTCTCTAGGAACATCAAAAACATTTTCTAAAAATACTAATGGAACAACCTTTCCACGGAAATCAATCACTTTTTGGTTATGTGCATTTAATATATCCGAAGAACGAATGATTGCAGTCTCTATGATTGAAGAAAGTGGTATTGCGTAAATTTCTTCACCAAGCTCCACTAACATGACAGAAATAATGGAAAGCGTTAAAGGTAATTGAATAGAGAATAATGACCCTTTCCCTTCAGTGGACGAAATATCAATAGTACCACCAAGTGATTCGATTGTCGTTTTTACTACGTCTAATCCAACACCTCTGCCGGAAACGTCTGAAATGACATCTGCTGTAGAGAACCCGGAAGAAAGAATTAACTCTGCCACTTGTTTGTCGTTTAACGTTTGAGCCACTTCATTTGAAACTATTCCTTTGGATATAGCTTTTTTCAGTACTTTTTCACGGTTGATCCCAGCACCATCATCCTCAATCTCGATAAACACATGATTACCGCTATGGTATGCACGAAGTACAACTGTGCCTTCCTCTGGTTTACCATTAGCTAAGCGAATTTCAGGGCTTTCTACTCCATGATCTAAGGAATTTCTTATTAAATGAACGAGTGGATCTCCAATTTCATCAATAACCGTTCGGTCTAATTCCGTTTCAGCACCGACTACTTCTAAATTAATTTTTTTGTTTAAATCTCTCGCTAATTGACGTACCATTCGCGGAAATCTATTAAATACTGTTTCCACTGGAACCATTCGCATATTTAGTATAATATTTTGTAAATCACCAGTTATACGAGACATACGCTCTACTGTTTCATCTAATTCACTATTATGTAAATCTTCTGAAATAGACTGTAATCGACCGCGGTCGATGACTAACTCTTCAAATAAGTTCATCAATATATCTAATCGCTCAATGTTCACTCGAATGGTTTTACTAGATTGAGCTTGGTTGTTTTTAGAGGACGTTGATTTTTCAGCAGATTTTACTTCCTCTGTCTGTTGTTGCTGCTCTACTGGGACAGCTGCATTTTCAATGACTGGAGTCTCTTCTACATTGTTCAACTCAAAATTATTACGTTTTTTAAGCTGTTCTAATGTCACTGACTTCACTAGTACTTCTGTTACTTCAGAGACTTTCATTAATTTCTTTTGTACATCTTCTAAAGGCTCATTTGTAACTAAAGCTACATAGAAGATTTCATCAAAATCTTCAGCCTCTAACTTTTCCACAGATGGAGATGATTTGATAACGTCTCCCATTTTCTCTAACAATTCAAAAACCATATATACCCTTGCAGCTTTTAATAAGCAATCTTCACGCAGCTTGACAGAAATTTCATACGTATAGAAATCCTGTTCAACTGATTGTTCAATGACTGTCAATTCATAATCGTCATAGGATAACCAGTTATCTTGAGCAACTTCATTTATAACAGCGGGTTCTATCGTAGTAGCAGCAACTGGGATCTCTTCACCAGTTTCTATTTTATGTAATTTTTGAACAGTATCCGTTACATCAAGCTTACCTTTTCCACCTGCAGCGATATCTAATACCATTTCTTCCAGCTGATCGACTGCAACGAAAACAACGTCTAATAGTTCTGCTGTTACATGTAATCGGCTATTTCTAATTTCATCTAAAACATTCTCCATCTTATGCGTTAAATTTGCTATATCCTCATAGCCCATAGTTGCAGACATACCTTTTAAAGTATGAGCAGAGCGGAATACTTCATTAACAATTGCTATGTTTTCAGGATTTTTTTCTAATTCTAATAAATGTTCATTACAGGCTTGTAAATGTTCCTTACTTTCTTCTATAAACATCTCCAAATATTGATTTGTATCCATGGTTAAACACCCCTTTAAGGTAGATATTGTATGATGGTTTTTGCAATTTGATCTAAATCCACTACTTCATTTACTAAATTAGTTTCCACCGCCGCCTTAGGCATCCCGTAAACAATACAAGTACTCGCTGCTTCTGCAATTGCCACGACATTTCCGCTCTTTTTTAATTTTTTTAAACCAAGAGATCCATCAGATCCCATTCCTGTCATAATAACTGCAATTTTATCGAAATCATTAAACTGACTATTATCCTCAAAAAGAACATCGACAGCTGGTCTATGGCCCGCTCGTGGGGCCTCTTTGTCATCTAGTACAATATAATAAGAGGAAATTCTTTTCTGGATGCGCATATGAAAGCCTCCGGGTGCAATATAGGCATGTCCATTTTGAAGTAAATCACCATCCTCGGCTTCTTTCACCTCAAGTTCGGATAACTGGTTGAGTCTTTGTGCCAATGATTTTGTAAACCCAGCAGGCATATGTTGAACGATCAAAACTGGTGCCTGCATATCCCCAGGCAGTTTTGTAATTACTTCTTGAAGAGCTCGTGGACCCCCTGTTGAAGTTCCTATTAGTACCATTTTCTTATTCGTCATGTCCCATTTGATAGCATTAGAAGTGTTTGATAAGCTTTTTACTTCCATACTTTTAGGTGTACTATTTATTAAAGGTATAGGTGAACGTTTCTTTATTTTATGAATGGATACTTGCGCTGCATTTTCTACTTTTTCCACTAATTCCTCTTTTATCTTATGTAAATCCAATGAAATGGTCCCACTTGGCTTTGCGATAAAATCAACTGCTCCATATTCCATCGCTTGCATAGTACTTTCCGTTCCACTTTTTGTTGTACTTGATAGCATAACAACAGGAACTGGCGTATCTGTCATTATTCTGCGTAGTGCCTCTAAACCATTCATCACGGGCATTTCAACGTCTAGCGTGAGGACATCTGGCTGTAGCGCTTTTATCTTTTCTATTGCGTCCTGACCATTCCTAGCGATTCCAATAACTTCTATTAATTTGCTATCAGTAAAGAAATCACTAATAAGCTTTCGCATGAATGCAGAATCATCTACTATTAATAGTTTCTTTTTTATAGTAACGTCCATCATCTCACGCCCTTCTGCGAAAAAAGACTTTTTAATCGAGATATGAATTTATTGTGCTTCGGAATAGATTCTTCCGTATATTCAAAATCAGTAAATGCAGCTGCAATTTTTTTAAGTTTTTTTGTAATTTCAGCTTGAGGATATAAAATTGAAAATGGTATTTGCTCCCTTACAGCTTTTCGAACAATTGTATCCTCTGGCAGTACACCAAGTACGGTAATTTCTTTGGAAAGAAACTTGGACATTGCCTGCTTTAATCGTTCTGTTGTTTCTACTCCCTCCTCATCAGTAAATGCCCTATTGCAAATAAGGAAGAAGTTTTTATCAGAATCTTTATAGTAAATAAACTTCATCATAGAATAGGCATCAGTGATAGATGTGGGTTCTGCTGTCGTTATTACAATAATATCGTCTACAGAAACTAACAAATTCAATGTCTGACTCGTTGCACCTGCTCCCATATCAAAAACAATATAATCGAAGTTTTTCTGTAAGTATTCAAAAGCCTCGATTAAACGCTCAAACATTTCGTCGGTCCATTCCATTACACCATTTAACCCTGAACCACCTGAGATATATTGTAGGTTGTTTGGTCCTTCAAAGATTACTGATTCTAATGGCTGATCTCCGACTAAGTAATCTTTTAAATTAGTAGGAACAGATTTTCCGAGTAATATATGAATATTTCCCATACCAATATCCATATCAATTAGTACAACTTTTTTTCCCTGCCCACTTAATGTTGTAGTAAAATTTATCGAAAAATTGCTTTTTCCCACTCCACCTTTACCACTAACTACCGCTATTGATCGTCCAAGCTTATTTTGGTTTCTTAGCATTTTCATTCTAAGTTCTTCAGCTTGATCTCTCATGACGAATCCCCTTTAAAAATAATGTGAGTAATCCTTCGTGACTAGCTCCCATAATATCTTCCGGGACTTCTTGACCATCCGTATAGTAAGCAAGTCCTTTGTTATATTTAACCATTAAATTGATGAGAGAGCCAATAGTATTTGTTTCATCTACTTTAGTAAATATAAATTTTTCAATAGGAAATTCACTAAATTGTTCGATTATTACTTCCATGTCCTTTTGTTTAGAGGTAGATGAAAGTACTAAGAAAGTTTCAGTATTCACTTCAAACTCTATTAATTTCTGCAAATCTCTTACGAATTTAGTTTCTTTATAATTTCTTCCAGCAGTGTCTATAAATACAGTATCTAACTTTTCAAACTTTACCATCGCTTCTTGTAAATCCTTTTCACTATAGACAATTTCAATAGGAGCTTGAAGTAAACCTGCATAAGTTTTAAGTTGTTCAATTGCCGCAATCCGATATGTATCCGTTGTAATAAAGCCAACTTTTTTCTTTTTTTCTAAAACTGCTCTTGCAGCCATCTTTGCGATCGTCGTCGTTTTACCTACACCTGTTGGTCCGAGCACATTAATGTACTTCTTCGTATATGAAATTCCACCGAATGGTAAGTGCTCCAATTGAGTTTTGAGAAAGTTTTTCGTAATGGCTATTTGAGTTTCCATTTCAAAGTCTGCTGGATTTCTTTTCAGATGTACAAAAAGCTCATCACTAACAGGTGTGATAAGCTCCTCTGACAATTCTTGCTCTTGTAAAAAATCCATAAGAGTTTTCATTTCTGCTGGATATGTACTTAACTTTTCGGGACGCCCAATATTTTTTACTAATTGTTTTAGGTCTTCTAGTTCTTTTTTTATCTCTACAGAAACATGTTGAGATTCTTGAGGCACAATAGTTGGCACCTCAAGTGTATTATTTGACTGTTCTAATGTATCCATTCCAGCTAATACTTCAATCGATTTTTTCTTAAACAAGCCTATAAAGCCTTTCGAAAAGACAACCTTTGAACTTAATATTACTGCCTCGTCCCCAAGTTCTTTTCGGATTAATTTCATAGCTTCTGGCATTGTATTCGCTGTAAATTTTTTCATCTTCAATCTACATTCACCACCCCGACACTTTGTACCTCAATTGAGGATTCTAATTCATTATAAGAAAGAATTGGTACATGTGGAAAATATCTTTCCGTCATTTGTCTAACATACATTCTTACAGCAGGCGAACAAAGAATGATTGGTGACTGCTCCATCATAGAAGCACGCTCTATTTCTTTTGCCATAGACTCTAAAATTGCCTGAGAATCACTTGGATCTATAGATAAATAGTTCCCATGTTCAGTTTGCTGAATGCTATCCGCAATTAGTTTTTCTACTCTACCAGATACCGTTAATACTTTTAGCACATTACTCGAACCAGCGTATTGTGCTGTAATTTGCTTCGCTAAAGATTGCCTTGAGTATTCAGTTAATACATCGGCATCCGAGGTCATTTTTGAATAGTCTGCAAGGGTTTCAAATATAATCGGCAAATTCCGAATAGATACATGCTCTCTTAGAAGATTGCTCAATATTTTTTGAATTTCTCCTACTGTCAATGGCGTAGGTGTTAATTCGTCTACTAGTATTGGGTAAGTCTCTCTTATATGATCGATTAATTGTTTTGTTTCTTGGCGGCCTAATAATTCATGCGCATTATTGCGAATAATTTCAGTCATATGAGTTGAAACAACGCTAGGCGGATCTACAACTGTATATCCAAGTATTTCCGCTTCTTCCTTCACTGATTCCGTTATCCATTTTGCCGGTAATCCAAAGGAAGGTTCTACAGTATCTATCCCTTCGATCGTATCATCATCACCAGGGCTCATAGCCAAATAATGATCTAAAAGAAGCTCTCCTCTTGCCATTTCATTGCCTTTGATCTTAATACGATATTCGTTCGGTTGAAGCTGTATATTATCACGTATTCGAACTACGGGTATAACTACTCCTAATTCCAGTGCAAGCTGTCTTCTGATCATTACTACACGATCTAGTAAATCTCCGCCCTGCGCAGCATCTACTAACGGTATTAATCCATAACCAAACTCAAATTCAATTGGATCCACATTTAATAGATTAATAACATTTTCTGGACTCTTCATACTATCTGTTGTTACTTCCTCTTCAAATTCTTCCATCTCATCTGGATCCTCTTTGTTAGCCTTACTTATCATGTAAGCACCAACCGCTAATATTATTGCAATAGGTAATGTTAGAACTAAGCCAATCGGTGTTACGATACCTAACAATGTAATTGTAGCAGCAGCTACATATAGAAGTTTAGGCTGGTTAAATAACTGATCTGTAATATCCCCGCCAAGATTGCCTTTAGATGCAGCTCGTGTTACGACAATACCAGTAGCAGTGGATATTAATAATGCTGGAATTTGTGAAACTAGACCATCACCGACTGTGAGTGTTGAAAATAGTACGGCAGCTTCACCAAACGGAAGACCAAATTGTACAACCCCGATAATTATACCGAATAGCAAATTGATAATAACAATGATGATCCCTGCAATAGCATCTCCCTTTACGAATTTAGTAGCCCCGTCCATTGCACCGTAAAAGTCTGCTTCACCACTAACTTTTTCACGTCTTTCACGAGCTTCTTTCTCGGAAATCATACCAGCGTTTAAATCCGCGTCGATACTCATTTGTTTACCAGGCATTGCATCTAATGTGAACCGAGCAGCAACCTCAGAAACACGCTCGGCACCTTTAGTTATAACGATAAAGTTTATAATTACTAAAATAGCAAATACAACTAAACCGACGAGCATGTTCCCCCCTGTAACAAATGTACCGAACGTTTCAACTACTTTACCCGCATCGCCTTCTGCTAAGATTGCTCTTGTGGTGGAAATATTCAAAGCAAGTCTAAACAAAGTAACGAGTAAAACAATCGTTGGAAATACAGAGAATTCTAAAGCCTCTTTCATATTCATAGCAGTCATCAATATTAATAAGGCAATCGTAATATTTATAATAATAAGAAAACTTATCAACCAATGAGGAAGAGGTATTACGAGCATCGCCACAATAGATATTACAGCTGCCAATACGGTTATATCACGGACTTGCATATACTTCCACCTCTATCTTTACCATTTAAATTTTTTGTTTAATACGATATACGTAAGCTAAAACTTCCGCCACTGCTTTGAAAAATTCGTCTGGAATCCGCTGACCAACTTCTACTTGGTCATACATCGAACGAGCAAGAGGTCTATTTTCCACCATGACGACATTATTTTCCTTTGCAATTAACTTGATCTTTTGTGCTACAAAATCTGCACCCTTCGCTACTACGGTTGGGGCATCCATCGATTCATCATCATACTTTAAAGCTATTGCAAAGTGAGTAGGATTCGTTATGACCACATCGGCTGTCGGTATTTCCTGCATCATACGGCGCATCGCCATCTCTCTTTGCCTTTGCCTAATACGCGATTTAATAATTGGATCTCCATCCGAGTTTTTATGTTCATCTTTAATATCTTGCTTGGACATTTTAAGATTTTTTTCATAATCAAACTTTTGATAAAAGAAATCCAAGATGGATATAAATAATAATACACAAGAAGCGGCGATACCCATCATTCCAGTTAACCAACCAACAGTGGCCAGTGTATCCCAAGCTGTTTTGAATGATAAAGATAAGACCTTTTCCAAATTGGTCCACAATATTAAAGTAGTTACAGAACCAATAAATGATATTTTCAAAATCGATTTTAATAGCTCTATAATTGCTTTAAGCGAAAAGATCCTTTTAAGACCCTTTATAGGATCAATCTTCTTCAAATCGAATTTCAATGGTTCAGTAGTAAACAGTAAACCAAATTGAAAAAAGTTTGCAGCTACCGCAGCTATCACAGCTACCAACATTATTGGCAATAAAATTACCGCCATTTCAAGCAGCATATCCTTATAAATGATTATGGCTGTATCAATTGTTAACGTTTCTATTAACATATACTTCGTAAACGTTACACTGAAGAATGAAAAAATCTCAGTTCTTAAAAAACTAGCAAAGAAAAATAAAAATACGAAAACTGTGAGTAATACAATCGCACTAGTCACATCAGGACTTTTTAATACTTGTCCTTTTTTACGAGAATCCTGCCTCTTTTTAGGAGTAGCTTTTTCTGTTTTTTCTCCCGCGAAATACTGTAGATCTAAGCGCAGATTAATCAAATTAGCCACCACCTAAAATTATCATTAAGTCCCGCATTGCAATAACCAAAATTTCAAACATATGCTTTACAACTGCCATTAAAACTCCAATCATAACTAGAAGAACTAAAAATCCTACCCCAATTTTAATTGGGTATCCAATTACAAAGATATTCAATTGAGGAACAGTCCTTGCAGTAATACCTAAAGCTATATCTACAAGAAACAATGTAGCGACAATTGGTATGGACATTTGAAATGCGACGGCAAAAACACCTGCAAAAGTTTTCATAATGAATTCTACATAATTTTCCTGACCAAATGCTGGCCAGGTCATTTCCATCGGCATAAATTGATAGCTATAGAAAATACCATCTAACAACAAATGATGTCCATTTAAAGCTAATAATAGCAACAAAGCTAAAGTATTTAAAAATTGACCAATTAATGGACTTTGAGCACCTGTCTGCGGATCAATTACATTGGCCATCGCAAATCCCATCTGAAAGTCGATAAACCCACCTGCAATTTGAACAGCTGACATAATGATATAAGCAAGTAAGCCTATAAATAATCCGAAAATAACTTCTTTAATAATTAACAGAATATATTCTCCATTTACCTCAAACGGCTCCACATCGAGGGTATAATACATCATCCAGGAGAGCACTACAGCAAAGGCTATCCGATGACTTGCGGGTATGGTTCGATGTGAGAAAAGTGGTAATACGACAAAAAATGCAGAAACACGAGCAATAATAAGTAATAATACAGTTAAACTTGGTAAGATGGCATCCATTGAATCAACCAATGTATCGAATTAAATTCTCAAAAATATCTGCTGCATACGTGGTGACTTGGGAAAGCATCCAGGGACCAAAGAAAACAATAGCGACAAGTACCGCTATAATTTTCGGTACAAATGCAAGTGTTTGTTCTTGAATTTGTGTCGTAGCCTGAAAAATACTCACTGCAAGACCGGTAATTAAAGCAACTAAAAGAAGAGGACCTGATGCAAGAAGAATGACCCAAATTGCTCGTTCTGCAATTGAAATTACCATTTCATTATTCAATACAATCAGCTCCTAAAAACTTTGTAATATAGACTTCATAACCAAATACCAACCATCCACCAAAACAAATAATAATATTTTAAAAGGTAGTGAGATCATAACTGGCGGTAACATCATCATACCCATTGACATCAGTACACTCGCCACAATCATATCAATAACTAAAAAAGGGATAAAAATCATAAAACCAATTTGAAATGCTGTTTTTATTTCACTCAGTGCGAAAGCAGGTACCATAACAGTTAAAGGGATATCCTCAAGCGTTTCAGGTCTTTCAGCTTCTGAATATCGTAGGAAAAGTTCTAAATCTTTTTGTCTAGTGTGCTTACTCATAAACTCTTTAAAAGGTCCACTAGCATTTTCATATGCTTGTTCTAACGTAATATCTTCATCGAACAAAGGAGTTAATGCCTGTTCATTTACTTGCTGTAACGTCGGTGCCATGATAAAAAATGTTAAAAATAATGCTAACCCTACAATCACTTGGTTCGGCGGCATCTGGTTAGTCGCCAGTGCAGTTCGAACAAATGATAGTATAATTACTATTCTAGCAAAGGACGTCATCAATATTAAAATACTTGGAGCTAAAGATAAAACCGTCAGCAATAGCATTAATTTTATAGAAGTGGAGAGATTTGATGGGTCGCTGTCCGAGAAAAACTGGACAAATTCATTCATTGTTATCGCGCTCCTTCGTCTTCCAATCCTTTAATACATTACTACGGTCTTTTTGAATTTCTTGTAATCTTTTCTGAAAGGTCTCGTCAAACGAAGGTTCCTTACTTTCTCTCTTCGTATTTGTTATTCCTTTCTCTCTCAAGCGACCTATAAGTTCAGATATGTAAGGAATACTATTTCCAATATCTACTTTTTCTTCATATATTTTAGTTAGTTTTTCAATTTCTGCTGGATCATTTATTTCTTTTATCAAAGTAATATCTTCTCCAATGCCTACTAAGAAGATGGAATTACCTACTTGCATTAGCTGTAATGATTTCCCTTGTCCAACGCCAACCCCACCTAGATTTTGAATAAGCTGATTGGTTTGAAAGGTTTTATTTCTGCTATTTACAAAACGAAGTAATCCATATAGCAAGGCTATAACAAACAAAAGTGCAAAAATCATTTTGATATAATCCCAGGCTGTAACAGAAACACCCACAGAAACGGGTTCATCAGTCGTTTCTGGAGCTTCTTCTTGATTTGACTGAGACTCTTTTTCATTACTTTCATCCTTGTTCAAATTCTTTAAGTATTCATCTATACTTTGATTCGAATCTGACTCTGCTCTTACATCTAGCTGAATTCCGAATGTTAACAAAAAAAGAATACTTAATACTAAGGAAAATTTCCTCATCATTTCATTACCCTAAAGCTTTGGAAATTGCTTCAATTACACGATCAGCTTGGAATGGTTTTACGATGAAATCTTTTGCTCCAGCCTGGATTGCGTCAATTACCATAGCTTGCTGCCCCATTGCAGAGCACATAATGATTGTAGCAGATGGATTTTTTGCTTTAATCTCTTTTAAAGCCGCAATTCCGTCCATTTCTGGCATTGTAATATCCATCGTTACTAAATCCGGTTTAAGCTCATTGTACTTTTCGATTGCTTGAACACCATCAGCTGCTTCTCCTACAACTTCAAAGCCATTTTTACTTAAAATATCTTTAATCATCATTCTCATAAATGCTGCATCATCTACTATTAAAATTCTTTTCGACATAGTATGTCTCCTCCAGTGCTTATCTTAAATTAGTAATACGTTCTGCCTGACTTAAAATATCTGTAATGCGAACGCCAAAATTCTCATCTATAACAACGACTTCTCCTTTGGCTATATGTCGATTATTAACTAAAATATCTACTGGCTCACCAGCTAGTTTATCAAGTTCAATAATAGATCCACTTGTTAGTTCCAAAATATCTTTTACAGTTCTCTTAGTACGACCTAATTCTACTGTTACCTGAAGAGGAATATCAAGTAGTAAATTTAAATTTCTTGACTCATTTTGCGTCAAACTTGGTGCGTCAAAGCTTGCAAACTGAGCTTGCTGTACTTCCACTGGTGGTGCTTGTGGTCGTGATGGTTGCTGAGTGAATTGCATAGGAGCATGTGAAGACATCTCCGGTGCCTGTTGTGTTTGCGTAGTAGGCTGCTGTTGTACAGGTGCTTCATATACTTTTTCTTCTGTAATTGTAGCAGCTACTTCTGGTTCCTCTTCACCTAATAATGATTTCACTAAGTTAAGCCCAAACTCTAAAGGCAACAGTTGCATAATATTTGAATCTATTAACTCCCCAATCTTAAGACGGAAAGATACTTTAATCAGTAATTCATCTGCTGGAATTGCTTCCGTTCCTTCATCTTGTAAAAGGTTCATCAGGTCGATAGTAGGTGGCGAAATATCCACTTTCTTATTGAAAACAGTTGACATGGAGGTAGCGGCTGAACCCATCATTTGGTTCATAGCTTCCTGAACTGCGCTTAACTGAATCTCACTTAGCTCGGGTCTTGGAGCTAAACCATCTCCACCAAGCATTAAGTCAGCTATAATAGCAGCGTCTGACTGCTTTATAACGAGAAGATTCATACCGATTAGTCCGGTAGTATATTGTACCTGTACCGCAACATAAGGATGTGGGAACTCTTCTTTCAATTTTCTTCGGTTAATCATACTAAGATTAGGTGTCGTAATATCTACTTTTTGTCCTAAAAGAGAAGAAAGGGCTGTAGCGGAACTACCAAAGGAAATATTTCCGATTTCTCCTAGTGTATCTTGAGCAAATGAATCTAAGTAATCGTCTATTTTAATATCTTCTGTATCAATTTCTTTTGTAGCTTCCTCATTTATATTTGTTCCTCTCAGGAGGGCCTCAATTTCTTCTTGGGAGAGCATATCATCACTCATCATCATCCTCTCCTCCTTTCACAGTTTCAATGACTTGTACAGCCATTCGTTTTTTTAGTTTACCAGGTTGACCAATAAATTTAGGCATGCCGCCAACTTTAACAGTCAGTGGGTCATCAATTTTAGTGTTTAATTGAATTACGTCGCCTAATTGTAAGTACAAGAGATCTTCTATCGAAATATCAGTTGTGCCAATCTCTGCAACTATAGGAATTTCTGCTGCTTTAACACGTTTTTGCAGAACAGCTAGCTGTTCGGGTGATACTTCTTTTTTATTTGTTTGCATCCAGTAACGTACAGATAGATTAGGTACAATTGGTTCAAGTACTACGTGCGGGATACATATATTAATCATTCCACTAGTTTCTCCGATAATAGTGTTAAATGAAATTACAACAACTGTTTCATTTGGAGAAATCATTTGTAAAAATTGAGGATTTACTTCTAACTCTGTAAGTATCGGATCTATATCTGCAATATTTATCCATGCTTCTCGTAAATTATCAAACGAACGCTCAAACAAGTTCGTCATTATTTTCGTTTCTATTTCCGTTAAATTGTCCACTTTTGTATGTGCTTGTCCTTTTCCACCCATCATTAGATCCAGCATGGAATATGCAATATTAGGATTAATCTCCATCAATATATTCCCTTCAAGTGGTGGAACTTCAAACACATTGATCAATGTCATATGTGGAACCGAGCGGATAAACTCTTCGAACGGAATTTGATCGACTGACACGACCGAAATTTGCACATATGATCTTAACTGGGCAGAAAAAAATGTAGTTAATAGACGAGCAAAGTTTTCATGGATTCTCGTCAAGCTTCGAATCTGATCTTTTGAAAAGCGAAGTGCTCTTTTGAAATCGTACGTTCTTATTTTCTTTGCTTCTTGCTCACTTTTCATTTCATCTGCTGTCATTTCACCTGTTGAGAGTGCACTTAACAACGCATCTATTTCTGATTGAGATAAAATATCTCCTGCCAATCTGCCCACCTCCATCTTAAAAAAATTACTTTATTGAATAATATAAGAAGTTATATAAACTTGTTGAATTTCTCCACTATCCATTAGCTCACCTATTTTTGTTTTTAATGCAGATTCAAACATCGCTTTACCCTCTTTACCGCTTAAGTCTTCAGGAGTCATTTCTGAAAGCTCTGTAATAACTATATTTTTTACTTGGAAATCCCTTTTCGTTAACTCCTCTGCAGCCTTTACACTATCCGTTTGAACCTTTAATGATATACGGATAAATTTGTTGGCAGCTAAGTTAGTAGTTATTTCCGGTATGTCTACAGAGGATTCAATAATTTGATCAATGGTAGGTTCTTCGGACTCATCTGTTTTATTTAACTGCATTACTATTAATAAAGCGACTACACCTACCAACGTAATCGAAACTAAAATGATAAGCATAATGGTTAATAGTTTGTTTTTACTCTTCATCTTGTTCACCTCTTATATGGGGGTTAGATAATATATGTATTTCTTTGTAAAACTGAGAAATTTTGAAGTATACTTCTTCCCTTGATTCCAACGCTACATATTTATGACCATTTGTGAGTGTAATCGTTGTATCTGGGAAAGACTCCACAGTCTCTATGTATAGAGCATTTAACGAAAACTCCTTGCCGTTTAAACGAGTTAGATTAATCATTATGAAGGGCCGGGCCTTTTAAGGAACGGCCCAACCCTCCCTTGCAATAAGTTTAAAGTTTAATAGATTGAATCATTTTCATAAAAGCATATTAAATAGGGAAATCCCAACAAGGTTGATTTCCGTTTCAGGCGGACGCTTTCCGCGGGCACGGCTTCAATCTCCTCGTCACTACGTTCCTGCGGGGCTTTCAGCTCGTGCTGTTCCCGCTGGAGTCGCCGCCTTCCACTACAATCAACTAGATTCACTTTTAAAAAAAGTAATCTGAGAATGACTCATTTTAACGTTTTAAGTTAATAAGCTCTTCTAAAATAGAATCAGAAGTTGTGATAATACGAGTGTTCGCTTGGAACCCACGTTGCGCAACGATCATATCTGTGAATTCTTCTGAAAGATCGACGTTAGACATTTCTAGGAAACCAGAATTTACTGTTCCAAGACCATCTTGAGTAGCAGTGGCATTCAATGGCGTACCAGAGTTAGGCGAAGATTTAAAATAATTATTACCTGCTTTTTCTAAACCACCTGCATTAGGAAATTTAGCAAGTACTAATTGACCTGCCCATCTTAATTCCCCGCCTTTATCTACAAACGTTACGGTTCCATCTTGACTAATACTCATACTTTGAGCGTCTGTAGGAATCTGAACAGGTTTGTAAGTAGCTGAATTACCTGTTACAGGAATTTTATTAGGGATACTATTATTGTCAGTATCAAGATTACCGTTATTTGGGGTTATTAAAACAGTACTTGCGAGCGGATAAACAGCAGGTGTCCCTGTGGTAGCAGCAGACACACCAACTACAAATTTACCATCTGAATTTACTAAATATCCACTTTCATCCATATAGAAGTTTCCAGCACGTGTATAAAGATAGTTTGTATATCCTGTTGGGCCAGCAGTAGCTGTGGCACCTGTACCATCAGCTACTTGAAAAAATCCATCCCCTGATATCGCTAAGTCAAGTGTATTTCCTGTAGATTGTAATGCTCCACCAGCATGAATTGTATCAATAGCAGCTAATTGTGATCCTAAACCAACCTGTTTAGCATTAACTCCCCCGCGAGTACCAGTTGCTGCAGAAGCACCAGCAGTAGTTTGTGAAATTAAATCTTTAAATACTGTACGACCTTTTTTAAATCCGTAAGTGTTTACGTTTGAAATGTTGTTACCTATTACATCCAATTTTGTTTGGAAGTTTTTTAAGCCAGAAATACCTGAGTACATTGAGCGAATCATTAATTTTTTCTCCCTTCAATTTGTGTGCTAGCTTCGATCAGTCGGCTGCACATAGCATCCTATACAGGTCCTGCTATAATTTTTTTTAGTTCAGTACGATGGTACCGTCAATATTAGTGAATAATTGGTCTTTCGCTTCCGTGCGATTCATCGCAGTAATGACAGTGGCGTTTTTTGCACTGACGATTAATGCTGCTTGATCCATCAAAACTAGTGAGTCGTTCACACCTTTAGAGCGTGCTTCTGAAACTTTATCACTTACTATTTTCCACTCGGCTTCTGAAATATATATATTTCTTTCTTGTAAGCGTTGGTTTGCATGCTTGCTTATCTTTAACTCAGTGCTAACAGATGCTTCATGTAAATGCTGTAAGAAAGATTGTTTTTGTGAAGCTACTTGGCTTGATGTGATTGGTTGACGGATTGTCGTTTGCAGCGGAACACGATTTATCGAAATGTTGCCCATTGCAAGTCTCCGTTCTTATTTACTTATAGATGTTATTTGATCTGCCGTTATGGATGTACCATTACTTAAGTTATAAACGATGTTTCCACTTTTTTTGCTCACTGATTCAACAGTTGCTGAAGTTTCACTTGGTGTTTCTGTCTCTGTGCCAGCATGAATATAACTAACTGTTTTACCAATTAACAGGCTAGCGTCTACTAAACTATTAGAATTTGAGTTTAAACCACCAGAAAGTACTTCGGATATATTACCCGGGTTAATAACTTTCCCGCCTACCAATGTGAATTCAACTTTTCCGTTTATAAATTTAATACCTGTTATTGACCCAGTACCTTCACTTGTAATCGGATTACCATTTTCATCTTTTTTGTCTGTTAGTTCATGCCATTTTACGTTTTTACCAACAAAGCTACTGAATTCAATCATTTGACTTTGCTCTTGCACAGCAGCGAATTCTTTAAATGCTTCTGTTAAATTTGTCATTTGCTCTAAAGAAGAAAATTGTGCCATTTGAGCGATGAATTGTGAATCATCCATTGGTTTCGTTGGATCTTGATTTTGAAGCTGTGTCATTAGAATTTTTAAGAATGCATCCTTACCTAATGTACTATTTCCCGTCGAAGGCGTTTTTTTCGCTTGATTGGATAAATACATACTGTCGGTAATTTTAGCCATTTCAGCCACAGTCTAGACCTCCATTTCTTCTAAGTATTCATGGAATGAAAACTGTTCTTCTAGTTCTTCATTGCTATTTTCTTGTTGTTTTTGCTGTTGATTAAATGATTGTTGGAAATCTTGGTTCTTTTCTTGTCTTGTAGATTCTTGTAAAGCTTGTGTTATTTCTAGCTTCTCTAATTGTATATTTTGACCAGCAAAACCTTGTCTCAATTGACTAGAATTTGAATCTAACATTTCTTTGCCAAGTGCTGTTGAAGCTAATATTTTTGCTGTAAGCATTCCGTCTTTTTGAATCAATTCAATACGAATCGTACCAAGTTGCTCTGGAAATAGTTTTAAAACTAGTCTGTTAGCTCCGCCGGCAAATCCAAACTGCACACGGTTCATCACTTTCTGTAATTCTTTTATGAATTCTTCTGACTGTGCGGCCTTATCAGTTGGTAGTGCTATCGAGACTGTTTCAACTTTCGTTTGAATAACCGTAGTAGTACTGCCTTGTATATTTGAAGTAATTTCCTTCGTTTCCGTAACAATCTCTGGCTGAACAGATAGAGAAGGCTGTTTAACTACCATTTGAGTTTGAATAATCGGTTGTTTTAATAGTTGTGGTAAGGAAGCCGTATCATTTGTTGGTGTTTTGCCTACTGTTTCCTTTATATTCACAAGTAGTTGCTTGAGATCAAAAAGTGTAGATTCTTCTTTGATGCCTAAATCTGATTTGTTTGCGATTAATTGAACCGTTTTTAATAGCTCCACTGCTTGTCTAGCATCAGTTTCACTACTCGGTCCTTGTCCCTTCACAGAAGAAATGAGCGCATCTATAATTTTAGTTGCTTGTTCATTTATACCAGCAAGTATATCCCAGACATTTGACTCTATTTCACCATTAGAATTAGAACTATTACTCTCTACACCAAGTAATTTATCTAAGAGCCCTTTTAATTCCTTAGAGCTAACTGTTAATTCATCTGTGCCTAATAATGATTTAAGCTCTTCAATCGAATTTACATTAAGGATGGCCAGCATTTCCTGCAGTATATTACCTTCACCGTTTGTTTGAGGTGTAGAGATTGGTTGAATCTGTGAACCGGATAAGATTTGACCAAATACAGATCCGAATTTTTGACTGCTATTCATATTTGTTTGCATTTTGCTACTTATTTGAGTAGTTGCATTAATATTTGGGTTAATGGTCAGTGCCATTTTCACTTTTTTTCACCTCCCCTCAATGGATTATAATTACTGCTTCGACATCAATTCTGTATACTTGGCAGCATCTTCTGGCGTCATTTTCTCGTATATGCTCGCCACTGTATCTGGTTTAAGACTTGTTAAAATTCGTAATGCTTCTGCATCACTCATTTTTGTAATTACAGGTGCGGCAGTCTTTGCTGACATTTTTTCAAATGTAGAAACGATTTCGGCATAATCACGTTTTGCACTTTCTTGGTCTCGTGTTAACTTTGCGATTTCATCTAATAACCGTTCTTGTTCTATTAGAAGAGCTTCTTTCTCACTTGCAGAATTCTGTAGCTCTGTTTGAACTTTTTCTATTTGCGCTTCTTTTTGTTGGATTTCAGCCTGCAACGTAACAACTCGGTCTTCCAGAACCTCTGTCTTTTTATCTTCTGTTAAAACCTGTTCTTCGCTAAAACCAGTGATTTCTTTTGCTTTTTCAAAAACGTTAATATTAGCAATTTGAGCAATTACTAGTAAGAGAAGTAAAGCAAATAAAAAAGGAATGATAAACAAATAAAAAAACATTTTTATTTTACTTATACCTTTTGTTTCGCCACTATTTTGTTCAATGCTTTTATTTGGTTTGTTCCGTTTAGCCATGCTTCTACTCACCTAATCTCTTTGTTTTGAAACTTCAAAGAAGATATTTCATCTAATTGAATTGTTTCTAGTCTTTGTTGCTCTTGTTGGAACTGTTCAAGGTCTTTTTCTTGTATCTTTTCGAACTTTCTCACTTCTAATGATTTTTCGAGAAGTCTCTCTTCCATCCAATTCATTTTTGATCTCGCCTGGATAACTTCTTTTTGAACTATATCTATTCTTTTTTGAAGTCCAACAATATAATTGGAATAATGATGGATATTATCTACGGAAAGTCCTGAAGTCAAAAGGTTATTTTGAGTGTCAACAGTATCTTCTTTTTTTTTCAACAAATTATAAAGTTCAGTTGCGACTTTTTCAAAAGCCGATACCGATTCTTTGTAAGCTAACTCGGTTTCTGATTTTTCTTGTTCACGAATTGTTAAAACCTTTGCAAATTTAAACTGATAGGCAACCATTTATGAAACACCACCTGATAATTTCACTAATTCATCTACGGAGGATTCTAAAGACACTTTATCCAAATATCCTTGTTTTAGAAAAGATGTTATTAAAGGTTCATACTGTATCGCTTCATCAATTTCACGAGAAGTACCACGTTTATAGGCACCGATGTTGATTAGATCTTCTGATTTATTGTACGTAAAATACAAATCTCTTAACCTCTCTGCAGCCTTCACATGATCTTTATCTGAAATATGATTCATCAAACGACTGATGCTTTTCAAAACATTTATCGCAGGATACTGACCTTTATTGGCTAGGGATCGATCTAACACAATATGACCGTCTAAGATCCCACGGACTGTATCGGCTATTGGTTCATTCATATCGTCACCATCAACCAATACGGTGTAAAATGCTGTAATTGTTCCATTTTCATTTGTGCCTGTACGTTCTAGAAGCTTAGGTAAAATAGAAAATACGGAAGGTGTATAACCTCTAGTAGCTGGTGGCTCTCCAACCGCTAGACCTACTTCACGCTGGGCCATTGCTACACGAGTGACAGAGTCCATCATGAGCATGACGTTTAATCCTTTGTCACGGAAATACTCTGCGATTGCTGTAGCAGTAAAAGCCCCTTTAATGCGCATCAAAGCTGGTTGGTCAGACGTAGCAGCTACTACAATGGATTTTTCCAATCCTTCTTTTCCTAAATCTCTTTCGATAAACTCTCGAACCTCTCTGCCACGTTCGCCAATTAGCGCAATAACATTTAAGTCTGCATTAGTATTTCTAGCTATCATGCCAAGTAATGTGCTTTTTCCTACTCCAGATCCAGCAAAAATACCTACCCTTTGGCCTTTTCCGACCGTTAGCATACCATCTATTGCCTTTACACCCACTTCGATTTGTTCTTCTATAGGGGGTCTTGTCAATGGATTCGGGGAATCTTTCTCGGTTCCCACTGTCATTAACCCTTTAGGCAATACAGATCCATCTATTGGGTTTCCCATCGAATCTAATACTTTTCCAATTAGTTCCGGACCGACCTTAATCTCTAATGGATTATTTGATCCTTCGACTAAACAACCTGTAGAAATTTCTCTAATATTTGTGTAAGGCATTAATACGACGGTTTCTTCCTTAAATCCAACCACTTCAGCAAGAATTATGGAGGCTCCTGATTTCGTCGAGTTTATGTGAATTTTACAAACATCACCAACTGAACTTTCAGGACCTTGTGACTCAATCATTAACCCAACTACTCGACTAACTCGACCATATTTTTTAAAGGTAGGTACGTTCGAAATTTGTTGAATCAAATCTACAGCCTTCATCACATTCACTCCATACTATCTAGAATTTCTACTAACTTACTTCGCAATTCCTGAACCTGCTCGTCAATACTGACGACAATTCTTCCATGATTCGTTTCAATATAACAATCCGTATCGTTCATATCTTCATCAACAAAAATCATAAAAGGAACATCTATCGGAAAAATGGAGGAAAGTTCTTCCCTATTATTAGAAACAAGTTCAAAGTAAAACGGAGAAACATATAGTTTAATCTCTTTCATTTCTCTCGCTTCTTTTAAGCCTCTTTTAACAATGGATAAAAACAAGTCATCATTTTCATCTAACTTAGTTGCAATGATTCTCTCTGCAGTTCGTATAGCTAGTTCTAGAATGACATGCTCCTGTTGCTGTAAGTAATTTGCAGCATTTTCATGTGCCGTTTTCATTGCATCATTAGCTAATTTCAATGAATTTTGCATATCTGCTTGCGCTTTTAAGCGACCTTCTTCTATACCTTGCATAAAGCCTTCATCATACGCTTGCTGTTGAAAAGCTACCTTCTCTTGCTCCCAAGCATTTAACTGACTTTCGATATATAGTTTAGTCTCTTCGATGTCTTTAGTTAAGAGAGATCTTTTCTCAGCGATCTCCTCGTTTACTTCTTCCATCATTTTATTTCGTTCTTGTGTAAGAACATCTAAAGTCAATGGCTCGTCTGTTTTCATCATTTCTTGAACATGTAAATTCCTTATTTGAATGGGCTTTGAGTTTTCTTTTGTTTCATTCAAATATACATTTCGGAAAATTTTAGACAATGATGTCATCTCCTCCGCCACGAGCAATTATTATTTCGCCTGCGTCTTCCAATCTTCTAATTACAGTTACAATACGAGATTGAGCTTCTTCAACATCGCGAAGGCGAACAGGTCCCATAATTTCCATTTCCTCTTTGAACGTTTCGGCCATACGTACTGACATATTGCGGAAAATTACATCTTTAACCTCTTCACTAGAAACCTTCATTGAAAGAAGTAAATCTTCGTTTTCACAGTCACGAATAACACGTTGAATAGAGCGATTATCAAGCGTAACGATATCTTCGAATACGAACATTCTTTTCTTGATCTCTTCAGCAAGCTCTGGATCCTGAATTTCTAATGCATCCAATATTGTTTTCTCTGTTGTTCGGTCTACACCGTTCAATACTTCGACGACTGCATCAATACCGCCTGTTTCTGTGTAATCCTGCGTCACAGTAGAAGATAGCTTTCTTTCCAGTACAGACTCTATTTCACTAATTACTTCAGGTGAGGTGGAATCCATTGTAGCTATTCTTTTTGCAATATCCGCTTGTACTTCCTGCGGCAATGAAGAAAGAATGATCCCAGCCTGCTGAGCCTCTAAATAAGAAAGGATCAAGGCAATAGTTTGCGGATGTTCATTTTGTATGAAATTAAACAGTTGAGCCGGCTCGGCACGTCTGGCAAAATCAAATGGTCGCACTTGTAGGGAAGAAGTAAGACGATTAATAATAGCCTGAGCATGATCAGTACCTAAAGCCTTTTCTAAAACTGTTTTCGCATATCCAATACCACCCTGCGAAATATAGTCTTGTGCTAGTGCAATATTGTGAAATTCTTCTATTATATCTTCTTTAATTTCAGGCTCTACTTTTTTCACACCAGAAATCTCTAAAGTTAAACGCTCAATTTCTTCTTCATTTAAATGTTTATAAATAGAAGCAGACACTTCAGGTCCGAGAGAAATTAATAAGAGCGCGGCTTTTTGTTTACCACTTAAATCTTTTTCTTTCTTAATCATAGCCGTCCTCCCAATTAATTACGACACGGCGTAATCGTATCCAGATGTTGTAACCAGCGAGTCTGGTCTAAAATCTGTGACATCCGCCCGAGGCTTTAACATAATATGAAAATCAAAGTTAATCCTCTGCTATCCAAGTACGTAATAACTTTGCAAATTCTTCTGGCTTATCTTTCGCCATTTTTTCTAATTGTTTTCTTCTTAAAGTAGATTCAGTTTCTTTTTCTGTATTTATATCATCTACTTTTAGCTCTTCTCGTTGCTCTTCTAGAATAAACATTTCTTCCTCATCGGTTTTTCTTGAGCGAAGTAAAGATACTACTAGAAGTATGATGGCAACAAGTAAAATTCCTCCGATTACATAGATCCACCAAGGAATTGTAGATTGTGTACTTGCAACTGTAGTTGCTTTACCATTAAACGGTTGTACAGATACGACAATCTTTTCCTGCAATAATTCCTCTGTCAAATCTCCACCAGCTTCTTCATCAATAGAAGTCCGGATAATTGTTGTAAGAATTTGCTCTATATCTTGCTCTACACCGTCTGGCATAGTTGTTAGATCCTCAGGATTAGGAGGCTCTACCATCACTTGAATCCCTATATCTCTAATTTTGTATGGACTTTCAACTATTTCTTTTCGGATACGATTTACTTCACTGTTAATCGTGTCTTCATTTCGCTCATAGTCACCGTTTGATGTAGAACCTTCAACATAGTTAGTAAAGTTATCAGTAGCATCTTCTGTTGTTGGAGTACCACCTGCTACAGGATTTTCACCTGTAAAGGTTTCTGAAATACGCTGCGCACTAATTTCAATTCCCGCCATATTTTCTTCATCAACAGGTTCCACTAAGTTTTCTTCTCTATTTTCCTGTTTGAAGTCAATATCTGTAGTAACAGAGACAACAACTTTATCTTGCCCCATTAAAGTACCTAACATTGTTTGTACTTGACGTTGCAAATCACGTTCAATCGTTTTCTTAATTGCCATTTGATCGCTGACGTTTGCACCTGCTGTGTTTGCATTTGCTTGTTCTAAGTCAAAGTACTCTAAGTATTGGTTTCTAATACTAATTTCCTCGGTAGGAAGATTCGGGATTGACTTCGAAACTAGGTTATACAAGGATAGAATCTGTGAATCCGTAAATTTGTACCCAGGTTCTGTGTTCAAAACAATTGCTGCACTGGCAGTTTCATTGCTTTGTGAAAGGAACACTCCTTCTTCAGGCAGAGTAATCATAACTTGAGCATCCTTTACCCCTTCCACACCTTTGATCAATTTCGCAAGTTCCGTTTGCATGGAAGCTAGTTTCAATACATTAAACTCATTATCTGTCATACCAAATCCAGCATTTTGAGAAAAGAAGCTATAATCAATCATTCCCGACTGTGGATAGCCTTCTGCAGCTAGTTGGACTAACAAAGCATCAACTTGCTCTGCTGGTACTAAGATAGACGTTCCGCCCGGTGCAATTTCATTTGGCACTCCTTGCGCATCTAACGTTTCTTTAATACGTCCAATTTCAGACGGAGATACGTCTGTATATAGCGGAACAAAGTTTGTTCTATTCATCATAATTGTAATAATAATAGCTAGAATAATAATTGCTAACAAACTTCCAATCATTGTTCCCTTTTGCATTTTAGTGCGACTGTTCCAAAACGTGGTTACATCGCTGGTCATTTTCTTTATACGTTCATTCATTATTATCCTCCGGCTATGGTGAATATTTTTGCTCGATATTTAGCGATAACCGAGAGAGGTTACACTTGCATACGCATTATTTCTTGATAAGCTTCTACTACTTTGTTTCTAATTTCTAATGTTGCATTTAGTGTAATACTAGCTTTCTGTGAAGCAATCATAACATCGTGTAACTCAATATTCCCACCGTTTATAAGCTTTTCAGTAGCTACATCGGAGGCTTTTTGATTTTCATTTACTGATTGAATTGCAGTCTTTAAAAAATCCCCAAAATCAGCTTGTGCTTCTGCTGGACTTACCTTTGAGGTTGTCGAAATTGGGGTTATTTGTGAAGGATTAAATAACGAAATGGATTCTATTGGCAATTTAAACCACACCTTCTTTCTTATTTTCCTATTTCTAATGCCTTAGATAACATAGCTTTGTTCGCATTAAAAACTGTTACATTTGCCTCATAAGATCTAGTTGCAGATATTAAATCAACCATTTCTCTTAGAGGATCGACATTGGGCATTTCTACGTACCCATTTTCATCGGCATCAATATGAGTGGGATCAAATACTAATTTAAATGGCGTTGCTGTATCCTCTTTTATATTACTAACTTTCACACCATTACCGACATTTTTTTTATCAGAAGTACCAATAGCGACATTTAAAAAATTGGAAAAATTACCTTCTAACGGCTTTAATGTTACAGATTTTCTTCTGTATGCTTGCCATTCACCGTTTACTTGCTTCGCTCTTGTCGTATCCACATTCGCTATATTTGAAGAAATTACATCCATTCTAAGTCTCTGAGCTGTTAATGCTGAAGCTGTTGTATTCATCCCATGAAATATGGACATAATTAACCTCCTCCTTTTATAACAGTTTGTAGTGTATTTAACTTACCGCTCATTCTATCGATTAACGCGTTATAGTAAATTTGATTGGTCGCAAGATTTGCTTGCTCTTTATCCATGTCCACACCATTGCCATTATGGTTATATCTATAGCTTGCATAATCGAATACACCAGAAGAACTAGTTTTTGTTTCGAAATTTATATGTTTTTCCTGTGTTCTATGCGCTGATATAGTTGATTGTTTCGCATTGGATAAATACTCCCCAAAACTTACACTTTTGGCTTTATAGTTCGGCGTGTCGACATTTGCTATATTTTGCGCAATCGCCTTTTGTTTTGTCGCTGAGAAATCTAATCCTCTTTCTAAACTTGAAATTGCTCCACCAAATATACTCATTCTTTCACCTCATTACGTATATAAATATTCGACATTTTTTTATTAATTATCTTTGAATATCACAATAATTTCATTGTAATGTTTATGTAACATTGTGTCTATTGAATTTTCAGCATTTTAATAGGACTATATTCCTTTTAATTTGATAAGTATCGACATTTTGTGTCAATCCTGGTCAATAATTATAATTCTCTAAACTTTCTAGTAAAAAACAACTATTATGAAGTGATTTTTTTCTCCTATAAAAAAATCTCTTCCACTATTAAGCGGAAGAGATTTTTCAAGTAATTTACTTATTTCATTTTAAGCTGAGCTAACTCTGCAAGAAACTTATCATTTAATACTTTAATATATGTCCCCTTCATCCCTAAAGATCTTGACTCAATTACACCAGCACTCTCTAGCTTGCGAAGCGCATTAACGATTACAGATCTTGTAATTCCGACGCGATCAGCAATTTTAGATGCTACTAGAAGACCTTCACTGCCGTCTAACTCTTCAAAAATATGTTCGATTGCTTCTAATTCACTGTAAGACAATGAATTGATAGCCATTTGTACAACTGCTTTGCTACGAGCTTCCTCTTCAATTTCTTCAGATTTTTCACGTAGTATTTCCATACCAACAACTGTTGCACCATATTCACCTAGAATTAAATCATCATCTTGGAACTCTTGTTTAAGACGTCCAAGGATTAATGTACCTAAACGTTCTCCGCCACCAATTATTGGTACTATTGTTGTTAAACCGTCTTTAAACAAATCACGGTTCTCTTCAGGGAACACTGAGTGCTCACTAAAAACATCTAAATTTGAAGATGTTTCATCAACATGGAAAAGGTTCTTCGTATATTGTTCAGGGAATTGACGTTCTTCCATCATTTTAATCATACGATCATTTTCAATTTGTTGATGTACTTCAAAACCTAATAATTTCCCTTTTCTCGAAACAATGAAAGCATTACTTTCGATTACTTCACTTAATGTAGCTGCCATTTCTTTAAAGTTTACTGGTTTACCAGCAGATGCTTGTAACATCGAGTTAATCTTTCTTGTTTTAGTTAATAAATTCATGAATAAAGTCCTCCAGTTAATTTTCTTATTTATTTTAATATTCTAAAGGTTTTTAATTGTTTTAGATACTAATTTGTTTAAGATTTATAAGATAAATTGAGATAAATCTCTATTTTTCACAATTTTGT
This sequence comes from Psychrobacillus sp. OK028, assembly GCF_900103605.1. Taxonomy (GTDB): domain Bacteria; phylum Bacillota; class Bacilli; order Bacillales_A; family Planococcaceae; genus Psychrobacillus. The sequence goes on along the minus strand of NZ_FNHY01000001.1, from coordinate 586,638 downwards.
CAAGTTTTTCGTCAATATATGCAGGTGTAATTTGAATATGAGCTGGCGAAATGTCAGAAGCTTCGTAAGAAAGGTCCTCTAATATTTTTTCTAAAATTGTGTGTAACCGTCTTGCTCCTATATTATCCGTCTCCTGATTGACTTCATAAGCGATTTCACCAATTCTTTCAATAGATTCTTCTGAGAAAGTAATTGTTACTCCTTCAGTTTCCAGAAGAGCTTCATATTGTTTAATCAGGGATTGGCGCGGCTCTTTTAAAATACGGACAAAATCTTCTTTTGTCAACTTTTCTAGTTCAACTCGAATTGGAAAACGGCCTTGTAATTCAGGTATTAAATCTGATGGCTTTGCCATATGGAATGCTCCGGCTGCTATAAAAAGAATATAATCCGTTTTAACTGCACCGTATTTTGTTGTAACCGTAGATCCTTCTACAATCGGAAGTATATCTCGTTGAACACCTTCTCGTGATACATCTGCAGACGAATTAGAACCACTTTTACTAGCTATTTTGTCCATTTCATCGATAAATATGATACCTGTTTGTTCTGTTTTCTCAATTGCTATTTGAGAAAGCTCGTCTTTGTCTATCAGTTTGTTCGCTTCTTCTTGCATTAATACTTTGCGTGCATCTTTTACTTTCATTTTTCGTTTTTTCTTTTTCTTTGGCATTAGATTTGATAAGGCGTCCTGCATATTCATGCCCATACTCTCCATACCACCTGGTTGTAGAGCATCAAATAATGAAGGTGCTTGTTCTACTACCTCCACAGTGATAAACTCATCTTCTAATTTGCCATCTCTTAAATCCTCGGCAATTTGCGAGCGTTTTAAACGTACATCTGTATCTTCTATATCAGTAGTCTCTTCTTCTTTCCCTCCAAATAATGCTTCAAATGGATTGGAACTAGCATTCTTTTTCTTCAAAGAAGGAACGAGTAATTTAACGATCGCATCGTTTGCCAAACGAATCGCTTGATCTTTTACTTCTTCCATCTTCTCCTCTCGAACAATTCGAATTGCTGCTTCTACTAAGTCTCTTACCATCGACTCCACATCTCTACCGACATAACCTACTTCAGTAAATTTTGTTGCCTCTACTTTTATAAAGGGTGCCTTAGTAAGCTTAGCAATTCTTCGAGCGATTTCTGTTTTCCCAACTCCTGTTGGCCCTATCATTAGAATATTCTTAGGAATTACTTCATTTTTCATCTCGTCATCCAATAATTGTCGACGATATCTATTTCGAAGTGCAACAGCTACTGCTTTTTTGGCAGCGTCTTGACCAACGATATATTTATTTAAATGCTCTGTAATTTGTTTTGGGGTTAAGTTAGCTTCCTTCATTCACCTAATACCTCCACAATAATTTGATGGTTTGTAAATACACATATATCTGCAGCAGTAGTAAGCGCCGCTTTTGCAATTTCCTGCGCTGTCATATTCTCACCTGCATATTGCTTTAGAGCTCTACCAGCAGCTAATGCATAATTTCCACCAGAACCGATAGCTAATATGCCATCATCTGGCTCAATTACTTCGCCCGTTCCGGAAACAAGTAGTAAACTATTTTTGTCCATCACTAGTAGCATTGCCTCTAATTGACGTAGCATTTTATCTCCTCGCCATTGCTTAGCAAGCTCCACTGCTGCTCTTTGTAAATTTCCGTTATATTCTAAAAGCTTTCCTTCAAACATTTCAAAAAGTGTAAAAGCATCAGCAACGGAGCCAGCAAACCCTGCCACAACTTGACCGTTAAAAAGTCTTCTAACTTTTTTCGCGGTATGCTTCATCACTACTTGGTTACCTAATGTCACTTGGCCATCCCCTGACATTGCCTGGCTTCCATTGTGACTAACTGCGAAAATCGTGGTTGCATGAATATTACCCATTTTTTATACCTCCAATATTTACGCACGCGGATGCGCATTCATATAAGTTTTACGTAAATGCTCTTTTGTAACATGTGTATAGATTTGAGTGGAAGATAAGCTGGAATGCCCCAGTAGCTCCTGCACACTTCTAAGATCTGCTCCATTATTCAGCAAATGAGTAGCGAATGTATGTCTGAGCATATGTGGATAAATAGTGGAATTAATAGAGGCTTTTTTCAACATTTGGTTTAATATATATCTTATCCCATCAGTTGTTATATGTTCTCCTCTGCTATTGACGAATAAAAAAGTATGCGCAGTATTCTTCATTAGTTTCGGTCTACTATTTTGCAAATAATCGTCTATCGCTGCCAATGCAAAATCGCCTACTGGAATATATCGCTCTTTTCTTCCTTTCCCCATCACTCTTACAACTCCATAGCTCCCATCTATATGACGTAGTTCAATGGCCGTAAGTTCACTTACACGCATACCAGTCGCATATAGTAATTCTAATATAGCTATATTTCGGATTGATAATGCATCAGTTCCTCTGTTTCCTTCAAACAATTGCTTTATTTCCTCTTCATAGAAAAAGTGGGGAAGTTTTTTTTCTTTTTTAGGATGAAACAAAGATTGAAATGCATCATCTCGAATACTATATTCTTGATGTAGAAATTTATAATAAGAGCGAACGGAGGATATCTTCCTAGAAATCGAAGTTCTTGCAAGTTTCTGATCATATAATTTCGTAACGTACAATCTAGCATGAATATACTCTACCTCATTTAAATGAGTGACTCCTTCAATTTCTAGAAAAGACAGAAACTGCTTTATATCATTTTCGTACTCCTGAACTGTATGATTCGAATAATTTCTTTCTAATTGTATGTATTCAATAAAAGCATGAAGTTCTTCTAACCCTATAATGATTATCAACTCCACTCCAATATTTCTCCATTGTAAAAGCCTCTAAAAGTATACAACTTTTTTGAGGCTTTTAGCAATTATAACGCTGTACTTTTCATAAAATTTTGAATTGTCGACAACGCACGATTTGCTAATTGTTCGACTTTCACTTTTTTATCTCTTACTTTTGGTTCCAATTCAGGGAATAAACCAAAGTTAATATTCATAGGTTGGAAGTTTTTTGGATTCGCTTCTGTGATATATCTTGCCATGCTTCCAAGTGCTGTTTCAGCTGGAAATACTACTAATTCTTCCCCTTTAGCTAGCCTTGCTGCATTAATGCCAGCTAATAGTCCACTGCCTGCTGACTCCACATACCCTTCAACACCCGTCATTTGCCCTGCAAAGAAAATATGATTATTCGCTTTTAGCTGATAAGTTGGTTCTAATACATATGGCGAATTGATGAACGTATTACGATGCATGACACCATAACGCACAATTTCCACATTTTCAAGACCAGGTATTAGCTTTAATACTTCTTTTTGTGGTCCCCATTTTAAATGTGTCTGGAAACCAACAATATTATAAAGTGTCCCGGCACCATCGTCCTGTCTAAGCTGAACCACCGCATATGGGCGTTTGCCTGTTTTAGGATCTTCTAGTCCCACAGGTTTCATCGGACCAAATAATAATGTCTTACGTCCACGCTCAGCCATTACCTCAACTGGCATACAGCCCTCAAAGTAAATTTCTTTTTCAAATTCTTTTAATGGCACTACTTCCGCAGCTATCAATGCATCGTAAAAGCGATTAAACTCATCCTCTGTCATTGGACAATTTAGATAAGCTGCTTCACCTTTATCATATCTTGATTTTAGATAAACCTTATCCATATCAATGCTATCTTTTTCTACAATAGGGGCTGCTGCATCGTAGAAATACAAGTAGTCTTGACCAGTCATTTCTTTCACTTTTTCAGCAAGTGCTGGAGAAGTTAGTGGACCAGTCGCTATAATTGTAATTCCTTCTGGGATTTCTGTTACTTCTCCATTAACAATTTCTATTAACGGATGATTGCGTATAGCTTCTGTAACTCTACCAGAGAAATCATGTCTGTCAACAGCAAGTGCGCCTCCTGCAGGTACACTACTGTTATCTGCGGATTGTATAATAAGCGAGTCCAACATACGCATTTCTTCTTTAATAACGCCTACAGCATTCGTTAAGTTATTTGCTCTAAGTGAATTGGAGCAAACCAATTCAGCAAATTTGTCCGTATGATGCGCTGGCGTTTGTTTAACAGGTCGCATTTCATAAAGACGTACTTTTATACCTCTTTTAGCTATTTGCCACGCTGCCTCGCTTCCTGCAAGTCCTGCACCTATAACGTTTACTATTTCAGTCATGTCGTATCCTTCTTTCTAACTTTGCGGATCTTCTTTATAATCACACGCAACACATTGTATTTGTATACCTTTTTTCAATTTCTTTTCGACTAACATTTCATTACATTTCGGACATGGTCGACTAATCGGCTTGTCCCATGAAACAAAATCACATGTTGGATATTGATTGCAGCCATAAAACAAACGTTTTGTTTTACTTTTTCGTTCCACTATTTGACCTTCTCCACATGCTCGACAAGGGACACCTATTTCCTTAATAATCGCCTTTGTATTACGACATTCTGGAAAATTACTGCAGGCCATAAATTTACCATATCGCCCTAATTTGTATACCATTGGTGAACCACAGTTTTCACAATCTTCCCCTGTTGGTTCATCTTTAATAACGATTTTCTCCATCTCAGCATCCGCGTACACAACCCGCTTCTCAAAATCCTGATAGAAGCCATCAATTACTTCCACCCATTTTACCTGTCCCTCTTCTACACTATCCAAATCTCTTTCCATCTGCGCAGTGAACTCTATATCTAAGATTTCAGGGAAGAACTCTGATACGAGATGATGGACAATTGTTCCAAGCTCAGTAGGGACAAAACGCTTCGTCTCTAACGCTACATATCCACGTTTTTGAATAGTATCTAAAGTTGGAGCATAAGTAGAAGGTCTACCTATCCCTAACTCTTCTAAAGTTTTTACAAGTCTTGCCTCCGAGTATCTTGGAGGAGGTTGAGTAAAATGTTGCTTCGGATCAATGGACAACGCATTAACTTTATCTCCAACTTCTAGAACCGGTAATAACTTATCCTTGTCGTCCGTTTGATCATCTGAACCTTCTACGTAGACCTTCATAAATCCAGGGAATTTGACTTGTGAACCATTCGCTCTAAAGTAAACTTCTCCATTTTTAAGGTCAACAGCTACTGTATCTAGTATAGCAGATGACATTTGGCTGGCTATAAACCGTTCCCATATTAGCTTGTATAATTTTAGTTGGTCACGAGATAGAATCGTTTTTAACTCATTAGGGGTTCTTAGGACACTTGTAGGTCGAACAGCTTCGTGGGCATCTTGTGCCTTTTTCGATTGCTTTTCCACTTTCTTTGTAGAAATGTATTCAGAACCAAATTCATTTTTGATATATTCTTGTGCCTCAGCTTTAGCACTATCCGATATTCTTGTTGAATCTGTTCGCATATAGGTAATCAACCCGATTGTCCCTTGTTTTTTACCTAAGTCGATTCCCTCATATAATTGCTGTGCAAGCATCATTGTTTTTCTAGCTCTGAAATTTAGTTTTCTTGCCGCTTCCTGTTGAAGGGAAGATGTCGTGAAGGAATGTGCTGGATTACGTTTTCGTTCTTTCTTCACAACATTTGCAACTTCAAACTTCTTGCCCTTCATTAACTTCAGTACTTCTTTTACTTCTTCTTCATTTGAAAGTTTTCGTTTTTCTTTCTCACTTCCATAATAAAGTGCATCAAAGGCTTTCTTATTTTTATCAAATTGTCCTTCAATTGTCCAATACTCTTCTGGTGTGAAATTATTAATTTCATTTTCTCGATCAATGATCAATCGAAGAGCTACAGATTGCACTCGGCCAGCTGACAAACCTTTTTTCACTTTTTTCCACAAAATAGGGCTTATATTGTACCCTACAAGTCTGTCTAAAATTCTTCTTGCTTGTTGTGCATCTACAAGATCCATATTTATTGGTCTAGGATGTTTAAACGATTCTAAAATCGCATCTTTAGTAATCTCATTAAATACTACTCGGCAATCTGATTCAATATCAACATTTAATGAGTTTGCCAAGTGCCATGCTATTGCTTCTCCTTCTCTGTCGGGGTCAGCCGCGAGATAAATTTTCTTCGCTTTTTTTGCTGCTGTTTTTAATTCCTGTAGTACCGGGCCTTTACCCCTGATTGTTATATACTTTGGTTCGTAATTATTTTCCGTATCGACACCCATTTGACTTCTAGGTAAATCACGAACGTGACCAATCGATGCTTTGACTTTATATTTTTTTCCAAGATATTTCTCTATTGTTTTTGCCTTTGCTGGCGACTCAACAATTACCAAATAATCCGACATAAATCTGCCTCCTTATAGAAGGTAACTCGCTTTAATCTTCAAAACAAATACCTGTTGCAAAATGTATACCAGTTTTCTCATAAAAGCAAGACTTTTCATTTTTTTGTTTTTTATTTATTTAACTCTTCTAGTATTTGATGACCATTCCAGACTGGTTTTGCACCTTCTAATATTAGCAAATGCGGACCAATGGAAAGTGGTGAGTGTATAGATCCCGGAATCGCAAAAATCTCCTTACCATTTTCTAATGCGTGCTCCATAGTGGAAACTGTACCACTCTTTTTTGTCGCTTCTGTAATAACGACTCCTTTGGAAAGCCCACTAATAATTCGATTTCTCATTGGAAAATTCCATTTTTGAGGTGTTATATAGGGAGGGTACTCAGTTAATAATAGCTGATTTTTCTCCATTTCGTTAGCTAATTTAAGATTTTGTTTAGGATAGACATGAAATAATCCGGTTCCGAGGACTGCAATCGTACTTCCACCTAAGCTCATCGTTATTTGATGGGCAAATGTATCTGCACCCTTGGCCAGACCACTAATAATCACATACTCTTCGTTTATTAAGGGAGGTAGTATTGCTTTAATACTTTCAGCGGAATAATTAGTCGCCTCTCTTGAACCTATAAATGCTATTTTCTTAGAGTTCGCAAGTAATTCTAACCTACCTTTTACGTATATTACGGTGGGAGGATCATATAAATCTAGTAAACTTTTAGGATAGTTGGGATCAGAAAACAGAATGGGGGTAATCGAGTGTTTTTCATACATTTGAAGCATCGGAGTTTCGACAAATTCTCGAAACATTTTTTGGAGTTTAATCGAGCGTTCGAGGGATATTTTACATAATTTCGACAATAAATGAGGGGATATTTCTTCTAATTCAGCTAGTTTTGGGTCAAATTCAAGTAAAGCTTGTAGTTTATTTAAAGGTACAGGAAAAACATAATGTAAAGCTAAAAATCGGTTAATAAATTGATTATTATTCATTGGTTTCCTCCTTTATTATACGACTAGTTTAGTATTGATTGTCTTTTTATGCATAGTTCACCTCGCGGAAAACGTTCATCTGAAACGGAAATCAGCAGTATCATTTAATTATTTAATTTACTATAAACACTATGTTTGAAGATATTAAGCCATATACTTATTTTTAAAAAAATACGGCAACATCAGTGATGTGCCGTACTTTTCTATTAATGTGTTTTACAAGAATCGTAAATACCTGCTTCTTTAATTGCTTCGATTAAAGTTTCACCAATAACAGATGGAGTTGCTGCAACCTTCATGCCTGCTGCTTCCATTGCTTTGATTTTACCTTCTGCAGTACCTTGTCCACCGGAAATAATAGCTCCAGCATGACCCATACGTTTACCAGGAGGTGCAGTTTGACCACCGATGAATCCTATGACAGGTTTTGTCATATTTGCTTTGATCCACTCAGCTGCCTCTTCTTCTGCAGTTCCACCAATTTCCCCGATCATTACTGCTGCATATGTGTCTGGGTCATCGTTGAATTCTTTTAGAACATCGATAAAGTTAGTTCCGTTAACAGGATCTCCACCGATTCCTACAGAAGTAGATTGTCCAATACCTGCGTCAGATAATTGAAGAACCGCTTCATATGTTAGTGTTCCTGAACGTGAAACAACTCCTACATGGCCTTTAGTGTTAATGTAGCCTGGCATAATACCAATTTTACATTCATCTGCAGTAATAACACCTGGGCAGTTCGGTCCGACTAGACGAGTTTTCTTACCTTCCATGTAACGTTTTACGTTAACCATGTCTAGTACTGGGATATGCTCTGTAATACAAATAGTCATATCTAAGTCTGCATCAACAGCTTCTAAAATCGCATCTGCAGCAAATGGTGCCGGAACGTAAATTACTGAAACGTTAGCGCCAGTAGCTTTAACTGCATCTTCAACTGTATTGAAAACTGGAACTCCTTCTACTTCTGTTCCACCTTTACCAGGTGTTACCCCAGCAACGATTTTAGTTCCATATTCTAACATTTGTTTTGTATGGAAAAGAGCAGTTGAGCCCGTAATTCCTTGTACAATTACTTTAGTATCTTTATTAATATATACGCTCACTTTTTGTCCCTGCCTTTCTTATCCTACAAGATTAACGATTTTTTGAGCACCGTCTGCCATTGAGTCTGCTGCAACGATATTTAAGCCTGATTCATTTAATAATTTTTTACCTAAATCTACATTAGTTCCTTCTAAACGAACTACAAGTGGTACTTCTAAACCTAATTCTTTCGCTGCAATAATAACACCTTCAGCGATAATGTCACACTTCATAATTCCACCGAAGATATTAACAAAAATACCTTTTACGTTTTTATCAGAAAGGATGATTTTGAATGCTTCTGTAACTTTTTCAGCAGTCGCGCCGCCCCCAACGTCAAGGAAGTTTGCGGGTGATCCGCCGTAATAGCTAATTGTATCCATTGTTGCCATAGCTAGTCCTGCTCCATTAACCATACAACCAATATTTCCGTCTAAAGAAATATAGCTAAGGTCATATTTTGAAGCTTCAATTTCTTTTGGATCCTCTTCATCATAATCGCGCATTTCTAAAATGTCTTTATGACGATATAATGCGTTACCATCGAAGTTGAATTTTGCATCAAGCGCTAAAACATTGTCATCAGCAGTTACTACTAACGGGTTAATCTCAACTATTGAAGCATCTTTTTCTTTATAAACTTGATATAATCCAAGCATAAATTTAGCTGCTTTGTTCACGAGTTTAGCTGGAATATTCATATTAAATGCCATACGACGTGCTTGGAAGCCTGTTAAACCTACAACTGGATCGATTTCTTCATAGAAAAGTTTTTCAGGAGTATTTGCAGCCACTTCTTCAATGTCCATACCGCCTTCTTCAGAGCCCATTAATGTTACACGTGAAGTTGAACGATCTAGAACTAGACCTACATAATATTCCTTCTTAATGTCGCTTCCTTCTTCGATAAGTAAACGTTTAATCTCTTTACCTTCAGGACCAGTTTGGTGAGTAACAAGTACTTTACCTAATAGTTCCTTCGCGTATTCACGTACCTCATCTAGATTTTTTGCGATTTTTACTCCACCAGCTTTACCACGTCCACCTGCGTGGATTTGAGCTTTAACAACGATAACGCTTGATCCTAATTCTTTTGCTGCTTTCACTGCCTCTTCAGGTGAGAAAGCTACAATTCCGTTAGAAACTGCTACGCCATATTGTCTAAGGAGTTGTTTACCTTGATATTCATGGATATTCATCTTTCATCCTCCAATCAAACTTATGTCAAGTAATTTACTACCGTTCTCATTGTATTAAAAGTGTCACATCTTGTCCACAAAAGTATGATATTTACCTAAAACAGCTAATATTCAGATAATGCGTCGCAGTTTAAAATTTACTACCTTTTTCTTTATCAATTTTATAAATATACGCAAATACTTCTGCTACCGCTTGGTACAGCTCCTCAGGTATGGATTGATTGATATCTAATTGTCCAAGTAGTTCAACTAAACTTGGGTCCTCCTGAACTGGCACATTATGTTCCTCTGCTTTCGCCAAAATATTTTCTGCTATTTTCCCTTTTCCCTTAGCAACTATTTTAGGCGCATCGTTATTCCCAGGATTATATGTGAGAGCTACCGCTTCTTTTCGAGTGTATCTTTCTTCTTTCATATTCGAATGTCTACTCCTTGTACATCAAAGGTGTAAGCTTTTGCATTTAAGGTAGATGCCAATTTTTGTTCCTCGAAAGTTTTGACGAATATACCTGATAATTGATAGCCTACCGAGGATAGTCCTATCTTTAATGTTTCTTTAAACTTTTCAGATAGTGATTCCAATTGCGTATCATTGTTATATAAAGTTATGGAAACCACTCTATTTTGTACCTGCATATCTACGACAGTTTCCTTTAGAGTATCTAATTGCAAATAAAACATGATTCTAGCAAAATCAGAGTCAATTTTACCATCCTCTTTCATTCGTCCGTTCCACTCGAGTGACGCATCCATTTTTTTACCTAAAAACTCTAATGGAACCTGCATTAGCAACTGATGCTGAGGACCATTTTCACTCGATAGAATTTGTAAGCCGTTCATCCTTCCTAGAACCGCCTCCGCACTTTCTCTAACCGCAGAAGAAATGCTTTGATTTTGTAATAACTCCACTATTTGTGGCTTTAGTTGGGAAGCTAATTGTCTTATTTCATCGCTATTACTTGCTAGCTTTGCTTCATACCCAAATCCAAGTGATTTTAAGACTTCTTTCATAGCATGCTCGAACGCTTTTCCATCTAGCTGTTGGATTACTTGTTGTTCCGCTTGAATTATCGCATTATTACTTGTGGAATTACTACCTATATTCGTTAATTGCTGCAACGTCTGAGCAACTGATTCCATGGTAGACCCTTTACCTAATAATGACACTAAATGGTCCTTGGGGGTCAACCCATTCAAATCCTTCGAGAAAATTGCTTGTTGACTTTGCTCAGCAAATACTTTTGTCAAAGCATCTTTAAGTACTTGGAGTTGATTAGGCTGATTATCCTTTTTGAGTAAAGTTAAAATCTCACTTTTTTGGTTTGCCGTTAAAGAAGGCTGTTGATTTATCCAGCTACGTAATTGTTCTAACATTTGACCTTTTTCTAGTGGATCTGCTTGAGTAAACTTTAATAATAAATCTCCTGCTGAATTTAACATCGCTGACTGACTAGTAATAGGAATAGGATTAGTAAGGCTTGCTGTAGTTGGTAAAACATTAACACTTTTCAAGGTTTGTAATATCGGTAAACGTGTTGCTAATGGTTGTTGGCCATCTTGTAGAACTTCAATCTGCTTTCCAAGTATTGCTCCAGCAACTGGTCCATTAAATGGTTCTGCTATTTTTTGCAGATTTTGAAGAATATTGTTTTTTAATGTTGGTACTACAGTTTGATCCTGCTGTAATTGAGATTGGAAATTTTGAAGAACAGAATGCAATCCATCAGTTGATTTACCACTAATCACTGTTTGCAGCATCGTACTTGTTAAAGGCAGCTTCATTTCCACTATCTTTTGAATCGCCTCAAGAGCAGCTTTCATAGTTATATCTTTTGGAAGCTGTTTTAATAATTGCTCCACTTGCATCATTGTATCTTTAGAAACGGGTAACTGTTGTTTGATAAAATACTGGATAGCTGCTTGCATTTCAATTGTTTTTGGTAAATTCATCGCCTGTAATAATTGCTGACCTTGCTGTGCCAATGATTTTCCTTCTGCAAGTGGTCCTGTTACTACTTTTAACTGTAGTTCAGGAGCCATTTTTTCTACCTGAAAGAAATGAGAATCTCCTGCTTTTAAAGGAGTCTCTAATTTTGCGATTACTTTTTGATTACCAATTTGTACTTCCGCAGTTTGGTTTGGGTACAATTTTTTAATCTTACCGTGTACCACTTGTCCTTCCTTTATTGGTGCTTGTTTTAAAGAAGATATTCCAGAAGCATGTTGTGTTTGGATGGTAGATAAAGTAGTGGATTTCATGTTATCACCTCATTCTTAAGATGGATTTGATCGGTTCGAATGTTTTTCGGTGATGCTGGGTTGGACCATATTGCTCAATCATTTCGATATGCTGCTTTGTTCCATAGCCTGCATGTTTGTTAAAGAAATACATTGGGAATTGCTCGTGTAACTGATCCATGTATTCGTCTCGAGCCGTTTTTGCTAATATGGATGCTGCTGCAATAGCCAAGCTTTTTGCATCACCTTTTATGATGGAATGGGTTTCGATGTCAATCGGTAGTTTCATGGCATCCGCCAATACTACATTTGGTCTTATTTTTAAGTTTAAAACTACCTCAGTCATCGATTGTCTCGTTGCTTCATAAATATTCAGTTCATCTATTTTTTGGACAGATTGAAAGTGGATACTGTATGCGATTGCATGCTTTTTAATCATTACTGCTAGTTCATCTCGTTTATTTCTAGACAATTGTTTTGAATCATTTAAGCCAACTAGTTCTTTTATATAATTTGGTAGGATTACAGCTGCTGTCACTACTGGTCCAGCAAGCGGGCCCCTACCAGCTTCATCTACTCCGGCCACTAAATCATTGTTCTGTGAGCAATAACTTCTATCAAATTTTATTTTTTCTTCATGTGCTTGAAGCTCTAATAAGGTAAGCTGTTGTTTTCTTTTCCAGCTTGTCCATAGCTTTCGAGCACCAACCCGTTCATCCTTCTCTAACTCTGTTATCCAAGATTCTTCCCCTGTTGATTGCTCTAGTTTTTCTTTTATCTCTTTTAAACTTAACATTTTATTCACATCATCTTTCTATAACTTAATCTATGTATCGGTAAATTTGTATTTAATTGAATAATTTCACATGCTTTAGAAAGGATAAAACCCTTTTTACCAGTTGGCAAAAAGGGTATCAAGACAGTTTAATATTCTTCCACAAAATCAAATGTTAATCTACCTAAATTTAGATTTCGGACGTCTCTAACTATCAGTTCAGAAACTTGATCATAATCTATTTCGGTACCGTTTGTATAACATCGTCTTAGCTTTCCAATATGGTCAAATGTTTCTACTAAATCTTCGCTGATCTCTTTTAATTGATACCGCTCTTCCATCCGTTTTGGATAGTGGTCCTGCAAGAAGTTTAAGCCGTACACTGCTAAATCTTCCATATTTATTACTGCATCTTTTATCGCACCAGTTAGGGCAAGTTTATAGCCGACTTGTTGATCCTCGAATTTTGGCCACAGAATACCAGGTGTGTCTAATAATTCAATTTCTTTTTCAACTTTGATCCATTGCTGTTTTTTCGTGACACCCGGTGTATTACCAGTTCTCGCAATGTTTTTCTTTGCAAATCGGTTAATCAAAGTTGATTTGCCCACATTCGGTATACCAACAATCATTGCACGTATCGCTCTAGGTTTTATGCCTCTGTCCTTCATGCGGTCCCATTTAGGCTTTAATAGCTCTTTTGCTGCCTTAAATACAGTTTGGAGCCCTTTTCCTTCTAAAGAGTTAATCGCTACTGCAGGATGCCCTTTTTCCTCGAAATAAGCAATCCATTTTTTAGTTTGTGATTCATCTGCCATATCCATTTTATTGAGTATGAGTAATCTCGTTTTCTGATGTATCACATCATCAATCATTGGATTTCTAGAAGATAGCGGTAAACGTGCATCGATTAATTCGAAAACAATATCCACTAATTTTAAGTTTTCAGTTACTTCTCTTCTTGCTTTGGCCATATGACCAGGAAACCATTGAATCGTCATTGCGTACCTCCTATTTACTTAACAAAACCAATTTCATTCAGAGGCCAAAAAACAATATTTGTATTTCCAATAACTTCATCAATAGCAACTAAGCCAATATGTCGACTATCCTTACTATATCTTCGGTTATCTCCCATAACAAAAATGTAACCTTCAGGAATTACTTTCTTCTGAGTAATTTCTTCTAAAGTGAAATCATCGGTAAGTGTACCTTCTGCTATCTCACTTTTATATTGAGCTAAATAAGGCTCCTTCACAGCTTCTCCGTTAACCAATAACTGATCATTTTTATACTCTACCGTATCACCAGGGAGCCCTATTACACGCTTTATGTAATTTTTTTGTTCGGGTGCATGAAATACAACTATATCAAAGCGGTCTGGTTCTCCAACCATATAGCCGATTTTGTTAACAACCATTCGATCCCCATTTTTTAAAGTAGGCATCATCGATTCTCCGTCTACTACGATTGGTGTAAATAAAAAGAAGCGAATTATTGCTGCTAGCCCAAAAGCAATTAATAGAGCTTTTGACCACTCCCATAATTCATTCTTTTCTTTTTTTACTTGTTCCATCCATTTGCCCCCTTTGGTTATTGTCTTTATTGTACAAGGAAAACTCTTTTCAAGCAAAAACTATTGTCCATTTTTCTCGTTGTTTGTGTTTTTCGTTAAATAAAAAAATCCTTTTAATGAATCTATTATGTGCATTTAATATAAATTCCATTAATTTAAAATGTTTTTAGAGATATAGTCAATCTATTATTAAATAACATTTATAATTCAAAAGGATTACAAGTAATTTGAGTTAGACATTAAAATTATGCCAACCTTTTTATCTCAACGAGCCTTTATTTGCAATTCTGAAGCAGCTCATGCGGGCTAGACGCTGGAGTTTTTAGAAAGAATCACTTGTAAACAATTATCCACATAGCAAAGATTTTATTGTATTCTAAAGCATAAAAAAATGTCGTAGCAAAAGTGAAAACACTTTCGCTACAACATTTGCTTTTACTATTAACGACGCTCTTTAATACGAGCTGCTTTACCACGTAGGTCACGTAAGTAGTACAATTTAGCACGACGAACTTTACCACGACGGATAACTTCTAAGTTTGCAATTTTTGGTGTGTGTACAGGGAATGTACGTTCAACACCAACACCGGATGAAATTTTACGAACTGTGAAAGTTTCGCTAATTCCGCCACCACGACGTTTAATTACAACTCCTTCGTACATTTGGATACGTTCGCGAGTTCCCTCAACAACCTTAACGTGAACACGAACTGTGTCACCAGGACGGAAAGTAGGAAGGTCTGAACGTAATTGTTCTTTAGTGATTTCTGAAATAATGTTTTGCATCATTTTCTCTCCTTCTGTAGAATGCTCTTACACACAGTTGCTGTTGCAGCGGAACACCCAAAATCAGTACTTTTCATAAAAGTACATAGTAAAATATAACACAACTAATGAGTGGTTGCAATAATTATTTATGAATTTACTATCGAATTAATTTCATAAAAGCATATTACATAATGAAACCTAAAAAAATTTATTTTCGCTCTAGATGGAGGTTTTCTGCAGGCACGACTCGAGCCTGTAGTCTCTCATAAAATTGAAAAATAAATATGAAATTGACTCACCTTTTTATTTCTTTTAACAGACGTTCCTCATCCGATGTTAATACGATCTGCTCCAATAAATCTGGTCTGCGCGTGAGTGTTCTTTTTAAAGACTGCTCTTTGCGCCACTTCTCAATTGCGGCATGGTTTCCAGACATTAATACTTCTGGTACTTTAAAGCCTCGAAATTCAACTGGACGAGTATAATGAGGATGCTCCAATAAACCTGTAGAAAAAGAATCTTTTTCATGCGATTCTGCATTGCCCAAAACATTAGGCAATAATCTCACAACACTATCCACAACCGTCATAGCTGCAAGTTCTCCACCCGTTAAAATAAAATCTCCTATGGAAATTTCATCCGTCACTAAATGCTCTCGAATTCGTTCATCATAGCCCTCATAATGACCACAAATAAAAACAAGTTCTTCTTCCTGTGCAAGTTCCTCCGCTTTTTTCTGCGTAAATCGCTCTCCCTGGGGACATAACAGAATAATACGTCTTGTTTTACCTTGACTCGGTGGAAGAGCTTCAACGGCATTAAAAATAGGCTCTGGCTTTAATACCATACCCGCACCTCCACCGTAAGGGTAGTCATCTACTTGATGATGTTTATTACCTGCGTAATCTCGAAAATTTACTACATTTATAGCTACTTCATTCTTCTCTTGCGCCTTTTTCAAAATGGATGAGTTAAATACACCCGAAAACATTTCAGGAAAAAGAGACAGAATGTGAATATTCATCATGATAACAAACCATCCAATACTTCAATTGTAATTTTCTTGTTTTCAATATCAACTGATTTCACTACGTCCTCAATATATGGAATATAGTGATCTTTTTTTCCTTTTTCCGGTCGTACTGCCCAAACGTCATTAGCACCTGTTTGAATAATTTCTGTTATCGTTCCAATCATTTCACCCTCAGTAGATACTACTGTACAGCCTATTATTTCGTGAAAATAGAACTCATTTTCTTCTAACTCGGAAAGATTTTTTTCAGAGACCTTTAAAATTGCATCTCGAAATGCTTCTACATCCTTCAGCAAGGAGTATCCTTCAAAGGTTAATAAATCAAAATTCTTGTGCTGACGATGACTTGCCACTTTAACCATTATTGGTTTAGAACCATCCGCTTTATGTAAAGCTAGTTCACTTCCAACCTCGTAGCGTTCTTCTGCAAAGTCTGTTGTGGAGATTACACGAACCTCTCCCCAAATACCATGCGTATTTACGATTTTCCCTACATTAAACCATTCCAATAAGATTACCTCCTAGTTCAAAACATAAACTTATATATCCAGTTGATTGTAGCTCCGGTCGGACGCTTTCCGTGGGCACGGCTCGAGCCTGTAGTCTCTCCCTCGTGCTCTCCCACAGGAGTCGCCGACCTGCGCTACATTCAACAATATTCCCTAAATATAAAGAAAGTTAAATACTAAAACACCTATATTAGTCGTAAATCTGTTTCTTCATCGAATAAATTTTAGGTCTCTTTTTTCCTCTATCATGGGATAGCCTTTATAATTCATAAAAGATTATAAGTAATTTGAGTTACTAAAAATTAGTGCAATTTTTTTATCTTAGCAATAAGTTTTGCTCAATTAAAAAGTTGAGTACCACTCACTTTATTGATTGCAGTGCAAGGTGGCGACTCCAGCGGGAAAAGCGTTAGTCGAAGACCCCGCAGCGCAGCGAGGAGGCTGAGGCAACGCCCGCGGAAAGCGATCACCTGAAACGGAAATCAACAGGATTACTGTTCTATTCAATTCTTATTAATACCAAACAAGCTGAATAATTACCTATCAAAAAAGGAAGAACAAATTGTTCTTCCTTTAATCTAATATGTCGACATATGTTTTTTTCTTTTGGTGACTGCCTGCTGCTGAGTAAACAATTGTACGAATTGCTTTCGCGACACGCCCTTGTTTGCCAATTACTTTTCCCATATCTTCAGGATGAACAGAAAGTTTATAAACTATACGGTTTACACTCTCTTCTTTTTCAACCTTCACATTTTCTGGATAATCAACTATCGGTTTAACGATTGCTTCGATCAGCTGCTTCACATTGTCCCCTCCGATTATTTGCCGAGTTTTGCGTTATGGAATTTTTCCATAATTCCTTGTTCTGAGAACAAGTTACGTACTGTATCAGATGGTTTCGCACCGTCTTGAAGCCATTTTAACGCTAATTCTTCGTTAATTTTAACTTCAGCTGGTTTAGTAAGTGGATTATAAGTACCTACTGTTTCGATTTGACGACCATCACGTGGTGAGCGAGCGTCTGCTACTACAATACGATAGAAAGGAGCTTTTTTTGCTCCGATACGTTTTAAACGAATTTTAACTGCCATTTTCATTGCACCTCCGAATAGTTTCACACAAGATAATATATTATCAAGCTTTTATTTGTTTGTAAAGTATTTTTTCTTAACACCTTATATTTTTTAGTGAAGAATTACTTAAACAATGAATCGAGACCAGGCATTTTCATCTTTTTCTTGCCTTTTTGTTGCATATTGGTCATTTGTTTCATCATTTTTTTCATGTCTTCAAATTGTTTCAATAATCTGTTTATATCTTGAATAGATGTACCTGAACCTTTAGCGATTCTCTTTTTTCTTGGTCCATTAATAATCTCAGGAGTTGTTTTTTCTTGCGTAGTCATGGAATAAATGATGGCTTCTACACGATCCATCTGCTTTTCATCAACCTTTGCATTTTCCAATCCTTTGATTTTACCTGCACCTGGAAGCATCTTTAGAATTTCATCTAATGGACCCATTTGTTTCACTTGGCCAATTTGCTCTAGGAAATCATCGAATGTAAAACTCTGCGTGCGAAATTTTTCTTCTAATTCCTTCGCACGTTCTTCATCAACATTTGACTGCGCTTTTTCGATCAGTGACATCATATCGCCCATACCTAAAATTCGGGAAGCCATTCGTTCCGGGTGGAAAGGCTCCAACGCATCCATTTTTTCTCCCATCCCGACAAATTTAATCGGTTTTTGAGTAACGGAGCGAATAGATAGTGCAGCACCACCGCGTGTATCTCCATCTAACTTCGTTAATACGACACCAGTAATGCCTATAGCTTCATTAAAGTTATTCGCTACATTGACTGCATCCTGTCCAGTCATTGCATCTACAACTAAAAACACCTCATCAGGCTCTTTAATCGCACGAATATCCTTTAACTCCTGCATAAGTGTTTCATCAATATGAAGACGTCCTGCAGTATCTATAATAACTACATCATGATGCTCTTCCTTTGCTTGCTCCATCGCCTGTTTGACAATTTCGACAGGTGAAATTTCTGTTCCTAATGCGAACACAGGTAAAGAAAGCTGTTTCCCTATAGTTTGCAACTGTTGAACAGCTGCAGGTCTATAGATATCTGCAGCAACTAATAATGGCTTTTTATTATATTTTTTACGCAGAATATTAGCTAATTTCCCAGTTGTTGTTGTTTTACCTGCACCTTGCAAACCGACCATCATAATAACCGTAGGAGGTCTAGTAGAGAAGGAAATTTGGCTTTGTTCTCCACCCATTAACTCGGTCAATTCATCTTTAACTATTTTAACGACCTGTTGACCAGGTGTTAAACTCTTCATCACGTCTTGCCCAACAGCACGAGCCGATACATTTTTGACGAATTCTTTTACTACTTTTAAGTTAACGTCTGCTTCTAGAAGTGCATATCGAACTTCTCTCATCATTTCTTTTACATCGGCTTCAGAAACTTTCCCTTTACCTTTGATTTTCTGAAGTGTACCTTGGAGTCGCTCAGCTAATCCTTCAAATGCCATGCTCGCTCTCCTCCTAATCCCATTCTTTTAATTGATTAATGAGTTGAATCAGTTCTTTTTCAGCTGTTTGATCTTTCACAAGTGACAGCAGTTGTTCCACCGTTTCTTTTCTACGTTGAAATTTAGAAAATAGACTAAGCTTTTCCTCATATTCTTCTAGCATAGCCTCAGTTCGCCGTATATTATCATATACAGCCTGCCTAGAAATAGTATATTCCTCTGCAATTTCTCCAAGAGATAAATCATCTAAATAATAAAGTTGCATATAGCTTCTTTGCTTATCTGTCAATAAAGCCTGGTAAAAATCGAAGAGAAAATTCATGCGAGTTGTTTTTTCAATCATTCCCATCTCTCCTTACCATTTCACTTATCATATTATATTTTAGTAACAGACTAGATATCTGTCAAGTAAAATTACTTGTCTAACTATTCCTCGTCTTCTAAATGCAGTCCATCAGCAAATAGTCCATATACATACTTCTCAGCATCAAATGGTTGCAAATCATCCATCTGTTCACCTAGACCAACAAATTTGACTGGAATATGCAATTTATTTCGTATCGCAAGTACAATACCACCTTTTGCAGTACCATCTAGCTTAGTTAATACAATTCCGGTCACATTTGTTACTTCTTTAAAAGTTTGTGCTTGCACAAGTGCATTTTGACCTGTAGTTGCATCAAGAGCTAGTAGCACTTCATGCGGAGCATCTGGGATTTCACGAGAAATTACCCGGTGTATTTTTTCAAGCTCGTTCATCAAGTTCACTTTGTTTTGCAATCTTCCAGCAGTATCACAGATTAACACATCTACACCACGAGATTTAGCTGCTCTTACAGCATCATACATAACAGCTGCTGGATCAGAGCCTTCAGATTGTTTAATGACTTCGACTCCTACTCTATCTCCCCAAACCTGAAGCTGATCAATTGCTCCTGCACGGAAGGTATCTCCTGCTGCAAGCATGACATTTTTGCCCTCTCCTTTTAAACGATGAGCAAGCTTGCCAATTGTCGTCGTTTTACCAACACCATTAACACCGACAAATAATATAACAGACAAACCACTTTCTTCTAACTGAAGCTCTGTAATATCGTCCTCTCCAGCATTATAAATCTCTACTAATTTCTCGGAGATAACCGATTGAATTCCCGAAGTATCTTTAATATTTTTGCGTTGTACTTCAAAGCGTAAAGAATCCATTAATTCTGTAACAGTTTCAAAGCCTACATCTGCTTGGAGTAAAATTTCCTCCAGTTCTTCAAAAAAGTCCTCGTCTACTTTACGATATTTAGCCACTAAATCATTGACCTTTGAAGTAAACTGGTTCCTTGTTTTAGAAAGACCTTCTTTAAACTTATTTGTAATCGAAACTGTTTCTTCCGCTTCTGGTGTAGCCCCTAACATTTTCTCTTTGAATTTTTTAAAAAAGCTCATATATAAAACTCCTTTTAAGTTACTAATTCCTCTTCTAATTTAACTGAAACTAATTTAGAAATACCAGACTCTTGCATCGTAATACCGTAAAGGACATCTGCACCTTCCATTGTTCCCTTACGGTGTGTGATAACGATAAACTGGGTATCATCGCTGAATTTTTTCAAATAATCGCTATAACGAGTTACATTAGCCTCATCTAGTGCAGCTTCCACTTCATCCAAAATACAAAATGGAACTGGACGTGTCCGTAAAATAGAAAATAGTAACGCAATGGCCGTTAGTGCACGTTCCCCTCCTGATAATAAAGAAAGGTTTTGTAATTTTTTCCCTGGAGGCTGAGCCAGAATATCAATACCTGTCTCTAGTAACGAGGTAGGATCCGTTAGTACTAAATCTGCATGACCACCACCAAATAATTCCCGGAACACAACTTTAAAATGTCGTTGAATCTCATTAAACGTTGTTTCGAAACGAATGGTCATCTCTTCATCCATTTCCTTGATAACCTCATGTAATGTTTCTTGAGCTGATAATAGGTCTTCTCTTTGTTCCGTTAAGAAAGAATGTCGTTCATTTACTTGTTCAAATTCTTGAATTGAACTCAAGTTAATCGGACCAAGTTCTTCAATAGAGCGTTTCAATAGTCTCACTTTTTTCCGTGCTAAATCCTCGTCCATTTCAAATGGATAATCCCGTTCTGCTTCTTCTAATGTCATTTCATATGTTTCTTCTAAATGGTGTTGTAACGTTTTCATTTCTACTTCTAATTTACTTTGCTTTATATCTAATGTACGTTCTTCTGTAAGCTGTATATTCGCTTGTTGTTGCAAATCTTTCAATGCAATTTCAGCTTGTAAAATTGTTTGTGCAAGTTCCGTTCGCTTCGCTTTACCTGATTGAATTTGGACAACCAAATGCTCTTTTGTCCCTTTATGCTGCTCTATTAGTTTCGATAACTCCTCAGGAGATGTTCCATACTGATCATCATTCTCATACCAGGCGATTTCCTTTTGAATGGTTTCCACTTTTTGTATACTCATCACACTAGTTTGATCCAAAAGAACATTTTCCTTTTCTAACTGTGAAATTTGTTCATTGATCACAGCGATAAGAGATAGTAATTCACCTAATTCGTTTTGGAATTTATCCTTTTGCTGAAGAGATTGTTGTTTCAATAGTTGCAATTCGTCAATCGTTTTCTGAATAGAAATGAGTGATTCGTTAATTTCTAAACTTCTAGAAGCGGTTTGCTCCTTTTTTCGAACTAAGTCATCATGAAGGTTGTTTTTTTCATTTTTTTCCTCATCGAATTCCAACAACTGACTCGTTAATCTAGAAATTATGGCAGCACATTCTCTGGATTCTGAGAGTAATTTGTGTTCTGATTCTCTCAATTGCTCCCCGATAAGTCTAGTTTCTTCTAAATCTTTTTTCAATTGCTGCACTTCGAGTTTTCTTTTTGAAACAGAAACTTCAGCTTCTAATACTGACTTTTCGAGTTCTACCAGTTTTACATTCAGCTGTTCTAGCTCTGCTTTACGAGTAAATAAAGAAGATTGCTGTTTAACAGAGCCTCCTGTTAAAGATCCTCCAGCATTCACTACATCACCATCTAAAGTAACGAAACGGTATTTGTATTGTAGACGAGCAGCCATTTCGTTGGCACCTTTTAAATCCTTGGCAATAATAATATTACCTAGTAGATTTTCTACAATAATTTGATATCCATCCAAATAATTCACAAGCTTGTCCGCTGTATTCACAAAAGAAGGATGTTCTTTAATAGAATTCAGAGTGTATTCGTTCACTTTTCTGGATTTCATTACCTGTAAAGGCAGGAATGTTGCTCTACCCACTCTTTTTTTCTTTAACCAATCTATTGCAATTCTTGCATCCTGGCTGCTATCTGTAATGATATGTTGGGATTGGGGACCAATAGCAGTATCAATGGCGGACATATACAATTCTGGTATTTGAATTAATTCCGCAACTGCTCCATGTATTCCTCTTAGTTCCTTTTTGTCTCTTGCAATTAAAACCTCTTTAACTCCTTGGAAAAACCCTGAAAACTCAGATTCTAACTCTTCCAAAGAATCTCTTCTTGCCTGCATCTGATGTTTCATTTGATAGGCTTTTTGAAGCATTGTTTGTTGTTCCTCGAATGAGCCTTCGAGTCGTTCGGAAACTTCACGCTTTGATTTATAATCCGCAAGCTTTTGCTGTAGCTCCTTTTGACAATTGGTCAATAATGGATCTAGTTCATTTTTGCGAATCGTTAGTTTCTCTAATTCGTCTTTGATTTCCTGATAGTCCGCAATCATTTTCTCAGAAGAAACTAATTCAAAGTGAAGTTGCTGCTCCATATGCTTCATTTCATTTTTCATCGTTGCTTCTTCGTTTAATAAATCGATATATGTACTTTTCAAATCTTCAATTTCCTCTTCCACTTCGGAGGCCGACTTACTTAATACATGATCGATCTGGACTTTCTTTGCACGAAGCTCTTTAAGCTGAGCTAATTTTTCTGATTTTGCTTTACTATTAGTTTTCAATTGCACTTCTAATGTTTGGACTTTAAGTTGTTCCTCTTCCAGCGCTTTTTTAAGTTGTGAAATTTGCTGACTAGCATTTTGCTGTTTCTCTGCCAACAACAGCTTCCGACCCTCTAAACGTTCTAACTCAGAGCTTGACTCCACTAATTCACTTTGCTCTGTATCTAACTTTTCATCAATGCCAGACATCACTTTTCTATGTTGCTGAATATTTCTTTCCAATTCATCAATTTGCGATTGAAGCGATAGCTTTATTTGTTTAAGTTCTTCTAGTTTTGTTTGTAACTCTAAATTTTCTTGAACAAAATGTCTTAAATCATGTGCGATAACAGCAATTTCAATATCCTTGAGCTCTGCAGACATCGTTAAATAATCGGACGCCAAAGAAGACTGGATCTGCAATGGCTCCATTCGGTCATCCAATTCATGCAAAATATCTAGCACACGGTTTAAGTTATCGTCTGTTTCAATCAATTTGAATTCAGCTTTCTTTTTACGCTGCTTATACTTTAGAACTCCAGCAGTTTCCTCAAAAATCGTACGACGATCTTCAGGTCGGCTATTTAATATTTCATCGACTCGTCCTTGAGAAATAATAGAAAAAGCTTCTTTCCCAAGCCCTGAATCCATAAATAGGTCAGTAATGTCCTTTAATCTGCATGTTTGCTTATTTAATAAATATTCACTGTCTCCAGAGCGAAATACTCTTCTTGTCACACTAATTTCCGCAAAATCAAGGGCAACACGTTGATCTGCGTTATCTAAAATTAAAGTCACTTCCGCAAAGTTCAAAGCTTTTCTAGAATCACTTCCAGCAAAGATGACATCTTCCATTTTTGCACCTCGAAGGGATTTAGCAGACTGCTCTCCTAACACCCATCTAATTGCGTCTGTAACATTACTTTTTCCACTACCATTCGGTCCTACTACTGCAGTTACTCCAGGAACAAAATCAATTCCTATACGGTCTGCAAATGACTTAAATCCAACAATCTCTAATCTTTTAAGGAACAATGATTATTCCTCCTGTTCTGAATCCCTTAATGCGAGTATAGCAAGTCTTGCAGCTTGTTGTTCTGCCTCTTTTTTTGAACGACCATTTCCGATACCCAGTTCTTTAGTGTTTAAAATAACCCGAGAAACAAAAGTTCGATTATGAGCCGGACCTTTTTCCTCTACAATTTCATAGCTTAATGTACCATTATTTTGTTGTTGAATAATTTCTTGTAATTGACTTTTATAATCCATCACATGCGAAAAAGCACCGAGTTCGATTTTAGGGAAAACAATTTTTTCTAAAAATTCTATAACTGGTTCTAATCCCTGATCTAAATATAATGCACCGATAAATGCTTCAAAAACGTCTGCTAGAAGCGCTGGTCTTTCACGACCACCTGTCAGTTCTTCCCCTTTTCCTAACAATACATATTTACCGAAGTTTAACTCATTTGCAAATAATACAAGTGATGGCTCACACACGATTGCAGCTCTAAGTTTAGTTAACTCTCCTTCACTCATACCTGTATATTGTTGAAACAAATATTGAGAAACTGACAATTCCAATACAGCGTCTCCAAGGAATTCTAGACGTTCGTTATCGGTAAAAAATTTCCGTCGATGCTCATTCACATAAGATGAATGGGTAAAGGCTTGATACAATAATGCTGGGTTATGAAACCTAATCTGGAAATGCTCCTGAAACTGTTCAAATTGGTTTTTAACAGTTTCTGAAAAAACGGTTTTACGTGTACTATTTTTTTTATGATTTACTTTCATGAATTATCTGCCTTTCTCACTTATCATATGTCCCTCTAAGTTTACCCGTTTCTATACTAATGTGCAAAAAGAAATAGAGACGTTCTGTACTATTCACATGGAATAAGTAGAACGTCTCTGCTAAAATTTAACCTTGTTTGCTTTCAATATACTTAACTGCACTACCTACAGTTGAAATTTGCTCAGCATCTTCATCTGAAATTTCCATATCGAATTCGTCTTCTAATTCCATTACTAATTCTACTACATCTAGAGAATCGGCACCTAAATCCTCACGAAAAGATGCTTCTAATTTTACTTCGCTCTCATCTACTCCTAGACGATCAACGATTACTTTAGTTACGCGTTCTAAAACAGTTGACACATTAGTCACCTCCCCTCAATGATTATACAAAAAACTCCTACCTAATGAAAGAGCTACTGAAATTTATACATAAAACTGTTGAGTTCTGTATGTGCAATCAGCTTTTTAAAAAATGAGTACTAAATTTACAGAACTTTTAAGAATGAAGGATACTACTGATTTCCGTTACATGTGGACGCTTTCCGCGGGCGAGGTCGAGCCTCCCCGTTCGCTACGCCTCCTGCGGGGTCTCGACTTTCTCGCTTATCCCGCTGGAGTCGCCACATTTCACTACAATCAATTAAGTGTGTAGTACTCCACTTATAGATTAAGCATAGCCTCTCGCTTAGATGATAAGCGTAGTCAAAGTTACTAGTTGGATAAAATCCTCTTTTGAATTAAGCTTACGATTATATAAAGAGTGGATCTAGTTGATTGTAGCACAGAGCGGCGACTCCAGTAGGAACAGCGCGAGCTGAAAGCCCCGCAGGAACGTAGTGAGGAGATTGAAGCCGTGCCCACGGAAAGCGTCCGCTCGGAGCGGAAGTCAACGGCATATTTACGTTTCTGTTCTTCAAGGATCGGGAATCTTTTTGCCTAGTAGCTACATTTTTTATACTTAATCTTTAAAATAGATTAAATCCTTACATGTACATTCCGCCATTTACATGAAGTGTCTGGCCTGTAATATAATTGGCGTCATCTGAAGCCAAAAATGCGACAGCCTTTGCTATATCCTCTGGATTTCCAAACTTCGCAAGAGGGATCTGACTAAGCATTTGAGACTTAATATCCTCTGGGAGAGCATCTGTCATATCTGTTGTGATAAATCCAGGAGCAACCGAGTTCACTGTAATATTACGACTTGCCAATTCTTTAGCGGATGATTTAGTTAAGCCTATAACTCCTGCTTTAGCAGCAACATAATTGGCTTGACCTGCATTCCCAGATACGCCAACAATGGAAGTGATATTAATAATGCGACCCGCACGTTGTTTCATCATTTGTCGTGTAACAGCTTTTGTACAAAGGAAAACACCTTTTAAATTTGTATTGAGCACGTCATCCCACTCTTGCTCCTTCATACGCATCAAAAGATTATCTCTTGTAATACCTGCATTATTAACTAAAATATCTACCGAACCGAACTGTTCTAAAGTTGAGCTTATTAGATTTTGAACATCATCTGCTTGATCAACATTCGCTTGAATAGCAAATGCTTCCCCACCAGCTGCCTGAATTTCTTCCACAACTGCTTCTGCTCTATCTTTACTTCCACTGTAGTTTACGGCAACTTTTGCTCCTTCTTTTGCTAGATATAGAGCAATATCTTTCCCAATTCCTCGAGATGCACCAGTTACAATTGCAGATTTCCCGTCCAATTTACCCATTTTGCTCAACTCCTAACCCTGAAATTACTTGCTGTAACGTCTCTTCATCATACACACTATAAGTTGTAACAGAACGATCAATTTTTTTTACTAAGCCGCTTAATACCTTTCCAGGACCACATTCCACAAAAATAGTCGTTCCTTGCTCTATCATTTGTCGAATCGATTCTTCCCAACGTACAGGAGAATACAATTGTTCAACCAGTAAGTTTTTAATATGACTAGCTTCTGTAACCGGTTCAGCAGTTACATTTGAAATGACAGGAATAGTAGCTTGCTGTAGTTCAATCGCTGAAATAGCAGCATCTAATTGCTGAGCAGCAGGTCTCATTAATTCAGAATGGAATGGTCCACTAACTACTAAAGGAATCGCTCTTTTAGCACCAGCTTCCTTTGCTTTACTAGAAGCCTCTTCTACGCCAGCAGCTGTTCCTGAAA
The DNA here is from genome assembly GCF_900103605.1 of Psychrobacillus sp. OK028. GTDB lineage: Bacteria > Bacillota > Bacilli > Bacillales_A > Planococcaceae > Psychrobacillus. Next base: position 559,681 of record NZ_FNHY01000001.1, on the reverse strand, counting down.
TAACAATTTGCCCTGGGCAATTTAAGTTAGCTATTTGAACTGGCTCACCATTTTCAGAAACAGTGGCTGTCACTGCTGCCAGTTCGTCTTTACCTAATCCAAGTATTGCAGCCATTGCTCCTTCTCCAGCAGGCACTGCTTCGTTCATATACAAGCCTCGTTGATGAACCAATAAAACTGCCTCATCAAAGCTTAAAACATCAGAAGCAACAAGAGCAGAATATTCGCCTAAGCTATGACCAGCTGTAAAATGGGGAATGATTCCAGCTTGCTTTAGTTTGTATGCAACCATTGAACTCGTAGTGAGCAACGCTGGCTGCGCATTATAAGTTTTAGTAAGTTCCTCCGCAGGTCCATTCAACATTAGTTCACTAAGTGAAAATCCTAATACTTCATTTGCCTGCTCATAAAATCTACGGCAATCCGCATTATTTTCTACTAATTGTTGACCCATCCCTACTGATTGAGATCCTTGTCCAGGAAAGATAAAAGCTATTTTAGTCATTGGATGATTCCTTTCGTAATGTAGTTGAAATGATATCAGCAACATTATGCTCTACCATTGTACGAGCCTGTCTGATTGCATGATAAATTGCACGACCGTTTGACGAGCCATGGGCTTTAATTACAGGAGCATTCAGTCCAAATAATCCTGCCCCACCATACTCGGAGTAATCTAGCGTATTTTTTAACCCTTTAAGTTCGCTTTTTACTAATAGTGCTGAAATTTTCGTTTTAGCAGAAGTATTAAAAGCTTGTTTTAATAAAGTAAATATACCAGAAGCCGTACCTTCAATTGTTTTGAGTACCATATTACCAGTAAAACCATCTGTAACAACAACGTCAGCTACTCCAGTAAGTAAATCTCTAGATTCCACATTTCCTATGAAATTAATCGGTGCTTCTTTTAAGAGTGTAAAGGCCGCTTTAGTTAGCTCATTACCCTTAATATCTTCCGTTCCAATGTTTAACAGCCCAACACGAGGATTCGAAATACCTCGGACTTTTTCAGCATATATGCTACCCATAACCGCAAACTGCTCTAAGTGCTCTGGTTTTGCATCGGCATTTGCACCTAGATCTAGCATAACAAACCCTTTACCATCAAGTGTTGGTAACGTCGGTGCTAGAGCAGGACGATCTACTTGGTCGATACGACCAACTATAAATAGTCCCGCAGCCATTAAAGCACCAGTATTCCCCGCGGACACACACGCATCAGAAACTCCATTTTTCACTGATTCCGCCATTTTAACTAGGGAAGAATTTTTCTTTCTTCTAATTGCACGAACGGGCTCATCAGTTCCTTCAATTACTTCATCTGTATGTATAACTGTTAATCGTTCATGCTGTTTAATTAAGGGAGCAAGCTTTTCCTCATCACCGAATAGTTGAATTTCTATATCCGAGAACGATTCTAACGCTTCGTAAACTCCTTTTACGATTTCATGTGGAGCATTGTCCCCACCCATTGCATCTATTGAAATTTTCATTTTTAATCACCTTTTTTATGACATTGTTACTCTATACATGCTAAATTGACCAACGAAAACTGTCTCATTTTCAACTTTGCTGGTAACCTCTATTAATGTGCTATTCTTTTCCACATCGCTATTTGTTACTACCGCTTTTGCGATTACCCGATCACCAGCTTTTACTGGTTTGACGAATGTAAGGTTAGACTTTCGAGTAAGCGCCAATTCATCATTGATAACCGCAACAGCCAATGAATTAGCCTGAGCAAATAAATGATGTCCTCTCGCTATACCATTTCTAGCAAATACATGATCCTTTGTAATATCTAAAATCGAAATAGCTTGCTTATCAAGATCTATATCAATAATCTCTCCAATTACTTCGTCGATCGGGAGAGCCTTGACCTCTTCTTCGAAATTGTGAGCAGCCACTGATTTAATACGTTCCCGTAGTTCCGGTATCGATAATTCCATTCTATCCAACCGGATCGTTTGAACACTCACGTGAAAAGTAGAAGCTAAATTTTCATCCGTTATAAATGGATTCTTTCCTAGCGTCTCCAGAAGTAATTTCTGCCTATCCTTTTTGGAGTATTTCATATCTTCACCACCATTTTAGCACTTGGTACTAATATCAGTATATAAATATTAAAAAAAGAATGCAAGAATTGATTCAAAATCATTCTTACATTCTCTTTAATCGATTCGTTCTCCATCCATAGCTTTTGAGTTTATAAGCACATCTCGAAGACCAGCCATTTCATCAGAATCCCAAAATTCCTTTGAATCTAATAGCCTTTCAGCATCTACTTTAGCAGTATTCAAAGCTCGATAATCATGAACAAGATCTGCCACTTTAAATTCTGGAAGTCCACTTTGCTTCTTACCAAAAAAGTCTCCAGGACCTCGAAGCTCTAAATCTTTTTCCGCTAATATAAATCCATCATTTGTCTCAGTCATAGAAGTCATTCGCTCTTTACCTTCCTCTGATTTAGGATCAGCTAGCAATATACAATAAGATTGATACTCTCCTCGACCAACTCGACCACGCAATTGATGAAGCTGGGCTAAACCGAAACGCTCTGCATCGAAAATAATCATAAATGTTGCATTCGGTACATTTACTCCCACTTCTACAACCGTTGTAGAAACTAATACGTCGATTTTGCCTTCGGAGAAATCCCTCATTACTTGTTCTTTTTCATCTGAATGAAGCCTTCCATGCATTAAACCAACTGTAGAGCTGCCTTTTAATTCCACTGCCATCATATTATACACATCTACCGCATTTTGCACATCGAGCTTTTCAGACTCCTCGATTAATGGGCAGATTATATAAGCTTGTCTACCAGATGCCAATTCATTTTTCAATCGTGCTATCAATTTATGCAGCTGATCTGGTTTCATCCAATGCGTTTCAATTTTCTTACGACCGGCAGGCATCTCATCAATAATCGAAACATCCATTTCACCAAAAGCCGTAATCGCTAAAGTACGAGGAATTGGAGTCGCTGTCATAAATAATACGTCTGGATTTTCCCCTTTATCCTTTAGTACTCTCCGTTGCTCCACACCAAATCGATGCTGCTCATCAGTTATAACAAGTCCTAGTTTTTTAAATGTAACATCTGGTTGGATTAATGCATGTGTCCCTATTAAAAGGTCTATATTCCCAGCCTCTAAGTTTTCTAATACAGCTCTTCTTGCTTTAGCTTTAGTAGAGCCTGTTAGAAGAGCAATTCTGACACCTATTGGAGCTAGCCATTCATCAAGCGAACTTGCATGCTGTTCTGCTAATATTTCTGTTGGAGCCATTAGTGCACCTTGAAAGCCTGCTGTAATTACAGCATATAGGCAAATCGCGGCAACTATTGTCTTACCAGAACCAACATCACCCTGTAAAAGGCGATTCATACGATGAGGTTCACGTAAATCTCGACATATTTCATTGACTACTCGTTTTTGTGCATCCGTTAATTCATAAGGCAAGGTTTCGATTAGTTTCTTTACTAAATCATTATGAAAAGAAATCCCATTTCCAACGTTTTGTTCTTTTCTAACCTTTTTAATAGCTTGCATTTTTAGTTGAAATACTAGTAACTCCTCGTAAACAAAGCGTCTTCTTGCATCTTTGGAATGATCTGCATCCTTTGGAAAATGGATCCCTTCTAGAGCATCTGCTATTCCTGGCAAACGATATGGAACTCGAATTGACGCTGGCAAGGGATCTACAAGGGATTCCTTCAATTGATTTAAAGCTTGTCTCATAAATTTACGAAATGTTTTTTGATTGATCGAACCCTTTAAAGAATAAACTGGTTCAAAATCCTGTAAGTCTGTTTTTGGACCAATCGAAAAAGCGGAGACATTAATAACCTGTCTCCCTCGATCCCATTTACCGGAAACTGTAACGATGGAACCCGGAATAATCTTTTCTTTTAAATAAGCTTGGTTAAAAAATACTGCCTTTATTAAATGCTGTCCTGCTAAAATACGTACTTGCATTCTAGATTTGTTCTTCCCTAAAAAAAGAAGAGAAGGCTCACTTTCGATCCTTCCTTCAACTGTAACTCGTTCATTATGTGCTGTTTCCGCTAAATTTTTAAGGCGGAAATCCTCATGTCTATACGGGAAGGTCATCACTAAATCCGTTAATGTAACGATACCAAGCTCCTGCAATGCTTTAGCTGTTCCACTCCCGACTCCTTTTAAAGAAGTAACTAAATCATTATTATTAATTTCCACTTCCTACTACTGCCCCACCAAAAATTTTAGATTCTAACCACTTACCAGTTGGAGTTGCAGCGAGACCTCCTTGACCAGTTTCTCTTAAGGAAGATGGCATCGTTTGCCCAATTTTATACATTGCATCAATTACTTCATCACAAGGAATTCGACTCGTCACACCAGCAAGTGCCATATCTGCTGCCACTAATGAATTGGAAGCACCCATCGCATTTCTTTTTACGCAAGGTACTTCTACAAGTCCAGCTACAGGATCACAAACTAAACCAAGCATATTTTTTAAAGTTATCGCGAAAGCTTCGGCACATTGAGCAGGAGAACCTCCAGCCATTTCAACGATTGCTGCTGCAGCCATTCCAGCAGCAGAACCAACTTCTGCCTGACAACCACCTGCTGCACCTGAAATAGAAGCGTTATTAGCCACTACAAATCCAAAGGCTCCAGAAGTGAACAGGTAGCGTATCATTTGTTCTCTAGTAGGATTCAATTTGTTTTTTACTGCAAATAAAGTACCAGGAACTACTCCTGCCGAACCCGCTGTTGGTGTTGCACATATTGTACCCATAGCAGCATTAACTTCGTTAGTGGCAACCGCCTTACTTACTGCATCCAGCATAAGCTCTCCAGTTAACGTATTACCTTTTTTTAGATAGTTTTGTAGTAGAACAGCGTCTCCACCAGTCAGACCTGAAGTGGATTTAACCCCTTGCAATCCTTTTTCTACAGCCTCTTCCATAACAGTCAAATTACGATCCATTTGAGTCATTATTTCTTCTCTAGAACGATCGGTAATCATTATTTCTTGTTCAATCATTATTTCGGAGATAAGTTTATTTTCCTTTGTTGCTCGCTCTACTAATTCACGAACATTGCGAAATAGAACTTCCATTTGTATTCCTCCTTAATCAGCAATTCTAGTTACTTGTGTAATATTAGGTAAATCGCCAATCTCTTTTAATATTTGCGCATTCACATTTTGATCGATTTCAATTACCATTAATGCCATATTCCCTTTTTCTTTACGGGAAACTTCCATATGTCCAATATTAATATCGTATTTTGCTAAACAGTTCGACACATTAGCAATGCATCCGGAACGATCCTCGTGAACTACTAAAATAGCAGCTAAATCACCAGAAAGACGAAGTGGGAAACCATTTAGCTCTGTTATTTCTGTCTTCCCGCCACCAATAGAGATTCCGACCATAGACATTTCACTATTTTCGTCACCGATGACAATGCGGGCAGTATTCGGGTGTTCAGTATGTGCCGTTTCAGGTATAAATTCATATGTTAATCCAGCTTGTTTTGCATCCTCAAAAGCTGTTTTTATACGTTCATCAAATGTATCGTAATCTAACAATCCACCAATAATTGCTACATCTGTTCCGTGCCCTTTATAGGTTTCTGCAAAAGATCCATATAAATGAATTTTCGCCCATGTAGGCTGTTTTCCAAATAAGTCTCTAGCCACTCTACCAATACGAGCCGCCCCAGCAGTATGTGAGGAGGATGGACCGATCATGACAGGTCCGATAATATCAAAAACGGATTTAAATTTCACTGATTATACCCCCACAATATGTTATAGTAATCCCATTTTACACTTTCAGCATGAAATAAACAAAGTATTGTATTTCGGAGAAAAAAACCATGTGAAGAAAATGTCTCCACATGGTTTATAAATTATTCGACAGATAAAATATAAGGGTATAACGGCTGTTTACCATTATATACTTCTACTTCTACATCCTCATATTTTGCTTCAATAAATGCAGCAAATTCATTTGCCTCTTCTTCCTTTACATCTTCTCCAAAAATAACAGTTACTATTTCAGCTTCTTCATCCACTAATGTTTGAATCAAGTTAGTAGTTACTTCTTTTAAAGAGGGATTTGAAAGAACAATTTTTCCTTCGGCAAGCGCCATGAAATCATCTTTTTTAATGTCGACTCCATCTATAGATGTATCACGAACAGCAAATGTTACTTGTCCAGTTTTGACATGCGCGTAAGCATCCGTCATATTATTTTTATTTTCCTCCACTGTTGCTTGTGGATTAAATGCTAAGATTGCAGCCATTCCTTGAGGAATCGTTTTAGTAGGAACTACAGCAGCTTCAATGCCGAGTATTTCCGCAGCTTGTTCAGCTGCCATCACAATGTTTTTGTTATTCGGTAATATTAATACACGCTCTGCTCCAACCGCTTCTATAGCTTTTACGATATCCTCTGTAGATGGATTCATTGTTTGTCCACCCTCAATGACTGCAGATGCACCTAGGCTCTTTAACAAATCTGAAACTCCTGATCCCATCGCTACAGTTACAATTGCATAAGGATGAATTTCCGCTTTTTTCGTTGGTGCTTCTGTCGAATGTCCCTCTCCAACGATATCAGTATGCTGCTGGCGCATATTTTCAATTTTAATCTTGATCAGATCACCGTATTGTTGACCGTATGTTAAAACCTCACCAGGTGTTTCTGAGTGAATATGAATTTTAGCAATCTCATCGTCAGAAATAACTAGCAAAGAATCACCATATTCACTTAGGTCATTACGGAAAGTCGTTTCATCAAAAGTTTTTTTACCTTCTTCAAAACGAACCATAAATTCTGTACAAAAGCCAAATTCAATATCTGCTGTATCCATAAATCCTTGAACACTCATATGGTGCTCAGCACTTACTAAATCATCCATTGAAGAACCAACTGTTTTACTAGGAAGCGCTTCACCTTTTAAGCTCGCTAAAAATCCTTCGTAAACAAATACTAGCCCTTGTCCTCCGCTATCGACAACTCCAACCTCTTTTAATACAGGTAATAAATCTGGTGTTCTGTCCAAGGATTTCTTTGCTTCTTCTACTATTGCTTGCATTAGTTCACGAATATCTTCAACATCTTCGCTAATCTCTACAGCCTTTCTAGCAGAATCTTTTGCAACTGTTAAGATAGTTCCTTCTACCGGCTTCATCACTGCTTTATATGCTGTTTCCACTCCGTAGTTCAGCGCGTCTGCAAATTGTTTTGCGTTTAAGACGTCTAGTTGTTCGATGGACTTACCAAAGCCACGGAACAATTGCGATAAAATAACGCCTGAGTTTCCACGGGCTCCCATCAGTAAACCTTTAGAAAGTGCCGCAGCTGTTTTACCAATATGTTCATTTGCCTGAGCAGCTGTTTCTTTCGCTCCTGAGGTCATGGATAAATTCATATTAGTTCCTGTGTCACCATCTGGAACAGGAAATACATTTAATGCATCTACATAATCTGCATTTTGGAAAAGATGATGTGCTCCCATCTGAACCATGTCTGCAAATTGGATACCATTGATTTGATTTCATTATTTTCTCTCCTTATTTACACGTTTGCCACGCGAACTCCTTGAACATACACATTAACGGATTTCACTGACATACCAAGAGACTTGTTTAGTGTGTATTTGACTTTTGACTGTACTTGATAGGCTATTTCCGAAATTTTGGTACCGTAGCTAACAATGATGTACATATCAATATGTAAATCTTCTTTGTCTTGTCTCACTAAAACGCCTTTAGTGAAATTTTCTTTTCTTAGTATATCTGTTAACCCATCTCGAATTTGATGTTTAGATGCCATTCCAACTATCCCATAGCATTCAATAGCGGCTCCACCAGCAATTTGAGCAATTGTATCTTGTGATATATCAATTAGTCCGAATTCATTTTTCAATTCAATCGACATGTTAAGACCTCCCAAGTCTTTTTGACTACCCTTTATTGTACTACACCCATTAAAATTATAAAAGAGACGTTTGCTTTCGTCCACTTTTATAACGATTTGGAAATTTGTGTTAGTTAAAAGATGAATGAACTTAAAGAAAAATAAGGCATAATGATACACGGTCCTTTAAGTTCAAGACCTGTTTCTATCGTTTTCGAAGGGCTATAGACAGACATTTTGCTATAAGATTACCGAGGGAATTTTTAGGGATGCTAGTTGGTGGTGACGTTCGTCACCACCAACTAGCATCCCTTTTTCACGGTAATATTATGGCGTTTGCCTATCCTTACCCTCCTATAAATTTTAGAAACAGGGAAGTGCGTTTTTGGCTAACTAGAGAAAAGATAACTTTCCAAATGATTGAGTAAGCTCACGAAGATACAATTTCGTTCGCTATTTCGCTTCTTTATAGGGCAAACACTTACTATTTCACTTTAGAAAAGAAAATCTTCTTTTTTCCCCTATTATTGGATAATAGCATTTTTAATTCATTATCGATTAGAATGAGTTTTGAGCATTTTTTGATACTTAAACTAAACTCTGTATCTCAAGCTATAAGCTGTGCCCAATCTAATTAAGGAGTAGTACTCGATTCGTTGATTGAAGTGAAAGGTGGCGACTTCTGCGGGATGAGTGAGACAGATGAGCTATCACAGCGACGCGATAGCGACGGTGATAGCTCATCGCTCACCCCGCGAAACGCGTCCACCTGAAACGGAAATTAGTAGTATTTTTATTTTTTGAACACATTTTATCAAATCTCTCTAGCGCTTGTCGGGGCATTCTTAGGCGCTTGCGCTTTTCTATGCTGTCTAGCTCCAGACGCCAGCAGCTCGATCACTTCAGACTTGTAGAAAAGGCATAGGACGCCTTTTGCTTCAAGTCTTCCAGTGCTTTTCGCTGCTAAACGGCGTCTTGCGCTTTTCTATGCTGTAAAGGTTTTTTTCTTGATAAGTCTTGCACTTCATTAAGGTCTGTGGTAAATTATTAAAGTATGTGAAATATCGAACTGAAAAATCTTTCAGCTTCTTTTTTAAAGGAGGAAATATAATGCCAAAAGTATGTGCTATCTCTGGGCGTAAAGCTCGTTCGGGTAATGCTCGTTCTCACGCTATGAACTCTACTAAACGTACATGGGGAGCTAACCTTCAAAAAGTACGCATTCTTGTAGATGGTAAACCAAAACGTGTATGGGTTTCTGCGAGAGCTTTAAAATCAGGAAAAATTGAGCGCGTTTAATCGCCCTCGTAATTAATGCCAGGCCGACTAAAGTCGACCTGGCATTTTTTCACTTCTTCTTCTCTTCTTTTTTAAATAGCCGAATACAAACCTTCACAAAACTACTCACGGATTTAGGCAATCTAAATGTGTAGACCTTCACACAATTCCTCCCTTTTAGTCGCTGCTTCTTATCATTAAACATATGCCAGCAGTAAAAGAGATAGTACCTGTTTGAGATTTTAGTTCATTGCTTGTAAATTTAGCATTACCAACTTGAATATATTCCTCCTCTACATTGTACAAAAATCCTTGTAATTTCATATTCTTTACTTGTTCTCCAAAAGAGAAAAAAGAAACATACTTATAATGGCTATCAAAATTAATCGTATGGGTTCCAGACGTTAAAAACTGGATGATGTTTTGATTGTTTTGTATGGCAAACGTAATAGTTGGATTTTCTAATTGAAAACGACATATATCGTGTAATGCAGCCTCGTAATGATCTAGACGTCCACCGGTAACTCCTGTAACGATTACTTTATCAGGTTTATAATCTAAAGCAGTTAGAATTGCAATATGAGTGTCGGTTTCATCCTTGTCCATTTGTAATTCGATTACTTTTTTTATTTTTTTCTTCATAAAGTTTTGCTCTTCCAATGTAAGTGAGTCAAAATCGCCTATAGCTACTTCTGGCAATATTCCTGCTTCTAACAACCATAATGCGCCTCGATCTGCACCTATAAAAATTGCTTCATCTGAATGAAAAGAAAGTTGATTAAAATCAACAACTTCCTTAGACGGTCCACCTGAACAAACTACTACTTGCTTCATTTTGGAACTACACTTAAACCCGCTTCTTTAATGGCCTGTAAAGCTTTTGCTTTATCAGGAGCGTTATAAATTGCAGATCCCGCAACTAAAATAGTAGCTCCTGCTTCTACACAAGGTTTAATCGTTTCTTCATTAATACCACCATCAATCTCAATTTCAATAGATAAATTTTGTTTTTTGATAATATCCGATAATTGTTTTACTTTAGGAACAACAGAGTGTATAAACTTTTGTCCCCCAAATCCAGGGTTAACTGTCATAAAAAGAACCATATCTATATCCTCTAATACATGCTGGATTGTTTCTATCGGGGTATGTGGGTTTAATACAACGCCCGGTTTTACGCCAAATGAACGGATTAATTGAATTGTTCTATGCAGATGCGGACAAGCCTCTACGTGAACAGTAATATAATCTGCTCCTGCCTTAGCAAAAGACTCAATATATTGATCCGCATTTTCTATCATTAAATGAACATCTAAAGGCAATTTTGTAAGTGGGCGTAATGCCTCAACAACAATAGGACCCATTGTGATATTAGGGACAAAATGACCGTCCATTACATCAATATGAATCAGCTCTGCTCCTGCTTTTTCTACTTCTAATACTTCTTCTCCTAGCTTTGAAAAGTCTGCTGCTAATATAGACGGAGCTATTTTCACCATAATTTAGTACCTCGGCTTTCTATCCATAATTTCTTCTAAGAATTGTAAGTAATGCTTGTAGCGATATGCTTTTATTTCACCGGAATCTACCGCTTCTTTTACAGCACATTTTGGTTCTTTCACATGCATACATTCTCGAAACTTACAGTCATTTTGCTTTGCTACAAACTCGGGGAAACACCGGTAAAGTTCTTCTTTTTCCATTAAATCAAACTCAAATGAACTAAAACCAGGTGTATCCGCAAGCAGACCTCCACAAACTTCAATAAGCTCTACATGTCTAGTAGTGTGTTTCCCTCTACCCAATGCATTAGAAATGATACCTGTTTTTAAATCTAACGAGGGAAGGATGGTATTTAATAGAGTGGATTTACCTACCCCCGATTGTCCTGCCAAAACAGTTGTTTTTCCTTCTAATAAGGGAGAAATTTTCTCATCAAATGCAGGGTCATCTTTATATGTCATAAATAACTGATAACCTATTTTTTCGTAATCCTTAATATATTCTCTAATTTTAACTTCAAGTGACTCATCCATCAAATCACTTTTCGTTAAACAAATAATCGGTTCAATATGAAATGATTCTAATACTACTAAAAAACGATCCAACAAGATTGTATTAAAATCAGGCTCCTTTATGGAAAAAACCAAAATAGCTTGATCGATGTTTGCAATAGGCGGTCGAACTAAATTATTTTTCCGTTCATGTATGACGGTAATTGTTCCATCATTGTTTCCTTCTACAGTGTAATCAACAAAGTCCCCTACTAAAGGTGATTCACCTCTGTTTCTAAATACACCTCTTCCACGACATTGAATTACCTCACCATTATCATAGACATAATAAAAACCACTTAATGCTTTTCTAATTTGACCTGTTGGCATCCGACTCCTCCTTATTCTCTTACTTAATACGGAATTGTTTCTTCTATAATTACTTTTGAGTTTACCTCGATACGATATGCTGCTTTTTCGCCTTCACTAATTTCTAATTTCAATTGTTTGACAACCGTTTCAGTTAAGACAAATTCTTCAACAGGCTCTAACATTGTACGAGTTTTATCTTGAATGTAAATTCGGACTACTTGCTTCTCTACTACAGGTTGCTCGTTGTTGTTCTCTTCCTCATTATTACCGTCTTCCCCTTCTCCTTCATCCACTACAGGAGGTTCATAGGGAATCGTAACAGATTTCACTACAAATTTAGTATCCTTGGCCTTTGGACCATCCGAAAGAGTTACATCGATTGTGCTTCCAGGACTTACTTTTGCATTTGGTTTTGGTGATTGCTCTATTACGTTACCTTTTGGTATAGAGTCGGAATTCCGTCTATTCGCCACCCTAATTTTAAATCCAGATGATTTTTCATAATCACTTAAAGCTTTTTCGTTCCAATCAGTCAAATCACTAACCGTACGTAAGTCTGGACCTTTACTGACAGTTAAAAGAATATCTGTCTCATCTGGAATAACCTCTTCGCCAACAGCCGGTGTTTGCCCGATTATAGTTCCTCTTGGCTGATCATCAAATTTTTCTTCGGTCTGGATATTGAAATTTTGTAACAATATTTTTACTTGATCAATATCTTTGCCGACATAATTTTCAAGGACATAGGATTCTTTTCCGGACGATACAAATAAATGAATTTCACTATTTTTATCGCGTAATTTACCCGCTTCGGGAGTCGTCCGAATTATTTTATTTTCTTCTACTTCGTCTGAAACTTCTAAAGTCTTATCGCCTATCGTAAACCCTTCTGACTCTAATTGTTCAATAGCCTCTTCTAGTTCTAAGTTAGAAACATCTGGAACTGAAATTTTATCTGCTTTAAACAAACCTGGAAATAGAACGAACATCAACAGTATTAAAAGGAGAATTCCAGCTAATATCCCACCGACTATTTTCCACTTTTTGTTCTTACTTTTTGGCTTTACTGGTTTTGCAACCTTTTTCGATGGCGCCATTTTTTTCGTGTCTGAAACCTCATTAAACGATACAGGCTCTTTAATAACTGGTAAGACCTTCGTTGCATCATCATCAATAGCAACTACGAATTTTTCTTCTTCAGCTCTTTCTGGTGACAGGGCAGTTGCTAAATCTGCTTCCATTTCCTCTGCAGAACGATATCTGTCTTTTGGATTCTTCGCTGTAGCTTTCAAAACAACATTTTCAATGCTTTGCGGAATAGAAGGGATAATTTTCCGTATGGACGGAGTTTCTGTTTGTAAATGCTTTAATGCAATGGATACAGCGGACTCCCCTGAAAATGGAAGTTGTCCAGTTAGTAGCTCAAACAAAACAATTCCCAAGGCATATACATCTGACTGCTTAGTTGCAGTACCACCGCGGGCTTGTTCGGGTGAAAGATAATGTACTGTACCTAATACAGAATTTGTCTGCGTATAGGAAGTTGCACTTAGTGCCATTGCAATACCAAAATCAGTTACCTTAACATTTTCCTCTTCATCCAAAAGGATGTTCTGCGGCTTTATGTCCCGATGGATAATGTGATTATTATGAGCTGTAGAAATAGCTGAAGTCAGCTGCTTCATAAGCATTACAGATTTCATAGGAGAAACCGGTGCATTCAGCAATATGTATTCTTTTAACGTTTTACCCTTTACAAATTCCATGACAATATAGTGAATATCCTCATCTTCTCCAACATCATAAATATTCACAATATTTGGATGTGTAAGGCTAGTTGCAGAAAGGGCCTCACGCTGGAATCGACGGTGTAATTCTTCTTCATTAGCAAAATCATAACGTAACACTTTTATCGCTACGTCACGATCTAAAATCATATCATGTGCCAAATAAACATTGGACATGCCGCCTCCACCTATCATTTCAAGCAATTTATATCTTCCACTTATTCGTTTACCTATCAGCATCCTTACACCTCCTCGTCATTGTTTGATAATAGGATTAAAGAAATATTATCTTCTCCACCTAATCTATTTGCTTCCTCCACTAAATCCTGTCCTTTTTCTTCCATCGTCTTATTGGAGTATAAAAGTGTTTGCATAAATGATTCACTAATCTTATTGCTTAAGCCGTCTGTACAAAAAAGTAAATAAGAATTTGGCAGTAAGACTATTTCATAAAAGTCTGGTTGTATTGTTTGTTCCGTTCCAATCGCTTTCATTAATACGTTTTTATTGGGATGGGTCTTTGCTTGTTCCTCACTTATTTCTCCAGAATCAATGAGAACATTAACATATGAATGATCCCGTGTTATTTGATAAACTTGCTCAGGTGATATCAAATATACGCGACTATCCCCTACATGAGCTATAGTTCCTTGATGTTTCTCAAACAAACCCGCAATAAGCGTAGTTCCCATACCTGCACAATCTGCACTCATTTTGGATTTTCTGCTTACGGTTTGATTGATGGATTGAAATGTATAAGTTAACCAATCTCTCGCTTTAACGATAAAAGGATTGAAAGCAGCAAAATACTTTTTAAATTCTGTAACCGCAAGCTCACTAGCAACATCGCCCGCGTTATGTCCACCCATACCATCTGCAATAACAGCTAATAACCTGCCGTCCTCTCGCAAAAAAACCTCAGCCCTATCTTCATTCACCGTTCTTTTCATACCTACATCCGTCTTCACAACAAACTTCATCTTATCATTCACCTCTTTTGAATTTGGCAAAGAGTGATCTCTATTTCTTTTTTTGAAATAGAGCTACATAAAATCCATCACTGCGTAAATCTTGTGGGAAAATTTGAAGTGTTCCTTCTTTTTCCTGTTTTTTTATACGTTTAATAACGTCTGGAAAATTTCCGAGTTCCATATCAAGATGTGCATTTAGAAATAGCTGAGTTGTTCCTTCGTTTTCTTCTAAATCGACTGTGCAAGTACTATAGACCATTAATCCACCTGGTTTTAAAAGTTTATATGCTTCTTCAAGTAAATTCATTTGAATTGGTTTAAGGGAATCAAAATCTTTTTCCTGTTTTGTATACTTAATATCCGGCTTACGTTTCATGACGCCCAGTCCACTACATGGTGCATCAATTAGAATTCGATCAAATGATTGTTCTGCATAATTTTCACTAGCTTTTCTGCCATCCATCTCCACTGTTTTGATAAAACTAAAGCCTAAACGCTCTGCATTTTCTCTTACTAGCTTTAATTTATGCTGATGAATATCCATTGCCACAAGTTTTCCTGTGTTTTTCATCTTTTCGGCAATATGAGTTGTTTTGCCACCGGGTGCCGAGCACATATCAAGAACAGTCATTCCTGGTTCTGGCTGGAGTACATAAGCAGGTATCATTGAACTTTCATCTTGAATTGTTACAAAGCCTTGCTGATATGCTGTTGTTTTAGCTGCCTGTCCATTAAACAAATAGATACACTCTGGTATAATTTCGCTTTTAGCTACAATATATCCTTCTTGAGTCATTAGATGCATTACTTGATCAACCGTACGCTTAAATAAGTTAACTCGAAGCGTCGTTACAGGTGGTTCATTATTTTCCTTCAGCATTTTCTCAGTTGTTTCAAAACCATATTGTGATATGAAACGCTTTACCATCCAAAGAGGGTGACTTGTTTCGACCGATAGTCGTTCTTCTCTATCTTTAATTTCTTCAGTAGAACGGACACCTTCTCTTAAAATAGACCGTAAAATTCCGTTAACTGCCGAGGCAATTCCTTTATGTCCTCTTCTTTTAGCGATTTCCACCGCTTCGTTGACAGCAGCATGATCTGGAATACGCGATAAATAATGGATTTGATAAAGAGATAGGCGTAGTAATTGTTTAACCCAATCATCTAATTTCCCTTTTATAAACGGTTGCAAATAGTAATCTAGCGTCATTTTATATTGAAGCGTGCCATAAGTTAGTTCAGTAAGTAAAGCACGGTCTTTTGGGTCAATCGTATATTTTTCAATCGTTTGATGTAACAGTAAGTTACTATATGCTTGTTGCTTTTCAACAGCCATTAATATAGTTAGTGCAGCATCTCGAACATTACCTGTCCAAATCTTTTCGCTTTTTTTTGTCATTCAAACATATCTCCTATTCGCATTTTCGAACCTACGCCGCGCAAATAATCTTCTGCGGACATTTTCTTTTTGCCAGCTGGCTGTAACTCATTAATGCGAATTGCTTCTGACTGTCCAGTTTGTACAACGAAATAATCTGACTCAATTTTCACAACTGTTCCAGGTTTTTCATTTGTTTGAATGGTAGTCGTATCCGCTTTCCAAATCTTCACGACTTGCCCATCTAAAGTTGTATATGCTACTGGCCAAGGGTGAAGCCCACGAATTTGATTGTGCAATTGCAATGCTGAATTACTCCAATCTATTCTCTCTTGTTCGCGTGAAATGTTTTTAGCGAAAGTTACTCGACTGTCATCCTGTTTAGTACGATTATTCGTTTTAGCAATAATCGAAGGCAATGTCTCTTTAAGTAACTGTGAACCTACCTCACTCAGTTTTTCAAATAACAATCCAGTATCATCTGTATGGGCAATAGAAATCTCGCTCTGAGATATAATATCGCCAGCGTCTAATTTCTCTTCCATATACATGATAGTTACACCAGTTTTACTTTGACCATCTATTATTGCTTGATGAATAGGCGCACCGCCACGATAAGCAGGTAGTAAAGATGCATGTACATTAATACAGCCAAGCTCAGGAACTTCGAGAAGTTCCTTTGGAAGTATTTGACCGAACGCAGCCGTAATGATTAAATCTGGCTTCAACGCGATAATTTGATCAAGCTCATCCGAACCCCTTAATTTATTTGGCTGGATAACTGGCAGACCTAGTTGAATTGCTTCTTCTTTTACAGGAGGTGCGGTTAATACTTTCTTTCTTCCTACTGGACGATCTGGCTGAGTAACGACAGCCATTACTTGATAGCCTTCTTCTACTAACATTCTTAAGATAGGCGCAGAGAATGCTGGAGTCCCCATGAAGATTATAGATGTCATACTTCTTCCACCTCGTTTTCAAGTTCGTCCAATTCTACATATCGAATAATCTTGGACGTAAATAAAACACCATGTAAATGATCGATTTCATGTAAAATAGCTCTTGCTTCATAATCCTCTGCTTGCAATTCATATAAAGCTCCTGATCTATCCTGTGCTTCTACTTTCACATAAAATGGACGCTCTACTTCTCCATAAACATCGGGAAAACTTAAACACCCTTCTACTTCTATTTCGGAACCACCAATTTCCACTACCTCTGGATTGATTAGTTCAATAATATCCTGACCTTCTCCTAAATCAACGATTGCCGCTTGAATAGTTTCTCCGACCTGTGGTGCAGCTATTCCGATTCCATCAGAAGCGACCATTGTATCGTACATATCGTCTAGGAGCTCAGCAAGCTTGTTATCAAATTTAGTAACTTCTTCACATTTCTTTAATAGTACATCATTTGGATGTGTAATAATTGGACGTATTGCCATTTCTTTTTCCTCTTTTCAAACACCTTATAAAATGGTGGATGGATCCAAATCAATTGTTAAGATGACTCCTTTTTTTATCCACTCGGTTCGGTATATTTTTATTAATTGTTGAAGTTTTTCCACAAGTATTGGTTCTTTTTTGTATTTTATCAAACATTGGTAACGATATCTATTTTGTATTTTACTGATTGCACTTGAAGTTGGTCCTATTACCATTGTTGTTGATGACAAATTTGCTCGTAACCAATCAGTCGCTAGTTTTGCATATTCCGAGGCTAACATGACATTTTCATGCGTTACCTGAACAAGCGTTAAATAGTAGAAAGGTGGATATTCGAACTGTTTTCGAACGAGCATTTCTTTTTTATAAAAAGGCTCGTATAACTGTGATTTTGAATATTCAATAGCATAATGCTCCGGTGTATAAGTTTGAATGTACACCTGGCCTTCTTTATCATGTCTACCAGCTCTTCCACTAACCTGTGTCATAAGCTGAAATGTTTTTTCGGCTGCTCTAAAATCAGCTAAGTGTAAAGTGGTATCCGCATTTAACACTCCAACAAGTGTAATGTTTGGGAAATCTAGTCCTTTTGCAATCATCTGCGTTCCAAGTAAAATATCTGCTTCTCCATCTCCGAATTGTTTTAAAATTCGTTCATGGGAACCCTTTGTTCTAGTCGTATCTACGTCCATTCGGAGAACTCGTGCATAAGGAAATAATTTAGTGATCTCCTCTTCCACTTTTTGCGTACCTGTTCCGAAAAAGCGAATATGCTCGCTGGCACATTCCGGACATTGCTTCGGCACGTGCTCTTCATGTCCACAATAATGGCACTTTAGCTGCTCCCCTTCACGATGATAGGTTAGTGAAATATCACAATTATCACATTCAACTACTGTTCCACAGTCTCTGCAGAGTACAAAGGATGAAAATCCTCTCTTATTTAAGAATAGAACAATTTGTTCTTTCTTCTCTAACTTTTCTCTGACTGCATCCGCAAGCTCAACACTAAACATAGATCGGTTTCCATTTTTCAACTCCGCACGCATATCTACAACACTTACGACTGGCAAAGATTGTTCTTTCGCACGCATATTTAATGTCAATAAACTGTAAACACCCTTAGAAGCTCGTGCATATGATTCAAGAGAAGGGGTTGCACTTCCTAATATAACTGGACACCCGTGAAAGTTACTTCTCCAAATTGCTACGTCTCTCGCATGATACCTTGGAGTATCTTCTTGCTTATAAGTAGACTCATGCTCCTCGTCTAAAATAATTAAACCCAGATCTTTAAAAGGTGCGAATATTGCTGATCTTGCTCCTACAACAACCTTGACCTCACCACGCCAAATTTTACGCCATTCATCAAACTTTTCACCTACGGATAATCCACTATGCATTACAGCTACTTGATCGTCAAAGCGCAATTTAAATCTTCTGGTCATTTGCGGGGTCAATGATATTTCAGGTACAAGCATTATCGCTTGTTTGCCTTCATTGATTGATTTTTCAATAGCATTCAGATAAATCTCTGTTTTCCCACTTCCGGTAATACCGTGTAAAAGAAAAGTAGTTGGTTGGTTAATATCCTGAGCATTATTTATTTTTGTTAAAGCTTCCTGTTGTTCATTTGTCAACTTAAATCTATAATCATGATCGTTATACTCTAAACTGCTTATTTCCCTATATATTTCTTTATGTGCTTTTTCTAAAATTCCTTTATCGATTAATGCATTAACCGTATGATTATTTGTTTGTGCAAAATCTTTCAGTTCACCCATTGTAAAGGAAGCTTGCTCTTGCATTAATAGCCATTCGATTAACTCTCTTTGTTTAACCGCATTTTTCGGAAGTTCACTTAGTTTCGTAAGAACTAATTCTTTATTCTCCACGATACGATATTTGGTTATCGTTTTTACTTTGCCCTGTTGCTTAATAACCGTATCTAATTGAAAGTTACCTTGATCTAAATACTTTTTCATCTGTCTCAATAAGCCGGCTTTTTCAAAAATATCGTATGAAATAGTTTCTTTAGAACCAAATAATGCTAAAGATTCTTTATCTACTCCATCCCGCTCTACAAGCCGAATTTCTTTTTTATACGAAGCACGAAGAGCAGCAGGAAGCATCACTTGCAGTGCATCTATTTCATAACATAAAGTTTTATTGGTCATCCACTTAGAAAGCTGTAATAATTCCTCCGTTATGACGGGCTCTACGTCGATTATAGAAATTATTTCTTTTAGTTTGGACACATCTAAATCAGAGTGGTCTTTTATATTTGTTATAAATCCCTGAACTTTTCTATTACCAAAAGGTACATGTACACGACTTCCCCGTTCTATCACCGTCTCTAATACTTCAGGAACTATATAATCGAAAGGACGATCAATAGGATAAGCTGCTACATCTACGATTACTTCTACTATCATTTGGCATCATCTTTCTCCAATTGAATAATCGTTTGCAGTAATTGTAGTGCAAGCTCCTTCTTGCTTAGATGCGGAAAATACTGTTCCATACTTTTACCAACTAACGTAACTGCATTTGTATCTGTCCCAAAACCTGAACCTGCTTCCGTCACATCATTGGCAATAATATAATCTGCATTTTTCTTTTGCAGTTTGCCTTTAGCATAATGGATCACATCATTTGTTTCTGCTGCAAAGCCTATTAACAATTGGTCTTTTTTTCGTTTACCTAGTTCCATAAGAATATCAGAAGTTCTTTCAAGTGCGATTACTGAATCGCCCGGTTTCTTTTTCATCTTTTGTGCATGTACCTCTTTTGGTCTATAATCTGCAACAGCTGCAGTTTTTATAACAATAGAAGCAGTATCAAAATGAAGCAACACAGCATCTAGCATTTCCTGTGCACTTTCAACATTCACAAGTTTTACGTTTGCTGGTGCACTCAAACTGACAGGACCAGATATCAATATAGTTTCTGCTCCTAGAGTTGCTGCAGCCTCAGCCATAGCATACCCCATCTTCCCACTAGAAAAATTTGTTAAAAATCGAACTGGATCAATTCTCTCTCTAGTTGGTCCTGCAGTAACGACAACTTTTTTTCCTTTTAAAGGTTGCTCTTTCGGCACAAAATATGCCTCGACTAACTGAACTATTTTTTCCGGTTCTTCTAATCGACCTTTTCCAACATATCCACATGCTAAAAAACCTTCAGAAGGCTGGATAAAATGATAACCGTCACTTGAAAGCTGAGCAATATTGCGAATTACAGCAGCATTATCATACATATGTACATTCATCGCAGGTGCTATCCACACTTCTGCAGTTGTTGCAAGTAAAGTAGTCGTAACCATATCATCCGCAATACCATTTGCTAACTTACCAATTACATTAGCCGTTGCGGGTGCTACGAGTACAAGATCAGCCCAGTCGGCTAAATCAATATGTGCAATTACGCTTGAGTCCTTTTCATCAAATGTATCAAAATATACATCATTTCTAGACATAGCCTGAAAGCTTAACGGTTGCACAAATTCCATCGCTGATTTTGTCATCATTACTTTTACAGTTGCTCCTGCTTGTGACAATTTACTTACTAATGCAACAGCTTTATAAACCGCAATCCCACCAGTAACACATACAAGAATTTTTTTAGAAGTTAACATCATGAATTCTCCCCTCTAAACAACAACCTCCCAAAGAAACGTATATTCTTTGGGAGGTTGTTGTTTAATCCGCAGCTTATCGAGACATTTACTTGCGTATTGTTTATTTTTATACTTCGTCATCATAAACTACAGTATCACTTGATGATAATATAGTTAGTTCACCTGCAGCAACTTCCTCTAAAGCTCTTCCTACTTTTTTATAGGACACATATGAAGTTAGACGTTCTCCGCCTTCTTCTTGTAACTGTCGAGCCCGTTTAGAAGCTACCGTCACTAATGAATATTTTGAATCAATTTGGGTTTTTAATGAATCTACAGATGGATATAACATTTAAATTTCTCCTTCCAGCATAGCTGAATATCTTTTTTCTACACGTTCGCGCCGGCAATGTTCGGCTACTACAATTGCATTAATCTTCGCGCATGCTTTAGGGACTTCATCGTTCTCTACAACATAATCATATAAATGCATCATTTCGAGTTCTTGTCGTGCGGCTCTAATCCTTGAATTAATAACATCTTCCGTTTCCGTTCCTCTACCAATAAGTCTTTGTTCAAGCTCTGATAAGCTTGGAGGCGCAAGAAAAATAAACAAAGCTTCTGGAGCTTTTTCACGAACAAGTGCCGCTCCTTGGACTTCAATTTCTAAAAACACATCTCGTCCAGAATCTAACGTAGCATTCACATAGTCGATAGGTGTCCCATAGTAATTTCCTACATACGATGCATACTCTAACAATTTACCTTCTTCAATCAGCTGTTCAAACTCTGCTGTTTGTTTAAAGAAATAATCTACCCCGTCCACTTCACCTTCACGTGGACTTCTAGTGGTCATAGATATAGAATACTCATAGTTTGTACCCGGTTCTGAAAATAATTCTTTTCTCACAGTCCCTTTACCAACTCCAGATGGACCTGATAAAACGATCAATATACCTTTTTCTCTTCGCATAACGTCTCCTTCAAATCCAGTCATACTACTGCGACATTAACAATTACATACTTAACTGATTATAACACAATTCCTGTTGAAAATGATAAGATATATATGAAAAGTGCAAGCGTATAGTAGACAACAGTCGATAAATACAAAATAATGTTTTGAAAGAGGATTACTTATGGCTTTTGATGGTTTATTTACAATTTCAATGACAACTGAATTACAACAACTCGTGACAGGTCGTATTTCTAAAATACACCAACCTAACGCTCAAGAAATATTAATGCATATAAGAGCACAGGGTAAAAATTACAAACTATTGTTCTCTGTACATTCATCCTACTCACGTGTACAAATTACAAATGAAACAATCGATAATCCAGCACAACCTCCGCTTTTTTGCATGGTGCTTCGTAAACATTTAGAGGGCGGGATTATTACAGGCATACATCAGCACAAAAGCGATCGTATTATAATTTTCCAAATACAGAGTAAAAATGAGATTGGCGATGATATTACTCGTGAAATTCATATGGAGGTAATGGGACGTCACAGTAATTTACTTTTAGTCGACCCAACTCGAAATCTGATTTTAGAAAGTATTAAACATTTATCACCATCCATGAATAGCTATCGTACCATTTTACCCGGGCAGCCATATATCGCACCACCTTCCCAAAATAAACTCGATCCACTTGAAATCTCTGATAGCTTAATTGGAATTCTACAATCAGCCAATGATCCTAAAGAAATTATAGATCAAATTTCTGGATTTTCTCCACTACACGCAAAGGAATTAATATATAGATTTCAAATTTCTAATAATAGAGTGGAAATCTATAAAGAATTTATGCAGGAGTTTAAGCAAGGTGGCTCTTCAAAGCAAATTGTAGAAGTAAACGGGAAGACCTTCTACTCCCCAAATGCATTAACACATTTAGAAGGCGACAAATTTAATGAAGAAAGCCTAGGTAATTTACTGGACCGCGTATATTTTGCGAAGGCAGAACGCGATCGTGTGAAGCAACAGGCTGGAGATTTAGAAAGATGGCTTCAAAATGAATTAAACAAATTGAAGTTAAAAATGAAAAAACTGAAAAAAGACTTTGAGCAAGCTGAAAACCTGGATACTTATCAACTTTTTGGTGAGCTATTAATGGCAAATGCCCACGCAGTTGAAAAAGGTTTGAAAGAAATAGAGCTTGTTAATTATTATGATGAAAATGAAAAAACAGTTGTGATTCCGTTAGATAGTAGAAAAACAGCTACACAAAATGCACAAAAATATTATAGTCGTTACACTAAAGCCAAAAATGCACTATTAAAAATAGAGCAGCAATTTAAAATAACCAATGAGGATATTGCCTATTTCGAATTGTTACATCAACAAGTAATGCAAGCCTCTCCAACAGATATTGAAGAGATCCGAGAAGAATTAATGGAGCAAGGCTTACTTAAAATGCGTTCTTCGAAAAAGAAGAAAAAACCGGTAAAACCAACACCAGAAAAATATATTGCATCCGATGGAACCGAGATTTCAGTCGGCAAAAACAATAAACAGAATGATTTTGTAACCTTTAAATTGGCTCGTAAAACAGATACATGGCTTCATACGAAGGATATACCAGGTTCGCATGTAGTTATACATTCAGAAAACCCTTCGGAAACTGCACTTTTAGAAGCGGCGAATCTTGCTGCATATTTTAGTAAGGCACGTGAATCATCCTCTGTACCTGTAGATTATACGGTAGTAAAACAAGTGAAGAAACCGAATGGTGCAAAACCAGGGTTTGTTATTTATTTTGAACAAACTACTCTTTTTGTCACTCCGGATGAAGAGAAGATTAGACATATGAATAGATAGGAATTCCTTAGCGAGAGATGATTTGTTTGCTTTGGATTGCATATTTGCTACAGGTCAGATGGGAGTAAAGAAATTACTTCCATCTGACCTGTTCTTTCTTTACATGCACTAATTTTAATGATTTCCGTATAACCATAATTCCTCTTTTAAATAATTTTGTGTTTTCTACAACCTCAATGATGATCGCTTCTAACAAAGCGATACTGAATACAATAAGAAGTAAAATAATAGCAATCTTATCGAAAATGTGATCGAAAGAACTGTAGTTTAGTTTAATATAAAAAAAGATTAAACCTGAACCCAAAGAAAACACCGGTATATATTTTATAAACTTTTTGGATACCTTTTTACCTAAATAATAGGTAATACAAGAGATTAGACACATTAAAATAAAACAAACAAGCATCGCAATTTTAAAGCTCATATGAGCACCTCTTTCATAATATTAGACCCCAAATAATTATTAATTAATATATTCTTGTAATTAGATATATAACACTTTAAATAGCTTTTCATCTAGAATATTACAAGTTTAACCAATTTAATAAAGGTTTAGTCTAGATAGCAAGTTTCAGTATATTCCATATAAAATTCTGCTTCAATCTAGTGAAAATATAACTTTAACAACTCCATTATCGAATGTGATTTTGTCGTAAAAAGGGGAGTAATGTTTCATTTTGCGGAAAGACTATGCATGGAAGGAGTGAAAAAAAAGTGGTCAATAAAAATAAGACTTTAGTACCTTCTGCTCGTGAAGAATTAGACAAATTAAAGGTACGGGTAATGAAAGAGCAAGGATATGATGTAAAAAGTAATAATCCGGATGATGTAAAATACGAAATTGCAGAGGAATTAAGTATTCCCTTGACAAAGGGGTATAATGGAAAGCTCACTTCAGAGCAAGCAGGAAAAATTGGCGGACCGATAGGCGGCAGTATGGTGAAAGAAATGATCAGAATGGCTCAAGAACAAATGATGAAAAAGTGACTATTCCGCTATATTTCTTCTGACTTTTTCCCACATATAAGCGCCCTTGGCACCCAAAATAATACGGATATAAAACGAATGATTGGGGATTATAAACACGAAATGGCTGAACATGAGGTTGTTTGTACGGAAAATTCCTTTTGCACAATTTACCCCATTGTCTTCCATTCATCCTTTGTAGTATTTCCCACCACAGCAAGAACAATATTGATTAGGAGGTTCTCACAGATGACACATAACCAAGAAAATTTAAGTCCTAGGACTGCATACGCCCGCTTCATGTTAGGCTCAATAATGACCGCTTACGGTACCATACAACTTTTACGTGAACCCAAAAGCAGAAGCGGGAAAATGCTTATTTTACTTGGATCCATGAAAGCAGCGGAAGGAGCAACTAAGTTTTGCCCGAGGAAATCCATGAGTACAATTGTGGAAAATTTGATGAGTCAAAACGCAAATCCGAGTACACAGTTAATGTCCAGTATGGCAATGAATAGCGGAACTCAATCCGGACAAAACACCTCAAGTAGCAGTACTGGACAAACGAACGGAAACATTATGCAAATGGTTGGAAATATTGCACAAAAACTAACTGGCGGGAATTCGGCTCAAAGTATGGGAAGTAATCAAAATAGCAGCGGGGCTGGACAAAATTCTATGGGTAACAGTGCTCAAACAATCGGTAGCATCGCACAAACGGTGGCACCACAAGTGAGTCAAATAGTAAAGGATGTAGCAGGTTTGGCAGGTTCACAAAATGCCTCAGGGACGAATAATGCCGCTAAACAACCCACTGCAACGAGCGGACAAACCAATAACAATGCAGGAACAAATGGAAATGCTAATAAGAAAGATGCTTCTGCAAATAATGAAAATGCGAAATCCGCTTCAAATGCGAATAGCAAGAACAAGCAAACTACTTCTGCAAAAGGTAACAACACGGCAAACTCAGGCACAAAACCTATGGTAGACGGTACAGCTAATAATTCAAATTTAGATTCATCGGCAATAGCTGCAATTTCTAAATCTGGTCAAAAAAATACATCTACAACTAATATTCTCCACTAACAGTAAGATATGCGGATGCAAAAAAGTGACGGCATATAAGTAACTGATAATAAAAATGTGCTGCATACTAGTCGATTAATTTTCCGATTAGTATGAGCACGTTTTTTTATTACTTTAATTCACTGTATTATTTCGTACTTTTTTAAAAAAATAAGGACGATTTGGTCTTTCAAGCGGTGTAATGTTCATAATGAAATAGCCAACAATTAATATAAGAATTACCAAAGAATAAATTAAAGTATCTATGGGATGATCATGCTCGACGATAATTAGGCGAATCATTGCAGTAATTCCTACATATAAAAAATACCTGAGTGGAAAATGATAGTCTTCCTTAAAATATTTAACAATCATCGTAATGAACTCAAAATATAAAAAGAAAATAAGGATATTTGCAAGGAATTGTTGATAATCAGCAGCTCCAACAGTTATCAAAATTTTTAAAAATACAGTTAACTCTTTAATAAGCAAAAAGGATAAAATGAACGCTAACAGAACTAGACAGAAATTCAGAAACATTTGCAATACCTTAGGGATAATCGTTAAAACTATAGAAAATTCTTTTTTAAACTTTTCCATTTAAATCCCCCATTTCGAATATTCACTTCCTTGTTGCACATATCCTTTCTACTAAAATAGATTCCTCCTCCAATCGAGTATTTTAAAAGATTAAGGTATCGTTTAGAAAATCATAAACTGGAAAACGCTTCCAAGTCTATACTTTTTGTCCGAAGATCAAAAATAATCAAAACAATACGTAGACAAAAAAACACCCGCCATTAATATAGACATGGTGGGTACTTTTGCATAATTTCTATTGGTGTCCTTCTTCCATTTCTTCCTCTAATCGTTTCACAAATTCCTCAGCAGCACTATACCCCTGCTGTTTTAAATACCAGTTATTTGCAGCTGCTTCTATTAAGCCAGCAACATCTCGACCTGGTTGTAATTGGATTTGGATATGGGGAATTTGCACTCCCATATAATCTTTAAATTTTGTTTCTAATTCAAGTTCATTATTCAACGTGTTGCTTTCCCATTTAGTCAATTCGATATCTAATGCGATACGTGTCTCCTCTTGAAAAGCAGAGCGTCCATAAAGACGAACTACATTTAAAAGTCCGATACTCCTTAAAGCCAAAAATTCTTTATTCTTTTCATTATGGGTTCCAAGAAGTGTTTGCGGACTTAGCTTTTTTAATACTACGATATCATCTGCTATTAGCCTATGACCGCGTCCTATTAATGTATGTGCTGTTTCACTTTTACCAACACCCGATTTTCCACGCAACAAAATTCCCATACCGGAGACATTTACACAAACACCATGTATCGAAATTTCTGGGGCCATAGCTTTTACAACGAATGCATCAAGTTTTGCACTCACTTCGCTTGTAGAATCATTTGTACGCAAAACAGGAATTCCGTTTTCTAAGCAATATTGAAGTAGACCGTTTGGCTCTTTTTGATTGGAAGTTATAATGATGCATGGTGGATCATATGAAAGGATATGCCCAATACGCAATCTACACTCTTTTTCGTCCAATGTATATAAATAATTTATTTCGTTTTTTCCTAATATATGAATATATTCGGGTGTAATGAAATCAAACATTCCCATGAATTCTAATCCTGGTCTACGCACTTTACTATGTTTCAATTCTCTATGCAATTGATCCTCACCTGATAGCAACTCAAATGAAAATCTTCTTACTATGTCATTAACAGTTATTTTTTTCATCTTTTTTTCTCTCGCCTTCTAAAGTAAAGCATTGTTCCAACAGTTCTTAACGGGTATTTATTTTTAATATAGTACCATATTTTATCAATCATTAGTTCAATTTAGAATACAATTCACAGATTTTCCTCATGTCTAGATGGTAAGTGCATTTTTGGATAACTAGATAAAGGCGCTCACCCAATTTATAGGAAGCGCCTTTTTACATATTTTATTTTAATAATCCTTGTTTTAAATCATTATGCCATTTAGAAAGCATTGGGATATCCGCTTCTGAAATTGTTCCAGCTTCTTTTGCAGCAGTTGTTAAAGCATTATAGTTTGTTAAACTAACAAAAGGGATACCTGCTTCTTCAAATGCTTGTTCAGCTTTTGGTAGTCCATAAGTAAAAATACTAACTACACCTAGAACTTCTAATCCTTCTTTACGGAGGGCTTCTACTGCAACTAGACTGCTCCCTCCTGTCGAAATTAAATCTTCAATTACTACTACTTTTTGTCCTGCGACTACTTTACCTTCAATTTGATTGCCTCGACCATGCTCTTTTGCTTTTGACCGAACATACATCATTGGAAGTTCCAGTACATCACTCACCCATGCCGCATGAGGAATACCTGCTGTAGCTGTACCAGCTACTGCTTCTGTTAATGGAAAATTTTGTTCGATTGCTTCTGCTAAGCCTTGTGCAATTTCTTTTCTAACTGCAGGTGACGACATTGTTATGCGATTATCACAATAGATTGGCGATTTAATGCCTGAAGCCCATGTGAATTGGTCGTTAGGTTTTAATTCAACTGCACCAACTTCAAGAAGGGCCTTGGCAATTTTATATTCTAAACTCATGCATTTTCCTCCCACATTTTCAAAATAGTTTCATATGCTTTTACAGGGTTTTCAGCTTTAGTTATTGCTCGCCCTACAACAATATGAGAAGAACCAAGGATTCGTGCATTGTTGGGAGTCGCTACACGAACCTGGTCATGTGCATCTCCTTCTGCTAAACGAATACCAGGGGTAACACGTAAAAATTCTGGACCGCATGCGTCTGTAATTCTTTTCGCTTCCAAAACAGAACATACAACTCCATCTAGCGCCGCTGTTTTAGCTAGTTCTGCATAATGAACAACCGATCCTTCAATCGTCGTCTGAATCAGCTGTTCCTTTTGCATTTGTTGTTCAGACGTCGAAGTTAGCTGGGTTACCGCAATAATGGAAGGTCTAGTGTTTCCTGCTGCTGTCCCTGCCTCTAATCCTTCACGTGCAGCAATCATCATAGCCGCTCCACCAGCAGCATGCACATTTACTAAATCTGCTCCTAAACGAGCGAGTCCTTTCATCGCTTGACCAACAGTATTCGGAATATCATGTAATTTTAAATCCAAGAATACATCATGACCCATTTCTTTCAATTTATAAACGATAGCAGGTCCTTCTTGTAAGTATAATTCCATTCCTACTTTGACAAATAAAGATTGTTCAAATGGAGATAGAAAATGGTATGCATCACTTGCTGTGGAAAAGTCTAATGCAATAATTGGACTGTTTTTCATAGTCGATGACTCCTTCCAACTAGATCCGTCACTCTGTCAAATCCAAGTTCATCTAATTTTTTTGGAAGCTGCTCAATTAAATTCGGACATATAAATGGATCGACAAAATTTGCTGTTCCAATGGCAACCGCACTCGCACCTGCTGATAGGAAATCAATGACGTCATCAATAGTAGAAACTCCACCCATCCCGATAATTGGAATGGATACTTGTTGCGCTACGTCATATACCATGCGAAGTGCTACTGGTTTAATAGCTGGACCAGATAAACCACCTGTAACGTTTGCGATTACCGGACGACCAGTTTTTGTGTCTAAGCGCATACCAAGTAATGTATTAATCATTGTAATACCGTCAGCTCCACCAGCCTCTACTGCTTTTGCAATTGCTCCAATATCAGTTACATTCGGAGATAACTTCACATACACAGGAACAGAAGATACTGCTTTTACCGCCTTCGTCAATTCTTCCGCAACAAAAGGATCGGTACCAAATGTTATTCCGCCTTGTTTAACATTAGGACAAGAAATATTTAGTTCCAGTGCGTGCACATTTGGTGCCTTTGAAATTGCTTCTGCTACTGTGACATAATCCTCTGTTGTGTAGCCTGCTACGTTTGCTATAATCGGCACTTCATATTGCTCAAGCCAAGTCAGTTCGTTTTCCATAACTTTTTTTAAGCCTGGGTTTTGAAGTCCGATTGCATTTAACATTCCTGCAGGAGTTTCTGCCACTCGGGGTGTTGGATTACCTAATCTCGTTTCAGGAGTCGTAGCCTTAATCATAATTGCACCAAGTTGTGACAAATCATATAATTTTGCATACTCCTTTCCGAAACCAAAGCAGCCCGATGCAGGCATGATTGGATTTTTCAAAGAAAGTCCTGGTAATTCGATAACTAATCTATTCATACTCTAACAACTCCTGACGGGAACACTGGACCATCTGAACAAACTTTCACATAATCAGCATCTATTTTCTCTGTTGTATCGCAAACACACGCGAAACAGGCACCAATTCCACAGCCCATACGTTGCTCAAAGGATAAATACCCTTCTTTTTCTGAGTACATTTTTTCAAGTGCACCTAGCATCGGTGTTGGACCACAGCTATAGTAAACCTCAAAATCATCCTGTAATGTCTCTAATACATTTGTTACAAATCCAGTAGAACCATAGCTTCCATCTACCGTTACGATATGGGTCTCTCCTAATTCTTGAAATTGTTTTTCATAAAATACAACATCTTCGGACTGAAATCCTAACACATGGATTGGCTGTACACCTTTTTCTACAAGTCTTTTGGATAGTTCAAATAGAGGTGGCACACCAATTCCACCACCTACTAGCAAAGCCTTTTGACCGGCTTCTACTTTATCAATCTGAAAACCATTTCCAAGAGGTCCAAGTACATTGACTTGGTCTCCTGGTTTTTTCTTAGAAAGAAGCGTAGTTCCACTTCCATCTGCTCGGTAAATCATTGTAAATTCTAATGTTCCTTTATTTATTGATGAAATACTTATTGGTCTTCTTAACAATGGTTCCATTTGATCAGACACTCGAAGATGAACAAACTGACCTGGTTGTTTCATATCAAGTACAAGCTGTCCAGTCAATGTGAGTTCAAAAATGTTCGTCGCAATTGTTTGTTGCTTTACGACTTGCATTTGTTCTTGTCTAATCATGCTTTAACCTCCTGATGTATCATAGTCTCAGTAGAGAATGTCATCGATTCAATTACACGTAGCATTGCTTCTGCAGTATCTAAGGAAGTTAAACATGGGATACCATTTTCTACAGACTCTCTACGAATACGGAATCCATCACGTTCCGGCTGCATTCCTTTTGTTAATGTGTTAATGATAAATTGCGCTTCCCCTTTTTGAATTACATCTAGTAGGGTAGTTCCTTTTGCACCGATCTTATCCACAATGTCTACAGGAATACCAGCATTTTTAATGGCTTCCGCAGTTCCTTTAGTAGCCATAATTTGGAATCCTATTGCATAAAATCTTTTCGCAATTTCTGTGCCTTCTTCTTTGTCTTTATCCGAAATGGTCATTAGTACTGCACCATGGTCTTTAATTTCCATACCTGCTGCTGCTAAACCTTTATATAATGCTTTTTCAAGTGTAATGTCTTTCCCCATAACTTCCCCAGTAGATTTCATCTCTGGTCCAAGCGTAATGTCTACACGACGAAGTTTCGCAAAGCTGAACACTGGTACTTTTACATATACTCCTGGGCTATTTGGTGCAAGTCCTGGTGTGTATCCTTGTTCAATAATCGTTTGGCCTAAAATCGCTTTTGTTGCGATATTTGCCATTGGAATGGAAGTAATTTTACTTAAGAATGGTACTGTACGACTAGAACGTGGATTTACTTCAATTACGTAAACCTCATCTTTTGAAATGACATATTGAATGTTCATCAATCCAACAATTTTCAAACCTTTTGCAAGTCTTGTTGTGTAATCAACTAGTGTATCAATTTGGTTTTGTGAAAGCTTTTGTGGCGGATATACAGCAATTGAGTCACCTGAATGTACTCCTGCACGCTCTATATGTTCCATTATTCCTGGTATTAATACATTATCACCATCACAAATTGCATCTACTTCAATTTCTGTTCCTGTTAAGTATCGATCAATCAGTACAGGTTTCTCAGGGCTTGCTTCCACCGCATGCTCCATATAATGTTTGATCTCATCTTCGCTATATACAATTTGCATTGCACGGCCTCCAAGTACGTAAGAAGGTCTAACTAGTACTGGATATCCTATTTCATTAGCAATACTTGTAGCTTCTTCAACAGAAACGGCAGTTTTTCCAAGTGGCTGAGGAATATCGATTTCATGAAGAGCTGCTTCAAATTTGTTGCGGTTTTCTGCACGATCAATGTCTTCAAGTGTTGTACCTAAAATTTTAACGCCTCTTTCTTCCAGTCCAGCAGCTAAATTAATTGCTGTTTGTCCACCGAACTGTACTACTACACCCTTTGGCTGCTCTAAGTCAACGATATGCATGACATCTTCAAGTGTTAGTGGTTCAAAGTATAATTTATCCGAGATAGAGAAATCTGTTGAAACTGTTTCAGGGTTATTATTTATAATAATAGCTTCATAGCCTGCTTCTTTAATCGCCCATACAGAATGCACTGTTGCGTAGTCAAACTCAACCCCCTGACCAATGCGAATCGGACCTGACCCTAGCACAATCACGCTTTCTTTTTCCGTACGAATGGATTCATTTTCCTCTTCGTACGTCCCGTAGAAGTAAGGTGTTTCTGACTCAAATTCCCCTGCGCAAGTATCAACCATTTTGTAGACAGGTACAATTCCGTGATCTTTTTTAAAGTTATATACGTCTAATTCTTTTACATTCCAATATTTCGCAATCGTTTTATCTGCAAAGCCCATACGTTTTGCTTTATATAATACTTCTTGATCGAAAGGGTTAGATTGGATTACTTGTTCGTACTTCACGATATTTTGAAGTTTGTTTAAGAAGAATAAATCAATTTGGCTCCACTCGTGAATTGTTTCTACAGTTACTCCACGACGAAGTGCTTCTCCTATGAAGAAAAGTCTCTCATCTCCTGCACGACGAATTCGTTTTTCCATCCATACATCTGTAATGGACTCACTGTTTTTCATTTCGATATGGAAATGACCTGTTTCAAGTGAACGAATGGATTTAAGGATTGCTTCTTCAAATGTACGTCCAAGTGACATTACTTCCCCAGTTGCTTTCATTTGTGTGCCAAGATTACGTTTAGCCGATTCAAATTTATCAAATGGCCATCTTGGAATTTTCGCTACAATATAATCCAATGCAGGCTCGAAGCAAGCGTAGGTTTTTTGAGTAACTGGGTTCATCATTTCATCCAGTGTGAGACCTACTGCGATTTTAGCTGCAAGTTTAGCGATAGGATAACCAGTTGCTTTTGAAGCAAGCGCAGAAGAACGACTTACACGTGGGTTAACCTCGATAATATAGTAATTGAAGCTATGTGGATCAAGTGCTAACTGTACGTTACAGCCACCTTCAATTTTTAGTGCACGAATTATTTTTAGAGAGACATTACGAAGCATTTGGTTTTCACGATCGGATAATGTTTGTGTTGGTGCAACTACAATCGAATCCCCTGTATGAATCCCAACAGCATCGAAGTTTTCCATATTACATACAACAATTGCGTTATCCGCAGAATCGCGCATTACTTCATACTCTATCTCTTTATAGCCTGCTATTGATTTTTCAAGTAGACATTGAGTCACAGGGCTGTATTTTAAACCACTCGTCACAATTTCAGCTAAATCAGCATCATTGTAACAAATTCCTCCGCCCGTTCCACCCAATGTAAATGCTGGACGAACGATAACTGGATAACCAATACGCTCTACGAATGCTTTTGCCTCTTCAAGATTATGGATAATATCGCTATCTGGAACTGGTTCATTTAATTCATTCATCAGTGAACGGAATAGATCACGGTCTTCTGCTTTGTGAATTGCTTCTAGTTTTGTACCCAAGATTTCGATTCCTAGCTCATCTAAAATACCAGATCGATCTAGCTCAATTGCCATATTCAATCCAGTTTGTCCACCAAGTGTAGGTAAAATTGCATCTGGACGTTCTTTACGAATGATTTTGCTTACAAATGGTAATGTAAGGGGTTCAATATAAACCTTATCTGCAATTTCAGTATCCGTCATAATAGTTGCAGGATTGGAGTTTACTAAAATAACGCTATACCCTTCTTCTCTTAGCGAAATACATGCTTGTGTACCAGCATAGTCAAATTCAGCAGCTTGACCGATAACGATTGGACCGGATCCTATTACTAGTATTGTTTTTATATCTTTACGTTTAGGCATGTGAACTCTCCTTTTTGCTTTCAGTATTCATTAATTCGATAAACTCATCAAATAGATGTTTTGAATCTTCTGGTCCTGACGATCCTTCGGGATGGAACTGAACACAAAATACCGGGAATTTAGTATGTCTTACCCCTTCTACTGTGCCGTCATTTAACGCTATATGTGTTATTTCTAAATCTGTTTGTGAGATGGAATCTGCATCAATTGCATACCCATGATTTTGAGAAGTTAACTCTGTTCTTCCGGTTCTTAAATCTTTTACTGGATGATTGCCACCACGATGACCAAATTTCAACTTAAAGGATGTTGCACCACTTGCAAGTGAAATAAGTTGATGTCCTAGACATACTCCAAAAATCGGAACTTTTCCGATAATTCCTTTTACCATTTCAACTGCTTCTGGAATATCAGTCGGATCACCAGGGCCATTGGATAACATAACGCCATCTGGGTACATACCTAGAATATCAGCTGCAGAAGTGTTATAAGGGACAACAATAATATCGCAATCACGTTTATTTAGCTCTCTTAAAATACCGTGTTTCATACCAAAATCCACAAGTACGACTCTTTTACCACGTCCTGGACTTGGATATGATCGAGTTATGGAAACCTGTTCTACTACATTTCTTGGGATTTCTGTAGCTTGAAGTTTTTTTACTACTTCTTCTACGTTCACTTCTTCATCAGCATTTGTAAGTCTTCCTTTTAAAGAACCATGCATTCGAATAATACGTGTTAGCTTTCTTGTATCAATTCCTTCAATTCCAGGAACGTTTTTCGCATTTAAAAATTCACTTAAAGTAGCAGTAATTCTAAAATTCGATGGTTGTTCAGCAAGCTCTCTTATAACAACTCCGGATAGCCCTATTTTAATAGCTTCAAAAT
Organism: Psychrobacillus sp. OK028; assembly: GCF_900103605.1. GTDB lineage: Bacteria > Bacillota > Bacilli > Bacillales_A > Planococcaceae > Psychrobacillus. The sequence continues at coordinate 524,975 of NZ_FNHY01000001.1, read as the reverse complement.
CATCTGGATTAATACCATAATTACCAACCATTGGATAAGTAAATGTTAATATTTGCCCACAGTTAGAAGGATCAGATATGGATTCCTGATAGCCAGTCATTGCGGTTGTAAAAATTACTTCACCAATTGTTCCTTCATCACTTCCAAAGGCATTTCCTTTAAATACCGTACCATCTTCTAATATTAAGTATCTTGTTTTCATGCTTGTTCCTCCTGCCATACGATTTCTCCGTTATACATAGTAAGTTGTGGCCAACCAGTGCATGCCCATCCGTTAAAAGGTGTATTCCTTCCTTTGGATACAAAAGCTTCTTTATCAATTTTTTGTTGTTTCTCTAAATCTAATAAAACCAAATCGGCTGGTGCTCCTACTTCAAGCTTTCCGAACTCGAACCCAAATACTTCTGCTGGTTTGATAGTTAGATAATCCAATAGTTGTTTAAGTGTCCATTGACCAGTTTTTACAAAGTGAGTATATAATAGTGGGAATGCTGTTTCTAATCCGACAATTCCGAACGGAGCTTTTTCAAACCCTGATGACTTCTCTTCCACAGTGTGGGGAGCGTGATCGGTTGCTATAAAATCTAGCGTTCCGTCTTCTAATCCCTCGCGTAGTGCCATCATATCTTCTGTAGCTCTAAGTGGAGGGTTCATCTTCCAAGCTGCATCATTGGAAGGAATATCGTCCTCACAGAGCAATAGATGATGGGGACTTACTTCTGCTGTCACATGAATACCGGCTTTTTTAGCATCTCTTATTACACGAACTGACTCTTTTGTACTGACATGACATACATGATAATGAGCTCCCGCTGCTTCTGCGAGTAAAATGTCTCTCGCAATATGTACTGATTCAGAAACAGACGGTATGCCTTTTAACCCAAGCTCGTTGCTACGTTTTCCTTTATGCATAACACCACCATATATAAGCGTGTTATCTTCACAGTGAGCAACAATTGGGATATTAAATTTCGCTGCTTCCTCCATTGCTTCAAGCATTGTTCCAGCAGCTTGAACACCTACACCATCATCTGTTAATGCAAAAGCTCCAAGGTTTTTTAAAGCCTCGATATCTGTTCTGTCTTTACCCGCTTGTCGAATGGTAATGGAACCATATGGTAAAACACGAACAAGTGCATTTTTTTCAACTAAATCTAAAACATGAGAGAAATTTTCTTCTGTATCAGGTACTGGTCTCGTATTTGGCATTGCGCAAATGGTTGTATAACCGCCTTTCGCTGCAGCTCTCGTCCCAGTTTCAATCGTTTCCTTCTGTTCTCCACCTGGTTCACGTAAATGAACATGCACATCGATGAAGCCTGCTGAAAGTAAAAGACCATTGCCATCTATTTGTTGAGCATTTTCTGATGTAATTTCAGCTCCAATTGCTGCAATTCTACCATCCTGAACTAAAACTGTCGTCGTCTCTAATTCTCCTTCATTGTTAACTATTTGAGCGTTTTGAATAATTTTTGTCATGTTATTCTCTCCCTTTCAAAATCATTTCAATGACAGCCATTCGGACATATACACCATTTTCCATTTGCTTAAAAATCCTCGAACGATTACATTCCACTAATTCACTGGCTATTTCGACACCTCTGTTAAACGGAGCTGGATGCATGATTATGGCAGATTTTTTCATTTTTTGTTCTCGTTCTATTGTTAAACCATACATTTGATGATACTGTTCTTTAGCAAATGGCTTCTTACCGTCATGTCTTTCATGCTGGACTCGAAGCATCATTAGAACATCACTATCTTCTATTACTTCATCAAATTCATGAACTGCTTCGAACTCACCTTTCCATTCACTTGGACATACAAATTGGACTTTTGCACCTAATCTTGAGAATGCATCCGCATTAGATCTTGCCACACGGCTATGGTTTATATCTCCTACAATCGTAATTTTCTTATCAAGTAATGTGCCAAATTCTTGCCAAATTGTATAAATATCAAGAAGACTTTGCGTCGGATGATTTCCTGTACCGTCTCCTCCGTTGATTATTGCAGGTTTAACTTTTCCAACTAGTTCTTCAAAATAATTATTTTGTTCATGCCTAATTACCAATGCGTCTAAGCCAATGGATTCAAGGACCTTTACTGTGTCATAAAGTGTTTCACCTTTTAATGTGCTGGAGAAGCCAGCTTCGAAAGGCAGGACTTCTAGATTAAGCTTTCTTTCAGCCATTTCAAAGCTCATCTTCGTTCTAGTGCTTGGCTCGAAAAAAAGATTCGAAACCGTATATTTACTCTTCAGAGAGGAGGTGTTACCATCACGAAATGCTTGTGCTTGGTTTAATATTTCATGTATTTGATCTATCGATAAGTCTTTCATTGATACTAAATTATTCATGAATATCCACCTTTTTTATAAAGTAAAACCTCCTCGGAAAATCTCGAGAAGGTTCGTTTTTGCATAGACAAGTAGTAGGGTCATGTTCCATGCCCCAACTTGCTACCGAACCTTTTGCCGACTCACTGTTCAACTTCTTAAAAGGTCTTTTATTTAATTTGTTATAAATCTGTACTTTCTGCTTTCTTCCTACCAGGTAGGATAAGATTTAGTATAACTCCGATAATTGCTGCTAAAGCCATACCTTCAATGCTCAGCGCTTCTGTAACGATGAACTTTGCTCCTCCGATTCCTATTACTAGAATTACAGAAGCAATAACTAGATTACGGCTATTGCCGAAATCCACTTTTGCATCCACCAACATTCGCAGCCCACTTGCAGCGATGATCCCAAATAATAGGATAGATACGCCACCCAAAACTGATGTAGGTATTGTAGAAATAACTGCCATTGCTTTACCAAAAAATGATAGCAGGATAGCCACTACAGCTGCTCCTAAAATCACGTATACACTATAAATACGAGTGATAGCTAGTACGCCAATATTTTCACCATATGTCGTTTTTGGTGGTCCACCTAAGAGTGCACTAACAAAGGTTCCTAAACCATCACCTAGTAATGATCTATGTAGTCCTGGTTCTTTTATATAATCTCTTTCTACAACTTTCCCAAGTACAAGCTGATGCCCAATATGCTCGGAAATTGTCACAATAACAATTGGAACCATCACTAGCAGGATATTAGTTGTTATGACAAAGTCATAATGGACTCCAGGGATTAAAAAGTCAGGTAAAGCGAATATTTTTGCTTCTTTTATTGGGGTAAAATCGACTATTCCAATGACGATGGAATATATGTAACCAACCACCAATCCTAGTAATATTGGCATTGTACTAATAATATTTTTGAAATACACCGTACAGATTATCGCAGTAAACAATGTAACTAATGCAGCTGAGAAATGAAGGACGCTATATTCTTTTAAACCTGTTTCTACATTTGTTATATTCATCGCCATATCGACTGCCACACCAGAAAGTCCCAGTCCAATGACCATGATAACTGGACCAACAACGATAGCTGGTAATAATTTCATAATCCATTTGTAACCACTTTTCCAAATTACAAGAGATACTATCCCATAAACTAGTCCCACGAAAACCGCACCAATCATCGCATTTCCAGGATTGATTGCTTGTCCAGATTCATCTAGTCCATTTACTGCAATAATTATTGGTGCGATGAACGCGAAAGACGAACCTAAATATGCTGGAACTTGGAACTTAGTTACTAGTAAGAAGATTATTGTCGCAATCCCACTTGTTAATAATGCAATGGCGGGACTTAAACCTACTAGCTGCGGTACTAATATTGTCGATCCGAACATCGCAAACATATGTTGAAAACTTAAGGTGATGAGTTGTCCACCAGAAGGCTTGTCATTTACATCTAATACGGCGTTTGACATGTAGTATACCTACCTTTTAATAAGATTTTTTATTCGAATATGGTTACAGCGTCTATTTCATCTATTTCTGTTACTTTTACAACGATTCTTTCGTTGCTCGATGTAGGTATGTTTTTCCCAACATAATCTGCTCGAATTGGTAGCTCACGGTGTCCTCTATCGATTAAAACTGCTAGCTGAATTTGAGACGGTCTTCCTAAATCCATCACTGCATCCATAGCTGCTCGTACTGTTCGTCCTGTATACAGAACATCATCCACCAGAATTACTTTTTTATCCTTTACATCATGTGTTATGTCCACTTGCTGTACTAATGGCTCAGCTGTATCATTCAATAAGGTTAAATCATCTCGATACAGCGTAATATCTAGTTCACCCATTTTGATTGGCTTGCCTTCGATCCTTTCAATCCTATCTGCTAGACGCTTTGCTAAAAAAGCGCCTCTAGTTTTAATTCCTACTAAAATACACTCCTCAATCCCTTTGTTGCGCTCAATTATTTCATGCGCAATTCTTGTGAGTGCCCGATTAATCGCTTGCTCATCTAGAATATTTGCTTTTTCATCCATCAATTTCCATCCTCTCTGAACAAAATAAAAAACCTTCTAAGCTTTGAGAGCTCAGAAGGTTGTGTATGCGCAATAAATTAGAGTGATTCCTATAAATCCGCAGATTGATAGTGAGTCACGTTCACATGTACCTTCTCAGCCTCTCTGGACTGTTATTAAAGGTGAAGCTATATAATTTTTATTATTTCTTTCATTAGTATAGAGTACTATTCCTCATTAATCAATGATTGATTTCTTAAATCTTGTATTAAGTTAGTGAAATCCTCAGGAAGTGGGTATGAGAACTCCAAGTATTCACCTGTTTTCGGGTGAATAAAACCTAATAATCCTGCATGTAAAACTTGTCCATCAAAACTAATAGTTTTCTTCGGACCGTATTTCGGATCCCCAGCAAGTGGATAACCAATATACTTCATATGTACACGAATTTGATGTGTACGACCAGTTTCTAACTGGCACTCAACTAATGAAAATTTATCAAATCTTTCAATAACACGAAAATGTGTAACAGCATGTTTGCCATTTTCCACTACCGCCATACTTTGTCTTTCTTTTTTATCACGAGCGATAGGAGCATCAATTGTCCCTTTATCGTGTGCAATACGACCATGCACAAGTGCAGTGTATTTACGAGTAACTGTTTTCTTTACAAGTTGATCCACCAACGAGACATGAGCTACGTCATTTTTAGCTACCATCAACAATCCAGATGTATCCTTATCAATACGATGCACAATTCCTGGGCGCATAACCCCATTAATGCCAGACAAATCTTTAATCTGATACATTAGACCATTAACCAGTGTTCCAGTGGTATGTCCTGGTGCAGGGTGAACAACCATTCCACGAGGTTTGTAGACTACTACTACGTCCTCATCTTCATAGATGATTTCCAAATTCAAGTTCTCGGCAACAATATCGAGTGGCACAGCATCAGGAGGCGTCACAACAATAACATCTCCTGCTTTCACTTTATAACTTGTTTTTGCAGGTTCACTGTTTACAGTTACACATCCATCTTTTATAAAATTTTGGATTTGTGTACGTGACCAATCTGACTCAAAAGATGCAATCGCTTTGTCAATTCGCTCTTTTGCTTGTTCATTTTCAATGATAAATGTTAATTCTTCCATTACTTCACCTTTTTCTTTTCAGCTCGTTCTTCTTGAAATACGAATATTATTATAATTACAACTCCAACAGTCAGCGCAGCATCTGCCACGTTAAAGATAGGGAACTCATAATTAATAATAGGTATTAAAACATCAACAAAATCTACTACTTCGCCTCTCCATAATCGGTCAATAAAGTTCCCTACAGCTCCACCAAGTAGCAGCATCAAACCGGCTTGAAACATTGGTTTTCCTTTTGCTTCTTTATGAAAATAGTAGATTATTCCAATGATGACGATAACAGTGACAATGGTAAAGAATCCTATTTTCCCTTGTAGAATTCCCCAGGCTGCTCCTCTATTTCTATGAGAAAGTAGCGCTAGGTAAGGGTCCCACATAATAATCCGTTCACCAAGTGTCATATTTTTAACAACAAGCCATTTTGTCCATTGATCTAATGCAATGACAAAAGCTGCCAGTCCATAAAATTTCCACACATTATTTCCCCCACATAACAAATTCTTTTTAAGTAAAATTGAACACTCTCTAAGTAGTTTAACACAGAACCATACAATACGTAAAAGAGCATCGCAATTTCAACGGTGAAAACACCTAAAGAGGGTTTTTGGGCTATATACTTGGTGTTATGGGCTATCCCGTTATACTTATGGGCTATCGTGGAGAATTTATGGGCTATGTGGAAGTAAAAGGGCTATTTTTAATGATTTATGGGCTATCCCCGCATATTTATGGGCTATTTCCTCGTGAAATAATAAAAATGTGACCCTAATTACCGGGCCACATTTCGTTACTTTACTTATTTACTTAACAACCTCTGCGCAACGTGCACATAAAGTTGGGTGTGCTTCGCTTGTTCCAACTGTTTCTGAAATTGTCCAGCAACGCTCACATTTTTCACCGTCTGCTTTTTCTACTACAACAGAAGCATGTTCTAATGCCAAACTGTTTGCAGGCGCTGCGGTTGGAGCACCGCCTAATTCAAACTTAGAAACGATGAACAATTGAGCAAAGTCAATCGCATCCGTTTCAAATAATGTTTTATAATCATCATTTACATATAAAGCTACTTTTGCTTCTAATGATTTACCGATCGTTTTTGCATTACGTGCTTCTTCTAATGCTTTCAATACATCATCACGTAATTCCATAATTTTATCCCACTTAGCTGCTAATTCTTTGAATTCAGGATAATCCACTGGTTCTGGCATATCTGTTAATTGAACACTTTCCGCTGTTTCATGCTCTAAATGAGCCCAAAGTTCATCTGTCGTATGCGGTAGAATAGGTGTTAATAATTTTAATAACGCTAATAATGTATCATACATAACTGTCTGCATTGCACGACGATCTTGGTGATTTTCTCCATAAATATAAACAACATCTTTTGCAATATCTAAGTAAAATGAACTTAGTTCACTTGATACGAAATTATTCACTGTATGATACACACTTGCAAAATCATAGCGATCATATGCAGCTTTTACAGTCGTAATAACTTCTTGGAGCTTCATGTACATATATTGATCTACTTCACGAAGGTCTTTAAATTCCACTCGGTTATTAACAGGATGGAAATCGCTGATATTACCATGTAAGAATCGGAATGTATTACGGATTTTACGATATACTTCGGATACTTGTTTGAAGATTGCATCTGAAACACGTACATCCGCTGTATAGTCAACAGAAGCTACCCATAAACGTACGATGTCTGCCCCTAACTGATTCATCACTTTGGAAGGTACGATAACGTTTCCTAGTGATTTACTCATTTTGCGACCATTTCCATCTAATGTGAAGCCATGGCTTAACAAACCTTTGTATGGAGCGTGACCGAACATAGCTGTACTTGTGATTAATGAAGAGTTAAACCAACCACGATATTGATCGGATCCTTCTAAGTATAGGTCTGCTGGGAACACTAAATCATCTCGTTCTTCTAGAACTCCTTGATGTGTTGAACCTGAATCGAACCAAACATCCATAATATCTGTTTCTTTCGTGAAGATACCGTTCGGACTACCGATATGTGTAAATCCTTCTGGTAATAATTCCTTCGCTTCTCTTTCAAACCAAACATTCGATCCATGTTCACGGAATAGTTTAGAAACATGGGAAATAGTCTCTTCTGTCAGAATTGGTTCCCCATCTTCTCCATAAAATACTGGAATTGGAACTCCCCAAACACGTTGACGAGAAATACACCAATCTCCACGATCGCGAATCATATTATATAGACGAGTCTCTCCCCATGCAGGAGTAAACTTTGTATCTCGAATCGCTTGTAATAATTCTTCTCTAAATGCCTCGATAGAAGCAAACCATTGTGCTGTTGCACGATAAATAACTGGTTTTTTTGTACGCCAGTCATGTGGGTATGAATGTGTAAAGAATGTCAGTTTTTCAAGCGCGCCTGCTGACTCTAATGCTTCTGTAATCGCTTTGTTAGCTGTATCATAAAATAATCCTTCAAATCCTGGTGCTTCAGCAGTCATTACACCGCGATCATCAACTGGGCATAGGACGTCTAATCCATAAGCTTTTCCTACGTAAAAGTCATCTTCCCCGTGTCCTGGAGCTGTATGAACACATCCTGTACCAGACTCCGTTGTTACATGCTCTCCTAAAATGATTAGAGAGTCACGATCGTATAATGGATGTTTGGCAACTAAGCGATCCATTTGCTTACCTTCCAGCGTACGCTCTACTGTATATTCTTCCCAGCCTAATTCTTCAGCAACAGATTTTACAAGATCTAATGCGACTACATATTTGTTACCTTTCGTTTGAACTACTGCATACTCAACTTTTGGATGTAGAGAAATAGCTAGGTTTGCAGGAATTGTCCATGGAGTAGTAGTCCAAATGATAAATTTAGTTCCCTCTTCAAGGACACCCTTACCTTCAGTCACATCAAAGCTTACATAAATAGATGGAGATTTTTTATCTTGGTATTCAATTTCTGCTTCAGCTAAAGCAGATTCACTTGATGGTGACCAGTATACTGGCTTTAATCCCTTATAAATATAGCCTTTTTTAGCCATTGCGCCGAATACTTCGATTTGGCGTGATTCAAACTCTGGTGTCAAAGTAACATAAGGATTATCCCAGTCTCCACGTACACCTAGACGTTTAAATTGTGAGCGCTGATTATCAATTTGTTGATAAGCATATTCTTCACATAACTTTCTAAATTCTGCTAATGACATTTCTTTACGTTTAACACCTTTATTCGTAAGTGCTTGCTCAATTGGAAGACCATGTGTATCCCAGCCTGGAACATAAGGTGCATGATAGCCAGTCATCGATTTGTGACGGACAATCATATCCTTTAATACTTTATTTAATGCGTGACCCATATGAAGATCCCCGTTCGCATATGGTGGCCCATCATGCAAAACAAAAAATGGTCTACCTTTTGTGTGGTCCTGTACTTTTTGATAAATATCCTGCTCTGCCCATTTTGCTTGGATTTCTAATTCTTTTACCGGTAAATTTCCGCGCATTGGGAAATCAGTTTTTGGCATTAATAACGTATCTTTGTATTCCATCTAATAACCTCCTATTTATTAAAAGCATTCTTTCTTTGAAAACAAAAAAACTCCTCATCCCAAAAAGGGACGAGAAGTTATGCTCGCGGTACCACCCTACTTGCGATTTTCTTTCAAAATCGCCGCTTAGAATGCCGTAACGGGACATTAACCGAAGACACCTACTAGAAGTTCAGTGTCTTTGCTCCAAAGTGATAATCTAAAAACGTTTCTCATCCTGAGCTCTCACCGCCCTCAAGTCGCTTTATCGGAATCAAATTTAGACGTCTTTTTCTACGCATATTATATGATATGAAATTATTATAGGTAAAGTATGATGATGAGTCAAGAGATGTTAATCTTCTGTTGCAGAAATACGATTGATTGCTTCCGTATCTACATCATACTCCATTAAATGGTTCCAGTCATCAGTGTTGATCAAGTCAAGCTGAGCTTCAATTAACATTTTAAAACGATTTCGGAAAACCTTCGATTGTTTTTTCAAGTCCTCGATTTCCAATGCAATTTTTCTAGCTTTTGTTAGTGCTTCGTTGACTATTCGATCGGCATTTTTCTCTGCCTCTTTCACAATAAGCTTTGCTTCTTTTTGTGAATTGCGACGAACTTCTTCTGCTGCTTCTTGAGCAACAACAATTGACTTATGTAATGTCTCTTCGATCGAAGTAAAATGACCTACCTTTTCGCTAGAAGTTTTAAGCTTAGTTTCTAATTCCTTCTTTTCTTTCATTAAAATTTCAAGGTCTTTCATGATTTGGTCAAGGAATTCATTTACTTCGTCTTCATTGTAACCTCTAAATCCTTTACCAAATTCCTTGTTATGTATATCAAGTGGTGTTAGTGGCATTTTAACATCTCCTTCACTTTACGATTCTTGTATTCTTTCTACTATTATACATTTCTAAAGAGCCGAATACATCTAAATTTATAATATTCTTATTAAAATCAGCTTTTTAGTTCTAACCTACCTATTTGTAGTCGAATTTTATCTTTTTTTGTTCTTCCTTCAATCATTAGTAATTTTACTCTACCATGTCCTCTTATTGAGAGTAAATCTAGTTCTTGTAACTCAAGGGATACCTGATTTTTTTCAGACCAGTTAACTTTGACCTTTCCACTTTGAATGAGGGAGGCTGATTTTTGACGAGAAATATTAAAGATGGAGGCAATCACCGTATCTAATCGCAGGGAACTAACCGTCAAAGTTTCGGTCATCCATTCTTCCTGTTGTGTAAAATAATGTAGTGGATTTTCTATTTCATTTATTTGAACCTTCACTTTCCCAATGGAAGTGAAATTAGAACGAACATAATCCATTACCTCATCTGCAACAACAAATTGAATAGCGCCATCCTGAACGCGTATATCACCAAATTTACTCCGATCAATACCTAGTGACATCATTGAGCCAAGAACATCCTTATGCTTTAACGTTACAAATTTAGTAGGATAATGGACTTCCACAACTCTCATGGAGAAATCATTATCCGATGGAGTATAATACGATGGAAACAGAAGAACTCTTTTCCTCTCAGCATCCTCTAGGGTACCTTCAGCTTTAGAACTAATATCCTCATGCTGCCTACGAATAGAGTCTACGATAAATTGCTGTCTAGGATCAAGAAAATCCGTCAGTTTAGGAGCATATCGATCCTCAACTTCCCTCAGAATACTCACAACCTGTTCAATAAAAGGCTGCTCTTCTTTTCTAAAATGTTGCAATACATTTTGCATGATAAAATTCCCTTTCAACTATAGTAAAAAACCCCACGGAAGTGAGGTTAGATAATTGTATAAGCTAAATAATATATACCATTCATTGCAAGTCTAAGTACAAATATTGCCACAATAGGTGAGATATCAATCATACCTAGTGGAGGAATAATCTTTCTAAATGGTTGTAAATATGGTTCACAAATTCTTGATAGAAACCTACCAAAACTCGAATGTTGAATGCTCGGTACCCATGACATTAAAATATAAGCTATTAATGCATATGTATAAATTTGAACACCCAAACTTAATAATGATAAAACGATTGCCATAATTTTTTACTCCTCTGTTAATCTAGGTCGTTATAGTAATAATCCGATATTGCACCATCAACTTCTACTGAATCTGGCGCACAAAGGAATATGTCTGTACCTATTCTTTGTATATCTCCGCCTAAAGCGTACACGGTTCCACTTAAAAAGTCGATAATTCGGATTCCCTGCTCCTTATCAATTCGTTGCAGATTGACAATTACCGCTTTTTTGCCTTTTAAGTGTTCCGATATATCTTGTGCTTCTGCATACACTCTCGGCTCTATCAAAATTACTTTTGATGACTTTTGGACGTTTTGAATACTAACAAGATTAGGAGAATTTATTTCCTTAGGAATCGTATTGAATTTACGTTCTTTAGGTGCTGTTTTAACTGATTGTTGTTTTATATTATCTACTGGCTTTTGCTGTTGAGGTCTTGACTGCTGCGTTTCTGATGTTTCCTCATCTTCTTCCAAGTAGAAGAAATTTTTCATCCAGTTTTTCATGCTCTCTCAATTGCCTCCTTCTCTTTTCCTACCAATGCTGTTCCGATTCTTATGAATGTAGCACCTTCTTCTATCGCTATTTCAAAATCTCCAGACATTCCCATGGAAAGTTCTGTGCAAGGTGCGTTAGCTATTTGTTTAGCTGCAATTTTACTTTGAAGTTGTTTCAATCTACGAAAAACATCACGTATGATGGCTTCATCCTCCGTATTGGGTGCCATTGTCATTAAACCAATAATACGAATATGTTTATGGTTTTTAAGTTCATCGACGAATGCTTCAACTTCATCGATAGAAAGACCATGTTTTGATTCCTCCTGTGAGACATTTACCTGCACAAAGCAATCCTTTGTAGAAGTAGCTCTTTTTTCAATTTCATCCGCTAAGCTTATACGGTCCAACGAATGAAGGTATTGAATATCGTTAATAACCGATTTAACTTTTCTAGTTTGTAATGTACCTATGTAATGCCACTTTACATCATTAGAAATGGCATCTTTTTTTTTTTGTAACCCATCTGGTCTATTTTCTCCTAAGTGTAAAATACCAGTCTCAATTACTTCATTAGTTCGACTAACCGAAACTTCTTTCGTAACGGCAATCAATGTAACATCTTCTAATTTTCTATTTGCACGTTCGCTAGCTTTTTGAATACGTTGTGAAATATGTTCTAAATTTTGTTGTACGTTTGTCATTCGAAACCCAACTTTTCATCATTTGTTTTGTTTATTGTATCAATGAAAAGCCGTTTTATCAATGATGAACATTGGAATTCTATGTTTTTGATACAATTATAACATCTTTTCCAATTATCGCTATATTTTGTACGGCTATTTTCTTCGTGTCTCTTTTTTTGTTGAAAAAAGATGGGTAAGCTCCATTTTCCTCCACTAAAAAGGAAATAATATATCCTGTGTCTTTATCGATTTCCGCATCCACAATATAGCCTAATAATTGCCCACTTTTCGCTTCTATCACTTCTTTTTGCTGTGCATCAGAAAATTTCATCATACTCCCCCTTTATACATTATATGAATGAAAATGAAAAAAACGCTTTTTTCTAGAAAGAAAAAAGCGTTTGTATAACGTTAGGGATTTAATTGACTTTGAATAGTTGATAAAGCACTCTTCTCTAATCGTGAAATCTGTGCTTGTGATAACCCTAAATCCATCGCAATTTCAGTTTGTGTAGCTCCATAGTAAATTCTTTTCGTTAGTATTTTCTTTTGCCTTGTATCTAGCTTTTGAAAACTTTCTTTCACAGTAAAATAAGTGACCCATTGATCTTCGGATACATCATTATCGCATAATTGATCCATCATATATATAGCGTCCCCACCGTCACTAAATATTGGCTCTTGTAACGATACTGGATCCTGAATAGCATCTAAAGCAATCAATATATCCTCCACTGGTATATCTAGCTCTTTAGATAGATCATCCAATGTCGGCTCTTGTAAATGCTCGTTGATAAACTGTTCCTTCGCTTTCATAGCTTTATATGCAATATCTCTTAACGATCTTGATACTCTCACTGAATGGTGATCACGTAAATGTCTTTTTATTTCTCCAATTATCATCGGAACTGCATACGTAGAAAAACGGACGTTATGCTTTAGATCGAAATTCTCAATTGACTTGATGAGCCCAATGCAACCAACTTGAAACAAATCATCTGCTTGCTCTCCACGATATGCAAATCTTTGAACTAGGCTTAAAACTAACCTTAAATTACACATAACTAGTTCATCTTTAACAGAGTCTTCACCAGCTTGTAATCGAATAAACAATTCTTTCATTTCTTCATGCTTAAGTAAAGGAAGCTTAGATGTATCAATGCCGCATAATTCAACTTTTGTTCTCGTCATAGATCTTCCTCCGGACTTTTTAATTGTTCTAAGTCAGTTTGTCCGGGAAAGAAAAGATTATTCTTTTCGATTCTATCCAATTTCAACCATTAGGCAATTGGTTCGTTTAATAGCTCCTTTAAATCTAAAATAATTTTCTTTTCTAAGCGAGAAATATATGATTGCGAAATACCTAAATGATCGGCTACTTCCTTCTGAGTCATTTCTTCTTTACCATTTAACCCAAATCGACATTGCATAATATACTTTTCCCTATTCCCTAGAAGATTTATCGCTTCAAATACATGTTGACGCTCCAGCTTTTTCTCTACATCTTCAATGATTAAATCTTCGCTCGTTCCTAAAATATCTGAAAGCAATAGTTCATTCCCATCAGAATCTGAATTTAAAGGTTCATCAAAAGAGACTTCCGACTTCATCCGATTAGTTTTTCGTAGGTGCATTAAAATTTCGTTCTCTATACATCTAGAAGCATACGTTGCAAGCTTTATACCTTTTTCAAGATTAAATGTCTCTACAGCCTTTATAAGTCCGATAGAACCTATACTGATAAGATCCTCTATATTCGTATTTGTTTGATCAAATCTTCTCGCAATATAAACAACCAACCTTAAATTTCGTTCGATTAATACATCTCTAGCATGTTCATCGCCATCCATAAATGCTAACAACATTTCTCGCTCTTCTTCTCTCGATAATGGCTTTGGTAAAGATTCATTGCCACCAATATAATGTACACTTTTTCGCCTAAAAGAAAGAACCCAATAGTAAATCTTACGCATCCATTTCATCAGCATTACCCTACACTCCTTTTCTTCAAATGAAAATATGAGGAACTATGCAATATTCCATCTGCTTCATGTGGAAACTTTTCTTTTGCTCTCGTCATTACAATATAACCTTTAGGTAAAGCCTGATCTCCAATTATCCATTGGTCATACTTAATACCAACAACCCAAGTTTTATGTTTGTGAATCGTAGCAAGTGGGATTAAACGAACTTTACTTGCATATTCTTTAGGAATATTACCTAATCCGGTCATTCCATCGAACTCCCAATCCCTGATTGCAACAAATAGAGGTGGAGGTAAAACTTCTTTTAGCATATCTGCAGCCACAAAGTGGACAGGATCATTTGATAACGGTTCCGTACATACATTTCCAGAGTCTATAAAAAGAGTCAGCTCTTTAGAAACGCCAAATAGCGTAATATTCGATGGATACAAAAGCTCCCTTTCTGATTGAGCGATATTCAAATGAAGTACATGCTTGGCCAAAAAATATAAACCTCCAGTTGCGATCAAAGCAAAGTTGATGATCATAAACAAGTTACTACTATTCACGTATAAAGGAGCAATAGCTGTTAGCAAACCACCAGCAAAAACACTAGCAAGCAATGTTAAAATAATTGCTTTTATTATTTGTGAACGTTTTTTCCAAAAAGCAATAAGAATCATTGCAAAAAAAGACAAGAATACAGTACTCATAGAATGAGAGAAAACAACTGTAATTACTCCTGCAGTTAAAGCAGAAAGGAATAAATACCTTTTATGATTTTCAATCCATCCAATTTTATTGGCAAATGCCAAAACGGTATAATTGAAAAAAGTATTGGTTACAATCATTACTTCCGCGTACATAATTTCCCTCCTTTTGACTAAAGCTTAGCATCAAAAGTATAAGAAATTTGTCAAAAGAACGTTCAAAAACATTCTTTTTTTACGACATAATAATAATTAGATGAAATTATTTTGAAGTATTAACAAAATGAATATATAAGAAAAACCGGACAAAAAGATGTCCGGTCATTTAAGGTAAAAACATGTTTCTATTGTTTCTGAATTGCTTTGGACAGACTTTTCACTATATGATTACCGAATGACTTTTTAGGTTTTCTAGTTGGTTGTGACGTCCGTCACAACCAACTAGAATCCCTTTTTCCGGTAATCTTATGGTGTTTGTCTATCCGTCGCCCTTCCACAACTCTTAGAAACAGGTTAGGGCGTATTTGTTTAACGAAAGAAATGATACTTTTCTGATACATAGAGGAAGCTCACGAAGATGCAATTTCGTTCGCTCTTTCGTTTCTTTATTTAATGCACACTTACTATTACTTTTTATTTCCACTAGTAAAAATGTAATCTACTCTTCTCACACTTCAGGAAGAATAATGCAACTACTCTAAATATGTTTTTATCCTTACATATACTTTAACTTATTTAATTATCTCAGGCGATAGGCTATGCCAAATCTCTTAGTATAGTACCACACCTTCATTGATTGGAGTGAAAGGTGGCGACTCCTGTGGGATGAGTGAGACAGATGAGATATCACATCGACGCGCTAGCGACGGTGATAGCTCATCGCTCACCCCACGGAAAGCGTCCGCCTGAAACGGAAATCATAGGATTATTTATTCTTACTAGTTTCCTAAACCTAGTATTCACAAGACATTTTTATATACTTTCTACAAAAAAGCAATCACCGAAGTGATTGCTTTTTTTTATATTAATTTCTGCGTTGACGATTTCTTAAGAATGTTGGGATGTCTAATGCATCCTCTTGCTGGTTATGAGATACATGTCGATCTTGTTGAGGTGCTTGTTGTTGCGGCACTTCTTCTTTACGTTGTTCTCGGATAGGTGCTGCAGTTGGTTGTGGTGCTCTGTTTCCACCGAACCCTGTGCTTCTTGGTTGTTTTTGATTAATAAGCTCTTCATTGAAACCAGTTGCAATTACAGTTACAACTATTTCATCTTTCAAGTTATCATTAATAACCGAACCGAAAATCATATTCACTTCTTCATCTGAAGCAGAGGCAACGATATCGGCTGCTTCCTGAACTTCAAAAAGACTTAAGTTAGAACCACCAGTAATATTCATCAAGACACCAGTTGCACCATCGATTGATGTTTCAAGCAATGGACTTGAAATTGCTTTTTTGGCAGCTTCAGCAGCACGATTTTCTCCCGCAGAAATACCAATACCCATAAGTGCCGCGCCTTTATTGGACATGATTGTTTTTACATCTGCAAAGTCAAGATTGATAAGACCAGGTACAGCGATCAAATCTGAAATACCTTGTACCCCTTGGCGTAACACATTATCTGCTTCTCTGAATGCTTCTATCATCGGCGTGTTTTTATCTACTATTTCCAACAAGCGGTCATTTGGAATGACGATTAACGTGTCTACTGACTCTTTCATCATTCCAATTCCACCTACTGCTTGTGTAGAACGTTTACGACCTTCAAAAGTAAATGGACGTGTTACAACACCTACTGTTAATGACCCTAAATCACGTGCAATCTGAGCAATGACTGGTGCTGCGCCAGTTCCAGTTCCGCCACCCATACCCGCTGTGACAAAGACCATATCTGCTCCTCTAAGTGCTTCCTCGATCAATTCTTTACTTTCTTCTGCAGCTTTTTTCCCTACTTCAGGGTTTGCACCCGCACCCAGCCCGCGAGTTAGTTTTCCGCCAATTTGAAGCTTTACTTCTGCTTTTGACATATTAAGAGCTTGGGCATCTGTATTAACAGCAATAAAATCTACTCCTTGAACACCATGTTCAATCATACGATTTACAGCGTTATTACCGCCCCCACCTACTCCAATAACTTTAATGATCGCTAATTGATCTTCATTTGTTTCAAATTCTAACATGCTATTGCCTCCTATGCTCTCTCCGATATGAAAAAGGGTTTGTTATTCAAAAAACTTGTCAAAAAATCTCTTTGCTTTTGTCATTGCACTATCTTTGTGTTCATTAGTCGTCTGAGCAGTTTGTTTTTGTTTTTTAGATATCGCAACCGCTTCATTTGGAACCGAATGCGCTAACGCATGGCTAGTACCAATTTTACCATAGAAAAGGTCTTCTTTATAGGCATATCTTATAAGACCAACTGCGGTCGTATATTGTGGCTCACGAACTCCAATATAATCTGGAGTATATAATCTTACTCTTGTTTGAAGAATATGTCTTGCAAGCTGTCCTAAGCCTTCAAGTTTAGAAACCCCACCAGTAATGACTACGCCTCCTGGTAAGTCCTGTAAACCAAGTCTATAGAATTCTTCCAGAACCAGTTCAAATAACTCTTCAAGTCGAACCCCTATGATTTCTGCAATATATCGCTGAGAGTATTGTTCTTTCATATCTGCACCTATTACAGGTACTTCAAATAATTCATCATCGGAAGCATCATCGTAGAAAGCATGTCCATATTTTAATTTAATCATTTCAGCTTGTTCCGTTGGTGTTTTCAATACAATCGATAAATCTTTTGTAATATGATCTCCACCTACTGGAATTACTGAAGTATTGATTAAGTGTCCTTCATTGAAGATGGCAATTGTAGTGGATCCTCCGCCTATATCAATATAAGCTGTTCCATGATTCTTTTCATCCTCTGTTAATGCAAAATAACCACCTGCTAAAGGCTGTAAATATATCTCTCTTATTTGGAGACCAGCTCGTTCCACACATCTTAACACGTTATGTAAAATTGTTTTGGATGTAGTCATCATAATACCGTCTAGTTCCAAACGGGTGCCGATCATTCCACGTGGATCTTTAATTTCCTCTAAGTGATCAACGATGAATTGTTTAGTTGCTATATTAATAAGCTCTCGCTCAGGAGGAATGGACATCACTTGAGCAGACTCGATAACGCGCTCTAAGTCACCGTCTGTAATTTCCCTGTCCTCTCGATTAACAGCTACTACACCTTTAACATTTTGTATATTTGCCATATTTGCAGGAATGCCTAATACGATTTCATTTATAGACATGCCGATCATTCTTTCGGCTTCACTTACGGCTTTTTTGATAGATTGTACAGTTGCGTCTATATCTACAATGGTGCCTTTTCTTATTCCGTTTGATTTTACATTTCCTACACCTATTACATGCAGCGAGTCATCATTCATTTCTCCGATTAAAACTTTGATGGAAGATGACCCAATATCTAGTGATACGTATAATTCTGATTGATTCAACCCGTGGCACCTCCTAATAACTCTTTATTTATTATTCTAGTGTAAAAACAGTATAAAGTCTAAAATTTTCTAAAGAAATAGTCAATTTCTTCATAAAAACTATTGATTTTTTCTTTCTGACCATTTAGTTAGCAAAATCCGACGAATTACTGCGATATTTTGAAATAATCGCACTCCAAAAGCAAATATCGCTGCTAGGTATAAATCTATTCCTAAGTGTACACCTAAAAACGCTAAAGCTGCTGCAAGACCTATGTTGAAGAAAAATCCTGAAACAAACACTTTGTCATCATAGACATGCTGGAGATGAGCACGTATTCCTCCAAATAGCGTATCGAGTGCTGCCAATACGGCTATTGATAAATAGCTTTCATATATTTCTGGTATCTGTATTTCAGTTAACAAACCGAGGGAAATCCCAAGTATCAGTCCTAATAATGGCAACCACATGTCATGACTTCCCTTCTGGTACTTCTTTTAAAAATTCGTTATTTAATGCTTGGTCATATGGTGAGATTGTGATATTGCGCTTGGGTTCGCCAATCATAAGTTTCAAATTGTCGATATAGAAGTCGTCACCTATTGTAGAAGCCTCTAACTGATTGTACATTTTTTGTGCATCTTCAAAAGTGGAGGTTCCAATTTTAATCGTGAATGGTGCATTCCTTACAGGAATATTATTCACTGTAGTTTTACCATTAACGTCTCTAATAGGCGAAGAATATATAATCCTTTTACCGTCCACCTCTAAATCCTTTGCTTTAAAACGATTGATTTCATTGATGAGCCGAATAAGTAAATCTGGTGAAATTCCTTCAACTGGTTGTCCTAATGCAATGCTTTCTAGTGAAGGCTCTACATTAATAGTAAGCCCAGGTCCAGTGTATTCAACAAGGCCAATATCTTTCTTTAGTTGCTCTACTGTATCCTTTAAGGCGAATTCAGCACTTTCATTTACCATGTTCCCGTATTTTAGAATCGTCTGATCTAACACATAAACCTCTGATAGTAACTCGGAGTGTGTTTCAGTTTCTTTTGAGAGCTCTTGACGAATTGCCCATATGTCTCGTGTATCTCTTGTTTCTGGATTTTGAACGGTGTTATATTGTACCGCTAACATAAATCCAATTATTAGCAAAATTATGGTAAACCGAATATAGACGGTTTTTTTCATTATTCGGCCTCCTTTTATTCCTTAGTACTCCTTAACTATAGTCATCATCCCTCAGGGCAGGCATCGTTATTAAATCTTTTTCGCCAACAGTAACTACGATATTATCACTAGTAAGCTGATCTACAACTCCTCCACCTAGATTAACGGAAGCGAGTAATACTTTTGGATCGCCCACAGCTTCAATTGTAAAAGGAGCAGGAAAGGTTTTACCATCAACGACAATTACAGGACCTGTACATCGTATATACGAATTTGCATGAAGCCGCTGACCATTAATGGAAATTGCTTCTGCACCTGAGATTTTCAATTCGTTAATCACTTTGAAAACGTGACTCTCATGTACAATATAATCATTAGGGTTTTCCTGAGAAGGATCATAAGCCCCATCTTCCAGCGAAACAGTAATTCCCTTGCCTTGAGATGGAATATCACCGATTAATAATCGAAGCAATTCTGCTTCTTCCACTAGATCTTCCACACTTTCTTCGCTCTCTACAAAGGATTGTTCAAAATCACGAACTTTTTGCTGCTTGACTATAATTTCTTCATTTAACTCTTTGTTTCGTTCTTTTTGTTCCACTAATTTTTCTCTATATTTTTCTTGCTCTTGGAACCCTGAGACATTTGCATTTTTATTCGTGTCATCTGAAGAGATACTATACGAATATGCAAGTATAAATCCTAACACTAAACTTACCATCGATATAGTAATAAGGCCTCTAGATGGCACTTTAAGGAGTTTCGTCTTCTTCATTTTCCAGAACCTCCTCCTCTACTGGTACATTGTACACATCAACAAATGGTCGGAAAAATGTTCCCACTTCTAGATCCACAATCCCTTTTACTTCTGGATTCAACTGAGAAACAATAGACGGATAAAAATTCATTTTCTCGCCGAATGAGGGAATTATCGCCTTGACTTCATTGCCGTCATTCATATACACCTGGATAGAATACGCATCATTTTCCGATGGTGTATATTTAATCTGTGAAATACCAGTTAATACTTCACTGTCTAAATTCTTTAATTCTTTAATCATTCTTAAACGAACTTTCTCCGAATCAAATCCAGTAAATATGGGTCCGTCCTTTGGTATAACTTGTCCATCTGTTTTAATAATCTGACCATTTTCTAAAATAATATGAAGAAAATCTCCATCTTCTAAATAGCCTATTTGTTTAAATTCGTTCACCTGTATATGAACGGATGTTAACCATTTGCGTTGGACTTTTACTGATTCTACCCAAGCATTATGTGTTATTAGATTTTCAATTTTACTTTCATTGAAACTCCACATCGAATCACCAATCTTCAGGGTACTTTCCTCTATGTACAATTGTTTTGGAACTAACTTTTCACCTTCTATTGTAATTTTTTGAATTTGACTATAAGTAGATTGAAAATATAAAACTATTAATAGCGTCGTAACAAAGAGAAAAAGTAGAATGGAAAATTTTTTGTTTGTTCTACGTCTTCTGCGCTCTTTTAGTGTAGGTATACGATCTTCAATATCGATGATTTTTTCCATTCTACCGCCTCCCTTCTTTATCAGTTTCTTTAGCCAGATTTAAAATAATACCAATAATCCCCCATGTCATCACTAATGAGGACCCCCCGTAGCTGATGAATGGCAAAGTTACACCCGTTACTGGTAAAAGTCCAGTTACTACTCCCATATTTAAAAATGTTTGTACTGCTAAAAGGGAGGTAAATCCAATAATCATCAGCTGACGTTCACGTGTGTTTGCACGCGCAGCCATGGTGAAACTAGTTGTAAAAAAAGTTAGGAATGCCAGTACAATGATAAAACCACCGATGAAACCTGACTCTTCTAACAGGATGGAAAAGATGAAATCGTTTTGAGGTTCCGGCAAATATAAAAACTTTTGGCGACTATTTCCATAACCAAAACCGAATAATCCTGCTGGTCCTATTGCAAGCAATGACTGTATAGCTTGAAACCCAGAACCAAGTGGATCATTCCAAGGATCTAAAAAGGCTTGAATTCGTACAAGTCTATATGGCGCTGAAACGATTAATAAAACAAAGGCAACAATTCCACTCAAGCCAATCCAAAGGAAGAACTTAAATGGCAGACCTGCTGCGAACAATAAAAAGAATACAGCAACAACCAATACAAAGGCAGAACCAAAATCTGGTTGTACCATAATAAAGGCAATTGGCAATAATAACAGGATTGCACTTTGAATATAAATTTTCATTCTAGAATTTTTTTCATTAGCTAGAGAGCTAGCTAAAACTCCTAAAACTGCTATTTTAGCTAACTCAGCTGGCTGAAAATTCATAAATCCAAGAGATATCCAGCTTTGAGACCCATTTCGAATAACCCCAATACCTGGAATTAATACTCCAATTAGCATAAGGATTGCCACTATATATAATCCTCTCCAAAACCCATCAGTACGTATAAAGCTCGCTCGTTGAATAATAAAAGCTCCAACAATCCCTATAACCAAGTATGCTGCTTGTTTCAACGCAAAAGGCATTTGCCCTTTATAATGGACTTCGCTCCAATAGGAACCTGCTGAATGAACAAAAAATATACCAATGATTGATAAAAATAGGACAGAAGATAAGAAAATAAATTTTCGTGTATCTTTCGTTTAGGTCATCCTTTCATTACTCTTCTAAAGCAATAACTCTGTCAATAAATTCATCTCCACGAATCTCAAAGCTTTCGTATTGGTCCCAGCTTGCACACGCTGGTGACAGTAATACGATATCACCTTCTGAGGATAGAGCTATTGCCTGATCAAATGCTTCACCTAATGTTTGGAAACTAGCTACCGATTCTATGCCTTGTGCTTCCCCAAATTTCTGTAATCGGTCCGCAGTCTCCCCAAAATGGACCAATGCTTTTACACGATTTAAGTATGGTATAAGTTCATCAAACGAATGTCCGCGGTCCACACCGCCTGCAATTAATACAACAGGCTCTATAAATCCTTCTAAAGCACTTTTTGTAGCAAGGGCATTTGTTGCTTTGGAATCATTATAAAACTTGCGCCCCTTCCAGTCTCTGATAAATTGTGTACGGTGCTTAACCCCATGAAATGTCGATAAAACTTGTTTAATAGCTTCTACAGAGCAATTCATCATTAATGCTGTAGCCGTTGCAGCTAATACATTTTCTAAATTATGCTTACCTCTCAACGCGATAATCAATCGTTCAAACAATGGTTCACCATTCCAGTAAACGTATAAATCATCCGCACTAATACCTTCGTTTGTTTTGCTGCTCACATAGAAAGGTATTTTAGTGGCCATACTCTTTTGGGCATAATCCACTACAATTTGCTGCTCCCCATTAAAAATTAGCCAATCGGTAGCATCTTGGTTTTGCGTAATTTTAAATTTAGCGTCTGTGTATTCTTGAAAATCCTTATGATAATCTAAATGTGCTTCATACAAGTTAAGTAGCACAGAAACTTTTGGCTTTAACATTTCTGTACCCATCAGCTGAAATGAAGATAATTCAGTTACAATAATATTGTCTTCTGTCGCCTCTTTTGCAACACTCGTTGCCACGGTCCCAATATTTCCAGCTATTTTAGGTTTTTTATTTGCCGCAGCTATCATTTCAAATATTAATGTAGTCGTTGTCGTTTTTCCGTTGGATCCTGTAATTCCGATCATTGGAGCGTCGCTAATACGATATGCTAGTTCAACTTCCGTCCATACAGGTATCCCTCTTTTTTTTGCCTCTGAA
Source organism: Psychrobacillus sp. OK028 (assembly GCF_900103605.1). GTDB lineage: Bacteria > Bacillota > Bacilli > Bacillales_A > Planococcaceae > Psychrobacillus. Next base: position 501,594 of record NZ_FNHY01000001.1, on the reverse strand, counting down.
ATGACTGGATTTGTATATGGTATTCCAGGATTCTTGACGATTAGACTAAATCCTTCGTCTAAAAGGTCTTCTGGATGACTTCCACAAATAACAGTTAGTCCTTTAGATAACAAATACTGTGCATTCTCATTTTGCTCGAACGGTTTAGAATCATTTACAGTAACAAAAGCTCCTAATTCATGCAGAGTTTCTGCAGCTGCAGTTCCACTTTTAGCTAATCCTAAAACGAGTATTTTTTTATGAAATACAATTGGTAACTTTTTCATCTTATAAAACCTCCAAGCAGACTACAATCATAGCAGCTACAAAACCTATTGCCCAAAATACCGTAACTATTTTACGCTCATTCCACCCTGATAATTCGAAATGATGGTGAATCGGGCTCATTCTAAATATTCTTTTGCCAGTTGTTTTAAAGCTAATAACCTGCAATATTACCGATAATGTTTCAATTACAAAAATAATCCCCACCAGCAGTAATAACAATTCTTGTTTAACTAGAATAGATACCATTGCAAGGGCTCCTCCTAATGCTAGAGAGCCCGTATCTCCCATAAACACCTTAGCTGGATTTTTGTTGAACAATAAAAACCCTAAAAGTGCACCTGACACACTAAATGTAAAAATGGCGATATCTGTTTGTTCATAAGCAAGTGCTAGAACTCCGAATGTCGCAAAGGCAACCGTTGCAGTTCCAGCAACTAAACCATCTAAGCCATCTGTTAAATTGACTGCATTGGAAAAACCAACTAACCAAAATATTAGAAATGCGATATATAGTTGCCCCAAAGGCAGATCCAATTGTGTAAAAGGTATTTCGATAGTTGTATCAAATGGACCTTGCTTTAGTAAGAAATAAGCAAGTACAGCAATAAGAATTTGACCAATAAGTTTCTGAATGGAAGTTAAACCTAGGTTTCTTTTCATTACGACTTTTATAAAATCATCTAAAAACCCAATAACACCGAAACCTACAAGAATAACTAATAATACGATTGACTGAGTCGTTAACTGATCAAAATAAAATGAAAGAGCAAGTGTAGAGATAATGATAGAAACAAGGAAGATTAACCCTCCCATTGTAGGAGTACCTGCCTTTTTCTGGTGTGACTCAGGTCCTTCCTCTCTTATACTTTGACCAAATTTCATTCTTCTCAAATACGGTATAACGATTGGAGCAAGAATAACAGTCAATAAAAAACTAACAATAAGTGTAATAACCGTTGTAGATAATGTCATGAAAAAATCTCCTTAAATACGATCAACTATAAATGAATGTACTATATTATTTATTTGTGTAGACATGAATCGTTCCATTTAATGGGATGAGCCCATTTTCTTTTGGTAGCTGGGATATTATCTCGTCTCCATCACCATGCCAAACAATAGTGAACGGATACATATAAGACGTGATTTCTTTTCTTTTCGTTCCCACTAAATTTGGTGTCCTTACCTGTTCTACGTCTCCCCATCTGTACTCTTTTTCCAATTGGGTGCCACTACCTTTTGTTTTCAGAGAATCCTCTAAAATTTGCCCGACAATAGGTGCAGCAATGACGCCCCCAAATTGAGTGCTATGCTTTGGGTTATCAATAGCAACATATACAATAAGTTCTGGATTGTCGGCAGGTGCAAATCCGATAAAGGAAACAATGTATTCCCCGTCCATATATCTGCCGTTTTGTACTTTTTGAGCAGTACCAGTTTTACCTCCAATTCGAAGCTGGTCACGATATGCGTTTCTTCCTGATCCTTTCGCAACTACATGCTCCAAGGCGTCTCGTACGATAGCAGAAGTTTCCTCACTAATAACTTGACGTTTCATCTCCGGCTCGCTACTTGACAATATTTCGTTTGTTTCACCATCTATTGTGTTTTTTACAATATATGGTTTGTATAAATACCCACCATTAATGGCTGCAGCTACAGCTTGCACTTGCTGTATGGGAGTTACTGAAATCCCTTGGCCGAAAGAGGTTGTGGCATGTTCTACTGGTCCAAAATTTTCTTTACTAAATAGAATACCCGTGGATTCCCCAGCCATTCCTGACCCTGTAGATTCTCCAAATCCAAAGTTACGTATGTATTCTAATAACTTCTTTGAACCAACTCTATTTCCTAGCTCAATAAAACCCGGGTTACAAGAGTTTTGAACAACCTCTAAAAAAGTTTGATCACCATGTCCAGCTCGTTTCCAACAACGGAGTCTAGAACCTTCCACCATGGTATACCCTATATCATGAAAATGATCCTCCTCTAAGTCTACTACATTCTCTTCTAATGCAGCACTTAAAGTAATAATCTTAAAGGTTGATCCTGGCTCAAAAGTCATCCAAACTGGTAGGTTCCGGTTATAAACTGTTGAATCCACCTCTTGGTATGTAGATGGATCGAAATTAGGAGCTGATGCAAGAGCTAATATTTCACCGTTTTTGGGATTCATCACAATGGCAATTGCTTGGGTTGCCTCATACTTTTGCATTGCCTGAGAAAGCTCTCGTTCAACTACTTTTTGAATATCTAAATCTACAGTAAGTTGAACATGATTACCTTTTACTCCGTTTTTCCAACCATCGTCCACATGTGGTAGTGGTACTCCCTTAGCATCCGTAAACATTCGAACAGCAGAGGATTTACCCTTTAAAATAGAATCATATTGATATTCAATTCCGGCAAGCCCTTGTGCATCATAACCTGTGAAACCTACTAATCTAGATAACATATTACCATAAGGATAGTCTCTAATATAATCGACTCCTGCATATAATCCTTTAATATTTTTATCCTGTATTTCCATTGCTAGGTCACTTGATATATTTTTTCCTTTTGGTGCAATTTTTATCAAATAATCGCGTTTGTTTATTTGCTCCAAGAGATCCTTGTCTTCCATACCAATTAAAGATCCAATTTCCCTTGCTACCTGTTCAGGATCATCATTTTGGGAGGGCATATAAAACAAAGTCGGTGCCAGCTTATTTCCAACGATAACTTCGCCATTACGATCCAAAATATTACCACGTAGTGATGCGTATGGCAATTCTCTATCCCAGCTTTCCTTTGCTTTCGTTGTAAGCTCATCAAATTGAAAAAATTGAAGCTGAACTAATTTGAAAAGTACTAATAAAAACAAAAAAATAATCATAATCCATATCATTCGCAGCCGTAAAATTTGTTTTGTTTTAGAAATTGCCAATTCCCCTTTAGTCCGTTTTAGATAACTTATGAGAAACTGGCTCTAACTATTCTCTTCCTCTTTAGTCCTGCGGTAAATCTGTTGTTATTACTTCTTCTTCAGTTTCCATATTTGTAACTTCATCTGGTGTAGAAAGTTTTACGACTATTGGCGTATCAACTGTTACAATCGATTCTCCTGTCAAGCTCTGTTCCGTTACAAATCCTTCCCCAACAATTTCAATCGGTAAATTGGATAATGATTTATAAAGCATCACATTTCTTTTGGACCAACCCTTAAAGTTAGGTAGTTGTATATCTCCCTGCCCCTTTATGAAGACGGTGCTATTGGAAATAGCTGATGAATTAGCCTCTGGGTATTGTTCCTCAACGGTACCGGAATTACCTATAACGATTGTTTTCAGCCCTAACGCTTCAAGTTTACTTTGACTTTCTATTAAATTCCCACCGATTACTTTAGGCATTTCAACCGGATGCGCAAGCTCCAGATTCTCAGGCTCGATATTTAAATATTTTAAACTTCTTTCTGTCACGGTATTGAAAATGTCTGATGTCGTATCAGAACCAAATTCTGTTAACTCCAACTTAGGTCGGTGTACCATGATATACACGATTAACTGCGGATCCTCAACTGGAGCCATCCCTATGAAAGAATATAAGAAATCGTTTTTGCCCCAATAGTAACCTCCACCTGGTTTAGGTATTTGGGCAGTACCTGTTTTACCTGCTGATGTATAACCATTTAATTTAAATTTCTGAGCAGTACCTTTTTCTGACGTTACGGTGCTTGCCAATATTTCTTTTACCTGTTGTGCGGTTTCTGCAGAAATAGGAGATTTTTTTTCAATCGGTTTATGATTCTGTACTACTTCATTTGTATTTGGATTAACAATTTTATCAATAATGTAGGGTTGCATCATTTTACCTTTGTTAGCTATAGCAGTCATACCTTGCACCATTTGTATAGGTGTAACAGTTGTCCCCTGTCCATATGTTGTTGTAATACGTTCAACTGGACCAGAATCCGCGATAATTCCTGTAGCTTCATGTGGAAGGTCTATACCCGTCTTCTGTCCAAATCCAAATAGTTTAATATACTCATTGAATGTTTTTTCTCCAATTTGATGGAGTAAGTATGCCATGGAGACGTTGGACGACCGTTGAAAGCCCTCTAAGTAAGAGATATTCCCCCACCCTACTACGTTATGATCACGAATAGTTGTATCATAAACCTTATAGGAACCAGATTTAAACGTAGCATTAGGTGCCCATACCCCCTCTTCTATAGCGGAAGCTAGTGTGAATATTTTAAAGGTAGATCCTGGCTCAATTGTCTGCTCTGTCACTTCATTTAACCAGTTAGTGGAAAGACCCTCCCTCGTATTAGGTTCAAAGGTTGGGCGCTGAGACATTGCTAAAATTTCCCCAGTTTTAGGATCTGCCACAACAGCAGTTATCTTTTCTGGTTCATATTTTTCTTGCACTTGATTTAAAGCATCCTCAAGAAAGTTTTGAATGGTTTTGTCGAGGGTAAGCTGAATATTCAAGCCATCCTGTGCCTCTGTCACCATTTTTTCAGCATTCGGTAGTAGAAAGCCTTTTGTATCACTTTGGAATTCTACCTTTCCTGGAGTACCTGTTAACTCCTCATCATAAATATATTCAAGTCCCATTTTCCCTACTGCCTTAAATGTCCCATCTTCTTTTTCTTCTTTTAGAGCAAAGCCTATTAAATGCGAAGCAAATTGACCATTTGGATATAATCGTTTCAGATCCTCAATGAATATAATACCAGGTAGTTTATTACTTTTAATATCTTCCATAAGCTGGTTACTAATATCCCTACCTGCTTTTCCAAATTCTACTTGGTATTTCTTCGCTTCAACATTTTTATCTAGTAAAATTTTAATCTCTTCTTCAGACATATCAATATAATTGGATAATACTTTAGCGGTCACTGCTGTATCACTTACATGTCTTTGTATGCCGCTATTTCTAGAAGCCTTTGGGCTAATAACAGCTATCATTTTATAACTAAGTGTATCCTGCGCAATAACTTCACCATTACGATCGACTATTTTACCTCTACTCGCTTGAAGAATCTGTTCTCTACTGTACTTGTTCTCTGCCTTCGTTGTTAACTCCTGTCCTTCTGCTGTGCCTGTGTACTGTATAAACACAAAACGACTAAGTAATAAGAAAAAGAGCCCTCCATATAGTAAAAACATTAGAAAGGCTCCCCATTGAAAACGAAATTTCTTATTCATTGTCCTGGCACTACCTTTACGTTTTGCTCATTCAGTTTCAAACCGAGCTCTTCCGCCTTTTTCCAAATGCGTTCATAGGTAGATAATTCACTTACTTGTACAGACAAATCATTATTCTTTTTTACTGTAGAGTCAATTTCCTTTTCCATAAGAGAAATTTCGGTAGAAGTAGCCCTCACAGCAGTTTCTGATTGAATAATCATTAAAGACAGAACAGTGACTACCGCTAACAACCCCATTAAAAGAATTTTTTCTCCTCGAGAAATAAGATTATTACGTTGTTTTGCCGGCTTCTTTACATGTGGTAGTTCCGTGTAAGAAGGGCGTGTTATGTATGTTTGTGATTGTTGTTTACGTAAAGCCATTTAGACACTTCCCTTTTCGATTAATTTTTCCACAATACGTAACTTAGCTGAACGGGAACGATTATTTACCGCTAATTCTTCCTCCGACGGGACAATCGGTTTCCTGGTAATCAGTTTTAACATTGGCTCCATACCTGCTGGAATCATAGGTATATTTGGTGGTAGATCTGGTAAAGTGGATGCTTCTTTAAAAATCGTTTTCGTTAGTCTATCTTCTAGAGAATGGAAGGTAATAACGCTAACTCTTCCCCCCACTTTTATAAGCTTAATTGCATCTTCAAGTGAGTCCTCTGCTGCTCCTAATTCATCGTTTACAGCAATTCGGATTGCCTGGAAAATACGTTTCGCAGGATGTCCTCCAGTTCTTCTAGCAGCCGCTGGAATACCTTCTTTTATAAGTTCTACGAGTTGGAAAGTCGTAGCAATTGGTTCTATTTCTCTAGCCTTTTCAATTTTGCGTGCTATTTGCTTAGAAAACTTCTCTTCTCCGTAGCGAAAGAATATTTTGAGTAGTTTTTCATATGGCCATTCATTGACTACGTGGTACGCAGTTAACTCACTAGTTTGATCCATCCTCATATCTAATGGAGCGTCATAGTTATAGCTAAACCCACGCTCTGGTGTATCCAATTGGGGCGATGACACACCTAAGTCATATAAAATTCCATCCACTTTTTCAATACCGATTTGGTAAAGCTCATCTTTTAAATAACGAAAATTTGCATGTACAAATGTAACCTTATCTAAAAACGGTGCCAGTTTTATCTTGGCATTTTCAATGGCAGTCATATCCTGATCAAAGCAAATCAGTCTACCTTTATCATTTAATTGTTGTACTAAGTATTCACTGTGACCTGCTCCGCCTAGCGTGCAATCCACATATATCCCATCAGGACGAATAGCTAGTCCATCTACTGTTTCTTTTAACAATACGGTTGTGTGATGAAACAAGCCTTTCCCTCCTCTAATCAAATTTACCCCGACATATTGGTGTCCGGATTTTTATCGAGCTCGCTCAATATATTCCTTTAAAAATCTGTGACATCCTCCGTAGGAATTAACTTAAGTCAGTAGGGTTTGCTCTAGCTGAATTAAGTTAAATATCAAAACCAATCATATTTTCTGCAATATCATTGAAAGAATCCTCTGATTCCTCATAATAATTATCCCAAGCATCTTTTGCCCAAATTTCAAGACGATTCGATACTCCAAGTACGATACATTCCTTATCCATTTTTGCGTAGCTGCGGAGGTTATTTGGAATGTTGATACGACCTTGTTTGTCTATTTCTACTTCGGTTGCACCAGAGAAGAAAAAACGAGTAAATGCACGAGCGTCTTTCTTTGTTACGGGAAGTTCTTTAAGTTTTTCCTCGAGTTTTCGCCATTCATCCATAGGATAACCAAATAAGCAATTATCAAGACCACGTGTCAGAACAAAATTGTCCTCTAAGTGCTCTCGGAATTTGGAAGGAATAATTAAACGTCCCTTCGCATCAACATTATGTTGATATTCGCCCATGAACATGCTACTCACCCCACTTTATGTCATTAACATACCACATCGCCCCACTTTCCTCCACCGTTTTTTTAAAAAACGTTCAATATTTCTTGAAAATGTGTAAATAGTACTTGTTGAGACAGTTTTTCTATCAATTTCAACAAAGTAAACATAGAACTTTAAGACTTGATTTAATGGGATTTGATAGAGGTGTTCAAAAAGTGGGGGGAGCTGCCACGTTTTTCTGGTTAGTTGGAATATCGAAGGCATTAGTTGGGATTCTGGGAGGGCTTGTTGGAATAATTGAGGTTCAAGTTGGAAAAAGTTTTTTCCCACGATCCTATTGAAATTCTATTTTTCGTTTTTCCATAAGAAAAACCGAGCAAAAAAATGCCCAGTCTTTTAATAACAAAAACCCATATACCATTGAGAGTAGTGAAGGTCTGACTAAAGTCGATCTGAGCTACAACTAACAATAACCACTTTATGTAAAGAAAGTTGCGGACAACATTGAATAAACAAGCAATCGGTTTTACTACTTAACATACTTTTATAGGGTTGATTCATTTCCATATAAAAGAGGCTGGGACAAAGTTTAAATATAGAGAATCCTGTAAAATTTAAGGTAAGTTTCTGATACTTTATAAAATTGATTGTAGTGTGACGACGACTCCTGGGAGATCAGCACGAAACTTGAAACTACAGGCGCTGGCGGTTCCCCCCGTAAAGCGTCCCAGGGATGGAAATCAACTTTCTCTATGCAAAAAAACACCATCTTTCTCATCGAGAAAAATGGTGTTTTGGGGGTTTTATCCCAGTATCCGTTGAATTATAAGTAAATCACATGATGTTTACCGTTAAATTCGTATGTAACCTCTAATAGTTTTTCAATAAGATTAGGACCATACTCATTTAACAACTGTATTGGAGTATATGTTCGTTCCTGCAGACCGCCATTTGGTACTAGGCTCATACTTACATAATCGTAACGATTAATTGTCGCATCTAATTTACTTAAGAAAGTATCCTCGATGGCATTATCGATAAATTTCAACTGTTTTTCATGATTGGCAAGATTCTTTTGCAGTAAAGGAGAAAGCTTCAACCCATCGTTTATTAATAATTTCTCCAACTGGTCATACTTCTCTTTAAGATCCTTTTTGATTTCTATGATCAAATGAGGAATTTCTTCATTACGATTATTATTAATATAATCTAACTTAGCAGCCTGAAGCGTTCCATCCCATACCTCCTCAATTGTAAAGGATAGCTTTTCAAGTAACGATTGTGTTTTTGCATCGACTATCGAAATACTTATACGTGGCATTAGTACTGGCATCTTCATACCAAAAATCTCAAATGCTGTTTTTAATGTACCCCAATAAGCAATTTCTCCAGGTCCTGCGATGAAGCTTAATACTGGAAAGACCATTTCTTGCATAATAGGTCTAGTCACAACATTATTACTTAACTGTTCAGGGTTTTCTCGAGCAATCTCCATCAGCTCATCTAATGTGAACGAAAGTCCCTTAGCCTCATTGATGAATAAATTATTCACTCTTTCCAAAAGGAACCGCTCGCCCTCTACGATGTAAAACAAATGAGCAGCAGATTCCTTCGCTTGTATTGGAGTTCCGTATCCTTGCTGCTCCATTTTCCCTTCGTGCTCAAATACAGCGTTAGCTATTTCTGGAGCATGAAGTATTTGCAATTGAAAATAATCACTTTCCAATTTCCTTAATGGCTTATAGGCAGCGTCGATTAATAGTAACCCTTCCTCTTGAAAAAGTTCGTTCATCAATGCAGTAAAAAAGCTTGTATACGTTAAGTTATTTTCTAAAAGCTCCATCACTTTTGATTTAAGTTTTTTTGTATATAAGGTTTCCGGTAGGCTTTTGAATATTTCATTTAAATAGCCATCCATTAGCTGCTGATCAAAAGAAGATTCGGAAGCAATTTTCTTCGTTCTAGATTTTTCGGGATAAACTAGCTTTTGAAGTGTTCTGCTTCTTTCTATGTATACATGATTAATCTCATCAATATCATGATCCTCTCCCGCAATCCAAAAAACAGGAATAACAGGTACTCCAAGTATTTCTCTTTGTTGTTTTGCCAATGCAATAACGGAAATTGCTTTATGAATCGAATACAATGGACCTGAAAGAATACCTGCTTGCTGTCCACCTATAACTACGACACCATTATTTCTAAGTTCATCTATATGTTGGCTACTCTTTACTGAAATACCATATTTACTCATGAACGAAGTAATCACTTCAGCAAGTTCAGTTCTTTTATGTTTGCTAAAATCAGCTTCTTGAAATCTTTTATTAAGTGCCGTTTGATTCCATTCATAATGAAAGAAAGAAGATAAGTTAGCTGTATCTTCCAAATATTTCTTATAAAATGAGGAAGCGAATGGTTGTGTGTACTGCTCTAATCGCACGTTTTTTCCACCTCTGTTATTATCAAATTCATTTGGTGAAAATTCACCAAAGCTATCATTTTTAAATACTTTAAGAGTATATCACTTACTATTTAAGTGTGAAAATTATTAGCTTATATAACTTAAAACATATCTGATAACTCCGAATAACCATAAAACAGCATATATGAAGCATAATAGAAGAAATAATAATCTCCAAATTTTCCTTAACAGTGGGATTACTTCTATCTCTTTTTTAGAGCGCCATTCCAAAATAGTCATAATTGTCGCTAAAATAATGGAAAATATAACGAGGTACCAACCAATCTCTTTTAAGAAAATGAAAGAAAATAAATTAGCGATAGAAAAATATAAAAAGAAAGTGGATATATCGGACGCTATTCCAATGGACTTTTTCCTTTTATGTAGAACAAATTTACAAAAAAGAAATACTGCTAAGAAAACGACTATTGGATATATGATGATAATCGAAAGAACACTATCGATTGTAATCACCTGCTTTATTAAACTCTTTTAATAATAAATAAAAGGCATGTAAAATAGGCAACTTTTTCTTTCTTTGAGCTGCCCTTTCTAATATAGCGCCAACTATTGTATCTAATTCCATTATTCGACCATTCTCATAGTCCTTAAGCATAGAAGAACGATTTAATCGAGTATTCTCACATAGTGCTACAACTTCTTCCCATGGAAGTCTATCTTTCCATTCTTCAAATGCTTCCATCATTTCTTCGTATATATCCCTCAATATAGCTTTATATGAATCATTTTCAACAAGCTCGCCATTTGTTACGCGTGCAATAGTAGACAATGGGTTGATCAAGCAATTTAACATTGCTTTTTTTACAAGCATTTGTTCAATATTTGGCGTTAAAATTAACGGAAACTGTTCGGTACTCTTATCCACCAAATCATGAACTTTAATCCATTCTCCCTTAAATAATCCAATATACGTTGGACCTAACCCTAGGTGTTGAACGGTAGAATTATTATTTTTCGTAGCACCATGTAGCACAGAACCAATCATAATAGTTTCTTGTTTTAACTGCTCTATAAGTGCTAAATGTGATAAACCATTTTGTATAAATAGAAGTGGAATATGTAGTGGTAAAGATTTCAATTGGTCTTCCATTTGCGACAGGTGATGGTATTTCACGGCAAGTATAATAAGATCCATTTTCTTTAAATCAGCCATATTTGAAACAACATCACATGTAATTTGTTGTGGTTTTTCATTGGTTTTTTCTATGTAGAATTTCTTGTCTATACTAGTTTCTCGAACTAAGAAAGTAATTCGATGACCTGATTCCGATAAATAAGCGCCAAATAATAGACCTATTGCGCCTGCACCAACAATACCTATATTCATAAATTTCACCTCTGAGTTCTAAGAAAACCAGGCATAAAGACGCCAAAGTTCATTGAGTTCAAAACCTGTTTCTTTCATTTTGGAAAGGCTATGTACAGACGTTTTGTTGTTATATTATTACCGTGTGAATTTTTATTGTTATTGAATTAATTCACTTCTTCAAAATACCTGGGACTCTAAATTATATATGCTTTCCTATCTTTTAAAAAAGGCCTACCTCAGTGGTAGACCTTAACGTTAAAACTATTATACAGGAAGCACCGGATGTTTTCGAGGTGCATTTATTATTTGTTTATCTTCATAAAATCGTAAGCGATTCGCAAGCTCTGAACGTAAACTACTTGGCGCTACAATCTCATCAATAATCATCTCAGATGCAAGTTTATATATATTAATTTCCTCTTTATATTCTGCGTGCTTTTCTTGAACGAATTTCAATCGTTCCTTTGGATCTTCGATTGCCTCAATTTTGTTTGAATACACTGCATTAACTGCCGCTTCAGGTCCCATCACAGCAATTTGAGCTGTAGGTAAAGCAATGCACACATCCGGCTCAAAAGCTGGACCAGCCATCGCATATAAACCTGCTCCATATGCTTTGCGTACTATTACGGATATTTTAGGGACTGTTGCAGAACTCATAGCAGCAATTAGCTTCGCACCATGTCTAATAATTCCTGCACGCTCTACTTTCGTTCCTATCATAAATCCAGGAACGTCAGCTAGGAATAATAATGGAATTGAAAATGCATCGCAAAGTGAGATGAATTTTGCCGCTTTATCAGCTGAATCAACAAAGAGCACTCCGCCTTTAGCTTTCGGTTGATTGGCAATAATACCAACAGCTCTTCCATCAATTCGTGCTAAGCCCGTGATTAATTCAGGAGCGAATAGCTTCTTCACATCGAAGAAGCTTCCTTCATCAATAATCGTGTCAATCGCTTCATACATATCAAATGGTGCGTTTTGGTTTTCGGGTATGATTTCTTCAAGTGTTCTTCCAGCTTTTATAGCCTTTGGTTCTACTTGTTTTGGCTTCTCAGTGTAATTAGCCGGGAAAAAGTCTAAATAGCGTTTAGCTTCAGATATTGCCTCTTCTTCTGTCGAAACAAGTACATCACCTACACCACTGACTGTACAGTGCATACGTGCTCCACCCATTTCTTCGAGCGTCACCTTTTCACCGATTACCTTTTCTGCCATTCGAGGTGAACCTAAATACATGGAAGCATTTCCTTCGACCATAAAGACAACATCACAAAATGCAGGAATATATGCTCCACCTGCAGCAGATGGACCAAATAGTAGACAAATTTGTGGTATAAAGCCTGAAAGCCTTACTTGGTTATGAAATATTCTTCCTGCTCCACGACGGTTTGGAAACATGTCTAGCTGATCTGTAATACGCGCACCAGCCGAGTCTACTAAATACAACATGGGCACTCTATTTTTTTCAGCTATTTCTTGAATACGAATTATTTTTTCTACGGTACGTGATCCCCAGGAGCCAGCTTTCACAGTAGAATCATTTGCCATTACACAAACAGTTTGCCCATTTACTTTACCAGTAGCAGTTACAACCCCATCTGCTGGCAAATCCCCTGCCTCTACATTCGCAAAGCGACCATCTTCAATATATTCCCCATTATCGAAAAGTAACGCCAAACGGTCACGGACAAATAATTTATTTTGCTCTTTCATTTTTTCATGATATTTAGCGTGTCCTCCAGCATAAATGGAGCCAAGCTTTTCTTCTAATCTATCATTATACCCTTTTGTTTCTCCCACGTTATAAAGCCCCCTTTATTCAAACGTTACTAAAACATCGCCTTCGTTTACAAAATCACCTTCATGGGCGTTAATCGTTGCAATCTTTCCTGCTGTTTCTGCTTCTATTGGAATCTCCATTTTCATTGATTCCAATACCATTACTACTTGTCCAGCTGATACTTCTTCTCCAACTGCTACATTTACTGTAAATACTGTTCCTGCCATTGACGATTCTAAATTTTTCATTTTGAAACTTCCTCCCTTTGTCTCTGCATCCATTCCCCTAAAACGGATGTTGAATACTCCCCACTTGTAAAGCTCTCATCTTTCAAGAACTGTTGGAATAGTGGAATATTTGTTTTCACACCTTCTATTTTAGCAGAAGAAAACACTTTTTGTGCAGACTCAATTGCTAATTTTCTATTTTCCCCATGGATTATAACTTTAGAAATCATCGGATCATAGAACGGCGTGACTTTATCGCCTTTCTCATAACCTGAGTCAATTCGGATATCTTCTTCTGTTTCCCAGCTTTGTGAAGCGATAGTTCCCGGGGACGGAAAGAATGTTTTTGGGTCCTCCGCATATATTCTAAATTCAATAGCATGTCCATGAGACTTTATGGAAGATTGGTCTTTCACTGGCAGCTCTTCCCCTGCCGCAACCTTTAACTGCCATTCTACTAAGTCGAATCCAGTAATTGCTTCCGTAATCGGATGCTCTACTTGTAACCTCGTATTCATCTCTAAAAAATAAAATTGATGATTATGATCTACGATAAATTCTACCGTACCAGCATTTATATAATCTACAGCTTTCGCGGCATTCACAGCAGCCTCCCATAGTTTTTCCCTAGCTTCCTGTGGGAAATTAGGAGAAGGTGCCTCTTCTATAACTTTTTGGTTTCTACGCTGTACGGAACAATTTCGTTCAAATAAATGAACGATATTGCCATGTTTGTCCCCAAAGATTTGTACTTCGATATGTCTCGAAGAATCTATGAATTTTTCAAGAAAAACGACATCGCTACCAAAATAGGATTTTGCTCTTGTTTTAATCGATTCAAAGTGTTTTACAAGGGTCGTTTCATCATCGCAGCGAATCATTCCTATTCCACCGCCGCCCGCACTAGCTTTTAACATGATTGGATATCCAATCGAACTAGCAGCTAGTATTGCATCTTCTACAGTTGCCAGTCCTTCTTCCGTTCCTGGAACAACCGGAACATTTGCATTAATCATCGTGATTCGAGACTCAATTTTATCTCCCATTTTTTCCATTGTCTCAGGCTTTGGACCAATAAAAGTTATGCCTTCCGCCTCTGCTTTACGAGCAAATTCAGCATTTTCCGATAAAAATCCGTAGCCTGGATGAATTGCATCGACCTTTTCCCTTTTTGCAAGCGCAATTATATCATCTGCTTTTAAATAGGATTGTTGAACTTGGCTTGGTCCTATTAAAAATGCATAATCAGCTTCTTTTACATAAGGCAGATCTTTGTCTGCCTCTGAAAAGATTGCTACTGTTTCGATATTTAATCTTTTACATGTTTTTATAATACGTCTAGCTATTTCTCCCCGATTTGCTATTAAAACTTTCTTCAATTTACATCCCCCTCGATTCGAACAATTTCCCCATCTATATTAGTCTATACGAATTATGAAAGCGATTTCAACTAATTTCTTATGAAATGACTTTTAAAGAACAAAAGAGTAAGCGACTAGAGGGGCTAAGCGCTAGAGTTTGGGGGGAGAATCCTATGATACAGTTAACAATAATCGCTTAATTGAAGTAAAATGGAGACAATATCATACTATATATTAAAGATATAAGAAAAGAAGCCTTATATAAAGGCTTCTTTTACTTGCGTTCTATATGAGTGATCCCCTGTCTAACCCAGTTTAATAGCTGTTCATAATCATTTTTCAACAAATTATAGGCACTTGAAATTTCGTCATAGGAATTTTTCATTTCATCATAACTTTCCATTGCCAGTTGCAAATGGTTTTGTAGAGAAGATGAATCCGCTAATTCTTTTGTAGAGTAAGCAGTCGGTTTTTGTTCTTTTTTAATAATTTGAGGGCGTAGATTTTTATTCCATCGGAATGCACATGCCTGCTTTGACCTTCCAAGTAAGACACTCGCTTCCTGAAAACCAGAAATTTGTGTGTGACCTTCATTAATTTTGTTCAAAATTATTTCTTTTAGAAGATTATCTTCTTCCTCAGTCCAACTATCTTTTCTCAATTTGACATTCATCTGGATCACCCTTTGCTTTTTTATTAATATATGCAAAGTGGGTACAAATAGACTCTCTTATTATTTCTTTTTAGATAAAAATGCATCGACCGCTTGATGATGTGCGTCCTGCGCCCAAAGCACAGAACATGTTCGAACCTCTTCCATAATTCGTTCAAATAATTTGGATTGCTCCCACTTTCTAACTAATTGCATTTTGTATGCTCGTAGCACAGTCTCATGAGGCACAATCATTTTATCGATAAATAATTCTAACGCATTATATTTATTACCTTCAAAAACTTCCGTTGCCCAACCAATAGCCTGAAGTTTGTCAGATGGATAAGGAGTCGCCTCGGTTAACATTTGGAGCGTATAGTCTTGTCGCATTCCCTTTTCCCACAAATAGGTTCCACCACCCCAGCCAGAAGTAATTGCTAATTGACCTTGAATGAATCCACATTTTGCTTCCTTTTTAACTAAACGATAATCACATAAAGTTGCAATCTCGCACCCTCCACCTATGGCAGTTCCATTTACTAACGCTAAAGTAGGAATGGTCATTGTAGCAACATCATATAAAATAGTTGCGGTTTCACTTAACATATCATAGGATTCTCGCTCTGTTTTTAACTTATGAAAAACAGATAAATCACCACCAGAACAAAAAGACTTTTCTCCCGCTCCGGTAATCACGGCTAATTTAATAGAACTATCTTTTTTCACTGTATGTACTAACTCTTTAAAGCCCTCTAGAACTTCCATATTTATGGCATTATGAATATTAGGTCTGTTTATTTCCAGTATGATAATTTCTTCCCTTTTTGTTAACGTATAAGTCATTCTCCAACACCCCTTAAAAATATATAGAGAAAAAGACTACCGAAGAGCCATGGTCTCTTTGGTAGTCTTTTAAGGAACAAATACTGAATTATTTGCTCAATACTTCTTTCCCTTTGTATTGACCGCAAGATTTACAAATACGGTGAGCCAATTTCATTTCACCACAATTTGAACAAGCAACCATACCAGGTACGGATAATTTAAAATGTGTACGACGCTTTCTTTTTACAGTTTTAGAAGTTCTTCTAGCTGGTACTGCCATAGGTGGCACCTCCTTACAGATCTATTATTCGTCTGTTTGATCAAAATACTTTGCTAAATCAGCAAGTCTTGGATCTACTTTTGGTTGTTCATCTTCCTGCATTTCATTGAGCTCTTCATCTGTTGTATAACTCCAACCATTTCCACCCTCATGTCTAAATTGGTCTGCACCTTCTTTATACACTTGCATTGGAATTTCTAAAAGAATTAATTCCTCTAGAACTGGGTCTACGTCAATAACATCCCCTTCTACAATATGAAAATTATCATAAGCTCTTGCAGAAGCTAGTGCTGTATCAGACCAGTTGAAGATTTCATCAGATTCAATCTCAAATGGAAATTCTACATCCTCCCACGTGCGTGCACAAGGTAAAATGAGAGTTCCTGAAAGCTGAAAGTGACAAGTCATTTGCGCTGCACCAAATGTACAGTGCCCTTTTACGTGAACGGGTGAAATTCTTCGAACGTCCTGGTTCCGCTTCTTCACGTTTTCGAGTTCCACGAATTCATCTAAAGTTAGTCCGTTCTCACGATATTTAGATAGCTGATGAATTGCCCATTTCATACGATTATCACCTCAAGACAACAAAGTTGATTATATAATGACTGAATTTAGATGTCAAGATAATTTCTTGTCACTCCATTATTTTAACATTATAATTGCAGTAAGGAAAGGATTTGATTTGAAGATGAAAGCGACTGGAATTGTTGTAGAATATAATCCATTTCATAACGGTCATTTGCATCACTTACAGCAAACCCGTTTAAAAACAAATAGCGATATTGTCATTGCCGTTATGTCAGGTAACTTTCTACAGCGCGGCGAACCAGCACTTGTTGATAAATGGACTCGCTCCAAAATGGCTATCGCTGCGGGTGTTGATTTAGTAATTGAGCTTCCTTATGCATTTGCTACAGCCCAAGCGAGTGATTTTGCAAAAGGGGCTTTATTTTTATTAGATGCTTTAAAATGCCATTCCTTTTGCTTCGGAAGTGAAGAGGGTTCTTTAGAGGCATTTCAACAAACCTACAATCTATTATTAACCAAAAGTGAAGAATATAATACAGCCATAGCAGGTTACATGAAAAAAGGGCTGAGTTATCCGAAAGCATTAAATGAAGCCTATCATGAGATTTCTAAAAACACGAATGTTCGTTTAGTTGATCTCTCTAAACCAAATAATATATTAGGATACCATTATATTCAGGCCGCAAACCTGTTAAATAGTAAAATTCAACCCGAAACGATTCAGCGTGTTGTCGCTAATTATCATGATGATGCAAGCAATACCGAAACGATAGCTAGCGCAACGGGTATTCGTAAACTACTTTTCGAGGGTCAGAAGCTTTCAGCAGTAGATGCTTACATGCCTAACAAAAGCTTAGGAGGGCTAACCGAATGGGAAAGTTTACACGGTTCTTTTGCGAGCTGGGAAAAGTTTTATCCGATATTACGGTTAATTATACTTCGCTCATCTCCTGAAAAGTTGGCTCAAATCGCTGAAATCACGGAGGGAATGGAAAATGCCATTTGGAAAGCAGCAAGGGCCCATACTAGCTTTCAATCTTTTATGATGCAAATAAAATCAAAGCGCTTTACATGGACAAGGATCCAGCGAATGCTAACGCACATTTACACCGACTTTACGTGGAGTCAATTACGCGAAATCGATGCCCCCACATATATTAGACCTTTAGCAATGAATAAGAATGGACAGACATATTTAAAGAGTATAAAAAAAGACTTGCAGCTCCCTCTTATAAGCAGGGTAGCCGCAAGTAAAAAGGATAAACAGTTGCAGTTAGACATCAAAGCAGCTGACTTATATTACTTGGGATTACAAACTTCATCTAGTCAACATATGGTTGGCAGTGATTTTCGAATTGCTCCTATAATTTTTGAATAGATTATTTAGGCTCTAATTGGTCTAAATAAGCAAGTGCATCATCAATAGTTTTCACAGGTACGATTTTCATTTTCGTACCTATTTTTCTTGCCGATTTTAAGGCTTCTTCATAATTCGATGTCAGTCCTGGATTATTAGCCAAAATAGTAGGATCAATTTCATCATTAGGTGCAAACATTATTTCCATACCCTTTTTGTCCGCAGCAATTACTTTTAAATCAATCCCACCAATTCTACCGACAGTTCCATCCTCTCTCATTTCACCAGTGCCTGCTATTTTATAACCCTTAGTAATATCTTCTGGTAATAACTGATTTAAGATTTCTAAAGTGAACATTAACCCAGCAGATGGTCCTCCAATATCTTCCGAGTTTATATGTACAGCAGGTGTCGTTTCAACTTTTTTGTCTGCTGTGTAGCTAATACCAATTGCCGGCGTTTCAAGTACACCTGGTAAAGTTTTAAGGGATACTTGTTTATCCAACTGGCGACCATCACGTTCGACTTTTAAACGAATAACATCCCCCTCTGCTTTATTAGCTAGATATGCTCTTATAGACTCTTCCGTTAAATTATCAATATCATCAATCTTTAAAATTTTGTCTCCAGCCTCTAATATTCCATCAGCTGCACTTTCATCAACCACATTAAAAATAAATATTCCGTTATTTAATACAGTGTAAGGCTTATTTGCTCGATCAAATGCAACTGTAATAGCATTAAATTGAGAATTAGACATAAGCTTTAATTGACGAACATTATATTCTTTTTCATCCTCATCTTTTTGACGGATTTCATTTGCTTTGTAAATTTTTTGACTGTCCGTCATTTTGGCATAGGCATATGTGAGCGGAGTAGCTTTTGAAAGGGCGATAGTAAGGAGACTCAACGTTCCAATGTCATCCTGGTCACCTCCATCAACTTCTACAAATGGATCCAGTTCGTATGCACCACCTGGTTTAGAAATATAAAACTCCATTGGATAAAAACCTAATGCTAACATAATTATTACTATGAAAAGAAGGATTATAGGATTTCTCTTCTTCATCAAAAATATCCCTCTCTTTCTACAACACATTTGAATATTAGTTTATCACTTCCATTTTTTTCTGACAAAATTTATGTGAACAAAGGATGAATTTTACATGCATAGACTAATAACAATTGGCAGTTGGGCTCTTATTGTCCTTTTGTTTTTACAGCCTGGAGTTGCACACAAAGGTGCAGTCGAAGGTATGAGGATTTTCACGACCGCCCTACTGCCATATTTACTACCTTATTTAGTAATAACTCAGCTATTTATTCGTTCTCAAAATTCTTTTTTAAATACGACGAATAAGTTTAAACTGTACATTAATATTTACTTATTAAGTGCGATAGGTGGGTTTCCTAGTGGTGCTGCGATAATAACCTCTTTAAAGGACCTTGGTACACTTAATAAGAGCAATGCAGGGTGGTTGCTTGCCATATGCCATGCTCCTAGTCCAATGTTTGTTATAGGGTTTGTAGGAATAGAAATCTTCCATGCAGAAATTGCGGGAATTAAACTTTTACTAATAATCCATGCTGTCAATTTATTGTTTTTAATAGTATTTATCATTTTATCTCCTGCTATCCATGAAAATAGACATGTTCAAAAAACTTCTGATTCTCCATTTCAGGAAAGTATAAAAGAGACCTATCAAATATTGCTGCTCATTGGTACGACTGTTATATTTTTTACTACAGTAAGTTTTATCGTATTTGAATCCGTCAAAGAAATTGTCCCTAATATTTCACCTATCCTACTAGTTTTTGTAGCATCTCTCTTTGAAATGACTGGTGGAATTAGCTTAGCTGGAGAAATGTTAACAGGCTCCACGCTTTTACCTTTTATAGTTGCTCTTATTATTGCTTTTAGTGGAGTAAGTATTCATATGCAAATAATAGTGCTTGCTCAAAAAGCAAAGATACCTATTCGAAAATATATTCTATTCCGCTTTCTTCACATGCTCATCATTCCTATATTATTTTTCTTATAAGAGAAACCTAGATATCCTTTGATTGTAGCGAAGGTCGGACACTTTCAGTGGGCACAGCTCGAGTCCTCGAGCTGTGAAATAGATGAGATATCAAAACAGATTCAAGCGCGATACGCGTCCATCTGAATTTTTTTCCGAGATTTTTTTTACTTCCTAATCTTAGAAAAATAAAAAACCTCGATTGGATGTCGAGGTTTTCGTTTGATTAATTTTTATTATATTTTTCATTAAGTGCTAATTCAACATGAGCAGGAACAAGTTCCTCTATTTTACCACCATACCTAGCAACTTCTTTAACGATACTCGAACTAAGGAAAGAATATTGGTTTTTGGTCATGATAAAAAATGTTTCAATTTTATCATTTAGCACCCGATTCATAGACGTAATTTGCATTTCATACTCAAAATCAGAAACAGCGCGTAAACCTCGAATGATTGCACTTGCATTCACACTTTCAGCATAATCTATCAGCAGACCGGAAAAAGTTTGAACTTTGACATTTGGTAAATGGGAAGTGGCTTCTTCGATCAATTTAATCCTTTCTTCGACAGAGAATAGTGGGTTTTTAGAGGAGTTATTCAAAACAACAACATAAACCTCTCCAAAAATAGAGGCGCCTCGTTTAATAATATCTAAATGTCCATTAGTAATGGGATCGAAACTTCCTGGTACTACAGCTATTTTTCCCAATTTAATTCTCCTCTTCTTTCAGGCAACGATAAATAGAAATCACGGTACTTCCATATATCTCTTTTTTCACTAATTCAAAGTCACCATAGGATTTTTCAAGTGTGACATTTTTCTCGTGCTCACAAACTATAATCGCATTATCATTCATACAGCCTTTGTCTATTAATGTCTGAACTAAATCATAATACATTATTTTGTTATAGGGAGGATCTACAAATAACAGATCAATTTTAAGCTCTCTTTTCTCAAAAGCTTTCACTGCTCTTGTCGCATCGGCTTTAAAAATTTCTCCTGCATCCTCCAAACGACTTTTCATCAAATTATCTTTAATAGTTTGTACCGCTTTTGGATCCTTTTCGATAAAGATACATGTTTCAATACCTCTACTCAACGATTCTATCCCTAAATTACCACTTCCTGCAAACAGGTCAACGGCAATGCCCCCGTCAAAGTAAGGTCCAATCATATTGAATATGGACTCTTTTACTTTATCAGTAGTTGGTCTTGTACTCATCCCTGGAACTGCTTTTAAAGGCAGTCCTTTTTTCGAACCTGCTATAACTCTCATTTTTTAACTCCAATCCTAAAATTGTGCGGATTGTATAATGTTTATTCGTTTGTCTTGTTTTTCGATATTCAACAAAAACAAACGTATCATCCACGCTTCTTCAATATATAATTGTGTTCCAATAACTTCGAAAGGTTCTGATAAGGCATCATACCTTTTTTTATTCAATACATAAAAAGGTTCTTGAATCGGAAAACGAAATGCTCTCGTTTCATTCTGCACATATAAACCCTTGTCTGTATTTTTAAGAGTATACCCTAAAGCATTTAATAATGGTTCTGCTGCATATAAAACCTTTCCATCCTTGAATAGAATTTTCATTTGTTCCTGTTTTATCTCCTGGATGTAAACAGGTCGAGAATCTTCAAATAATAATGGGAAGTTTTCTGCCTCTGAGTGTGAATTGGATACAAAAAAGGACGTTTTTAAATTGATGATAGCTGTTAATAACTCATCCAATTTCGCTGCTGTTATTTGCTTATTGTTTTGTAAAGCAATTTGAAATTCTACTCGTTGATCAATTGTAAAATAATTATTTATCGTTTCATACATCCAAATTGACTTCGCTGATCCAACAGGTATTTCCATCAAAAAGCTACTCAGAACTTCAGCAATGAGCTGGTCGTCCTGCGCTAAATCATACTCAGCTTGTATATTGTTGATGATTAGCTGATTTTGTATAGATGCAATATCCCCTTGCTGGATAAAAGTAATACGTGAAGCATTAATATTATTCTTACCTTCTACAAAAAGTACTGCTAAATGCTCGTTATTCGTAAACTTTAATTCCTCAAGTAAGTTAGTGACTTCATCAGACAATGTATTAGATGCATATATAGTGAAGTTATCATCCTCATATTGAATCGGCAATACCTCTTGCTGCCAATACAATTCTTGAACATCACCAGCACCGAAAGAAAGTGTATAATCGATTAAATCAAGAGAAGTCTTACCAATTACAGGTAATCCAGATACCCACATCCCCCCTCTTTTCAGTTCATCTGTTATATGAAGTGAAGTGAGAGAAACCCCTCCTGTGTCAAGTTTTACAAGGAAGTTTTGAATTAATTGACCATCAATTAAACCATCTACTAATGGGATTTCATAAGAAACACTCTGGGTAGAATCTTCTCCAGCTTTAAACGTAGTCAAATCCTCCGTTAGGCGGCTACAGCTATCACTAGTTTCTAAATCGCAGCTTCGATTTTGACTGTTAATTGGCCATAAAATAGTAATTTCTTCATTTAGCAGATTGTTAAAGTGTTGTTTAATAACAAGCTTATCCTTCTTAACTTTCATATCCACTTCTTGCTCGTAGTAGAATGCTTGTCCATTCTCTTCCAAACCAGAAGAGTAGGCATCGTATTGAAACAAAAGAAGAACACTATTAGTAACAACTAGGAGTAGGCATAAAAAACTTAAAACAAATTTCATAGAATTGTCCTCCAACAAAGTGGTAAGATATATGAGAAAGGAAGTGTTTTCAAATGATTCAACGTTTTATAGAACTAGGTGAAGGTTATGGTGATATTTACGAACTTTGTGAACTTGCAAAGGTAAACAAGGACCGTATACATCAAGCATTTATTTTTTCTTCCACTAAAGACAATATTAACTATTTTTCTATAGCAATTGCATTGAAACCAGTAAATACTGCAAATTTTTTTCCCATATACATATGTCGAGAAGGAATCGTTGAAACTCAACAAGAGTCCAAAAGGCTTACTATCTTTAAGGAAGCTTTAAATGAGTTAGAAATCCAACCCATTAAAGTCGACATAAAGCATTCTTCCATCTATGTGGATGTAAATTTATATTATCAGTATATAATTGGAGTTTTACGTTTAAATCATTTAATACCACCGCTACAATAGGCTTAGTTATAATCCAATTTTATAATCGTATTCTTTTGCTTTATCTGGCTTGCTATTTTCAAATTCAGTTTTCAAAAATGGTCTATAGGATTCTAAAATTTCCTTGACATAAGGCAATTTGTTCATCTTTTGCTTGGCAGTTTCAATCTGATCCTGATCACAATATAATACGACATATTTTTGTCTTTTAGAAATATAATGGACGTGGCCAAACTTACGCAAAGATTTAGCTTGTTTTAAATGATGCACATAGACAATTAGTCCTTGTCTTTCTGTCATACTTTTCCCCTCATTTCTTCCTCTCAAGAATAACATATGGAGGAATTTGATAGCAACAACAACTAGCTGACAGTTTTGTGTAGTTTCGATATAATAATACTCTAAAAGGAGGAATTGATGGATGGGTAAAAAATCAAACGTTGCTTTCGCATTGGCTGCCGCAGCAGGTGCAGCGTGGGCTAGTACCAAAGTACTTTCCAAACCACAACGTCGAACGCCTAAAAAAGCCTTGGAATATGAGCACCCAATTGTACTAGCTCACAGGGGCGGATCAGCACTAGCACCAGAATGCTCTCCTTCTGCATTCGAGCAGGCTGCTAAACTAGGGGTTCATGGTTTTGAAATCGATATAAGACTAACAAAAGATGAAGAGATTATTGTATTTCATGATGAGGAACTTAGCAGAGTTACTAACTTTAACGGTAAAGTATCCGACTATACATTAGCAGAATTAAAAGAAGCTGACCTTGGACATCATTTTTTGGATCTAAATGGTGCTCCTTCTTATAGAAATTGCGGAGAACAGATAATAACTTTAGGTGAATTACTCAATGCCTATCCACAGATGCTTATTAACATGGATATAAAAGATGCACCTCATACATACGAGGGGAGCTTAATGCCTTCTAAATTATGGAGACTACTAGAAGAACATCAAGCATTTGATCGCGTTGTGGTTGCTAGTTTTTTCGATGACCAGCTAGATCGTTTTAACTTATACGCACAAAATTCAGTTGCACTTGGTGCAAGTGAAAAGGAAGTTAGAAAAGCATACACGGCATACACTAGCCAGTTTAAGCATTTATATCACCCAAAGGCAGACGTGTTTCAAATTCCAGTTCGATCAAATGTATTCCCTCTGGATAATCCAGGATTCATAAAATTTTTAAATTCTTTAAATATCCCTGTTCACTATTGGACAATAGATGATCCAGAAATGATGAAAAAGCTTATTAATAACGGAGCAAAAGGAATAATTACAGACCGACCTGATTTGGCGATGGAAGTTTTAAAACTAAATTAATAATAAAAACCTGGATATGCCATTGATTGTAGCTCCGGTCGGACGCTTTCCGTGGGCATGGCTCGAGCCTGTAGTCTCTCCCTCGTGCTGTCCCACTGGAGTCGCCGACCTGCGCTACAATCAACAAAACCACTTTAGATTAGGATAGTTAAATTCAATATCATTTAATTAAGTGATCTTTCTCTATTATTGGTTAGCACAAATTTGGTAATCTTTTTATCTTAGCGATAAGCTATGCCAAATCTTATAATCTAGTACTATACATTAATTGATTGAAGTAAAAGGTGGCGACTCCAGCGGGAAAAGCGTTAGGCGAAGACCCCGGAGCAAAGCGAGGAGGCTGTGGCAACTCCCGCGGAGGCCAACAGGATGTTGGTCACAAAGGCGTTGCCACACGACGTGGCGATGTTAGCCTTTGTACTCCACCTGTAACGGAAATCAGGGCATTTTTCGTACTTACAAGTCCCTTAAACCAAGTATTTGCGAAACATTTTTATAAAGTGTCTTATTATAAAAAAAAGATGTGTGCTGTTTATGCACACATCCAATCCATTGATAAATATTAAGCAGAACAAGAACAAGATCCGCCTGTACCGCATCCACTTCCACAGCTAGAGCTGGCAGAAGCAAAAAATGGATTGCTAACCGGAACTTTAACACCTTCTGAAACAGATTTACCAATTAACAAACTCACTTCGTCCAATAAGTCCTGCAAGTCGTTCTCAGCAACCTTCAAGTGCGCCACTGCATCTACCATATCCAGTTTTCGTTTAGTAACTCGAATGTCTTTCATAACCTTCGAATAATCTGGATGGTATTTCCCGAAACGCTGAACCTCTTCGTATTGCTCCTTCAGCCTAGTGAAGCTATTAACCTCACTTACTAAAGTTGAATCTGTATATACAGCACGATGTGCATCTAAGTATTGGTAAAATTGTTCAGAGGAAAGAATCATAGTACATAATATATCCGATTGGTCCATTATATCGGCCCATTCGTTTGTCATAATCATTTGATTAACCTCCAATCTGAGTTAATCATACCAGAAAACTAAAAACAAATGCCATACTATTAACTTATTGTTAGGAGAAAATAATGAACAAACTACAAGACTTATTTGAAACAGTGACAAAACAGGCAACAGAACAAGAGCTAAACCTAGTAAATGATTTTCTACACGCTATTCAACAGAAGCAACAAAACGATGCACCTACATACTTAAATGCGATATTTCAAATGGACACTCAGTACAAACAAGATCAATGTACTGTCACTATGCCAATAACCCCCATCTCACATAATAGTTTTAATATGCCACATGGTGGTATTATCGCAACACTTGCGGATAATGCGATGGGATTTTTAATAAATAAAGATTTACGCTCAGAAGGAAAAGGTGCTGTTACAACGAATATGACAGTTCATTATGTTAAATCCTCGACAGAAAAAAACTTAATCGCAACTGCTACATATTTACATAAAGGTCGTCAAACAATCGTGATGGAATGTACTGTAACTCAACCAGACGGAAGAAAAATTGCTTATGCTACTGGATCATTCTTTGTTATTAATCCTCCTACTTCTTCAAAATAGTCATTGACTACATCACGGTCAGAAAAAGGGACAACAAGGTCATGTAAAATTTGCTCTTGTTCATGTCCCTTCCCTGCTATTAAGACTGTATCCCCTTCTTTTGCCATCTTTAATGCATAAATAATAGCCTGTTTTCGATCGGGTTCTATTCTAAACTTCTTTTTATCTAATCCACTTACAATATCTTTTATAATATCTGTTGGTTTTTCATTTCGCGGGTTATCCGAGGTGATGATCGCTTGTGTTGCAAAAGTTGTAGCCACCTTTCCCATCTCATTTCTTTTTTTCTTGTCTCTATTCCCCCCACAGCCAAATACAACGTAAATATTTTTTTTTGCAAAGGCTTTAATGGTTGAAAGACATGCTTCTAAAGCATCTGGTGTGTGTGCGTAGTCAATTAAAACATTAATTCCATTATTGTTATCCACATGCTGAAATCTTCCGTTCGGTAGTGTGAGTGGTTCTATTTTTTGAATTGGTATGTTCAAAGCACATAAAGAAGCAAGTGCGGCAGCGAGATTCATCCCGTTATAAAATCCACTATTTCTCATTTTCACTTCTACTTCTTCTTTTTTCACTTTAAATTTATAGGTTATCTCTTCCTCTTTGTCGTTTTCCTGTTGAAAAACAACCGTGTTACGTTCATCCAAGCCAAAACTTATAATAGGTAAAAAAGAATTTTGAGCGACTGTTCTACACCATTCATCATCTGCATTTACTACTAGTTTGGTACAGAGAGGTACGAGTAATTCTTTAGATTTTTTGTATGGGACCATTCCCCCATGAAACTCAAGATGATCCTTTCCGATATTCAAAAACACTCCAATATCGATTGGATAGTTACCTAAGCGATTGTCCAATAACCCCTGTGAAGAAGCCTCTAATATGATGAATTCAACGGAATGCTCATAACAATAATGTACAATTTGTATAAAATCGTAAAATGGTAACGTCGTATTATTGCGAAAATTTTGTTCCAACTGTTTTCCGTTGATAAACACACCTAATGTCCCTATAACACAGACAGACTTCCCTTGCTGTCTGAGTAATTGACCTATAAAAAAAGAAACAGTTGTTTTTCCATTTGTCCCTGTTATCGCTACTGTTCTTACTTTTCTTCCATACAACTCATAGGTTTTTTTACTGATTCTTTCCTTTAATCGTTCCATATCGGAAGGAATAATAATCTGCGGTACACTGCAATCAGCTATGAAAGTGTCTGATATCACTGCACTTGCCCCTAAATGTATTGCTTCATCTATGATGCGTCGATCTTTTCTTTCAGCGATAAATAAATCGCCTTCTTTGATCTGCTTTGAAAAATTTACGATTTTGCTCATCCGACATATTGAAAATTCTCCAATAACCTTATATGTTAAGCCTTTTAAAAGTTCATTTAACGGATAAATAGTAACACACTCCCTACACCATTCTAGTAAAATCGCATACAGTAAAATGAATTCCCTGTATCGTATGAACGGAGTGTTTGAAATGTCACGAATAGAGTGGTTGAGATTATGATTGTTCAAAAATTTGGCGGTATCGCCATGCAAAATCATCAGAACAGACAATTAGTAATGCAACGAATACAGCAAGCGATAAATATCCATCAAAAGGTACTTGTCGTTGTATCCGCAATGGGCAGAAGAGGAAAGTCATATGCAACGGATACATTATTGGATTTGCTTCCATCCACCGAAAATAGCATTGAAACCGATTTGCTCTCTGCTTGTGGAGAGTTGATCTCAAGTTCTGTTCTTTCATCAGAACTAAAAGCTAAAGGAGTATCTTCTACGCTTTTATACGGAAGAAACGCCGGTATCATTACAAACGATTCGTATGGAAATGCTCTCATCAAAAAAGTAGATCTAAGTTCTATACATTTGGCATTTGAAAATTTCCAATGTATCATCGTACCCGGATTTCAAGGTGTCTGCGATAGTACAAATAACTTTACTACATTAGGAAGAGGCGGAAGTGATCTAACGGCCGTTGTTTATGGTCATTATTTAAAAGCTGATATGGTTGAATTTTACAAAGACGTACCAGGTATTATGACGTCCAATCCTTTAACGAACAAGGACGCTAAACTCATACCTTTTATGAACTACGAGCAACTTCACGAGAAAATTGATGAACCGGTCGAAGTTATACAAAAAAGAGCAGCCACGTTCGCTGCCCTTCATCAAGTTCCTTTGCATATTCGTTCGTTGTATCAAGATAGTAAGGGTACTTTTGTTTCCACCTAATTATGGAAGAATATCTTTTGTAGTATTTACGGGTATTCGTTCAATAAAGTTTTGCGTATAATAGCTACCGTAAACACCAATTCCAGTATGTGTATAATTCTTTCCTAATAAGATTTCTCGGTGATCTTTAGAACTCAGCCAACCATTTACTGCTTCTCCAGCATCAAAATAGAAAGCAGCTGTATTTCCAGCCGCACTAGAAAACTCAATGGATGACTCTTTCAACTGATCACTAAACTTAGATACTTCAAATTTTTCATTAACGACAATATTGTTTCTTGCCATTTCTTCACTATTATTCATCGCAATATTTTGCAATTTATTGTCAGACACTAGTAATCGAAGATTGTTTCGGTAACGAACTACATTTGTTAGTTCAAATATCTGTCTTTCATTTGCACGATCTATTGCAGCTTGGAATAGGGAGTCTGGTGTTTTTGTTTCCACCATTATTCCATGATAGAGAATATCATAAGGTTTATGCAGAAGAATAGTCTTAGGATCCGTAAACCTAACTGCTTCAAGTTGCCGGCTTTCTGAATCTATATAAAGCATAGCAAATAAATTATCAAATTGAACTAATATTCTACTTTCTATGTCATCTTCTGTAAGTGTAAAGGTATAAGTATTCGAATCTATTGAAAATGTAATTTCAGATTGAACTAACGTAAATCGATAAATTTCATCTAAGTTCTGTCCAATTTTATAAGGAGCAACCTCTAAGTTAGCACCCGCAGCAAAGGCTTGTGTTACTTTATCACCTTCCACTCCGATTAACAAATATGTGGTAAGAGATTGATTGTAAACCCACCATTCATAACCAAATGCTGATGGTTCGGTTCGGGTAGGTTTACCCAACATCTCAATAGCATCTTGGGTCGAACCTCCAATTAATGTGGAGATTCCACTTTTGGGACGTGTAAATACCGTTTCTATCTCCGTTACTTCAGGAGAAGTATCTGGTATTACCTGTCCTCTATTGTTTGACCCCGTAATTAGTTCATTCTCCTGTACAGGATTATCAAAATATATAAATATTACTAGTACGATAGCTATAGCAATTACAATTCGGATTAAATTATTCATCATAACTATTTCTCCTTACCCGTCCACCATTACTTTTAGTATACCAAGGTTAACTAGAAAGACACAATGTTACCATTGCAACATTATCAAATTTGAATTAATATTAATAGGAACAGATTCTATTTGGAATATGAACGTGAAGGAGGACAATTCAATGTATTTCGAAAACACTGGTATAGAAAACACTGTCATAGATCTTAATATATTAGATGATCTTATGAAAAAGCAAGGTTTAATCCGTGCAGGTCAATGGGATTATGAGCGCGTAACTTATGATAAAAAGTATGTGATAAAAGAAGGTACATTTTATCTTCGAGTATTTGGTTTTACAAAAGATGGTGATGTAGGTGCACATGATGCAAATATTACACTATTAAAACCTGTTATAGGCAAACACTATTATCCACATGGTGTAGAATATGGCGAAAATGAAGTCTTCCCAAAACACCTATTAAAATCATGTGAACAAACATTAGCTGCTGTAAAAGCGGATTTAGCTGCTTTTGAAGTACACGCTTAATAGATATATACCTTAACGCAAGAGTTTCTTTCTCTTGCGTTTTTTCTGTTCAAAAATTGCGAACTTGTCTATACTGATAGTAAGAGTCAAGAAAGGAGCATACAATGGTCTTAAATTTTTTAAAAAAGGAATACATAAAATATTTTGTTCTAGCTGTTATGCTCTTATTATTAGCTATATTTATACTTCCTGTATCTATTCCCATCATACTCGCTTTATTAACAGCTATCATAATGGAACCTATCGTAAAATTCACTCAGAAAACGTTTAAATGGAAACGTAAACCTGCAGTAATAACTAATTTTGTTCTTTTTATCAGTGCCATTTCTGGTCTACTGTATTTAGTAATTACAAAACTTTTTAGTCAGCTCATTTATGCCTCACAGACCATTCCTTCTAATATTAATAACTGGACTGGGTTATGGATTGATATGCAAAACAGTTTATTTAAATATACGGAAGGTCTACCAAAAGAAGTAGTAGAATCCATTCAAAATAAATTTGATGCGACATTAGAAAGTATGAGAGATGCCCTTTTAGATATACTTAGTTACAGTAATATTTCTGCGTTATTAACGAATATACCGAATTTTTTAGTTAGTTTTATAGTATTTATAATTGCCCTTTTTTTATTTATGTTAGATTTACAAAATTTACAAGTTAAGTTTTTTCATTATCTTTCAGATAATACAGCAAGCAAAGTGCGATTTATTTTTGCTAGTATAAAAAAAGTGGCTATTGGTTTTATGAAAGCACAAATAATAGCAAGTTTCATTATTTTAGGAGCTGCATTCATCGGACTTTTATTTATTATTACACCAAAATATGCTCTCATTATGGCACTAGTTATATGGATTATCGATATTATACCGATACTGGGTTCTATTGCAGTTTTAGCACCGTGGGCGATTTACCATTATTTGACCGGTGATATGGTATTAGGTACGAAGTTAACTATATTAGCAGTTATTTTGTTAGTAATTCGAAGAGCTGTAGAGCCTAAGTTGATGGGCTCGCAAATGGGGATATCCCCTCTAGCAATCTTAATAGCCATGTTTATCGGGGCAAAGCTTTTCGGTTTCATTGGGTTTATGTTAGGTCCGCTTGTAGTTATTATTTTTATAACTGCTAAAGAATCCGGAATGCTAAAACTTAATTTTAAAATTTAAAGATACATAAAAGCCAACACTCTTCGGAATAAGATCCGCTTGAGTATTGGCTTTTCTTTAACCACCTATTATTGCCTTAATAACAGAGGTTGTTTCTCCCCCAGTATACAATACATAGAGTAATAAGTAGACAGCAACGCCGGTTATTGCGACAAAAAACCATATAACACTTGTAATGGGTCCAATTTTACGATGCTTTTGAATATTATTTTTGTAGCCTAAATATAGCGTTACTAGACCAAAAACTGCACCAGTCGTTGCCAAAGTAATGTGGAATATTAAAAAGATTGTATAGTAAATTTTAATGTCATCAGGTCCACCGAACGCTGTATTCCCGATGAAAATAGTACGCGATGCATAGATGATGAAAAATATTAACGCCGAAATGGCAGCTGCAGTCATCATTTTTTTGTGAGCTTCAATTTTCTTTTGTTTTATGAGTGCCCATCCAATTGCAACAAGCACAGCACTTAATACGATAAAAAATGTACTTATGGTTGGTAAAACAGGTAAATTCATCAATCATTCTCCTCGAAAAACTTTATTGAGTTTATAGATTAGCTTGTACTTTTAAATCATCAAGAGCTTTTTGGGTAATTTCATCTGCATTGTCCTGTTCATTTTTGTACCATTTGAAGAAAATAGACATTAAAAATACCGCATAAATTATTTCCTGTACAATTTTCATCAGTATTCCACCTAATTGCTGATCTGCAAGAGGTGTCATATTAGAAAATAACTCAGGTCCACTTAAGGATAGTCCCGCTAATGTACTTGATGGTACACATAGTTCCATCGCTTTTAGCCATACATCTGAATTTGTGTACGTTTCATACAGAGGCGTTCCAGTGAAGATAATCAGTGCACATGCTGGAGTTATTAAAACCGCACTTCCAATTATAAAGCCAATCTTTTTTAGTCCGTGTAAACGTCCAGAAACTCCATCTATTTCTACGATAGACCACCACATGAAAATCGCCGATAAGAATAAAATAAACGTATACGTACCATGTAATCCTTCATCCAATTTAATAAAATCGAAAAGCAATGGAATATGATAAATGGAAAACAATCCTGAAAAGACAATTAATGAAAGCAATGGTTTTGTTAATATAGGAAAAACCTTACGAATCGCTGGCAACTCTATTACAACTTTCCATACCCACCAAGGTATCCCTTTCATAAGTAAAGGTGGAACTAATAGTAGTAACAATGCCATCTGTACCATATGGAATGAAAACATAATATGTGCCATTAAATCGACAGGTGAACCTTTGACAATATATAAAAGAACAATACCTAATAGAAAATAAACTGCCTCGCTCTTCTTTAGTGGCTCTGATACTTTAAAGTCATTTCTCCATTTGACTGTTATTAAGAAATATAAAATTGTTAAAAATACTAAAACTCCAATCATTACTGGACTCCACAATGCTTGGAATCCAAATATACTGATAGGCATAAGTATCACCGCTCCTTTTAGGTAACTTATTCTATTATATAGGTCAATCCCCGTAACTTCAATGAACGAACTATGACATTTGAGTATTTCCAAAATACTAAGAAAAACCGAGCTATCGATATGCCCGGTCCTTTATGGTCAAAATCCTATTGATAGAGGTGATGACAGTCTAAGTCTACGACCACGTGTACCAACGACTGCCTGACATGCATCGTGCCGGCCCAGAAGATACAATTTTGTTAGCTATTTGGCTTCTTTATTTTAAACACTTTTATATTGTTCCTAATTCCTTAAAAAAGCCGAGACAAAGTGTGTACTTTGTCCCGGCTTTATGTTGTTATTTATCCCCACCAAACAATTGTAAGGAAAGTTAAAACGAAAGTGAAAGCTAACATAACAGCGCTGTATAAGAAAAATGCAGCAACCTGATGATTCTCTTCACTCATATGCATGAAATAGTAAAGCTGTAACACTACTTGAACAGCTGCAAGTAATAAAATTACTGGTACGATTAAATATACAGAAAATCCAGCAGCTACAGCAGTAAATGCGATTAAGGTTAAGAAAATCATAATCGCAAATGATGTAACTTGATTACGCATATCTTTTTTACGTTTTTGCTTAATATATTCAAATTCTGTTTGCGATCTCACATAAACTTGAGCGTCGTGTGACATATTAACCAACAACTCCCATCAAGTATACTACTGTAAAGATGAATACCCATACAACATCAATGAAATGCCAGTATAGAGAAGCAGTATAGTATTTTGGTGCATTATACAAACTAAAACCACGTTTAGCATTGCGAAGAATTAATAGGATAATCCATACTAATCCAACTACAACGTGCAGACCATGAGTACCTACAAGTGTAAAGAATGCAGATGAGAATGCACTTTGTCCGTAAGTAAAGCCTAAATGTACGTAATGATTGAACTCATAAATTTCTAAACCTAAGAAAGCAAGACCTAAAAGAACTGTGATAGCTAACCAAGTTTGCATGCCTCTGAAATTATGGTTTTTCATATGATACATTGCGTACACACTTGTTAGGGATGAAGTTAAAAGTATCATCGTCATAACAAATACTAAAGGCAATTCAAACAAAGTATTAGTAGAAAATTCCATACCGCTTGGCCCTTTGTTTTTAAGTGCTAAATACGTTGCAAACAAACTGGCAAACAATACTGTTTCTCCACCTAGGAATAACCAAAAACCTAAAAATTTGTTTTTACCTTCTAAAGTAACTTGCTCAGGATGATCTGGCCAAGTTTGTGGGGTGTACTTTTTATTAAAGTCCATAATTATTTACCCCCTTCATCATTCATTAAATCTTCTTTGTGAATATGGAATCCATGGTCGTCTTTAAGAGAACGAACAGCCATAGCACCAAATGTAATTGCTAAACCTAATACTAAAACTGGAATTGCCCAATCTTTTTCACCATTATAAAGTGCTCCAAAGGCACCGATAAACAAACCAATTGTCATAACGATTGGAATGATAGAACCGTTTGGCATATGAATATCAGAAAGTGGTTCTGCATATGTCATACCTTCTTTGTTACCTTCCATTTTTTCAATCCAGAAAGTATCTAATCCACGTACTAGTGGAGTTTGTTTAAAGTTATAAAACGGAACTGGTTGTGGAATAGCCCACTCTAATGTACGTCCATCTTCCCACGGGTCATTACCAACTGGTACGTTTTTAACAACTGTAATGATGATGTTAACTACAAGAATCACAACACCTACTGCCATGAAAGCAGCTCCAATAGAACTGATTAAGTTGAATAAATCCCAGCCTTGATTTGCTCCAAAAGTAAATACGCGACGAGGCATTCCCATTAATCCTAAGAAATGTTGAATAAAGAAAGTTAAATGGAAGCCGATAAAGAAGAACCAGAAAGTCCATTTACCAAGTTTTTCGCTTAACATTTGGTTGAACATTAAAGGCCAATATAAATGTACCGCAGCTAAAATTGCAAGCACTACCCCACCAACGATTACGTAGTGGAAATGGGCAACGATAAAGTAAGAATCATGTAATTGGTAGTCAAGCGGTGCTGCTGCTTGCATAATACCAGTTACCCCACCTGCTACGAAGGAAGGAATGAAAGCTAACGCATATAGCATTGGAGTCGTAACTTTAATGCTACCACCCCAAATTGTAAGTAGCCAGTTAAAAATTTTCATACCTGTTGGAACAGCGATCGCCATAGTAGCAACTGCGAAAATTGCATTTGCTGTAGGTCCTAAACCAACTGTGAACATATGGTGAGCCCATACCATGAATCCTAAGAAACCGATTAATACAGTAGCAAATACCATAGATGAGTAACCAAATAAACGCTTACGTGCAAATAAAGCAAATATTTCTGAGAATATACCAAAAGCAGGTAATATTAAAATATATACTTCAGGATGCCCGAAAATCCAGAATAAATGCTCCCAAATAATCGTATTACCACCCATAGTATGATCAAAGAAATTAGCCCCGAACATACGGTCTAGGATTAAGAAGAAGATCCCAACAGTAAGTGGTGGGAATGCAAATAAAATCAAGGCACTAGCTACAAATGTAGTCCAAGTGAACAATGGCATACGCATGTATGTCATCCCTGGAGCGCGCATGTTAATAATAGTTACAAGGAAGTTAATACCTCCGATGTAAGTACCTGCACCGGCTATTTGAAGGCCTAATGCATAAAAGTCAATTCCATGACCAGGTGACGCCAACGATAATGATGCATAAGAAGTCCACCCAGCATCAGGTGCTCCACCCATAAACCAAGATAGGTTAAGGAAAATTCCACCAAATAAAAATAACCAGAAACCAAGCGAATTTAAGAATGGGAACGCAACGTCACGTGCACCAATTTGAAGTGGCATGACGGCATTCATAAATCCAAATAATATAGGCATGGCCGCAAGGAAAATCATCGTTGTTCCGTGCATTGTAATAATTTCATTGAAAAGACCAGCACTAACAAAATCGTTATCCGGCTTTGCTAGTTGTATACGAATAAGCATTGCCTCTATACCGCCGATTACGAAAAACAAACCACCGGCAGCGAGGTACATGACTGCGATTTTTTTATGGTCTACTGTTGTTAAATAGTCCCATAAAGTGGAGCCGAAGCCTTTTTTCTTTGCGATAGAACTCACAACTTTAACCTCCCTCATATTTTATCTGTGAAACTTATTTTTCTACAGATAGTCCCATTAGATATGCTGCAAGAGCATCTAATTGTTCTTCACTAAATTCTTTACCATTATTAATAGTTTTTGGCTGAGGCATTAAATTGCCTGGTTTGTAGCTTTGCGGATCACTAATCCATTTTTTTAAGCTTTCTTCATCATGAGACATAAATCCAGCAACACGGTTACGGTCTCCAAATGATGCTAAGTTTGGTCCAACTCCGCCAGCAGTACCTGCTCCAGAAGTTGCGTGACAAGCTATACAGCTAGTGTTGAAGATTTCTTCCCCTTGAGTTGCAAGTTCACCATCTGCTACATGCTCAGTAGTTTTCATTGATTCAACCCAAGTATTAAAGTCTTCTCTTTCTAATGTTTTAACTTTGAAATCCATTAGTGCATGTGACGGACCACATAATTCCGCACATTTACCATAGAACACACCTTGTTCTAAACCAGCAGACGTATCATCAAATTCTAAATAGAATTGGTTAACGTTTTCTACGTTTGTATCCATTTTACCGCCAGCTGTAGGAATCCAGAATGAGTGTTTTACATCAGCTGCTTTTAAGTTGAAAAATACTTTTTCATCAGTAGGTACTACTAATTCTTGAGCAGTTACAATTCCAAGATCTGGGTACTCAAATTCCCACCAATAAAGTTTTGCTGTAACATTAACTGTTACATTTGTTTTGTTTCCATCTGCATCGACTTGATCCATCGCAGCTACATCAGCATGTTTATAAGTATAGTAAACAGTTGGAATAGCAAGAATGATTAACAGTAATATTGGAATAACTGTCCATATTATCTCAAGCGTATGACTTCCTTCTACTTGTTTAGGGATAACATCTTCCCCAACTTTTTTGCGACGGAATTTCACTAAAGCAATAACATAAATAATTACTACTACAATAATAACTAAAGCCATAATAGCAGAAGATAGTAATAACAAATTAAATTGATCTCTTCCGACTTGTCCTGCAGGTGTAAGCGTTGATAAATATTCTTCGCCACAACCCGATAAGAAAATCGTTAGAGCTGCTAACAGTGAAAAAAGTCGCCATTTTTTAAGCCCTCTCATCATAGCTAAATCAAACCCCTCTTTCATAGTTGTTTTCATGTTTCTTTGGACTGTGGTTCTTTTTATATGAATTCTTGTTGACTAAAGAAAGAATTCCAGCAATTAGGTGAAAATAGAAAAAACAATAATAGCAACGAACAATATCGTCATATAATTTAAGGAATATATAAACATACCTGTTGCCCATTTGATATCATCTTTCACACGGAAACCTTTAATGGAAAAGTATAACCACCCAAGATTTAGCGCAGTTGCCAATACAACAAATATTACCCCTAACTCCATTAATAAAAATGGTAACGGGAATAATAGTAAAATCCATAAAAGTATAGACACTTTTGTACGTTTAAAACCTTTTACTACAGGTAGCATTGGAATATTTGCTGCACGGTATTCTTCCGTACGTTTCATCGCTAGTGCATAAAAATGAGGAGGTTGCCATGCAAACATAATTAAGAATAAAGCTAGTGCTCCAAATCCTAAACTAGGTTCAACGGCTGCCCAACCAATCACCGGCGGGATAGCACCTGAGATACTACCTACTATAGTGTTACTCACATGTTTTCGTTTAGACCACATCGAGTATAACACAACGTAACTAACGATTCCCGCTAGTCCCCAAACTCCTGCTGATGTAGAAGCCATAAATAATAATATTTCGCCTACAATCAATAGAGTAAAAGAAGTTATTAGCACGGCTGATGGACTAAACCGTCCTGTAACTGTAGGTCTTCCTTTCTTGCTCTTCATGACAGGATCTATATCACGATCGATAAAGTTATTCATAGCAGCAGAACCCGCGATTATCATTCCGGATCCGATAAGCGTAAAAAATAGAATATCTAACTCTCGAAGAAAGTTTCGATCTGTAAATTGAAATGCTAGCCACATACCAGTAAAAGTTGTAAATAAGTTAGAGTTAACTATACCTATCTTAATGAGCGAAAGAAAATCCTGGAAAAATGAAGTGTTTACACGTTCATCTTCAGACTCATCAGTAGCGGTTATTAAATGACCATTTGACATGCTGCCCCTCCTTTCAAAGATGTAAGCATATTCCGCTATCTTTTACTATAACGAAAATCTCTCGCAAATTCTACAGTTAAAGATAATTTTCGCATAAATAAAATCGATACACTCTTTTATATGCTTAGAACATATCAATAGTAATTCATTTTAGCTTGCTGTTTGTGAATGTTCGGGTACGAATTTATGAACATTTTGTGAAAAATTATAACGACTCATATTAGTTTTGAGGTTATACATTGTATTTTTCTTCATGATTCGATATCATCAAAAAGCAGATACCGTCTTTAAAGACGAGCAAGATACATAAAGTAGGTGGCGTATTGCACATTCATAAAAATTTAAAATGGTTAGCTGTTGCATCTACAGTTGGTATGCTGCTCATTCTTTTAGGAGGAGCATTAGTTACAAAAACCGATAGTGGTATGGGCTGTGGTAGACACTGGCCAGGCTGTAACGGACAACTTATTCCTGATGTAATAACACCTGAAGTATTAATCGAATTCTCTCATCGATTAGTTACAGGGGCTGTTGGTATATTAATCGTAGCATTAGCAATATGGGCATGGAAAGCTCTGGGACATGTAAGAGAAACAAAATTTCTATCAGCTATGGCGGTATTTTTCTTAGTAGCTCAAGCATTAATAGGAGCAGCTCAGGTAAAATGGGGACAGGGAGATTTTATATTGGCTCTTCATTTTGGAATCTCGCTAATTTCCTTTGCCTCCGTTTTATTACTAACCTTATTAGTTTTCGAGATTGATCGGAAATTTGATACAGATAAAATCAGAATCGGAAAAAAGTTAAAGTTTCATACAATTGGTGTAACACTTTACTCTTATATCGTTATTTACACCGGCGCATTAGTTAGACATACAGAATCTAGTCTTATATGTAATGACTGGCCGTTATGTAATAATGAACAATTTGCTCTTCCTTCCAATCTATACGAGTGGGTACAAATGGGACACCGGGCAGCAGCAGGGTTAATATTTATATGGATTTTAATAATAGCAATTCATGTAATGCGGAATTATAAAGATCAACGGGCAATTTACTGGGGATGGATAATATCTTTAATATTAGTTTCCTGCCAAGTAATTACCGGGATGTTAGTCGTACTGACAAAACTAAATTTATACTTAGCGTTACTTCATTCATTATTTATTTCCTTATTATTTGGCCTGTTATGCTATATGATTCTACTATTATCAAGAAGTAAATTGAACGTTTAAGAAGGACAAAACCTGTCGCTATCGTTTCCGTTAGACAGACGTTTTGCTATAAGAAAACCGAGTGAATTTTTAGGGATATGCTTTTGTTATGACTGGCGTCACTACAAAAGCATATCCCTTTTTTTGGTAATATTAGGCGATTATTAGCTCTCCGTCACCCTTCTGCAACTCTAAAAAACAGCTAAGTGCGTTTTGGGATAACGAGGGAAATGACACTTTGCTATTCATAGAAGAAGCTCTCGAAGATACAATTTCGTTCGCTATCTCACTTCTTTATTTTGTAGGCACTTACTAATTTTCTTAATTTCCTCTAGTTTTAAAGAAAATTTACTTCATTGATCTTTAAATAATAGCATCCCTAGTTCAACTGCAATTAGAAAGCTTTTCTTCCTACATTAACTGAAATTATTCTCATTCTTTCAAGTCACATGAACCTAGTGTTTACCGGACTTTTTATATACTTATTCTAAAATAAAAGGCTGTCAGACAGAAACGTCTAACAGCCTTTTGCTTATTGGTTATTCTTTTTCCATCTCGATCAATAAATCACCAGTTGCTATTGCCTCACCTGCGACAACGTGGATCTCTTTTACAACTCCATTAAATGGTGCTTGGACTGTAGTTTCCATTTTCATTGCTTCTGTAATGAGTAGATGCTGACCTCTTTTTACTTTGCTACCGGTTGAAATGGCTACTTTTAAAACAGTACCTGGCATAGTTGCTCCAATATGACCCTCATTCGTCAAATCTGCCTTCGGTTTTGATAAATGGCTAACTTCCACATTCATATCCTGAATAGAAATTTCACGTGGTTGACCATTTAATTCGAAGTAAATGATACGGTTTCCATCATGGGTCGGCTCGCTAATAGACACTAGCTTGATGATTAATGTTTTTCCGACCTCGATTTCAACTTCGATTTCTTCCCCTAATCTCAATCCGTATAGGAATGTAGGTGTATCTAATACCGAAACATCTCCAAAGTTTTTTTCCATTTCACTATATTCTTCAAAAACCTTTGGATATAGCGTATATGCTAAAATTTCTTGACTTGTAACAGGACGTTCTAATTTGTGAAACAGCATTTCCTTAACTTCCTCGAAGTTCACAGGCTCCAGCAATTCCCCAGGACGCACTGTTATTGCTTCACGATCCTTTAGTATTACTTTTTGTAATTCCTTAGGAAAACCTCCGTAAGGCTGTCCAATATATCCTTCAAAAAACTCTATAACAGAATCAGGGAAATCGACAGTCTTTCCTCTCGTAATCACTGAAACCTCATCTAAATTATTTTGTACCATGAATAGAGCCATATCCCCCACTACTTTAGAAGAAGGGGTAACCTTCACCACATCACCAAATAATAGATTTACGCGAGAATACATTTCTTTTACTTCTTCCCAGCGTTCTCCAAGTCCTACAGCCTTTGCTTGTTGCTGAAGGTTACTATATTGTCCGCCTGGCATCTCATGAACATAGATCTCCGTATGTGGACTCATCATACCACTTTCGAAATCTTGGTAATATTTTCGTACATCCTCCCAGTAATAAGAGATTTTTTCAAAAGCATCGATATTTCCTATTACCTCTCTATTAGAACCATACAGTGCATAGCTTAAGCTACTTGCACTCGGCTGGGAAGTTAGACCGGCCATCGCTCCTAAAGCAGTATCCACAATATCTACTCCGGCTTCTATAGCTTTTGCATAGGTGAATACTCCGTTACCACTCGTATCATGCGTATGAAGGTGGATAGGGATATCAACGGTGCTCTTTAATTCACTTACTAGACGATAGGCTGCCTCTGGTTTTAATAATCCAGCCATGTCTTTAATCGCTAAAATATGTGCCCCTGCTTTTTCTAACTCTTTCGCCATCTCTTTGTAGTATTGAACTGTATATTTGTCTCTACTGTCATCTAAAATGTCCCCAGTGTAACATAGTGCGGCCTCTGCGATTTTACCAGACTGTCTAGTTGCATCTATTGCAACTTCCATCCCTTTTATCCAGTTTAGACTATCAAAGATTCGGAAAACGTCTATACCAGCTTCAGCAGACTTTTGTATAAACTCTTTAATAACATTATCAGGATAATTTTTGTATCCTACTGCGTTTGCACCACGGAATAACATTTGGAATAATACATTCGGAATCATTTGTCTCATTTTTATCAATCGATCCCAAGGATTCTCTTTCAAGAACCGGTAAGCAACGTCAAAAGTTGCTCCTCCCCACATCTCATAAGAAAACAAATTATGCATTCCTTGTGCAGATTCCTTTGCAATTCCGAACATGTCATGAGAACGGACCCGTGTTGCTAATAGAGATTGATGAGCATCCCGGAAAGTAGTGTCGGTTAACAACACACCCTGTTGCTCTTTCACCCACTTGATAACGCCATCTGCACCTTGTTGTTCTAAAATTTGCTTCGTCCCACTTGGAGGGGCAGTGTTCAAATCAAAACTCGGTTTTCTAGTTGTACCAAAAATAGGTTTAGATTTTTTCTCGATACCTGGGAAACCATTAACCGTGACATTCCCTATATAATTTAATAGTTTAGTCCCACGATCCTTGCGATTGGGGAACATAAATAATTCAGGCGTAGAATCGATAAAACTCGTATTAAATTGGCCAGAAATAAAGCTTGGATGTTTTACGACATTTTCTAAAAATGGAATATTCGTTTTGATTCCTCTAATTCGGAACTCTTGCAAATTTCTATCCATTTTAGCTGCTGCCTCTTTGAAGGACATACCCCATGTAGAAACTTTCACTAACAAAGAGTCATAGTAAGGAGTGATGATAGCCCCTTGGAACCCGTTTCCTGCATCTAAGCGTACACCAAATCCACCACCCGAGCGGTACACCATTAATTTTCCTGTATCAGGCATGAAATTATTTAATGGATCCTCGGTTGTTACACGTGATTGAATTGCGAATCCAAATAATGGAATGTTTTCCTGACTTGGAATTCCCATTTCTTCACTATTAAGAGCTATGCCATCTGCAATTTTAATCTGTGCATGAACAATATCTACACCTGTAATCATTTCTGTAATCGTATGTTCTACTTGAATGCGTGGATTTACTTCGATAAAAAAGAATTCATCCTCTGTTACTAAAAATTCTACTGTTCCAGCATTTATGTAAGAAACATTTTTCATTAATTGAACTGCCGCATCACATATTTTGTCGCGCAATTCTGACTTTAATGAATTTGAAGGAGCTATTTCAACAACCTTTTGGTGTCTTCTTTGAATAGAACAATCCCGTTCATACAGATGGATTAAATTTCCTTGACGATCTCCGAGAATTTGTACTTCAATATGCTTCGGCTCGAAAATACAACGTTCTACATACACTTCATCCGAACCGAAAGCAGCTTTCGCTTCTGATCGAGCACGTTCATAAGCACTTGCTAACTCATCCTCCGATTGAACAACACGCATTCCACGACCGCCACCACCTAATGCAGCTTTAATCATTAACGGATAGCCGTGAGTTTTCCCGAATTCACGTACTTTTTCCACCGTATCTAAAGGGCCATCGCTTCCCGGGATAACAGGAATACCTGCTAGTACTGCTTGTTCACGAGCCTTCACTTTATCCCCAAACATATCTAAATGCTTAGAGGTAGGACCAATGAAAATAATGCCTTCCTCTTCACATCTTTTTGCAAAGTCTACATTTTCTGAAAGAAAGCCATATCCAGGGTGGATTGCATCCGCTTTACTTTCTTTTGCGATGCGAATGATATCTTCAATATCTAAATAAGCATCAATAGGCTTCTTACCTTCTCCAACTAAGTAAGATTCATCTGATTTAAACCGGTGAAATGAGCCACTGTCCTCTCTAGAATAGATGGCAACTGTACGAAGGTTTAACTCTGTACAAGCTCGAAAAATACGTATTGCAATTTCTCCTCTATTTGCAACTACAATCTTTTTAATCTTTTTCATCCAATTCGCCCCTTATTGTCTATTTTTTTCATGCTTCACGAACATTGATACATTCATCAATATCCCAAGTGCTGCTGATAAAATAATAATAGAAGTACCTCCGTAGCTAATAAATGGGAGTGGTACCCCAGTCAGCGGGATAATTCCAAGCATACCTCCTAAATTGATAAAGGTTTGAAACCCTATAATACTACCAATCCCCGCCGCAATCATTCGTGCTTGAGGATCTCTTGTCGCTAAAGCAATACTAATCGCTTTAAATACGATAAAGAACAATCCACATAAAACGATTAATACTCCAATAAGTCCAAGTTCTTCTGCTATGATAGCCATTATAAAATCAGTATGTGGTTCGGGTAGATATCCATACTTCTGGTTGGAATTCCCTAAACCTAAGCCTGTTAAACCACCTGATCCAATGGCAATATAACCATTTACAATTTGATATCCATACCCTTGCTCGTAATCAAAAGGATTAAAAAATGCTTCTAACCTTCCTCTACGATGGGGAGTTAATAATACATCTTTCATCATATAGATGGCGAATAGACCCGCTACTATAACTATACCAATTAATCCGATTATTTTGGAAAATGATTTAAATTTAATTCCACTAGCCGCAATTACCGAAATAGCTACGAAACTAATAATCATTGTATTACCAACATCCGTCTCCATCATAATGGACACAAAAACAAAAAATAGTACAAGTAATGGGGGTCCAACGGATTCATTTAATTTATCTAAAGTGCCATTTTCAGATTTTTTTGCAAATATCCCTGCAAAATATAAAACAATTACTAGCTTTGCAATTTCGGATGGCTGGATGTTAAAACCTAAGTCAATCCAGCTTTGCGATCCACTCTCTCCTCCTACACCTATAAAATGGACGGAAAATAAAAGTGTAAACATAACGAGAAGCATAAGTTTCATTATTGCTTTATTCTTATAATGTTTATATGGAAAAAAGGCAGCCAGAAAGAAAACTGGAATACAAAGCAATAAATTTGTTTTTTGCTTGTTGAAAAAATGATCAGGTTCCCAACCGTAATTCATCACTGCCCAGCCCATACTTGCGCTATAGATCATGACCAAGCCAAAAAAGCATAAGGCTAAGTAAATAAACAATAATGGGTAATCGAAATTTCTTGCGTATCTTTTTAAATATGAAATCATGTATTATACCTCTATTTCTTCAGATAGAAAAAAAACTCAAACAGTGTGTTTGTTTGAGTTTTAAAGTTATTTTTCTGTATGAATCTCATGCAAAACAGATAGTTCTTTTTCAAGAGAAGCGACAATCTCTTTTCCATCACTTTTCTCTAAAAGTCCAAGCTTTACCGCAAAATCTATTTCACGTGATAATCCAAACATTTGCGTGTCTAAAACCTCTTCATACAGAGGGCATTGAGGCATCGTTAAGTTATCCATTTGCACTTTTATAAGCTGTGCAATCTTTTCTGCATCTTTTTTCAAAAGCTCTAAAGCTTTTTCTTGATACGAAATTTGTATATTAGTATCCATGAGGACGCCCCCATTTTATTATTTCTAATTATATATCTCCCTAAAGTGTATCTTTTGCACAGAAAAATTGCAAGTGTTCTATCATTTAACTTATGGAAATAGTTAAATATTCTTTAGAACTTTTCAATTTAAAGGTATACTAAGTAGGATTAGATAGTTTAGAGGAGGCAATTTTGTTGGAACTTATCATACCAGTTAAAGGTGCAGTTAAATTTAATATTACTTTAGACCCTACCGTTTGGATTTTCGATGATCGTAA
This sequence comes from Psychrobacillus sp. OK028, assembly GCF_900103605.1. Classification (GTDB taxonomy): domain Bacteria; phylum Bacillota; class Bacilli; order Bacillales_A; family Planococcaceae; genus Psychrobacillus. The sequence continues at coordinate 456,612 of NZ_FNHY01000001.1, read as the reverse complement.
AATCGATTTGGATGAGTTTTTTTCTGGTGAGTATGAGTACAAAGATGAGCTAGAGGAATATACAAAAGTCACATCGGCTCATTGGTCACGTGAAATTATCGAAGGATCTACAAACCCACCAACCTTACAAACAGAAAAAAAATATGAACGTACGAGAGCACTTACAAGTACTTTCGGAATAGAAATGAAACCATTTATCCTAAACGCTGAACCATTGTCTACCGCTACAAAAGTTGTAGTTGAAACTACAGAGGGTGAGCATACAATACCATTAGAAGAATTAGATAATCTTTTATTAAAATTTAGCCATAAAGGTAAACCTCTTCGTGAGGATGGTCCTGTTCATATTTTGAAAAAAAATGGGTCAAATATTAATACGCCAGTAAAATTTGTGACAGCATTCCGTGTAGAATAGGAGATGTATACATGAAAGTACAATGCGCTATTTGCGATCGAATAGATGATCTACCAGATGATTTACCGCTGGCTAAAAAGCTAAGAAATCGCCCCATTCACACGTATATGTGTCCAGAATGTCATGACCGTATAGAAGAAAGAACAAACCGGCGTCTTGCAACTGGAAAGTTCATTTTCTATAAGAGTTCACGACTGATTGAAAACGAATTTTAAACATTAAATATTGTATATTGTCATTTCAATACCTGTTCTATAGTTTTTGAAGGGCTTTGGACAGACTTGTTGCTATATTATTACTGATTGTTTTTTTTGATAGGCTGTTCGTGACTGACGTCACGAACAGCCTATCTTTTTTTCTGTAATCTTTTGGCGTTTGTCTATCCGTCGTCCTTCTACTCTTAGAAACAGGTAATTGCGTTTTTGGATAACTAGAGAAAAGATCCAATCCTATTCATAGGGGTGGATGAAAGATGACAGTCTAAGTACGCGACATCGTGGTGCTCCTGCGCAAAGCTCGTCGCAAAATAAAAAAATATTTTGTAACGACTGCCTGACCCACATCCTGTGGCTGTGGGACCGAAGATGCAATTTCGTTCGCTTCTCTTATTCTTAATTCGTTTTCAACTATCTACTTCTTTTCAACGTAGCTAATAACATTCAATAACGACTTTCTGAGGTTTTGTCCCTGAAGATTCTATGACTAATCTCAATATCATAACCGTATGCCTGACTAATCTAATTAAGGAGTACTACCCACTCTGTTGATTGGAGTGCAAGGTGGGGACTCCAGTGGTATAAGCTCGACCTCACCTATGGAAAGCGTCCACATGAAACGGAAATCAGTAGAGGTATTCATTCTTTCATGCATGAGAAAACCTTTGCAAAAAGAAAAAGCTCGGCTACATTTAAGTAGTCGAGCTTTGTTTTTTCTCTAATCGTAAACGTATTTTATAAATGATTAGGATTAATGCTGCCACGATTAACCCTTCCACAACTGGAAGGAAGAATGCAAGGAACGTCAACATTAGACAACCTAATAACAAAAATACGTAAATGACAACATTTTGACTAAAACGCAATTTCTTTGCAAACCCAAGCTTGTACACAAGCACGGATAGCAGGAAAATTAAAACAAATAGCACATAACCAGCTATATCGAAATTTGGCATAACCTCATAAATATATCTCGCTATACTAGACATTCTACCAAATACGAATTGCTTTTCCTCCAAGGTTATTCACCCTTTCAGTTTCTATTCCAGTTCTGCATTTTTCTTTTTCTTTGTCACACGTTCACGTTCATTTTTCTCTAGAATTTGTTTACGTAAACGAATTGACTCAGGTGTAACCTCTAGATATTCATCATCACCTAAATACTCAATAGCCTCTTCAAGCGTTAAAATACGAGGTCTTTTAATAACATTCGTTTGGTCCTTGTTTGCAGAACGAATATTAGTTTTTTGTTTCATTTTCGTGATATTAACTGTGATATCAGCATCACGAGTATTTTCCCCAACAATCATACCTTCGTAAATTTCCGTACCTGGTTCAACGAATAATGTTCCGCGATCTTCTACTTGCATCATACCGTAAGTTGTCGCTTTACCAGTTTCCATTGATACTAGAACACCTTGGTGACGTCCACCAACACGTCCTGAAACTACCGGCTGATAGCTATCAAACGTATGGTTAATAATACCGAAACCTTTAGTTAATGACATAAATTCTGTTGTATATCCAATTAAACCACGAGCTGGAACCATAAAGATTAAACGAACTTGGCCATTACCGTTGTTGACCATATCGATCATTTCACCTTTGCGAGTACCCATTGATTCAATAATAGAACCTACTGAGTCTTCTGGCACATCAATTTGTACTCTTTCAATTGGTTCACATTTTTTCCCGTCAATTTCACGGATAATAACTTTTGGTTTAGAAACTTGTAGTTCAAAACCTTCACGACGCATATTTTCGATTAAAATCGACAAATGAAGCTCTCCACGACCAGAAACAGTCCAAGCATCTGGAGATTCTGTATCTTCAACACGTAGTGAAACATCTGTTTCTAATTGTGAACGTAGACGTTCTTCAATTTTACGTGAAGTAACCCATTTACCTTCTCTTCCAGCAAATGGTGAGTTGTTTACTAAGAAAGTCATTTGTAGAGTTGGTTCATCGATACGTAAAGGAGTTAACGCATCAGGGTGATCTGTAGGACAAACTGTTTCCCCAACATTAATTTGTTCCATACCAGACACTGCGATTAAATCCCCAGCTTTAGCCGTTTGGATTTCTACACGTTTTAAGCCGAAGAAACCGAATAGTTTTGTAACTCGATAGTTTTTAATGGAACCATCTAATTTCATCAAGGAAATTTGTTGTCCTACTTCGATTGTCCCACGGAAAACACGTCCAATACCGATACGACCTACATAGTCATTGTAGTCCAGTAATGCCACTTGGAATTGTAATGGCTCATCTGAGTTATCAATTGGTGCTGGGATAGCTGAAATAATCATATCGAAAAGTGATTTCATATCTTCTTCTTGTTTAGCAGGATCATCATCTAAAGAAGCAGTACCGTTTACACCAGAAGCATAAACAACTGGGAATTCTAATTGATCTTCATCTGCACCTAATTCAATAAATAATTCTAGAACCTCATCTACTACTTCTAATGGACGAGCTGATTCTTTATCTACTTTATTTACTACAACGATTGGCGTTAACTTTTGTTCTAACGCTTTTTTCAATACGAAACGTGTTTGTGGCATACAGCCTTCATATGCATCAACAACTAGTAAAACACCATCTACCATTTTCAAGATACGTTCTACTTCTCCACCGAAGTCGGCATGTCCAGGCGTATCCAAAATATTAATGCGTGTCCCATTATAATCAACAGCTGTGTTTTTCGCTAAAATTGTAATACCGCGTTCACGTTCTATATCACCAGAATCCATTGCTCGTTCGTCTACATGTTCATTTGAACGGAAAGTACCTGATTGTTTCAATAATTGGTCAACTAATGTCGTTTTCCCATGGTCAACGTGTGCTATAATTGCAATGTTTCTTAAATCTTGACGTGTATTTGTCATATTTCCACTCCATATTCTTTTTTCGAGTCCATAACTGTGTTATTATATCACATGTAAAACTAAAGTAATATTATTTTTTATCATTTTTTTTGGAGGTAATCATTTTGGGTAATATTAAATGGATTTTCGTCCTATATTCCATAGGTGCCATTTTATCTATGGCACTTATCGGAATTGCTGTTGCACTAAGGAGTATACCACTAATTCTTATATTCCTTATTTTATTATTTGTCATTATGGGATTTGGTTTCAAGACAAAGAAAAAAATGCGCGACTCAGGTTTGTTATAAATATGATCCAGCAGGAATTATCTTGCTGGATTTTGTTTTAGTTTAATATATTCCGATAATAATTGATCATGTAATCCTGGTTTCGAAACGATGAAGCTATCAGCACCTAGTAAATCTAGATGTTCAAACGCTAAATTCGTTACAACTGCTCCAACCTCTTTTGCCAACACCATTCCACCAGCAACATCCCATGGTGAAAGCCGCATAGACATATAGGCATCCAATCTTCCCGTCACTACATAGGATATTTCAATGGCAGCTGACCCAAGTGATCTAGTACCCCTTACCGTTTTAAGTAAATTCACCATCCCTTCATGATGCACATGTCTATTTGGCACCACCCATCTTGCATTTATCCCAACGACTGCCTCCTCAACCGTTGTCGGAAGAAGCATTGGCAATCGCTGGTCATTCAAATAGGCACCACCATTTAAAGAGCCGCTTAGCAAAGTATCTTCCATCACATTATATATATACCCTAAAATTCCTACCCCATCTTTATATATACCTAGCGATATAGCAAAATTATGTTTTTGATGAATGAAATTGGTTGTTCCATCTATTGGATCTAATAACCATACATAACCTGCTAAATCCTTTATATCATCGCCAAATCCCTCTTCCCCAAATATTCGATGCTCTGGAAAATCAGCTTTAATATGCTCAATAAAAAATTGTTCTGTCTCTTTATCAATATTGGTAACCAAATCATTTGCTTCAGACTTCGATTCAATGATGAGTTCGGAAGTCAAGGAGGCTTTAATATTATGTGCTGCTTCTTTTATCAACGACTTGGCGTATGTATCTATCTTGTATATATCCAATTTTTCCACCCCTTCTTATTGCCTATTCTCTTAGTATAAAGAAAAAAACACCAGCTGTCTTTTCATTAGCAGGTGTTTTTCAAGGTACTCCTATGATTGGAACATTAATCGAGAGCATTGAGTTCCTCCAAAAGCTGGTGAATCTCAGCTAATCGAGTTTTAGAAGCTGTAATTTCTTTATCATTGTTGCTTGTCATCGCATCATATAAAGTTGCTAACTCATAGTCTAATTCCATTTTTAATGTATGGATTTTTTCTTTTTCCATGTCTTCTTTTCGAATAATATGCACTACCTGTCTCATCACTACCACCCCTTCTAATTTTATATCGTAATATTCAGAACATTCTTTATAATAAAATATGCTACCATAAGAATAATGTCTACTGAAAAATACTACTTACAAGATTTTTACCCAAATTTCCTATAAAATAAACATAGAAGTTGAAAGGAGTTTACATATGAGCAAAACATTTTGGACAGAAGATGATTTTAATGTTTTTCAAATAGATGGACTTGAAAACAGAATGGCTGCATTAATCGAAAAGGTCAGACCTAAATTTGAGGAATTAGGCAATCATTATAGCCATTATTTTTCTACAATACTTGGATCTGAATACTATCCGCATGTAGCAAAACATGCGAGACGATCTGTGAATCCTCCGAAGGATAGCTGGGTCGCATTTGCACCTTATAAAAGAGGATATAAAGCTTTACCACATTTCCAAATAGGATTATGGGGCAGCCATGCTTTCATCATATTGGCGGTAATTTATGAAGCACCAGATAAAGTAGCCATTGCGGAAAGATTATTAAAGAAAAAAGGATTATTTAACAAACTGCCTGCAGATTTTATTGTTTCTGGTGACCATATGAAACCAGAAGCGTCCTTATTAAAAAAGGAAAAGAAAGTTGGCCTCGAGCAATTGTTAGTGCGATTAAGAGATGTAAAAAAGGCAGAATTTTTAGTGGGTCGTCATATTAGTAAGGAAGAAGCAGTGCAACTTTCCGAGGATGAGTTTTTAAAAATGGCGGAAGAAACATTTGATCATTTAATACCAATTTATAAAACGATGATTCAGATGAAATAAATTATATCCTCCTATACTTATTCGGGTATAGGAGGCATTTCTTATCCCTTGATGATAGCGCCGTCCGGTTGCTCTTTCATCTTTTTAATAATAGGGAAACTCACATAACCACTTTCTTTTTCAAATTCACGAAAGTATGTTTTTTCTTCCGCAATAGAAGGCACTATTTCTTTAAATCTTCGGTATCTTTTCATAAGTTCCTCACGTTTGATGCCATTTTCATATGCTTTTTCTATTGCTTCAAAAAATTGCACAACATCAACAATTTCTTCTGTAGACCAGTCTAATGAAAAAGGGTATGTGTACTCCATCTGTTACTACCTCCTATTATTTCCACATATTTCGTATGTCCAACGCTTGTTTTTCCATCCGATTAAACAGTTCTTGTACGGAAGGTATATCTTCGATTAAACCGACAGATTGGCCTGCCCATCCAAATCCTTTTTGTTCATCGCCTTCATAAATGAATTGCTTATTTGCCTCACCGCTAATGTAGTCCTTAAGAGCATCATATGTTGGATTCTCTTTTTCAATACTTAAAATTGTTTCTGTCCAACTATTTTTAATAGCTCTTGCTGGAGCTCCAATAGATTTCTTAATAACTACTGTGTCCATTTCTCCACTATTTATAAGTGAATTTTGATAGGCAGCCGATGCATGCACACATTCTTTTGTAGCAATGAACCTTGTCCCCATCTCAATTCCTTCTGCTCCAAGTGCATGAGCAGCCATCCATCCACGACCATCAGCAATACCACCAGAAGCAATAACCGGAATGGACACAGCATCGACCACTTGAGGGATAAGTACGATAGAACCTACATCATCTCTACCAAGATGTCCTCCACCTTCTTGTCCAACGACCATTACTGCATCTGCTCCCAGCTGTTCTGCCTTTTGAGCCTGTCGTTTAGCTGCAACTAAAACTAGTTTTTTAATCGATGTATTTGCTAGTTTGTCTAAAATTGGAGCTGGGTTCCCTCCAGTCATCGATATTACTGGAACTTCCTCCTCGATTGCAACTTGTAGCATATGTTCATAAGGTCTACCTGTTTGACCAATAGCAAAGTTCACTCCAAAAGGTTTATCCGTTAATTTCCTTACTTTATGTATTTCCTCCCTTAGCTCTTCTGGTGTTTTCAAGCTCATTGCTGTAACTTGCCCTAGTCCCCCAGCATTTGAGACTGCTGCACATAAATCAGAGTATGCTAAATAAGCTAGACCACCTTGAATAATTGGAAGCTTTGTACCTAACAATTCTGTTACCCTAGTTCTAAAAGTCATTTCTTACTCCCTCCCATATATTAATAGTGTAATAAAATTCTACGATTGATACAAACTGCAATAATTTTTAATAGTATTAATGAACATGAGATGCTATAATTTCTTTTGTTTTAAAAATTTTAACTTAAGGTGGTATGAACGTTGTCACAATTAGAAACTCCATTATTCGATGCATTACTAAAGCATCGTAATCGTCATCCAATCCAGTTTCATATTCCTGGACACAAAAAAGGAAAAGGAATGGATCCTGCGTTTCGAGAGTTCGTTGGAGATAATGTACTTTCAATAGATTTGATCAATATCGCACCTTTAGACGATCTACATTCTCCTAAAGGGGTTATTAAACAAGCACAACAATTGGCAGCAGAAGCATTTGGAGCCGATGAAACTTTTTTCTCTGTTCAAGGGACAAGTGGTGCTATTATGACTATGATACTTACAATCTGTGGACCTGGAGATAAAATTCTTGTTCCACGAAATGTCCATAAATCGATTATGTCTGCTATTGTATTTGCAGGAGCAATACCAGTTTTTATTCATCCAGAGGTAGATAAAGAATTAGGAATCTCTCATGGTATTTCCGTAGAGTCAGTGGAGAAAGCCTTAGAGGCTCATCCAGATGCAAAAGGATTATTAGTGATTAATCCTACTTATTTTGGTTTAGCTGCAGATCTTAAAAGAATTGTAGAACTTTCTCATGCAAAGGGAATTCCTGTAGTAGTAGACGAAGCACATGGCGTTCATATTCATTTTCATAATTCGCTTCCTATTTCTGCAATGCAAGCTGGTGCAGATATGGCTGCTACCTCTGTCCACAAATTAGGTGGATCGATGACACAAAGCTCTATACTTAATGTCAAAGAGGGTTTAGTTTCGACTAAACGTGTTCAGTCTATCTTGTCCATGCTAACGACAACTTCTACGTCTTACCCGTTGCTTGCATCATTGGATACTGCACGTCGTCAGTTAGCCATTCATGGAGAGGATTTAATCGGCGATGCTATTCGACTTGCAAAAGATACTCGAAAACGGATTAACGCAATCCCACATATTCGCTGTGTTGGGGAAGAAATATTACAAACGTCCGCTACGTTTGATATGGACCCAACTAAGCTTTTAATAAGTGTAAAAGATTTAGGAATGACAGGATATGATGCTGAAATTTGGTTAAGAGAAAAAGCAAATATAGAAGTAGAACTTTCGGATTTGTATAATATACTATGCCTAATAACGCTTGGAGATACAAAAAAAGAAGTTAATCTACTCGTAAATGCTCTTTCAAGAATGGTAGCTGCTCACGAATCAGATGCTGTAGTCGTGGAGCCATCTGTTACACTTCCCGAAATTCCTGGACTTGCTATGTCACCAAGAGATGCTTTTTATGCAGCTACAGAGTCTATTCCATTAAAAGAAGCAAGTGGACGTATATCTGCAGAATTCGTGATGGTCTATCCACCTGGCATTCCGATTTTTATTCCCGGGGAAATAATTACGCAAGGTAATATCGATTATATTACGATGAATATTGAAGCTGGCCTACCCGTGCAAGGTCCCGAAGACGACACACTTGAAATGATTCAGGTTATAAAAGAACATCAAGCAATATTTTAAATAACTAAAGAGGAACTCCTAAATAGGGGTTCCTCTTTGCATTCTTTAACAGAGAATTATTAGATTAATAGCGCAAACAACGGGCATACAAAGGACCCTAATATCGCACTTAAAGTCATTGATACAGATCCCATTGTCAACGTTTCCTCACCATATTCCGTAAGTTTGGAAACACCAATACCATGCGATGCACTCCCTACAGATATCCCGCGACTTATCGCTTGGTCGATACGACAGACTCGGAAGATAATTGGTCCAAGTATGGCTCCTACTAACCCCGCGAAAATAACAAACACAGCTGTTAATGTCGGAACCCCACCTACTGCCTCACTAATCGGGATAGCAACTGGTGTAGTAATGGATTTCGGTAATAATGATAATAAAACATGTTCCTCAAATGACAACAACCTAGATAATACAGTGATGCTAACCAAACCAGAAAGAAGAGCACATAATACACTCAAAATAATTGGAACCTTATATTTAATAATTTTCTCACGATGAATATATAGAGGATAGGCCATACTAACAACAGCCGGACCTAATAATTCATTTATCCACTTTCCACCCGACATATATGTATCATAAGGTATATTATTCGTAACTAATATGAGAACAAGCAATACCGTAGTAGAGAAAATAGGGATCAATAACGGATAGGTAAATCTTTTATAAACGATAGTCATTAAATAAAAGAGAACGATCGTTCCTATTATCATCAGAACTGCTATCATTCAACCTGCTCCTTTTCTAAAAGTTTTTTCTCCAAGTACTGGCAAAACTTACCAGAAACAACAATACTTATAATCGTGCTAATGGCTATGGATAAAATAATTCCTAAACCAACCCATGAGAAAATTTCTGGATATTCCATAATTCCGACTGTAGCGGGTACAAAAAACAAAGCGAGAAATGCTAATAAAAATCCAGCTCCATCTTTTATAAATTGAACCGGTACGATTTTAAAATACAAACAAACAAAAAGTAATATTAAACCAACAATACTTCCCGGAAATTGAAGAGAAAAGCTATCTACAACCCAAGATCCAACAAATGAAAATAAATATAAGATAAATACTTGGAAAACAATTCGTATAAATTTAACCATATATGCCACCTCCTACATACTCATAGATATATAGGGAATAATTTTACGCCTAATAAAACACATTGTCTATGTAAAAAAACACCTTTGAAATATTCCAAAGGTGTTTAGATTATTCAATTCCTTTAATCGTTGTTGGATCAATAAAATCGTAATCTTTTGCACGTAATTCCTCAACAATACCTCGTAGAGCATCTGCAGTCCACTCACGATCATGCATTAATAAATTTGCACCATTCGTCAGATATTCAGTATTCACCATAATATCTGTTAAACTCGCTGCATCCATGTATTGTTTTTCCCAGTCATATCCGTACGTCCAATTCATTAAAAGCATCCCTTCTTGCGAAACAAGAGACCTACTAAAATCGGTATTAACTCCGAAAGGAGCACGGAAAAACTTAGGCTTTTCACCTATAACCTCTTCTACTGTTTCATTAACTTTCAAAATTTCATCCTTTTGCTGTTCTTCAGAGCTATCTTTTAAATTTACATGTGTTTGAGTATGATTTCCAATAGAAAATCCCATATCGTATATTGCCTTTAAATTAGCTTTTTCCTCATCCGTATTAATAAAGTGTCCATTTACGAAAAAGATAGCCGGTGCATTTAACTCTTTCAATGTTTTTGCCATTTCTACTGCGTATCGATCAGGAGCATCATCGATTGTCAGTAACACTGCTTTCGGATTTGCATCTTTAATCGGCTCGAGAGTCCAGTTTGCTTCGTTCAAATGGTATAGTGGTTCAGTCTCCTCCACAATTACTTCTTCCTCAACTGCCTCTTCCACTTCTTCTACAGGCTCTTGTGATACTGGGGTTGTTTCCTCGGTTTCTTTTTCTACTTCTGGTTTTTCATCTACATTGCTGCATGCAGAAAGTCCAAGTAATATTATCGCTGACATTATCCAAGTCGTAAGTTTCAATCTAAACACCTGTCCCTTCCACTATATTTTAACAGGTGAAAGAGTTGGATAGTAGGGTATATTATTACTACTTTTATCCAAATTTGATGGAATAAAATTACTATTCCAACTTGAGCGTTAATCTTTCCAACTAACATGATCAAAATTCCAACTAAACAATTCGTTTTTCCAACTAAACGCCCCATTATTCCAACTAACCCCAAAATGGATATAAAAAAAGACTTGCCACATAAGCGACAAGTCTTTTTAAGAAAAATTATTTAGATAGAATATGAATTGGATGACCCATAACTACTTCGGCAGCTTCCATTGCAATTTCACCTAAAGTTGGGTGAGCATGAATAGTCATTGCAATATCTTCTACAGTCATTCCTGCTTCGATAGCTAAACCTAGTTCAGCGATCATATCCGAAGCACCTTGACCAACAATTTGAGCTCCAAGTAATAAACCATCTTCTTTACGAGAAACAAGTTTAACGAAACCATCAGTAGCATTTAGAGCAAGAGCACGACCGTTTGCGCCGAATGGGAATTTCCCAGCAGCAACGTCATAACCTTGTTCTTTAGCTTGCGCTTCATTTAGACCAACTGTAGCCATTTCTGGATCTGTAAAGCAGACAGCAGGAATTGCTAAGTAATCTACAACAGAAGTTTGACCAGCAATTGCTTCTGCAGCTATTTTTCCTTCGTAAGATGCTTTATGTGCAAGTTGAGGACCTGCTACAATATCACCAATAGCATAAATATTAGAAATGCTTGTACGACATTGTTTGTCTACTTCTAATAATCCGCGCTCAGCGAATTTAAGGCCAAGTTCTTCTAGACCCATTTCATCTGTATTTGGACGACGGCCTACTGTAACTAAAACGTAATCAGCTTCAACTTTTTTCTCTTCTCCGCCAACTTCATAAGTAACTACTACGCCAGTGTCAGACTCTTCTACGCCTTTAGCAGATGCTTTTACTGCTATTTCAACGCCTTTTTTCTTCAAGCCTTTTTTAACAATAGTTGTCATTTGTTTTTCGAAGCCAGCTAGAATATCGTCGCCACCTTCAATAATAGTAACTTTTGAACCTAAGTTAGCAAATGCTGAACCTAGTTCAGTACCGATATATCCACCACCAATTACAACTAAGTTCTCTGGAATTTCAGATAAACTTAATGCACCAGTAGAGTTTAATACACGTTTAGAATATTTAAAAGTTGGAATTTCTACAGGACGAGATCCTGTTGCAATAATTGCATTTTTAAATGTATATGTTTGCGCAGATTTTTCATCCATTACACGAACAGTGTTAGCATCAACGAAATATGCTTCGCCCATTACTACTTCCACGTTGTTTCCTTTTAACAATCCAGAAACACCGCTAGTTAGTTTTTTTACCACACTGTCTTTGAAAGCTTGTGATTTAGAGAAATCGATTGTTACATCTGTAGCTGTAATTCCCATATCATCAGCATGTTTTGCTTGTTCAAAACGGTGACCAACAGAGATTAATGCTTTTGAAGGAATACATCCCACGTTTAAGCAAACTCCTCCGATATGTTCTTTTTCCACAACTACAACTTTTTGTCCTGTTTGTGCTGCGCGAATAGCTGCAACATATCCTCCAGGGCCTGAACCTATTACAAGTGTATCTGTTTCGATTGGGAAATCTCCTACTACCATTTTTTACGCCTCCATTAATAATAGTTCTGGACTGCTAAGCAAACGTTTCATATGGTTCAACGCGTGTTGTGCAGTCGCACCATCGATCATTCGATGATCAAAGCTCAATGATAATGCTAACACAGGTGCAGCCACAATTTCACTATTTTTTATTACAGGTTTCTCGGAAATTCGACCAATTCCTAAAATAGCAACCTCTGGATGATTGATAACTGGAGTGAACCATTGGCCGCCCGCTGAACCAATATTGGTAATAGAACAAGATGCGCCTTTCATTTCAGCAGCAGCAAGTTTACCATCACGCGCTTTTCCTGCAAGTGTATTAATTTCGTCTGAAATTGCAAATACAGATTTACGGTCAGCATTTTTGATAACTGGTACTAATAATCCTTTATCAGTATCTGCTGCGATACCAATATTGAAGTAATGTTTTTGGATTACCTCGTTTGTATCATCATCATAAGATGTGTTTAACGCTGGGAATTCTCTAAGTGTACTTACTAAAGCCTTCACTACATAAGGTAAGTAAGTTAACTTGATATTTTTTTCAGCTGCAATTTCTTTGAACTTTTTGCGGTGTGCAACAAGTTCAGTTACATCTACTTCATCCATTAATGTAACATGTGGAGCTGTATGTTTGGAATGTACCATTGCTTTTGCGATTGCTTTACGCATCGGTGAAAGTTTTTCTCTAGTTTCTGGGAATTCACCTTCAAAAGTTACTGGTGCTGAAGCTTTTGGTGATTGCTCAACTTCCACATTTGTAGATTCTACTTTTTCTTCTTTAGCTGAAGTTTGATCTCCAGATAAGAATGCTTCAATATCTTCTTTTAACACGCGTCCGTTTTTACCTGAACCATTCACTTCTACAATATTTACTTCATTTTCACGAGCAAATTTACGAACAGATGGCATTGCAATAACACGTGTATCACCTTTTGGTTGTTCTTGAGTTACTGTTTTTTCTGTTGCAGTATCAGCAGTATCTTCATTTTTATTAGGAGTTTCTACTTTTTCTTTTTCTACAGCTTGACCATTTTCTGCAGTTGCCTGAACTTGCGCTTCTGTCTTTTCCTCATCACTATGATCGCCTTTAAATTTAAGGTCCTCATAACCAGGTGCATCCAGCTTCACAAGTACATCTCCAACTATAGCTACGGTTCCTTCTTCTACAAGAACTTCTGTAACTTTTCCCTTTACAGGAGAAGGAATTTCCACAACAGCTTTATCATTTTGTACTTCACATAAAATATCGTCCTCTTGTACTTCATCGCCTGGTTTTACAAACCACTTAACAATTTCACCTTCATGTATACCTTCACCGATATCTGGTAATCGAAATTCAAATGACAATGTATTCACCCTTTCTATAACAGATTTTATATTAGAATGTTAAAACTTTTTTAGCTGTATTTACTATATCCTTAGAATTAGGTAACCAAACTGTTTCTGCTTGAGAGAATGGGAATACCGTATCAGGAGCAGCTACTCGTAATACTGGAGCCTCTAAGCTTAAAATTGCACGCTCCGTAATTTCAGCTACAACGTTTGCTGCAATACCAGCTTGCTTCTGTGCTTCTTGTACAACCATAGCACGATTTGTTTTTTCAACAGATGCAATGATTGTTTCAATATCTAATGGTTGCACTGTACGTAAGTCGATTACTTCTACAGAATACCCTTCTTTTTCAAGATCTTCTGCAGCTTTTAAGCTTTCGTGAACCATCGCACCATAAGCAATAATTGTTAAATCTGATCCTTCACGTTTTACATCCGCTTTTCCAAGAGGAATTGTATATTCTTCTTCAGGTACTTCGCCACGGAATGAACGATATAACTTCATATGCTCCAAATAAATTACTGGATCATTATCACGAATTGCAGAGATTAATAAACCTTTTGCATCGTAAGGAGTGGAAGGAATAACAACTTTAACTCCAGGTGTTGAAGTCATTAAAAGTTCTAAGCTATCTGCGTGCATTTCTGGTGTATGAACGCCACCACCGAATGGAGAACGGATAGTTACAGGCGCATTAAATGCTCCACCAGTACGGAAACGCATACGAGCTAATTGACCAGCTATAGAATCCATTACTTCGAATACAAATCCAAAGAATTGAATTTCTGGAACAGGACGGAACCCTTGTAAGGATAGACCTACTGCAAGACCACCAATACCTGACTCTGCAAGTGGTGTATCAAACACACGATCTTCTCCGAATTCTTTTTGTAATCCTTCTGTTGCGCGGAAAACTCCGCCGTTAACGCCAACGTCTTCGCCGAAGACTAGAACGTTTTCATCATTTTTAAGCTCTGTACGGAGTGCGTCCGTAATTGCTTGAATCATCGTCATTTGTGCCATCGGTTACTTCGACTCCTTCTCAGTGTAGTAAGCTAGTTGCTCATCTAAGTTATATGGATTTTCTTCATACATTATATTTATAAGGTCAGTTACTTTTTGTTTTGGTGCTGCATCTGCCTTTTTAACTGCTTCTTTTATTTCTTCTTTAGCTTTTTCAATTACTTCTGCTTCTTTTTCTTCATTCCAAATACCTTTAGTTTCTAGATACTTACGGAAACGAACTAATGGATCTTTCTTTTCCCATTCAGAATCTGTTTCTGAGGTACGGTAACGAGTAGGGTCATCTCCTGCCATTGTGTGTGGACCGTAACGGTAACATACAGTTTCGATCAGACTTGGCCCCTCTCCTTTAATCGCACGTTCTCTAGCATCTTTAGTAGCTGCATAAACAGCAAGTGGATCCATACCATCTACTACAACACTTGGAATTCCAGCAGCAATACCTTTTTGAGCTATTGTTTTTGCAGAAGTTTGTAGTTCACGAGGTGTTGAAATCGCAAATTGATTGTTCTGAACGATAAACACTGCAGGTACACGGAAAGCCCCAGCAAAGTTAATACCTTCATAGAAATCTCCTTGTGATGATCCACCATCACCTGTATAAGTGATTGTAATCGCTTTTTTACCACGTTTTTGCATTCCAAGAGCAACACCAGCCGCTTGGATAAACTGAGCACCAATAATGATTTGTGGTGGGAAAACATTTACACCCTCAGGAATTTGGTTCCCCATAAAATGCCCACGTGAGAAAAGAAAAGCTTGCCATAAAGGTAAACCATGCCAAACAATTTGTGGTACATCACGATAACCAGGTAGGATAAAATCTTCTTTTTCCAAAGCATACTGAGATGCTAACTGAGAAGCTTCTTGACCTGCTGTTGGAGCATAGAAACCTAAACGTCCTTGTCTGTTTAAAGAAATAGAACGTTGATCTAAAATACGTGTATAAACCATACGGCTCATCAATTCTACTAATTCCTCATCTGATAGGTTAGGATTTGCTTGCTCGTTAACTATTTCCCCTTCTTCGTTTAAAATCTGAAACATTTCAAACTTTTCTTCAATTTCTTGAAGCGTTTTCATAGGGTCTAACTGCGCTGGATTGTTTGCAGCCATTATTACATCTCTCCTTTTCTTCTGTATTAAGATTTTCTTTTAAATATAGTAGTACAACGATATTTCTCTTTTAGTATACTCAAGAATAAATCAGTGGTCAATCATATGAAATTAAGGAATTTAATTGTCAAAACATTAAAATTCCTTCTATCTGTATTACTCGTAATTTATGTCTGTATTATATCAGTTTACTATAATTATATAAAAAAGCAGCTCTAAGCAGAGCTGCTTTTTTATTTTTCATCTTTCTGTAGTGAAGTTAAGACGTCGTCCTTCACTTCATTTACCCTTTTTGTTGCCTCATTAAACTTTTGAACAGATTCTTTTACTAATTCATTATGCTTATTTACTACCTGTACTTGTTCTTGTATTGAAGTAACATCCGCAGAGTCATCCACTAACATATTGTATAAATCTTGTTGCTTTGTAGCTAGCTCATTATAGTTATACGTCAGTTCTTCATAAGCTGCAATCCGCTCTTTCAAGGTAGTTTCCATTTGTTTTAAACTTTCTTTATCGGACGCTTCTTTTGTTTCTGAAATAAGTGTAGTAAGTTTACTAATCCCATCAGAAGTAGCATTTAAAGATGCCGCTTCTTTCTCAACTAATGCTAATCTAGCATCCAAAAGAGTTGCTGTATCTTCTACCATCGAAGTAAGCTCTTCTTTTTGATCCTTAGTCAATTCCATCATTTGTTGAAAGTTTGCTTGTTCTTTTGTTTCTGTTTCAGCCAATTCTTTTTGTACATCTCTATAATCAGCTTCTAAATCATAAATTTCTGTTAAGATGTTTGATAGCTTTTCTTCTGTTGATTCTCCAAAATTACAGCCAGTAAGTAATAAAATACTGCTGAACATGATAATATATTTGCTTAGTTTCATCATGTAACCCCCTATACCCATTCAACTATAATTGTATTAGGCTCTAAATTCAACTGACCAAAAGGCTGTTTTTTGTTTAGTAAATAGTCAAATTTCGCTATAATAGATATATGAACATTGAAAGGACGATTAAAATGATTTTAATGAATGATATTGTCAGAGATGGACATCCATCTTTACGCAAAAAAACGGAGGAAATGACCTTCCCATTATCAGAGCAAGATTTAACACTAGCAAATGAACTATTAGAATATGTTGTTAACAGTCAAGATGATGAATTGGTAGAGAAATATAAAATACGCCCAGGAATTGGAATCGCTGCTCCACAGGTAAATGCGAACAAAAGAATGTTCGCACTCCATTTGGAAGACGAAAACAATGAAGAAGTGAGCTTTGTAGCAGTCAACCCAAAAATAATCAGCCACTCTGTGGAAAAAACGTATATAACTGCTGGAGAAGGCTGTTTATCTGTAGACGAAGTAATTGAAGGATATGTCCCAAGATACGCACGTATAACTGCAACAGGGTTTTACCCAGACGGTACTCCATTCAAAAAACGTTTAAAAGGATTACCTGCAATTGCTTTCCAGCATGAGCTAGATCATCTAAACGGCATTATGTTTTATGATCATATAAACAAAGAGAATCCTTATGCTCCTATTCCAGATTCAGTTCCATATGAACGAGCTTAATATAAAACGCCAGTTCTACAATTGTAGAACTGGCGTTTTATCTATATATTGCACTTTCGTGTGTCCTACTTGCGATTTGGACTAGTTATATTGCGATTCGAAGTGTCCTACTTGCGATTTATAGCTTCAGATTTGCGATTTTCCTTAATACTTTATTGTTTAATATCTATGAGCCTTGGCATAGCTGACAATGCACCCGACTTAGTTGCGCATATTGCGCCTAACTTATTGCCAAAAGCGATATAACGAATCCAGTCTTCTTTAGTTGAAGGATGCCCTTCCAAAAAAATTTTAGAAAGAATACCTGCTACAAAAGCATCTCCAGCTCCAGTTGTATCAATCGGAATTACTTTTTCTACAGGAACATGAACAACTTCCCCATTTATCACCGCATAAGTGCCTTCCGAGCCAACTGTTATAAGTAATGCCTCGATATTATATGGCTGTAAGGATTTAATTCCCTCTTCTATTGATGTCGTTTGCGTTAAAAAGAAGAGCTCTTCTTCTGTTAACTTCAGTATATTAATAAACTCAAAAAAGGAAGAAATAATTTTTCTACACAACTCCTCACTTTCCCAGCGCAACGGTCTAATATTGGTGTCAAAGGAAGTAGTAACATTGGATTTTTTCATGCTTTCTACAATTTTTCTTGTAGTTGCAAGAGCTGTTGGATGAAAAAGAGTTCCCGAACAGAAATGAAATACGGAAGACTGCTGGATTGCCTCGCACTCAATAGAAGAGAAGTCTACTTGGATGTCAGGTGTCGCATCTACATAATGAGCGAAGTGACGTTCATTATTTTCCAATAGATGTATGTAAACTCCGCTTACCTCTTTTTCTGGTACTATTTGAGAAAATGATAAGTCCACACCTTCTGCAATTAATTCATTTCGAACGAATTCTGACGTTTCATTTTCACCTGTGACGGTGATAAACGAAGAAGCTGCCCCAAGACGTGCCACACCTGCAGCAACATTTACGGTAGCCCCTCCTAAAAATTTTGTAAAACGACTATTGCTTTGATCTTCGGCAATATAATCGACAAATGCATCCCCATATATGAGGACATACCTTTTGGACATCTAGTAAACTCCTTTAGATTAAACTTAATTTCTTCATTGCGTTTGTTAAGCCGCTTTCTGATACATGTTCGGTCACAAACGTAGCGTGTTCTCTTAACTCTTCAACACAGTTCCCCATCGCAACACTTGTCCCGGCGAATTGAAGCATTTCGATATCATTAAGACCATCTCCAAAAGCAATTGCATCTTCGGGTCCCCTACCAATATGCTTCAATAATAAATCCATTCCTTTAGCTTTTGAAATGCCTTTCGGAAGTACATCACAGGATACACGATGCCAACGGACAAATTTTAAATTTGGAAACGCTTGTTCATATTCCTTTTGTTCTTCCAAGCTACAAAAAATTAGCGCTTGATGAATATCATTTGTTAAAAAGAATCCTTCAGCATAACGTGGAAAGTTTATCTTCAGTGTAGATATGCTTTCCAATACATCTTGATGATCTGGTAAACTTGAAACCATCTCATCACTATCCATATAAACTATCGGCTGCTCTCTTTCATTTGCAAAATCCGTCAACTGTTTAAGCTCTTCTCTCTCAATAATTCCCTTATGTAATATTTCCCCTTTAAACTGAACAATTTGCCCATTATAGCAAACAAAAGAATCTACCTTCAATCGATCTAACACTGATTGAGCAGTAAAAGGAGAGCGTCCGGTGGAAATGACAATTTCATGTCCATTATTTCTAGCTTTTTGAAGTGATTCTTCTACCCCTTCAGGAATATTTTTGTCGTGATCTAAAATAGTTCCATCAATATCAAAAAATAAAATTTTATTTTTCATAAAAAATCCTCCATTCAATATTCAAATTATTTGACTTTTCTGTCTAAATCCTTTACACACTTCTTCCTTTGGTATATAATACTCTATAAGGAGTGAATAGCCATGTTGAAACGCCTGAAAAGGAAATTGTTGAGACGGCTCGGTGGAATGCTTAGAAACAAAACGATTGCTTAAAGTTAGCTTCAATCTTGGATTGGAAGTTTAATCATTCAATCGTATACGGACAGTTAATCTCCTATTATAACTTAAGTTAGGATAAGGCTCAAAAATGGTGAATTATACTATCCGTTAACGCATGTTAAATACTTTTGCCCTCTAAAATGGAGGGTTTTCTTTATTTTAAATAAGTGTCGTGATAATATAAAGAGAATTGATTTATTTTGAACGTGAAAAAGGAGAGTATAAAATGATTTATAAAGTTTATTATCAAGAGAATGCACTAGAAGTACCAGTCCGCGAAAACACACAAGTTTTATATGTAGAGGCTGAGAATGAGCGCGAAGTTCGTGCTCTTTTAGTAGACCGCAAATACAATATCGAACTAATCCAGCTACTTGAAGGTAATCATCTTGAATACGAACAAGCTAGCGAAAATTACAAAGTAGAGAACATTTAAAATATGAAATTTGTAAAAAATGACCAAACTGCAGTTTTCGCTCTTGGCGGACTAGGCGAAATCGGCAAAAACACGTACGGCGTTCAATTTCAAGATGAGATTATATTAATAGATGCTGGTATTAAGTTTCCAGAGGATGACTTACTAGGTATAGATTATGTAATTCCTGATTACACATATTTAGTAAAAAACGTTGATAAGATTAAAGGATTATTTATAACACATGGTCATGAAGATCATATTGGTGGTATTCCTTATCTATTGAAACAACTTAATGTACCAGTTTATGGCGGAAAGCTAGCGCTTGGGTTATTGCGTAATAAATTAGAAGAACACGGTTTACTTCGTCAAACAAAGATGATTGTTATTGAAGAAGATGATGTTATTAAATTTAGAAAAACTTCTGTAAGTTTCTATCGTACAACACATAGTATTCCTGATGCATTCGGAATCGTTGTAAAAACACCACCGGGTAATATAGTACATACTGGTGACTTTAAGTTCGACTTTACGCCTGTAGGTGAACCTGCTAACTTAACTAAAATGGCAGAGATCGGTCGCGATGGAGTTTTATGTTTATTGTCAGATAGTACAAATGCGGAAATTCCTAACTTTACAATGTCTGAACGTAAAGTTGGAGAAAGCATGGATTCTATTTTCCGTAAAGTAGACGGACGTATAATCTTTGCTACTTTTGCTTCTAATATTCATAGACTTCAACAAGTAACGGATGCAGCCGTGTTACATGGCCGTAAAATTGCTGTATTTGGGCGAAGCATGGATAATGCAATGACAATCGGTCGAGAACTTGGCTATATTACTGCTCCAAAAGAAACGTTTGTAGATGCAAGCGCATTAAATCGATTACCTGCAAATGAAGTTCTTATCCTTTGTACTGGTAGTCAAGGTGAACCAATGGCAGCCTTATCTCGTATTGCTAACGGAACACACCGTCAAATTCAAATTCAACCTGGTGATACTGTCGTATTTTCATCTTCTCCTATCCCAGGTAATAGAGCGAGTGTCAATCGTACGATTAACCTTTTATTCCGCGCCGGAGCAGAGGTAATACACGGTTCCTTAAATAATATCCATACTTCTGGACATGGGTCCCAAGAAGAGAATAAATTGATGCTTCGCCTAATGAAGCCAAAATTCTTTATGCCAATTCACGGTGAATATCGTATGCTGAAAATTCATACAGAGTTAGCCGTAGATTGTGATGTGGATCCGAATAATACATTTATCATGGAAAATGGAGAAGTTCTTGCATTAAGCGCCAATGAAGCACATGTTGCTGGTCGCATACCTTCAGGTGATATATATATTGATGGAAGTGGAATTGGGGATATCGGTAATATTGTCCTACGTGATCGTCGCATCCTTTCCGAAGAAGGTTTAGTCATTGTAGTAGTTAGTGCTGATATGGAAAAGAAAAAAATCGTATCAGGTCCCGATATTATTTCACGTGGTTTTGTCTATATGCGTGAATCAGGAACAATGATTAATGAGGCACAACAAATGTTGAACAAGCATTTACGCTATACTATTCAAGGTAAAGATACTGAATGGTCCGAATTGAAAAACGAAATTACGGATGTGCTAAGTCCATATTTGTATGAAAAAACAAAAAGACGTCCAATGATTCTTCCGATTATTATGGAAGTATAAGTAAATAAAACCTTCACCCTTATTAAGCGGTGAAGGTTTTTTATTATGGTCTTTTTAAAACCAATAAATCTAATTATGACAACACTTTTTTCTCAAAACGAATAATATCTACATCAGCACCAATAATGATAAGTACATCGTTGAGCACTAACTTTTCATCCGCTTGTGGTGAAACAATGATATTATTCCCACGCTTGATGGCTACAATATTAATGCCATAACGTGCTCGGATATCTAAGTCAATAAGAGACTTACTAGCTATTTTCTCATTTACTCTTATTTCCATAATAGAATGCTCATCTGAAAGCTCCAGATAATCTAATACGTTATTAGACAAAATATTGTTCGCGATACGAATACCCATATCTCTTTCGGGATGTACTACCATGTCTGCGCCGATTTTTCTTAGAACCTTTTCGTGGTAATCATTTTGTGCTTTTACTGTAATTCTCTTAACACCTATCTCTTTTAGCATTAAGGTAGTTAAAATACTCGATTGAATATTATCCCCAATAGCTACTATCACATGTTCGAAATTTCGAATACCGAGTGATTTCAGCACAGCTTCGTCTGTTGTATCAGCTACTACAGCTTGCGTAGCGATAGAAGCAAACTCATCCACTCGCTCTGATGCTATATCAATTGCCATAACATCAGCTCCTTGGTCAATTAGCTCTCTTACGATACTACCGCCAAATCTCCCTAAACCGACTACAACAAATTCTTTGTGCATGTTAGTACCCCCTACATTTCTAATGAAATTAGTTTACCACATCCGTTCCTTTAATAGATACGAAATCAATTCATTTTTACTTTTTTTCATTTATTAGCATAAGTAGTCTTTTCTCTAACATCATCATTCCTTTTTCCCCAGCTTGTATATGGCGCAATAAACCTTTCCTGTCAAACAAATAAAAAGAAGGAACTATACGATTTTGAAATTGTTTGGTCATTACCAATTCATGATCTAAATAAATCGAATCTCTCATGCTTCCGTTTCGAATTGCTTCATCAATAAGGTTTTCCTGTAAGTCCTCTTTTGACCTAGGCATATGAATACCTACAATGTTAAAGAAATCACCATATTTAGCTTTCCACTGTTTAATATAATTATAGGCACCCCCACATAATGGACAGCTTACGGACCAAAAGTATACAAGAACCGGTTTTTCTCCTGTTAGCCGGTCATTGTTTATCGGTCGATTTATCCAATTGTTATCGCTTGGAAATGTTGGTATTTTAGTACGTAACTTCACTACTTCTACCCCTTCTTTCTTTTAAGCATTCAATAGTATATGCGTTTTCCAATAATAGCGTATATTCGACAGCCTAAAAAAAAATTGAAGTTCAGCAAATAAATTGTTAAAGTAAACTTTAAGTTGTGTTAAAATAAACTTTGTTTGAAAATATGCTATTTTTATTTCCGAAGGAGCCTAAAAAATGCAAATTGGGAAAAAAATAAAAAGATTACGTTTAAAAAAAGGTCTTACCCAAGAGGAATTAGGCGAAAGAACAGACTTAACTAAAGGATTTATCTCACAACTAGAAAGAGATATTAACTCACCTTCTATTGAAACCCTATTTTCAATTTTAAATGTCCTTGGTTCCAAGCCTAAAGATTTTTTCGATGATGAACAATCACGTACAAAAGTCGTTTTTCGAGAAGATGAACAAACTATTTACTTGGATGAAGAAAAAAAGTACAAGCTTCACTGGTTAATTTCAGAATCCAATGAAAATGAAATGGAACCTGTGTTAATTTCACTGGATTCAAATGGTCAGTTTAAACAATTTGAACCTTCCCTGTCTGAAACTTTTATCTATGTACTCCAAGGTGAAGTTTCCCTTACATTAGGTAAGCAAAACTATACTGCTTCTGCTGGGGAATCGCTCTATTTTGAAGCATCCGACAATCATTTACTAAAAAACGCATCGGATGAAATGGCGAAGGTAATCTACGTCGTTACAAATTCTTATTTATAATCTTTTAATAAACTACTATGGAGGTATATTATGACAGATAATACTATTATTCGATTTGAGAATGTTTCCAAATCATATGATGCAGAAACGATCGTATTAAAAAACATCAACTTAGAGCTAGAACGAGGGAAGTTTTACACTTTACTTGGTCCATCTGGTTGCGGAAAAACAACTATTTTGCGCTTAATTGCAGGATTCATGCAGCCCACAAGTGGGAGCATCTATTTTAATGGCAAACTAATTAATAACGTGCCAGCAAATGAACGTCAAGTAAATACAGTCTTTCAGGACTATGCGTTATTCCCACATTTAAATGTATTTGAAAATGTAGCATTCGGCCTTCGCATCAAAAAGCTTGGAAAAAAAGAAATTGAACAAAAAGTTTTAGAAGCTTTGAAATTCGTTAACTTAGTGGGCTACGAAAAAAGAGAAATTGCTGAAATGTCAGGTGGGCAAAGACAGCGTGTTGCAATCGCACGTGCAATTGTAAACGATCCAGAAATTATTTTACTAGATGAGCCGCTTTCAGCACTAGATTTAAAATTACGTTCAGAAATGCAATATGAGCTTCGTGAGCTTCAGCAAAGACTGGGCAAAACATTTATTTTTGTAACACATGACCAGGAGGAAGCACTGGCAATGTCTGATGAAATCTTTGTTTTAAATGAGGGTGAAATTGAGCAAAGTGGTACCCCAATGGATATCTATGATGAGCCGATAAATCGCTACGTAGCTGACTTTATAGGAGAATCGAATATTGTATCGGGTATAATGGTCGCAGATTTCCGTGTGAAAATTGGTGGAAAAGAGTTTGAGTGTGTCGACCAAGGACTAAACCCAAATGAAAAAGTCGATATTGTTATTCGTCCAGAGGATTTAGAAATAACAACTGTAGAACAAGGGAAAATGAAAGTAAAAGTAGATACTCAATTATTCAGAGGTGTACATTATGAGCTTTCTACTTATGATGATGAAGGTAATGAGTGGCTTGTACATTCAACTAAAAAAGCAGATGTTGGAGAATCTATCGGCTTAGATTTCGATCCAGAGGCAATTCATGTAATGCGTTTAAATGAAACAGAAGAAGAATTTGATAAACGTCTAGAGTCTTATGGAGAAGACGCATATGGAAACTAAAACTACAAAAACGTTTTACTTAATACCTTATTATGTATGGATTGCATTATTTGTTATTGCACCTATTGCGTTAATTGCATATTATTCCTTTTTTGATTTACATGGAAATTTCACTCTGGAAAATTATTTAAACTTTTTCTCATCTGTTTACTTAAAGCTAACGCTTAGCTCGTTTTGGTATGCTTTTTTAATAACATTTTTCACTTTAGTCATTGCATACCCAACAGCTTATTTACTTACAAAAACAAAACATAAACAATTATGGTTATTACTAATTATCATTCCGTCATGGATTAATTTACTTTTAAAAACTTATGCATTTATCGGTATTTTTGGCTTGTATGGTCCCGTAAACGCTTTTTTAAATGTTTTTGGAATTGGGGAAAAGCAAATTCTATTCACCGATTTTAGTTTTGTCTTTGTAGCGGTTTATATTTTTATTCCATTTATGATTTTACCGATATTTAACTCTTTAGATAAATTAAATCCGTCTTTAATTGATGCTAGTCGGGATTTAGGAGCATCAAGCTGGACGACTTTTTCAAAGGTAATTTTACCATTAACGATTAATGGTGTTAAAGCAGGGATTCAAGCTGTATTTATCCCCTCCCTCTCTCTATTCATGATTACTCGCTTAATCGCAGGGAATAAAGTAATTACTTTAGGTACAGCTATTGAGCAGCAATTCTTAGTTACACAAAACTGGGGAATGGGATCTACTATCGCCGTTTTCTTAATTATATTTATGGTAATTATTATGATCATTACAGGTCAACGTGATAAGGGGGCTACGTCTAATGGAAACAACAAGTAAGTCAGCGAAGTTCTATTTAGCCCTTGTATTTATCGTATTATACACCCCTATTATCTATTTAATTTTTTACTCTTTTAATAGTGGCGGAAGCATGAATAGTTTTGAATCATTCACTTGGGAGCATTACGCTGCAGTATTTTCAGATACTCGTCTTATTATGATTCTGCTTAATACCGTTATTGTCGCTTTACTATCTGCCCTAATAGCAACTATTATAGGTGTTTTCGGTTCGATTGGTATTGTATTCATGCGAAACAAATCATTACGTAGATCCATTCTTTCTTTAAATAATGTTTTAATCGTAAGTCCGGACGTTGTAATTGGAGCATCTTTTTTAATCCTATTTACTGCAATTGGTGTAAAACTTGGATTTGCATCCGTTCTAATATCTCATATTGCATTTAGCATTCCTATTGTAGTGTTAATGGTATTACCTAAGCTACAAGAGATGAATAGTACGTTAATAGATGCAGCAGCTGACTTGGGAGCGACAAAACGTGATATTTTGACTCGCGTTATTATTCCATTTATAAAGCCTGGTATTTTCGCAGGATTTTTTATGGCATTAACCTATTCTTTGGACGATTTTGCGGTTACTTTTTTTGTAACAGGAAATGGCTTTAGCACGCTTTCTGTCGAAATTTATTCTATGGCAAGAACCGGTATTACATTAACTATTAATGCATTATCTGGAATTGTCTTTATCGTGACACTTCTTCTTGTTGTTGGTTATTATTTTGTTAGCCAACGTGGGAAAAACCCTGTCGGAATGGGGGTTCGAAAATGAAAGAAATAACAAGAGCAGCAATAGCAATTGTTGTTGTTTGTATCATTTTATTTGGTGTTAATAACTATTTAAACCAAAGCTCTGGTAATGCAGGTAATGATACTTTAACGATTTATAATTGGGGAGAATATATTGATCCTGATTTAATCACGCAATTTGAAGAAGAATCGGGATATCGTGTCGTATATGAAACGTTTGACTCGAATGAAGCTATGATGACAAAAATTGAACAAGGCGGTACTTCTTATGATATTGCTGTACCTTCAGAGTATGCAATTGAAAAGATGAAGGAAAATGATTTATTGCTAGAAATTGATCATTCTAAAATACCAAACATGAGTAATATTGATCCGTACTTTTTAGATTTAGCATTCGATCCAAAAAACAAATACTCTATTCCTTATTTCTGGGGAACCGTTGGAATTGTATTCAATCCTGCCCTTTTAGATGGACAATCCTTTGAAAGCTGGGATGCACTATGGGATCCGTCATTAGAGGGTGAAGTATTGCTAGTAGATGGAGCTCGTGAAATCATTGGTATGGGACTAAACAGCTTAGGCTATTCTCTGAATTCTACAGATGAAAAAGAATTACTAGAGGCCACAGCTAAGTTAAAAGAATTAACTCCAAATGTAAAAGCAATTATTGGAGACGAAGTTACTCAGCTAATGATAAATGAGGAAGCTTCCGTAGCAGTTACGTTCTCTGGTCAAGCTGCTGACATGATGTGGGAAAATGAAGGTTTAGATTACGCAGTGCCTGAAGAGGGGTCTAATCTATGGTTTGATAATATGGTTATACCTAAAACTGCCGCAAATGTAGAAGGTGCACATGAGTTCATTAATTTTATGTTAGATGCAGAAGTTGCAGCTCAAAATGCAGATTATGTTGGATACTCAACACCAAACACTGCAGCAGTTGCATTAATGGATGAAGAAGTTACTTCGGATGAAAGATTCTATCCTCCAGAGGAATCGAGAGAAAATCTAGAAGTATACAAAAACTTAGGGCTTGAAATGCTCGGTAAATATAATGAGCTGTTTTTAGAATTTAAAATGAGCTCTAACTAAATTAGAGAGTCGTCAATTATGACGACTCTTTTTATAATTTTGCGTATATAATAGAAGCCCATGACCACTTGGCTCAAATGACATGTAAGAATAATTAAGCCTATGATTTCCGTTTCAGGTGGACGCTTTTCGCGGGGTGAGCGATGAGCTATCACCGTCGCTTGTGCGCCGCTGTGATATCTCATCTGTCTCACTCATCCCGCAGAAGTCGCCACCTTACTCTCCAATCAATAAGTGAGTAGTACTATACGTAGAGATTTGGTATGGCTTATCCTTTACATAAAAAGATGGGGCAAAGTTTTAGTGAACATTCATCCAATTACCCGTAATCTTTTAAGATTTGGAATGTAGTGCAATGATAGATAAAAAAATGCGATATTGTATGTAAGTTCTCTTATACTAAAGAGGTTATTATTGATTGTAGCGCAGGTCGGCGACTCCAGTGGGAATAGCACGAGGGAGAGACTACAGGCTCGAGCCGTGCCCACGGAAAGCGTCCGACCGAAGCGGAAATCAACGGCATGTCTAGTTTTTTTGTACTTCTTCTAAAAATTATAATTCGTTCCACGAAAGTTTTTATTCTAACCGGAATATGGTAGAATCGATAGACGTGTATAAGTATTTACAGAAAGCAGGAATTTTATGGCGAAGAAAACAAACAACTCTGCATTGTATATTTTAATGTTCAATATGTTCATAGCAATGTCTGGGATAGGTTTAGTAATACCAGTTATGCCCCAATATTTAGAGACCTTTGGTGTAGCAGGTCAAGCACTTGGGTTTATCATAGCATCATTTGCTTTTGGACAATTTTTATTTTCTCCTTTAGCTGGTGACCTTTCTGATACGTTAGGACGCAAAAAATTAATCATGGTAGGATTGATTATATTTTCAGCCTCTCAATTATGGTTTGGGTTAGCAACTCATGAATGGATGTTGTACACAGCTCGATTTGTAAGTGGGATAGGAGGCGCCTTTTTAATACCAGCTACAATGGCCTTTGTTGCGGATATTACATCTTTAGAAGAGCGTGGAAAAGGAATGGGATTCCTAGGAGCTTCTATGTCTCTAGGATTTATGGTTGGTCCCGCAATTGGTGGATTTTTAGCAAAAGTAAGTTTAACCTTCCCGTTTTATATGGCTTCTGTCGCAGCAGTTATAGCAGCAGTTATTTCATTAATCATCCTACCTGATATAAAAAATGCTGTTTCAGAGATTCCACCGGAACCTAAAAAACGCGAAAATATATTAACTCAAATGAAAAATTCAGTAAAGACACCTTATTTTATGATGTTAATCATCATATTTGTTTTCACTTTTGGTATTGCTAATTTCCAAACGACCTTTTCGTTGTACGTAGATCACAAATATAATTATACTCCACAAGATATTGCTGTTGTATTAACAGTCGGTGGATTTATCGGTGTTATCGTACAAACATTGGTAGTGGAGAAACTATTTAAACGATTTGGTGAATTGAATGTTATTCTAATTAATCTAATTGTTGCTGCTATTGCTTTCCTACTATTCTTCGTAGTAGATGGTTTTGCGCTAGTGTTACTAGTTGCATCAATATTCTCTACCGCTACAACGCTCATTCGTCCAGCCGTAAATACGGTTATATCTAAATTGGCGGGAAATGAACAAGGGTTTGCAGCAGGAATGAATAATGCCTATATGAGTTTAGGAAGTATGGTTGGCCCAGCACTTGCGGGAATGTTTTTTGATATTAATATTAATTATCCTTTCATTGTAGGTTCTATTATTTTGTTAGGCTCGTGGGCAATCACACTTGTTTGGATTAAAAGAAAAAAACCAATTATATAAACAATAAGGAAACTAAGGTTAGAAAAAATAACCGTTAGTGAGCAAGGGCTCATTAACGGTTATTTTTTATATTACTTATCGTTTTTTCTTTCCACTTACTAATTTCCCTAAATTCGTAGCATGAGTAGAATTTTCTGGTTTCATTTTTTTACGTGTTCTTTTGAATGGTGCAAGTAATAGATGGAAACCGAATCGTCTGATCGTTATATCAATGAAAAATAAAAGAATGGCAATCATTAAAAGTAATTGTTGGATAGATTGTTTCTCCGAGCTCGAGAGCTCCATTTTACGGAAAGCCTCGGAAGGTTCCGTCAATAGCTTACCAGCTGTTTTTGCTGAAATCATCTCCAAAATTGCTGTATTTGGCTTTTGTATTTTGTATTCCTCGCTATAAGGTATGGAAATGCCGGCTTGGTATACTGCATCCTGTTCATTTGAAATACGGAAAAACACAAGCCCAGGATCACTGTCAACTGTTACTCTTGCTTTACCAGGCGCAAGAGCTTCAGATGTAACCGAAAGCTCCTCTCCTCGTTCATTAACAGCTGCAATTTCTAAAAAGGACGATGTACCTGTTGGATCTGTTACCGTGAATGATTCATCTGATGACTTTTGAATAGAGAATGGTACCTCAGTATAGGCCGGTAGTAATCTTGATACGGCCGTATTCCAAAAATCACTCCAATTACCCCATCTTGCAAAATCTCCGCTCCATTCACCCGTTGAATCTGATGTAAATGCAATCGTGCGACCGAGACCGTACATCCATTCTGCTAATACAGGATCCTCTTTTTCACTTTCTGCAATAACAGATGCTGTTTGTTTCGGTGTAGTTGCAATATAAGCATTCATTTGCGGTACACCTTCTGCAAATAAGCTCGTCCACGCTGCATCACCATAAATTGTTGGATAGAATGGATTATCCTCGATATAAGTTCTCGATATCATTGCAGTCTCGGTGGACATTATTGCAGGTATAGTAGATTCATCTTGGACATCGTAAAACGTGCCCCCTCCCATTTCTGCTAAACTTTCTAATAATGATCTATCCGCATCTTGACCAACTGCAACAGTGGAAACAGTTATTAAATTATTCTTTCCATCCTCTAACAGCGTTTGATAGTCGTTGCTCGTACTTGACTGACCATCCGTCAATAATATAATATGTTTGCGTTGTAATTTGAGAGGTGATAATTTTTCGTATGCTAGAGCTAAGCTTGTATATATTTCTGTTCCTCCGCCAGACCCTACCGATAGTATACTTTCGACAGCGGTTTCTTGATCATTTAATGGAGCAGCCTCTATAATTTCCCAAGGTCGATCATCAAATGCGATAAACCCAAGTGTGTCTCCTTCTCGAAGCATTTCCACAGAACGCGCAGCAGCTTCCTTCGCATATTCTAATTTTGTTCCACTCATACTTCCTGACCTGTCCATTACAATGACTAATCCCAGAGAAGGAAGTTGCTGTTTTCCTTTTATCTCCATCTCAACAGGTAATAATCGCTCAATGGGACTCTTAAAATAGCCTCCTAAACCAAAGCTATTGTTCCCACCAACCATCATAAAGCCGACACCAAAGTTCTTCACTGCCTGTTCAATGACCGTCATCTTTTGTTCACCTACAACATGACCTGGGACATTATCAAATATTATTGCGTCGTATGCTAAATAATTCGATAAATCAAAAGGTAGCTCACTTGCATCAATGGCATCTGTATCTATAGCCTGTTGATCAATCACAGTCGCAATATTAGAAGAATTACCATCATGGGTGACAATTAAAAGTCTTGGAGGTCTCTCCACATTTGTGACACTTGTCAGCTTGTTATTTTCAATTAGACCATCCTCTGCCAATACTACTTGAGCTTCATATTTCAGTAATCCTTCCCCTTTCGATGAATTTCTAAATGTATACGTATTGGTGCCAGGTTCTAGATTAATTTGTTCTCGTGTAATTAGCTGATCATTTTGATATAGAAGTAATTCTGCCACTGTAGCAATTGTCGCCTCAATTGTGACATTTAGTTGTTGCTGCTCTCCTTCAAAAGCCACAGGTGGCGTCTCAAAGGAAGTTATTGCAACATCTTCCGAAGATAATCTTGCCATTGGAACAACATCTATCGTGACATTCCCGCCAGCAATTTTTACTATTTCATCACTGACAGACCCTGTCGTTTCTAGTCCATCCGTAAAGAGGACAATTCGTGTTGCCTTGTTAGGCTCTATAATTCCAGTTGAAAGCTGTAAGGCTTTTGCTAAATCTGTATTACTAGGCTCTATCATAGGAGTAAAAACGGGTAAGTTCACTTCTCCATCAGTCAACGCAACTTCTGTTTGAAAATCCTCAGCAAAAGTATAAACTCCTACCAGATGGGAAGCATTTTTAGAATGCAAGCTCTCGTCTATCCACTCCGTAATTTGCTGATCAGTTCCTTGTAAAGAAGCAGATCTGTCTACCAAAAATATTATCTGTTCTTCCTTAATTGGTAATAATAAATAAGGATTTGTGATCCCTAATATTAAGCATAGAATAGCGATAATTCTTAAATAGAATACTATTTTTCCTTCTGTTTTCAAGTACTTCTTATCTTTACCCCATGCCCCCAAAAAATAAATACCAATAGGAATTAATAGCAATAGCCATAGTGGTTGGTCAACTCGTAAATCCACGTCGTCTTTGCACCTCCCACTCTATAACAAATAAAAGTACTAATAACATCAATATATAAGGAACAAAGGAATGAGCTTGGTGTTCATCGTTTACTTCCATTTGCTGCCCAGAAACTTTATATGAAGTGCCTTTATCAACTACTTTTTCTTCTTGAGACAATATTACAGAAAGGTTCTTCTCTACATCGTTTGAACGCAGTACATATAAACCAGGTTTACTTGGTGCAAGGAATTTCCCACCATTTTCAATCGTATATTCATACTCATCATTCATCGTATAAATTTCCCACTCTTCTGTAGCACCAAGGGATAGAGCCTTTCGCTCATTGGGTGTAAATGTCCCAATGTAATCACTTCCTGCCGAAAGATGCTCCTTCACACTCCACATAAATAGTGGAAACGTAGGACTCAGTGGCCAATCTGTCATTTGAATATCTGAAAGGATTAGGATATCGCCCGATGGTGAGATTTGAATAAATGGATCCTCTCCAACCGAAGCAATTGTAGTATAGTCGTCTACAGGCGGATAAACCGAACTCACATAAATATCGGATAAATCAGCAAAAGCAAATAACGGAGATTCCGTTGTATGCACTATTCCATTTACTTCCTTAGGAGATGTATCATTTCTACCAATATATAAGGTTGGTCTTTCACTATAATCCTCTATTCCGAATTGATTGGTGACAATAATCCCCTCTTCTTTTATAAGACCCACTTGTTCTGAAGGTACACTGCTTACATTAATATCTAATGATTGAAAGGCTGTTCGAACGAGCGAATGAATGGAGCTATCGATGAAAACATTAGACAATTGTTCCTGCATGAAGACAATAATCTCATTATCTAATTGGTATGAATCTTTAATATCTATAGATGCTCTCAAATAACTTGAATTTTTAAGTTCATCAAATGATAACGTAATCGTTTCTTTTGGCGGTAGTTTAACAATCTCCGAAACTAATTTCTTTTCTTCGTTTGATATCGTTAGCTCTGTATTAGTCTCTTTATCTGACTGATTTTCAAGTTGAATTAACGTAGAGATTCCATTTGCAGTCTCTGTTGCACCGAAACGTTTAATAGAAATATTCGTACTATTTGATTCTAAAGCTTCGATATTCCAGCTCACATTTTCATATTGTAACGGAAGATTTTTCCTATCTAATTTATCGGTAAAGACGTAAACTGAAGTTGCTTTATTTTGAAAAAAAGATTGCGCAAAATCCAATGATTTAGACATATTTTCTGTTTCATAGTTGATCTCAAGTTTGTTAATCTCTTTTATCATTTGCTCTGTATTCATTTCTTGGCGTAAAAGAACAGTTGGTTCATTACCAGTTGTGATTAGAGTAAGTGGCTTCCCTGATAATTGCTCAACTAGCTGAAGCATTTTATCCTTATGCTCTTCAAAAAGAGGAGTAGAGTTATTCGTATTCACATTCATCGTTGCAGAAGTATCAACGATAAATACAATCTGTTCTCCAACAATGGCTTTCGTTTTCCAATAAGGTTGGATTAAAGCTAGTACAAGCAAAAGCATCGCAAGCATTTGTAAATAAAACAAAGCATTCCGCTGTAGATGTTGCAAATATGGAGAAGCTTTCGTTTCCTTCATTGCCTCCTGCCAAAACAGAGTAGTGGAGACAGACTTTTTCACATATTTTTTTCGAAAGAAATAATATAGAAGCACAGCGATTGGGAAAACGGCTGTCCAAACATATGTTAACTGATTAATACCCAAACTTCTTCACCTCATTGTACCCAGTTTGCTCGAAGTAATTGATGAAACATTGTATGCGAAATACCTTCATCCGCATTGACTTGAAGCAGTCTAATACCGAACTTATGACATAGTAATTCTATTTGCTGTTGATGTTTTTTTCTTTCTAGATGATAGGCATCTAGAACTCTTGTAGACATCGATACATTTACTTGTTCACTAGTTTCGACATCCACCAACTGAATATCTCCACCATAGGTTGGATCTATTTCTTCATAAGTAACTACTTGTAAAATTCGAATATCTCCAGCGAATTTCGGTAGTTTTTGAAGGAATCGTTGCCATGATTCGATGCTCTCTAAACAATCTGTTATAACAAATAAAACAGTACTATCTTTAGGCAAAAAAGGAAGGGCATTATCTGTAAAAGAGGAACTCATGGTCGGTTCGGGTATGTCAGAAATAGTTTGAATGAATGCTTTCCGATAAGTTGCTCCCTTTCTTCTAAAATGAGGTTTTTTACCCTCATTAACTGCCGAAAATGATAGTCTATCATCTCTTTGTAGCACAAGAATACCTAAGGAAGCTGCTAATTGCTTTGCAAATGTCCATTTTACAGAATCGCTCATTGACTTAGTTGTATCAAGTAATATATGAACACGCATTTCCTGTTCGTCTAAAAAACGTTTGATAAAATATTTATCTGTACGGGCAAATACATTCCAATCTATTTGCCGTACATCGTCACCAGGAGCGTATTCCCGAAAGTCTGAAAAATCTAAAGAAGCACCAAAACGCTGAGAGCGATGTGAACCTTTATGTTGACCTCTTAGTTTCGATTTGGTGGTTATGGATAATCTACTTAGTTTTGCTGACCAATCCTTTGGAACTATGTTTTCAATACTCATACCGTTGATCCTTGCTTAACTGATTGTAGGATAAGGTTGATCAATTCATCTGCTGTTTTTCCCTCTGCTTCTCCTTCGTAGTTAAGTAATAATCGATGTCTGAGTACAGGTTTTGCAACTGTTTTTATATCTGCTATTGACACATGGTAACGGCCAGCAACTAAAGCTCTTGCTTTAGCGAGCTTGATCAAACTTTGCAAACCACGCGGACCACTCCCGTATTGAACATACTGTGCAATCTCAGGGATACTCGCCTCTTCTGGATGTGTCGCCGCAATAATATCTACTGCGTATTCGAGCATATCATCTGCTATAAGTACTTCCTTCACCATCTGCTGAGCATGTATTATTTCGTCTGCATTCATTATTTTATTTAACTGTATGGTTTGCCCACCTGTCGTACGTTTAGTTATTTCCATTAACTCGGATTTTGATGGATATGAGACTATTATTTTGCATAAGAAACGATCCATTTGAGCTTCTGGTAACGGATAGGTACCTTCCATTTCAATTGGATTTTGCGTAGCAAGTACAAAGAATGGTCGATCCATTTGTTTGGTCTCACCGAGTACGGTCACTGTTTTTTCACCCATCGCCTCTAGAAGTGCACTTTGTGTCTTCGGTGTTGCTCGATTTATCTCATCCGCTAACACCATCTGGCTAAAAATTGGCCCCTTTTGAAAGGTAAATTGTTGTTTTCCATTTTCTAATCGTTCAATCATACTAGTTCCAGTAATATCTGAAGGCATTAAATCTGGGGTGAACTGAATACGCGAGAAGGACAAATCTAATACCTCTGAAACTGTTCGTATAAGCATCGTTTTACCTAAACCAGGTAATCCCTCTAGAAGGGCATGCCCATCTGCTAATACGCAATAGATGGAAAACTCAACTGCCTCCTTTTGACCAACAATAAATTGTCCTATTTCTGTTCGAACATCATCTAAACGCCTACTCATATTCATATAGTCTTCTGTTGTGAAAGTCATGATTCCCTCCGTTATTCTCTATTTTCAACTGATGAAAAGTAATCTTGGACAATTCTTTGTAAATCTGATGGTAATTGCATTCGTTCA
Organism: Psychrobacillus sp. OK028; assembly: GCF_900103605.1. Classification (GTDB taxonomy): domain Bacteria; phylum Bacillota; class Bacilli; order Bacillales_A; family Planococcaceae; genus Psychrobacillus. The sequence continues at coordinate 421,095 of NZ_FNHY01000001.1, read as the reverse complement.
GAGCTTTTTATATAGGATTCGGAATATTCGTTAACTACCTCTTCATATGGTCTTGCGGTACCTCGAGTTATTGGAGTATTTGCAGGTTGTTCACTAGCGGAATCTCCCTTACCAAGTTCACCTGAATTTACTGATGTATCTCCTTTCCCTCCAATTCTTGATGGAATGGAAAGTAAATCTCTACCTCCTGAACCTACCCCTGCACCTTGTCCTTTGCCTTGCCCTTGACCTTGACCCTGACCTTGGCCCTGTCCTTGGCCTTGTCCTTTGCCTTGTCCTTGACCCTGACCTTGTCCTTGACCCTGACCTTGTCCTTGACCCTGACCTTGTCCTTGACCCTGACCTTGTCCTTGGCCCTGTCCTTGTCCTTGAGTAGGTTGATTTTGTCCCTGCTGACCTTTAGGGTTGTTAGGAGTTTGTGAGTTGTTATTTCCTTGGGCAATACTATTTGAATTGAATGGTAATGATTTACCCATCTTACTTAAAGTAGTTTGTGATTTAGAAGCACTTTTTGCTAGGGAGTTATTTATATCCTTCAAAGCTGCTAGCTCTGTTTGCTCTTCAGCCGATAAAGAAGAATCTGATGCACCTTTTTGTTCTGCTACCTCTTTTTTTTGTTCTAGCTTTTGCTCCTTAAGTGCTAACTCTTTTTGCTTTTTTACTACTTCACGCAAAGCTTCTTCTGCTGTATCTACTTCTTTTAACTTTTCTTTAAGATCATTTAATTCTTTTTTTAAGGGCTCTGATAACTCTTCCTTCTCGAGCTTAGTTACTTTTTTCTTTAGTTCCTTTATAATCTCCTGCTCTTGCTCCAAATCCTTTGCCTCTAATTGTGTAGCTGCTGGGAATACATACAAACAAAGAACTGCCGCAAGCGCCAAAACAAATCCTAAAATCCACTTAGGCTGAATATACTTTTTTTCACGCTTGTTAAATAACTGGAATGCAATTTCACTATTTTTTTCCGCTTTATCAATTAATCCTAGTGCAAGCAAGGATTTTTCTTCTATGAAAGCCAAAGCACTTACCAATAAATTATCCAAATAGAACGTATCTAGCTTCTGAACTGCCTCGTTATTCGAAGGTCTTTTCCAAAAAGCGTACAAAAACGTACCTATAAAAACAGAACCTCCAACTAGAATGGAAGTTCTTAAGTAATAAGGAAAGACAAACAAACGAGATACTAAAAGAATAATCGCTGTGGCACTAAAACTATAAAATAAAGCAGCTTGGAGCATTCTAGTATAATGCTCCACTGCAAGACTATTTTTAGCCTTATGAACGTACCGGATTAACTTTGGTCTATTCATTTATTGTCCTCCTCATTTTGTTCGATTCATGTTTACTCTCAATTTTTTCACCGATATAAAGATAGCAAATGCTGTAATACATATATAAAAGATTGCATAACCTACCCAAATCGGGAAATCGACCTTAGTTGTATCTGTTATAAAAGTATCTGACCCTGGCGATACAAGCGTTAGTACTAATACTACTGGGTTAATACTCGCAAAGAAATGACCTACCGGTGAAGATGATATTGAACCAGCTACCATAGTATTCATCCCTGTTATAACTAAGTAAATAAAACCAGTCACCGCACTTAAAAAAATCATGGTCCCATATGTTGCTATCATTGAGACTATCGTTTTTCGAATGATGGTCGAATACATAATTCCAATACTTCCAATGGCAAGCATTGTTAAAAAGAAAAATAGGAAAATAATCCCTAATTGACTAGGCGATACTCCACCAAATAAGAAAACCATGCTATAGATCGGCAATCCAGCGATTAATAACAATAGTAAAAAGGCAATAGATGAGGTTAATTTGCCAAATATTATTTGAAATGATGTCTGAGAAGTCGTTAATAATATATTCAATGTTTGCTTTTCTCGTTCAGTGCTAATAGCACCCGCCGTTAAGCCTGGAGTGATAAAAAGTATTAATCCTAATTGTATATAAGTAAGCATCGTAAACATAAAAAAACTTTCCTCTGGACGGAAATATCCAGTCCCTGAAAACTGGGTTGTTAGTAATATGAATCCAAAAACAAAAATACACATAGCGATTAAATAGAACAGAATTCCTATAAAACTTTTTGGGGAACGAAAGCGCAACTTTATTTCTTTTACCAATACTGGGTTAGAAAACACCTGCTTCATATTATTTCGCTCCTTTCGTTATTTCCATAAAGACATCCTCTAAATCAGTTTCGGTCTCTGAGAATGAAATAACCTTTATTGAATGATCCATCGCCTTTTTCAGTAAATTAATTTGATCGTCCTCGGTTCCTCGATAATTGAAAGTAACTGCATTTTTTTCTAGATGCATTTCTATGGAGGAGATGAATGGGTCTTCTTCAAAAAATGTCGCAACATTTTCTAGTAGTCCCTTCACCTTTACCGTAATATGTCTTTCTCCTGCAAGCTTCGATTGAATCTCTGAAACAGAGCCGTGAGCGATAAGTCTTCCCCCATCAATCACGCCTATTTCATCACACATCTCAGCTAGCTCTGGTAATATATGAGAGGAAATAAGGATTGTTTTCCCCATCCCTTTTAGCTGTTTTAGAATATCTCTCATTTCTACACGTGCTCGTGGATCAAGTCCTGAAGCTGGTTCATCTAATATAAGAACTTTTGGATCATGTATTAAAGATCGAGCTAAACATAAACGCTGTTTCATCCCGCGAGAAAGTAAATCGACATATTCATAACGCTTATGGGTCAAGTTCACTAGCTCTAGCAATTGTGGGATTAATATTTTTCTTTCTGCTTCAGAAATTCCATAACTAGCTCCGTAAAAATCTAAATACTCATTCGCTTTTAATTGGTCGTATACTCCAAAAAAGTCAGGCATGTAACCGATTTGTTTGCGAACCTCATTTGCATCTGTTCTTACACTTTTTCCATTAACAAAGGCATCTCCGGAGGTAGGCTGAAGTAATGTAGCCAGTATTGAGAAAGTAGTCGACTTCCCTGCACCGTTCGCTCCAACAAAACCAAATACGGTACCCTCTTGTAGTGTTAGATTTAAATCGTTTAATGCATAAAATGCTCCATACTTTTTACTTAACCCTTTAATTTCTATCATTACTTCACCTCCCCTTTCATACGCACTTCTGGAAGTCGTGTATATGGATCTCCATGGACTGATTTTTTAATTAATTTGTATTGAATTATTCCTTCTTTGTCGATATACGTATCAATATTTTCTTTTAAAGTAAACCGGCTATCCGTAATTTCTTCAAAAGATTCTGTTTTTAAATTCCAAATTTCAATTGTATGAGAATTACGATCTGTATTTGCAATTTGTAGTTGTGTCCAATTAACCTTGTCTAAAGGGAGTGTTTCTGGCACAGCCCAATAAACATTATATTCTCCATCATCTAAATACCATTCAAGGTAACTATTTTGAACCGGTTCCATATATTTTCCATACTGTTCGGTATTTACATTGACTGTAAACATGTTAGCAGGAAGCGTAAACTCACCTGAAAAAATAGTAGTAGCCTTAAAGGGCTGGATGACTAAATGCAACGCAGAAAGCTCACTTTTTTTATCCTTCAATTCAATTGGAAGGATATTATCCTCTGCAAATCCCGTAATAGCTGGAGCCGATTTAGTATTATTAAATATATGACTGGATGAATATAGAGCTTGTTTTCGTTGTGTCAATAAATCGAGCGAGTTATTACCGAATGATCCGTAATTTGTATTAACATACGGATTGGAAGTTGGCATTAACATAACTGTACCAAGTTCTTTATCCACTTCTACCTTTTCTCCAGCTGCTAAATCTCCTAATTTATATAATTTGCTGCCAGACCAGATCGCTACATCTTTTAATCCAAATGAAAAATTATTTTGAATTGTCCCGAGTATTTTACTAGAATCGACTCTTAAATCCACTTCAAAATCACCTACGTCCTGCACTTGTGTCTCTCCAAAAAAGGTAGATACAGACCAATAACCAACGTCTCGGAATATCAGTTCACTATTAGTAGCATGTTTTTCCATAATGGCATTTTCATGCACATTGGCAGTCTGACCTGTTAATGAGTTCGTACCTCTTTGGGCAACCATCGTAGTAGAAATTGGAGCTTCAAAAGTGAAATCCCCACCTTTGTTACTTAATATCGATTCAGCATAATACCCATGCAGGCTCTTATCCTCATTTACTTGAAGGAAGGAGGATTGCTGAACTTGTGGTCTCGCTATTCGATCTTTTGCACCGTAGCCAAAAATCGCTAGTGAAGCAATTATCGCTGTGAGAGGAATGATGCCCCAAGCATACTCCCGCTTATCTTTTCTTTTCAAAATAATATATAACAATGGAACTATAATGATCATATAAACAACAACAATACCAATCATGAGAGGTGTAGATACTTTAAAGGAGCTAAATAACGAATTCGTTCCACCTAAATTATATACAAGCTCGTCTCTCGTATTATACCCATACATATTTTGAGTATTTTTCACCTGTACTGACTGCAATATAGTGGACATTAAATCACTATAAACAGGATCAGCTGCCAAAGGTGCATCTCCTAGTGAAAAAGTAGTTTGTATGATCGTCCCGCTACCGATTTTTTTCTTACCTGCTAGTATTGTCCCATCCAGTTGAAGTAATGGTGACGATCCTTCGGTCAAATTTGCATCATATACTTTTAAATTATTCGTCAATAAGTTGTCGGCAGTTAATGCACTTACTTGCTGAGCAGGTATGCTTTTTGTGGTTGTATGTAAATTTAATGGTAAATAGTCCGCTAGATATCCTAGCTCTGCTATTACATTATCAGAGGCACCAACTACAATTATTCCGCCAAAAGTAACATAATCGATAAGTGCTTGCTGTTGCTGCTCAGTTAAGTCAGCAATCACAAACTCATCTATAATAATGTAGTCTGCCATTTCCCAAGCAACTGCCTCATTTGGTAATGCAAAGTTGCTTTGCTGAGCTACATGTATAATTTCATCGTTCACTTGATTTGGTTGTTTTAGTTGATTGAGAACTTTTAGACGATCCGCACTCTCGGTTAATGTTAGATAGTATATGGTTGCTGGATCTTGAAAGCTTGTTCTAAAAGTTTTGTTTCCTTTGAACTCAATGGATTTACCCTTTTCCCAACCACCCTCAAAAAAGTGGATCAATTGAACATTAGTTCCTTGATACATATAGTCTTCCGTTAATCCACTTGCTGCAATTTGAACTGTCTTGGTTTCGCCTGCACCAATCTCAAAATGGAAAGACTGTGCATTCCCTAAATTATATGACTCCGCTAGATCGAGTACGATGTCTCCGGAAAATGCATCTCCTTTATTTTCTACGGTTAGGGTTATAGGCAATCCTTCACCATATTTTGCTTTTCCATTAAACCCAGTTGTCACTTTTACATTTAGTTCAGGCGCTGCTAAAGCTTCTAATGATGGCGAAAATATAAAATAAAGCATAAATGCCGAAATAACCATCACAAACTTTTTAATATGCATCTTTTTCCCCCCTTGTCTATATATGTATTAGTACGTTAATGGTGTAGTTAGGTTCCTTTCATCGAAAGTTATTTGCATGTTTTTTTACAATTTCGACAAAAGCATCTACCTGAGGTAATTCAAACGCCGCATCATAACCGATAAGCCACGTATCTCTAGTTAATTCAAATTGCTCTTCATTGTTTGTTAGGGGAATTTTATTGACCTCTTCATGACCTGTTAAAGTAATAGAAGGTAGAATAGCATAACCAATTCCATTCAACGCCATTTGTTTACATGTTTCAATTTGATCGACAATAATTTGTCTTTTAGGATTAATCGCAAAATGTTTTTGCCACCACTGTTGAATTTCCTGATAGTAGTTAGAATCACTTTTGAATTGGATAAAAGGCTTTTCCGTCGTTAACACTTCATCAATAGAGGTCATCTCCTTGTCCACCAAATATAAAGTGTCTCTAAATAAATGAATCTTATTTCCTTTCCAATCTGATTGACCACGCACTATGCCGATTTGAGCTTCTCCGTCATAAATCGATTTAACAATTTCTGAGCTCCATCCTGTCAACAAGGAAATTTTTGCTTCTGGATAAGTTTGCACGAAGTCCTTTAAGACCATCGGCAACCAGTTTTGACCAACAATTGAAGCACATGCAATTTTCAAGGTCCCATGTACTTTGGATGTTAACGATTGAATCGTTTCGTATACCTCCTCCCTTTGCTGAAGAATTTGGTTGGCAAACTCAATAACTAGCTCCCCTTCTGGAGTTGCTGTTAAGCCTTTTTGTGATCTTAAAAAAAGCTTCGCATTCCATTCTTTTTCAATGGTTTGAAGTCTTAGGGATAAAGCTGGCTGAGACAAAAATAGTCTTTCTGCTGCTTTTCGCATGTTTTGTTCTTCAGCTAATGTTCGGATGATTAGAAAATCTGTTACCACTGTCTTCCCTCTTTTCAAATTGGAATGTATCAATGCTTTATGCGTAATGTTAATGTAGCCTGCAAAAACTAGCGGTCCTTTAACTTCAAAAACTGTTTCTAACATTTTCGAAGGGCTTTGGAAAGAACGATTTGCTATATGATTACCGTTTAATGTTTGGAGAGGCTTATCGTGACGATCCGTCACGATAAGCCTCTTTTTTTCCCGGTAATGTAATGGCGTTTGTCTTTCCTTCGCCTTTCTATAATTTCTAGAAACAGATTAATGCATTTTTGGATAACTAGAGAAAAGTTACTTTCCTATTCATAGAGGAAGCTCTCGAAGATGCAATTTCGTTCGCTATTTCGCTTCTATATTTCGAGAACACTTACTATTTCTCTTTATTTACACTAACACTAATACTAATACTAAAATACAAATACGAAAGAGTATCTAATTTTTATCCTCATTACAGTATAGTATTAATTTAAAAGACGATTTTTACACTAAACTACTAGGACTCTATTCTCATCTAAGCGATAGCCTGTGCCCAAACAAATTATGGAGTACTCAATTATTTGATTGTAGTGGAAGGTGGCGACTCCAGCGGGATAAGCGAGAAAGTCGAGACCCCGCAGGAAAGACATTGGCCGAACTTTGTTTGGTCAATGTCTTTGCGACGAGTAACCGCAGGAGCATATGTTTTGGTAGCGAACGAGGAGGCTCGGCCTCGCCCGCGGAAAGCGTCCACCTGAAACGAAAATCAGTAGTATTATTAATTCTTTTATGGTTTATACCCACTGTGATAACGGATATTTTATATACTTTCCTGAAAAAAAGAAGGCCATCTATGATTGGCCTTCCATTTTAAAAATATTTAGAGCCTATTGTGCTTGATAAAGGTACTTTTTCATTTGTTTCAAAATAACTCTTCTTGTTAAAATTCCTAAAAAAGTACGCTCATCGTCTACTACACAAACATACGGATTATTTACTAATAAATCTAACCCTTTTCGAAACTTTTCATCTACATGAATGACAGCAATGTCTGTTTTCATAATATCGTCTACTTTTAACTCCGGTAAACGTTCGTATTCAATATGTTCTAATCCTAAAATTTCATCTGTAATTTGCTGTGAACTTATTAAACCCTGTAATCTATATTTTACATCTAATACTGGTATCGAAGAATACCCTGTTTTGGTAAGTACAAGTAAAGCATGTTCCGCGTTATTTCCTAGTTGCACATGCGCAACCTTTTCTGCAGATATTATATACTCCAAAATCGGGATCTCTAAAAAATCTTTGCTGCTCACGGTTATCATTGCATCCTACTCCTTTGTTTGCTTTCATCATAAGAAAACACCCTATGTAGCTATCATAGCATATTAAAGGAATAAAAAAACCATGAAATCGCTTTCTTTTGCATTAAAATGGATTTGGATTCAACCACTGTCCTCCATCTAATGTAACAATTTCACCATTCATATAAGAGGCTTTATCGGACATTATAAATGCTGCGAGTTCTGCAATTTCTTCTGGTTTTCCAAGGCGTCCCAGTGGAACTGATTGAAGCGTTCGCTTAGCTGCTTCCTCTGATTCCCATAGCTTTCCTGCTCCTCCAGTGCGTTCGATAGGTCCAGGGGCAATTCCGTTTACACGAATTCCATATTTAGTCCCCCACTCCACTGCTAATGTTCTCGTTAATGACATAACACCTGCTTTTGCTGCAGCTGAATGAACCACTCCAGCACCTGCTCCCCATGCATAAGTCGCAAGCATATTTATAATAGATCCTTTACTTTCTTTTGCGATCCAATATTTACCGATAGCGCTTGAACAATAAAAAGAACCATTCAAGACGATATCTATAACTGCCTTCCAACCATTTGGAGAAAGTTTTTCTGCTTCTACTATAAAATTACCCGCTGCATTATTAACTAAACCATCTATATGACCGTATGTTTTGTCCGTAAACTGAATCATTGCCTCTACATGTTCTGGGTTACGAACGTCCATTTGAAAGGACGATATAGTATTACCATATGCTTGAATTTCTTTTTTAGCGCTCTCTAGCTTTTCTAAATCACGTCCAGTTATAACTACATTTGCACCTTCAGATACAAACTTCATGGCCATGTATTTTCCCATTCCGCTTGATCCACCTGTAATGATAATTGTTTTTTGTTCCAACATCATTAAACACCCCTTTTAATTGAATGAACATTCACTCAATATATTATCATATTTAATACAAAAAAACCGAAAATTCTTTTATAAAGAATTTTCGGCTATACATACTGCATATATGATTTATTTATATACTCAATTGAAACTGGTTCACTGAACAAATATCCTTGCGCTTTTTGACAATTAGCAGATTTAAGTATTTCTACTTGTTTATCCTTTTCAACACCCTCAGCAATAACTTCCATACCTAAACTGTGGGCAAGTTGGATAATCGTTGTAGCAATAGCTGCATTTTTTTCATCTAATTCCATATCTTTTATAAATGATTGATCTATTTTAATAATATCGATTGGATATTTTTTTAAATAACTTAAGGAAGAATATCCAGTTCCGAAATCGTCAATCGAAATAACTACGCCTATTTCCTTCAGTTCTTTTAGAGTAGTAAAAGTATCTTGCATATCCGTCATTGCACTTTCCGTAATTTCCACTTCTAACGAACTTGGACAAATAGCATACTTTTGAATTTTTTCGTTTATCTTCATAGCAAAATTATCTTGAATAAATTGTTTTGGCGAAATATTCACTGCAATTCTAACTGGTCGATATCCTTTTTCCTGCCAATACTTCAGCTGTTTACAAACCTCTTCGAGTACCCAATCTCCAATTTGCATAATCATCCCAGACTCTTCTGCAATCGGTATAAAATTTAAAGGGGATACATATCCAAATTTCCTATTATTCCAACGAAGTAATGCTTCAAATGAATTAATTTCACCTGTTACTAGATTTACCTGTGGCTGATAATGAATAGAAAACTCTTCTTTTTCAATCGCTCTTCGCAAATGCGATTCCATTAAGGCATCATTAGGAAAGGCTAAATTCATTTGTTCTTGATAAAAACGATAATGCGCCCTCCCTCTATCCTTCGCCACATATAGAGCTTGGTCCGCTTTTATTAATAACTCATCCATCTTTTTCCCATCGAAGGGGAACATGGAAATACCAACCGAAGCAGTTACGAAATATTCCTGATGATCTAAGTATAGCGGCTTAGAAAGTTCTATTAAGATTCTATTAGCAAAACTACTAGTTTCATCTCTAGTTTTATTAATAACTATAAAAACAAATTCGTCTCCACTTTGACGATATAAATTACTTGTCTTATCTATGTATAAACTAAGTCGATCTGCAATTTTTTTCAGCAGTTCGTCTCCATAACTATAGCCAAGCGATTCATTTATCATTTTAAATCGATCTAAATCAATTCGTACTACCGATATTTCTGTATTAGCTGATGCATTAGCTAGCGTATCCCGTAGATGCTCCTTCAAGGCACGTCTATTCCATAAACCAGTCAATTGATCATGATAAGCAAGGTAATATAATTTTTCTTGGTCTTCTGACTCCCCCGCTATATCACGCAGAACCAAATGGAACCCACTAATAGTATTGTTTGATTCTAGTGGTATCGCTTTTATATACATAGGCAAAAAATGCCCTTTAACATGTTGTATTAGGCAATTTTGCATTTCCGTAGCATACCCAGTTAATGTTTGCTTCATCATCAATTGGAAGTTTCTCATTGAATTTTCTTCAATAAGGTGTTCAATTGATTGGCCAACTAAGGTTTTTGGATCATATCCTAAAATTTTTGACGTTATCCCGTTCATATCTAGGATATTTCCGTCCTCACAAACTGAAATAATAGGGTCCAAATTGTTATTAAATAAGGAAAGATATTTATCTTTATATTCTTTTAACCTGCTTTTTTCAAGCTCAGACTGTGTGTTCTTGTACAGTGTCACACCATAAATTTTTTCTAAGCTATCTTCTAACAAACTAATAGAAATGTCATATATATTTAACTGTTTTTGAATAGTAAAAGGAATGTTTTGATGAAACTCATAATTTCTATTGCCAAGAATTAGTTTTTGTAATTGGTTCGATAACTCTTCAAGTGTATTTGGTTCAAATGGCTGAAAAATGGAAGTAGTAGCATCGTTTACATAAATAATAGAAAATCTATTTTGTTCATCTTGCTTGAGTACAAGTACTGGGAAGAATGGATTTTCTTTAACGAGATTTATTAAATAATCACTGATAGCTAATTTTGTATTTAATGATTTATGCATATAGTCCTCCAATGATCACGTCAAAAGTACTTGTTATATGAAATAACTTTACTTCATTATATCGTCTTATTCACTAATATCTTTAGAATTGTTATCCAAATAAATTTATTTATAATATTTTTTGATTTGTGTACACAATTTATTGAGGAATTGGTATGATATAATAATGGAGCAGCGTTCGAAGGGGGGATTATATGTCCTTAATATTAGACGAAAAAAACATTGCAACAGCAATCTACACAGTAAACCGTCATGCGAAAACCGCAATTGATAACAAACCACTTTATGAATTGAAAAAGTTAACTATCAATAAGCTTTTAGCAGAAAACAAAGCAAAGAAAGTAGGACTTCATTTCGTTCGAAATCCGAAGCATAGTCAACAACAGTCCTCTGTCTTAATCCAGTATGCCGACTACTATTTTCATATGATTCCGGTAAAAGAAGATTTTAAGAACCTCCCGCATCTTGGACATCTAGATGATTCTTATCGAAACCCAATTCGAAAAATGAATTTAAAGATGGCTAAGCAGTTACTTACCGAATATATTGGTCCTCAACTTATTGTGAAAAAGTCCTCAACTAAACCTGTTGTTTGTACTAAGCCCTACATGAGAGAGAATCGAAACAAACGGACAATGAAATCCTATTTAGATAGGTAAGCATTATGTGAAAATTAAACAATGAGAAAACTAGCAGAAAGTAACTAATCCCCCTGCTAGTTTTTTTGTGTTTTCTATGACTTTATAATAAAAACCTAACGAATAAACCCGTTCCTTTAAGAATAGAAAGACATTAGCCAAACAAAGTTCGGTCATTGTCTTTCCTGCGGGCTTTCAGCTCGTGCCGTTCCACTGGGGTCGCCGTCATGCGCTCCACTCAACGAAGTTCACTTTCCCTAAGCTCATTGTTACGGGACATTTTTATATACTTTCAAAAATAACTTATAAAATAAACTTGTCTATTTTTAATACTAGTTCAGCTATTTCTGGTTTACTAATTTGATCTTCTGCACCAACTTGGTCGCCTTTATGACGAAGATCATCTGTTATTAAACTAGAGAATATAAGAACAGGAAGCTTCGCTAAATGATTATGCTCTTTTATCCTTTTCGTTAGCGCATGACCATCCATTTGAGGCATTTCAATGTCTGTTACAACAATTTGCACATGCTCCGAAATGTCACTCGTTACTGTTGTTAGTTGCTCTAAATAGGCCATCGCGTCTAAGCCGTTCTCAAAAAATTCTAAGTTAACATAACCCGCTTCGATCAGCGTATCATGTAGCAGTTTACGAAGTAAAGGTGAGTCTTCAGCAATCACAATTTTTTTGTCTGAACGCTCTCGTTTACCAAGCTTTTTCACAGATTCTACACTTATACCTGATTCAGGATTAATATCGACTATGATTTTCTCAAAATCTATTAATAGAATCATTTCATCTTGTCTTTTAATAACTCCAATAACATGGGAAGAGCTACCTTGGTAAATCTCTGATGGTTTTTCAATTTGATCCCATGATATACGATGAATCTGCGTGACATTATCCACATGGAATATCACACGCTGTTTGTTGAATTCTGCTACGATAAACTTTTCTTGGTCACTTTTGTTTTGTACCGGTATTCCTAAAACCCTATTCATGCTTACTACAGGCAATACCTCACCACGAAGTTGAACAATCCCTTCGACATGCGGATGCGCATGTGGAATAAAAGTAATTGGGATTGGTTGAATTATTTCTTTTACCTTGATCACATTTATACCGAACTTATTTTGTCCAACTTGAAATTCCACAATTTCTAATTCGTTTGTGCCACTTTCAAGCAATATTCCTTTATGATCGTTCATGATGAATCTCCTGCCTTTATAGTTTGTAATACTACTAGTATAACATGAGGTAGTAAAAAGTTACTATATTATATATACAGATTAACTAGGGCTTGTGTACCGTTTTCAGCATAACCTTCATTAACTAAATCATCATACAAAGATTTAGCAAGAGTTAAACCAGGTAATTGCAGATTCATCTTTTCTGCTTCTTCCAATGCTATTTTCATGTCTTTAACAAAATGTTTAATGTAAAAGCCTGGCTCATAATCACCTGCAATCATTCTAGGTGCCAAATTACTAAGAGACCACGAACCCGCTGCTCCTGTTGATATCGAACGCAATACTTGATCTAAATCTAAGCCAGCCTTCTTTCCATACGCTAATGCTTCACAAACACCTATCATACCTGAAGCAATAGTTATTTGATTACACATTTTCGTATGTTGACCTGCTCCTGCTGGTCCTTGATAAAGTATAGTTTCCCCAAAGAGATTTAAGATTGGTAGGGCTTGGTCAAAAGTCGACTTCTCTCCACCACACATAATTGAAAGCTTCCCTTGCTGTGCACCAATATCTCCTCCAGAAACAGGCGCATCCAACGATAGCATCTCTTTTTTATTAGCTTTGTCAGCTATTTTTTTGGCTAAAGTTGGAGTGGATGTTGTCATATCGATAACCATTAGATTCGGATTGTTTACTTGAAAAATGCCTCTTTCTCCAAAATACACTTCTTCCACGTCATAAGGGTAACCTACCATTGTAAATAAGATTTCCACTTTTTGGGCAACCTCACTAGGAGATGATGCCATTTTTGCACCTTCTTCTACAAGATCAGCAGCCTTTTCCTTTGTTCTGGTATAAACCGTTACTTCATGATTTGCATTTAATAAATGCTTCACCAAGCTTTTGCCCATTACACCGGTGCCGATAAATCCAACCTTCATTTGTTTTAACATAGCTAATCCTCCATTTATATTGTTAATACATTTAGTGTACCAAAAAAAGAGGACCATCCATATAACTTTTGGATGATCCTTAAAAAAGGGGGAAATGAGAATGTTGCTGTGTTCTTTATTAATATGCCCCATTCTATATTTTTTAAACATCTTTTTCGAAAAAAAATGTTATTTTTATTTTTTCTAGGTTTGAGAGGAACAATTCGGCTTTCTCTGAGGAAATAGTTACATCTCCATATCTTAATTCTTCATAAATTTGAAAGAACTCATCCTTCACCGGCCATTTCATCCGTAGAAACCACTCACGTACAGTTTCACTCTTGGTTCTATGAAAAGCATAGAAGGAAGCCTCTACTTCAAATTCTTTATATTTTTCTCTTAACAGAGAAGTATTCACTTTATAAATTGAGATGTGACTATTCGGTTGCTTTTCCTCCTGGTCATCCTCTAGTTCTTTGTTTAAATAATGGATAACACTAGGCTTTGTCGTAATTGTATCTGATTTATTTTTCAATAAAAATCGAACAAATAATATTATCACTATAGCAGCTAGCGCGAAAAGAATTATTTCAAACGGAAAGCCACTTCCAGTAATTCCCTCAAACAATTCAGTTGGTTCCAATTCTGTTGGTTCTTCTGACTGGATACGTTCGGTTTCTTCAGGTGTTTTAATTTCTAACTTACTCAATAGCTTGTCTAGATATTCTAATAACGGTAGGAATGGAATAATAGCAATACTAACAACCTTCTCTAATAGAATATCTAGCACTTTTCTGATAAATGGAGTCACTAAATATAAACCGGTCGATACTCCAGCAATACATAATAAGCCTAGGATAAATCCCCATACCACATGAAAAAGAGGTGCTGAATTTTGTTTGTTTGTGCTGATCCAAACAGCATAAAGTCTCAACGCTACAAATATTACTACTCCTGAAATTACTACACCATATAAAGTCATGGAAAAGTCGTCCAATTTCAGAATAAAACCAATAAAAAGAACGGCTAAAAATACTAAAAAGTAGTATATAAAATAGTCACTTTCATACGTTTGATCATCCTGCTCTTGAAGAAATCTCACTTGTACACGCCAAATCGAAATTCCAACGCCAACTAAAAATAACCAGAAAGGAGAATGAAACAAAAATAATATTAAGAGGACACTGGTAGGAATTATAAATGGAATAATAGGATTTGGACCGGTTTTACTAAATATTATTTGAACCAAAATAGCTATAATAATTTGAAGGATGATCCATAAAAAAGGTAATGAAAAAGTCGTGTTATGCTGGAATATAACTAAAAGTAGTGCAATGATCCAGACATCTTGAATGTATTTCCCCATGGACTGTGCCTGAACTTTTATAGGGGTAATCATATTATCCACGTGAGATGCCCCCTATCTTCGTAGGCGATTTATATATTACATTTGTTCGTTGCTCCCAACTATGTAGTAACGGACTATACATTTCTGTATCTGGCGTCATCACAAACGTTGCAACTGGTAGCTCCTCATGTAAATTCATATATGCTAGTAATTTATCAAAAGGAATAATACTATTAGCAATCGATAGAATCGAGAGTATTTCCATTGCCTGTATACGATGGGAATCCCCGCTACCCAAAGGTAGATACACGAAAGGAACCTTCCCTGAAGCTCGAACATTTATAGCAAACGAAAACGGGATATCTTCCTTATAGCAAGCATCTATGTATGAAGCAAGCCACTCTAACTTCTGTTCAAAATCAGATAGAACACTGTACTTTTCTCCAACATTTACAATAAATAAAACAGACACATTAGCAACACGTGTAAAAACCTTCGTCTGCAACTGCCCAGTCTTTGCACTCGCCTTCCAATGTATATGATGAAACTGATCCCCTGGAGCATATTCCCGTGTCCCTACTGGGAAGAAAGAGTCATCAAATAAAGAGGAATTTAATGCCAAATCACCTTGCTTCAGTTTAGATGGCACAAAAACTTCTTTAATATCATATATATTAGGGAAAACAATGGCATCTAGTAATATATAAGGCTTAAATACCAATATGATAGATCCGTCGGTTAATGGATGAGGTATTTGGACTTCCAATTGTTTAATCCTCGCAAGACCTCTGCTCACTCCTTTTATAGGCACCTTTAAGGAGACACTTTTTTTATAACCAATCGAAAAAGGTATTTTAACTTCGTGAAAGTCTCCTATTAGTGTATTAGGTATTCCATCTGGCTTAATAGTTGTTTGAAATGTAATCGTTAAAACTGCGTTCCAAATTGGTAAACCTTTATTATGAAAAGTAAATGTAAAATCTGAAGTTGTATTTGTCATTAAACGTACTCTTTTTTTATCATTTACAAATTCAAATTTTTTTCCTACTTGGCGATAATAAATTATTTGTACTAGCGCGACTAACAATAAAAATGAAATAACTGCAACAAAGATAAACTGCTTGAGTAGAAAACTTAGAATAACAGCAAATACGAGGAAATCTATGTACATCTTCGTATTCCTCATGCCTGAACCATGACGATTCCAATTCATCGTATATTAGCCTCAACAGGTGCTTCTACCTCATCAACTATTATTTTGAGAATTTCGGTTAAATCATGTATCAGCATACCTTGTGAGGATAACTTCATCCGGTGAAGACATACTGGTTCAATAACATTTTTCACATCATCTGGCGTCACAAACCCTCTATTATTAATAAAGGCATATGCCTTTGCAGCTTGTAAGACTGCTAAAGATGCTCGGCTACTTAAACCTAGTTCTATGTATGGATGATTTCTTGTATAGTGCACAATTTGAATGATATATGTCATGATATCCTCATGGACAGTTACTTCTTTTACTTGTTCTGACCACTCTTGAATTTGGTCCAATGTAACAACTTTTTCTATATTTACTTTTCCTGGTGTCCGACCAAATTGCTGCAGTATACTTTTTTCCTGTTCCTGGGAAGGATAATCTATCGTCAATTTAAATAAAAAGCGATCTAATTGTGCGGCTGGCAAGGAAAAAGTCCCTTGTTGCGATTCTACTGGATTTTGTGTAGCAATTACCATGAATGGCTTTAAAAGAAGAATCGTCTCCCCGTCTATGGAAACCTGTTTTTCTTCCATTGCTTCCAACAAACTTGACTGGGTTCGTGGAGTGGCACGATTGATCTCATCAGCAAGTAATATATTACTCATTACTGGTCCTACGCGAAGAACGAATTCTTGTTTTTGTGGATGAAAATAGCTTATACCCGTAACATCGGAAGGCAATACGTCTGGTGTAAATTGTAAACGTTTAAATTCACCGTGAATAGCTTCTGCAAAAGCTTTAGCCATCATCGTTTTCCCCGAGCCGGGTACACTCTCTAATAGGACATGCCCTTCTACTAACAACCCCATTAGCATAAAGGTAATTTCTTTTTCTCTTCCAACAATAGCTTTATTCAGTTCCCTTTGTAATAATGATATACTACTCAATTTATTCTCTCCCCTTGTTATCACTCTATTTTAGATTTCTCTTCATCCGTATTAATATATTGAAATTCATTTAATAATTGATCTAACTCTTCACTCAATTTAATCGTATCAGAGTTTAAAACACCTTTTTCTAAAGCTGATCTATACATTTTTTCCCTAGTACACTCTAATCTTTTTAAACATTTCTCTGACATACTGAATCGCTCCTTTTAACAATGTATATTCTTTTCAGTATACCTGTTGAAGACCGAGACTAAACCAATAAGTGTACGACAATTTATGACATCTTTAACTCCTAGGAACCTCTAAAAATGTATATACTACCTGACCTCCTTGTTTTGCATTACCAGAAAAATGTTTAAAATCCTCACGTTGTACTAAAACTTCTCTAAAAGCGATAAAATCATTTTTTTCAATGACTATTTCTTTAATTTCCCCACTTTGTAGCATATTAAGTTTTACTTCATATGATTCTTGCATTTGTTCAAATCCTTTCATCTATTATTTTCGATATTTTTTTAAGAAGTTTAGTTAAAATACTTTACGTATGAGAAATTTTAAGGCAAACTGTATTATATTATGTTCTTAAGGGGATGGAACACTCTATGAAAATAGCTGAAGTTGGGAATATCATAGAATTTAAAGACGGTCTTCAAGGTATTGTAGAGAAAGTAAATGAAAATTCGGTAATAGTTAATTTAACTTATATGGAAAACTTTAATGAACTAGAGACCGAAGAGAAAACAGTTATTAAC
This sequence comes from Psychrobacillus sp. OK028, assembly GCF_900103605.1. Lineage (GTDB taxonomy): Bacteria > Bacillota > Bacilli > Bacillales_A > Planococcaceae > Psychrobacillus. The sequence goes on along the minus strand of NZ_FNHY01000001.1, from coordinate 403,344 downwards.
CACAAGCGTTATAAAATATTATATAGTAATGAAGATTAAACGTCATGCCGTTCCTCTCAATTAGATGGACGGTTTTTTTAAATATTAGAAGGATGTGTATTATGTTTCGTCAATCACCAATATATCAACTAGTAATTTCATTAATTCTGGCTTACGGTCTATCCTGGATTACTTTTTCAAATGAAAAAGTTTTTTGGTACTTTTATACTTTCTCCGTATTTTTCCTTATGGCAGCTTTTTTCTATTTTTCCAAAATCGAAGAAGACAACAATTCTATCCGCTTAATTTTTCTTGGGATGATGTTCGGCGTGCTTTCTTACGCTGGCATGCTAGGCGCTTATCTCGTATTAGAAATGGGACCAGCATATTGGACAAGTAGTATTCATAAATTTTTAAGCCATTTTGGACCAACAACCATTTGGCATTATCTATTATTAATATTCATCATTGCTCCTGGGGAAGAGCTTTTTTGGAGAGGATTAATCCAACAGCAATTGAAAAAATTTATGCAGCCAAAGTTTGCCGTTATTTTGAGTTCTTTGCTCTTTGGTTTGTCGTTCATTTTCACTGGTTTTTGGATAGGTATATTAGGAGGATTTTTCGTCGGTATTATCTTTGGTATACTATACGAGTGGAAAAGAAGTATCACTGCTATAGTTCTCGCACATATTACATTGCTAGTGCTATTGTTTTTGATCTTGCCTTTCCATTGAAACATTTGAAGACCTTTATCGTCCAAATACAAAAGGAGCTGAATAATGATGAAAAAAATTTATACAATGCTGACCATCTTCTTACTAACAGTTATACTCGCGGCCTGTGGAACAAGCACAACAACAGAAAAACATGATAAACCCGAAGAAACGGCAACTGACAATACACAACAAACAACTCCTGAGGAAACGGAAAATATAGAAACTGAAACTGAGACAGAGACTGAAACCGCTACAGACACTGACTCAGCTCAATCTGCCGATTCTCCGGAAGTGGTATTAGAAGGAACTACTACGGAAAGTGATAGTCAAAACTATTCCATCACAGTGGTGGAAGGATATGAGCTAACTGGAGAAGAACCTAATAAAGACCTATTGTTCAATCAAAACAACGATTTACAGTCCATGCGTATTGAAACTTTCTCAGCAGATGAAGCAACTATCGAGGATGTTCAAGAAAATTTAGTTACAACTTTACAAGCATCCAATGAATCTTCTACTGTAACAGAAATAAAAGACGAAAATCTTATTCCAACAAATGAAGCTATTAAAAATACTTCTGCACATCAAATTGATACTCCTGAAGGTAAAGTTTCAGGTTATGTATTTGAACGAGAAGGACTTATTGTTAAACTAACAGTATTTGACACAGTTGAGACACCTGCCCTTGAAACATTTGTACAAATGGCAGAAACAATTAAAATTAAATAATAGTTTAGGAGCGGTAGATAGTGAGCAATACACTATCTACTGCTCTTTTTACATTGAACATAAATCCGTGCAAAAAGATGCTTATGAACCCAGTTTACACATTACGTGAGGCTGGTAATCTTAAGGAAATTAGTAGTATTATTTATTCTCTCTAATAAAAAACTTCGATCCTGTTTCAAGGCTCGAAGTTTCTTTTTAATATGATAAATTTTTAATAGATAATCCTAATTTTTTTATGAGTTCAATTACATCCTGCTTCTCGTCTTCCGATAATGCGCCCATCAGATTGACTAATTGTTCTTCATGGCGAGGGAATAACTCATCCATAAATTTTGAACCTTCTGCAGATATTTCTGCATATGTCACACGTCTATCAGTTGGACTAGATACTCGATTAACATAGCCTCGTCCCTCTAGTTTATCCACAACATATGTGATAGAACCGCTTGCCAATAAGATCTTATTACCAATTTGCTGAAGTGGCTGTTTACCTTTATGATACAAAAGCTCCATTACAGCAAATTCAGTGGGATTTAAACCGTTTTCTTGAAAAAACTGATTGGTACATTCGTGAATTACTTTATGGGCACGTGACAATACTATAAATAGTTTTAGAGCACTGGTTGATTGTTCTGCTGTCATATTACTTCATCCTCACCTATATTAAATACATTAACAACTATTATATAGGTCTGTGGTTTATATTGTCAAAAACCATCCTATTTTTTCTGCAGGGAAGTATAAAATCGAAAGTAGTACCTTCTCCAACCATGCTCTGAACTTCTATATTTCCGCCATGTTCTTCTATAACTTTGTAAACGTGTGAGAGTCCTAGGCCTGTCCCTGTTGTTTTTGTAGTAAAAAATGGTTGGAAAATTTTATTGATATTTATATCATCAATCCCATGCCCTTGATCTTTCACAGAAATACTGACTTGGTGTCCCGGCCTACAGGAAATGTTAATATGGATATTCCCACCATTAGGCATTGCTTCTATTCCGTTTTTAATAGCATTTATAAATACCTGCTTCAATAATTGACTATCTCCAACAACATGACATTCTTTGGTTACCTGACTAGAAACATTTAAATTTATGGACTTCAATAATGCTTCCGGCGCCATAAAGTTAACCACTTCTAAAATTGTGTCTTCCACATAAATAACAGTAAATTTAGATTTACTTGGTTTAGAAAGCTCTAAAAATTGCGTTAGAATATTCTCCATTTGATCGATTTCGTGTTTTATAACAGTTAAATAACGCTGAGTATCTTCTGTTGCATTTTGACTTAATAATTGTGTAAAGCCTTTTAACGAGGTCATTGGATTCCGAATTTCATGTGCTATTCCCGCAGCTAGTTGTCCTAATGTACGAAGTGATTCAGATTGATCTAATCTTTTCTTCATATATATCTTTTCAGATTCATCATTTATTTCTAATAGATATAGTCCACTATCGAATTGTTTAGAAATTACTACATGAACATATTTATATTCACCATCGATTGGTTTGTATTCCAAATGATTTTCCAAATATCCTTCTTTTTGGAGTTTTTCTGTGAGAATTTCCTTCTCTTCGTCGCAAAGATTAAACATATTATATAAATTCTTTGCATTTCTACCAATATAGTCATTTTTATTTATGAGTAGAATTTTTTCGGCATAAGAATTCATGTCTAATAGTATTCCTCTGTCATTAATAAATATCAGCCCACTTGAAAATAACTGAAATATATGATCAAACTTTTCTTTATTATCATATTTTGTTAACAAGAAGACACCAGCCTTTCAGATTATTACAATTACAAGATTATACAGTTGAAAATAATATTTGTTTATTTATTCTGATTATTCCATAATATCGAACAGGATTGCATGATTCTTTTAGCCTATATTGTCGACAATACTAATGACTGATACAATAGATATATTAATAAAGGAGTTTATGAACAATGAAAATAATATTAACCACTTTGAATGCAAAGTTTATCCATACAAATTTAGCACTACGCTGTTTAAAAGCATATGCTGAACCCGAGTATCACCCCCAAATAGTAGAATACACAATTAAAGATCCGACCTTTAATATCGTTGCTGACCTTTATCAAAAGAAGCCGAACGTTGTGGGTTTTAGTTGCTATATATGGAATATTGAAGAAACGATAAAGGTTATTAAAATGCTTAAGACTGTCGATCCTACTATAGTAGTCGTTTTAGGAGGTCCAGAAGTTTCTTACGATACAAATATTTGGTTACGAAAAGTGAAAGAAATCGATTACGTGGTCGTTGGTGAAGGTGAGCAATCGTTTAAAGATTTGCTAGACTTTTTATCTCATAAAAGAAAGATAAAAGAAGTTCCTGGTCTAGCTTATGTACAAGATGACAAATTTATACTTAATGTGCTACCGCCAAAACTAGATTTAAGATTATCTCCCTCCCCTTATCGTTTCGTGGAGGATCTTCCTGATTTGTCGAAGCGTATTGTCTATGTGGAAACGAGTAGAGGATGTCCGTTTTCTTGTCAATTTTGCTTGTCTTCTATAGAAGTTGGCGTCAGATATTTTAATCGAGATAAAGTAAAAAATGATATTCGATATTTAATGGAAAATGGTGCAAAAATCATTAAATTTGTCGATCGCACATTTAATATTAGTCGAAGCTATGCAATGGAAATGTTTCAATTCCTTATAGACGAGCATCATCCTGGAGTTGTTTTCCAATTTGAAATCACAGCAGATATTATGCGTCCTGAAGTAATCCAATTCTTAAATGACAATGCACCAGCAGGATTATTCCGCTTTGAAATAGGTGTTCAATCGACAAACGATTTAACGAACGAACTTGTTCAACGTCGACAAAACTTTGAAAAACTTAAACGAACTGTAACGATGGTTAAAAGTGGTGGAAAGATTGACCAACATTTAGATTTAATCGCCGGTCTTCCAGAAGAAGATTATTCTTCATTTAGAAATACCTTTAATGAAGTATTTGAGATGCGTCCTGAGGAACTTCAGTTAGGATTTTTAAAATTACTTCGTGGGACGGGGCTTCGCGTTGAAGCTGAAAAATATGGCTACGTTTATGTAGACCAAGCCCCATATGAAATATTCTCAAATAATGTGTTAAACTTTGACGATATTTTACGTATTAAACAAGTAGAAGATGTTTTAGAGAAATATTGGAATGCACATCGAATGGATCGCACGCTCGAATATTTATTTGAATATGTATTTGATACTCCTTTCGATTTCTTTCAACAGTTCGGTACCTTTTGGGAAGAGCATAACTGGTCGAGAATCGGTCACCAATTAGAGGATTTATATACAAGACTTTATGCGTTCTTAGAAGGACTGGAGAATATTTCGTTGCCTACGATTAGAAGTGTAATGAAACTAGATTATTTATCAAAACAGAAGTTCCAACCTCGTAAACCTTGGTGGAATAATGATCTTAGTAAGGAAGAACAATCTAAAATGTATAAATTATTAGTAGAAGATCCTAGTATCGCAGGAGAAGCCTTTACTACGTTACAGTTGAATGAACGTGAATTGTATAAACAAACCTTTATCACGCCAATTTCTATTGATGTAGATGCATTTATACAAGGTTCTATTGAGGAAAAAGAAGGATATTTATTAACTACTTTTGGTAAATCCGTGACCCCTCATTTATCTTTTGTCAACGGGAAAAGCCCACAGACACTTTAATGTTAAAACCTGTTTCTAAAGTTTTCGAAGGGTTTTGGACAGAAACTCCCCTAAATTGTTACGTAGTGAATTTTTAGTGATATTGGTTGTGAAATTGTCACAACCAATATCACTTTTTTTCGGAAATCTTATGGTGCTTAATCTAATGAGAGATACTACTTACTTTGTTGATTGTAGTGGAAGGTGAGAACTTCGACGGAGGCACCCAGGATGTGGCGTATTTAGCCTTTATTCTACCACCTGAAACGGAATTCAGTAGTTTTATCTACTAAAAATATCATAACCCCTGTGTTTACCCAACGCTATTATATACTTTCTTTTAAAAACGCCGAGCAATAATTCCATTGCTCGGCGTTTTATATTATCCAATAATTACCCGCTCTTTTGGATAATGGTATTTTGTTTTGTTGTGCTTTCCTCCTAATGTAAACAAAAACGATATTAACCCCACTCGTCCTATAAACATTAAAATCATAATAGTAACTTTCCCTATGACTGACAAATCGCCTGTTATCCCAAGACTCATACCGCAAGTTCCAAAAGCAGACGTTATTTCAAATATCAAAGAGGCAATCGGTACATCAGGCTCCGTGACAGAGAGTAATAATGTTGCGACAAAAACCATTATTAATGCCAAAATAATAACAGCGTACGAACGATAAATATCTATTAAATGAATTTCTCGATTAAAAATTTGAATATTTTCTTTTCCTCGTGAAAAATGGATTAAAAAAAGAAGTGCTATAGCAAATGTTGTCGTTCGAATTCCACCACCAACAGAACTTGGTGAAGCTCCTATAAACATTAAAATACTCATTAAAAAGTTAGTACCCTCGCTAAATAACGTAACATCCATCGTAGTCAAACCAGCTGAACGTGTTGACACCGAGTGAAAAAATGCTGTAAAGAACTTCTCATGCCAGGGCATACCTTTAAACGAATTAAACAGCTCCAATAAAAAAATCATAACTGTGCCAAAAATTAGAAGTGCTCCATATGTTATCGTCGTAAGCTTTGTAAATAAAGAAAAACGAAAATTTTTGTTTTTATTCGACAAAAACTCCTTTACTTCTATCAATACTGGAAAACCGATAGCCCCAAATATAATCAATATACTCGTGATCGTTTGCACAAAGTAGTCATTATGGTATGCAAATAAGGATTGACCCGTAATATCAAATCCAGCATTGGTTGTTGCAGAAACAGATGTAAATATTCCGTGAATTGCAGCTTGTTTTAACGTATCAAAATACTGTGTAAAATATAAAGTTAATAGTATTGCACCGATAAGTTGAATAAGTAGTAGAATTTTAACAATCTCTCTAATCAGGTGAACAACTCCTGATAAATTCGATTGGTTATGATCGACCATAATTAACTGTCTTTCACGTAGTCCAATCTTCTTCCCTGCGATTAACCAAATAAATGTTCCTAACGACATAATTCCAATTCCGCCAAGTTGTAAAATAAGAATAATCATGAAATAGCCAAATACACTATATGTGTCCAAAATACTTACTGCAGTTAAACCAGTAACGGAAACGGCGCTCACAGCGGTGAACAAACTGTCAATGAACGCAACTTCCACCCCTGGTTTATGTACACCTGGTAAACGAAGAAGAATAACAGAAATAGCAATTGCAATGAAATAATAAGTGACAATTACTTGAGCAGGTGTAAATTTCAATTTCTTTTTAAGTTGTAGTTGTGGCTGCTTCATTATTTTATTTCCTTTCGACAAATCGAGTAATTATTATCTCATTGTAAAAAAAAAAAACGTAAAAAGATAGCTAAAACTATCTTTTTACGCATTTACTAAAATTATTATGCTTCTTTTTTCTGTTTCGCAACACCTAATAGATAACCACCAATAGCAATTGCAAGTAATACAACCCAGAAAGTTACCTTCCACGGAGTAGAGTGAGGGAAATGCTCATCTAACACTCCAACATTCGGATGCGCTAATGTCATTACCGCAAGTTTAACCCCAACCCATCCTACGATTAAAAATGCTGCTGTTTCTAGTGAAGGCATTTTTTCTAATAATTGAACGAATTTGTGTGCTGCAAAACGCATAATTACTAGACCAATAACTCCACCAATGAACATTACTGCGAACTGTCCACCATTAATACCACCAATTTCAGCAGTTCCCCAATGTGGCAATGTTACCGCTATCGCAACTGCTGCTAACATAGAATCAATAGCAAATGCTATATCTGCAAGTTCTACTTTTAAAACAGTCATCCAGAAGCCAGAGCCTTTTTTGGGTGCCATATCATCCATATCTATATGGTTATCCGAATTTTTTCGTTGATCATAAATATGTTTTATCGAAATGAATAACAAGTATGCTGCTCCTATTGCTTGAACCTGCCAAATATTCACTAAGAAAGTAATCATAAATAACGCTAAAAATCTAAATACAAAAGCACCTAGTAAACCATAAAACAATGCTTTTTTCTGTTGAGCTTTCGGTAAATGCTTTACCATAACAGCCATTACGACTGCATTGTCGGCTGCTAATAAACCTTCCAAACCTACCAAAACTAATACAACCCAACCATACTCCAATAATATTGCCGTATCCATCAAAATCCTCCTTTTTTGCATATAAAAAGACCCCTGCCTTAAAAAAGGCAAAGGTCTTGCTAAGCAAAAATAATATAATTGCTATCATAACCGGTGGTATAAGCCACGTAATGACGACTATGAAATAGGTTTCCCTATAGCTACTCCCCTTTGACGTTAGTCAAAAGTCTATTTAGTTATGTTAATAATTATACCCATAACTCGATCGCTTGTAAACAAATAATACTCAAGAAGTAAGTGTCATTTCATTTTATTGGTATATGAAAAGATGGGTCATTCTTATGATTATTGTAAAATGCAATCATTGAGGGGATTGTTTCAATGAAATCTGGGCAAGTAATATTCCCTTTTGAAAGAATAGCCTGAGCATTGGTCGTATCAAAAGTAGCATTCCACGTCAGATAGTCTAAAGTCTCTTTTTCTACCTGTAAAAATTTTCGAATTGGATATAAAGCAACTGCAGTTTTTGCAATAGTTAAAGGTAACCTTCCTTTTGGATACTTCCCAGTAACTTCTTTCACAAATGCTCTGTAAACTTCCTCTACTGGATAAGGGTTAGGATCAGTCAGATGAAGCGTTTTACCTAATGCCCCCTCACTTAATGAACAATAGATTGAAGCTTTTGTTATATAATCACTAGGTACCACATTAATTGACGTAGTTGATTTCCCTAGATATGGAAGGAAAGGGAGCTTCCTTAAATTTGAAATCATATTAACAAAAAAATACGGACCATCAAACTTAATCGTTTCACCCGTTTCTGAATGTCCTCTAACAATACCAGGACGAATAATCGTAACAGGTATTCTCTCCTTTAACTTTTCCACTAGCAATTCTGCCTCATATTTAGTTTCCTCGTAATAATTTTTGAATCCTACTGGTCGAATTAATTCCGTTTCTAACAATATTCCTTCTCGCAAACCTGCAACATATGCAGTACTAAAATATGTATATCGCTTTAGCTTGGAGAACTGACTAACTACGTTATTAAACATTTCTGTACCATGTACATTTACTTTCCATGCAATTTCTTTCGGCACTGCTAAATCATAAATTGCTGCCAGATGCCAAACATATTCTACTTCGTCACGTAACTTTTCAAATGTATCTGGATGTATACCTGCTACAGGGAGCGTAATATCACCTTCTACTATTTCAATCGTTTGAGAATGAAGTTGATCCTGATAAATTTCTGCAATTAAACTTTCTGCTAATTTAATCTGCGAAGGAATTACGAGAACATAGATTTTTGTATATTTATGTTGCTGTCTTAACTCTTTCATAATATTCTTTGCCAAAAAACCTGGAAATCCAGTTATTAATGCAGAAGCCAATAACAACACCCCTTTTTTCCAGTATACAAAAAAAGAGCCTTCAGTTGAAGACTCTTTTCTCTAACTATCAGAATATTTAGTTGTTTTTTTCCTTGTTTCTTTATCAAGCAAACTATAAATAATCGGTACTACGTATAAAGTGAGGAAAGTTGAACTTATTAATCCACCAATCACAGTTATGGCCATTGGCTGATTAATCTCTGTACCTTCTCCAATTCCTAAAGCTAATGGGACAAGACCTAATATCGTAGTCAATGCAGTCATTAATATGGGACGTACACGGTCGCGAACGGATGTAATAATTGCCTCATATGAAGACATTCCATTTGCTTTTCTTTGGTTGATATAATCAACCAAGACAATTCCATTATTTACAACAATTCCTACCAATATTAAGATTCCAATGATAGCGGAAATACTTATAGGTAAATTAGTAGTAAATAGTCCTATAAAGATACCAATAACCACAAGTGGAACAGTAAACATAATGACAAAAGGATATTTGTATGATTCAAATTGTGCTGCCATTACGATAAACACTAATACCACTGCAAGTAACACTGCCAGAATCATGTCATTCTTAGAGTTATCCATTAATTCTCTATCTCCACCAAAAGATACATCGATATCCTCCGAGAAATTCTGTTGCTGGATAACCACATCTACTAAATCAGACATATCCCCTAAGGAGTATTTGGACTCGTATTTTACTGAAAATGATATCGCACTAGCTTGATCTACGCTTCGAATGGCGACTGGCCCTTCAGCAATATCTACAGTTGCAACGTCCTGTAATGTAATATACTGACCTGATGGAGTACGTAACTGCAATTGCTTCAAATGATCCAAATTGCTACGATACATTTCATCGTATTTGACATAAACACCAAATACATTGTCGTTTTCATCAATAATTTGAGAAGCAAAAACCCCTCTTGTTATGTTATTTACGGTCTGTGCAATTTGAGCTGGAGCAATACCATATTCAATTGCTTTCTCTCGAATGACATTAATCTGTACCTCTTCTACTTTAGTAGTTAAGTCATTCGTAACCTTGACAACCCCTTCTAAGCTTTCTAAATCCTGTTGTAAATTATTAACTGCTGTGTCCAAAACTTTCTTGTTATTTGACGACACAGTAAATGACACAACATTTGGAGAAGAGCCTGAAGCAGTCTGCACATTAAAATTAATCTCAGCTTCGTCTCCTACAGCTTTTAATACTTTTGGCTGTACTTCATCAACAAACGTAAAAACAGAACGATCCCTATCTTCTAATGCTTTTAACTTCACTGAGATTTCAGCTGTATTGGAGTTTGCACTACCTCTAGATTGGCCTTCCTGACTGCCCCCAACAAAACTTACATACACCTCAATATCCTCTTCTGTTTGTAGAATTTCTTCTACTTTATTGACCACTGTATCTGTCGCTGTAAATGAAGAGCCTTTTTCTAAATCTATCGAAATAGTGATAAATCCTTCGTCAGTAGCTGGTAAAAACTCTGTTCCGACTCGGAACAACCCTATTCCGGAAACGACTAAAAGTACAAAGGTAATCATTAATATTATGGAACGATGACCTAAAGTCCATTTAATCGAACGTTCAAAATTATTATACGCTTTCGACCTTCTTCTTTTAGCCTCTATATTCCCTTTAGGCTTCTTCAATAACTTACTTGCCATCATTGGAATAACAGTAATCGCTACTACCAATGATGCAAACAAACTAAACGAAATAGTAAGGGCAAATTCCGTAAATATTTGTCCTATCAAACCAGATAGAAATAGAACTGGAACAAAAACAGCTATCGTTGTTAAAGTAGAGGCTGTAATAGCGCCAGCTACCTCTCTCGTTCCTATACTTGCTGCTTCTTTAGGGGTCTTTCCTAATCCCAAGTGCCGCTCTATATTCTCAATAACAACAATGGAGTTATCAACAAGCATCCCAATACCTAGGGCAAGCGCCCCTAATGTCATGATATTTAGCGAAAAACCAGCAAAATACATGAGAACGAAAGTAACAATTACGGAATATGGAATTGCAACTCCAACAATTATCGGACTTCTAACACCTTTTAGGAAAATAAAAAGAATGATCATTGCCAATAACCCACCCGTTATTAACGTAGTGCCTATGTTGTTTATGGCAATTTTTACATAGTCTCCTTGATCAAAAAGAATATTAGCTTTGATATCTTTAAACTCTGCTTTTTCAAGTTGCTTGTCTAATGCTTCCTGAAAAGCGGTAGAAACATTAGCAGTATTGGCACTAGACTCCTGGAAAACAGATAGTAAAACAGCGGGTTCATCATTCGCTCTAGTTTGAGAAAATTGTTCTGACTTCGCTAAATCGACAGTCGCTATATCTGCAATCGTAATAGTTGTACCATCCAAAGGATTAACAGTTACTACTAAATCTTTTATATCTTCTACAGATGTTAATGTGCTAATAATTCTAGTAGTTAATGATTTATCCTCATTAGTTTCAACTGGGTTACCAGGCAGTGAAATGTTGTTCGCCTGAATGACTTGTACGATGTCAGCTTGTGTAAGTCCCTTGTTTTTTAATTTCTCTTGGTCGAGTAAAATCTGTACTTCTTCGACTAAAGAACCAGATATATTAACACTAGCGACTCCTTCTGTTCTCAATAATTCTTTCTCTAATTGCTTTGCTATTTGCTGAATATCAGCTTTTGAATCCTTCGTGTTTAGGGATAGCTGGATGATTGGGAATTGAGCAGGATCAAACTTCAAGAATCGCGGTTTATCCGCTCCATCAGGTAGTGGTGTAATATCAATTCGCTGCATGACATCTAACTGAATGGCATCCATATCTGTAGACCAATCGAATTCTAAAAGAATAAAATTAGCCCCTTCTTGGGATGTACTATTAATAGACTCGATTCCTGGTAAAGTACTCAACGATGCCTCTAATGGCTTCGTAACTTTTTCATCGACCTCAATTGGACTTGCCCCTTGATAATTCGTGACAACCACTGCAATCGGAGGATTTAAATCTGGTATTAAAGTAACGGGTATTTTAAAAAACGAAACACCGCCAAGTATGATGATTAAAAACATAATAACGGTTGTAAATACGGGTCTTTTTATGGAAAAGTCACTAATATTCATTCGGGGACCACCTTCTTATTTGCTCTTTCTATCATATGCTCTACAGAAGCAGAGTTCAAATATTTATCCGAGTAACAAGCCCACTAATAGAATAATTTTGTAGTCATTTTAGATAAATAATCCTTAACGAGAGTAAAACTGCTTGAAGAGCAAGTAAATCTCCTATGACCGAGAGTAAAGCATTGTGCTGCGCTAGTAAATCACCTGCAACCGCAAGTATCCACCACTTCTACGAGAGTAAGCCCCATAAAGGTACCTCACAAATAAGAAAAAGGTCACCATTAAGGCGACCTCTTACATACTACAGTAAGTTATAAAGCTTAATATGCTCGTATTTGTCTTGGAACCAACGAGTGGCAAACTCATTTTCAAATAAGAACACATAATTATCGTATCGATCTTTTACAAGCATCGAACGTGGACCTGTCATAGATTCCTTAACCTCTTCTTCGTTCTCAATCCATCTTGCAACCTTAGATCCGATTGGTTCCATTCGGACTTCCACATTATATTCATTATTCATACGATGCTCAAACACTTCAAATTGAAGTTGACCAACAGCACCTAAAATAATTTCCTCTGTGTGTAGTGTTTTATAATACTGGATTGCTCCTTCTTGCACTAATTGTAATATTCCTTTGTGGAAATGCTTCGACTTCAGTACATTTTTAGCAGTTACTTTAACAAATAGCTCAGGTGTAAATTGAGGAAGCTTCTCATATGTAAAAGCTTTCTTACCACCGACAACCGTATCTCCTATTTGATAATTTCCTACATCGTAAAGCCCGATAATATCTCCAGCAACCGCCGTCTCCACTGTTTCACGATCATCGGCCAAAAATTGAGTAGACTGTGTAACTTTAAACGTTTTTCCTGTACGTGCCAAGGTTACCGTCATGCCTCTATCAAATTTACCAGAAACGATACGAACAAAGGCGATACGATCACGGTGAGCTGGGTTCATATTCGCTTGAATTTTAAAGATAAAACCTGAAAAATCTTCGTTTAAGGGATTTATTTCCTCTTCCTTTTCAGTCATGCGAGGCTGAGGAGTCGGTGCAAATTGTAAATACGTTTCTAAAAATGTTTGTACTCCGAAATTAGTTAGAGCACTACCAAAAAATACGGGAGTCAAATCGCCGGACAATACTTTTTCCTTATCGAAATCATTACCCGCTTCGTTTAGCAACATTATATCTTCAATAGCCTGTGTATAGTAAGAAGTTTCTTTCATTGAATGATCAACTGCAAGCTCTCCCTCTTCATCTAAAGGAAGGAATCTCTCAGATTCTTCCGTACGGAATTGCTCAATACGTCCATTAAAACGATCATAAATTCCTAAGAACTCTTTCCCCATACCAATTGGCCAGTTCATAGCATATGATTGAATACCAAGAACCTCTTCTAATTCTTCCATTAGTTCAAGTGGTTCCTTCCCTTGACGGTCCAGCTTGTTAATAAAAGTGAAAATAGGAATACCTCTCATACGACAAACTTTAAATAGTTTTAACGTTTGAGCTTCAATACCTTTTGCTGCATCGACAATCATCACTGCGCTATCTACAGCCATTAGCGTACGATACGTATCCTCACTAAAATCCTGATGTCCAGGTGTATCCAATATATTTATACGACAATTATTATAGTCAAATTGCATAACGGACGAGGTTACCGAAATTCCACGTTGCTTTTCAATTTCCATCCAGTCGGACGTTGCAAATTTCCCAGACTTTTTCCCTTTAACTGTTCCTGCATCACGAATAGCTCCACCAAAGTATAAAAGCTTTTCCGTAATAGTTGTTTTTCCGGCATCTGGATGGGAAATGATTGCAAAGGTTCTTCTTTTTAATATTTCATCTTGTAATTTTATGTCCATTCTGTTATATCTCCTTCTTATTCACTTTCTTATCATATGGATTTAAAGGGAAAAAAACAAGTAAAAAATAGCAAAAGCGCCCAAACTAGCCACGAAAAGCGTTAAAAGAATGGCGATAAGACTTAATTTTCCTTATCGGATATTCTGAAACGTCTCGAGGGTGCTTAGGCGCCGGAGCTTGATTAAAAAAAATCGGTTTTACCCGATTTTTATGAGATTTTCGTATTCACGTAGCTATATAAAAGTTTAGCAGTGTTTTCTAATGAATCGATGTGTGTACGTTCATACGCATGAGATGCTTCAATCCCAGGTCCTAATAATGCATGCTTCACATCATACCCTGCTCGAATTGCTGCCGAAGCATCAGACCCGTAGTATGGATAAATATCTAATTTGTAATCGATATTTTCTTTTTTAGCTAGCTCTACTAATTGACGAGTTAATTCATAATGGTATGGTCCTGATGAATCCTTTGCACAAATAGAAACCGTAAACTCATCCGATGCTTGTCCATCTCCAATAGCACCCATATCTACAGCCAAATATTCTACCGTTTCAGCTGGTACATTTGAGTTACCACCATATCCAATCTCCTCATTATTAGAAATATAAAAATGAGTTGTATGTGGTAAGGTAACATCCCCGTTTTGAATAGTTTTGATTAATTGAAGGAGTAAAGCTGTGCTAGCTTTGTCGTCTAGATGACGAGATTTAATAAACCCGTTTTCGGTTTCTTCAAATCGAGGGTCAAATGAAACAAAATCCCCTACCTCTATACCTAAATTACGTGTATCTTCTGCAGTTAATACTTTTTCGTCTATACGAACTTCCATGTTTTTTTCATCACGAGGTAAACCACTAGCATTTTTGTATACATGCACCGTAGTTTGGTGCATTAAAATAGTGCCTCGTATTTTTTTACCATCTGCTGTATGAATAGTACAATATTCACCTTCCACAGCATTCCAGTTAAAGCCACCTACCATAGTAAGCTGCAATCTACCGCTGCCTTTTACTTCCTTTACCATCGCACCTAAAGTGTCTGTATGCGCAGTTAAAAGACGGTGCTTTGTTTCATCAGAACCTTTTATAGTTGCGATTAATGCCCCTTTATTTGTTCTAATATAATCCACTTTTAGTTTCTGTAGAATGTTTTCCATAAAATCCATAATCTCTTTTGTATAACCAGATGGACTAGGGATTTCTACTAATTGTTTTAATAATGAAACTGTATCTTTTGCATGAAATGAAAATGACATTATAAATCCTCCTTTAAGCATACCTTAATCATACCAAAATATTACTTTAATATAAAACTTGGCACTTGATATACTTCAATAGGTTTTGAGTAATAATAACCTTGTATTGTATGACAATTATGAGCCTTTAAAAAATCTACAACCTCTTTGGTTTCTACTCCCTCTGCAACTACTTCTAGACCTAAACTATGACCGATTCTAATTATAGAGGACACTATCACTTCATCACGACCCATTAATACCCGGTCCATTAGACTTCGGTCAATTTTTAATGTATGGATTGGAAGCTCGCTTAAATATCGGAAGTTAGAAAACCCAGAACCAAAATCATCCATTGCTAGCTTGATTCCAAGCTTTTCTAATTTATGTAATAAATCTAATAATTTATCCATGTTCTTCATTAATATATTTTCAATCATCTCTATTTCTAAATATTTTGGAGGTAACCCCGTTTTCTCCAAAATTTCTTGCAAATTTGTTAAAAAATCATTCTGCTCCAACTCTACGGGGCTTATATTGACGGAAATAGTTTGAAAAGGAATCCCCTGTTTGAGCCACGCAACGCCTTGTTTACATACTTCTTCTAACACATATTTTCCAATAGAAATAATAAGACCTGTTTCTTCTGCAAAAGGTATAAAGTCGTTTGGCGGAATAATTTCTTTACCTTTTTTATCCCATCGAATCAATGCTTCATAGCCATCAACTTTTTCTCTTTTCAAATTTACTTTAGGCTGATAGACTAGGTAAAACTCATGATTATTTAAACCAGACCGAATATCACTTTCTAACCCTACCTTGTTGACATGACCCTCCATAAACTTTTTATCGAATATTACAGCAGTTCGCTTTCCATACTCCTTTGAAATATTAAGTGCTAGGTCAGCTGCTCGGTGCATTTCCTTATAACTAGATCCGTGCAACGGAAAGGAAGCAATTCCAATAGAACATGATATATATATTTCCATTTCTTCTATACTAAAAGGCTCTTCAATCTTGCGGATTAATTGCAATGCATTTTCTAGTGTTTTATTTTCTTTTTGTCGCTCCACAATCAGCACAACAAATTCATCCCCACCAATGCGATATAACTCACCAGTTTGTTTATAGAAATTCATAATTCTTTTAGCAACTAGTTTAAGTAACGAATCACCGGTAACATGACCTAAAGAATCATTAATATTTTTAAATCGGTCCAAATCTATATAAAGAAAACTAAATGGCAGGTTTTCATTTATCAGTTCTACAATATCTCTTTCGAGAGCAGCTGTGTTATAGGTATTTGTCAAATGATCACGGTATGCCAGCTCAGTGAGTTCAGTTCGCGCTGATTCGAGCTCCGTAATATCGTTGCCAATACCAATCGCACCACTTATTATTCCATCTTGTTCAATTGGAGAGATTGTAATATGTACACATCTATCACCAAACCATTCTTTGTAGGAGACTTCTTCCCCGATATTAACTTTTTTTATATTAAATAATAATCTGTCTGTCATCTCTTCAGAAAAGTATGAATTTATACTATAGATTGGGCTTAAAACTTTTTTCTTTATAGAATCACTATTGGGTTGAATCGTTTGTAGCCCTTTTTCCGCTAAATAATCGGCAGCGATTTTCCCTGTAAACAAGGAAAAGCCTAAATTGTTATCACTATCTCTTTCCACTTTGAAAACTAAATTGTTAATATGGTGTACAACTGTTTCAAATGAGGAAAGTAGTTTGGACTGCAATAATACTTCTTTTTCTTTTTCTAATGTAATATCCGTACGAATGCTGAGAAAATAAGTATCATTACCATATGTCTCAACAGGTAGTATATATGTTTTCACCCAATATAATTCACCATTCTTACGTCTATTACATATTTCTCCTGTCCATGTGCTCCCTTTTAAAATGGTTTGCCACATTTCTTTAAAGAAGGATGCAGGGTGAGTGTTGGAATTAATAATTTTATGTGTTTTTCCTATTAACTCTTCTTTCAAGTATCCCGTAATATCGCAAAAGCGATCATTTACATATAATATTTGTCCAGCCTTGTTGGTAACAGCTATTATCATCGTTTCGTTTACTGCATAATCCATAAGCTCCATATTAAAAAAGGCATCGTCTAGCTTCTCCTGAAGTGCTATATCACTCGCCAATGACTCATCAAATATTGCAGTTTTAACTTTATATAATAATTCATCGGTGTTCGTATTAAATACAGACTTCATATTACTCCCCCCACCTAAAAATGGTTGTTAAGTATCAATATTCAACTCAATATTAGTTAAATGGTCACTATTTGTCAATGAACATACAGTGAATATGTATCAGTTATGACAGAAATTGTGACATTTTAAAATATTTTAGGCAATTTGATTAACGCTGAATATAAAAAGCCATCCTATCTTAACTAAATAGGATGACTTTTGTAGCATATAATTCTATTAATTTGCGCTTTCATTGTATGCTTTATCAATAATTACTTTAGTAAACCTCTCACTAGCTTCACTTTATTTTTATATGGTGGAAAAACAATATTAATCGGTAAGGTAGTATTTTTCTTTACAATGGATTTTTGATGTGTAAATAACGTAAAACTCGCTTCCCCATGATAAGCTTGAGTCCCAGAATTTCCTACTCCTCCGAATGGAAGATGTGCACTACCAGCATGTGTAATCGTGTCATTTATACAGCCACCGCCAAATGGGAGCTCTTGAAGAAAGAATGCTTGTGCTTTTTCGTTTTCGCTAAACATATAAGCTGCCAAAGGTTTTGGCAATTTGCGAATTCGATGGACTATACTTCGTAAATCGCTATAACCAATAATAGGTAATATAGGACCAAACAATTCTTCCGCCATAGATGGACTATTGAAGTCAACACCATTTAATAGTGTTGGCTCTATAAATAAATCATCCCGGTCCATTTTTCCACCGAAAATAATTTGGTCCCTTTCCGCTTCTAAAACACTAATTAGTCGATCAAAATGATTACTATTCACTATTCTTCCAAGGTCATTACTTTGTTGAATATCCTTGCCATAAAACTGAACAATTGCTTTCTTTAACTGTTCAATAAACTTATCTTTAACATTTTCCTCCACTAATACATAATCAGGTGCAATGCATGTTTGACCAGCATTCACGAATTTCCCCCATACAATCCGTTTAGCCGCAACAGCTAAATTAGCTGTGTGATCAACAATTGCTGGACTTTTTCCACCTAATTCTAAAGCGATTGGAGTTAATCGTTCCGCCGCTGCCTTCATCACTATTTTCCCTACTTGAACGCTACCAGTAAAGAAAATAAAATCAAAAGCCGCATGTATTAACAGGGAGGTTTCTTCCTTTTCTCCCTCGACAACTCGAATATATTTTGAATCATATGCTTCCGCAATTATTTTTTTCACGATATCAGATGTATTTGGTGTTGCTTCAGAAGGTTTAATAACTGCACAATTTCCTCCAGCAATTGCTCCTATAAGTGGTTCCATCACAAGCTGGAAAGGATAATTAAATGGTGCAATGATCAAAACCGTACCATATGGATCGTTGACGATAAAGCTTTTAGATGGCATTAAAGCAACTGGTGTTTTTACAACCTTTGGTGCCATCCACTGCTCCAAATTTTTAATCATATAAGATATATTGTCATAAACTAATCCGATTTCCGTCACATAGGCTTCAAATTCACTTTTTCTTAAATCTTTGTATAAAGCTTCGATTACTTCTGTTTCATACTTTTTAATCGTCTTTTTAAGTATTTCCAATTGTTCTACTCGAAATGCCACAGTTCTCGTCATTCCACTAAAAAAGTAGGCTTGATGCTCATTTATCATATGATTTAGTTGTTCTTCTGTAAATTTCATTTTTACTCACTCCTTTTCCATTTCTTTACTCTTAAAGAAATCATACTATGTATTTCTAATAGAAGAAAGAACAAGCAATTATTTTTGGTATACATGAAGAGTGTCTTTCGTGGAATACTACTTTTAAGAATTCTTCTCCAACAAAATTGAGAATTGATCAATTTTTTTGATTCTTAATCTGAAATCTTAACTTATTACACGTTTTTAATTCTGTACAGAAAGCGCCCGGCTAGAGCGGAAATCTCCGTTGTATTTTATGAAAGTGACACATATAGCAAAACTTTTAGCCTATACACTTCAGAAAAGCTATGCTAATTGATTCATTTTTCAACAAAATAGTTTATGAATGAAAGTTCACAGGGTATAAAACTGATATATAAATAAACGTATTAAGGGAGGAAATAACAATGACTGAAACAGAAACATGGTGGGAGCCCATTTTTACAGGAGCTATCGCATTAGGACTTAATAAGGAACGTATGAATGAAATAGAAGAAGAATCTTTTTTATATTTTAAAGAAGAACAAGGTGAAACGGAGACAACTAATTGAATAATCGGTATAGGATATCAGCTTTTCCCTTCATATATTAAGGAAAAGCTGATTTTTTTCATTCTATATTCTTCCAAAGGTATAAAGCGGCGTAGCTATTGTAAGGCGACCACGAGGCTAAATGAGGTGTAATTTCACTTTTCATAGGCTTTCTGTCTAAATGCCAAAGTATTTTAAGTGAATTTTGAAGCCCTATATCCGCTAATGGAAATAAATTCGCTCTTCCTAAACCAAACAACAAGAAGCTTTCTGCTGTCCAAGGACCAATTCCTCTGTACTTGATTAGTTCTGAAATAATGAAATCATCCTCTTGAGTGGAAAGTGCCTCCAAGTTTAATTGACTCTCTGCAATAGCTTTAGATATCCCTACAATATACTCTGCCTTTCTTGTACTAAATTGCATGTGACGTAACGTATCAACATTAATACTCGCTATAGTTTCAGGTGATGGATACAACCAAACAACCTCTTTGCATTTACCAAAAGTATGAACGAATCTCTCCGTTAATGTTCTAGCAAAAGAAAGATTTAGCTGCTGATGAATGATACTTTTAATAATATTTGCATATAAAGAAAAATCCGTAATAATCGGAGTTCCTTCGAATCTTAAAAACAACGAATGTAAATTAGTATTTAAAAAGTGCTTTTGAATTGGTTCTAAGCTTCGATTAAAATGAAAGATGGATTGCACTCGTTCAAATTGTTCCTTTGTTTCTAAGCCCGTTACTATAAATTTAGGTTCATGAAATGACCCGATACTTTGAACCGTTATAATATATTCTTCCATAGGGATTTTGACTGTTTGATTGGCTATATCAACCGAATTTAATGGATCGAAAGCTAATCTTTTTAAGACATCCTCCATCCGATAATTAAAGGCTAATTCTACTGTTTGTGTCATGCTATCTTCTCCTTTTTAACTCATGTTACAATACAATGGGTGATATTAATGAAAAAGTTTTTTGTATGGGTAGGTTTACTTTTTAGCTTTCTGTATGGTTGTGAAGAAAATTCCACTAATGGTGTTATTCAAACAAGTGGAAGCACAGATCAAATTTCGGTAGAAGTTGTTGAGGTAATTGACGGTGATACTATTAAGGTCAAGTATAATGGAAATATAGAAAAAGTTCGATACTTGCTAATAGATACACCGGAAACAAACCATCAAACATTAGGAAAGCAGCCTTTTGGTGAAGAATCAAAACAACGCAATAAGGAATTATTAAATAGTGGGGATGTCACAATCGAGTTTGATGTAGGGAATCGTTTTGATGATTATGGCAGACTGCTAGCATATATTTATGTCGATGGGAATAGCGTTCAAGAAATATTGTTAGAAGAGGGGCTTGCCCGTGTTGCCTATGTTTTCCCTCCGAATACTCGGTATTTAGATGAGTTTGAAAATGCAGCTGAAATTGCGAAGAAGAAGAATATCGGTGTATGGAAGACAGAGGATTATGTCACGAACAGGGGCTTCGATGCTTCAGTTATGGTCAATAATAACACCCAAGAAGCTGTACAATCAGCCGAAAAATGTAACATAAAGGGTAATATTAATCGGCAGGGTAAAAAGATTTACCATCTACCTAGTGGAAAGTATTATGAGCAAACAAATCCTGAAAAATGGTTCTGCACCGAGCAGGATGCTACTAAAGCAGGATATAAAAAATCGGGGGAATAACAAGAAATAATTGGCAAAACAGACCGGTCCTATAAGTTCAACATCTTTTTCGAAAAGCTTTGAACGGACGTCTTGCTATATTTATACCCCGTAAATTTAAGGATGCTGTTTTTTTGGGGGCGAACGTCTCAAAAAAAGCATCCTTTTTTCCGTCAACTTTGCCTATTATTTTCATCCATGAGATACGCTGTGACAAATTTAATTCGGGATTACAACTCGCTTCGTTGATGTAGTGGAAGGTGGCGGCTCCAGTGGGATGAGTGAAACAGATGAGCTATCACAACGACGCGTTAGCGACGGTGATAGCTCATCGCTCACCCCTCGGAGGCCAACAGGATGTTGGTCACGAAGCGTTGCCACACGAGGTGGCGCTCTTAGCCTTTGTTCCCCACCTGTATCGGAAATCAGTAATATTATTTATTCTAAAAAGTATCTTAAACCCAGTGTTCACGGAATACTATTTTATACTTTCTTTCAAAAAAAACTGTGTGGCCTCTTTAAAACGAGACCACACAGCTTTAAGTTCTAGCACCTTTTATTTTAACTTCTGGTGCTGTTTCTTCTGGTGGAATATCTGCAAACGTTTCATTTTCTTCTTCTAAATCTCTCGTCCGATGAGCTAACCGTGAAGCCGCACTCGAAGCGATGCTTGCCACTAAATCATCCAAAAAAGTATGAACAGCTCCACCGATTTTTGTATCTAGTTTAGAAATAAGTCCTATTTTATTTTTATCTAAATGACCAAACGTAGTTACAGCAATACTACCGTAAGTAAATACAGCCCCTAGAGCAATCGTTTCGTCTACCCCGAACAATCCTTCATCTGCTTCTACTATTTGTTGTAACGGTGCAGATAACATTTTCTTCTCTGCTAACTCGTCTAGTTCGATACCAACTAAGATGGCATGCTGCATTTCTCTTTTTTTCAAAACACTTTTAACCGACTCTATACAATGCTCAATCGTAAGCCCTTTGTTATATGGAAACTGCATTTCATAGACAATTTTAGCAATTTCTTCAATTGTAACGCCTCGTCTTTTTAAAGCATCCTTTGTAGCTTGCTCCACTTCACGTGAATGTACTCTAGATGTCTGTCTGTCCATAATATTATCCCCTTTGATTTTACGGCATTTGGTTTATTATACCTCTTTGCTAGTATATGATACAATTTCTTTACTACATGAATGACTTTAGGAGGAACTTATGAATAAAGGTACAATACAAGATATATCTATTTTTAGCGAAGCTTTACAGGAAGATATGCAGCTACTAATTTACTTACCACCAAATTATTCACCACTATATAAATATTCTGTACTAATAGCGTCAGACGGCAAGGACTATTTTCAACTAGGCAGAATTTCCCGGGTTGCTGATGAATTATATGCAGAGGTAGCGATAGAAAACTTAATCATCGTTGGAGTACCTTATAAAGATGTTAAAGACCGGAGAAGTAAATACCATCCGGAAGGTTCTCAGCATATCGCATATACTCGATTTTTAGCTCAAGAATTAGTCCCATATATAGATGAGAATTATCCTACATATCAGGTTGGTATGGGAAGATCTCTTATTGGCGATTCCTTAGCAGCGACTGTTTCACTAATGACTGCTTTAGCTTATCCAAATACATTTGGAAAAGTAATAATGCACTCTCCACTTGTAAATGATGAGGTTCTAAAAAAAGTGGAAAATCACGAAGACGTACATGCTTTTTCGCTATATCATGTCATTGGAACGGAAGAAAAAGCAGTGAAAACAGGTGACGGCAAACTAACAGATTTTATCACACCTAATAGACAATTGCATAATTTAATTAAAAATAAAGGGATTTTGACCTTTTATGACGAATTAGAAGGTAACCATACGTGGAAGCTTTGGCAACCAGATATGAAAAGATCTCTCCTGCATAATTTTAGCCTATAGAGATATATTTGTTATAATAGTAATGTGATTGTATAAAAATTTGAGGAGGTAGTTAAAATGAAATACGGAATTGTTGCTTTTCCATCAAAAAAAGTCCAGGACTTCGCCAACTCCTATAGAAAGCGTTATGACCCTCACTATGCTTTAATCACTCCACATATGACCATTAAAGGAGTATTTGAAGCTGATGAAAATGAAATAAAAACAATTGCAGAAAAGGTTTCTCAAGTTGTAAAAAACCACAAACCATTTACTTTAAAAACAACAAAGGTTGGTTCATTTGCCCCTGTTACGAATGCAATATACTTTAATGTACAGGCAACAGATGAACTAATTAAGCTACATGAAGATTTAAATGCTATCGAATACAATGATGAGGAAAGTTATTCTTTTGTTCCCCATATTACAATTGCTCAAAAAATGAGTGCAAGTGAACATGATGATGTTCTCCCTCAATTAAAAATGATTGGTGCACAATTTGAAGAAGTAATCGATCGTCTTCATCTTTTATATCAATTAGAAGATGGATCATGGACTGTATACGAAACATTTAGATTGTCTGGAGCTGAGTAAGGATTGGTTTATGCAAAAAAAGTGGAAACTGAAAAAGAATATGAAGATGCTATTAAAATAAGAAGAAAAGTTTTTGTAGAGGAACAGGATGTCCCACTACACCTTGAACTCGATGAATATGACGCAGAAGCAGCGCATTTTGTAGCCTACGATGAGAGCACACCTTTTGGAGCTGGCAGGATCAGAGTAATTGAGCCAGGTGTCGGTAAAGTAGAACGTGTTTGTATTCTTCCTAGTTATCGAGGGAAGAATTTAGGAAATCTTATGATGCAATGCATGGAGGACTATTCAACTTCTGCTGGTCTTACTAAGTTAAAGCTTAATGCACAAAGTCAGGCTATCCTTTTTTATGAAAAAAGAAATTATACAATAACTTCACCTGAGTTTTTAGAGGCTGGAATTCCTCATCGAGCTATGGAGAAACAAATTTAATATTAACTAATGTGGAGGGCCGTGACTAGCGTTATGGCCCTCCGTTTGTTGTTGGATAGAATTACTTTAATTCAATATGCTGCATTATTTGTGTCATTCTCTTTATCAAAAACATATACATACTAATAACTAATGTAATTCACTGTAAATTTTAAGCAAACGATATAGGTCTCCATAGTAAATTCATCTTAACATTCCAAGCTTTTTATTATTTTCTAGTTGGCAGTAAGATTTTTTATCATGGATTCTTTTTGTTTTTTATGTGAATCATTTTTTCAAACACAAATTTTTACTATATTTCGCAACCCTTTATCCGTATAGTGACAAGGCCGTAGTTGAAGCCGTGTCCGTGGAAACGTCCGCCTAAAGCGGAAAGAAGTGTTGTTCGGTTTTCACTAGTTAGTATACTTTTTTGAATTTGGTTTATGTAATTATAGAATTATAGAGAAAAGCAGGCGCCCTTCTTTAATTGAAAAGTTCCTGCTTTCTAATAGCCTATTCATCTCAAGTACTTCTTTAAGCTAACTAAAAACTAACTGCACCCAAATATATAAGAGTGTTAGCGTTACAATCGTTGTTAAAGGAATAACCTTTATAGTAATGCTTAAATAATCCTTCCAAGTAATTTTTATTTTATTTTTTCTTAGAATATCCATCCATATAAGTGAAGCGAGTGTTCCAATGGGTAGCAATAGTGAACCCATATCGCTTCCAATGATATTTGCAAGATAGATTGTTTTTAAAGTTATTGGATCTAAGCCCATCTCTGTTAATGTAATTGTCCCAATCATTAAAGCAGGGTGATTGTTAAAAAGGTTAGAAAGTATAGACACTAATCCCCCCATGATGAAACTTGCTTGAAATAAACCTTGCTGAACTATTGGTTCACACCATTGTACTAATAAAGCAGTTAGCCCTACATTGTGCAGACCATAAATTATTACATACATAGAAAATGCAAATATTAGAATATGCCATGGCGTTTTTTTCAATATATCTATTGGATTTGATTTTAAATAGTAGCCTCGCCAAATTAGAAGTATGATCGAACTAACTACTGCTACGACTTCAATGGGAATATTTACATAAGATGCGACAAATAGCAGACCTCGGACAACTAAAACAAAGAATAGGACCTTCAACATAAATTGAGTACGTTTTTGTTTTGTTTCTAAGGAGATACTTGTTTTCAGTGGATGGAAGCTTTTTGTGAAAAAGGATTCTTCAATATTTATGAGAGAGTTTGGTAAAGTTACTGGCAGCTTTTTCTTCACAATAATAAACATCAAATATGACATAAACATTAACCCTATAGTTGCAGGGACAAACATCATTAAAGTGTGCATCCATAAGGACATATCAACAATCTTTAAAGCTATTAGGTTAACTAAATTACTTACTCCTATAGGTGCGCTTGAGGCAGTTGCAATTAGTGCTCCACTGATTAAATAGGGGATCTGTTGAGGAGGTTTTAGTCGCATGTTCTTAAGAAGTAATATTAAAATGGGAGTAGTTATTAAAATACTACCGTCATTATTGAACAATAATGTCATCCCAAAACACAATAACTGTATATACCAATACAATCGATAACCCGATCCTTTTGATAAACTTACAATTCGGGTAGCTGCCCAGTTGAAAAAACCGAAGCTTTCTAATATAACAGCCATTACAACTGTAGATATAATCGTAATGGACGCTCCTCCAATTTTATTGATAATATCTAGTACATCTTCTAAAGACACAATTCCTGCTATTAAAATAATCACAGCTCCAATTGTTGCAGGCCAAGCCTCATTTACTTCCCTAGGTCTTACAAAAATGATTAGCATAGTAGATAGGAACACCAAAGTGGCGATTCCAATTTGCAAACTCATACATATACCATTTCCTCTCCTTGTCAAGATTGTCCTCTTCCTTGTATGTATATTCTCCTTCTCCTTGAAGAAACGAGGTGTATGTCCATATCTATATAACTATTAATTTATATTTTCATTTTTCTCAAAAAAAAACACTCTGTATTCCCAAATTCAAGAAGCATGAATCATTTCATGCTTCTATTTTTGAGATTATTTTAACCAATACAGCGAAAGTATTATTCATAACTACTCCCTTGTCTTTCCTACTTATACTTCGTGAAATGTCTTTAAGTGATTAATATTTAGAAAATTTTTAATCTCTCTTGCTTTCTCGAGTTCCACTATTTGTTTTTCTACATTTATTATTTTCCCTACATGACTCTTACTTCCACCAATATTGAATACACCCATTTTAAATTTAAACTTCTCTATTTGAGCATTAAATGTATTTTCAAGCGGTGCTTGCACTAATGGTTTGACGTAGGTACTATCTAAACGGTAAGGACCTTCATTTGAAACATAAGGAATTAGCCACTTCAAATGATTTGTAGAAATATACATCGTTTTGTAGACAGGAGAATAAAACTCAAAATAGTCAGCCATTACCTGAGTAATGCAACCATGCAAAGGTTGATCATCTATCAAATATATTTCAGAGTACTTACCCGTAGCTTGATGCAAGGCAGTTTTTAAAGTCAAATCCTCACTATATCTTTCAAACTGATTACTAGATGATTCAGTAGGAACAATTTTTTCGAATTCATTCTTCTGGATTGCACGGAAACTATGGACATGATGGATTGGAATATACAAATAATCTGTTCCGTTGAAAATAACCATTAGGTCTGTTCCCAAATCAATTAGAACACCCTTTAATATCTTTTTTCCTGAAACTTCAATTTGAACTAATTCCTTGACCAGACTTTGAATAATTTTATTCAAGGTCACAACTCCTTTTACCAATTATTCATCTGTTAACTAAATTTTCCTTAAACTACGGTACATGGATTTTGCATGTTTCATCAACGAAATATATTGCTTTTCTAATGCAACCGTCTCTTGTTTAGAATCATAAATTGGATTACTATTAATGATTTTTCTCTGTCCAATTATCTCTGGACAGTATTCACTTCCTTCAATTCTTGGATGAAAGTATGATCTATTTACTGTTTGGTTCAAATTAAAGCCATTTGAAATTTGTACTGCAGCATAATTCATCAATGCAAAGTATTGTTGCTCCAACATTTCTTTTACTTCTTTTGGACTTAGTACATTCTCATTTATTTGATCTTTTTTTTTTCAGAAACTTGCGATATTTTATTTGAAGTCTCTTGTTTGTCTTCACTATTTGAACTTTCGATTAATTGATTTGAAAAAGATCTAGTTTGTGTGGTCGTTTTTCTAATCGAATTAGTTTCCTTTAGTTGCGCAACAGTTGATTGATCACTGTTCATCGTACTCCATGCCGTTAAAAGTACACTTTTTTCCTTCACTTTTAAAGGACTTGTCGAAAGGATTTGCTGTTCGGCGGAAGTGTCAATATTTTGTTCTTCTGCTTGCTGAGTTATAATTTCAGCTGCATTAATTTCTAGCTTCTCGTCTAATTGAGGAGAAAAAGCATTTTCCTCTAATGCTTGCTTTAAATGTTCCGCTATCTCACTAATGGATAGATTGTCTTTAGCATTTAAAATAGAAGAACTTTCCTTTTGATCTATATCTTCATTATTATTTATTGGTTTTGTCATTTCTTCGATAATCTTCATATCTGCAGGAGTATCTTTCTCCTGTTCGTGTATCAAATTTTCATCTTGAATTTCAAAAGTTTCTTTACTTAAACCTGATCTATATAGCTGTTGAATAGTACGCTGTTCCTTTTTATTTAAAAAGGTGTAATCATTAATCGTTATTTCACCAGAAATATCTGTAATATGTGAAATAGGCACATAAAGTAACTCTTTGTTATGGATTAGAATAATATAATCCTCATGGATACAGCTTAAAACTCCAAAAAAACTATGATTACTATAATTATTTAACGTAACCCAGTGATATCGTAATGCAATTAGTACATCTGTCAAATCATCTCTAACAAGATGCGGAATGGAATTCATTACTAGACCTAGATCTGTGGTATTTTTTGAAAGTGCTTGTATTTGGTTAATGGCTAAATACACAATATCTTCATTTATTTCTAATACAATATGATTACGTTTAACATCCAATAAGATGCCCTCTACAAATCGATTATTTGTTAGATGCAATCCAATATTCCTATTTTTATTGGTATACAACACATTTGTGAAGTATTTTTTCACTTTAAGGGCTCCTCCCTTATAAAATATTCGTCGCTTAGAGTAAGCGACGAATGTATAATCAAGCTATTCTATAACTTTAGTTTGTATTTTCCTGATTATTTGTATCTGTTTTCGCTTCTGTTTTCGCTTCTTTTTTAGCATTATTATTTTTAGTATCTTTGGTTTTTTCAATCTTAACTCCATAGCTAATATTGCGAATATGGAACATAGCAAGATGAATTATTTCTTCGTTTGCCACGATTGTAATAACCTCATCTGTAACAACATCCATTACACCTTCTAGTGTTTCTGGTCCGCCGCGGTTAATTTTCACCCAGTGTAATGATAATTTTTCCAAAACACCTTTAAAATCATCTGCTTGGATATATTCAAAATCTCTAGGTATTACAACATTGAAATCCATCTGTTTTTTTGAGTTATACGTGATGCTCTTGATATGTTGGATATTATAATAAATTATGCCGTCATCTTCCGTTAGCAGTATAAAGTAGTCATCCTTTGCCGCTAATACCTTACCTACACGGGATTCTGGACCACCTCTATCTACTTTAACCACTTTATCAACTAGTGAAAGTATCGTTTTCTTATTCACTCATCAAACCCCCTTTTTTAGTATCCTAATATCTATATGTATGTTGGGGTATTCGAGTATTGGCTAAACGCCCATTTCTCATTAATTATACAAGCATTCAAAATAACTTTATTCCCGAACAAAATTATTCTATACTACATATTCTGTAATAGTGCCATTAAATTATAGAAAGTAGTGAGTAATTTTGAAAGACCATAAAAAGAAAAAATTGCCTCATCATAATTCGGAGGATACATTAAAAGAACTTATAGATATTAATGAGAATGAAGCGCAAGAAAAAAATTTAGATCAATTAGAAAGTCCTAAACACGAAAATGGGCGGAACCTGAAAAAAGAAGAGGATATTGCAGACAATAAGGGGAAAAAAGAGAAAAAGAGCTCTAAGGAGTCAGAGAAAAAAGAAGATAATAATACAAATAAAAAAGAAAAAAAAGAGAAAAAAGAATCCAGTGAAACTGATAATAAAGAAGCAAAGAGTGACGCTAAAAAGGAAAAACATGAAAAAATAGAACCTGACGAAAACAAAAAAGAGTCTGATCATAAGAAAGACTCCACTGGAAAGAAAAAAGGACATAAAAAATAGTTGTTATTTATTACGTTCAGAAAGAGCTTTGGTTAAAAGCTCTTTTGAATGCCGAATATTTACACACACTTGAAAAATTAAAATTATGCCAATTTCACAAAGTAAATAAAGGTCTGGCTAAATTCCATCACGGGAATAGCTAGGCCTTTAGTTTTTCTACAAAAAAATCGCTTATCGAAATAAACTCGATAAGCGATTTTCCAACAGCTTGAACTATACGTACAAATTTACACTATTTCCTTTTCCACTAATTTCAGCAATTTTCGGTGAAAGGTTTACTGGATTAGGTTGGATAAAGCTTTTAAATAAAGGCTGGATGGATGGTCTCTCGAGTTCCGATACCTGATTTTGCTCTTCTTCAAGAAGCTGTTCCTGCTTTTCTAAATGGTCCTCAAAATCTGATTTGAATTTTACATTTTGAACATCGTCTATATACGCAAAATTATAATCATTTGATATCATTCGATTTGCATAAACCTGTGATTGAATCGGTTGTATTGGAAGAATATATCCCATTTAATCCACCCCCACATTTATTATTGTATTTAGCTTTACCCCAACCTTATAAAACTTAAACTCTATTTTTAATAATTTATAATAATTTTTGAATATCTGCCATACTTAATGAACTACCACTCTGTAAAATAGAACGAGTCAGTTCATCTTCTAATTCCTGAGAAACAGGCTTCTTTGCTAACTTGCCAACTTTACGTACAATTTTACGAACCTGTTTTTCATCCGTAAAATCAGCATATGAGATGGCATTGGCAAGTGTAAATAGTTCATCCATTGATACACCGGTTTTGTTTTCAATTGATTTAAAAAATGAATTTTGCATAATTTTTCCCCCTCACATCTTTATTTTTCTTTAATAAGGGAGAAAGCTTCTACCAACAATGATTAATAATATAAATAATACGACGATTAGTACAAATGTAGAACTCTTATTACCTCCGTACTCGTTTCCTCCGTAATATCCAGGATAACCTCCGCCACAGTAGCCATACATACTCTTTCCCTCCTCTCCTCTTCGACTTATTGTATGCAAGAGGAGAATGGGAAAAAGGGCGATTTAACTAGTACATTGTTTTCCGTTTGTGAAAAATGAATGCACCAATTGCTCCAAACAAAATAGCAGCACTAATACCAGAGCTTGTAACTTCAAACATTCCTGTTAAAACCCCTATAAGCCCGTGTTTCTCTGCCTCTGCTAATGCACCATGCGTCAAGGAATTACCAAAGGAAGTAATTGGAACTGTTGCCCCTGCTCCAGCAAAATCAATCAATGGCTCATATAGACCAAAACCATCGAGTACGGAACCTAATACAACTAATGTGCTTAATGTATGTGCAGGTGTTAGTTTAAATACATCCATGAAAATTTGACCAATAACGCATATTAAGCCCCCAACAATAAATGCTGTCACTAATGATGAAATCATGTTAACCCCTCTTTTCCATACGGCATTCAATGGCATGTGCAATACAAGGGATTGTTTCCCCCTGCTGAAAAGTTAAAGGAGACAATAATGCACCAGTTGCTACAAGCAAAACACGTTTAAAAAATCCTTTTTTTAACTGATCATATATTTGACCAAAGAAAACCGTTGCCGAACAACCTGCTCCACTGGCTCCTGCATTAAAAAATGTATCATTTCCATAAAACTGAGCCCCAGCATCTTGAAGGACCACCCCAGTATTTTCATCTTGAAACATTTCCTTTAATATAGAAATTCCTATATTCCCTAAATCACCTGTCATGATTACATCGAAGTCCGCCATTTTACTGTTTGTATTCTTTAAATGTCGCTCAATTGTATCTCTAGCAGCAGAGGCCATTGCAGCACCCATGTGTAATGGATTTGTTTGATAACTATCCACAACTTTACCAATAGTGGCATGTGTGACGACAGGAGCATTTTTTATATCTTTTTCTAACAGCGAAAAACCTGCTCCCGTTACGGTCCATTGGGCTGTTTTAGGTTTTTGAGCACCGTACTCAAGTGGGTATCTGAACTGTTTTTCTACAGCTTGATGATGACTGGATGCCCCGGCAAGTACAGTTCTTGCATTCCCTGATTCTAATAGTAAACTTCCTATAATAACAGCTTCCATCGAACTGGCACATGCAGAAAAAACACCTAGTAGAGGTACAGCCAAGCTTCGCGCTGCAAAATTTGTTGGGGAGAGCTGATTGATAAGATCGCCTCCTATAAGAACATCCACTTTATCCACTTGAGTATGATTCTTTTTAGCGGCCCAATGACATGCTTTTTCAATCATACGAGTATGTGCCTGCTCATGTGTTTCCTCTTTCTCCGTTTCTAATGAAAGAACCTCATCAAAGGAATCAGCAAAAGCGCTATCCTTTTCAACTGGCCCCACGACTATTCCTGTACTTGCTATGCAAATTTTAGTAGAAAACTGTAACGTTCCGAAAGTGTTTACCATGAGATCACACCAATATTCACTAGAATTGTTTTAATAAGAGCAACAACAAAAGCCGATAAAACGCCAAATAATATTACTGATCCTGCTAGCTTGAACATATTTCCTCCCACTCCTAAAACATATCCTTCCGATCTATGTTCTATAGCAGCTGAAATTACTGCGTTACCAAATCCTGTGACAGGTACAGCAGAACCAGCACCTCCAACTTGTGCAATTTTTTTGTAAATTCCTGTTCCTGTTAAAATCATCGCGATAAAAACTAAAGTTGCAACCGTTGGATTACCCGCAGTTGCTTCTGTGAAAGGAAAAAAACGCATATAAAAAAAGGTAATCAGCTGTCCAATCGTACAAATTATTCCTCCAACGATAAACGCCTTGATAATGTTCATAAAATAAGGTACTTTGGGATTTTTTTCATCTACTATTTTTTGGAATTGTTGTTGATCCATTATGTCTCTTCCTTTGATAATGATTTTATTTTCTCAATCAACTTTTTTAGATCTTCCTTTTTCGGTTTTTGCTCTATGATAGATTCCACTTCCCACATAACTTTTTGATCGCCAGAGACAAGTACTTCTTTTTCGGGAAAAGCTTTTTCAATTTGCTTCGTTAACTTTTTTTCAATTTTTGTTTTATTAAAACGATCAAATCGATTGATAGAAATTGCCACTAAAATA
This sequence comes from Psychrobacillus sp. OK028, assembly GCF_900103605.1. Classification (GTDB taxonomy): domain Bacteria; phylum Bacillota; class Bacilli; order Bacillales_A; family Planococcaceae; genus Psychrobacillus. Next base: position 370,526 of record NZ_FNHY01000001.1, on the reverse strand, counting down.
GCTTCCTCGTTTATCACACTTTTATACCCGTGGATCGTATCATGTTTTTGAATGATCGGATTTAGTGAAGTGGAATCATCTGAAGGAAAAATCACTTGTTCTTGGGCACTTGAACAAGCTCCCAACGATAAAGCCAACAGAAAAAAAATTATGCTTTTTTTCATACAATATAGTTGCTCCTTTTTTGTGTTAGTATGCTCTGAGCAAATTGAAATATGCAATTTGGTTACGAGATATTTGCCCTAATCAAGTTCAACTTCCCACATACGTTAGTAAGAGATAAAGAGGAGGTGAATTTAATGGGTTGTGGAAAAGTAGGTGATGTTATGGATGAAAGAGAATCTAGAAATTGCGTTTGTGATGTTGTCCGCGCAATTAAAGATATACAAGACCAAGCAACAAACGACGAGTGCCCTCAATGTCCGACAAATTGTTTTCTAGAACCACTTGGAGGTCTTGTTAGCCCTGCTGCTCGACGTCAAGCTGACACACGTGTGTTTATGTTGTTAACAAAGGACGGAGATCCATTTAAAGCATTTTTCCGTGATAATGATAGATTTGATTGTGATTGCATTTCTGTATTCTTCCGTGTAGAGGATATTTTTGACGGGTGCTGTGCAACTTTACGTGTACTAGAGCCACTTGACAGAGAACGTCACGAGGTTGATCTATTGAACGAATTCGGTACAAAAGTTGATTTACGCAAACTTTGTAAGGTTCGTAACTGGAGATCTTCTGGTAGCTGTATAACTGTAGATTTGAATTGTTTCTGTGCAATCGAATGTATCGCCGATGTATTTTTAGGTGTATGTGACTGATCGTTTCATCTTTGTAGTGTCTATTCCGTTCGGGGTTAACCCGAGCGGTTTTTTTATGCATTGAATTGAGAATATAAGAAACCCCGGCCAAAAGAACTTGATTCTAGGTACCTTTATTTGAGAAATATTATTTCCTTTTATGAAGAAAAACCAAAATATGCCGATGATTTCCGCTCCGATTGAACGCTTCTGTTAGCACAGCTCGCGCCTAAATTCTCTCCCTCGTGCTGTCCCACTCGAGTCGCCGACCTGCTCTCCAATCAATAGTAACCCCTTAATAAAAGGAAAGTTGAATATCACATAAATAAGAGATCTATTCTTTTAACATTGGATAGCATCTTTAATTTAAAACAGAATACAAGCGATTGCAGTAAGTCACTAAAAAGTTGTCTAATCTTTTAAGAACTAGCTATGCTTAATTTTAAAGTTGAGTACTCATTAAATTGATTGCAGTGAAAGGTGGCAACTTCAGCGTGATCAGAGAGACAGATGTGATATCAAACAGCTCGTAGCGATGGGGATAGCTCATCGTTCCCCCTGTGAAACACTTCTACCTGAAAAGAAATCATAAGATTATTTATTCATCCATAGGAACTTTCTCAAAAAAAAAAAACTATCCTACAATAGGATAGCTTTTTTTCATTTTAATATACTTCCACGCCAAACAATTCTTTCGATTTCTTCTACTGGATACGTTATCAATTCTTCTGTTCCTACGAGTAAAGTAACCGTATCTTCTTCAACTTTCTCCACTTCACCTTGCACAGATACTCCAGTTTTCAGATGAAAGACTAGCGGCCTATACACTTTTCTTTGAAATGGTTTCGCCAAAAAGTTCAATTTATCCATAATTGCTAGTGTTTTCGTGGAAAAGCTTTTTTGTATTTCATAAATCGATGTACTTTCATCCTGTAATTCATTTGGTGCTTCCATTCGTTCCTTCGGTGGTAGATGAAAGACTGGAGGACCTTTTATAAAGAGCAAAGGATCATTAAATGAGTGCATATGCACATCCTTTTTACTTTACTTTATGCAACTATGAAAAAATATGATACAAATTACAAAGATGAGATAAAGATTGTAGCCAGACCAAGGTATATTAAAATACTTACTACATCATTAACCGTAGTGATAAATGGTCCCGATGCTACTGCCGGGTCTATTTTCATTCGATGTATTAATAAAGGTATAAAAGAACCACCTAATGTAGCAATAAAAATAGATCCAAAAATAGATGACCCTACCAATATTCCAATTAATAAATCATGTTTCCAAAAATATACTACTGCAACAACAAGCAAGCCGCAAATGAGACCTGTAATTAAACCTGTGCCAGCCTCTCTAAAGAGCAATTTCGTCTTACTTTGCTCCGCTATATCACCTGTTGCAATACCGCGAACTGCAACGGCTAGCGCTTGTGTCCCACTATTTCCAGCCATACCAGCGATTAAAGGTATAAATACAGCGAGCAGTGCAACCTTATCTAGCGTTTGCTCAAAAATACTCATTAAATTAGCAGTAAACATTCCGAGGAATAATAAAATGATCAGCCATGGCAATCTTTTTCTTGCAGCCTGTAATGGCCCTTTATCAAACGTATCCATATTGGATACCCCGGCAAGTTTAGAGTAATCGTCAGAGGCTTCTTCGTCCAATACATCTAAAATATCATCGACTGTAACAATCCCAAGTAAATGATCTTTGAAATCTACTACTGGAACAGCTAGAAAATCATAGTCTTTAATCATTCGGGCTACTTCCTCTTGGTCAACGCTCACTAGAACACTAACTACCCGATCATTCATAACATCTTTTATCAACGTATCCTCATCAGCAATTATAAGATCACGAAGTGAAATAACTCCAGAAAGTTTATGATCATCATCTACCACAAATAGATAATAGATGGTCTCTGCTTCAGGTGCAGCACTACGTAGAATAGTCATGGCTGAGCGACATGTTGAATTCTCAGGAATCGCTACATATTCCGTAGTCATAATGGAGCCAGCAGTATATTCCTCATAATGTAAGAGATCCTTAATTTCTTGAGCAGATTCCTTATCCATTATGTTTAAATAACTTGCAACCTGATCTTTTCCTAACTCATTTAGTACATCTACAGCATTATCTGTATACATAAAAGAAAGCATATCAGCGGCATAAGTAATATCCATTTCTTGCATAAATAAATCATATTTTTCATCTTCAAATTTTGTCGCTTCAAATAGTTCAGCTATTTCTTTAGGAGAAAGGTAATGATAGATTTTCTTCCTTAAATCAGGCTCCACCTTTTCAAAAAATATGGATTGATCATATGGATGAAGTTGCATAAATTCTTCCCTAAAGTCGTCCATAGAATCATTCAACAAAAACTCAATTAGTACGGACTCCTCTAAAGGTTGTTGAGTCATTTCATCTTTCACACTTTCCCCTCCTCTCGTGCGTATGTCCTTATTTATTGTATGGAGTAAGGATTAAATAAGCAATAAAAATATTGCCTAGGAAATAATGTTTATCAATTCTAAATTTGAAATCCCACCATTCTTCCTGTCATTTTAGGAATAATTAGTGGGAATTAATGCATTCATATCTTCTGGAAAAGGAGCAATTAAGTGAATATTTTCTTTAGAGAAAGGATGAAGTAGAGTAAGCTCTCTCGCATGAAGTGCTTGTCTCCCTATTAACTGTAAATCGCCGCCATATAAGTCATCCCCAATTAATGGATGACCAATGGACATCATATGTACACGAATCTGATGAGTTCGACCAGTATGTAATTGTAATCGTACATGCGTTAGTTTTTCTCCATGTTCCTCAAAACGACTCAATACTTTTACAGAGGTTTTAGCCTGTTTACCATCCAAATCGATTACTCGTTCAATAATACTGCCATTCCTTCGTCCGATAGGCGCATCGACAACAAATTCTTCTCGTTGAATATGACCATGAACGATTGCTTCATAAGTTCGCGAAATCTGTCCTGACTTTTGCATTTCACTCAGCAAATGATGAGCATGCCGATGCTTCGCAACACAAATGATGCCAGACGTGTCTTTATCTAACCTAGTCACTATGTGCACCGTGGAGGATAGCCCACTTTTCTCCATATATCCCGCGATAAAGTTTGCCATTGTCCCGGTCGGATGCTCTCGAGATGGTATAGTGCTTACTCCTGCATCTTTCGTTAGGATGAGAAGGTGGTCATCCTCCATTAAAATAGGAAACTCTACTTGTTGTGGGATGAGTCCAGCACTTTTTTTCTCTGGTGGAAATGTGATCTGAACCTTATCACCAAGATCTAATCTATGTCGGACTGTCTTCTCTTCTCCGTTGACTGTAATTTTTCCACCCTCATATTTTATACTTGTCAATGCTTTTTTCGAAATACCATATTGTCGAATTGCATCTCGAAGTAATTGTTCTGATTCATTAACTTGAAAGGTCAGATGGATTAACTCTTTTTTCATATTTCTAAATCACTATCGATAAAGGAGGCATGTACTCTATGCCAGAATGGGAATGACCTAAATCTAGCAAAGCGAACTTTTTCATCTGCTACTCGATACTTAATCGATTGAACATCTTTATGCAATAACTGAAGGTGATCAACGGTTACCATGAAATCTGGTCCTTTGACGGGTTTTAGTAAGCAAGAGTGATGTTTTGGTAAAACAAGTGATGAACCAACTGTACGGAAAACCCTGTTATTAATAGAAGCAATTTCTGCAAGTTGAATAGCTTCTAACGAAGGATGCACAATGGCCCCACCAAGCGCTTTGTTATATGCAGTACTCCCCGAAGGAGTCGACATACATAACCCATCGCCTCTAAATCGCTCGAAATGGTCCCCATTTAGCTCCACATCCATTACTAAAGTAACATCTGGAGATTTTACGGTAGACTCATTTAATGCCAAATAAACTGAACTATCCTCGCCATGTCTATAATTGATTGTCACTTCGAGTAAAGGGTATTCTATTACTTCAAATTCTTTTTTCGCTATACTTATGACTAATTTTTCAATCTCTTGGGGTTTCCAATCCGCATAGAATCCTAGGTGCCCTGTGTGCAGACCTACAAATGCCACAGAAGTGGTTAAATGCTTATACTTATGGAAGGCATGTAACAATGTACCGTCCCCACCGATCGATAGAACAATATCGGGATTTTCTTCATCTAATATAAGCCCAAAGTCTACTAAATACGTTATTGCACTTTCCATTAATTGATTGGATAAATCATCATTTCGAGATAATACAAAAAATTTCATGATTTAGGTGCCCTCTCTTTCATTTTTCGATTCAAGTAGACTTGGATGCGAAAGTTCTTTGTTTTCACTAAAGTATTTTTGTGCTTCTTGAATCTCTCCACGTATGAGAGACATTTCTTCATCTAGACGAAATGCTGCTTCTGCAGCATATTGTAATCTCTTTTTTATTTCTTCCGGAAATATTCCCTTATACTTGTAATTTAACGAATGCTCAATGGAAGCCCAGAAATTCATGGCTAAAGTTCGGATTTGAATCTCTGCAAGAATATTTATCTCGCCGTGTATTGTTTGTACTGGATATTCAATAATCATATGATACGATCTATACCCACTTTGTTTTTTATGGGAAATATAATCGCGCTCTTCGACTACTCTTATATCATTTCTAGCACGCAATAAATCAACAACCGTTTCTATATCATCGACAAATTGACACATCATCCGTAAACCTGCAATATCAGGAATTTCTTGTGCCAACGTATCCGAGGGCTCAAATAATATTCCTTTTTCTAAAGATTTATCATATATACTCGCCAACGGTTTGACACGACCAGTTACAAACTCGATAGGTGAATTTGTATTCTCTCTCTCAAACTGCGCTCGCATTCCTTTTAATTTTACTTTTAACTCTGAAACCGCCTGCTTGTACGGTTCTAAAAAGCGATCCCATTGACCCATAAGCTTGACCTCCACTTCCATTGACCTAACGACTATGCTTGTAAAATTTCTCTAAATGCTACTTCCACTGCTTTGGAAAATTCAGCACCGTAATTGTCATTACCTTCAATATTGAAAATAAGCATGTCTAGCTCTTCTTTAAAGCCATGTAAAGTCAACTCTTTGTCAGCGATTTGCAACGATGGATCTTCTACAGCTTTTAAGGTAGTTACGAGCAATGGCCAAACTTCTTGACCAAACTTTAAATAATGATAACCTGTTTCATCTTCTAATAGGTAGATAAAAGCATTAGAGTCCGAATCAGTAATCATTTGACCAGATGCTTTTAGATGAGGATTATTAGGTAATACCTCTAGTGTAAAACGTATATCATTTTCTAACTGAACTCCACTATGCACATTATAAGTAATAGGCAAAATAATCGTTCCTTTCTGTCCATTCTTCCACTATTTTAACATATTGAAACTCGTTGAAAAGCGCTATAATAGAAATTATAGGAAAGGTCGTGTATTATGCAAATCGAAAAAGAAATAGAATTTAAAAATTTATTAACCAAGCAAGAGTTCGAGCTTTTTGTTTCCTTTTTTCAGGTTGACCAAGAGGACTTCAACTCTCAAACAAATTATTACTTTGATACAGAAGATAACTTTTTTAAGGACAAGGGAATGGGTTTTCGCTTACGCATTTTAAAAGACAAAAATGAACTAACACTTAAACGTCCTTTAGTAGAACATGTTATGGAAGAAAATACGGTAACTATATCTGACCAGGAGAAGGATCTCATTATCCAAGAAACCATTTTTCCTTCTATTCCCTTTCTAGAGCAATTTAATCTTGTTTCTCCTTTAAAATGTATTGGTACTCTACAAACTAATCGTGTACAAATTCCTTATGAAACCGGAAATCTTTTTTTGGATCATTCCATTTATGGTCAAACAGAGGATTTTGAGGTAGAATATGAGAGTAGTGATGTAAAATATGGGGAAAAAGTGTTTCGTGATTTATTAGATTCACATAGTATTCCTATTAGACACACAGATAAAAAAATTGCTCGCCTTGTGAAATATAACGCTATGTTGAAAGGTTGATCCCTTTGGATATTCAATCCCTAAAAGTTTTAATGGAGATAGATGCAATGCAGTCACTAGGAAGTGTACAAAGTGCTCAAAACAGCTCTTCTACTTCTTCCATGTTTTCTGAAATGTTAGGACAAGTTTTACAGGCAAGTACTGGCGATTCTCAGACTGAAAATTTATCTTCTTTATTATATAGTGGTACCTCCTCTGTATTTGTTCCATCTAATTTACACTTAGAGCAGAGTAGCTTAAGAGAAGCCATTTCTACTAAATTATCCACTACTACAAAATATGGAACTGATTTTGATGAAATCATCAAGAAGGCCGCTGCAACGTACAATATTCCTGAAAAGCTTATTTCATCCATTATCAAACAAGAATCTAATTTTAACCCTTTAGCTACTAGTTCTGCTGGTGCTTCAGGCTTAATGCAATTAATGCCAGGTACAGCTAAGTATCTAGGTGTTACAAATACATTAGATCCAGAACAAAATATAATGGGTGGAGCAAAATATATAAGTCAAATGCTTTCTAAATTTGATGGGAATATGGAAACAGCGCTAGCCGCATATAACGCAGGTCCTGGAGCAGTAAAAAAATATGATGGTATACCACCATATAAAGAAACACAAAATTACGTAAAAAAAGTGATGAATTACTTTCATGCATAACTAAAGCACGGACAATCTATTAATATTAATAGGTTGTTTTTTATTTTGAATGCTATAAAATGCTCATGCAATAGTTAAAAAGTGCTTAGAATTACGAGTTTTATTAAGATCTGTGAACGCGGTAGGGCTATAAAACTACCTAGTCACTACTATGAGATAATCTAATTGTTTGAGATATTTGGATTTCGTTGATAGAATAAGTATAGTCCTAGAGCAAAGGGGTAAAGAAAATGACACAGCAGCCAATACTTCCTTACGATGAAATTGGAGCAGAGAAATTACATCTGCTTGTCGATACATTTTATGGCAATGTCGCAAAGCATCCACTTCTTATACCGATTTTTCCAAATGATTTATCGGAAACAGCTAGAAAACAAAAACAATTTCTCACTCAATATTTAGGTGGACCTAATTTATATACAGAAGAACACGGGCATCCGATGATGAAAATGCGTCACAATCCTTTTCCTATTACACCTGAACGAGCACAAGCTTGGCTTTCCTGCATGAGAGATGCAATGGATAAGGTAGGATTAGAAGGCAAGTTTCGTGATACATTCTATAGACGTTTAGAGCTTACAGCAAACCACATGGTCAATCAAATGAGTCATGAGGAGGAAGAATAGTGTCAAGAATACAAATTCCGTCTGAGACGTTCACATCCCCTTTAGTAAACAAGCCGCTTGAAATGTATGTGTTTTTGGACCCACTTTGTCCAACTTGTTGGGATATGCAACCTACCCTACGGAAATTGCAAGTTGAGTACGGACAGTATTTTACTGTACGAACAGTATTAAGTACTCAATTGAATAATTTAAATGCAGTTTGTAATTTTCCAAATGCCAAATTGAGTAATGGTGCATTCAATGTTTCCAAAATAGAGCATTCGGTTTTTCCTTCTATCGCTGTGAAAGCTGCTGAATTTCAAGGAAAAAAAGCTGCTCTACGATTTCTAATAAAAATACAAGAATACTTGTTTTTGAAAACTAAAAAAGTCACATCCTTTTCCGTTTTACAGGAGATAGCAGATGAAGTTAAACTTGATGTAGATGAATTTACTCGTGACTTTCTTTCCAATGAATGTGCAAGATCCTTCCAAAGCGACCTGTCCATTACTTGTGAAATGGAAGTAGATACTTTTCCAAGTGTTGTATTCTTTAATGAAAATATTGAAGATGAAGGTATAAAAATAGCTGGAAATTATCCTTACGAGATATATGTACAGATTTTACAAGAAATGCTTTATGAAAAACCAGAAGTTCAAGAGCCTCCTTTACTGGAAAAACTTTTTGATCGTTTCTATTCTTTAACTACAAATGAAATTGCCAGCTATTATAATATTTCCAATCAATTAGCCGAACGTGAGCTTAAAAAACTACTATTATTGCAAAAGGTTGAAAGACTTGTCTTACCAAACACCGTGTTATGGCGGTTAAAATAAAGAAATAGCAGTCTATCTTATAAAAAGATAGGCTGCTATTTTTGTTAAGCGAAGACATTGTCGATGAGTAACCGCAGGAGTATCTGTTTTCAAGCGAGCAAGTTGAGGAAACAATTAGGAGCGTCCACCAGTTTCTGCACTGTTGGGATAGCTTAGAAACATGAAAATGCGCTGTAATGGAAATCAGAGGATTGTTTATTCTACAAATAGCTTGAACTCAGTGTTCCAGGGATATTTTTCTTATCTTTCAAAAAAAGAAAATGCCCTTTTCCTCCTACCGAGGAAAGGGCATTTTCATTTACAAAGGGGATGGGAGAAATGTTCACGTTCAAACAAAGGGGTGTATGTTATCTTGTGATTTATTTCACACTCTTACTTTAACACGTCATTTTATAAAATACAATATATTCACTTCGCTTTTCACAAATTCGTCATACATCATTGGACGTCCTACCTTTAACTGTTATTACTTGGAATAAAAAAGCCTGGCGAAATGCCAGGCTTTTAGTTATTCCCATAAAAGTAGTTGTTCTAATTCATTTAATTTTTCTTCGAATACACGACATGCTTCTTCAATAGGAGCAGCTGTATTCATATCTACCCCTGCTTTTTTCAATACTTCAATTGGGTAATCTGAACTGCCTGCTTTTAGGAACTCATTAATATAACGATCTACAGCCGGCTTTCCTTCAGATAGAATTTGATTGCTAAGTGCGGTAGCTGCGCTCAGCCCGGTTGCATACTGATATACATAATAGTTGTAATAGAAATGAGGAATTCTTGCCCATTCTAAACCAATTTGCTCATCTATTACAATTTCATCACCAAAGTATTTTTGATTTAACTTATAATATTCCTCTGTTAGCTTATCAGCAGTTAGTGCCTCCCCATTTTGATCTAACTGGTGAATAATATGTTCAAACTCTGCAAACATCGTTTGACGGAAAACAGTTCCCCGGAAACCTTCTAACCAGTGATTTAATAAGTAAATACGTTTCTTAGGATCGTCAATTGTTCTCAGTAAGTAATCGTTCAATAATGCCTCGTTGCAAGTTGAAGCTACTTCTGCCACAAATATCGAATAATCACCGTAAACATAAGGTTGGTTTGCTCTAGTATAATAACTATGAATACTATGCCCAAATTCATGTGCAAGCGTAAAAAGATTATTTACATTATTTTGCCAGTTCATCAAAATATATGGATTCGTACCGTATGTTCCTGAAGAATATGCCCCAGACCGTTTGCCCTTCGTTTCTACTACATCCACCCAACGACTTTCAAGCCCCTTCTTTACGATTGAAACGTACTCTTCACCTAATGGTTCAAAGCTCTTAATCATCGCATCACAAGCCTCTTCATACGTGTATTCCATATTCAGTTCTTTCACTAACGGTGTATAAAGATCCCACATATGCAATTCATCTAGACCAAGTACTTTTTTACGTAACCCTACATATCGATGAAGCAAATGAACATTTTTATTAATCGTATTTACTAAGTTGTCATATACGCTTTCTGGAATATGATTGTTAGACATTGCAGCTTCACGCGCCGACCCGTAGTTTCGAATTTTCGCGTTGATATTGTCTCCTTTAATATTCCCTGTTAATGTTGACGCAAATGTATTACGGAATTTACCATAAGTATCATACATTGCTTTAAATGCTTCCTCACGTACACGAGGGTCCTCACTTTCTAAGAAACGTGAAAATCTGCCATGTGTTAGTTGCACATCATTACCATCTTCATCCTTTATAGTTGGAAATTCTAAATCTGCATTATTTAATTTTCCAAAAGTATCGGATGAAGCTCCAGCAACTTCTGAGAATTGTGCTAATAATGCTTCCTGTTCTTTTGGAAGAACATGTGGTCGTTCTTTGTTAATTTCCTCAAGTAATTGTCTGTATACTTGTAAATTTTTATTTTCAGCTAAATAATCGGCAAGAACACTCTCATCCACTGAAAGAATCTCTGGAACTAAAAAGGATAGCTCTGTAGAAACTTTCACATATAGAGATTTAATGCGACTATCCATCGCCTGGTATGTGCTATTAGCTGTATCTTGGTCTGTACGCATATGTGCAAATGTGTACAGTTTACGTAATCTTGACGTAATTTCATCACGGTATGTTAACACATCGAGTAATGCATGTGCTCCGTTGCTAATTGTTCCTTGATATGAAGAAGCCTTCTCTGATAAAGTAGAAACCTCTTGATACTCTTTCTCCCATTCATCATTAGTAGCGAAAATATCTTCTAATTTCCATGTTAGGTTTTCTGCTACTTCTTCACGAGTCAAAATTTTGTTTTTTGTATCTGCCGTCAAACTAAGTTCCCCCTTATATTGTTTCGAATTTCGAATCACTTCCTATTTTCTCAATTTTCTAATCAATTTGCAAGAAATTCATTGTATAACATACGTATCATCATTGTGTAGTCTATTTTACTCTCATATATAACTTCACTGGATGAAATTAAACAGTACTGCAATAGAATAAGATAGGATTCGACTGCCTTTATATGTTCTTCTGATAGACTGGTAGCTAAGTTTCTATAATTCAGGAATGATTCGCAGTGTTGGTAATTTGCTTGAGGTATAGTAAGTGCGAGTTTTTGTAAATAGTCGATAAACTGTATTTGCCACTCGGCAGCATGGATGGAGAAAATAGAAGCGTTCATTGTCGGAATGCCTATAAAGAATGGAATTTGTTTAGGAGGGACTCTCCATCTATAACATATTTTTAGAAACGTAGATTGAATTCCTTTTCTATTAAAAAAGTATAGATTGTCCAAATGTTTGTATCGTTGATGCTTATATAGAGTGAAATACTTTTGAAAATCCTCCCACGAGTTCTTTTTTATAATAGCAAATGGCCAGGTCTGGTTTTCTAAAGAAAGCTTTTTTATTTTAACAATATAATTATTTGCCTTAATATGCATGGGGTGTGAAATATAATGAAAATATTTAGATTGGGGGCAATACGTGAGTATTATTTGACCATTTGGAGTTGTATAAAAAAACTGTTGTCTAAAAGCGGAGAGCTGCATAGTTCCGATTCCTTGAAAAGGGAAATCAGAAATTTTTGGTGTTCGTAGTATCCAAATTGGATTAATATTCTTGGATATATAGCCTGCTGTTCGCTGCTGAATTGCGGTTACTGATATTTGACTACATTGAAACTCTATTGCAATGGGATAGGGTTCGCTTTGAATATATAAATCAGGTCTTTGTAGAAGCGAAGGAAGATAGGCTTCAAGTTGGACGGATCGGTCATGCTTTTGTAACAATTCAAATAAATGTAGTTTGCCGTTTAGATGATCCTCACTTTCTCCTTCTGAAAAAGCTTGTGTACAAGAAGCATTACGAGTATGCGCAAAATGTGGGGTTTTTATCATACCGTTTTTTAATATTACTTGTTCATTGCATTGTATGCAGGAGAAGATGTGGGTGGATTTCATTTTGTCTAAATAGGTCCGTGGATGCTGTGCAGCTATGATAAGTTCTCCATTTGCTGTTACGGCTGTTAGAATTTGTATCACCTCTTGCTATTAATATACAAATTTTCAGTCAATAATGCAAGCATGCAGGTGCATATGTTTTCCGAGCGAGGGGACCTAGGCAATGCTTGCAGAAAGCGTCCACCTGTAAGGTAAACCAGAGGATTATTAATTCTTACAAATGCTTTGTACCAATTGTTCACGGTACACTATTATAACTTTTAATCATTAAAAAAACCTTCTAAAAGTAGAAGGTTTTAAAAATGTTTATTTAACTCATCTAGCACAGCATCGGCAATTATCTGTTTCCCATATTCTTCAATCATATGAATAGTTGTCTTTGAACTATTGGCAAACTCTGAAACAATACTTAAAGTATTAAGCACTGATTCGAACTCCGTAATATCAAAATCAAAAACAATATGCAAATAGTACTTCTCTTCATAAAAATATAAAGAGGTCTGTAGATCTCCTTCATCTAACTTTTTCGCAAGACCAATTACATCGTCGAAGCTCTCAAAAACAAATGTATAATCCGTAGGAATATCCTCTAATTCCTCCATATAACTTGAAAAGTCATCAAACTCATGTGGGCCGATTGAACTTGATACCCCATTTTTAAATATTTTACTCGATATATCATCTACATCCGAATTATTACCTAAACGCTCATCTTGTTTTGTTATTTCCGTTCTTGTAACAATCACTTCCAAACCTTTTTCCATCGCATGAACTTGAATCCATAAAGGACCATCTAATTCTTCAAAATGATCATCATCATGAACCTCATCCATCATTTCCCAAAAAAGCTGCTCGCTCTTATCCTTATTGAACCAGATTTCATCTCGGCTGAAGCCTCTTTCTTCAATGTCGATGTATGAAATGTATACTTTGAAAGTGTTATCATTGATACGCTCGATATCCATTTAACACATCTCCTCCCGCTTCTTACCGTCTCAAATGTGTAGTGTCTATTACTATTGTATGTCGTTTGTGAAAAAAAGAAAAGGATTCCTGCTTCACTTTTAAAATTATTAATTAAACTATATGCATTGTAGAAAATTTTACCTCCGATTGCAAGTAGAAGAGAAAAAGAAAAGCCAATTATTTTTCAAAGGTGCTTTGAAAAATAATTAGCTTAGTATAATCCTAGTTAACTAGACGTTGTGCTTCAAGAAGTTGATAAGCACGTACTTTTCTAGGTAAGAACCTACGAATTTCATCTTCATTGTAACCAACTTGCAAACGTTTTTCGTCTAAAATAATTGGTCTGCGTAATAATCCAGGATGTTCTTGGATTAATTCATATAGTCGTTGTAACGGAAGACTTTCTAAATCCACGTTTAATTTTTGGAATATTTTTGAACGAGTTGAAATAATTTCATCTGTTCCGTCTTCTGTCATTCGTAGAATTTCTTTTATTTCACTTATACTAAGTGGTTCGGAAAAAATATTACGTTCTTTGTATGCTATCTCATGTTCTTCTAACCAAGCTTTCGCTTTTCTACAAGAAGTACAACTAGGTGATGTGAATAACGTTACGATCATTTTAAAAAACACTTCCTTTCAAATGTCTGTGTTATATAAAGTAGATTATAATTAATTTAATGTAGTAATGTACTTTATCAGTATACACTACTTTTATTTGATTTTAAATATGTTTTTAAGGAAATTTTACCTTCCAAAAATTAATGTCACAATTTCGTGTTACTTATGAAGGAATCCTTAAATTTACTAAAGATAAGTTATATACATATTAATTAATACCCATCATTTAATGATCTTAAACATCTACCGAATAAAAAAATCATATTATCAATTAGTAATACTTAATGAAAATAGCTGTTATACTAATAATACGTTTTTAATGTAAAAAGGTTTCAAAAAAAGAAAAAAAGTAGGATAAAATTTCATCCTACTTTTTCATTCTTTACGTTTCCTTAAATTATTAAGATATGGTTAAGGAGTATAATCCACGCCTTTTGAATATTTATTTCCAGCGTTCCATAATAAGTATTCATTTATACCTGCTTCTTTTAAAGCCTTAATTTGCGCTTCCACTTCAGCTTTACCATATGTTTGATAATTTCCTGCCCCTAGATAAGAAGCCGTAAAATCTTGTAACCATGGTCTAGATACTGGTGGATCTTCAAGCTCTGCTAGTTTAGCATTTTCCACTTTTGCGTATTCCTGTACCAATCTATATGGCTCTAAATCTGGTTTAGCGATGCCAAAGTAAGAAGTCCAGTGACTTGGGTAGATCATGGAAGAAATAACATCCACGTTTTGAGATATTTTATTAAAATTTTGTCCGATTCCAGGTGCTTCAGGTAATGTAGCGGAATACCCAAAGATATCTACCGATAGTTGGGCACCATATGGTTTAAGCTTTTCCCGTGCATAAGCAACAAAATCCGTAACTGCTGAAACTCTGCGTTGAACAAAGTCTTGCTCTGAAGTTTCATATGTACCCATGGAGTATTTTAAACTGTTTTCTCTTTTTTCAAATCCTTCAGGAAAACGAACATAGTCAAATTGAATTTCTTTAAAGCCCATCTTCGCAGCCTCTATAGCAATTTCTACATTATAATCCCATACCTCTTGCATAAATGGATTGACGAATGCTTCACCCCGTCCATTTTTCCAAACCGATGTACCTTCTACAAAGGACCATTCTGGCTTTCTCTCTGCAAGCTCCGTGTCTTTAAATATCACGATGCGTGCTATAGGATAGATTTGTTTTTCCTCCATTGTCTTTAACATTTTTTGCGTATCTTTTATGTATGGCTTCCCAATATTATATTTGGTTAATGGAGAATCTTCTGCAGGGATGTAAGTCAGATTTCCAAAATCATCTTTTATATCGATAACCATTGCATTGAGATCCGTTGTATCCATCAGTTTCAATAAGTCATTAAAACGTCCCCCACCAGCAGAATGTCCCGTTACATAGACACCTCTTACTGCATCCGGATATTCGAACGTTAATCCAGAATCAAATACGAATAATTTAGAAGATGATACGACTTTTTCATCTATTGACTTAAAACTATATTCTTTTGTTGCAAAATCCTTTGAAAACAAGGGTGTTTCTGCATTACTTGTAATTGGCAGCAATATAGTCATTGCAATTGATACGGAAGCTATTACACTAAAATGTTTTTTCATATAATAAAAATTCCTTTCCTTTACTTTAAGTCCTTTCATTCTAACAATTCATGCAAATGAATGAAAGTGTCAATGTGACTAACATCTATAAAAAAATCCAGGCAAAATGATGTTCGGTTCCTTTAAGGTCAAACCTGTTTCTATCGTTTTTAGCGGTCTTTGGACAGACGTCTGATATATTACTACCGGGGGTGAATTTTTAGATATGCTGTTGGTGACAGACGTCACCAACAGCATAACTATTCTCGGTAATCTTATGGCGGTTATCTGTCCAACGCCTTCTTGAAACTCTTAGAAACAGGTTAAGACCTACCTGGATAACTAGAGAAAAGGTTCTTTCCTATTTATAGAAGTAGCGATCGAAGATACAATTTCGTGCGCTTCTCTTCTTCTATATTGGATAGATACTTACTATTCGTTTAAATTCTGCTAACAACAAAGTATTTCTTTTTCAATAGTGATTACAACTGGTTTTTTCCCTAAATATACTTAACTAATCTCATTATCTTAGCGATAAGCTGTGCCTATTCTAATTTGGGAGTACTACTCACTTCGTTGATTGTAGTGGAAGGTGGCGACTTCTGCGGGATGAGTGAGACAGATGAGATATCACAGCGGCGCGATAGCGACGGTGATAGCTCAAAGCTCACCCCGCGAAACGCGTCCACCTGTAACGGAAATCAGTAGTGTTATTCATAATAAGTCCTGAGCTTAAGGAATAATATATCTAAAAAACGACCGTTCGATTGAACGGTCGTTGATTCATTAAATTCGTGATCCTGAAATTGCTTGCAAAGTCGCAAACTCTTTTTCGGAACAATAAACAAAATGTCCAGGTGTTACCTCACGCATTGCGATTTCTTCCCCATCTTGATAATTATGAGAGGCAGGGTCGTAGGATTTACGTACACGAGTACGCTCATAATTTGGATCCGGAAGTGGGATAGCCGACAACAATGATTGTGTATATGGATGCATTGGATTATTGTATAAATCCTCTGCAGGTGCCAGCTCAACTAGTTTCCCAAAATACATTACCCCAATACGATCAGAAATGTACTTTACCATTGATAAATCATGGGCAATAAACAAATAAGTTAAGCCCTTCTGTTCTTGTAATTCCTTCAGTAAGTTAACAACTTGTGCTTGAATAGAAACGTCCAACGCTGAGATTGGCTCATCGGCAATGATAAATTCTGGATTAACAGCCAAAGCTCTTGCAATTCCTAAACGTTGACGTTGTCCACCAGAAAACTCATGAGCATAACGATCGGCATGCTCACGGTTCAAGCCTACAGTTTCTAATAATTCAACCACGCGTTCTTTACGTTCTTTTGGATTTTTCACAAGTCCATGAATATCTAGACCTTCTGCTATGATATCCAGTACTTTCATACGAGGATTCAAGGATGCATAAGGATCTTGGAAAATCATTTGCATTTTACGGTTAAATGACTTTAAATCGTTTTTTGATTTTTTATCATGTACATTTACTCCGTCATAAATTACTTGTCCGTCTGTTGCATCATAAAGACGAATAATTGTACGACCTGTCGTAGATTTACCACAACCAGATTCTCCAACTAATCCAAGCGTTTCCCCTTTATAAATATCGAAGCTAATGTCATCTACTGCGCGAACTTCATTAGGCTTACCTTGATTGAAATACTGCTTAAGATTTTTAATTTCTAGTAATTTTTCAGCCATTAGTAAGTACCTCCTTCCGTTCCTTCGTAATAGCGGCTTCCAGGGAATTTCTTCATACGTTCTACAATTGCTAAAGGCGGTTCAACTTCCGGAGCATCCGGATGTAATAACCACGTAGCAGCAGAGTGAGTTTCGCTTACTTTAAAGAACGATGGTGCTTGTTCTAAATCTATTTTCAATGCATAATCACTACGTAAAGCAAAAGCATCGCCTTTCGGAGGATTCAATAAATCAGGAGGAGTTCCTGGAATTGCATACAATTTCGCTTCTGCTGTATCTAGTGACGGCATAGAGCTTAGTAACCCCCATGTATAAGGATGCTGTGGATTATAGAATATTTCATCTACAGTTCCAATCTCAACAATTTTACCACCATACATAACTGCAACTCTATCTGCTACATTAGCCACAACTCCGAGGTCATGTGTAATGAAAATGATAGATGTATCAATTTTCTTCTGCAAATCCTTCATCAATTCTAAAATTTGCGCTTGTATCGTAACATCTAACGCAGTCGTAGGTTCATCTGCTATTAGAATTTGTGGATTACATGCTAAAGCAATTGCGATAACAATACGCTGGCGCTGCCCACCAGAAAATTGGTGTGGATATTGTTTAATACGAGCTTCCGGTTTAGGCATACCTACTAAACGTAGTAAATCAATTGCTACTTTACGTGCTTCTGCTTTACCAAGTTTACGGTGCTTTAAAATTGGCTCCATAATTTGGTTACCAATAGTCATCGTTGGATTTAAAGAAGTCATCGGATCTTGGAAAATCATCGAAATATCTTTTCCTCGAATTTTCTGCATTTCTTTATCCGATAGCTTAGTAAGATCTTTACCATTGAATAAAATTTGTCCATTTTTAAATTCTGAACTTGATTCAGGCAGCAACCGCATAATTGCCTTAGTTGTAACTGACTTACCAGAACCAGACTCTCCAACAATTGCAAGTGTTTCTCCTTTTTTTAAGTCGAAATTTACACCACGAATGGCTTTTACTTCACCTGCAAATGTATGGAAGGAAAGCTCCAGGTCATTAACTTCTAAAATCTTTTCCATTTTCGCTTTCCTCCTTTAGTCTTTCATCTTCGGATCAAGTGCGTCACGTAATCCATCACCTAATAAGTTGAATGAAATCATAAGTAAACTAATAATAATTGATGGGAACAACAGAATATGTGGTTGGAATTTTATCAGTTTATACCCATCGTTTATCAATGTTCCAAGTGATGCCTCTGGAGGCTGTAAACCTAACCCTATGAAGCTTAAAAAAGCTTCGAAGAATATAGCACTTGGAATAGTGAACATTGTGTTAATAATAATAATACCTAAAATATTAGGCAAAATATGTTTTGAAATAATTCGACCATTTGTTGCACCTAATGTACGGGATGCTAATACAAACTCTTGGTTTTTGAATTTTAATACTTGCCCACGTACTATACGAGACATACCGATCCACCCCGTAATGGTAATGGCGATAATGATCGCGGTAATACCCGGTTCCATAAAGGTAAGCATTAGAATAACAATAACAAGTGTTGGAATTCCGTATAATATTTCAACAATACGTTGTAGAACATCGTCTACACGTCCACCATAATAACCAGATACTCCCCCATAAGCAACCCCAATAACCATATCAATTAAAGCTGCTACGAAAGCGATAAATAAGGAGATTTGTGTACCTTCCCAAACACGAGAGAACATATCACGGCCAAGACCGTCTGTTCCAAACCAGTAATACGTATCAACCTTTTTCATTTCATACAGATCTACTTCTTTACCTGCAAGTACACCAACACCGTCCATTATTCCAAGTTTCTCAATTCCGGGAACTTTTGGGGGTAAATTAGCATGAGTGATAGTTTGTGTTTTTGCATCATGTGGACTTATCATTGGTCCAACAAACGCCATAATTATTATAAATAGTAATAGGAACATACTAACGATCGCAGCTTTGTTTTTGCGAATACGAAGCCAAGCATCTTGCCAGAAGCTCAAACTCGGTTTTGTAATACGCTCCGCATGACTAGCATCAATTTGAATTCTTTCAAAAGAATCTGCAGGTGGTTTTTGTAAGTCGTGATTCATTAATCTTTACCTCCTGACAAACGAATACGTGGGTCGATGATACCATAAAGTACATCTACCAAGAATATTACGACAATTAGGAATGCAGAGAAGAACAATGTAGTTCCCATAATAATAGAGAAGTCATTTGACATAATGGATTTAACAAATTGCTCTCCGATACCAGGTATTGCGAAGATTTGTTCAATAACAAGAGATCCTGTTAATAATCCAGCTGCTAGTGGTCCTAAAACTGTCACTAGCGGGATCAATGCATTTCGGAATGCATGCTTAAATGCGATTTCGAAACCAGTTGCCCCTTTAGATTTTGCTAAAGTAATATAATCTGAACTTAAAACCTCAATCATTTCCGTACGTATAAATCGAGAAGCTGTCGCAAGTGGACCCATTGCTAATGCAATAGAAGGGAGTACGCTGGACATCCAGCCATCCTTCCACAGCGCTACTGGGAATAGTTCCCATTTAACCGCTAACCAATATTGAAGGAAAGTTGCAAAAACGAAAGATGGAATAGATATACCGATAATAGCCACAAACGTACTACCGTAATCCCAAACTGTATTTTGTCTTAATGCTGCAATCATACCTAATAGTATTCCAAGCGCCACACCAAGCACTAATCCTTGAGTTCCAAGTAACATAGATGGTCCTAATCGATCTATGATTAAGTCTGTTACGCTAGCATTCTTAAATTGAAATGAGTTACCAAGATCTCCTTGGGCCAAATTCAACATATACTTTGCGTACTGAACTGGAATCGGTTGATCTAATCCATATTTCGCTTCAACTACCGCAAGCTGTGAAGGGGATAGTTTTGAAGCAGAGCTAATCGGGGATCCTGGAAGCGCCTTCATTAAGAAGAATGTTGCCGTCGCAATCAGGAAAAACGTAATAAACATATAAAAAACACGACGAGTAATGTATTTTGCCATCTTTGCACCTCCTACAAAAAATATTTATCAAGATTAATATACTCTAATATATATAAACAGATAACCATAGTAGTTGTCAAAATCAAATTATTAATATTAAATATTTCGTGAATTCTGATTCATTTAAAAAGAGAGTACATGATCCATATGGAACCATATACTCTCTAACTATGAGATTTTAAAACTTGTTAGTTTGCTTCTTTACCTTCAACATATGCCCACTTGTAGCTATAATCTCCACCGAATGGGTGAGCAACTATACCTTTAACGTAAGGCTTTTGAAGGAACATTAAACCGCGTTGGTAAATTGGTCCAACTGCAAAGTCTTGGTCAACGATAATTTTTTCAGCTTTCGCCATTGCTTCCCAACGAGCTGGGATATCTTGAGCTAAAGAACCATTAATATCTTGTAATAATTGATCGTACTCAGGATTTGAGTATGACATTTGGTTATTACCGCCGTCAGTTTCCCATAGGCTTAAGAATGTGAATGGATCTTGATAATCTGGTCCCCATCCTGCAACTTGAATGTCATAATCTTGGTTAGTATCAAGATCTAAACGAACATTGAATGGTACTTCTTTAAGAGTAATTGTTAAACCTGGTAAGTTAGTTTCTAATTGAGATTTTAAGTATTCGTCCATTTTTTTAGAAAGTTCAGTGTCTCCACCAAGAATCTCTAATTTAAGTTCAGTAACACCTAATTCTGCTAAACCTTTTTCCCATGCAGTTTTCGCTTCATCTGCATTGAATACAGCCATGTCTCCGTTAACATCACGGAAATCATTTCCATCTTCATCAAAAACGAAATCTTTTGGAATGAATGAATATGCTGCTACAGAACCATTTGCTAATACTACAGAAGCTAAATCTTCTTTGTTGAACGCTTTAGTAATTGCTTCACGAATATTTACGTTAGCAAGTGGAGTTTTTTCTCCACCTCGTTCTTGATTGTATTTAAAGTAGAATACGGATGTTTCTGATTCTTTTGCTAGTTCTGGGTCAGCAGCGTATTGCATTGCATACTCACCTGAAAGTCCAGCGCGGTCTTTTTCACCGTTTGTATATAAGTTAACTGCAGTTGCAGTTTCTTTTACTACGTCGTAGTTAATTTCAGTAAGTTTTACAGTTTCTTTATCCCAGTACTGTTCATTTTTAAGCAGTTGCCAAGATAATCCTGTACCGTCCCAGTTAGCTAAAGTAAATGGTCCATTGTATAAAAGTGATTCAGAATTTTTCGCATAGTTTTCACCTTGCGCTGTAACGAATTCTTCTTTTTGTGGTAAGAATGTTCCAAATGACATAAGTGATAAGAAGTAAGGAATTGGTTTTTCAAGCGTAACTTCTAAAGTTTTTTCATCAACTGCTTTAACACCTAATTCAGTGTATTCCATTTCACCTTCAGAAATCGCTGTTGCGTTTTTGATAACGCCAGACATCATGTATGGACCATATTCAGATGCAGTATCTGGGTTCATAGCACGTTTCCATGCATACTCAAAGTCATTTGCAGTTACTGGAGTACCATCTGACCAGTTTGAGTCACGTAATGTGAATGTATAAACTAATCCATCTTCAGAAACTGTTGGTTCTCCGTCAGAAAGTGCTGGAACAGCAATATTTTCTTGACTCAAACGATATAAACCTTCGTTTACGTTGTTAAGTAGATCAAAACCAACTGCATCAGTTACAAGAGCTGAGTCCATAGTTGGAATTTCTGCAGTCATGATCAAGTTAAGAACTTGTTCTTCGTCTACAGCTACTTCTTCTTCTTCTGTTGTTGTTCCTTCTTTTTCGTCTGTGTCTGTAGTTGTTTTTTCGCCTTTATCATCGCCACCACAAGCAGCAAGGAACAAAGCAACAACTAACATAAGGCTTAAAAGCCATACAAGCTTGCTATTCTTCAAAAAAATAACCTCCTTAAATATTCAGAAAAATTCATTACAATATTTATTATACATTTTCTTTGGAACTTGTACAGGCTTTTTTTAAATATTTTTACAATGGTGTAACAAAATCATTACATTGTCCTAACAATTGTGAATGTTTGGAAAGAAAATTTCTTATTTTTGTAAATAGAGTTAATTATTTTTTTGCATATTTTCAGATAATATTTTATAATTTACAATTGATAGAGGTGAAAAATGAAAAAAAGATTGATGTACTTTCTTAGTTCCCAAGTTTTTATTTTAGTATTAATGTTAATTTTTTATAAAAATTTTCAACTTGTTTCATACATAAATATGTCTTTTTTTGTCGGAGGAACTATTACGTTCATTGGTTTGATGACATATGTTGTAGCAGGAGGATTTTTTGACTTTTTTACGGAGAGTACACGCAAGGTGTTCACTCCAAGACATATGAAAAAAGAGGCACAAGCAATGCGATTACCATCTGAAGTTTTTTCCTTCCCTTACAAACCGATCATCGCATTAGGGCTTTCCGATTTGTTTTGTATGTGTATCGCATTGTTCTTCTATTATAGTTTCTAGGATTGCTTGATTTTTGGGTTCCTTCTATATATAATAGTCAAAACTAAATAATTGAGCTTTGAAGAAGAAAAGTACATTTACTGTTGTATGTAAAGAGAGTCTGTGGTCGCTGTAAACAGATCATACTGTAAGTGGAATGGGCTTCTGAGCAGTGTTTGTGAAAATTCAGTAGCTTACACCGTCCCCTTCACGTTAAGAAGAAGAGTGGCTAATTATTTTAGCAAGCTGGGTGGTACCACGGATTTAACATCATTCGTCCCTTTTATAGGGATGCATGATGTTTTTTTATTTTCTAAAAAAGAAAAGGGGTTTAGCAAGATGAAAAAAATTTTTTCTGGCGTACAACCAACTGGGATTATCACTCTTGGAAATTACATCGGTGCCTTCAGACAATTCACTGCATTACAAAATGATTTTGACTGTGTATTTTGTATTGTAGACCAACATGCCATTACAGTCGCACAGGATCCGAAAGAATTGAGCGAGCACATTCGTTCCTTAGCGGCTTTATATATAGCTGTTGGAATTGATCCAAAAAAATCTACACTATTTATACAGTCTGAAGTTCCAGCCCATGCTCAAGCCGGATGGATTATGCAATGTATTTCTTATATCGGTGAATTAGAAAGAATGACACAATTCAAAGACAAATCTACTGGGAAAGATGCTGTTTCTGCTGCATTATTAACCTACCCACCATTGATGGCTGCAGATATTCTACTATATCAAACGGATATTGTACCTGTTGGGGATGATCAAACACAGCATGTAGAACTAACAAGAGACTTGGCAGAAAGATTTAACAAACGCTACGGTAACGTATTAACAATTCCAGAAATCCAGTTACCTAAAAATGGAGCTCGTATTAAATCCCTGCAGGATCCATTAAAAAAAATGAGTAAGTCAGATCCAAACAAAAAAGCTACGATACGTCTATTGGATACACCAAAAGAAATTGAAAAGAAAATTAAGAGCTCTGTGACAGATTCTGAAGGTATCGTCGCTTTCGATCCTATAAATAAACCCGGTGTCTCCAATTTATTAACGATTGAATCCGCATTAACCGACGTTGCCATTCCTACACTTGTACAAAAATATGAAGGAAAAGGATATGGTGATTTCAAAGCATCAGTTGCAAATGTGATTATTGATCATCTTACACCTATTCAACAAAGATATGAACAACTGCTAAATTCTTCTGAGCTAGATGAAATTTTAGATCTAGGAGCTGTGAAGGCACAGGCTCTTGCCAACGATACACTGGCTAAGATGGAAGCCGCAATGGGCCTCGGGAGAAGACAACCACGGTAATTGATATTATGGATACACATAGAAGTACAAACTCAGTTGACTCAAACATATACATGAGTACCGATCTAAATGAGTATCCTAGCGATAAAAAATTCAGATAAAGTACTAAATGGGAGCAGCTAATTACTGCTATTCCATAGCTTATCAAAAATAGTAATAGTCTTATTTGTATCACATCCTTATAAGACCATATGAAAAACCGCTCCTAAACTTTCGTTTAAGAGCGGTTTTTTTAAAATATTATTTAACTGGAGTATCTGCTACTAATTCGATATCGATATAATCGAAATCAGTATCATAACCGAAGTCATAGTTTTTCACGCGGTCATTAACCGGGAATAACTCATAACGGAACTGCATTGGAATTACAGCAGAAACGTCTTGCATATATTCTTGCCATTCACGGAACTTTTTAGCACGGAACTCTCCATCAATTGCTTCTGGAGAATCGATTGCAGTTAATAATCCCTCTAGCTCTTCAGAAGTGTAACGGCTGAAGTTATAAACAGCTGTCTTAGAGTATAGTCCTGCTGGAGATGGGTTTGTACCTGTTCCCCATGCACCCATAAATACATCGATTTCCGGATCATCCGCTTGAACTTTATCATAGAATGTGTTGAATTCGATTAGACGACCTGTAGCTAATTGTACATCTAAACCAACTTCATTCCAGTTTTGTAGGTAGTAAGAAATTACTTGTTCTTGTGTTTCGTCACCAGCCATTGCAGCTAGCTTAATTGAAAGTTTTTCTCCGTTTGGATCTTCACGTAGACCATCGCCATCCGTATCTTTATATCCAGCTTCATCTAACAATTGCTCAGCTTTTTCTGGATCATAATTATATCCTTCAATAGAAGAATCGTGGAATGATTTAAATACTGGTGGAATTAGAGAATTAGCACGCTCACGTAAATTGAAGTAGTATACTTCATTTACTTGTTCGATGTCTAAAGCATAACCCATTGCTTGACGTAATACTTTGTCACCCATTTTTGCTTCTTCTTCATTTGTAACTGTAAGACTTGCATCATAGTCATATTTTCCAAGTTTGAATCCTACATAAGAGTAGTACAATTCTTGACGACCAAGAAGCGTAATATTTTCAAGATCTTTTACGTTCTCATATGCGCTAGTTGGGAAAGAAAGCGCCATATCATACTCACCTGTTTCTAAAGCTTTAGCAGCTGAAGAACTTGGTACTGTTTTAATAACTACGCCATCAAGTTTTGATTGACCTTTCCAGTAGTTCTCGTTGCGAACAAACTGAACAGATTCACCTGGTACGATTTTGTCGAATTTGAATGCTCCTAGAGTAACTGGGTTTTTACGTACTGCATCATTTTCAAGTAACTCAGCAACAGGAATATCTTTTACGATATGACTTGGCTCAGCGTAGAACCAAAGCCCATCTCCTCCTGAATAGATAGCTGGTGAAACTTTGTTGAATGAAATCTCTAAAGTAGTTTCATCCACTTTTTTAAGTCCTGAAATTGTATCAGCTTTTCCATCATGATATTCTACAGCACCAACGATATTTTGGAAGTCAGAATCATAACGAACTCCAGCATAGTCTGGGTGTCCGATAATTAGGTAAGGTTGGATTAAATCCTCAATTTTTAGAGGCTCTCCATCAGACCATTTAACTCCTTCTTGAATCTTAATTGTTGCTTTGTTGTTAGCATCATCAACTGATAAATTTGCGATACCACCATCAGTAATTAGGAAATCTCCATCAGTTTTGAAAAGTACATTACTTGCAAATGCCATAATTTCTGAATCATAAGCATCTTCATACAGTGTATAAGAGAAAATACCTTGGAATGGAGAATCATTTACCAATGCTACTTGTAAAGTTCCGCCGTCAATAGCTTCTCCTTCATTGTCAAGTACTACAGGAAATAAGTCTTCAGAAGCTGTTTCATCTGCGTCTTCCTCAGTACCCTCTTCTGCGTCTTTTTCTCCTGTACCATCTTCTTCTGTCTTGTCTGGCTCATCAGCAGGTTTTGCCGTTTTATCATCTGAATTACACGCTGCAAGAACTAGCATAAGTGTTAACAGCAAAGCCAATAGAGCTAAAAGCTTCTTATTCATTCTTTTTTCCTCCCTTTTATATCTTTTTTTATATATCAAACGCTCTTGCGTCTAATAACAGTTTTAACCAAGTCGTTGACGTGCATCAGCAGATCTTCGGATTGCCTGACCAACATAATTGATCGCTAGCATTAGTAATAAGATCAGTATTGCTGCTGGTAACCAGTTCCACCACGCATTTTCCATAATAAACGGATCGGTTGCATAGCTTACAAGTGTCCCTAAACTTGGTGTTGATGGTGGTAGACCAAAGCCTAAAAACGATAGACCAGTTTCTAGTCCAACATTTCCTGCAAAGTTTAAGGTCATATCTACAATTAAGATAGAACTTAAATTCGGCATCATTTCTTTGAAAATAATTACGATATTCCTTGTGCCTAATGTTTTCGAAGCACTAATGTAATCACGTCTACTTTCGGAAAGTGCCTTACTTCTTATAAGCCTAGCTGTACCTACCCATAAAAACAAACTCATAATAAGTATGAATTCCACAATAGAATACTTTGGAATGATAGTCACAAAAACAATAATAATCATCAATGACGGAATAGTTATGAAGAAATCTATAATACGCATGAAGATATTGTCAATTAATCCTCCAAAATAACCGCAAATTAATCCAATAACAACACCTACAAAACCCGTGATGAGCGTTACTAAAATCGCAATTGTCAAAGAGTTTCGTGCACCTACGATCAATTGTCCAAGAATATCCCGCCCACCTTTGTCCGCTCCTAACCAGAATTTCTCACCAGGTTCTGCTAACTTATCCCGTAAGCTTATTCGCATCAATTGTGTTTGGTCGATTTGCGATGCCCAGTAATATATACCTCCAATTACGATGATTAAAGATATAAGCGAAAACATTGCTAATTTATCCTTCATAAACTCTCGCGCAATAACTTGAAATCCTGTAGGTGGAGAGCTTACTTTTATCTCTGTTTGTTCAATAGCTTCAGTATTTTTCATTATTCGGACTCTCCTTATCCATTATTTTTGTTAGTCAATCCTAATTCGAGGGTCAACAATGCTCATGATGATATCGGATAAAAGACTTCCTAATAATGTTAAGAATCCATAAAGCATAACAAGTGCTGTAATTACACTATAATCTCGCCCATTTATAGCCTCAACGAATAATTTACCCATACCCGGATATCCAAAAATGGTTTCAATAAAGATAGATCCACCTAAGAGACCAGTAATAGTGAAACCTAAAAATGCTGCGATCGGTAACAGTGAGTTACGGAAAATATGGCGAGAGTATACTTTGTTGATAGGAATACCCTTACTTTTGGCAGTTCGCACATAATCCATCGACTTGGAATCGATAATTTCCGAACGTAGATACATAATAATCCCAGTAGTAGCAAGCAAGGCATACGTGATGGCTGGCAATAAAATATGATAGAACTTACTCCAGACAAAACCAGCAGTTCCAGACTCATATTTGATATCCACCGTCCCACTTGTAGGAAACCAACCTAGTTCATAACCGAAGAAGAACAGATTGATAAGTCCCAATACAAATGTTGGTATTGCAAAAACTATAAAGCTATAAAATACAATGGATTTATCTAAGAATGTATCTTGAAATCTCCCAGCAAGAACTCCCAAAGGAATTGCGATTAAATATAATAAAAAGACACTTAGTAAGGATAACCATAATGTATTGAGTGCACGGTCTCCAATCAAATTCGAGACCGGTACGTTAAACGTATAGCTACGTCCGAAATCACCTTGGAAAGCATTTCCAATCCAATTCACGTATTGCACATACCAGGGATCATAGAAACCCGCCTTAATACGTAGTTCTTCTACTCGAGCAGGATCGGTTTCTGGAGTAATTAGTCCTGTAAAAGGGTCACCAGGCATGAACTTTGCCATAATAAATATTAAAAGACTAAGTACAAATAATTGCGGAATCATAACGAGTATACGTCTTACAATCGTTTTCCACATATTACATGCCCCCTTTGTTCTGAGCATTCATTGCTACTTTGTGTGTATCGGAAATTGGTTGTAAATCATATACTCTACCATTTTCATCATAATAATTATGATGATTTGTTAGATAATCTACTTCTACTGCTCTTCGAACTTTCTTTCGCTCTTCACGATCTGTTGGATTTACTTCTGGAATTGCTGAAAGTAATCTCTTCGTATATATATGTTGTGGGTTCGTATATATATCTTTCCGATTCCCGGACTCTACAAAGCGTCCTTTATACATAATCGAGATATTATCACACATATGTTTTACAACCCCAAGATCATGGGAAATAAACAAGTAACTTAATCCAAATTCATCTTGGATATCTTTTAGGAAGTTTAAAACCTGTGCTTGCACTGATAAATCGAGTGCCGATACTGGTTCATCTGCAATAATAAGTTTCGGGTTACTAGCAATCGCACGAGCAATACCGATACGCTGCTTTTGCCCCCCTGAAAATTCATGTGGATATTTCAATCTTGCTTCCTCGCTCATACCCACAATTGCTAGTAATTCATTAATTCTTTTTCTTTCTTCGCCTGGAGAAAGTTTTAAGAAGTTGCGAATAGGTTCTGCGATAATATCTTGCACTCGCTTTCGAGGATTTAGACTCGAATGAGCATCCTGAAAGATCATTTGAATGTCACGATTATAAGCAGAATTTCGACCTCTGACTTTGTTCGTAACATTTTCTCCTTCATAAATAATACTTCCTGAAGTAATTTTTTCTAATCCAATAATAGATTTTCCTGTTGTAGACTTTCCACAACCAGATTCACCTACTAGACCGTAAGCTTTCCCTTTTTCAAATTCAAGATTTATTCCATCCACAGCGTGCACATTGTCTACAACTGTATTAAAGAATCCTCCACGAATTGGATAATGTACTTTTAAGTCCTTTATTTGCATGAAACTCATAGGGAGATACCTCCTTCATTTTCAAAATGAAAATGCTGCCAACAAGTACATCTAACTAGATGACCTGGAGATACTTCATGCAATGTTGGATTTTCCTCATGCGCTTCTGCTGGAATCCACGGAATACGATCTGCGAATCTACATCCTACTCTAGGTAGTTTTACTAATGAAGGTACCATTCCTTGTATTACTTGAAGTTTATCGTTTTCACTATTCATTTGAGGAATAGAATTTAGTAGAGAACGTGTGTAAGGATGTCTAGGATTTGCAAATAGTTCTTCCACAGGCGCCTCTTCTATTATCTGACCTGCATACATAACCGCGACTCGGTCTGCAGTTTCAGCTACTACCCCTAAATCATGTGTGATAAGAATAATACCTGCTCCTGTTTCTTTTTGGAGCTCCTTTAACAAATCAAGGATTTGGGCTTGAATTGTTACATCTAGTGCTGTTGTTGGCTCATCGGCAATAATAATATTCGGTTTACACGAAATAGCGATGGCAATAATGACACGCTGCCTCATCCCTCCCGAAAGCTGATGCGGAAACTGTCTAGCAATTCGCTCTGGATTTGGGATTCCAACTTGTTTTAACAATTCCAAAACTCGATTATTTCGTTCTTGTTTGGACATTTTAGTATGATACACAAGACCTTCTTCAATCTGATCTCCAATTCTCATCAATGGATTCAGAGCAGACAGTGGATCTTGGAATATCATTCCGATCTCTTCACCACGAACATCATTTAACTTTTCCTCTTCCAGTAATGCAAGGTTTTGACCTTTGTATAGGATTTCTCCTTGAACTCTTGTCTTATTATGATCGTATAATCCGATAATAGAAGTTGCTAAGGTCGATTTTCCACAGCCAGATTCACCAACTACTGCAAGTATTTCATTTCTTTTTAAATTTACGGATACACCATCTACTGCATCGTAATATGTATCTTTTATGCGAAAACCAGTATGTAAGTCATTTATAGTTAAAAGCTGATCTAAGTTGTTCAACATATTGCTCCTTTCAGTCATCGCTACTAAACTATTAATTTGAAAGATTACTATCTCACTAAATATTACAATTTTCTGTTTTTTTGTTAGCTCATTGTTAAATTCTATTACAGTTTGATTACAATCGCAATAATATTTTTTCATTATTTGATCAATTGACTCTTTTTAGAAAAATTAGACCTAAAACAAATCTAGGAATAACAAGGTTTTTTGGTATTTTTTATTAAATAAAAAAATTTTTCCAGGATACTAATTATTCATTATATTCTATAAATATTATCAATAAAATATCATTTATTCTTCTGAAACACTAGCGTTTCAACGCTTTAAAGCATTGTATAAGTAATTAAAAAGAGAAGGTCTCAAAAATTTCAACAAAAAAAATCTTAAAAATTTTACAATGATAAAATTTCAAGACTTTCTACTAGGTTTCGCCTACAATTGTTTTTCGTTACAGCTGACACTTTCCTGGCATCCAGCTCGAGCCTATACTGTCTCCCCTGCGCTGTTTCCCCCAGGTGTCACAGCAGCAACAGAGAACAGTCAGTATTTAAAGGTTTTATAAATATTCTAAGGGCTATACATTTCCCAAAGTATAGAAAAAAACGTGAAATCAAATAACCGATTTCACGTTTATAAAAATAAATTTATGCTTTTTTAAATAATATACTTGCATTATGTCCACCGAAACCTAATGAATTACTCATAGCAAATTCGATATCCGCTTTTCTTGCAGCATTCGGAACATAATCCAAATCACATTGTGGATCTGGTGTTTCCAAATTCATTGTCGGAGGTAAGATTCCTTCTTTTAAGGCTAATACAGTGAAGATTGCTTCCACCCCACCGGCTGCTCCTAGAAGGTGGCCAGTCATGGACTTTGTTGAGCTCATCGCTAATTTATAGGCATGTTCACCAAAAACAGTTTTCACTGCCATTGTTTCAAAATGATCATTATATGGCGTGCTCGTTCCATGTGCATTAATATAATCGACTTGGTCTGGTGAAATTGATGCATCTTCAATTGCTTGGTTCATCGCACGAGCAGCACCTTCTCCACCTGGAGCTGGAGCAGTGATATGATGAGCATCACCTGTAGAACCATAGCCAATAATTTCTGCATAAATTTTTGCACCACGAGCTACTGCATGTTCATATTCCTCTAAAATAATTATACCTGCACCTTCACCTATTACAAATCCATCACGATTCGCATCAAATGGACGTGATGCTTTTTCAGGCTCCGTATTTAGCGTAAGTGCAGTATTCGATACAAATCCTGCTACGGACATATTAGTAATTGGAGACTCTGCTCCACCTGTTATCATAACGTCAGCATCTCCACGTTCAATTACCTTAAACGCATCTCCAATTGAGTTAGTACCAGAAGCACATGCTGTTACCGAACAGGAATTAATAGCTTTAGCACCAAAATGAATTGAAACTTGACCTGCTGCCATATCGGGAATCATCATAGGAACAAAAAATGGACTTACTCGGCGTGCACCTTTTTCTAAAAAGGTACGGAATTGTGCCTCATAGGTTTCCATTCCACCTATACCAGAACCAATCCATACTCCTGTACGAAGGCCCACTTCTTCTGTAATTGTAAGATTTGCATCCTCTACAGCCATAATTGAAGCAGCTAATGCATAATGGGTGAAACGATCCATTTTACGTGCTTCTTTTCTTTCAATGTACTTCTCAATATCAAAATCCTTTACTTCTGCTGCAACCTTAGCAGCAAACTGTGAAGCATCTAGTCTAGTTAGCATACCCACACCAGATTTACCTTCTTTAATACCTGACCAAGTTGTTTCTATATCATTTCCTAGTGGTGTAACAGCGCCTATACCTGTCACTACTACTCGACGTTTTGTCATGAATTTTTCACCCTTCCAAATTGTACGTTTATTTTCCCCATTTTAAAGTAATTGCTCCCCAAGTCAAACCTCCACCAAAACCTACCATAACAATTGTATCATCATCTTTTACTTTACCATTTTTAACTTCTTCATTTAAAGATAATGGAATGGAAGCTGAAGATGTATTACCGTACTTATGAATTGTTTTAGACATCTTCTCAAGTGGTAACCCTAGTCTTTCTCTTGCGGATTCCATTATACGAATATTCGCTTGGTGTGGAATTAGCATGTCAATTTCTTCTTTGTTTAATCCGGCTTTTTCTATTACATTAACGGCAGATTCACCCATTTGTCTTACAGCAAATTTGAATACTTCTCGTCCGTTCATTTGAAGATGTGGACCTTCTTGTGATAAATGCTTACCACCACTACCGTCAGCACCAAGTTCGAAAGATAAAATACCCCGTCCTTCAGAAACTTTGCTTATCACCACAGCACCAGCACCATCACCAAATAGCACTGCTGTGTTTCTATCTTCCCAATCAGTAATTTTAGATAATTTTTCAACTCCCACGACAAGAACGTGAGAATACGTATCAGACTCAACAAATTGCTTTGCTGTTACTAGTCCATATATAAATCCTGCACATGCAGCAGATAAATCCATTGCAGCCGCATTTTTAGCACCAAGTTGTTCTTGTAACATCGTAGAAACACTTGGGAATGGACGATCTGGAGTTACTGTTGCCACAAGTATTAAACCAATTTGATCGGCGTTAATACCTGCATCTTTAATTGCTTCTTTTGCAGCTTTCACAGCCATATGAGATGTATTCTCTTCTGCTCCAGCAATTCGACGTTCTTCTATACCAGTCATCGTTCTAATCCATTCGTCAGATGTATCCATTCGTTTTTCAAGGTCTTCATTTGTCAAAATATGTTCAGGTGCATATGTCCCTAAACCAATTATTCCTGCATTCATGAATGTTCCTCTTTTCTTGTAATCTATTATTAGTACCTGGTGTTAATAATAACGAATATATGTACATTTTTCAACAACAGAGTTTGTTTTCCCAAATATTCTTTT
Organism: Psychrobacillus sp. OK028; assembly: GCF_900103605.1. Lineage (GTDB taxonomy): Bacteria > Bacillota > Bacilli > Bacillales_A > Planococcaceae > Psychrobacillus. The sequence continues at coordinate 337,401 of NZ_FNHY01000001.1, read as the reverse complement.
GTTAAATGGTATGCTATGTTATGATACATATAGTAAAATTAGTGTTGAGGTGAATATCATGCAATATATTATGACGTTTTTCTGGTCAGTACTTTTAGTTTCTATGTTAAATTATGTTGTTAGCTCCGTTCAAAACGTTGAGTTTGTATTCATGAATGGTATTATCATGTCCATTCCTGTTGCCATTTTGGTTTTAGTAATCGCAGCAATCATTCCTGACGAACCAGCAGCTAAAGCACATCACTAAAAAACAGCCTTCCATTGGGAGGCTGTTTTTGTTTCCTGAGAATTTTGTGGAGAAATATACGCGAATAATTACCGGCTGTCCAAGAGAGTTTCGCACATATACGAGAGACATCCATACCCATATGAGAGTGCTTGCCTCATACAAGAGTGATTACTGATTATCCAAGAGAGAAACACTCATATACGAGAGACATCAAAGGTATACGAAAGCCTTTGCATGAAAAAAACCATAGATATTCCACGTTAGTTGTGTGGCATATCTATGGTTTAATTTTCACGAACTTAGATTGAACTAGATTCACTTTCACTCAAAACTTTTAGTTCATTGTCTTCCATTTTAGCAACTATCTTGCTGCCTGGTAAAACAGTGCCACCGATTAAAAGTTTGGCAACTGCTGTTTCTAAATAACGTTGGATGTATCGTTTTAATGGTCTTGCACCAAATGCAGCGTCTGTCCCTTCCTCAACGATCCAATGTAATACTGCATCATCCACTTGTAACTCAATTTCTTGTTCACGTAAACGTTTTTGCAGTTGTTTTACGTATTTTTCTGTAATTTTAACAAAATGATGTGTAGTCAATGAGTGGAACATAATGATGTCATCTAAACGATTCAATAATTCTGGTTTGAAATGCTCACGTAAAGCACTCATGACTAGTGTCTCTTCTTGATCCGAAACCTCTCCAGTCGTATTGGCTAAATACTGAGATCCTATATTAGAAGTAAGGATAACAATCGTATTTGTAAAGTTTACGATTCTTCCTTGACTATCTGTAATTCGGCCATCATCCATCAATTGCAATAATATATTGGCAACATCCGGATGTGCTTTTTCTATTTCATCTAGTAGTACAACTGAATATGGATTTCTACGAACAGCTTCTGTTAATTGACCACCTTCTTCATACCCGATGTATCCGGGGGGTGCACCGACTAAACGAGAAACACTATGCTTTTCCATATACTCAGACATATCAATTCGGATAAAATGCTCCTCCGAATCAAATAAATTTGCGGCTAATGATTTAGCTAGCTCCGTTTTACCTACGCCGGTAGGTCCTAAAAATAAGAAAGAGCCGATTGGTTTGTTTGGATCCTTAATACCTGCTCTTGCACGCCAAACAGCTTCTGTCACTAATTGGACTGCTTGATCTTGTCCAACTACACGCTCTCCTAATGTTTCTTTTAAGCGTAAAAGCTTTTCTCTCTCTCCTTCAACGAGTTTCGTAACTGGAATCCCTGTCCATCTGGATACGATGGACGCAATTTCTTCTGCAGTTACTTCTTCACGTAAAAGACGAGTTTCTGATTCTTCATTTACTTCATTTTCATACAGTTGAAGCTCTTTTTCTAGTGTAGGAATTTTCCCGTGACGAAGTTCAGCTGCCTTGTTTAGATCGTATTGATTTTCCGCTTCTTCTAACTCTCTTCGATTGCGATCCAATTCTTCCCGCTTCTGTTGAATTACTTGAATGGCTTCCTTCTCTTGCTCCCATTTTGTGCGCATTTCACTTGTAGATGTTTCTAATTCCTTTAAGTCTACTCTTAGCTGCTCTAATCTTTTTTGACTAGCAGCATCTTTTTCTTTCATTAATGCTTGTTCTTCGATTTGAAGCTGCATCATTTTTCTCGTAACTTCATCAAGCTCTTGTGGCATAGAATCAATTTCTGTTCGAATCATTGCACATGCCTCATCCACTAAATCGATTGCTTTGTCCGGCAAAAATCGTTCTGTAATGTATCGATTAGAAAGCTCGGCTGCTGCAACGATTGCTCGGTCATGAATCCGCACACCATGATGTAGCTCGAAGCGTTCCTTTAGGCCACGTAATATAGAAACAGTATCTTCTATTGATGGCTCTCTTACCATCACTTGCTGGAAGCGTCTTTCCAGTGCAGGGTCTTTTTCTATATACATCCGATACTCATCCAGTGTTGTCGCACCAATACAATGCAGTTCACCACGTGCTAACATTGGTTTTAGCATATTTCCAGCGTCCATTGCACCGTCCGATTTTCCTGCACCAACTATTGTATGAATCTCATCGATGAACAATATAATTTGACCTTCACTGTCTTTCACTTGCTTTAAAACTGCTTGCAGACGCTCCTCAAATTCTCCGCGATATTTTGCTCCAGCGATTAAGGAACTCATATCAAGTTCAAAAATTTCCTTTTCTTTTAACCCTTCTGGTACGTCCTTACGTACAATACGCTGAGCAAGGCCTTCTACAATGGCAGTTTTACCTACACCAGGCTCTCCAATCAGGACAGGATTATTCTTCGTTTTTCTTGATAATATACGAATAACATCTCTAATTTCCTGATCTCGACCTATAACCGGATCCATTTTTCCTTCCTTTACTGCAGTAACTAGATTTCGACCGTACGTTTCTAAAGGACTTTTTTCATCCTGTTGTTTCATTTGCATTTACAAACATCTCCTTTTGAAGTAGTTTGACCTTCTTTGACTAATGTAATTATAAGACCTAGCTATTCACTTTGTAAAGAAATATGACTATCTACTTCTAACTAAACAGATTGAGTAAATATGCTATTATAGAAGAAAGTGCAATCACGATTTCGAATGTGAATAACGGAAAGGAAGTAATAATTATGACTGAACAAAGTTCCAATTCACAAGGCATATATGCACTATTTGAGCAATTTGGTGCAAACTTAAAACTAGAAAAGGATCGCTCCGTCTTCTTAGAAGGTCAAAGTGCGGAAGATGTCTATCTCATCAAAACTGGTACCGTTCGCATAAGCAAGGATACGGAAAGCGGTAAAATATTGACTTTAAGAATTTCAGGAAACGGCTCATTTATCGGTGAAGCATCTATATTTTGCGATACTATTTATCATTCCGTTTCTGCTAATACAATAGAGCCGACTGAATTATTAGTGTTGTCACGTGCCACGCTTGAAAAATATTTATCAGAGTGTTCTTCTCTTATGATGGAATGGATACAAATCATGCAAACGCACAATTTGAAGAATGAAACTCGCTTTAGAGATTTGTTGCTGCACGGGAAAAAGGGTGCGTTAATTTCCACATTGATACGACTAACAAATACGTACGGGGTAAAGCAAACGGATGGTAGCATTCTCATTAATCATGCTATGACCAATCAGGAGTTGGCTAACTTCTGCGCTACAAGTAGAGAGGTCGTTAACCGAATTTTAAATGATCTAAAGAAAAAAAATGTGCTTTCGCTAGATAAAGGGATGATCACGATTTATGATTTACCTTTTTTACGGACAGAAGTGGAGTGTGATAACTGCCCACTGCATATTTGTCGGATTGACTAGATTGAGTGGAGTGTAATAAAACAAAAACCTAGATACGCTGTTGATTGTAGCTCCGGTCGGAGCCTTTCCGTGGGCACGGCTCGAGCCTGTAATCTCTCCCTCGTGCTGTCCCACAGGAGTCGCCGACCTGCGCTTCAATCAACAAAACCACGAAAGTTAAATACAATTTCACATAAATAATCATTACTTCTCTATCCTAATTCTGCTTTCAACATCAATCATTGGATACAATCCTAATTCAAAAAGATTACTAGTAATTTGAATTGGCCCATAATATTTGCTCAATCTTTTTTGTTAGCTGTAAGCTTATCGAAATCTCTTCGTGTAGTATTACTCATTAATTGATTGGAGTGTAAGATGGCGACTCAAGCGGGAGAAAGTGAGAAAGTCGAGAACCCACAGGGAGCGAAGCGAACGAGGAGGCCAACAGGATGTTGGTCACAAAGGCTAAGTGTGCCACACGATGTGGCACACTTAGCCTTTGTGACCCTCCTGAAACCGAAATCATAGGATTATTCTTTTATATATCCCTTATCCTTATCATTTCTTACCATAAAAAAAGTCGAATCATGTGAGATTCGACTTTTTTCGTTCTTATATATAATTATTATCTTACACCCAAAGCTATTTTAGCGTAGCGAGACATATTTTCTTTTGACCACGGTGGATTGAAAACAATATTCACATCTGTTTCTTTTACTTCTGGCAGTTCGCCAAGGGCTGTTTTTACTTGGTCGACAATTTGTGGACCCATTGGGCAGCCGATTGATGTTAAAGTCATTGTAACTTTTGCAATATCATCATCTGCTAATTGTACATCATATACTAAACCTAAATTGACAATATCAATACCTAGTTCAGGGTCGATAACGTTCTCAAGAGCGGCCATCATACTATCCTTCATATCTTGTTCTGTATCTTGACTCATATTGAAAACCTCCTCTATTTATATATCTCAATCATATCAAACTCATCTGTTTATGCCAAACTGTTTGCTAGCCACTCCATGGAAGCCAACATTCCTTTTCTTGAAACAGCGTGCCCTGCCGATTTTTCATTCATCAGGACTATATTTTGTTTATCATATTGTTTTCTGAGAGACGCGATAAATTTGGCAGTTGGTTCATAAGGTACAACGAGATCTTTTTCTCCATGCCAGAAAAACAAAGGTGTTTTGATTAGGTTGTCGGGATGTCTAGATGCATCAAAATTAGATAGTGTGTCGAACATATTTGTTCGCTCATCTGCACTCAATGGCACCTTGAATCCTTTTTGCTCTACGGAAGCAATTTGTGCCTTGGCAAGTTCTACATAACCAGGAGTTCCCATCAAAATGGCTGCCGCATCAATCCATGGATAGATCGTTAAACAGCCCAAAGTAGCGATTCCTCCCATTGATGTACCGGCTAACGCGATTTTTTGATCTGTTAAATAGCTACGTTTTTCTAATTCTTGTTTAAGTGCATTAACTTCTTCTATAGAAGTTAAAACAATTTCCCAGAAGCGCAAACTTATTTCTACTTCATCTAATTTTTCGTCTCGTTCACCATGTAGATGTGCATCAGGTAAAATGACCCGACATCCGTGTTGTACTAGCTGATATGCGTAATGAAGGTTATGCTCTTTCGCACTTTCAAATCCGTGTAAAAAGATGACAATTGGAGCATCCTTCTTTGTTTCTTCATTATGAATATGTAATAACGGAATGCTTCCCCAAATCTCAGTAGTGACTTTCATCTAACCCCCGCCTTTCTTCTATTATTATTCTACCAAAGTAATTCTGTGAGTACAAAGAGGTTGAGTTTTTTCATTTTGACGTTATTCATTGAAAACGATACACTTTAAAGTAAGATAGAAGGGAGTTTTTTTTATGAAACCGCATTTAATCGTGTTAGATTTAGATGGAACATTATTGACCGATGAAAAAGTAATTTCAACAAAAACTAAAAACATTCTGCAACTGGCAAAAAATGAAGGTCATGAAGTGATGATCGCAACTGGAAGACCATATAGATCCAGTGAAATGTATTATAAAGAGCTTGGTTTAAGCACACCGATTGTTAACTTCAATGGTGCATTTGTTCATCATCCTAGAAGTTCTTCTTGGAAAACTGTACATACACCAATTGATTTAAAAGTTGTGAAAGAAGTAGTGGAGGCTGTAGAAAGCTATTCCATTAAAAACATGCTTGCTGAAGTTCTCGATGATGTGTATTTACACTATCATGATGAAAAAATTCTTTCTGCGTTTTCATTAGGAAACCCTCAAGTAACTACTGGTGATTTAAGATCACTTTTGAAAACGGACCCAACAAGTTTACTAATTCATGCTGAGGAAGATTCGGTTGATTCGGTTCGTCAGCATCTAAGAGATGTACATGCAGAAGTCATTGATCATCGTCGATGGGGTGCACCATGGGATGTCATTGAAATAGTACGCCATGGTTTAAATAAGGCAGTTGGATTATCTCAAGTTTCCAAGTTTTTAAACATTCCAAAGGAACGTATTATTGCTTTTGGCGATGAAGATAATGATTTAGAAATGATTGAGTATGCGGGAGTTGGCGTAGCAATGGGAAATGCTATAACTCCACTTCAGAACATTGCCAATGAAGTAACTTTAACAAATAACGAAGATGGCATTGCAGAATTCTTAATAGAGAGATTAAACTTAAAGAAATAGTAGAGATACAGGAGGATGGGAAATGAGAATATTCGCTGATAGCGCCACTGATTTACCAAAAGCTTTTTTTGTAGACAATAATGTTCTTTTAGCGCCACTAAGAGTTCATATTGATGAGGATGAATATGAAGACATTATTGGTATTGATTCTTCTGAAGTTTATACCGCAATACGTGCAGGAAAGCAGCCAAAAACCTCACAAGTTTCACCCGAGTTATTTTTACGTTTGTTCGAGGATCTTGCAAAAAAAGGTGAGGAAGGATTATATATTGCCTTTTCATCCGCTCTTTCTGGAACCTATAGTACAGCCATGATGATGCGCAAGCAATTATTAGAAACGTATCCAGATTTAAAGCTAACAATTATTGATTCACAATGTGCGTCGCTTGGCTATGGGTTAGTTCTAAAACAAGCAGTTAAATTACGTGATGAAGGAATGGATAACGCTCAACTAATTGAAAAAGTACGTTTTTATGCAGAGCATATGGAGCATTTATTCACAGTAGAAGATTTGGATTATTTAGCACGTGGAGGACGAGTTTCGAAAGCGAGTGCGTTTATAGGTGGGTTATTAAATATTAAACCGCTACTTCACGTAGAAGATGGAAAACTAGTTCCTTTAGAGAAAATTCGTGGGCGGAAAAAAGTTTTGAAGCGCATGCTTGACCTTATGGATGAGCGCGGAGAAAATTTTAGTGATCAAGTTATTGCTATCAGTCATAGTGACGATGAAGCAACGGCATTAGATTTAAAACAAATGATTGAAGACAGATTCCAACCAAAAAGCATAGAAATCCATCACATCGGCTCTACAATCGGAGCTCATGTTGGTCCAGGAGCTATTGCATTATTCTTTTTAAATCAATTATCTTAAAATGTTGAAAGAGATCTATATCATGTAGATCTTTTTTTCATGGGCGAATACTTTTCCGTAAGCTCCACATACTACCATTTACATGGAGAAAATCTGTGAAAATAAATGGTAGGAGTGAAATAATGGGAATTTTAAGTGGAAATCCTAAAGAAGAGCCGCTACATTATGGTGAAGTAATTGCCATATGGACAAACCTAACAGTTAATAACGGGCTAATTGCTGCTTATCAAACTTTCTATAATCATACAGGAGATGATGATTTAAAGTCATTAATAGAAGAGTGTGTTAAGGCTATGGAAGAGGAAAATAAACAAATAGAGAAAATACTCAAAGTGAATGCTGTTGGATTACCTCCATCTCCTCCAGCTCGTCCCGATGCTCGTCTAGAAGATATTCCGGTTGGCGCACGATTTAATGATCCTGAAATTAGTGCTGCCCTTGCTTTGGATTCAGCTGCCGGTCTAGTTGCCTGCAGTCAAGTAATGGGACAATGCATCCGAGAAGATATTGCAATGCTTTATGGACAATTCCATATGGCAAAAGCTCAAATTGGAGCTAAAATACTACGCTTAAACAAAAGCAAAGGCTGGTTAGTACCGCCACCTCTTCATGCTTTTCCAGGTAAATAGGAAAATTTTCTCCTTGATGACAGTTTAGTTGGAATTTTGAGGAGTGTAGTTGGAATATATACTTGTTTAGTTGGAATTTCGAGCCCTTTAGTTGGAATAGTATTATTTTTCCATCTAACTTTCACTCAAAAAAACTGTCCTACCTATAAATAGGTGGACAGTTTTTTTAGTTCTTCACTTTTTTTTGCTCTTCGTCTGCTCGACGCTGCTTTCCTTTTCGCCAAACAATGATTAAGAATAACATAAACAATATATAAGCAACCGCCATGGCTGCGATATAGGCACCATTCAGGCCTTTGTCGTCTTTCACTTGATACACTTCGACTATTTCTCTATCCAACACTAAACGGTACGAACCGTCTGCAGTAGCACGAATGATATCCGATTCAAATAATCCACGTAATTCTTTATCCTCGCCGATTTCATCGCTATCAATATCTATTCTTTGCGTCACACCTGTATTATTAACGACAATGATAAATGTTTCTTCATCTGAGAATCGTTTGTATACAGCGTATCCATCTTTATTTTCCAGTAGCTCTATTTCACCAGTTCGCATCGTTTCTGAATTTAATCGAATAGAAGCCATGTCTTTTAAGTATTCAATTAGCTCCTCGTCTACTCGGAAATTCATGATTTGATGGCTATCTTTGGGAGTCTGTCCATTCATTGCTATTTCCGTACCGTATGTCATATAAGGCACACCCGGCAATGTTAAAAAAGTACCCATCGCCATTTTAATACGAGTAGGCGGAAATTTGTTCTCTAAGGCGCTATAATATGTGATTCTTTCTGTCAATAAATGATCTACCATCAAAAGATTATTTTCATTCGCTAAAGAGATAGAATCGGAAGGTAAATCTGTATTTTTGAAAGTTTCCCGGAAATCTAACATTAGCTGCTCTGAATAGTCCACGTCAAAATCAGCTTCTGACTCCTCTAAAGCAATGACATACATAGGATCACGAACTTCTTTTAAAGCAGCAATTACATCATTGATAAAGGAAGTAGGTGCTCCCTCTAATTCAGACAATTTAACTCCGTGAATTTGGTAAGTTTCTGCAAAGTTTACAATTGTATTAATAAGAGCCTGTTGTACGTCATTATTAGTCAAATCAAGCTGTATTTGACCATCTTCTTTTGAGAGGATCCATTCACGTTTGTCAGTGTCAGTTGCCCAAGTATGTTTCTGGCTATAATTATTTAGAGGAAACTCAACCATAATTTTCATATTTTGTTCGTTCGATTTGTCTAATAGTTTGTTAAATTCTTCCAGTGTCCCGAAATGTCTTTCCAATTCATCAAAATCTAAAATTCGCTTACCATCATAAGATTCTGTTGCAAAAACAGGACCAATAGAAATAATAGTGAAGCCCATATCTTTAATGTGTGTCATTTTTTCCATAACACCTAGGAAATCTCCACCTGCGAATGCATTCGGATCCTTTGGATTGGTATCATAATCGTTCGTTCCAACTTTATTGAAATAACGATCAACATACAAATCATAAATACTTTCATTATGTATAGAGTTATTTATATCTGCTTTGCCTACTTGAGTTGTCGCTAGAAAAACAATGCTCATTAGCAATCCAGATATAATCCACTTTGTTACTTTCAAGGTAAATCCTCCTTTGACGCATATACATCTCATTTTATCAAAGCTATGTTTTAATCGCTATCGTTTCGCAATTAAAGCAATAAATATCCACCATAATTCGTCCAAACTGTGACAAGCTTTCGATAAGAAACGGGTAAAAGCAGCAAGGTTCTTTAAGAATATAACCCAGATATTTCGTTGATTGTAGCGAAGATCGGACGCTTTCCATGGGCACGGCTCGAGGCTGTAGTCTCTCCCTCGTTCATTGAAGTGACCTCGGAGCGTATCGAGGAGGCTGAGGCAACGCCCGCGGAGACAGGATGTTGGTCACAAAGGCGTTGCCACACGATGTGGCGCTGTTTAGCCTTTGTACTCCACCTGAAACGGAAATCATAGGATTATTTATTATTACTAGTCTCTTGAACCAAGTTTTCACGAGACATTTTAATATACTTTCTTTCAAAAAAAGCCACCGGTCATTTCGGTGGCTTTTGGGTTTTATGGAATTCTTGAAGGATATGTGATTGGAATTCATCAGCAGAATCTTTGTTGTTTTTTTGTAGGTTGTATATGACCATTGCCGTAGCTAAAAATGCAATCATTAGGACAAATACTAATAATAGCAATGTTATTCCCAATTGCAGCTTCCCCTCTCTTGTTAACTATCAAAATAGCGTAATAAGGAAAAGAAGCTCCCACTAGTGGAAGCTTCCCAATACTTAAGCTAAGAAATTTACGCCCATTGGTAATTTGAAACCTAAGAAAAGTGCAATAAAGAAGAAAACAAATACTAGCACTAAGAAAGTAGTGTATGGTTTTCCTTTTGCTTTTTTCACTAAAGTCATTTCCATCATACCAATTACTAATATGCCTGCTAGGAATTTTAATCCGTATAGCATTCCTTCACCGAAGTCCATACCTTTGATGAACAAAGCAATTCCAGTAACGATGATTAGGATGTAGAACAAACGTAAGATCATATGAACTACTTTCGGTTTAGCAATCGCTAATGCTACAAAAAATAGAATTAGTGCGACTACCCAAGTGGTAATGTGTAAATGTGTTGATGCTAAGAAATCCATTTTTCCACCTCAATTATACTTGTAGTTTACTACTATCCTATTTAGTGTAACATGTTACTCGAATTTGTTCACTAATGTACCTATTCCTTCAATCGAAATTTTGACTACGTCTCCTGATTTTAAGAAACGTGGTGGATTAAACCCTTTCCCTACACCAGCTGGAGTTCCAGTTAAAATAACATCTCCCGGTTCAAGGGTAACTGACTTAGAAATTTCTGCAATGATTTTTTCAACTGAAAATAACATGTCGGACGTTTTTCCATTTTGACGAATTTCATCATTTACTTTTGTCACCACTGCTAATTCTTGTGGTTTCGGCAACTCGTCTTTTGTCACTACGTATGGTCCCATCGGACAAGACCCTTCTAAACTTTTCCCTAAGAAATATTGCTGATGTTTTGTTTGCAAATCACGCGCAGTTAAATCATTGGCAATTGTATAACCAAAGATATAGTCATATGCGAGCTTTTCAGGAATGTTTTTTCCTTGTTTGCTAATAACGATCGCAAGTTCACCTTCGTAATCGTAGGAATTTGTTATATCCGCATGTAAGGAAAGCGTTTGTTCATCTGCAGCAATGGAAGTTGGAGACTTCGTAAATACAACAAAATCACTCGCTATTCCTCCCATTTCTTTCGCATGATCTGCATAGTTTTTACCGACTGCCATGATGTTTTTAGGTGTACGTGGAATAGGTGAAAGCCATTCGATTTCTGTAAATGAACGTTTAAAGTTATTTGGATTTTCAGCCTTTAACGCTGCTTCTACTAATTTACGGATTTGTTCGACAAAATCCATCCCTAAACGTACACCTTCTACAATGGTAGATGGAAACTCAGGTAATACTTGGAGCGTCTCCTGAATGTGCAGTACATCCCATACTGCCTCTTCTTTTTTGACTTTTGGTCCGAAGTAAATTTCATCTTGTAAACGGTAGGATAACAGTTTCATCTTTTGGACACTCCCTTAATAGTTTTAACTCTATCTATAAGTCTATTACAAATTAGATTCCTTTTCATCTATTTTCGACAAACTATTCGAATAAGTCAGTTTTCTCCACAATAACTCCACAGGACCTTGCTTATATTTCATAAACCAAATCTCTGCGAAAACTATTTGTAATGCGTAAATACCGACTGCCATCCAAGTACCTGTGGTAATATCAATCTTTCCGTATAAACCAAACCCATAGGCATAAAAAATAGTTGTGGCAATGATCGATTGCATTAAATAGATGGTCATAGACATTCTACCAACCTTGGAAATTGGAGAAAGTATTTTTGCTCCAATTGGAATCGTGCAGATGATAGCAATGACTCCTGCGTAAGCAATTGCCTGCAGTGGTCCACCAAAAGTGTCCTGGATATACATAGTTAATGCATCTGCTTCCTTAACATAAGGAATCCACTTAATAGACGTACCCACAGCGAATGCAACTACTACTGTAACAATCCAAAAAGCTTTTAACTCTCTCGCTCTTTCGATCAGCTTCCATTTTGCTGCTGCTGCACCTAACAAGAGGAACGGAACAATCGTGATGAACATTAATAAAAACATTGCACCATTACCATTCATATAAAGCCAATCATCTAATCGTTGCCAAAATATATCCATCCAAGACCCTTGTCCATAAGCAAGAATACTCGCTTCAATTTCTTGTATTCCTGTATAGATAATCATGTCATTTGGACTGACCTTAGAGCCCAAGTAAAGTAAGCCACTCAGGAGACCATTTGGTATTAAGAACAAGAAAATACTAATTAGAAATAACCATATGGGCTTCAATCTAATCATGAGTAATAAAACAAAACCTGCTAATGCATACGTTATTAATATATCTCCTGCCCAAATTAGAAAAGCATGAATACAGCCGATTAATAGTAAAACGAATAATCGGCGAACAGCAAATTTAGAAAAATTGCTGCCATTTGCTTCAGCCTTCATAAATTGCATAGCCAAACCGTATCCAAATAACATCGAGAATAATGGATACACACTACCTTGTACAAAAAGGTCAATCATCTTAAACGTCTCATAATCACTTGGATTTTGATACCAAGTATATGGATTAATATAAATATATGGAGTATGGAAAAACAACATATTCACGACAAATATCCCGAGTAGAGCTAACCCTCTCATGACATCGATTGAGATAATACGTTCCTTTACTCCTGTTGGTTTGATCAACAAACTCTTTCCCCCTAAAATGACACTGTTCTATTTACATCAAATAAATATAGTACTTTTTCTTTTATGTGCACTTGTAAAATTGCCTCAATTGCCTTCGAATATAGAGACAATTGAATTTGGTAGCGTTTTTGCATTTCCTGTTGTAATAACGATTCGTCCTTAACTAAATGCTTCACTTTGTCCGTTTTATAGTCCAGCAAAACCCAACTTCCATCACTCTCTAAAAATAAGCAATCGACGACCCCTTGGATAATCTGTTTGTCTCCGTCTCCATCCTCTAATGCATACGTGAAAGGAAACTCTCTCATAACTTCTTTAGCATTTCGGAGTCTTTCAGCGATATCTGAACGGAAGAAAGGAACGATCTTACTAGGAACAATGGCAGCCTGTTCAGCTTTCGTTAAAATTTCACGTTCAGCCAGTCTTTCGGCAAAAAGGAGAACCTGCTCCTCATTTTTTTCTTCCTGCAGATCGACGTTTTGCATAAAAGCATGGACTGCAGTACCAGCTTCTGCACCCGTCAATGTTGTTTCCTGCTGTAGGAAAAAGGGACGCTTCGCAATCTTTTTCAAACTAGTCGGTCCAGACATCTGAAAATAGTCATCGTCTGAGCGTTCCATCAGCTGCTGTATTTTCTTCATTTCGCTGACCGTTTGCTTAGAACGTTTATGGGTAGATATTTCATGTAAATAGGGCGTATCGAAACGAGACTTAACTTCCTTTAAATACGTACCTTTTGCAGGATCAATTAGCTGGTCCAATGCTGCAACCTCTTTTTCCTCTTCTTGTACAATACGTTTTAAATCATCCACACATTTAGTAATAATCCTCCATTTGGACTCACTATCCACTAAGTTTGCTTCATTTACATTGGATAACTGGCGGAAATTTGTATGTCTTGCTAATGCTGATCCAATCCAGTCTAAATAGCCTTTTGCTTTTGCCCGCATATAGCCTGGCAACATTTCATCACTCAAAACATTTTGAGCATCTGACCATTTTTCCAACGTTTTTGTTAAGTCTTTAATAGATCCAATGAGGAATAAATGCTCTTTGGCACGCGTCATAGCAACATATAAAACGCGCATTTCCTCTGCCTTCAATTCCATTTGCTTTTTTTCCTTCATAGATAAAAATGGCAGCGAAGTATAAGAAATTCGCTTTTCAGGATCAATGGCTTTTACCGCAAGTCCAAACGACTGGTCAAATAAGTAGGACTCATTGAAATCCATTTGGTTAAAAGGTCTTCCAATACCCGCTAAAAAAACAACTGGAAATTCCAAACCCTTTGAGGAATGGATTGTCATTAAACGAACGACATTTTCCTTTTCTCCTATAGCACGTGCAGCTCCTAAATCATCCCCTCGTTTACGCATACGATCGATAAAACGTAAAAAGCGGAACAGCCCTCGGAAAGAAGTCTTCTCATAATCGATAGCTCGGTCATGAAGGATACGAAGGTTTGCTTGTCTTTGCTTACCATTTGGCATAGCACCTACTATTTCGTAGTAATGCGTGTCCAAGTATATTTGCCATATTAAATCTGCGAGTGAGCCTCTTCTACTTAAATCACGCCAATCTTCATACTGAAGTAAGAACCTTTGTAGTTTCTCAGCAGTATCTGAGGTCAGCCCTGCTCCTCCATTAGCTACAAATGTTTTTAATGCATCGTAGAAAGGTTCCTTTGGAGCAGATAGTCGGATAAGTGCTAGCTCTGATTCTGATAATCCTACAAAAGGCGACCTGAGAACGGATGCTAGAGATATGTCCTGATAAGGATTATCGATTGTACGAAGCGTATGAAGCATGATTAGCACTTCAATTGCTTCAAAATATCCCTTCGAAAGCTCGGCATATAAAGGAATACCAGCTTCTTTAAACTGCTCGGTAACCTCCCCAGACCAAGTCATTGAGCGCATTAATATGACCATATCACTATACCTGACAGGACGATGAGCTTTTTTCCATGGGTCGTAGACAGTTGCCCCAGAATTAATCATTTCGTTTATTTTTGAGATTATATAACGTGCCTCGGCTTGTGACTTCTTTAGTTCCTCTTCTGCTATAGCTTCAATTGTTTCTTCCTCTTCCGTAGGTTCCGCACTGCCATCTTCTACTTCATATAAAAGTGCTAGCTCAACAGGTGTTTCGGTTTCTTCATAAGGTGCCCCGGGTTTTAACGAAGCTGCTTCGTCATATTCAATTTCCCCAACTTGTTCTCCCATAATTTGGCTGAAAATATAGTTGGTCGCATGTAGCACTTCCTTACGACTTCGGAAGTTGGCATTTAAATCTATTTTGATACCTGAATCTATTGGAAGATCATTGAATGCAAGATATTTCCCTAAGAATAGCATAGGCTCTGCTAAACGGAATCGATAAATGGACTGCTTCACGTCCCCTACCATAAACATATTCCCTGTGTTTTCATCGCCACTTTTCACAAACTGTAAAATGGTCTCCTGGAGTAAATTTGTATCCTGATACTCATCCACTAGCACTTCTTTAAAACGAGCCTTATATTCTTTTGCAATATCTGAAGGTATAAGTTTCCCATTTTCATCATGCTCAGATAGAATATCTAATGCGTAATGCTCCAAATCTGAAAAGTCGACGAGCCCTTTTTCATTTTTAGCTGCGGTATACCGCTCACCGTAAGCTATAGTCAGCTCCACTAGTTTTTGCAACTGTGGTGCCATCAATCGCATTTCCTCAAGTAATCGTTCTGGTGATCGGGTAAAATAATTATCCTTTAGATCATTAACAATTTTTTTCACTTTCGTACGTTTATTTACTGCTTGATTTTTTAAGCCTTCATCACAGGAGTCTTTTTTTATCGCTGCTGCTCTTCCCCATTTTATTCCTTGGAAATAATGAAAAACGCTTTGCCATGAGCTATTCTTCATCAAATCTACTGCCTCTTGAATCATTTGCTGATCGATCATAGCAGTTTCTGCTAGAGGTGCTGGACCATTTGGATCGTTTGCAAGTCTACGAATCTCCTCTGTTATTGCGATTGCCTCTTCTAAATGATGAATAATTGCAAGCTTTAATGGACCTATAAATGATAGCTCGTCAATGGTCATACCTTCTGGTAGGTTATATGCTTCCGGTATTGCCAGCAGCCATTTCGCGGGCTCTGGATGTACTCGCGAATAGGAATAAAGTTTTTCAATCATTATTTCTATCGATTGATCGTCACGATCGGAAGTAAAACTATCCGACAATCGGTACATCGCTTCTGGATTGTCGACATGATAAGCCTCCTCTAGCACTTCAGCTAGCATATCATCACGCATAATTGCTGCCTCTGTTTCATTTGCAATACGGAAACCTGGATCTATCGTTAGCATATAAGCGTATTGCCTTACGATATTTAAACAAAACGAATGCAATGTAGAAATTTGTGCTTTGTTTAACAGACTTAGTTGTTTTCGCAAATGATTCGATGTTGGATCGTTGGCAATTGCCTTTTCTAGCGCCTCGCCCATACGGTGGCGCATTTCTGCAGCTGAAGCATTTGTAAAGGTAACGACTAATAACTCATCGACATTGATAGGAGTTTCTTTCGAAATAACTTTTTGAATGAGTCGGTCGATGAGGACAGCCGTTTTTCCCGAGCCGGCAGCGGCAGAAACAAGCACATCTGAACCCGTAGCCCAGATTGCCTTCCATTGTGCAGGTGTCCATGTCAGCTCTGCTGGCATATTAGGAATGTTCATTTGGACTCATCTCCTCTCGAATTTTTTCTGCTACTATTTCTGGCTCCTCTACCTTCAATACACGAACTTGTTGCGCAGGATCCCCCGGATCAAATTGGCAAACACTGCGATATGAGCAATAAGTACATGGCATTTTATCTTTAATACGATAAGGTAAAACACGCGTATCTCCAGCAGTCATGCCGTTGCCTGCTTGCTCATGCTTTTTACGTACAAAGGATTGCAGCAAACGCATTTGCTCCGGTTCTACTACTTTGGACGATGATTTAGACAGGTTTCCGTCTTTGTTCATCCGAACGGGAATAACTTTTGAAAATCCTGAAATCTGATCATCCATTTCCATAATAACTTCTGGATCATCGAGCAAAAGACCATTCATTTTATAGGATTTATAAACGGCATCCTCTAATTCTGCCTCTTCCAATTCTTTTTGAGACTGTATGAAAGGGTTATGCATATGAACGTATAAAACTCCTGCTGGATCCGCATCTTCGTGTAGCCAAATATCGGCATTTTCTACAGCAACGTCTAAATACGTTAACATTTGAAGTGAAATACCATGGTAAACCTCGTTCAAATCAATACCTTTTTTAGAAGATTTATAATCGACTATCCGAACAAACATATTCCCGTTGATATTAGCTGCATCCACTCGATCAATTCGACCACGTAATTGCATTTTGCGGTTTCGCTTCAAGGGAATTTCCAGCGCTGGTAATGTCTCTCCAGGACCAAATCCTGCTTCTACAGCAATTGGAACAAACCCTGAGCCTTTCGAATGCTTACTTAAAGCGATTAATGTATTCGCAACGATTTGCTCCAATTTACGTTGAATATATCGGTAGCGGTTTGTACTTAATAATAATTGGTGCACAAAGACTGGTACGATATAATCCACTGCTTGTCTTGCGAGCTGATAGCATTGCTGCGAGGTTAGCTGTGACCATTGTAAATCGAGACGTTGCGTCTCATCGGCAATCCATTTTAAAGCCGCATGGAATAAGTCCCCCATTTGTGGTGCTTCTAATTTATACTCTGCACGTTCTTCTAGCTTTAAGCCATACGATGCGTAATGGGCAAACGGGCAGCTATAATATTTCTCTACTCGTGATACACTAGAAATCATCGTTTCCCCGTATAGAGCAGCAGTCATTTCTTCATTTAATCTTTCGGTTTTATTGCCATGAATTAGGGGCTTCGTAATTCTTTTCACTAATTTCGACCAATATGGATCCTCTAAATAGTAATGGTAGACAGACTGCCACACTTCGGATAATTCGCCTGTTTCGAGTGCTCCTCGAAGTTGCATAATAACATATGGCAAAGTAGGGCGTGGGTGACTGATAGAATTCAAATCCAATTCATCTGTTAGCATATCGCTTGGATCCACTACAGCTATTTCAATTGATAAATTACTTACCATTTGCTGAAGCTTTTTGATGTAGGTGGAAGGCAACAGCGCTTTTCCTTCATTATCCGCCGTTGGATAGGATACGAATAAGAAATGGGATGGAGTGACGAATGCTTTATAGATTAAATAATTTTCGTCCATCAATCGCATTTTCGACGTTGGTGCAAGTTCAAAGCCAATTTGAGTGAACCATTCACGCTCTGTATCTGTTAGTAGCCCTTCATGATCCATCCGTTTTGGATATACCCCATCATTTACTCCAAGCACAAATGCTGCTTTTATATTTGTTAAACGAATGATATCCACATTCCCAACAATTACTTGATCAATCGTAGGCGGAATGCTAGAAAACGTAAGCTGGTCATAACCCTCATCTAAAATTTTCGTTACTTCCTCTAGAGACATTTCCTTTTCTCCAAACATCAATACAAACTGATCAATTACATTTACCCATTCGTTCCAAACTTGCTCATGCTCGGAAGCTAACAGCAATTGACCGTTTTCCTCTTCTGATCGCTTCAAGCTTTGCAATTTTTCATATACATTTAACTTTTCTATAAATGCATAGATAGCAATTGCATAATCCTTGCCTGTTTTACATTGTTGAAGCTGTTCCGAAAGCACTTTAATCGGTTCGACGATCAAGTCTCTGATTGTATGAATATCTGCTTGAATACTCTTTTCTTCATCTGTCTGCACTTTAGAGTAAAATTCTAAACCACGATATTTTTTATACACCCAGCGCCTTTCATCCATCCATCTATCTCCGTAGATTCCGAATGCGAGTACAAAATTCTCTAAACGATCCGCACGCTCTCGCCAGATTTTTTTAGGGGCATCTAACGGGAAAAATAAATCAGTCTTCACCGCTCGAAAAACCGGTTCATATTTCCAGTCAGTTCGAATTATCTCTAGAATAGTACGACTTAATTCGATTAGTGGATGATGGAGCATCGGTTTCTTTTTACTAACGAAAACGGGAATATCGTACTGCGGGAAAATAGTCTCGATTAACCCTTCATACGTATCTGCGTCTCTATGCAAAATCGCCATTTCGTTGTATCGAACATTTTTTTGCTGCATTAGTTCTCGTATTTGTCTTGCTACTGCATGCATTTCCGCACGGCGATTGGAAGCTTCCGTTATTCGGATATTGCCCTCTGAGTTTGTTTGTTCGGGAGGTAGTTGATCCAGGTTTGCTTCGATATGTGCAATTTCATGTGACTTGAAACGTTTCTGTTCACTCAGATGGACGGTCTCTTCTAATTCCACTTGTTCCTTTTGGGCAATTTCTAAGAGCCTAACGCAAGTATTTGCAGGCTGGTAAAACAGCGATTGTTCATCTATAGCATCCTGTATGGATTCCATCGGAAGTGCAATGGTTAGGCGCTTCACCTGTAGCATTAATTCCTCTATAATCTCTAATTCTCTCGTTGTAAAGGAAGTGAAACCATCGATATAGATTTCTGTTTTGGCTAGCAGAGAAGAGTCTTTTATTTTCGTAGCTAATAAGTTTAAGTATCCTTCCCCGTCAATATAACTAACTCCTAGCTTTTCCTCCATCTTTTCGAGCATTAGCATTATATCGGAGGATTTATCTAAAAGCGTTTTGGGAGCATTTACATGTTCTAAATTGCTTAGGGCATTGGCCATTGTAGAGTAATCCATACAGTATCTACTAAACTCTTTTAGTAATACTTCGATTTGATCGGTGAATCCTCTTTTCGTTGCTGCTCGTTTAAACAGCGTAAATTCGTCTTTGTGGTTTTCAAGTAAGCTACGAATGAGCATACGGTAACCAAATCCACTTATTTCTTCTTTAGCAATTCCCCCAGTTTCTTGGAGAACACGCCAAGCTAATCGTTTAAATGTCGTTACTTGTGCACGAATTAGTCCTGGAAGTCCCGATTCTGCTGCAAGGTCATATTCACTGGAAAATGACATTTGGTCGGGTACTATGTAGAATATTGGGTCTCCCATAGGAGCTTTTTGTAGTTCGGCTATTATTTCTTGGTGAATGAAGGTTGTTTTTCCATAGCCTGATCGGCCACTAACTATTCGTAACGACATTGGTTGCAATCTCCTTTCTTGTGAAGAAATTATTATTATCATTAAATGGATGCCGTAAAATAGATGATAGAAGGTAAGTTTACTTCAGAATAAATGTAAAATATTTTAGTGAGGTAGATACTATGATTTCCGTTACAGGCGGTCGCTTTCCACGGGCGGTCCGTGAGCCTCCTTTGGAGTCTCACTTGGACACGCTGTTCCCGCTGGAGTCGCTGCCTTTCACTTCACTTCAATCAATAAGTGAGTAGGTTAAACTTTAAGATTGCGCATAAACAGTGTTATAAAAACGATGAAATTAATAACAGCAACTAGGTTGTGCGCCTTCTAAGCCGCAGGAGCAAGAAGAATGAGACTTAAAGGAATAAAGGAGCGCTAGCGACCATCCTTGAAGGCTCATGCTTAGCGTGCGACAGCGCAAAGCCGTGTACAAAGTATATCAAATGAGCAAACACTACCTCATTTAAAGTTACTACTTTGGATGGTAGTTTACTCGCGCTAGCCCATAGTTTACTATCGCTACTTATCAGTTTATATCGCTTAATGTTCGTTTACTGCAGAAAAGGTTAATTTTTCTATTTAAATTTATTATTTATCATTAGGAAGTTTCTTAGTATCAAAAAAAAGAATAATCTCCTATCTCTATTGTACAAAACATACAACAGAGAGGGAAATTATTCGGAATAGAACTGAGTGGTTGCTTGGGACAATGGCCAATAGCGTGCCTGCACTTCGCCAACCACTTCAGTTGTATCTACAAAGTGAAAATATCGACTATCCATGCTTGAAATACGGTTATCACCTAGAACAAATAGCTTACCTGGTGGAACCCGTTTTCTTCCGGTTAGTTCATCTAAATTAAAATCTTCTGTGAAGTTTTCTTCGGGATTGTCATATGCGCTAAAAGACTGAAGATAAGGCTCATCTACTTTTTCATCATTTATAAACAGCTCATCGTTCTCATACCTAATCATGTCTCCTGGTAGACCGATTACACGCTTCACATAATCTTCCCTTTCATCTCCATGGAAGATCACAATATCCATATGATTAATTTTAGAAAGCTTATTCACCACTACTTTATCTTGATCATGTAATGTAGGCATCATTGAATGACCTACTACTTCATAATTTGTCATGATGAACATTCTAACGAACATTACAAGTACAATTCCAATTACTAAAGCTGTCAGCCATTCCAGCATTTCTTTCTTAAAATTATTCAAGACTTTCTCCTTTTTTGTTTCTTCTTTCGTTACTGATTGATCTAAAATCGGCTTCTACTTTTTTATTTATCCTTTTTTCTATGGCTTTTCCGACAAACCATAGGATAGCAATTAGGAAAATAACGATACCCGCTTTAATAGGCTGGGTAATTAATGCTTTTATATCAGCGCCAATAAAACTAACAACAAAAATCATAATGAGCTTCCCTAAAGCTAACGTCCAGAAATAAGTGTTTTTCTTCATATCTGAAAGTCCTGCAACTATATTGACTAGTGCAGAAGGTGTGAACGGGAAACAAACAAGTAAAAAAAGTGGACCAAACCCGTTTCGCTCAACCCATTTTATGAGTTTTTGGATTTTCACATGTCTCGTTACAAACCCTAATGCACGAGCTCGTCCATATTTTCGGATAACTAGGAATACAGCATACGAGCCAGCAACTGACCCTGCCCAGGATAAGATAAACCCGAAAAACAATCCATATGCAGTTACGTTCGCAACTATAAATACGACTAACGGTAAAAATGGTAGGAAAGCCTCTAAAAAGGGCAGTAAAATACCGAAAAGAGGTCCAAGTGCTCGATATTCCTGTGTTAAATTCGTTAAAGTTTCTAATGAAAACCAGTCCGGCATTTGGCTCTCCTCCAAAATATGTATATTTATACTATTCCCAATATTACTGTACATAAAACAAGCTACTTATAGTATAATTTGTTGATTATGTATATAGGTGGTGAAAGTTTTGTGAATAATAATTCATTTGTTTCAGGAATGAAAGCAGGGATAAGTATTGCTATCGGTTACTTTCCGGTTGCGCTGACATTTGGCTTACTCGCTAAAACGACAGGACTGTCGATTTTGGAAGCCACTGCTATGAGTATATTCGTTTATGCAGGGGCAGCACAATATATGTCTCTTACGCTTATTTCAAAAGGGG
This sequence comes from Psychrobacillus sp. OK028, assembly GCF_900103605.1. GTDB lineage: Bacteria > Bacillota > Bacilli > Bacillales_A > Planococcaceae > Psychrobacillus. The sequence goes on along the minus strand of NZ_FNHY01000001.1, from coordinate 315,416 downwards.
TTGACCCTATTTTAATCGTTTTAAATACATTTGTCGTTAATATTCGTCACTTCTTAATGACGGCTGCACTAAACGAAAAGATGCAAAGTGAAAAAAGATGGATTAAGGGGATTTACGCTTTTGGGATCACAGATGAGAGTTTCTCGGTATTAGCTACTCAAAAAGAAAAGAAGATAGCTACTCCGTTTGCCTTTGGTGTAGCAATAATAGCATATAGCAGCTGGGTTGTTTTTACTGCAGTTGGTCATGTTATCGGCGCAAATCTCCCCGCATTTTTACAAGCAGCGATGTCCATTGCGCTGTATGCGATGTTCGTTGGGCTCCTCGTACCTTCCATGCGAGGTAGTAGAAAGGTAGTAATGCTTGCACTTGTAGCAGCTATTATAAATGGATTCTTTTATTGGACCGGGCTATTATCGACTGGATGGTCTATCTTAGTCGCAACATTAGCATCTTCTATTTTTATTGAAATAATTTATACAAAGCGTGGAAAAAATTTACCGAAAGGGGCTTAAAATAATGGGTATGTGGTATTGGTGGACAATACTTGGAATGGCAGTAGTTACATATATTCCGAGGGCATTTCCTCTAACCTTTTTAGAGGGGAAAGAATTGCCTCCGGTCATTTCTGGTGTATTACGCAATATTCCTTATGCTGTGTTGGGTGCTTTAATCTTCCCGGCCATTTTATATGTTCAACAGGATAATCTATTATTTGGGTTGATCGGAACAGTTGTTGCTTTTAGCTTAGCTTTTCTTTTTTCAAATGTAATGGTTGTTGTCCTTGGTACAATTGGAGTTCTAGCTATATATAGTTTGTTATTTTAATAGTTTTAATACATAGTTAAGAAAAACTGGCCAAAAAAACGCTGGTTTAAGAACAAAAACCAGATATGTCGTTGATTTTCGCTCCAGTCGGATACTTTCCGTGGGCACGGCTCGAGCCTGTAGTCTCTCCCTCGTGCTGTCCCACTGGGGTCGCCGACCTGCGGATAATTCGCTTTTACAAGTCTCATAAACTCATTGCTAACAGGATGTTTTTTAAAACTTTTATTATATTAAATACAAAAAATCCGCACTACTCTAAGCTCAGAGTGGCGGATTTTTTTTATTAGTACTCGTTTTCATATGGGTACTATACCAGAACCCAATTGTAAGAGATGCGGCGTCGATCATATATATCCACCATCTATGCGTGTAACCAGCATAGACTGATGCGGCGAATAGAGCGACAGTCAATACTAACGCAACATAATGATTGAACGTGATTCGTGTAAACAATACGACGAGTAATGCAGGGGCAAAAATAGCCAATATTATTTGGGTTGTGAGTGATAGTGATTCCATAATTTCTCCTATCTAACTAAGATAAGACCTAGTCGATAATGATCATGTCTAAATAGTATATGTTGGCGAAGACGTAATTCCCCATTTGAGTCCAACACTTCTAACCGGCAATGCGCTGCGTTTATTTGGACTGCTTCATATAATTCCTGTTCGTTTTCAACCTTCTGCCCGTTTACTTTTACGATACGCTCCCCTATTAATAGTCCCATTTTCTCTGCTGGAGAATCTGATAGAACACCCGCTATCATAACACCATTCGATTGGGGTGAGACAGCATAATTTCCTGTCTTTTCTTGTTGATACTTGATGATGGTTATAAGTATTCGTGCTATAACACCGACTAACAGAGCAATTGCACTAACTAGTGGCTCAAAATAACCAATTGCAGCAATTATTGTAATAACGATGCCTAGCTGCCAAACCATCTTTCCGTATCCTGTGAAAAAATGAATAGGTAGTGAATGTCGAGATTTCTGTTGAAAGCCAATTACAAATGGAAATAAAATTAAGGAGAAAGCATTTTCTCCAAGCGAAAATTGTGGCCAATAAGGTAAATAGGTTGGAATAACATCGCCTGGAGCGATTAGTAATATTGGCAATAACCATAATCTTTTCACATGATAGACAATTGCTTCCATGCCTCTAGCAGTTGTCACTAGCTTTGGGGAGGCTTGTGTAGCACCATGTTTTTGAATAAGTACACCTTCCACGATCAATAAAAACCCCGCTATTATTGCTATAGGTACTATTCCAGCCTGTAGAATATCCTGTCCAGAAAAAGTCCATGAAAATGCATCAAATGACCAGTTGTATAAATACATCACATAGACAGTTGTTGCTCCTAATGCAATCGCATAAACCGCTGATCCAAACTGATATGTAAATAGGAGGACAAATATAATCAACCACGCACTATAAATCCATAGCCATGTATTTGGAATAACTAACCCTATTGCTATACTGATGACAGACAAAATAAGAGCCCAAACTAACCCGTCTAGTAAAAATCCCTTTGTTTCAGTCCAACCCCAAAGTAATCTTGTGCGGAACTGCCTTCTTTCTCTCTTCACTCGAACATATCCGATCAATACCGAGAAGAGAAGCGTAATATATACTGCTGGATGTAGGAAAAAACGTCCAATTCCTTTAACCAATTCGATTATAACTTCTTGCACCATACGCATCCCCCTACTTGCAACTATACTTCCTATTATTGTAACAAACGTAGAGGGCTTTGCGTATAGGATTTTGTATTTACTTTGTTATTTCAAATCATGCAGTAAATAACTAACTCCCATTTGGAACTGTTTATCGTTATCTCTGCTAGTTTTATATTCCAGAATTGTCTCTGTTATAGACTTAAAAAGTGCATCATCAATCTCGTTTAAATCATCTAAGCTTCTCTCTTGACGATACTTTTCAATAGCATCTTCTGTATCTTCATCAAAATAGCCATCCTGGCGACTTAAATTATAGCCAAGTGCTCCTAATACCGTTTGCACATACTTTATCTCTTCACCAAAATCACCAACTCTAAAATTACCTTGATAATATTTTATATCCATCGTATACAATTCATCTGGCTCTACCTGTAAATCAGCCTGGATGCCTTTATGATGAATCCACTCCTGTTTCGGGGTTAACCATTTATGAGTAGAAATTTTTAACTTCCCGCCGTTTTGCAGATCACGAGTTTCTTGAACTGTCCCCTTACCAAAACTTTTTTCTCCGACAATCATCGCACGCTTATTGTCCTTCAGTGCTCCAGCCAAAACTTCACTGGCAGAAGCACTACCACCATTTTGTAATAGCACAACTGGAATCTTGTTTAAATACTGATTGTCCTTTGTTTCTGTATTTAACATTTCCAGTACACCTTTGGCATCTTGCATATAAGCGAAAGTAGAACCATTTGGCAATAAAGTACCTATTATAGTAGAAACACTGAATAAATAACCGCCTGGATTTCCTCTTACATCAATAACAAGACCATCAATACCTCGTTCTACTAATGCTTTTGTTTGCTTCTCCCATTCTTCTCCTGTTTTCTCCCCAAATAATGAGATATTCACAACACCAATTGAAAAATCATCTACTTCATAAATATCACTAGAAACTGTATGCATCGCTATCGTGTCACGTTTCATATGTAATTCGACATGGCGATTCTCACTAGACCGATATATAGTCATTTTAATGCTAGTACCTTTTTTACCACTTAATAGCTGCATTAACTCAGTCATTGACTTTCCTTCAACTCTCTCTTCATTCACACGAACAATTTCATCCTGAGGTTTTAAGCCAGCTTTAAAAGCAGGGGAATCCTTTAACGGTGCAACTACGACAAATTTCCCTTCGGAGAGCATAATCTCTGCCCCTATTCCAACCCGTTCCTCTGCAAGTGAAGCCTCTTGATTCGCTGCTTCTTCTTTTGTTAAATACGTACTATGTGGATCCTCCAATGCTTCTGCCATCCCACGAATAGCACCTTCCACGATTAGATTATCACTTTTAGAGAATACTGCCTCTTTTTTGATCAATTGAAATGCTTGATCAATAACCTGACTATTGCTGACGTTTTTTTGCTCTGTAGCTGAAGGTTTTATCAACCACATATACCCGATACCTAAAAGAACAACGACTATCAATCCATAAAGAAAAAACCGACTTTTGCGCAAGTTCAACCTCCTACTTTTCCACTAATATATGTGTGAAAATAGAAATTTAATACTTGCCCAATAATCGATTCTTAATTTAAATTATTAATATAGTCTGTTAACATTTGCTCATCCATCGGTCCAACAATCTTATTTTGTATAGTTCCAGTCGTATCTATCATGTAAGTAGTAGGAATCGTAATCGCTTGATATGTATCACCAACTACACCTTCTTCATCTAAAGGAATAGGAAAACTTAAAGCATAATCCTCTTGAAACGCCTTCACTTTATCTAGCCCTACATCCGAACTCGTCAGATTGACTGCTAAAATTTCTACATTTTCTTTTTCAGCCATATCCTCGTAGTAATTTTGCATATGTGGCATTTCTGCTTTACATGGTGGACACCACGTAGCCCAGAAATTTAATACAACTTTCTTACCTTTATAATCTGCGAGTGTGACTACCTCGCCGTCTAATGTAGTCAGTGTAAAATTAGGTGCAGCATTTCCTTTACCTAAGCCTTCATTGGCAGCATTATTCGCCATATCGGTACCCATTTGTTCCCCAGCAAAAGCTTCTTGTTCATCTATATTATCTCTCACAAAGGAAATCGTTGCGATTGCGACCATTGCCGCAACAATAAATAGCCCAATAATTTTCTTCTTCATCTTATACCTCCTGTTGGTACGATAATATTTCACTGACCTTATTATATGATATTTACTCCGTTAAATACGAATTAATTGGATCGGAAATATGGCTATGAAGTGAAAATTAACTGCTTTAAAGTGGATAATTATTCCTTTGTGAGAGTAAATCCTGTGGAAGGGCGAGTAAACAACCGGTGAGCGAGAGTAACTGAAAAAGAACGAGAGTATTCACCACAAGACCAAGAGTAAAAGACCCTTCCGAGCGAGTAACAGTTTAAACTATAAAAAATAGGATGAAACCTTCCCGGATGTTAGCTGCCGCACGCTACACATGAGCCTTCAAGGATGATCGCTTGCAGCTCCTTCATCCTTTATGAAGTTTCATTCTTCGCGCACATGCGGCTTAGAAGGCGCACATCCTCTTTAGCACCGGCGATACCTAATTGATTTTCTAATAGTTTTAAATTAATTCCTCTTTATTTAACCAAATCCAATCATCGTTTTTATAATACTAAGCTAGTCCAATTATTAAGTTAATATCTACTCACTTATTGATTGGAGTGCAACGCGGCGACTCCAGCGGGAACAGCGAGAAAGTCGAGACCCCACAGAGAGGTAGCGAACGAGGAGACTCGACCTCGCCCGCGGAAAGCGTCCGCGTGAAACGGAAATCACAGTATTACTTGTTTACTGTTATTTAGAATTTACTATTATACTTACAGAGAATCTGCTTTATCTAATTTACTATATAATCAAAAAAACGCTTCTCCACGAATGGAAAAGCGTTGTAAGCTATTAAAGTGAAATATATCTCATTGGGTTAACAGAGTTTTTCGCCATACCTTCCCAGTTACCTACATGAATTTCAAAATGTAAATGTGGTCCAGTAGAATTACCAGTAGTACCTATCGCACCGATAATCTGCCCTTTGGATACAACTTGTCCAACACCAACTTTAATACTGCTTAAATGTGCATATAGCGAAGTAAAAGTCTGACCGTCGATAGAATGTGTCACCATAATTACATTTCCGTATGTGCTAAGCGGAGAAGCATAAGATACAACCCCATCTGCTGCAGATATTACGGGTGTACCAGTACTATTCGCAATATCAATACCATAATGGGTTTTTGTTCCTCCATAAATCGGATGAGTTCTCGTTCCGTATCCAGAAGTGAATCGTCCAGATGCAGGCTTTGTCCAAGAACCAGACGATACATTTGGTATGACTGTGGAAGAACTACCGCTCGCAGCTTGCTGACGTTTTCTTTCTTCTGCTGCTTTACGTTTCTTTTCTTCTGCTGCTTTTCTAGCAACCTCAGCTAATCTTTTTTGTTCTGCGACAATTTTATTTTGCGTTGCTTGGCTTAAGTTTAGAATTTCGTCATATTCTGTTTCTAATACTTCTTTTTCTTCATGTAATTTCGCTTGTTCAACTTCCAATTGGTCTACTAATTTACCTTTAGAAGCTTTTTGGCCGTCTAAAGAAGCCTTTAAACTAACAAGCTTGTTTTTGCTGTCTTCTTGCTGTTGAAGTTTTTTCTCTAGGCTCACTTGTTGTTCTTCTAATTGTTTTTTATCATCAGCCTGTTCTTGTAGGATAGTGCGATCTGCATCCATCAACGTATTGACTGCAGAGAAACGGTCGATAAAATCGATGAAGCTATTTGCCCCTAGTAAGACATCAATATAGCTAACAGATCCTCCACTAACTTGAACAGCGCGAATTCGCTCTTTTAATAGTTCATCACGTTCTTCAATTTTTCTTTCAAGCTCTTTAATAGATGCTCGTAATTTTTCAATTTCAGTTGTAGTTAATTTAATTTGATTTAATACTTCAGAAATCTGTGTTTCGGTACTAATAATTTTAGAATCTAACTCTTTTATTTGCGCCAAAATTTGATCCATTTTAGATTCATTTTGATTAATTTTACCTTCAGTTTCTTTAATATTTGAATTAATATTACTTTTCTTATTCTCTAATTGTTTCTGTTCGTTCTTCAAATCATTTAATGTATTAGCAAAAGCACTCGGAGTCGTTATTAAAAGTGCTCCTGTAGTTGCTATAGCTAAAATTCGTAGCAACCATGTAGACTGTTTTCTCAAAATTTCTTGCTCCCTTCAATTTACCAATTACACACGTAGAAATTTACGGACGGACATGAAACTTCCCCAGACACCAATAAGTACTCCCATTAATAATATTAAGCCATTTACTTGATAGATAAATGGCGAAAAATCTAACAGTTCAAATAGTTTTCCTTGTTCTAACCTTGGTGCTAGTAATTTATAGACATTATAGTAGAGTACTGTTACTAGCGTCATAGGAACAATCGCACCTAAAATCCCTAGCCACATACCTTCTAAGATGAATGGAATACGTATAAACCAATTCGTTGCCCCAACTAGCTTCATAATTTCAATATCTCTTCTTCTGGCAACAATCGTAATACGAATCGTATTAGAAATTAGGAACATTGCTGTAAATAACAATGCCAAAATCAATACTAACCCCACGTTTCTACCAGTATTTAAGAATGAAAATAGTTTTTCTATCTTACCTTCTCCATACTTTACTTCAAACGTATTATCAAGACGATCTAATTTCTTTGCCACTGCTTCTGTTTCCTGAGGATTGATAGCTTTAGCATAAAATACATTATGTAATGGATTTTGCTGTTCAAATAATCGTAGATCGTCACCAAAATCAACTACTAATTTATTTAATTCGTCTCCTTTTGGAGAATATTTCACTTCTGCAATTCCAGTTGTCTCTTTAATCTCTTGTTCTAGCTTTGTTATAGAAGCTTCATCGGCAGTTAATTCGACATAAACTTTAATCTCTACGTCTTTTTCCAGATCATCCGCTACTTTGTTTAAGTTCATCATAATCATCACGAAGACTCCAACAAGTAACAATGTAACTGTTACTGCACTCACCGAAGCAAATGTCATCCATCCGTTGCGACTAATGCTTTTTATACTTTCTCTGAAGTGTCTACCTATAGTTCTACCCTTCATAACCGTATTCTCCTCCGTATTCGTCTCGAGTGATTAATCCACCCTCAACTGCTATAACACGGTGTCTAATAGTATTAACAATTTCTCTATTATGCGTTGCCATAATAATTGTTGTTCCTCGAGCATTTATTTCTTCGAATATATTCATAATTTCCCATGAAGTCTCTGGATCTAAGTTTCCCGTAGGCTCATCAGCGATAACAAGCATTGGCGTATTTACGATGGATCTTGCAATAGACACACGCTGTTGTTCTCCACCTGAAAGCTCTGTCGGAAACATTCTTGCTTTGTTCTTTAGACCGACTAATTCTAATACATCCATCACTTTTTTACGTATTACTTTAGGAGTTTCTTCTATAACCTCTAAAGCAAATGCAACGTTTTCATATACATTTAAACGTGGCAATAATTTAAAGTCTTGAAACACTACACCGATTTGGCGTCTTAAAAGTGGGACTTTATTATTTTTGAGAGTAGCTAAATTTACTCCATTTATCAAAATATCACCAGAAGTTGGACGTTCTTCTCGATACATCATTTTGATGAATGTCGATTTCCCTGCTCCACTCGGTCCTACAACATATACAAATTCGCCTTGCTTTATCTTTATATCGATACCGTTTGCGGCAACTATACCATTTGGGTACTTTTTGTAGACATTTATCATTTCTATCATTAATAAACCACCTAATTAATTTCGTCATAAAATGCAACACGCCTATTATAACATCTGTAGCTCATTTTTTTGTTACAATAAGATTTCATTTTATAGGTACAATTAATTATGTCACCTAAAATTTAATCTATTTTTTTGCCTAATTATTGAATTTTACTGACATACATTTTACCTACTACCTCTAAATTCTACAGCATTCGAGGATATTCCTTCTTTTGTTGCAAATAAAAAATCAGCTACTCAAAAGAGCAACTGATCTCACTTAAAGTTATACTTTTTTACATTATTTCTTAGCTGCTAACCACTCAGCTACTGCTTTAGCTTCATCGCCAGAAATAATTCCGCCAGGCATTGCGCCTCTACCGTTTTCAATAACATTTAAAATTTCATCTTGTGATAGGCGTGAACCTACATCTTTTAAGGCTGGGAAGTTACCTTGCCCTTCTAAATTTTGACCATGACAGCTAATGCATTTTGCGCTCACAATTTTCTCTGCATCAACAGAAGCTGTTTCAGTTGTTGTTCCAGTGTTTGTTGATGTACCTGTAGAAGTATCGGCATTATCATTATCATTACCGCCACCACATGCAGCTAGAACTAACCCTGCTCCAAATATTAAAGCTAATAGTTTTTTGTTCATGTTACTACCTCCTTAAAGTGTATTTGGTTGCATAATTATTATACCAAAGTTATGATCTTTTGAAACCTTCTCCCAATACCTCATAGGCATCCGAAACTATGACAAAAGCAGCAGGGTCAATAGTCTTGACGATATGTTTCAACTTTGTGAATTCTGTTTGATATGCCACAACCATCAAAATTGGTCGTTCCACATTTGTATATCCACCATAAGCTGGGAGTTTTGTTACACCGCGATCAATCTCGGTATAAATAGTATCCCTAATTTCATCTTGTTTATTCGTAATTATATAAATCATTTTTGATTGGCTAAATCCTAATTGGACAAGATCAATCGTTTTTGTCGTAACAAACAATGCTATTAAGGCATATAGAGCCTTTTCGATATCAAAAACAATTGCAGCGCTTAGAACTATTAATCCATCTAATAAGAGTACACTCGTACCAAGGGAAAATCCTGTATACTTCGTAATAATTTGTGCAGCTAGGTCCGTTCCACCTGTGGACGCACCGCCTCTAAAAACGATTCCCAATCCCAAACCTACAGTAATCCCTCCAAATAAAGCTCCTAGTAACGGATTCATTGTCCAAGGCTCCCAATTTGCAGTCACTAGCACCACCGCCGGTAACACTAATGTACCTACAAATGATTTAATACCAAATTTTGCACCTAAAAAGAAAAGTCCTGCTATAAACAAGGGAATATTGAAAGCATACTGAACAAGACCTGGCTCCCAACCAAAGACACCTTTTAATATTGTACTAATTCCACTAACTCCACCAGAAGCTACTTGGTTTGGTAATAAAAAGACGTTAAATGCAACAGCAATAATGGCTGCACCAATAATTACATACACATAATCTTTTGAGTTTTTTATAATGGGATGTGGTTCTTTATATTTTTTACGGTTTATATTAGTTTCCATTTTAATATCCTCTTTCATCCGAATACTTTGTTTGCCTGAACAAGTATAACAAGTGAAAAGTAATTTGTGAACTTCAGCAAGATAGCGTGTTGACGAGGTGAAGCGAATGAAATACAAGGTATTGAATTGATATATGTTTTCACTTAAGATTAGAAGTTATACATACACCTGATTAGAAAAGCTACAGATGTCCTTTAAGATCAAAAGCTGTTTCGATCGTTTCTGAAGTGCTTTGTACATAACTTTTTGCTATATTGTTACCGGTTATTTATTTGAGAGTCTGGTGGTGACTGACGTCACGACCAGACTCTCACGAAGGCGTTGCCACACGAGGTGGCGTTCTTAGCCATCGTTCCTTTATCTCCGCCTGAAACGGAAATCAATAGTATTACTTGTTTCTTATTTTAAAAAGAGCATGTCTCTAAGACACGCTCTTACTGTAGTCATTATTTTTTATTGATAGTTTGAGCTTCTTTGTAAGTTTCATCAATATATTTGGCAATTGCCTGCTGATCTTCCGTTATTTGAACAAGTGTAGCGTTAAATTCTTCTACAGTCGCTGTGCTTTCTTCAATAATTGCTGCGAATTCATTTGTACTAATATTAATGGATTCCGTATTATTGGAAATGACATCCACGTCTTGCAAGAATTTTGCTAACTCATCTTGTAAATTCTTCATTGTTTCATGCAGTTTATTAAATGATTTGTTTGATTCGTCAACTGTAGATACTTGAGCATAAATTTGATTTACACCATTTTCTAGCTTGTTTAGAGCTTCTTGATTAAATTTATTTAACTGATTTAAATTGTCATCAATTTTTTCTAATGATTGATCAGTAACACCGGCAAGTTTTCTAATTTCCTCTGCAACCACCGCAAATCCTTTTCCTAGTTCTCCAGCTCTTGCCGCCTCAATCGATGCATTTAACGCTAGAAGATTAGTTTGTGCTGTAATTTGACGAATATCACTCGCAAAAGTATTTGTTTCATTAATTTTTTCAGAAAGGCCATTGAATGTTTTATTTAGTTCAACGAAAAAGACTGTAAATTGATCAATTTCTTTTTTCATTTTTTCCATAACTGTTGAGCCATCTGACGCATTCTGTTCAGCTATTTCAGCCTGTTTAACAATCTCCTCTAAATGATCAGCCATTTCTTTTACTGAATCAGAAGTTGCCTCAGTACTTTTTACAATATCAACAACGTGATCAGCTTGTTTTTGGGAGCCAATACTAACTTCCCCAACAGCCACAAGCATCTCTTGCTGTGCATTGTTCGTATTGAATGTATTTGTGCGTATTTGCTCCAAATTAGTAGTAATAACAGATACTGCAGTTTCTAGTTTTTGATGTAGGAACGCATCTTCATCAGACTTCTCTTTAGCTGCTTGAATCAGTTTTTCGACATTAATGAATAACTTCTTACTTTGTCTTACCTGTAAGAAAATTCCGAGTGCCATAATGAATTGAATAAAGAAGATATTCACTATTCGCCCTTCAAAAATACCTGAAGTATCTAGCACAACATTTAAGGCCATTGCTCCTAAACTCAGGATATATCCGAATAAAAAAACACCTTGGTTAGAATGTAAACTACTTAAAATTAGGATGAAAAGAGCTAATACGATTGTAGCAATACTTACTTCATTAAAATAACTCATACTTACAGCTGTAATCGCTCCAGCTAGCACTACAAAATATGGAAAAACACGTGCGATTTGTATTGATTTTCTAGCAACAAAATACATAGTAACCGTTACAACAAAAGGAATTCCAATAGAAATAATGACAACCACTGCTTGTTGAATCATAATTTGTACTAGTAATCCAAGACCTCCTGCTAGCGCATAAGCTAAAAACAAAATCTGGTTTTTTCTCTTTAAATCTTCGTTTTTCAACTCATTAATATTCATTTCTTTTTCCCCCACGCTTTTATTCTGAAAAATTAAAAAACCGATGTTATATAATTATAACATCGGTGTGTAAAACGTCTATTAATTTATTCTTGAACGTAGATACGCGTGAATAAACGGATCAATTTCACCATCTACCACCGCATGAACATTACCACTTTCTTCATTGGTACGATGGTCTTTTACCATGGAATATGGATGGAACACATAAGAACGTATTTGACTTCCCCATCCAATTTCTTTTTGTTCTCCACGAATCTCCAATAATTGAGCTTCTTGTTCTTCAATTTTCAGTTGATACAGTTTTGATTTTAATAATTTCATCGCTTGTTCACGGTTTTTAATCTGTGAACGTTCTGTTTGGCATGTAACAACTGTGTTGGTAGGCAAATGGGTAATACGAACAGCTGAGTCAGTCGTATTAATATGCTGCCCACCAGCACCTGTTGCACGGTACGTATCTATTTTCAAATCTTCTGTACGAATATCGATTTCAATTTCATCCGTAAACTCTGGCATAACTTCACAGGAAACAAATGAAGTATGTCGGCGTCCTGAAGAGTCAAAAGGAGAAATACGAACAAGACGATGGACGCCTTTTTCGGCTTTTAAATAGCCATATGCATTATGTCCTTTGATGAGTAGCGTTACCGATTTAATACCTGCTTCATCGCCTGGTAAATAATCAATCGTTTCTACTTTAAATCCATGCTTGTCTGCCCATCTTTGGTACATACGGAGCAAAATAGAACCCCAATCCTGTGACTCCGTACCACCAGCACCTGGATGCAATTCTAAAATCGCATTATGCTTATCGTATTCTTCACTCAATAACATTTGCAATTCAAAATCACTAAGCTTATTTGTGAAATCGTGTAGTTGATTGCCAAGGTCTTCTTGTAATTCATCGTCTGGCATTTCTTTGATTAATTCCAAAGTCATCTCTAAGTCTTCTTGCATAGACTCCAGATTACGGTACTCTTCTACGATGGATTTTAATGCATTGGTTTCATTGATTACTTTTTGAGCACCTTGTGCATCATCCCAAAAATCAGGAAATGTCATCATCTCTTCTAATTCTTGGATACGAACTTCTTTGTTTTCTAAGTCAAAGAGACCCCCTAAAGTCTTTTAACTTTCCTGAAGTTCTATCTAGCTCGTTACGTACTGTTGCAATTTCTATCATTTGTTTTCCTCCGACTTTCTTATGTCTAGCTTCAGGCACCAGCCTCTCGAGGTCGCTTCAGGATTAAGGTAAAGGCAAAGTACGCCTTTCCTCTTAATCCTTCCAGCGCTGGTAGAGGCTAACGGGCGCCTTGCGCATTTCATTTTTAATTCACTGCACCGTGACAGTTTTTGAATTTTTCGCCGCTACCACATGGACATGGATCATTACGTCCTACGGAAACCTGCTTGCGTACTGGTTGTTTCTTTACTGGGCCGCCTTCCTCTTTTGGATTCACTGCTTGCCCTTTTGCTACTTCTTCACGTTCTAGGTTATTGCGAATTTCTGCTTTCATCGCATATTTCGCAACGTCTTCTTGGATAGCATCGACCATAGCCTCGAACATTGCAAATCCTTCACTTTGGTACTCGCGAAGTGGATCAGTTTGACCATATGCACGTAAATGGATTCCTTGGCGAAGTTGATCCATTGCATCGATATGATCAATCCATTTCGAGTCAATTGAACGAAGTAATACTACTTTTTCGAACTCACGCATACGTTCAGCAGTCATTTCTTCTTCCTTCGCGTTGTAGAAGCGAATTACTTCTTCTTTTATTTTTTCAATCATCTCTTCAGGAGTTAAATTTGCTAGCACTGTTTGAGTTATTACCCCTTCAGGCAATAAATTGGCTTGAACGTAGTCTTCAATCCCTTTTAAACTCCAGTCTGCCTTATTCTCAGAGGCAGTATGGGAAGAAACTAAACGTTCAATCGCGCCGAATATCATAGACTCTACAAGTGCACGCATATTCTCTGTTTCTAATACTTCGTTACGTTCCTTATAAATGATTTCACGCTGTTGGCGTAATACGTCATCATATTGTAATAAACGCTTACGTGAATCGAAGTTATTACCTTCAACACGTTTTTGCGCTGATTCTACTGCACGAGATACCATTCTCGATTGAATTGGTTGAGAGTCATCCATTCCAAGCTTAGACATCATAGCACGCATATTATCAGAGCCGAATCTGCGCATCAATTCATCTTCCATGGAAAGATAGAACTGAGTTACCCCAGGATCTCCCTGACGACCAGAACGTCCGCGTAATTGGTTATCTATACGACGGGATTCATGTCGCTCGGTTCCAATTACTGCTAAACCTCCGACTTCAATTACGCCATCGCCTAATTTAATATCTGTCCCACGACCAGCCATATTCGTGGCAATCGTAACAGATCCTAAATGTCCAGCAGTTGCAATAATTTCTGCCTCATGTTCATGATTTTTAGCATTTAATACATTATGCTTAATGCCATGTTTCGTTAACAGTTTAGAAATAATTTCAGAGGTTTCAATAGCTACAGTACCTATTAAAACAGGTTGTCCATTTTTGTTACGTTCTGCGATATCAGCAGCTGCCGCTTCGTATTTACCATTCATCGAAGCATAGATTAAATCTGCACGGTCATCCCTAGCAATCGGACGATTTGTTGGAATCGCAATAACATTCATATTATAAATATTACGGAATTCTTCCTCTTCCGTTTTTGCTGTACCCGTCATACCTGAAAGTTTGTCGTACATACGGAAAAAGTTTTGGAATGTGATCGTAGCCATCGTCATTGATTCATTTTGGATTTCTAATCCTTCTTTTGCTTCAATTGCTTGATGAAGACCATCGCTATAACGACGACCTTTCATCAGACGACCCGTAAACGAATCAACAATAACAACATCGCCATCCTGAACGACATAATCGACATCCAAATGCATAGAAGCATGAGCTTTTAATGATTGATTGATTGCATGATTTAAGCGAACATGAGTCAAATCAAATAAATTATCTATGTTGAAAGCTTTTTCTACTTTCTCTACACCAGTATCTGTTAAAGTTACACCTTTTGTAGATTCCTCATAAGAATAATCTACTTCCTTTGTTAATGTACGTACAAATGCATTTGCTTGTTTATAAAGCAGTGCTGCTTTGTTTGCTTGTCCGGAAATGATTAAAGGTGTTCTTGCTTCATCTATTAAGATAGAGTCAACTTCATCGATTACTGCATAGTGAAGCGGTCTTTGAACCTTATCTTCTTTATACAAAACCATATTATCTCGTAAATAATCAAAGCCAAGCTCGTTGTTCGTCGAATAAGTAACATCCGCCGCATAAGCTTCACGTTTTTCTTCTTTTGATAAGGAATTTAAGTTCAATCCAACAGTTAACCCAAGGAAATTATACAATTTCCCCATCTCAGCAGCATCACGGCTAGACAGGTATTCATTTACCGTCACGACATGTGCACCAAGACCAGTAATTGCATTTAAATAAATAGACATAGTAGAGGTTAACGTTTTACCTTCCCCTGTTTTCATCTCCGCAATATTACCTTCGTGAAGAGCAGCTGCCCCCATAATTTGAACACGGAATGGGAACATTCCAAGAACACGTCTAGATCCTTCACGTGCTACTGCAAATGCTTCTGGTAATAAACTATCTAAGCTTTCACCTTTTGTATAACGATCACGAAACTCATCTGTTTTCGAACGAAGCTCATCATCAGACAAGGCTTCCATTTTACTTTCAAGTGCTTCTACTTTATCTGCCATTTTTTCTAAGCGTTTTAGTTCACGTTTATTCAAATCGAACACTTTGTTTAATACACCAAGCATCTATTTTCACTTCCCATTTAGTCTTACTCTCCATTTTACCATTCGTTGTAAAGTCACGCAAATAAGGTTCACTAATAAAGAACAAAAACTTAGTTATTCCGTTGATTTCCTCTCCGGTCGGACGCTTTCCGTGGGCACGGCTCGAGCCTGTAGTCTCTCCCTCGTGTACCTGTCGCTTCGCTATCGGTACAGATAAACATTTGCTATCCCACTGGAGTCGACGACCTACGCTACAATCAACAGTAACCACTTTATATAAGGAAAGTTATACCAAATCTCTTCGTATAGTACCTCACATTCATTGATCGAAGTGTAAGGTGGCGACTTCTGCGGGATGAGTGACACAGATGAGATATCACAGCGGCACGAAGTGACGGTGATAACTCATCGCTCACCCCGCGAAACGCGTCCACCTGAAACGGAAATCATAGGGTTATTCATTATTACAATTCCCTTGAAACAAGTTTTCACAGGACATTTTCATATACTTTTTATCTAATAAAAAAACTCCCCTCATAAGATATGAAGGGAGTTAGGTTGATGTTAGTTAGTTTCGATTAATCCATATTTTCCGTCTCTGCGTTTGTAAACAATATTTGTACCATTAGATTCTGCATCTGTGAAGATGAAGAAATTATGACCAAGCATGTTCATTTGTAATACTGCTTCTTCTTGATCCATTGGTTTTAGGTCGAACTGTTTTGTACGAACAATATTATATTCGTCCTCTTCCGAATGTTCAGTTGCTCCCTCTGGCGGATCGATAGTTGCAAAAAATGTTGCGACACCCTCACGCTCACGGAATTTGCGATTAACTTTAGTTTTATACTTTCTAATTTGACGCTCTAATTTGTCAACGATTAAATCGATTGCAGCGTACATATCAGCATTGCGCTCTTCTGCACGTAGTGTTAAATTTTTCATAGGAATTGTTACTTCTACTTTTGTTTGTTTGTCGTTATACACCTTTAGGTTAACGTTTGCAGTTGCTTGAATTTCTTCGTTAAAGTAACGGTCTACTTTCTCGATTTTCCCTTCAACGTATTCACGTATTGCAGGAGTCACCTCAATGTTTTCTCCACGAATGTTAAAGTTTAGCATGTAAACTCCTCCTTTAATTTAACTCTATATATATATTTCAACACCACCTTTAAAATATCCTTCTTATTTTAAAGTTTTTATTTATTTTTTGTCGAAAGCTGTAATAATATTTACTTATTTAGTTCCATCTCTTTACGTCTACGGTTTTTAAGCTCTGCAATAATCATTTTTTCACTTTCATCATCCCCAACAAGCTTAATACCATATTCATGACCAGATGATTTTCGATGGGACCATACAAATTCGCCAACCATTGAAATAGGATTTGTATCTAGTGTAAAATTCAATTCCACATAATGTAACTGTTCTATAGATATAAATAATTCACTAAACATTTTCACGCCATTTGGGCTAATATCTATAATTTTGCATGCACCTTTTTTAGACAATTCCACTTCTGCATCGCCTTGATGTTGTTTAATCAGTCGAAATGTCGCATCACATGGTTCTCCAAATGTATAACGAAAATATTCATTGCGATTATATTTCAAACCCTTCCCTCCGTTCGATGGTTGAGCTACTATCTTTATTTCATTATGCAGAATTCATTTAAAATTTTCAAACGATATGAAAATAATAGAAGATACTTTTAGTATAAAAAAAGTTCTACCGTAAATTATACGATAGAACTGATATGGATATGTTTATTTGTTTACTGCTACTGTTACATCAGTAACTCTTTTTGCACCAACATAACGTTTACCCCAATAGTAAGGGTCATTGATTTTAGCGATACTTACACCTTTTGAAGAAGAAGAATGGATAAATTTGCCGTCACCGATATATATACCCACATGTGAAACGCCTTTACCAGACGTATTGAAGAATACTAAGTCTCCAGAAGATAGATCACTTTTATTTACTTTAGATCCTGAAGAGTACATTCCAGAAGAAGTTCTTGGAAGTCCAACTCCTACATCCTTGTACACATAACTAACAAATCCAGAACAGTCGAATCCTGCTTTTGTAGTTCCGCCACCACGATATTTAATCCCAATCAAATCTTTAGCTGTTGCTACTAATTCCGATGAATTGACAGAACTTGCTGCTTCTGTATTTCCTGCGAATGGAGCTGTAACTAATAGTACTGATAATAGTATGATCGCCATGACTTTTTGCGACAGAGATTTTAAGTTCATCGTGTTCCCCCAAGATCTAAAGTTTTCTGATTATTTCTCTAAATTCATCTTACCACTCCTTAAACCTTTTTAATTTTACAGTTATGTAACAATTGTGTTACAAGATAAACTCAGTATTTTCAACGTTTTCTCATTAAAAAACCTAACAAGTAGATTATTTATTACTTGTTAGGTATCTTTTATATTACAAATCTAGTGCTTGATTTCTCCAAAATAATTGCCTGTTCACTAACATCATTTATCAATTTTGAGAGTTTTTCGATTGTCTCTACATTAGACAAAAGCATGTTTTCTGTATGTTCCATTTGTGCTGTATTATTTTCAATAGATTCTATTAATGCAAATATGAGTCTCACAGAAGTGTTCTTTTCTTCTTCAATTGTTAAAATAGAATCTTTCATATGTTCATTTTGATTTTTGGAATCACCAATATAAGCAACAATTTTATCCATTTTTTGATGGAGCATTTCAAACGTAGTTGCATTATTTTTGGATGCAGCTAGTCCATCTGCGAAAACATTCGCCATCTGCGTACCTTGTTGAGTGATAGCATTAGATATTTCGTGAATTTTATTTGCTGTTCCAGAAACCTCATTTGCAAGTTTCTTCACTTCTTCTGCTACAACTGCGAAGCCTTTGCCGTGCTCTCCAGATCGAGCTGCTTCAATTCCAGCATTCAACGCAAGTAGGTTAGTTTGCTTAGAAATTGATTGGACAATTGTTGTCATGCGTGCAATTTCCTCTGTTCTGTTTTGAAGTAATTCTCTTTCTTGATCTGCTTCTTTAAATAATGAGCGCAATTTTGCAGATTCTCCTGCAGCATTTTTTAATGCCACTGCACTGTCATCTGCCATTTTTACTGCAATGGAAGAATACTCGTTCAGCTCAATAACCTTCTCCGTTACCTCCCCAAAAGTACGGGAGAATTCCTCTAAAAAGGAGCGGATACCAATAGATGCTTCCTTTTGCTCCAACATACTGCCACTCGTCTCATGAATAGCTAGTTTAACAGTATTTGTACTATCTACTGTATTGGTGGAATACGTTTGTAGTTCTATACTATTACCACTTAAATTCTCCGCAGTGTACTTAATCGTTTTTACGATGTCTATGAGGTTTACACGCATTTCATTCATTGCACGAGATACTTCTCCAATTTCATCATTTGTTAATATTTCTAAAGGTTGACTATTTAAATTCCCATTTGATATTTCCTTTGCAGATAAAACGACATGTGCCAGCTGCGTTTTTATTTGTCGATTTGTCAAGAATACGAGGGCAAGTGAAAGTAGACCTGCTATCAGGAAAGCACCAACTACAATGACAATTGTATTTTTCTGGCTTTCAGACATTTCTTCTATTAAAAGCTGTCTTTTATCCGATTCATGCTGCCTCGTTTCTTCTAATAGAACGGTTAGGCTCGTATATTTTTCATTGATGGACTGAAGCTGTCTTCTTTTAGCGACATTTTCTTTGTTGATTACTGATTTCTTCAAATTATTCTCATATGTACCTTGAATTGATAGTAGCGTTTCTGAGAAACCTTCCCATTCGACATAGGGCATTTGCTTACTAGATTCATCTAATAGAATTGCTAAACTCTCTTTCTTCGCTTCGTAATCTTTGTCAAATTCATCTAATGGATCTCCAGCGAAATGAGATATAGCGATGTATAAACTAGCTACTTCAGATCGCATAATATCCACACTTTCGACGTTTTGTGAGGAAGTTTCCATTTCATCCGCTAACTTTTGGTTATGTATTACTTGGACAATCAATAAAATAGTCATCAACCCAAATAAGATAAAAGAACTAAATATTGCTATTAAATATTTCATTCGCAGTGGAATAGTAGACCATTTTTTCATAGGTATTCCGACCTCCCAAATTGAAATATAGCATAATCCTTCAAAGAAATGAGCGTGTTTTCAGAAACTTTACATGAATTTTACAAAGTCAAATTTTAAAACTAATTTAGAGCAGTTTTTAAAATCATCAATATTTCGCCATTACCTAAACAAAAGAATCTTGACACTCTAATCTTGTCGAGAAGCATCGCCGAGAATGCGCAAGAAATGACAAAATAATTAATCCAGAAGGTCCAAGTCGAATTCAAACAGATTGTGTCACAAAGGTAGACCAAATAGTTGGTGATAAAAATGAAGAAACTATAGAAGAGGGAGAAGAAGAAAAATGACTCCGATTAGCTCGGAGTCATTTTTTTATTTTACTGTTAATTTTATTTTATTTTGCGAAGGGTCTTTCACCGTAAATGTCCCATTTTCTTCTACAATCTCTGTTCCGAATGCTTTTACTTTAGAAACTGCAGTTTGTAGTGCTTCGTTGGAAGGATAAACGACGGAGAATGCTTTTAATCCTACTACGTTTTCTGGTGAAGGAGGTGCTCCTACTCCAGCCCATGTATTTAAACCAATATGGTGATGATATTTCCCTGAACCCATAAATAATGCCCCTGGATAGTTAGGTGTAATAACGTCAAAACCTAACGCATTATAAAACTTTTGCGTTTCAGCTAGTTCAGAAACATGTAAATGAATATGTCCCATAACAGTCCCTGTTGGTAGTCCATTCCATTCAGTATTGGCACCTTCAGCTAATATACTTTGAGCATCAATTTGAAGAGTTGCCATCTCAACAAATTCATTTTCCCATTTCCACTCAGTATCTGGGCGATCACTGTAAATCTCAATTCCATTTCCGTCTGGATCATTTAGATATAGCGCTTCACTTACTAAGTGATCTCCAGCTCCAATGCGAATGTTAAGCTCAGCAAAATGTCTTAAAACTGCTCCTAAATCCGCACGTGTTGGTAACAATAGAGCGAAATGATATAATCCCGTTGTTTTTTGCTGTGTCGGCAAAATATCTGCTGGTTGCTCTATGGATAGTAGTGCTGTTTTTCCATCAGCAGTTAGATAGATTTTGTCCGCTTGCTGTTCTAGTACTTTAAAGCCAATAATGTTCTCATAAAATTCTAGAGAACGTTGAAGATCAACTACTTTTAACTCTACTAATTCGATAAATGTGACTGGTTTATTATGATATTTCATGTTAATTCCTCCAATAAGGTTTGATTTTTAAGTTACTTTTCGTAAGTAATTATATTTTAGTTAGTGCATTAAGTCAAGTGATGAGATTGAATTATGTTTCGCAGTTGGCAAATCGCAAGTGGAAGGTGCAGAATCGTAAATTAGGAGGTGAGAATCACAAGTGGGATATGCTAAATCGCGAGTTCCTTGCTGAGAATCGCAATATCAGGCATGGTGGAGGATGTATTTTATTTTGCGCAACTTCCTATGCCGTATTCGCAACATTGCTATTGTTTTCCGCAACATTTCGATCTATATGCACAACATTTTCTGCACTTTGACGGACCTTTTTTATAATACGCAACTTCCTATGCCATACTCGCAACATTGCCTAAGTGTTGCGCAACGTCACACCTGATTTCCGCAACATATCCATTTTTCCATAACAAAACACCACTTTCCTTAATTAAGTAGTGGTGTTTCGAGAGTTATTATTTAGCCAATGGCATATTTGTACATAATTGTTGGCATTCGACTAGTTTGCTAACGTCGAAGTTGCCTCCACTTACGATGATTCCGACGTTATTTGCGGATGATGGTACTTTGTGATTCAACACTGCCGCTACAGCTGCGGCTGCTGCACCTTCGATGAGAGTTTTTTCACGTTCGAGCATGAAGAGAATGGCTGATGCTATTTCTTGTTCGCTTACGGTAATCACATCGTCCACGAGTGCATGAATAATGTTCATCGTCAAATTCCCTGGCGTTTTCACGTTGATGCCTTCCGCGATTGTTTTACCCTGAAATGGTAGCAGACTGTCCCCTTTTCCTTTATACGCTCTAGCAATTGCTGAGGCGTTGCTAGATTGGACGCCGATAACGCGAATATCAGGCCGGATTGATTTAACTGCAAGGAGTGTTCCTGCGAGTAAGCCTCCTCCTCCTGCTGGCACAACAATCGTGTCTAGCTCTGGGCGCTGCTGAAGCATTTCCATTGCGACGGTTGCCTGCCCCTCGATAACGGCTATATCGTCAAAAGGATGGATGAAGGTTGCTCCTGTTCGGAGTTGTTCCTCACGAGCAGCAATATACGCTTCATCAAAGTTTTGACCGATTAATTTGACAGTTGCCCCATACCCTTTCGTAGCATTTACTTTTGAAACGGGTGTTCCAAGTGGCATGAAAATCGTGACTGGCACATTTCGTGCTGCCCCAGCAAAAGCAACACCTTGCGCGTGATTACCAGCAGAGGCTGCGATTAATCCTTTGGCACACTCTGCTTCACTCAACTGTGATACTTTATTCATAGCGCCTCTAATTTTAAATGACCCAGTTTTTTGCAGGTTTTCTAATTTCAAAAACACATTTTTCTCGGTAATTTTATTGAATGTGGCCGATTTTTTACACGGTGTGCGATGCACGAACTCCGCTACTTTTTCAGATGCACGATATAAACCTACAGTGTCGTATGAATTCCCAACAAAACCATCTCCTAATTAGCTGTTTTTTGAAACTCTATTTGTTATCCTTATTTATGCTTGAGCTACTTTTTCTTCATAAGCTTTAATCTTATCTTCGTATTGGAAGGTTAACGAAATTTCATCCCATCCATTTAGTAGCATTTTCTTTTGGTATGGATCAATGTCAAATGAATAAACGACACCGTCCGCACCTGTTACCGTTTGTGCTTCTAGATTAACTGAAACGGTATATACTTCTTTGCTTAATAATGCTTCCACTTCGTCCACAGATAGCTTAATCGGTAAAATTCCGTTTTTCATGCAGTTATTATAGAAGATATCCGCAAAACTTGGTGCGATGACTACACGAAAACCATAATCCAAAATGGACCAAGGTGCATGCTCTCGGGAGGAGCCGCAGCCAAAGTTGTCATGTGCCACTAAAATAGTAGAGCCTTTATAACGCTCATCATTTAATACGAAGTTCTTAATTGGCTCTCCATTTGCATCGAAGCGCCAGTGGTAAAATAGGTATTTACCGAATCCTGTGCGTTCAATACGCTTTAAAAATTCTTTTGAGATTATTTGATCCGTGTCGACATTTTTTTGATTCAAAGGTGTTATGACACTGTTGATTTCATTGATAGGCTCCATTGGTTTTCCTCCTTCTTAAACATTCACCAGTCCGAATTTTCGAATATCCACAATATGACCTTCGATAGCCGCTGCTGCTGCCATGGCTGGGCTCATTAAATGTGTTTTGGAACCAGCCCCTTGACGGCCTTCAAAGTTTCGGTTGGAAGTAGATGCACAATGCTCTCCTGCCGGAACGACATCATCATTCATCGCTAGACACATACTGCAGCCTGATTCACGCCATTCAAATCCTGCTTCAAGGAATACTTGGTCGATGCCTTCTTGTTCTGCTTGTTTTTTAACTGTTTGTGAACCTGGAACGACAATTGCTTTTACTGTTGGATGTACTTTGCGTCCAGCAATTACGTTTGCTGCTGTACGAAGGTCACTCAACCGTGCATTTGTACATGATCCGATAAATACATTGGTTATTGCGATATCTTCTAACGGCATTCCCTGTTCTAAGCCCATATATGCAAGTGCTTTTTCATGTGCTTGCTTGTCACTTGCTTCCACAAAATCAGAAGTGAACGGAATACTTTGCGAAACACCAGAACCCATAGAAGGATTTGTTCCCCATGTGACGAATGGCTCTATTTCGTCTGTAGAAATCTCTACCGTTTTATCGTAAGCTGCACCTTCGTCAGTAGCTAGTGCTAACCAACGTGCTGCTTCTCTTTCAAAAGCTTCCCCTGAAGGCACATGCTCACGTCCTCGAAGGAATTCAACAGTAGTCTCATCTGGGCTAATTAAACCTGCGCGGGCCCCTGCTTCAATCGACATATTACAAATCGTCATGCGCTCTTCCATAGATAGCTTGCGAATTGCTTCACCAGTATATTCCACGATGTACCCTGTACCCATATCGATACCAAACTTCGAAATGATTGCTAAAATAATATCTTTTGCTGCCACTCCAAAGCCTAGCTCACCTGTCACTTTAATTTGCATTGTTTTCGGTTTAGCCTGCCATAGCGTTTGTGTAGAAAGAACATGCTCTACTTCACTAGTTCCGATACCAAAAGCAATTGCACCAAATGCACCGTGGGTAGATGTGTGACTGTCGCCACAAACAATTGTTTTACCAGGCTGCGTTAAGCCAAGCTCTGGTCCGATAATATGCACAATTCCTTGGTCCGGATGATCCATATTGGCAAGTGGAACGCCGAATTCTTCACAGTTTTGTTGAAGTGTAGAGATTTGCTTACGAGCGATAACATCTTTAATCTGCTCTCTGTTTCGAGTTGGAACGTTGTGATCCATCGTTGCATAACAAAGATCTGGTCGACGAACTTTCCGATTGTTTAGTCGTAACCCTTCAAAAGCTTGCGGAGATGTCACTTCATGGATTAAGTGTAAATCGATATAGAGAAGGTCTGGTTTACCTTCTTCCTCGTACACAATATGTTCATCCCAAATTTTCTCAATAATCGTTTTTGCCATTAAGTCCCTCTCCTTTTGGTTAGACATAAGAAAACATAATACTATCTGATACAAATTCTGAGTCTAATTCTTCAATTACTTTATCTGTCCATTCAGTTGTAGAAAGTACTCTTTTCCCTTCCATCTGAAGATCACCTGTGAAATTCCCGTCATTTAGAACATTAAATACAGCTTCTTCAATAGCTGCCGCTTCTGTTTCCATTTGGAACGATTCGCGTAGCATCATCGCTGCAGAAAGAATAGTTGCAGCTGGATTTGCTTTGTTTTGTCCGGCAATATCAGGAGCAGAGCCATGGACTGGTTCATATAAACCAAAACCATCCTCTCGTGTACTTGCAGATGGTAGCATTCCTAAAGATCCAGTAATTACAGAAGCTTCATCACTTAGAATGTCCCCAAACATATTTTCCGTTACTATTACATCAAATGAATCTGGCTTCGTGATCAGCTTCATCGCTGTTGAGTCCACAAGCATATGCTCTACTTCTACATCTGGATAGCCTTGTTTTTTCTCTTCGACAATTTGGCGCCATAGTTTACTAGAATCTAATACATTCGCTTTGTCGACAGAAGCAAGCTTACCACGACGGCTTCTTGCTAATTGGAAAGCAGTATCTACAATTCGCTCTATTTCTGGACGAGTATAAACCAAAGTGTCTAATGCGTAATCATTTGTTTTCTTACGTGGTTCGGCAAAGTATAGTCCACCTGTTAATTCGCGAACTATAACTAAATCTACTGATTCTGCTACTTCCTTTTTCAGAGGAGAAGCTTCTAGTAACGCAGGAATCGCTTTTACTGGACGAATATTGGCATACAATCCAAAATGCTTACGAATAGCTAGCAACCCTTTTTCTGGGCGTAAATGAGATGGATTTTGATCCCATTTTGGCCCACCCACCGCGCCTAAAAGGATGGCATCACTTTGACTACATGCATTTATAGTTTCTTCTGGAAGTGGGTTTTCACTGGCATCAATAGCAGCTCCACCGATCAATCCGTATTGCAAGTTAAACGTATGGTTATAACGTTTTGCAATTGCTTGAAGCACCTTTACTGCTGCTTCTGTTACTTCTGGACCGATTCCATCTCCCGGTAATACCGTTATCGTTTTTTCCATCTCATTCACTCCCATTTTTTTGTTCTTGATTCTAATAAACAATGCTATTGATTTCCGTTACAACGCACTTTCATGTTTCGAAGCTAGCGAAGCGATGCAGGCGGACGCTTTCCGCGGGCGAGGTCGAGCCTCCTCAGGCCAACAGGATGTTGGTCACGAAGGCGTTGCCACACGAGGTGGCGCTTTTAGCCTTTGTTCCGTTAAAGCGCTCACTGCGGGGTCTCAACTTTCTCGCTGTTCCCGCTGGAGTCGCCGCCTTTCACTACAATCACTGAATTATTGACCCACTGCGGCTTGTTCTCTTATTTGTACGTTTACTAATTGACGATTGATCGCGTTGATATATGCTCTTGCCGATGCTTTCAATACATCCTGAGAAGCATTTCGACCAGATGTTGTTTTGCCATTGAAGGTTAAGTTGATAACTGCTTCACCTAGTGCATCGCGCCCTTTAGATACAGATGAAACACGATAGTCTAAAATACGAACCTCGCCGTTAACGATTTTTTCAAGTGTATTGAAAATTGCTTCTACTGCACCAGATCCAGGACAAGTTTCCACTACGCTTTCACCAGATGGTACTTTTACAGTGATAGTAGATGTTGGGACATTGTTTTCATAGTGGACGATTAATTCCTCTAATTCATACACTTCCACTTCTCCACTCTTCACTTGTTGATCAGTTAATAAAACAAATAGATCCTCTTCCGTAATTTCTTTCTTACGGTCTGCTAATTTCTTAAATGCTACAAACGCTGCATTCAATTTTTCATCAGATAGATGGAAGCCCATTTGTACCGCTCTTGAGAAGAAAGCATGACGTCCAGAGTGTTTACCAAGAACTAGCTCCGTCGCTACATCCCCGATTAAATCCGGGGTAATAATTTCATACGTTTCCGGATTTTTTAGCATGCCGTCCTGGTGAATACCAGATTCATGTGCGAATGCATTTTTCCCGACAACCGCTTTATTCGGCTGAATAACAACCCCTGTTAGCTGGCTCACTAGCTGGCTAGTACGTTTCGTTTCCTTTAATACAATCCCCGAATCGGTTTGGTAATAATCGTTGCGAATATGTAGTGCAACAGCTACTTCTTCAAGTGCTGCATTACCCGCACGTTCACCGATACCATTGATCGTACCTTCTACTTGCGTCGCTCCATTTTCGATAGCTGCCAAAGTATTTGCAACAGCCATTCCTAAGTCATCATGACAATGAGCAGATAATTTCACTTTTTCGATACCTGTTACGTTTTCACTTAAGTATTTGAATAAAGCACCGTATTCAGCTGGAGTTGCATAGCCTACTGTATCTGGAATATTAATCGTTGTTGCGCCTGCTTTAATCACTTCATTCATAATGCGAACTAGGAATTCCTTGTCAGATCGGGTTGCATCTTCTGCTGACCATTGTACAAGTGGAAAATATTTTTTCGCTAGTTTCACAGATTCAACTGCGATTTCAATCACTTGCTCTGGCGTTTTATTTAACTTATATTGCATATGGATTGGAGATGTTGCGATAAATGTGTGCAGATGTGGCTGCACTCCACCTTTTAACGCCTCCCATGAAGTTTCAATATCACTTTTGATCGAGCGAGCTAGACCAGTAACGACTGAATTTTTCACTGAGTCTGCAATAAGTTTTACCGCCTCGAAGTCTCCAGGGGATGAAGCAGGAAATCCTGCTTCAATGATGGAAACACCGTACTTTTCAAGTTGACGAGCAATTTCTAGCTTTTCTTTCGTATTTAGATTAATACCAGCTGATTGTTCGCCATCACGTAGCGTCGTGTCAAAAATGTCAATTTTGCGCACTAGTCACCACTTCTTTCTTGACTTTTTTCCCTTCATTGATGAAAGGCATCATTTCACGTAATTTTGCTCCAACTACTTCGATTTGGTGCTCAGATTCTGCTTGTTTAATAGCATTATATTTTGGACGATCTGTTTCGTTTTCTTTAATCCATTCTCTTGCAAATGTACCGTCTTGAATGTCAGTTAATACGTCCTTCATACGATCTTTTACAGATGAGTCAATGATACGTGGTCCAGATACGAAATCTCCCCACTCAGCTGTATCGGAGATAGAAGAACGCATTGTAGCCATTCCTCCTTCGTACATTAGGTCAACGATTAGTTTTAATTCGTGTAATGTTTCGAAGTAAGCAAGCTCTGGTTGGTAACCTGCTTCTACTAGTGTTTCGAAACCAGCTTTAACGATTGCAGTTGTACTACCACAAAGTACTGCTTGCTCTCCGAATAGATCTGTTTCTGTTTCTTCTTTGAACGTTGTTTCTAAAACTCCCGCACGAGCAGCTCCGATTCCTTTAGCGTAAGCAAGTGCTAGATCTTTTGCTTGACCAGTCGCATCTTGATAGACAGCGAATAATCCTGGTACTCCTGCTCCAGCTTCGAATGTTCTACGTACTAAATGACCAGGACCTTTTGGTGCTACTAGGAATACATCCACATCTGCTGGAGGAACAATTTGACCGAAATGTACGTTGAAGCCATGAGCGAATACAAGTGTTTTACCAGCTTTCAATGAAGGTTGGATTTCCGCTTCATACACCGCTTTTTGTCTTTCATCTGGCAATAAAATCATGATAACATCTGCTTTTTCTGCTGCTTCTTTTACCGAATATACTTCAAGACCATCCTCTTTTGCTTGGTCGAATGATTTTCCTGCACGAATACCTACTACTACATCAAATCCTGAATCCTTTAGATTTAGTGCGTGTGCGTGACCTTGAGATCCGTACCCGATGATTGCGATTTTTTTGTCCTGTAAAAGTCCTTCGTTGATATCTCCGTTATAATACATTTTAGCCATTGTAATTTCCTCCTCAAATTTGGGTTTTTTATATTATTTTAAAATGGATAACTGTGGTGCGTTTACTTTTTGGGTCTCTCGAACAAATGCAGTTACGCCTGTTCTAGTAAGCTCTTTAATGCCATAAGGCTTGAGCAAATCGATAAATGCATCAATTTTTTCTGGGCTGCCTGTTACTTGGAAGGTGACAACATTTTTCCCTGTATCAATAATGGAAGCACGGAAAGGTTCGATGATGCTATTAACCTCTGCCCTTACAGCTGGTGGCGACACGACTTTCACAAGCGCCAACTCTCTTACGACAATTTGTTTCTCGGTAATATCATTTACTTTCAATACATCAACTTGTTTTTGCAGTTGTTTTAATAGCTGCTCAAGCTTTTGTTCATCCGCAACATTTACGACAAATGTCATTTTAGATATTTCAGGATTTTCTGTATGCCCTACTGTGATGCTTTCTATGTTGAACTGACGCTTCATGAGTAAGCCAGTCACACGATTGAGTACTCCACTTTGATTGATCACGGTTACTGTGATAATTCGTTTCATTCTGGCTTCACCCCAATCATTTCATGTAAGGCTGTGCCTGGAACAACCATTGGATAGACACATTCTTTTTGCACTACTCGGCAATCGATTAATACTGGTTCATCAGATTCTAGTGCTTCTTTTAATTGCACCTTTGCATCCTCGAACGTTTCAATTTTGTAGCCTTTAATATCGTAGGCTGCTGCTAGTTTAACGAAATCTGGTTGGACCGGAATCAGTGATTGCGAGAATCTTTCACCGTGGAATGCCTCCTGCCATTGGCGTACCATGCCAAGTGCTTGGTTATTTAAGATAATTACTTTAACTGGAATTCTAAGCTCTTGTAAAAGTGATAACTCCTGTAACGTCATTTGGAAACCTGCATCTCCAACGATCGAAACTACCTTTGCGTCAGGTTTCGCAAGCTGTGCCCCAATTGCTGCTGGGAAACCAAATCCCATCGTTCCAAGTCCACCTGATGTTACCCAATTATGTGGCTTGTTGAACTTATAGTATTGTGCTGTCCACATTTGATGCTGTCCAACGTCAGTGGTAACAACGGCTTCTCCATTTGTATACTCATGTACGAGCTCGAGTACTTGCTGAGGTAGTAATCCACGTTCCTCGCTCGCTTGATAATGGAAAGGATATTGTTCCTTCGAAATATTCAAGCTTTCTAGCCAAGCTGCTGTATTACCATTTGGTGCACCATGCGCTAGCAATGCTTCAAGTGCTTCTTTTGCATCCGCAACAATTGGAATTTCTGTCGGTACATTTTTTCCAATCTCAGCGGGATCAATGTCTATATGAACTACCTTTGCGTTCGGTGCAAAGTAGTTTAAGTTTCCTGTTAGTCGGTCATCAAATCTAGCGCCGACATTGATGAGTAAATCACATGTCTGGATTGCCATATTCGCTGTATACGTTCCATGCATGCCTGCCATCCCTAGGAAAAGTGGATGGTTTCCTTCGATTCCGCCTAATCCTAGAAGTGTGTTTGTTACTGGAATTTGATATTTTGTTGCAAATGCAACTAGTTCTTCTGATGCCTTTGCGAATAAAACACCTGCTCCAGCAAGAATCAAAGGCTGCTTTGCAGTAGAAATAGCTTTCGCTGCTTTTTGAATTTGTAAAAAGTTCGGTGTTGTCGTCGGCTGATATCCTGGAAGATTTACTTGCTGCGTTTCTTCCTTTGGCGTTACGAACATTCCCGTAGCCATATTTTTAGGTATATCTACGACAACTGGTCCTGGACGACCTGTAGAAGCAATATGAAAAGCTTCGTTAATGATTCTTGGGAAATCAGCTACATCTTTTACTTGGTAATTATGTTTAGTAATTGGCTGCGTAATACCGATAATATCTGCCTCTTGGAAAGCATCTGTACCAATTACCGTAGTAGCAACCTGCCCTGTAAATACTACAAGTGGGATAGAATCCATCATCGCATCGGCAATGCCTGTAACTAAATTTGTGGCCCCTGGTCCAGAAGTGGCAATTACTACCCCAACCTTTCCAGAAACACGTGCATACCCTTCAGCTGCGTGAATAGCTCCCTGCTCATGTCTTGCAAGAATATGCTTAATCGGATTTTTGTACAATGCATCGTAAATAGGTAAAACCGCGCCACCTGGATAACCAAATATCACTTCTACCTGATGCTGTTTTAACGTTTCGATAAAAACATCTGCACCATTCAATTGCACAGGAGCCTCAGTGGTTACAGGCTCTTCATAAACTTGCTCAGTTTCCTCAACGGTTAACTTCATCATAAATTCCTCCTTTTGAATCAAATCGTCCAGTTTACTTGAAAAATTTTGTCCGCCTTAGTGATTTACATCATTAAAGTCTGATTTATAAAAAGAAAAGAATTTCACCCCACACAAAGAAACCTTCGTTCTTTTGTATAGGGATGAAATTCTTTTCATGGTACCACCCTAGTTTGTAGCGCAACCGCTACCTCGCAGACAGCAAGCAAATCGCCCACCATCCATTTATAACGAGAGTAGCTAAACTACACCCGGAAGTATCTAAAAGGTTACCCGTTCAACACTTCACTCCGAGGGGATGTCGCTAAAGGTTGTATTGTCGGTTCCCAGCCCACCGACTCTCTGTAAATACAAGGACCCTTTAACTTTTGCCTCATCAATGATTTAAGTATTTTTTTTATAAATTCTCTATAATATTTCGTTTAGATTTTCATTACTCCACCAGTGCTTGCTGATGTTACTAGTTTTGAATATCTTGCTAAATAACCTTTTTTAATCTTTGGTTCAAATGGCTGTAAGTTCGCTTGTCTGGAAGCTAATTCCTCATCGCTAACTTGTAAATCTATCGTTCTATTTGTTAAATCAATAGCGATTACATCATCATTTTGCACTAAAGCAATCGGACCGCCATCTGCAGCTTCTGGAGAAATATGTCCGATAGAAATTCCTCGAGACGCTCCGGAGAAACGACCATCTGTAATTAGTGCAACTTGAGTACCTAATCCACGGCCTTGAATTGCGGAGGTAGGAGCAAGCATTTCTGGCATCCCTGGTCCGCCTTTTGGACCTTCGTAGCGAATCACTACTACATGACCAGCTTGAACGATTCCGTCATCAATTGCTTGTTGTGCTGCTTCTTGTGAATCAAATACAATTGCTTTGCCAGTGAACTCTTTAATGGAAGGATCCACTGCACCTACTTTGATAACTCCGCCTTCAGGTGCAATATTTCCGAATAGTACGGATAAGCCTCCTACAGGACTATATGGATTTTCTTTTCGGCGTATGACTTGATCATTTGTAATTTCTGCTTCTTTCACATTTTCATAGAGTGACTTACCAGTAATCGTTAGTCGATCTGGATGAACAGCCCCAGGAATTTCACAAAGTTCTTTTATAATGGCACTAACTCCTCCTGCAAGATGTACATCATGCATAGAGTAATCAGATGCTGGCATAATTTTCGATAAGTAAGGAATACGCTTCGCGACTTCATTGATTTCTCTCACGTCGTATTCAATTTCAGCTTCGTGTGCAATTGCTAATGTGTGAAGAACAGTGTTTGTTGAACCACCCATTGCCATATCTAGCGCAAATGCATCATCGATTGTTTCTTTTGTTATTAAATCTCTTGGCTTCACATCTTCCTTTACCATACGTACTAGATGATGTGCCGCTTCTTTAATGAGGCGATGACGTTCGTCGGAAGTTGCAATAATTGTTCCATTTCCCGGAGGCGTCATTCCTAGCATTTCCATTAAAGAGTTCATAGAGTTCGCTGTGAACATTCCCGAACACGAACCACATGTTGGACATGCATTTTGTTCAATATCTAGCAGTTGCTCTGCTGTCATACCACCAGATTTATAAGATCCAACTCCTTCAAACACAGATGTGAGTGAAAGTTGTTTTCCGTCTGCTGAAGTACCAGCTTCCATCGGACCACCTGATACAAAAACAGATGGGACGTTTGTTCTTACGGCTGCCATTAGCATTCCCGGTGTGATTTTGTCACAGTTAGGAATGTAGAACACTCCGTCGAACCAGTGCGCATTAATGACTGTTTCTGCTGAATCTGCGATAAGCTCACGACTCGGAAGTGAATATCTCATCCCGATATGACCCATTGCAATTCCATCATCTACACCAATCGTGTTGAACTCGAATGGAATTCCTCCAGCTTCACGAATTGCTTCTTTCACGACCTCTGCAAACTTATTCAAATGCATATGGCCAGGAATAATATCAATATACGAGTTACAAACACCGATAAACGGCTTCTCCAAATCTTTCGTCTTGACCCCAGTTGCGTAAAGCAAACTTCTATGTGGAGCGCGATCGACGCCTTTTTTTATCATGTCACTTCTCAAATCAATCGCTCCTATACTTTCCGCTTATAAAGCGTTTAGCTTTGCAGCTATGAATATTATATCTTGTGAATTTTCTCACAATAATTTATATATTGTTGATATCATATCGCCTTTAAAATGCCAAGTCAACACCCTTTTTGTTAATTGTCAGTCATTTTCGAATATTCATTTATATTGTAATCGCTTACATATGCGATATATCGCATTTTGTTTGAATGTAAAATAATTGTGAACTTTTTGTTAAAAATATAAGGGGTGAGAGATTTGAAGTAATTTAAAATAGGAAATTGGTTAATTACAAACTAGAATGAAGCGAATCGCAAGTTAGTATAACTTAGTCGCAAGTTGCCCCCGGCGATCGCAAGAACCGCTTTGAGAATAGCAAATGGACAAATAAAAGACCCTTTCTCAACGAAGAGAAAGGGTTATATATTACCATAAGTTAGGTTTAGCAACCATAAACCATAACATGATGAGTAATAACAAAATATATTTCCACACGGCAGACCTTAATTTTTTTATGAGCGTATCCAAGTCAATAGTTCCCGCACGGAATGCACGAATATTCGGCTTAAATGCTTTAGCTAAAAATACGATGGAGCTTACCATGACGAGAATTGTCATAATGACCCAGGAAGTGGTCCATGGCCAATTCCCCTGCCACACAAGAAGTATTCCCGAACCAACAAGAACATGGCCAGCGTGTTTCACAAGGCGAATCGCCGCTTGAAATACTTCTAATGCCGTATCAAGAATCTCATCACTTTTGCCTTTCATCCTATTTAATAAAGGAAAAAGAACAAAAAATGGTCCAATCGATAATACTGCACTAATCACATGTATGAAAATAATGAATGTATACATACCGAAACAACTCCCTACTGCAAGTATACTAGATATTCTGCTAAAACTCTGTGACGAGTTATAGAATATTAGAGGCTAGTTTCAGCTAAAAGTAGGGGTGCTCCCTAGTTTTATTTTTTATAAAGTATGGTGTTCCCTAGAGCGCAACATTATGAGTGGATTGCGCAACGTATTTTGGATATGCGCAACATTGCGCATGGTACCCGCAACAATCTTATCCATTTGCGCAACATTTCACGTGGGTCGCGCAACGGATTCTGGTTATGCACAACTTTGCGCATGGTTCTCGCAACATCTTGTTCCTTTTACGAAACGATTTGATTATCGCAACATTAAATATGTTTTGCGAAATGGATTCCGGTTACGCGCAACATCGAGCAACTTTCTCACAACTAGTCTCTAATTAAGGTGCCATAAAAAAATCCTATGCCATATTAAACGACATAGGATAGATTGATTTAATTTAAATTTTGAAATGACTAACATTATTTTGCAGAGTTTCCGCTAAATCTGCTAAAACTTGCGCATTGGACGTAATTTCTTCGGTTGCAGCGAGTTGTTCTTCCGTAGCAGCACTTGTATCATTTGCTCCTTCTGCAGCCTGTGCGGCTAGACGTTGCACTTCAAGCGATCCTTCGGAAACGGATTCAGCCATTGCTTGAATTTGTTCGATTGCTGCAGAAACGGATTCAACTTTGGAGCCGACTAACCCTACAGCTGTTTCTATTTCAGTAAACACATGCAGCGAATCAGTTGTTTTCGCCAGACCGTCCTCTACTTTATCTCCGCCTACTGTAATTGCCTTAACTGCGTCCCCAGAAGCTGTTTGAATCATTTGCACCATTTTTTCAATTTCTGATGCAGAGTTCTTTGATTGCTCTGCAAGCTTGCGCACTTCTTCTGCTACAACTGCAAAGCCTTTTCCATACTCACCAGCACGTGCTGCTTCAATTGCTGCGTTCAAGGCAAGTAAATTCGTTTGCTCCGAAATATCTGTGATAAGAGCAGTAACTGTTTGAATTTCGTCCGAATGCTTGGCCATATTTTGCATGATAAGCGTTGTATCTTTAAACGTTGTATGAATATTGTTCATTTGATTAGCAACATCTGACACAACATCCGAACCTTTTTTCACAAGATTCGTCACGTCGTCTGCAGCTTGTAGCATTTCTTCGTTGTTAACAGAAATTTGATCAATGCCTTGTGATAACTCACTCATCGAGTTTACAGATGTATCCATATGTCGAACCTGTTGCTCACTCGTGGCCATTTGCTCTTCCGCAGATTTTGCAACCATTTGTGACGAAGCCAAACTTTCCTCCGAACTCGCAGAAAGCTCTTCAGCATTTGCGGCAAGCTGCATGGAAGAATCCCGGACGTTGGTTACAATTTGTCGTAAATCTGAGCTCATCGTATTGAATGCTTTAGCCATTGCTCCAACTTCATCTTTATTTTTAATATTGAGCGGCTCAACTACTAAGTTACCATCGGCAATTTCAGACATGCCAGCAGTAACTTTTTTGACTGGATTTGCAATACTTCTACTTATAAAATACGCTATAACTATTCCTAAGATTATACTAGCAATACCAAGTACAATAATAATCATTTTTGCAGTTGCATCAAAATTATTAACATCTGCTCTAGTTTCTTCCATATCATTTAATAAAAATTGTTCCATCTCTTGTAATATCTTCAACGAATCGGCGTTCATTGTTTTTGCATCCGCCGTATGTTTATTGACCATTGTAGTATCATTAATTTGTTTTGCAGCTATAATTTCTTCCGTTTTGGTTTGCATAGTTACACTTTTTTTCTGTAAGTCTTCCATTAATGCTTTTGTTTCTGGTGAAAAAAGTTTACTTGATAATTCTTCCTCTAACTTACTTGCCTCTTCTAAATGAGTAGCAACTCCTTTACGAGAAGCATCTGTATTAAATAACAAAAAATCTAACAAACTACGTGTAGTATTTTTTTGAGCAATTTCAATTTCTTTTATTAAATCTAATTTGACAACTCGATCATCTAATAGAAACTGATATTTCTCTCCATTATTGTCTAATGAAACAAATGCTACTACCGAAGAAATAGCTAATAACAGCAATATTGCCGAAAAACCAAACCACATTTTTTTACCTATAGTCATTTTCATAAGGTACCTCCTGTTGTGTACACCATCAATTACTTCTCCGAACTTACTATATGAAATCGTTTAAACGATACAAAATGCTCTTTCCAATAAACCGAATTTAAACTTGCAACTTCTACACCTTTTGAGCCAGCATGTATAAATTCATTATTACCTATGTAAATTCCCATATGAGAAATTCCTTCTTTATAGGTATTCTCAAAAAATACTAGATCTCCAACAAGTGGACTAGAAACATTCGCACTTTGTGCAAAATACCCTTCACTGCTCTGACGAGGCATATTCAAGCCTGCTTGGTTATGTACAAAATAAATAAACCCACTACAATCAAATCCGGCTATTGTATTACCAGCATACAAATATGGAATACCTTCTAGACGTTTTGCAAAATCTATTAGGGAAGGATATACAGCTTGTCCTTTTATAGATAAATTCCTAGCTTGTTCCACAAGTGGCGGAGTTGTTGGCTGACTTTCTTCTTTTACTTTAACAGGTACATCTACTGGTTTCTGGTTCAAGGTCTTCTTACCTATACCTATAGATTTAGAAGCAATCACTTTTGCCGGTGCTTTAGTCATAGCTGTTGGCTTTGTTACAATCAATTTTTGTTTAATATAAATACTATCTTTGGTAAGTTTATTCCACGAGCGGAGGTCATTGAGTGTTACTTTGTTGGACTTAGCTATTTTCGTTAACGTGTCACCTTTTTTTACCTCATGAAATTTATTAGCACTTGCAGTTGATGCAAACGAAGTAAGTAAAACTGTTACTATTAGCACTTTCTTGAACATAGAAACCCTCCTTCTTTTTGACTACTAAAGTAATAATACCATTTCTACTAATCAATAACATTATAATTTTCAATAAATTTCCCGGGCAATATTTCTAGTCAAACTATTCAAAATATGGGATGATAATAGTTATATATTGAAATAATTTTCCAAAGGAGGAAGTAACCCCTGCCTAGCATAAATCAACTACCAATGGAGAAAGTTTGGTTACTAATTGTCCAAACGATCAATGACAATCCTGCACCGATTCAAAATGAAAATGTACCTTACCAATTTGAGTTAACAGACAACTTATTCTCCATAATGATCAAGCCACTTTATCTTACGATCTATCGCACCATGCAGACTGTACTTTGAGATTAAGTACCGCTGATTTTAAAAAGCTTATTACTGGTAATTTGAATAGCACAACGGCCTTTATGTTTGGAAAGCTGAAGGTGGATGGAAGTATTGGTTTGGCTTTGAAGTTGGAGAGTTTGTTGAAGGAGTATGTGTTTGATGAAGAGAAATTTGTTTAAAAGTAAGGATATAGGTTCTGTTAATCAAAATGTAAGTAAATGTAATTCAGTAATATAGTTCAATTAAAAGCTCTAAGTAGAATAAATTACTTAGAGCTTTTATCATTCTTTATTACTTCTTTTTATCGTAAAAAGTACCATCACGGAACACTTGGTTATAAGGATCCATATAAGCATGGACAGATACTTTCTTTTTTTGTTGGTCCGAAATATCTATCCGTATATCTTTCATATACACTTTTAATTTCGCTTGAAGAATTTTTTCCAACTGAATAAGCTCTTGTCCAAACGACTTTTCTTCATCTGAAAAAGGTTCTTGGATAGATGGTTGCAATACGTCTCGTTGATTTAATAACTTATCTATTTGAGCAATAATAGAGTCTCGCTTTTCTTCATCACGCTCATCTAAAATATGAACCAATTGTTCCGTCACATTTCTCCATGTTGTTAGACTCTCTCGAATCATATTTCACCTGTTGAGCCGTATTGTTTTTGACGATTAATTTGAATCACTTGCTTCCAAGTATCACGGAATTCGGTAGTCAGACCATATACCTCTTCCACAATGATAGCATCATTGTTAATATTCGCCTCCACTAAACTGTTAATCATATATTCATAAAGCGAAGCCATTGATTCGGAAACAGGAACTGACATATCTAGCGTAATCATTAATTCACGTAAAATATTTTGTGCCTTTTGGATATTCGTATTTTTCAACTCGATATCTTTTGTTTCGATCCCTTTTTTCGCTTGGTTCAAAAACTTTAAACATCCATTATATAACATAAGCGTTAACTCTCCCGGTGTAGATTGAGTCACACTATTTTGTTGATAGGCTTGGTATGGGTTGTTTACAGCCACGATAACACTCCTTTTTTTGTCACACTTGAGACTTAATTATCATTATCCACCACTAAATGCATTCATTAAATAGGCAGACTGGTTATTCGCACGTAATATTGCTGACTCCATTGCGGAGAATTGTTTATAATAACGACTTTCAACCATTTGAAGACGATCTTCAAAACGAGTGATTTGATTATCATAGCCCTTCAGCAATCGCCCAATGGCAAACGTTGAATTAGCCGCTCCAGTGATTCCTGCTTTATCTGTTAATTTTGTTCGACTTTCAATTATAGTCTTACGCATTTTGGAAACTAATCCGATATTCTCATCCGTAGCTGAAGTACCTGACTTTGCGAAAACTTCATATACTTTGTTTGGATCAGCGTTTATCGCTTCTCTTAGTTTTTTTTCGTCAATTTCTAACTTACCATTTGCAGAATAATCTTTAGAAGTGGTAATCCCTATGTCACTTAAACGTATAGTCCCTGATGTACCTTCCACAGCACTATTTAGAGCGTAACGCATACTTTGCAGCATACTCGTAAGAATTGGTTCATTTTTAAGCGTACCACTCTTTGCCTTTTCTTCCCAAAGTTCAATTTCTTTTTCCTTCATATCTGCTTTTTGTTCAGTAGAAAGAGGTTGAAAATCACGATATTTCGTTTCTCGAACTTTAGCGTTTAGTTCTTCAATCATTTTATTATAATCATCGATAAATTTTTTAACTGCATCCAATACTTTATCTGTATCAGGAGCAGAACTGAATGATACAGGATTGGTTTTTGTAGAATCTGATGGATCAGTAGTAACTTGTTTTAATGATATTTCAAAACCATTAATTTGGAAGGAATTAGTTGTTCGTTCCGTTTCCAAACCATTGAAAACAAACTTTGCATTAACCCCTGATTTACCATTTCCATTTTGTTCAGCAGTAACATTGTTTGCAGATAAGTTAAAAAACGTTGCTAAATCTCCGCTTACTTGCATTTCAACGTCACCAACAACATTCCCTGAGTTTTTAGCTGTCATTGCAATTTTACCTGAAAATGAATCATAGAAAGCAGACACTCCAGACTCACTATTAATCTTTTTTAATACCGACTCTAAAGTATCCTTTGTAGGATCAAAAGTAATTGTTTTAGCATTTTCTGCTTTTAAATTACCATCTTTATCAATCGCATTTATCATTATGGAACCAGCTCCGGCATAACCTAACTCACTCATTGTCAATTTAGTATCAAGATTCTTACCTATACTATCATTACTTTGCATAGTGGCTTGTGATGCCAAACGCAAAACGGAAATCGTTCCAGAAAATTCAGATGTGGCACTTACACTTTTTATACTAACTGCATCTGAAGATGAGACATTCACAGTTCTAGCTAAAAATGTAGATGGTTTCATCATCGTATCAAAAAGGTTATTACTAAAATCATTAAGTTTTCTATTAATCGATCGATAATCTTCTAATTGCCACTCAGTATATTGTTTTTTCTGTGTTATTTTATCTAAAGGAATTCTTTCAGCCTTCATTAAATCTTTAATCATCGTATCTGTATCCATACCACTTGCTAATCCAGTAATACGCACAATTCCACCTGCTCTCTAAATTTTGTGATCGACTAAAACTCCAAGAAAGTCACGCATAGCTGCATATATATCCATGAGTTTTTTAGAAGGAATTTCTTTCACCACTTCATCTGTTTTCGAATCTACAATCGTCACATAATACTCTTGTAATTCTTCATGAAATTGAAATCGCAAGTTTGTATTAGTCGATTCCATAAACCGATTCATACTAGCTGTCATTTTTTTCGCTTTTTCAGCAGGTAAAAGCTCTTGTCTAGCACTCTCATTTGATTGAGGATTATTGTTAGTAGTCGGAATGGGTCTAATTAATTCTACATCAGCAGTTTTTAAAGACGTAATATGTGGAACATTTACAACAGAATCAGAAACTCGATTGACCATTCAGATCTTGCCCCCCTTGTTAATGTATTACTTACTGTCTATATCGGTTATTTATAAATATATTTAATAAGACTGTCTCAAATTCTAGTATTTTAGTTTCGTTATCATCAAAAATATAATTTGGTAGGAATTTAAAATAATGTTTTTCTACCAGTAAAAAAAGCGAAGTCACAAAAATCTGGATCCTAGGATAAATAGACTATTATAATTTAACTCCAAATTTGTTGACTTGGATTCATCTTGCCTTCTCTAAAGACGTTTCCTTAAACTTGCAATTGTGATAAAACTGATTAGACATAGGTATGCACTCATAAAGTGCCAGCGATAACACCGTTTCTAATTCTATGGGTATCTCGCACAAAAATAAATGAGTTGAATTATAGAGTATTGCCAGAATGGTGAAGAATTATTGCTAATAAAGGTCGATTCTCTAATAAATAATTCTGATAAAGGTAAAACCAAATAAATATTTTGACAATTTTTTTAAATCGATATTATTACCACTCAAATTAGAACCACCATTTCCATTGCTTTGAACGTTTCCTCCAACAATCAACTGAATATTGTTATCTGTCTCAAAGAAAAAAGCACAACTTCCCCATAAATCCTTTGATCTTTCATAGACATATATCCCAAAAACCAGCAAATTCTTCCCTATTATCTCTAAGCTCAATTCCCTGAACATCTAGTTTAATGTACTTGCCATAATTATCCTGGTAAGTTTGCTAATGTATAATATATCCTTCCAAAGACAAGAAAAGAGACTCTAGCAAAGCTAGAGTCTCTTCAATAAAATCTAAAATTAACGAAGAAGTTGTAAAACTCCTTGTGGTTGTTGGTTCGCTTGAGCCAACATTGCTTGTGCTGCTTGAGAAAGAATCGAATTCTTCGTTTGTTCCATCATTTCTTTTGCCATGTCTACGTCGCGGATACGAGATTCAGATGCAGTTAGGTTTTCAGATGAAGTATCCAAGTTGCTGATTGTATGTTCTAACCTGTTTTGTGATGCTCCCAAATTACTTCTTAAAGTAGATACATCATTAATTGCTGTATTTACACTAGTTAATAAAGTTTGTGCTTTTGCTGTAGTACTAACATTTGTATTATCAGTAATTATTACAGAAAGTTCACTACCAGAGGTTCCTAGTTCAGCAGTGTTTGCATCTCCAAAGGATACTGACATAGTTTGACCAGCATTAGCACCAATTTGGAATGTTGCAGCTGAGCTACCTGCAGCTGTTGTAATTGTATTATTAGCAGCATTAACTAAACCTGTTCTAAGACCTGCTGCAGTATCTGTACCTGCAACATCAAACTTTACCCCAAACTCAGAAAAGTCAATTGTCTGTGAGTTAGCAAGAAGTTTAACTGTTTGTGTTTTAGCAACTCCATTAACAGTTGCAGACATTGTTAATTCATCTGCAGCAGTTCCTGCTGATAGTGTAAATGTAGTGCTTGCTGCTGCTTTTGTAACATCTACATTAGCAATAGTATGTTTGGCTCCAGTTACAATAACACCTTCTTGGATTTTAGTAGTACCAGTATTTAATGAAGTTGAAAGTGACCCGTTTAAAAGAGTTTTTCCGTTAAATTCAGTATTATCAGCAATTCGGTCGATCTCTACTTTCAACGCAAGCACTTCTTCCCCGATAGCCGTTCTATCTTCAGGTTGTAAAGTTT
Source organism: Psychrobacillus sp. OK028 (assembly GCF_900103605.1). Taxonomy (GTDB): domain Bacteria; phylum Bacillota; class Bacilli; order Bacillales_A; family Planococcaceae; genus Psychrobacillus. Next base: position 273,748 of record NZ_FNHY01000001.1, on the reverse strand, counting down.
CATTCGAAGCTTGAGTTGCTAATTCTCTCATTCTTTGAAGAATACTATGTGTTTCATTTAAAGCACCTTCAGCAGTTTGAATCATTGAGATGCCATCTTGCGCATTTTTTGAAGCTTGGTCTAAACCACGAATTTGTCCACGCATTTTTTCAGAGATTGCTAACCCAGCTGCATCATCTCCAGCACGGTTAATACGAAGACCTGACGCTAATTTCTCCATTGATTTAGATTGTGCATTTGTTGCACTGTTCAACTGACGGTGTGTGTTAAGTGCTGCGATGTTGTGATTAATTCTCATTATTAGTTCCTCCTTGGAATGTGTTGCTCACATCCATGTGAGCAGTGTTTTGTTTTTTTGTATGAGACAAGAGAACCGAGCCGGCCGGACCCCGTTTTTCTTGCTTACATAGATAGTATCGGAATGATTTTCCAATGTTTAATAGTTTTATAAACTTTTTTAAATTTTTTTGTCGATTTATTCAATCGTTATTTTTTCGGCTTGAAAATATCCATGTTTTTAAGTATTGCTTCTGTATTAGATTTAGAAACATCTTGTCTTAGTTCACCACGAATTACATCTATACTTCTTGGTGCCCTAATTCCTATTTTGACTTGTTCTCCTTTTATTTCTGAGATGACGATTTCGATGTCTTCCCCTATCCAAATCGTTTCTCCTGCTTTACGGGATAATACTAGCATTTGATCACCCCTTTTGACTTTCTGAAGAGAGAAGTTGCCGGATACTATACTCTTCGTTGTTTAGGATTACTTGTTTCGCTTTTTTATTCGATGTATTAAAAATAATTGGTGCTTTTAAGTTTACTGTTGACTCCGCAATTGTTTCCTTTAAAGAAACGATTGCAAAAACAGCAACTTCCTTTTCTTGTTCTATTTGAAGAGCATGTACCGTCGCTTCTTCTAATTCGATATTATAGTCTATGGTTATGTTATAAGGGTTAGTGACAATAAAAGCCAGGGCTTCTGTTTGAACAGATTGCAAGACAGTAAACTCCTCATTATCTTCTATAGGAATTAACACGAATTCTTTTTCCGATTCAAAGCCAGGTATTCCATGTTCAAACTTAAGTATATTAGAAGAATCTATTTCTACTTCTCCCATATATGCGGTTTTGAGTTTCATATTATTTGCTCCTATCTATTTATACAAGCCAATCTATTTGAATGGATGCATGTTGTTGCATTTCCACAGTCACTTTTCCAGGTGTATAGTTGTGGATTGGCTTATTGGCTGTTGTATTGTTAATCACTTGTTGTGGTTCTACTTTTATATCTACACTGCCAGGTTGAAAATTGACTTTTACACTTCCATGAGAGGGAATGAATTTGATGGATAATGAAGAATAAGGTTGCCTACCTCTTTGCTTTGCTTGACTAGCAATGGGATTTCCACCATTTTCAATTCGCATAAGTTGGTTTCCTTCTTCTGCTCGTCTTCCTACTCCTTCAAGCGCTGTTTGAGCAGCATTCTGTGCTACTTCCGAAACTCTTTTAGCGGAGCTTTTTAAATCTAAATCAGCTCTGGCTTGTTCCGTATCAATTGTAAGCTGGGGTTTAGTCGTCTCCATTGTTTGTATAGCTTTTGGCTGTTGAATATCTAAGTTTACACGTGGCTGTTCAATCTGCTGAACCGGCTTTTGTGTATGTAATCCAATTTGTGCTTTTGTCGTTTGGACCTGGAGTTTGGGGATATTCACAAATGCTCTCTCCTTTAAAGAAAGCGCTTGGAGCATATTGTCCAAACGCTTTTTATTATCTTAAAAAGTCTACTAGTGAAGGTTGAATAATTCGTGCTCCAACAGATAGTGCTGCGCGATGAATCGATTCTTGTGTAATCATTTCTGTGATTGATTTTTCATAATCAATATCTTCGTTTTCAGACATTTGCTTGGTAGCTATTACCGATTGTGATTGAAGACGGTTGTCCATCAGCTCCACACGATTTTGACGTGCTCCAATATCAGCTCTAGTAGTAAGTAGACTATTCATTTGCTTATCGATATTACCGATTGCTGAATTGAAATCGACAGTTCCTGCTTGTATATCTTGGAACATTTGATCAATATTTTTGAATACATCGATCGCATTTGTGTTTACTTTAAGTGTAATTCCATCGAATACTTCAATATCCACATCTTTTTGATAAGAAGTTGGGTTAGCTGGATCTGTACTTGTAGGTGGAAAACCACTAGCTCCATGTATATTTTTATCGTATAAAGGAGTTGTCGTTTTTGTCCCACTAAATATATATTTGTCGCCAACTTTTGTATTGGCGATATTTTGTATATGTTGTCTAAGCTGGTCTAACTCTGCTTCAATTTTTGCCCGGTCATCTGGAGTGGTTGTTCCATTGGCTGCTTGGATAGCTAGTTCATTCGCACGGTGTAATGCCGAACCTACTTTGTCCAGTGCATCGTCTGAACTATCTAACCAGTTATTTACTTCCCCTATATTTCGTTGGAATTGTTCTACTTTGTCTAAAGCGGTGCGGTAGCCGATTCCTTTCATAGCTACTACTGGATCATCTGATGGGCGATTAACTTTTTTACCTGTATTGATTTGATTTTGTAGATTTCCCATTTTTGAGTAACTAGTTGATAAGTTACGCAACATGTTGTTGGATAACATTGATTGGGTTACGCGCATGTTTAGTCCCCCCTATTGTCTAGTCTTCAGCGCCTAGCACCTCGAGGTCAAATGAACAAACTCTGTGGTGGCTAAAAACCGCCATCCTCGATTTTGTTCATTTACTTGTCAGTGCTGAACGAGTCGCTTACGATTTCTATTTTATAATCCGACACGGCCCATGCCGTTGATAATTCTGTCTAAAGTTTCATCGATAACTGTGATCATACGTGCATTTGCGTTGTATGCTTGTTGGAATGTGATCATGTTCGTCATTTCTTCGTCTAAAGACACGGAACTAACGGATGAACGGCGTTCTGTAACTGCTTGTTGAAGGGTTGCTGAGTTGAAAGTTAATCGAACAGACTGTTGTCCGTCTACTCCCAGTTGTCCAATAAGACCTTCGAAGTAAGTTTGTGCACTGACATTTCCTAAATCTTTTAACATTCCAAATTTTATATTTGCTAACTCTAATGCTTGCTTTCCATTACCTGGCTCTGCTTCACCCGCTTTAGAATTCGAAGCAGCCAGAAGATTGGGGTCGCCAATAATGTCATCGGACACATAAATATTAGCTGCAGTAATGTCAGCTCCGCTTGTTTTAATGAAGAAGTCTTTTCCTTGATTACCATAGTAATCAGTCCCACCTTGTATTGCGGGTGTACCTGTTGAATCGCCTGCATGTAATTTATTGAATGCTTCTGCAAAAGATTTTGCCATTAGGTCTAGTTTTGCAATCATATCTGGGTATAGACCTTTAACAGAATTATTAGCACCGCCTGTTTCATAGCCATATGAATTGATTAATGATTTGATTTTTCCGGAATCATTTAAGTCTGAAAGAGAAATGTCGGTTGTGTTTGTAATAACTCCTGTTGCGTCCACTGTCACAACTGCTAGTCCACTTACTGGTCCAGTAGGAGTGACTCCATCTGTAACTGCCGAGGAGGTGCTTCTAAACTGATTAAAATCCTTACCATTTATTATTTCTATTGACGTACCATTTTTTAGCTTCAAAGAAACAGTCACAGAACCTTCTGCGATTGCTAAGGCATTCCCGCCTGACTTTTCATATTTCGTTTCAATTGGAAAATACATTGAAAGTTCATCTAATAAAACATCACGAGCATCGTACAAATCATTTGGCATATAGCCATTTGGTTCAATTGCTTTGATTTGTTCGTTTATGCTTGCAATTTGTTCTAGTACAGAGTTTACGTCCTTTAAAGATATACCTATTTCATTTCCTGCGTTTGTTTGTATTTGTGAGATGGATTTAGACAAATAGTTAAAAGAATCTGCTACAGCAATCCCTCGTTGTACTACTACGGAACGTGCGCCTCCATTTTCAGGGTTTACGCTTAAGTCTTGTAGAGATTTCCAAAATTCATCCATTGATTTTGCTAATCCATATTCTGAGGGTTCGTTTAGTACGTCTTCCATTTGTGTAATGGCTTGCGATCTCGATTCCCAGTAGCCTAGTTTATTGGATTCTTGACGGTATTGACTGTCGATGAAGGAATCACGAATACGCTGAACAGATTGCGCTTGGACACCAGTACCAATATGACCAGGTGTTTTTGGTGCGTTTAAACCTGTTCCGGGATAGCCAAGTGTTGCTTCCATATTGACGCGTTGGCGTGAGTAGCCTACTGTGTTGGCGTTGGAGATGTTATGTCCTGTTGTATATAGAGCGGATTGTTGAGTGAATAATCCGCGTTTACTTGCTTCTAGTCCCATAAATGTAGAGCGCATGGGTGAGCCTCCTTAAGCTTGTGAATCGAAGTATGCTTTGCCTTTGGAAGGTGCTTGTACTTCTGACTTTGAGTAGTTTATTTGGTCTGGCTTCGGTCTTAAAGCATCTAGCGTTAAGTTGACGAATTGAAGTGATTGCATCGTCAATTTTTGGTTTAAGTCGTTTTGACTTTTGAGCGATTCTACAGTTAGTAAAAGATTGTTACGTGCTTTTGTAAGTTGAGCTTTATCTTCGTCTATGTTGGTATTTTCTAAGACTAGTGCAACAGTTGGATTGTCAGTAGGAGCAATTCCTTTTGCTCGAAGGTAATCCGTTACCTCTTTTTGACGCTGTTGTTCCAGCTGTGAAATACCTGCTACGTGCGCCTGCTCATCCTTGAGCAGCTGGTTTAGACTGTCCATGTCCCCAATTTTGATAGCTTCTGTTTTTTTGTATGCAACTTCAAGTAAACTTTTATGAAGCATATCTAGTTTATTGAGTGATTGCAAAATGTTATCGATGGACATGTTTGTAAGCTCCTTTTATAGGCGGTAATAATTTAGAATGTTGGATGCTAGTTTTTTCGCATCTACTTTGTATGTTCCTGCATCGATATCTGCTTTGATGGCAGCAACTCGCTCTGCTTGTTCTACCTCAACTGGTGATTTTGTTTGCATGCTTTTTGCAGCAGACGAAATTTCTAGTTGATCTGCGGTTGTTTTAGTTGTTTGCTGTGTTTTTTCAACTTGTTGTTGATTGCGTTTATATGGGTTTATTTGGTTTAAACCAACGTTTGTAATTTTCATAAAGTTATGTCCTCCCCTTTTCTTGAAGTGTCTACGTATTATTTCGGCATGAAATATGAAGTGTTTAGAGTAATTTGAACGATTTGTGAGGAATAGGTCTTGAGGATTAATAGAGTGTCTGGAATTGAAGGGTATTTGGTTGGTGTGAAGTGGTTTGAAGTTTAAGTAGGCGATTAAATGTATTTATGCGGTACTCATTGTTACTTATGTGTTAGTTAGGTAAATTTATGTTGCAATTAGGTTTGAAGAACCTGGGTTTAAATTAGAGAAAAACTCCCACACAAGGTGAGAGTTTATTTTTTCCTACTATCTGAATGGTAAGTACCACTTTCTTGTTTTGCTACTTTTTCACGAAACTCTTGTGCTGCATCAAATTGGCGTAAACCAGACTGTAAGTCTTCTACACAATTTTTGCATAGTTTACCTGTGTTTGTGATTTTCCCACAGTTGTCGCATGGATAACCTAAGTTTGGGAACAGTGCCGGCTGCAGGCGGTTTTTACGAACCCATTTGTGTAGTAGGGACTCTTCCACACCTGTTACTTCTACAATTCGCTCTACTGTTGCTGCACGATTTTCGCGTTTGCGAAGAAAGCGATATACAACTTCGAAAAGTTTTTCTTCGTTCACAGCGCAGTTGTTACAAACTTCTCTCATTCCTGTATAGTTAAAAAATTCGCCACATGACGGACAATTTTTTAGTTCACCCATGTCGTTACCTCCACAATATATTCTCTTTCTTTATATCGGTTGGTTAACCTTTTATTAAAGTGATGGCTTCGACTCTTTTCGCTCCTGCATCCTTTAAAATCTTTGCGGCATGGTGAATCGTTGCTCCAGTCGTATATATATCGTCGAATAAAATATAATTTGTGGGTTGGATTGTTTGGATTTCTTCGAAAAGATTTGTTGTTTTTAAACGTTCCTTTTTTGTTTTCTTTCCCTGGGCCTCAGTTGTGATTTTAGAAAGTACATGTTGATAGGAAGTTTGCGCAGCATTTAGTAGTTCATCCACCTGAGCGAATGTACGTAATACTAATTTGTCTGGGTGCATCGGTATGGGGACGACAATGCCTTCTTTCGACTGAAATGCCTGCTGCAGCTTCCCAGCAAATACTGTAGCTAGTGCAACGTCTTGAAGGAATTTGTATTGGTGTAGATATTCTTTCATCGCTTCATTGTACGAGTACAAGCTAAAAACAGAGTCGACTGCTCCGTCAAAAGGGGTTCCTCGAAAGTCTGCAAAATCAATGACTGATTGGGATTTTTCAAATTTACCGAAGCATCTAATGCAAGTAGAAGAATCTAGTTCATATAAAAATAGCTTCGACCAGGTTGGTGGAGATTTGTATGGTGCGCCACAAATTAAACATTTCAAGCTCGATTCCACCCTTCTATCGCATCCTGTGCTTTATCCATTTCTCTGCTTATCCCATGGTGAAAAAATACAATATCTCCCTCTGGATACTGCACTGACCTTCCGACTCGTCCGCTTATTTGAATGAGTGCACTAGAAGTGAAAATCGGTTGCTCTGCTCCGACTACGGCCACATGAACATTTTCAATCGTTATTCCTCGTTCTAATATGGTCGTTGTTAGGAGACCTGGTATTTTCTTTTCACGTAATTGCATAACCAGTTCTTTTCTATATGGGTGCTCGGCGTGGACTCTAGGTAAATCACTAGGGAAGTTTTCTAGCATTTCTATAGTAGGGAGAAAGATGAGAAATGGTGTCTTCATTTCTACCTTTTTGTTTATCCATGCTTCTAGTTTTGGAGGGATCTTGCCTTTTTTTAGTTTTCTCGTATAGCCCCAAAGACTGTCAAACCTAGGCACTGGAAGGTTGTGACCGTGATATCTTCGTGTGAGAACGGATTGGTTCGTTGTTTTTAAAGACTTTGTAGGAGTGGCGGTTACATAATGAATGGCAGCATCCGGATTGGCAGCTTTTGTGACTGCTTGCTGGAGTGTTTCGTCTGCGTAATATGGAAAGGCGTCTGCTTCATCGACAAATACGACGTCGAAGGCACGTTCAAATCGGTAAAGCTGATGAGTTGTTGCGAGCACTAATTCTGCGAAGCCGTGTTGGTCAGGTGCGCCTCCATATAGAGCATGAATGGTTGTGTTTGGGAAGACTTTCTGAAAGCGAGGGAATAATTCTAAAATAACATCTGTTCTGGGAGCCGCAACACAAACTCTTTTGCCTGCTTGTAGGCTTGCAAATATGGCTGGGAATAAAAGCTCGGTTTTCCCTGCCCCGCATACTGCATGAATTAAATGGGACTCATTTCGTTCGACACTAGAAAGTAGTTCTTCGCTTGCCTTTTGTTGAAGTGGGGTTAGCTTGCCGTTCCATGCAAACACATGGGCGTTCGCGCCGCGTGCATGCTGCTTGTCCCAAAGGAGTAACTCGGAACAACTGCTCACCCGCCCCATTCGTATACAATGGCGACAATAAGTACATATTTGGTTACAGCGTGCACAGTTGAATGAGTGAAAGTAGGATTGATTGGTGTTGTGGCATCTGTTGCATACGTTCTTCTTTGATTGCCAAAAAAGGTTGGGTTCTGTAGATGTAGTGATGCCTGGCTTTAGGTGGATGTGTCCGGAGTCGATATGGGCGTCGATGACTTCGCGTGGGAATGGGGTGTGTTCGCGAAGCCAAATACGGCCAGAGAGAAATTGTTGTAGCTGTTCGTTCATGGGCATTCTCCTAATTAGTTTTTGTACCAACCGAGACCCATTGACCCTTCCCCTAAATGCGTGCCGATTACGGGGCCGAAATAGCTGATCGTGAAATCTACGTTTGGCATTGTTGCTTGGAGTTCGTTTTTCCATGCGATTGCTTCGTTCTCGTTGTTTGCATGTATGATAGTTGCTTTTATATTAAATTTATTCGAGTCTTCTTGAAGCATGTCCGAAATACGTTTCATCGCTTTTTTGCGAGTACGAACTTTTTCAAACGGAACGATGACTTTGTTTTCGAAGTGCAGAATTGGTTTTACTTGCAGTACTGTGCCAATAACACGCTCGAAGCCGTTTAGTCTTCCGCCTCGGTGAAGATGATCCAGATTGTCGACCATGAAATATGCACGCATTGTTTGTTTCATTGTGTTTAGCTCTTGGATGATTGCGTCTGGAGTTGCACCTTTTTGTGCCATTTCAGCAGCTTTAAATACGTAGAAGCCTTGGACCATACACGAAATTTCACTATCGAATGTGTGTATGTCAATGTTGTCTACTATTTCTCCCGCTTGTTGTGCTCCAGCAAGCGTTCCGCTGATGCCACTTGAAAGGTGGATGGAGATAATTGCATCGTATTCTTTTGCTAGTTGTTCATATGTCTCGATAAATTTTCCTAAGGCTGGTTGGGATGTCTTTGGGAGAGCTCCACCAAGCCTAATTTTATCGTAGAATTCTGTGGTGTTGATATCTATTTCTTCCTGGTAAGTGCTATTTCCGATGACAACGCTTAGCGGCACCATATGAATATTCAGTTGGTCACGAATTTCTTTCGAGATATATGCGGTGCTGTCGGTTACGATTGCTGTCTTCATTTTATAAAATCACACTCCTATTTGTAAGTTTACTGAATGTGGGTAAGAAATGGAAGCACAAAAAAGCCCCAAACATGATATTTGTCATATATGTCTGGGGAATGCGTTTTTATTCAGTTGATTCGCCTATATAATAGACACTTGAAACTAGCCAATTACCGTCTTCTTTGACGAATACAGTTACTTGGCGACCGTTTTGGCTAAGTTTTGCGCCTGAGTCGATTTGTTCTAGTGAAGTATGAATGTTCGAGAATACCTGGGCTTGTGATTCATTGTATTCGATGACGGTGATATTTTCGGCAGTCCGTGTCGTGTCAAAATCATGGAACGTTTTTTCAACCATAATTTTTTCGTCATCGTAGTTAAAGCCTTCAGGATTTTTTGAGATTGTTTTCATGTAGCGTTCAACATCTTCTTCGTTGAATGCTTCCATGTATTCGGTGAAGGAGTTTATCAGTGCTGTTTTTTCTTCTTCTGGTACATTGGTCGCTTCTTCAATATTGCCGCCAGTCATTTCGAAGCCAATCGACGTTTCGCTCTTATCTTCCACACCGTGATCGGTTGTTTTTTGTGCGTTTGATGGAGCGATATCACTTGCCGAATTAGAGTTTTGTGCTGCATCTTCATTGCTATTGCATGCTGCCAACGTTAGTGCGATGGCTGCTAGTATAGTTGTTTGAATAATTTTCATGTATGTCTCCTCCTGCTGAAGGTTATTCTGTCATATTTAAGACGAAAACTCAATTATTAAGTTCCCGGAAATAATAGGTAGAATATTCTGGTATCTGAATGTAAGATATAGGTAGAAAGGAGCTGAAACATTGAGTGGACATTTTGCTTTGTTGAAAAGGTTGGAAGAAGAATCTGTAATGCGTGATTTTATTCGTGAAGAGATTCGTAAACAGGAGGCTGGAGTTCGGGGCGAGGACAGGCTTGTTGGTCGGTTAAGGGAGTTGCGATTGCCAGGTAAGTTATGTGTTATTTCTGATGTTTGTCTAGAGCTTGATGATTGGAAAGTACAGATTGATTGTCTCGTTGTGACTGATCGGTGCTGTATTGTACTCGAGTCGAAGAATATAAGCGGAGCCTTGTATTTCAATGAAGAGCTAGATGAATTTTATAAGGAAGAAAATGGACTAGATACCCCCTTTTCCAATCCATATTTTCAATTGATGCGGCATATCCGCTTCGTGAAAGAATTTCTACGCAACACCCTTCCACAAATGAAAGTGACTGGCGCTGTTATCATAACCGCCAAGTCTTCCCGTATTATTCAAAAACCTGCCCATTATCCCATTTATAAGTTAGAGAGCATAATTGAGCGAGTGACTCAGATGTACAATAATTGTGAAAGTGCTCGTTTTTCCGATGAAGAAGTACTCGCGGTTGAAAAGTTGATACTGAAGAGTAAATCCACTTTTGTGTATGCACCGCTTTGCGAACATTATCGAATTCCTGTGAGTGAAATAAGGCCGGGTGTGGAGTGTCCGAGTTGTGGTGTTTTGGGGATGCTGCGTGTATATACAACTTGGAATTGTAGAGCTTGTGGTAGAAATGATCGCTACGCACATATATCAGTGGTACGAGATTACTTCAGGATAATTGATAAAAAAATCACCAATAAAGAGTTTCGTAGATTTTGCATGATAGATTCTAAATATGCTGCTTCGCGCATGTTAAATAGTATGGATTTGATTGCCTATGGGTCTGGACCTAGTCGATATTTTGTGGAAAAAGAGTAAGTGATGGATTCGTGAGTGACTTTTTTGGGATGCGCAACTTACAAGCGGTTTCTCGCAACATTGGTGATTTTTTACGCAACATTCAATTCGAATGATGAAACTTTTTCCGGATGCGCACCGTTCGCTGGCGGATACGCAACTTACAAGCGGTTTCTCGCAACATTAGCGGTCTTTTGCGCAACATTGACTCCCTTTGGCGCAACTTTTTCGAATGCGCAACGTTCGCTGACGGATGCGCAACTTCCATGCGGTTTCTCGCAACATTAGCGGTCCTTTGCGCAAATTTGACTCCCGTTGGCGCAACTTTAGTAGTAGATGCCGTTGCTCTTGCAACAGAAAACCCGTCTCGCCAAGGCGGGACGGGTCCATTTTGAATTATCGAACTTCTACCCAGCCGTTTTTGATGCCGGTTACTACGGCTTGGGTGCGGTCGTTGACGTTCATTTTTTGAAGGATGCTGGATACGTGATTTTTTACGGTTTTTTCGGAGATGAATAGTGTTTCTCCGATTGTGCGGTTGCTTTGACCATCTGTTAGCAATTGCAGTACTTCGCATTCACGTTTTGTTAATAAATGGAATGGACGACGAATTTCTGTTTGATGGAAGCTTCCTTTGTTTTCGCGTTCGCTTAGGCGACGGAATTCTGCTACTAGGTTACGCGTTACTTTTGGATGTAGGTAGGATCCGCCTTTTGCTACCACTTTGATAGCAGAAACGATGGCATTCGCATCCATTTCTTTAAGCATATATCCAAGTGCACCAGTTTTTAATGCGTGGGATACGTATGATTCGTCGTCGTGGATAGATAGGATAATTACTTTTGCTTCTGGGAATTTTTCTAGTAATTCTCCTGTTGCTTCTACCCCATTTTTGGTAGGCATATTGATGTCCATTAGTACTACATCTGGTACGTGCTTTTCATAAAGACTTAAGACATCATTGCCGTCGTCACCTTCTGCTATTACTTCGAAAGAATCTTCAAAGTCTAAAATACGTTTTACCCCCTCGCGGAATAGTTGATGATCATCTATGATTATTATTTTTGTCATGTTCATTTCCTCCTATAGTTAAAAACGCCATATTTACTATTCCTCATTTAATGGGATACTAAACAAAATTGTAGTTCCTTTGCCAGGGGATGAAATAATTTTCATCGTTCCTGCTAACAAATCCACTCGTTCTTTCATACCAATTAAACCAAAAGATTTTTCTTTTGCTACCTCTGGATCAAATCCAGCCCCATTATCTTTGACGATAATATTTATCTTTTGTTTCAACCATTCTACTTTTACCCAAGCTTCTGTAAATTTCCCATGTTTCGTGCCGTTTGTTAAACACTCTTGTATTATGCGGAATATGGCTACTTCAAAATTGGTTCCTAATCTTTTCTCGTCTCCAAAGGTTTGAAAATGGATTTTACCTGTTGGATTGTATTCTTCAATTGTCGTTATATACTTTCGAAGCGTTGGTATTAACCCCAAATCGTCTAATGCCATTGGTCGAAGGTCATAAATGATGCGACGGACCTCTGACAAAGCATCGCGAACCATTGTTTTTAGGTCAAGAATTTCTTTCATCGCTTCCGCTCCACCGCGCTGCTCATATGTAAGATTGATCAAATCTGTTCTAAGTAGTACATTCGCTAGCATTTGCGCAGGGCCATCATGAATTTCCCTTGAAAGTCTTTTGCGTTCTTCCTCTTGTGCTTCGATAATTTTCAAGGTGAAATCTTGTTTAATTTTTGCATTTTCTAATGCTTCTCCTACATTTTTCAAGTCGGAAGTTAAGTAATTCATAACGATATTCACCTGATTTACCAGATGATCGGCACGCTCAATCATTTCTAACAAACCTTGTAATCTGCGTTCTAAATCATCTCTTCGCATTCTTAGCTGCCGTTCCTCACTACGCTTGATGAGAAGATTTATTTGAATTTCATTTGCAGTTTCATAGGCCTGTCGAACTTGTGGTTCATCGTATGAGTCAAAATTCTTAGAGACTTCAGCTAACCGATTTCTAGAAAGCTTCGATTTCGCATCTAGCAAATCCCCTTCAATAATAACCGCCTCGATATCTCCCCGAATAATTTCTAACTCCACTTTCATTTCTTCAAAGCTTTGTCGACTTTGTTCGCTTATAATGAATATATCCTTTTTCGAATGGTCCATCACTTCGACCATCCGATCGAAAATAACATCTAACGACTGCGTATCAAAATTCATATTCGTCATCTGTTTTTTCTCCTTTATGCGTCCAAATGAGTCTTCATTCACAAATGATGACAAATCCTATTATAGCACTAAGTGACTAAAAATAAATTAAAATTACTTTACAACTATGTTTCAATAGAATCAGGAGGGGAAATATATCTATGAGAAAAGATTACAAAACTGTACAAGGCTATGGTGAGAGTGAAATCAACATTCAAAAATCACGATTTATCACTTATATTAACCGAGCTGAATCCGAAGAGGAAGCACAGGATTTTATTATTAATATCAAGGAAAAGCATAAAAGTGCTAATCATAACTGCTCCGCATATATTATTGGAGAGCATGATAATATACAAAAAGCAAATGATGATGGCGAACCGAGTGGAACTGCGGGTGTTCCAATGCTCGAGGTACTAAAAAAGCAAGGTATCAAGGATACTGTAGTTGTTGTCACTCGTTATTTTGGTGGCATTAAACTCGGTGGTGGTGGGCTTATCCGCGCTTATGGGAAAGCTACTACAGAAGGAATTGATGCTGCAAAAGTAGTAGAGCGTAAACTGCATCATTTATTGAAAGTCTCGATCGACTATACGTGGTTAGGAAAAGTGGAAAATGAAGTGCGCAATTCTGTCTACCCTTTAAAAGAAATAAATTATGCAGAGCTTGTCGAAGTTTTGGTATATACAAAAGCGGATGAGGAGCGTGACTTTACAAATTGGATTGCTGAAATGACTAACGGGCAAGCGCAAATTGAACTTGTCGACAAAGAGTTTCTAGAATTTGTGTTGAATTAAATTTACCTATTATCAATTCCATAGTATAATAAAGGACATGTCAAATTTAATGAAACTATTTTGTCGATTCTTCGTCCTAAAGCTGTATGAAGAATAAAGGGAGATTATAAAAATGAATAGAAGGTTATATAAAAAGGAGAAAAAGAACAGCAGTAAAAAACGCAAAATATTAACCATTTCACTCATAATAGTTGCGTCCATGCTTATCTCTTTATCCACTTATGCAGTCTACTTAACTAAGAAAGCCGAGATAGCTGCTGATAATGCATTTCAAGTTGCGGGTGATCGTGAAAAATCTAATTTGCGTGAAGAAAAAGTCGAACCATTAAATGACAATGTTTCAGTTCTATTTATTGGTATTGATGACAGCGAAGAACGTAATCAGGGAGATGAAAACAGTCGTTCGGATGCCTTAATGCTTGCGACATTAAACAATAAATCTAAAACAGTCAAGTTAGTAAGTATTCCACGTGATTCATATGTTTATATTGATGAAGTTGGATATAACGATAAAATTACCCATGCCCATTCATATGGCGGTACAAGAGTTGCAATTGAAACAGTCGAAAATTTGTTAGAAGTTCCGGTAGATTATTACGTGAAGATGAATTTTAACGCATTTGTTGATGTAATTAATGCTTTAGGAGGAATCGAGGCTGAGGTTCCTTATCAGTTATTGGAAAAAGATGAAAACAATAAACGAACAGTTCAACTAGAGCCAGGGTTACAGGAATTGGACGGACGGGAAGCATTAGCTTTAGCTAGAACGCGAAAACTTGATAATGATATCGAACGAGGAAAACGTCAGCAAATGATTCTTTCTTCTATTATTAAGAAAGCTAGTTCAGCTTCCTCTTTTACTAAATACGGAGACGTGATAGATGCAGTCGGAGATAATATGAAGACTGATTTAACATTCGATGAAATGAAATCCTTCTTTGAATATATTAAAGGTGGCTCTCCACAAATCGATACATTAACACTCGAAGGCTACGACGACATGTCTACAGGAGTTTATTATTGGAAGTTAGATGAAGAAAGTTTAGAGGAAACTCAAGATTTACTGAAAAGTCATCTTGGTTTACAACCAGAAACAAGCAATATTTCAGACAGCGATTCCGATAACAGTAACTATGCAGTAGATGATCGTCCATAACTATTAAAGAGCTCTGAAGAAAATTTCTTCAGAGCTTTTTATTTTCATTCAAATACAAAAAAATCCTTTCATTCTATAAACTAGAATGAGAGGATTTTTTTTCATGATTTACCTATTGTTCTCACTAAATTAATGAGGGGTTTGTAATTCTTCCCTGCTAATCCAACTGCTTCTACAAAAAATTCAATTGCAATAAGCATGATTACTAGTAAAAGAATCGCTCCCCACATCGTTGCTTGTGAGAATATCAATGCAGCAATTCCAAACATTGCTGCTATTGCATAAATGATTAACACAGTTTGACGATGCGTAAATCCTACATTTAACAAGCAATGATGCAAATGAGATTTATCTGGAGCCATTAATGGTTGTTTAGAACGGTATCTACGTACAATCGCAAAGAATGTATCAGAAATAGGAACACCAAGCATAATAATGGGTATGATCAAGGCAAACATTGTTACACCTTTAAAGCCAAGCAATGCAAGTACTGAAATCATGTATCCAAGAAACAGCGCTCCGGTATCCCCCATGAAGATCTTCGCGGGGTAAAAGTTAAATACTAAGAAACCGAGCGTACTAGCAGCTAATATAGCTGCCATAATAGCAACGAATGGATTGGACATCATGATCGCCATTCCAGATAGCGTTAAAAGAGCTATAGTAGAAACTCCAGCGGCTAAACCATCTAAACCATCGATTAAATTTATTGCATTAGTAATAGCAATTATCCACAAAATAGTAAGTGGTATTGCAAAATAACCAAACTGTAATTCATAGTCTATAAATGGGATATTTATAAACTCAATTTGTAGTCCTCCATATATGGCAACACTTAAGGCCGCTAGAAGCTGCCCAAGAAGTTTTGCTTTTGCAGTAATCTCAAACATATCATCTAAAGCACCTGTAACAATAATGATTAACGCTCCAAGTAGCATTGCTTTGTCATATTGACCGTCTGGTCGATAGACGAAAAAAGCGACGAGAAAGGACAAAAAGATAGCTAGTCCACCGAGTCTCGGCATTATATTTGCATGTACTTTTCTATAGTTTGGCTTATCTACTGCTCCAAAGCGAAACGCTAATTTCTTTACAAGTGGTGTAAATAGTACGGATGCGACAAATGCCAACACCAACGTAAAGGCAAGCATGTCTCTCCTCCTCATCTAAGTTAAATCATATGTATTATATCACGCTTTTAACAAAATGAAACATTTTTTGTGGAATATTAAATTTTCACTAATTTAAAAGCTTCCGTTCAATTGCAAGTAAAATAGAATTTTCTTAAGAAATTTGATAGAATGTATTAGTGTGTTTAAGTCAAAGGAGAATTCAAATGATTCCATGGTTAAAGCAAAATAATAATACAAGTGCTAGGCAATTAAAAAAGTACTTTAAAATAGTAAAAAAAATTAATGAACTAGAAGAAAAATTCGTTAATATGTCAGATGAAGAACTGAAACAAATGACATCAATTTTTAAGGATAGACTAGATAAAAAAGAAACACTTCAATCCATAATACCAGAAGTTTTTGCTGTAGTCAGAGAAGCTTCTAAAAGAGTCTTACAAATGCGCCACTTCGATGTTCAGCTTTTAGGAGGTCTTGTTTTAGCAGAGGGCAACATAGCTGAGATGCCTACAGGTGAAGGTAAAACGTTAGTAGCCTCCCTCCCATCCTATCTAAAAGCCTTAGAATCAAAAGGTGTTCATGTAATTACAGTAAATGAATACCTAGCAAAAAGGGATTTCGAGCAAATTGGACAAATTCACCGATTCTTAGGATTATCAGTCGGTATCAATATACCAATGATGACTCCTGAAGATAAGCAACAAGCTTATCTGGCTGATATCACGTATGGTGTTGGAACGGAGTTTGGTTTTGATTATCTTCGCGATAATATGGTGAGCAATCTAGCTCAGAAGGTTCAACGCCCTTTCCATTACGCAATTATAGATGAAGTTGACAGTGTGCTGATTGACGAAGCTAAAACACCTTTAATCGTTGCAGGTAAAACGAGTTCTAGAGCTGAACTACATTCAATAGCTGCAATTCTTGCTAAACGTTTTAAAATAGAGGAAGATTACGATTTTGATCCTGAAACAAAGGCAACTTCACTTACTGAGACAGGTATTGGAAAAGTAGAAGCAGCATTTAGTATAGATAATCTATATGATTTGGAGCACCAAACATTATATCATTATGTTATTCAAGCAGTAAGAGCACATGTCATGTTCGAAAAAGATGTAGATTATATAGTTAAAGACGATAAAATTCATTTGGTGGATATGTTCACTGGACGTATTATGGAAGGTCGATCATTATCGGATGGTTTACATCAAGCGATTGAAGCGAAAGAAAACGTCACGTTAACAGATGAAAATAAGGCACAGGCAGAAATTACTATTCAAAACTATTTCCGTTTGTATCCGAAGCTTTCTGGTATGACAGGGACTGCTAAAACGCAGGAAAGTGAATTCAGACAAGTATACGGTATGGATGTAATTCAAATACCTACAAATAGACCGAAAATTAGAGTGGATAAACCCGATTTAGTATTTAATACAAGTGATAACAAATATGCAGCTGTTGCTAAAGAAGCTAAAGCCCGTCACATGAATGGTCAACCTGTTCTTATCGGAACTACCTCTATATTACAATCAGAAAAGGTTGCAAATTTTTTAGATAAAGAAAACTTGGATTACCACCTTTTAAATGCCAAAAGTATTGAACAAGAAGTTGAACTTATTTCGCAGGCTGGGCAGTTAAACCAAATCACGGTTGCTACGAATATGGCAGGACGTGGTACTGATATAGTTCTTGGAGAAGGTGTCGCAGATATCGGAGGTCTCTTTGTTATTGGGACTGAAAAGCATGAAAGCATTCGTATTGACAACCAGTTAAGAGGACGAGCTGGACGTCAAGGTGATCCAGGGGATACACAGTTCTTCATTTCTCTAGAGGACGATATTTTTGTACGGTTTGCAAAAGAAGACGTCGATAAAATGCAAAAAGTTATTAAAACTGATGCAGAGGGACTTATTAATAACAAAGACATGAGCGAGTTTGTTTCAAGAACTCAACGAATTGTCGAAGGATCTCATTTTTCTATGAGAGAATATAATTTGAAGTTAGACGACGTTATTAACGACCAACGCAATGTAATTTACTCTTTGCGAAACAAAATTCTTCAAAAACAAGATACGTTAGCGTTGCTTCACACAATGGTAGATGAAACAATTAACTTTGTCATTTACGAAGCTTGTCCGGAGGATATAGACTCTTTAGAATGGAATATTTCTACAATAGAGAAGAATTTAAGTTCTCTATTTATAGATCAATTTACTGTAGATACCAATAACCTGAAGATTAAAGAGATTCAAAAACAAGTTTCACCTCACGCTTCAAAGCTTAAAGAGTATATCAGTAATTCTGTAGAAGAAAAAGAACTTGTAGGTACAATCACAAGTGTTATGTTAGGATATGTGGATAATATATGGGTTCAACACTTAGAATCTATGACTCGTTTAAAAGAAGGTATTGGACTTCGCTCGTACCAACAAGAGGATCCTATTAGAATTTATCAACGAGAAGGTCTCGAACTTTTTGAAAAACATTACCAGTCCATGCGACTTTCCATTGTCATTGAAATTATAAATTTTGTTAAGCTAATGGATAAAACGAAAGAGGAGGACAACAATTGAGTATATTCTCTTTGTTCAAAAAAACAAAAACGGCTGGAAAAGATAGCACGATTAACTCGGAGGAGTTATTAGATATAGAGGTTTCGGAGAGTAATTCAATCAAAACAGAGCTATCCTATCACCCAAGCTGGAACGTGCCAAAAGAACAGCAATACGTGTTTCAATTTCTGTTAAATGAATTAGAGCCACTGAAACCAAATCAGTTATCATTATCAGGTCTGGAAATTGATGAAGAAGATGATTCTTGGCTTGTAAAAGCCTTTTTCCGATCATCCTTGGCAAAACCTATGGAATTAGGCTCTATCGAGTTACTGTTACTAGATGCTTCGAACGATGTGATAGCTTCACAACAGTTTGACTTTAGTGAACTAGGTGAAATTCCTGGTAATAGTGCTCGTCCATGGGTGTTTAAGTTTGATAAACCAACAATTGACTCTGAAGAATTACCTGCTGAAGGTTGGCAGCTTGCGTTTAACTTAAAGTCTTTTGAACCTCATAAACTGGAGCTACACGAAAGTTGGGAGAAATCTCTTCCAAAAGAGCAAAAAGAGGCTTTAGAACAATTGGTTAAATCGCTACCATCTCTAAACGAGGACGAAGTAAATATTACTGGAGTTCAGTTAAAAGAACAACCAGATGATGGTTTAGCGGTTACTGTTTTTGTTAGAAACGGATCCAACAAGTCACTTAGTTTTCAACAACTCCCGTTAGTTCTATCAGATGCGAATAACGAAATTGTTGCTCAAGGTTCGTTTAAATTAGATAACTTTGAAGTACAATCTAACACAACAAAACCCTGGACCTTTATTTTTCCAAAAGAGTTAGTAAATAAAGAAGCAAAAGACTTATCTAAATGGACCGTTAAAATCAATCAATAATAGAATAAAAGCGATCGATTTATGGAGTTTCAATAAATCGATCGCTTTTTTAAGTTGAACAAAACTAAAAGGGCTGCCAACAAAGAATATCTATCTTTGTTAACAACCCATTTCAGTTTGCTTAATACGATTACCAACCAACCGAGACTTTTTTTCGTTTATATTATACCAAGAATTCTTTCTACTACTATATTTTAACACATATTTATATATTGACAATAGAAAGAAACAATAAAATGAAAATCTTTCTAATATTTTTTTTAATGCTTATAGCAATTTTGAATACGTATTTCTAGTATCTTTTTCAAGCTGATTAAGTGAAAACTTTTCTTTTGCATGTTTATAAAGTTTTTCACCTTTCAGTTGAATATCGCCTGAAAGTTTAGATGCGTAAAGTTCCTTTAAGGCTTTAACTACCATATTTAGATTACCAATTGGAACAATATATCCATAGTCCTCAGTTGGCAGCAAAGCCCCTACTCCACCAACATCTGTAGTTACAATTGGTTTCTTTGCACGGGCTGCTTCTAGTAAGACAAGCGGAAAGCTTTCGCTATTTGACGTAAGTAACAAACAATCCCCTAACTCAAGAATAGCATGGATATCATTTCTGAAGCCTGTTAAATGAAAATAATCCTTTCCAGCTACTTTCTTTTCTAGTGCTTGTCTTTCTGGACCATCTCCAACACAAACTAATTGTACCGGGATACCTTCTTCTCGTAATCTCGTAATTGCATCTATAGCTAAGTTGTGATTTTTAATAGGATGATATCTTGCAACCATAACTACAACGAAATCGTTATCATCTATTCCAAACTCATCTGGTGAAAGCTTTTGATATTCTGGTTCCTGAAAGGATATACCATTATAAATAATACTTATCTTGTTCTTTTCTATCCCAAAGCCTTCTAACATTTCACCAAAGCGATGTGAGACAGCAAAAAAGTGGTCTATTTTCTTGATCAAATTCATATTTAGCATCGTAAAGAGTTTACCCTTCAGACCGCCTTTAACAAAATCTAAAGATGGATTACTATGAATGGTTGTAACCCACTTAAAAGGACATATCACTCTTGTAAGATAGGCAAACAGATTTGCTCTTGGTCCATGTGTATGAATGAGTGAAATATTTTCCGCTTTTATTAGTTTGGAGAGTTTTTTAACGACGGATAAATCATATCTCGATTTTTGATTTAAAGTTATTGTTCGAATTCCTGCTTTTTTCGCATCTGTAGACAGTAGACCTTCTTCCATCACACATAATATAATCTCTTCAGATGAAAATTGACTTAAGAGCGATATTAAGTGATTTTTAGAACCACCAGTTTCTCCCCCACTAATTAGATGCAAAATGGTCATTTAGAAATTCTCTCCTTCTTACTAACAAACTGTATAAACACTGCCGTTATGATAAAGAAATACATCGTAAAGGTTTTATCTTCCCACATGTTATAGATAACTCCACACCAGTAGATTCCAACCAAACTAGCAAGTAAAGGAATTGCATATGGATTTGTTTTTCTATGCTTCCAGAATAGATGTAATAATCCTAAAAGGAATACCGCAAAAAGTATAACCCCTACAGTACCATTTTGTGCAATTACTTCTATATATTGATTGTCGGCATATATATTTGTCTCAATATCATAATCTTTATAAATTGGAGATGAATACGATTTGGAAGCTGAGTCTCCAAATGTTCCAAATCCACTACCAATTAATGGATAATCTTTATATACTTCAAATCCTTTATAAACTACAAATAATCTTCCAGTAGTTTTACTCTTGTCAAAAGTAGATTTACTAAAGGTTTCCTCTAGTCGTTTAGATTCGTCTGCAAATCCAGTATCTACTTCCTCTGCTGGACCAGTTCTCGGGAAATTACCTATTTCGGTATTGTTATTTATCCATTTACTTATATAAGTAGTTGGCATCGTAACAATCAGGAATGATATTCCCACAAGAAGTATTGCTTTAACAGGTACTTTCCATTTTCTCGTAAGCAGCGTATATACAACAATACCTATCACAACTGCTATCCATGTTCCTCTACTATAAGTTAGGATCCAAACCCCAACCATTAAGATTAACGAAATGTTTAAGAACCATTGTAATTTATTGTTCGTAACGAATTTCTTTAAATAGACCGTTAAAATCGTTGCTATTGTTAAGAATGTTGCTAATACATTAGGGTTGTTCAAAAGTCCATAAATCCGAACACGATTATTGGATGATAGAGATCTATTGATCCATGTCTCTGGCATTAAAGCTGAACGCATCGATAACTTTTCCACTAATCCTTGAACAACAATTATTAATGCAACAATTAACGTATTCCATAAGAAAGTTATTATATCGCTTTTAGTTATCGATAATCTCTTAACTACATAAAGCAATAAGAAGGTTATAGCAAAAGCTCTTAATTGAAATACTATTGCTCCAGTGCTAACGCCCGTGATAAATGATGAAATTGCTCCGATTATTAAAAAAGCAATAAATGCCCATTCAAATATCTCGAAACGGAATATTTGTTTCCAATTAGATCTAGCATCCCATACGACACGTACGAAAGCTCCAATTATAATAATATCTCCAATTAATTTTAGAGAGGGATTAATCTCTACTAAAAAAGAACGAATTGGGAAATAATAAATTAAAAGAAATAAAGATTCTTTCGGTTTAACAATGGAAATGACTCCTAAAATTAGGGTTATAGCATATGCAGTGATTGGTTGAGGAAATAAAAGTGCGATTAATAGCAATAGTGCACCTAGTAAAACTATTTTCCAAACTGAACTTATTGATGATTGTTTCATTATATATTTCCTTTCTACTGTTCATTCAAAGATAAAGTATAACATATGAAACATACTTTATTCGACATATTTATGGACTGACTTGAAAATAGATAAATGGATATACGAGTTGAATAAATATAGAAGTTCTAGTAAATAATCTAAATAGAATTTTCATATAAATAGACAAGGAAGTTCCAAGAAATGAGGATCATGATATGTCTAAGAAGATAATTTGGATTACCATTATAAGCTGCTTACTTTTAGGTGGAACAATCTACACAGCTAGCATTTATAAAAATGTAACTAAAACACTTGAAACAATTCATGAACCCGAAATACGCAAAGTTTCCGAGCTTAGAAAAACGGAAGTAGAGCTCGTAGATCAGGAACCAATTTCCGTATTATTACTAGGTGTGGATGAGCGCGATGATGATGTTGGACGTTCGGATACGATAATAGTACTTACCGCCAACCCCTCCCTCTCTTCTATTAAAGTATTGAGTATCCCTAGAGATACATATACAGAGATCATTGGAATCGATAAAATGGACAAAATAAATCATGCATACGCATTTGGTGGAATAGATATGGCACTTCAGTCAGTCGAAAACTTGCTCGATATTCCAATTGATTATGTTGTGCAGGTTAATATGGAAAGCTTTCTAGAAATTGTCGATAGCGTTGGCGGTGTGACAGTCGAGAACACTACTGCTTTTGAGGAAAATGGCTATCTATTCAAAGAAGGTCCTATCCATCTAGATGGAGATATGGCACTTAGCTATGTGCGAATGCGGATGAATGATCCATTAGGCGACTTTGGTAGACAGGAGCGTCAAAAACAAGTGCTTCTAGCCGTTCTAAAAGAAGGTGCATCCTTCAATAGTCTGCTCAACTATAAAGATTTATTGGCTACTCTAGCTGAAAACATCCGGACGAACATGACGTTCGATCAAATGATGGATATTCAAAAAGGCTATAAAGGAGCTCTCGCCAATGTCGAGTCTATTTCTCTTACAAAAGGAAGCGGTAAGCGAATGAATGATATTTGGTATTATGTACCTGAAGAGAAGGAACTGAGTGAAGTAACGTTGGTATTAAAGGAGCATTTGGAGCTTGAGTAGGGATAATGAGGAGTAGTTGGACCGGGTACTCTCGTTTGTGTTGGGTATACTCTCGGAGCTGTGATGGTTACTCTCGCTCGCACTGTGTTTACTCTCGGAGCCAGCTGGATTACTCTCGGACGCACTAAATTTACTCTCGGAACGGAACATTTATCCAAACGTACCGATGCAAAAAGGCTATTCCGTATAAATCGGAATAGCCTTTTTTCTATTCTTATAAAGTAAGCAGGAATTCTTCTAATCTATTTAATCCTTCTTCTAACACAGCCATGCTATAGGCATATGAAATACGTATGAATCCCTCTCCGTACTCAGTGAATGCACTTCCTGGTACGACTGCGACTTCGCCTTCCTGTAAAAGCCTTGTAGCAAAATCAAATGAATTCATTCCGTACTTTGTTATATCTGGGAAAATATAAAACGCTCCATTTGGTTTTTCTACCGTCAATCCCATCTCTGTTAAACGACTATATACAAAGTCGCGTCTTTTCACATATTCCACGTTCATTTCACTCGGGATATCTTGTGCATTGGTTAGTGCCTCTATTGCAGCATATTGAGCTGGTAATGATGCACAAATAGTATTGAAGGCGTGCACCTTTACAACGTGCTCCATCACATTTGCCGGTCCCATTAGGAAGCCGATTCGCCAACCAGTCATGGAATGCGACTTGGAAACGCCGTGAATATAAAATAACTTCTCTCTTATTTCCTTATAACTTGCAAAGGAATAGTGTTTTCCAGTGAAAGTATTCTCACTATATATTTCATCTGTTAGGATAAATAAATTTTTCTTTTTAATAACATCGACTAATCCATCCATCGTCTCCTTTGTTAGAACGACACCAGTTGGATTGGAAGGATTGTTGAAAAAAATAGCCTTTGTTTTTTCTGTTATCAAGCTTGCGAGTCTTTCTGCAGATGGCTGAAATTGAGTGTCTGTCGTATCTAAATAGACTACTTTGGCACCGCAAAGTTCAATAACAGGAACATATCCTGAATAAGTGGGAGCGGGTAAAATAACCTCATCCCCTTCTTCTAATATTGTTCTGAATACTGCATCGATTGCTTCACTTGCGCCATTGGTTATTACTATTTCATTTTGGATATCATAGGAAAAACCATATTTATCGAAGAAAAAGGAGTTCACAGCATTTCTTAGCTCTAGCAGCCCCGCATTGTGTGAGTATCCGGTTAAGTTTTCTTCAATTGCTCGAATACCTGCTTCTTTTACAGAAGATGGAGTTGGAAAATCGGGTTGACCAATCGTCAAATTAATCGCATTCGGATAATGGACTAATTGATTGGAGAATTGTCTCGTTCCAGGGATTTTCAATGATTGCGCACGAGGATTTATTCGTATACTCATCCTGTTACCTCTTCTTTCTTTTTAATATTGCAATAGTTTTATATGTAAGTATACTTTATACAGCTTAGATTTATAATGCCTTTTTCGATTATTTAGAAATTAATAAAAAAAGCTATGCAACGTATATTATACGTTACATAGCCTTCAAGTTATTGTGGCAATTGATCAGCTTCGTGACTAAATTGCCATTCTATACCGAATTTATCTCTTAATGATCCGTAGCATTTGCTCCAAAAAGTTTCCTGAAGCTCCATACTTACTTTGCCGCCTTCTTTTAGCGCATTAAAAGTAGATTTTACTTCTTCTTCATCCTTACTTACGAAAGCTAAACTGATATTGTTTCCTTCCACAAAAGGTGATCCTGGAAATGTATCAGAAAACATTATATTACTACCATTGATATTTAAGCGAGTGTGTAGAACTAAATCTTTTGCTTCTTTAGGCAAGACAAAATCGGGATGTTGCGGTGCTTCACCAAATGTCATTATTTCAGGTTTACCCGTATTAAATACTTCTGCATAAAATTCTGCAGCCTCGCGACAATTCCCATTAAAATTAAGGTATACATCTACAGCCATTTAGAACACTCCTCTTTTTCAAATAATGTTATTATTCAAATACATTGTAGCATTTCGTCATTTAAATAACATTAATTATTAATAAACTTTATCTCCATTGAAAATAGAGTTTTTCACGATTACGTAATCTACATTACGAATCGACTCTAATTTAGTTCCACCGGAGTAAGAAATGGAGGATTGTAAATCTTGTTCCATTTCTCTTAAAGTATCTTCGAGAGGTCCTTTATATTCTACAAACATCTTTTTACCTTCTACGTTTTTCTTTTCACCTTTTTGGAATTCGGATGCAGAACCAAAATATTCTTTATAGCGCTTACCATCCTTCTCTACTGTAACACCAGGTGATTCCTCATGTCCTGCAAATAGAGATCCAATCATAACCATGGAAGCCCCGAAGCGAACTGACTTTGCAATATCACCATGTGTGCGAATTCCACCATCTGCTATTATTGGCTTGCTAGCCGCTTTTGCACACCAGCGCAGTGCAGCAAGCTGCCAACCACCAGTTCCAAATCCGGTTTTAATCTTCGTGATACACACTTTCCCAGGTCCGATTCCAACTTTTGTTGCATCGGCTCCAGCATTTTCTAGCTCTCTTACAGCTTCTGGAGTACCTACGTTACCTGCGATAACAAAGCTCTTCGGTAAATGTGTTTTTAGATGTTTAATCATGTTAATAACAGCATTGGAATGACCGTGGGCAATATCAATCGTAATGAATTCAGGCACAAGCTTCTCTGCTGCCAACTGCTCCACAAATGTGTATTCTTCCTCTTTAACACCCACACTAATAGAAGCTATTAAACCACGTGACTGCATGCTTTTGATGAAAGCAATACGTTTTTGCGGCTCAAATCGATGCATAATGTAAAAATAACCATTTTCTGCTAAATAATTTGCAATGTTTTCATCTATAATTGTCTGCATATTAGCAGGCACTACTGGTAATTTAAATGTATGTCCTCCAAGTGTTACTGTGGTATCACATTCTGATCTACTATTTACCACACATTTCGCTGGAATTAATTGAATATCTTCATAATCGAATACATTTTCCATCGTTTTCACTCCTAAATACGAATATTTATTTACAAATAAACTTTAATGTTCGTCCATTTGGTAATTTACATCATATTTAGTAGTATGTCAATCTATATGTTGTTCATGTGTGAAAGTGAATTCTATCTTTCTATTTAAATCTACATGCATTTCGATTAATTTTATTCGGTCACTTAGCTCCAAAACCGCCTGCATAATTTGACGCTGATCTGTTTGTGACATATGAGTTCGAATTTCTACCTGATCAATCGTTTCCTCTACCTTTCGTAAACTGCGATTCATTACTTGAACTAGATATTCAACTGTCATAGGCTATCCACTCCTCTCATTTCCCTTATTGTATCCATCCGCTAAGTTAATTCAATTGTCAGAATCAATTAATAAATGCAACTATATAATTTTTGCTTTCTTTTTGAACGAAGAATTCATTTTTGCTACGACTTTAGGTCTCAAAATAAATTTTTGCAGATTCATGTCATATTTTGTTTTTCAATAATATAATAGTAAAAAGGATAGGAGGAGATTTTCTATTAACCCTAATCCCCTAGAACCTGAAGAAATGGCTTATCGAAATGACTTAGATATACAAGCCTCCTTAAATATGATTTGGGAGGGTGCTCCAGTTTCACCAATTGATACAGATACTGAGGATCTCGATTCCCAAAAAACTTCCCTACAGCAGTAGGGTTTTTTGCATGATAATATGGCGAGGAGTAATAATATGATTATCAAAAAAATTAATATGCGTCATATGAAAATGACGTTGAAAAATCCATTTGTCACTAGCTTTGGAAGACTACAGGAAAAAGAGTTTTTCTTGTTAGAGGTATTTGATGAGAATGGGAATACAGGTTGGGGAGAATCTGCCGCTTTCCAAGCTCCCTGGTATACTGAAGAAACAGTTCAAACTACCCTACATATAATTAGAGACTTTTTAGTACCTCTGCTATTGAATAAAGAAATATCTCATCCTGATGAAGTAACTGAAATTTTTTCGCCTATCAAAAAAAATAATATGGCGAAGGCTGCAATTGAAACTGCAATATGGGATTTATATGCAAAACGAACTAATCAAACACTAGGACAAGCTATTGGCGGAAGTAATGACAAAATAGCAGTAGGCATTAGTATCGGTATCCAAACAAGTACAGACAAGCTATTGGACTTAGTACATCATTATATAGAAGAGGGCTACAAACGGCTAAAGGTGAAGATTAAACCGGGATATGATATCGAAGTGATTCAAAAACTGAGAGAAGTCTTTCCAAATGTTCTTCTTATGGCAGATGCGAATTCTTCCTATACTCTAGATGATATAGATCTACTAAAACAACTAGATGATTATCAGCTAATGATGATTGAACAGCCACTTGCTAGCGATGATATTGTCGATCATGCGAAGCTTCAAAAAAAGTTAAATACCCCAATCTGTTTGGATGAAAGTATTCTTTCTCTAGAGGATGCACGTAAAGCGATCGAGCTTGGTAGTACAAAGGTTATTAACATAAAAATTGCACGTGTCGGCGGTTTAACAGAAGCAAAGAAAATTCATGATTACTGCATGGAAAAAGGCGTTCCAGTTTGGTGTGGCGGTATGTTGGAGGCTGGTATCGGTCGTGCACATAATATCGCTCTAACGTCCCTTCCAAATTTTACACTACCTGGCGATACTGCTGGGTCCTCTCACTACTGGGAGGTGGATATTATTAATCCTGAAATTGTAGTAAATAACGGTTTTATTGATGTTCCAAAAGGTAATGGTATTGGTGTAGAGCCAAATATGAAAGTAATTGAGCGCTTTATGCTGGATATGGTTGTATTTGAATAGATCCAGGCTTAAAATGACAATTTAATCCTCTATGATACAAGGTTATATATTTTGTAGAAATTTGTGATATAATTTAGGCATCTAAACAGAGATGGGAGCATTACAATGTTAAAAGATATTTTTATGGCTTTGTCAGAGAATCAAATATTAAATGGTGCAGCAAAAAAATATGGTTTAAAAATGGGTGCACAGCATGTAGTTGCTGGGACAAATATTGAAGAAACAATAGAGAGCATTAAAAAACTAAATGCTATGGGCATCTCTTGTACAGTAGATAACCTTGGAGAATTTGTATTCGAAAAAGAAGAAGCATTAGCTGCTAAAGAACAAATTATCGCGGTGATCGAAGCTATCGAAGAGCATCAAGTAGATGCACATATTTCGTTAAAACCGTCACAGCTTGGTCTTGATATTGACTACGACTTCGCTTTAAACAACTTAAAAGAAATTGTACAAGTTGCACACAAATATGGCACATTTATCAATATTGACATGGAATCCAACAAACATTTACAACCTTCTTTTGATATTTTGGACGAGCTTTCAAAAGACTACGATAACGTTGGAACTGTTATTCAAGCATACTTCTACCGTGCAACAGAAGACATTCAAAAGTATAAAAACTTCCGTCTACGTATCGTAAAAGGGGCTTATAAAGAGCCTGTTGAATACGCATACCAAACGAAAGAAGAAATCGACAAAAACTATATCGAACTAATCGAATGGCATTTATTAAATGGGAAGTTCACTTCTATTGCTACGCATGATCATAATGTTATTAATCATGTTAAACAATTTATCAAAGATAATAATATTCCTTACGATAAATTTGAATTCCAAATGTTATACGGCTTCCGTACAGAAATGCAGCAGCAGCTTGCAAACGAAGGTTATAACTTCTGTACGTATGTACCATTTGGACAAGATTGGTATGGCTACTTCATGCGTCGCCTAGCAGAGCGTCCTGCAAATATGAACTTAGTTGTAAAACAAGTTTTCAACAAAAACACGAATACAATGCTTGGTCTAGCTGCTGGTGCATTTGCACTTGGTCGTTTAACTAAACGCAACAAACGTAAATAATTCATTAATATCAACCACACTCTCCTTTACGAGAAGTGTGGTTTTTTTATTTCAAATAACTAAAAAGATATCTGTGAAGAATTTTATTTTGAAAGCTATAATTGGGGGAAAACTAAATTTTGATCACGTTTTCAAACCGAGAATGGAATTGTTGTTAATTATATTGAATTGTGACAATTGTTGTTTCTTCTCTTTTATTGTAAGGTGTTGTCAATATGAAGGAGGCGAAGTGTCGATGGGGAATATCCGAAAGGTTTGGCAACCAGAACTTTTTTATCATATTACGATGCGCGGCAATAACAAACAACGTATTTTTATGAATAAAGAGGATTTCAAGTCCTTTATTCATACACTTCAGCAGGCACACACTATTTACTCATTTATGCTTATTGCCTATAGCTTGATAAATAACCACTATCACCTACTAATACGCTCTCCTAAGGTTCCACTTTCTGAAGTGTTAATTTTTATCAATCAACAATACTCCGATTACTTTAAGTGTAAGTATAAATTTAACGGACAATTATATGAAACCAGATATTACACTAATATGATTTCTGAACCGTTGGAGTTATTAAAAGTGAGTAAATACATCCATCAAAATCATCTTTTTATGCATAGAACTATTCTAGACAAATTAGAAAATTACCCGTATAGTTCCTATTCATTTTATGTCAACGACAAACAGGATCAGCCTACTTACCTAAATACGCATTTATTACCTACTTTGATCAAAAAATATCCGGAATTCAAAATAGAAAATTATAATCTTTACTGCGAGCATATTCAAATAGAAATAGAAAAACCTTCCCATCGTCCGTATAGTTTGACGTAGGAAGGCTTTGTCTAATTGTCTGTTATGCTATTGTTTCTTCAGAGGGGACTAATGTCATAACTTGTGCATTCATTTTACTTGCTTCGACAAAAGCATTAAAGATTGGACGCACTGTATCTACTTGTCCTTCCATCATTTCTGGATGCCATTGCACTGCTACTACAAATCGGTTTCGTTCTTCCCATTCCATTCCCTCGATAATACCATCAGGAGCAATCATCGTCGGTGTAAATCCTTGACCTAACTCTTTTACTGCTTGGTGATGGAAGCTATTTACTTTCATCTCTTCACATTGAAAAATACTATTTAAGATAGACCCACTTTCAATTTGCACCGGATGGAATGAATGATGTCTAATTGCTTTTGGCACAGAATGATTAATTCCTTCTGGTTTTTGAGAAGCTAAATCTTGATATAGCTTACCACCAGTTGCTACGGTAAGCAGCTGCATTCCACGACAAATTCCGAGCACCGGAATGTCCAACTCCGATAACACCTTCCGGGCAAGCTTTAGCTCATGCATATCTCTTTTCGGTTCGATATAACCTAAACCAAATTTAGGATATTCACCATACAAATTAGGATCAATATCAGAGCCTCCCGAAAATAATATGCCATCTAACTTTTCAAGTAGAGGGTTCAAAGTCTCGACGTCACTTGTGATTGGCAAAATAACCGGAACTCCTCCCGCTCTCTCAATCGCTACAATATAATCATCTGCAAGCATTTGCCATTCCTGATTTTTTGCACCTATACCTGCTGCCAATCCTGCTGTATCATCTGACAAATAGTTAGCACATATACCAATTAATGGTTTCATCATCATCATTCTCCGTTCTAAATAAACAAAATGATCGCCTCTCCATAAAGAGAAGCGATTAGTACACTATTATTTTTCTAATTCGACTACCCAGCCAAATGGATCTTCGATAATTCCTCGTTGAATTCCAGTTAACGTATCGTATAATTTTTTGGAAAGCTCTCCAGTTTCTCCGTTATTAACGTAGAATAACTCCCCTTTCCAACGTAATTCTCCGATTGGTGAAATAACTGCAGCAGTACCGGTTCCAAAGGCTTCATCCAATTTACCGTTCCTGTAAGCTTCACGAATTTCTTCCATTGAAACTTTACGTTCTGTAATTGGAACACCCCAATACTTTAATAATTCGATGATAGATTTTCTTGTAATCCCATCTAAAATACTACCATTTAAAGCTGGAGTAATTACTTCTCCGTCAATCTTGAAAAACACATTCATGCTTCCTACTTCTTCAATGTATTTTCTCTCTAATCCGTCTAACCATAGAACTTGAGAATACCCTTCACGATCGGCTACTTCCTGCGCCTTTAAACTAGATGCATAGTTACCCGCTGTTTTAGCAGTTCCTGTTCCACCTGCAACCGCCCGAACATATTCACTTTCCACTAGTATTTTCACTGGATGAATACCTTCTTTGTAATAAGAACCAACCGGCGACATAATAATGATGAAGCAATATGTTTTTGAAGCAGATACACCAAGATGTGCTTCTGTTGCGATCATAAATGGTCTGATATAAAGAGATGTTCCCGGCTCCTTAGGAATCCATTCTTTATCGATCTCTAGTAGTTGTTTCAAAGCGTCAATCGCTAATTCTTCATCTATTTTCGGCATACTTAGACGATCAGCTGAAATATTCATACGTTTCATGTTTTGCTCTGGACGGAACAATCGAACGATCCCATCCTCAGATAGATAGGCTTTCATTCCTTCAAAGATTGTTTGACCATAATGCAATATAGATGCAGAGGGATCTAAAGTTAGGGCTTGATAAGGGACTATGCGATGATCATGCCAGCCAGTTCCTTCTGTATAGTCAGCGATAAACATATGGTCGGTAAACTTGGTTCCAAACACTAATTGCTCTGATGGAGTTTTCTCATTTTTAATTTCATTTTCTGTAAATCGAATTTTTAGACTATTCATGGTGTCTTTCCCCTATCAATTATAATTAGTAAACTGCAACAATTTTAGATGTGCAATATATTATATGCAATTATACTACTTTTCCAGAAATTATAAATACCTTTTTGAAAATATTTTCTAAATATTTCAAACCTTGCATTAAACACATAATACAACTATTTTAAAAACCGTTTCAGCTATGAGCTGAAACGGCAGTATATTTTAAGATTATTTTTTTGCTACGGATACGTTTGCTACTCTTTTAGCGCCAACGTATTTTTTACCCCAGTAATAAGGATCATTTAATTTATCAATACGAACGCCTTTAGAAGATGAAGCATGGATGAATTTACCGCTACCTATGTAAATTCCAGCATGAGATACACCTTTACCAGTTGTGTTGAAGAAAACTAAATCTCCCACTGCTAAATTTGCTGTTTTTACCGTTTTCCCACTGTTGTACATTCCTGCTGCAGTTCTTGGCAATTTTATACCCTTGCTTTTATAAACATATCCGATATAACCCGAACAATCAAAACCAGCCTTCGTTGTTCCACCATAACGATATTTAATTCCTACTAAACTTTTCGCACTCGATACTATTTCATTGGATGCTACAGCGCTTGCTGCCTCTGTATTTCCTGCAAATGTTCCCGCGGCTAAAACTACAGTTAAACTAAAGATTGTAATGATTTTTTTAAACAAAGAAGTCAAAGCTTATGTTCCCCCATGTTGTATATTGAAAAATTTATATCAAAATATTTTCTGAAAATTCCTCTATACCCATAGTAACATCATTTAAACATTAGCGACTTTACAGTTGTGTAACAAAAGTATTACAGACCATTACTTATTAATTAATAAAAAGAAAAGGAAATTAGTCACATATTCTTCTGAATTCACTTTATAAAAGTGTATCATTTTTACCTATTTCTATGATATAAATGTTATATAAGTTTTAGGGAAAGTTAGACAGGAGAGAGTTTAATATGAAAAATACGTTAACAGTGCATCTAGGAATGATCATTGTCGGGATAATTGCTTCTATGCTATTAATCACTTCAGTGGCTACCTATAATACTGCATACGACGAGTTGTACAAGGCCGCTGGTATCGAAGCTTATGGGTGTGCAAATATTACAACCGGATTAATCCAAGCTGAGGATGTTAAAAAGATTATTTCAGGGGATTCGTCAACCATTGATAAAGTGAGTGAGCAACTAAATTGGACTACAGCTCATAAAGATATTTTTGAAACACAGTACATTATCGATTTAAATGGTACATTGCTCGCGTTGGATGACAATTTAAAGAAAGCCGGCTTCAAAGCTGGTGATCAGTTTCATATAGATGAAGAAGCTATTGCTATGTTAATAGATATGAAGCATTCCACATATTCAGAGGCTTATGAATTTGGTGATTTAGAAAGACTTTCGGGCTATGCTCCTATTTTTGAAGATCATGACCCTTCCAAAGATATAATTGCTATTAACGTTATTGATTTTGATGCATCTATCGTAAAAGAACGTACTTGGGACGTAGTTAGTGGCGGAATACTTATTAGCATAATTCCATTAATTTTAGCTTCATTAGTTACACTATTTTTAATAAGAAGAAAAACAAAGCCACTTTCCGCACTTATCGCACATGCAGGTGAAATTGCGAAAGGTAATTTAACAGTGAATGATACGGATTTCACGAGCAAAGATGAAGTTGGAGATTTAAGTAGGACATTAAATACATTAGCATCAAACTTACGTAATATTATTGGAACGATTCAAACAACATCCGTTCAATTAACGAAAAATGTGGAGAACAACTCTATTTCGTTAAACGAGATGAAAGACGCCGTGCACCAGGTTTCAGTTAATATGAGTGAAACAGCCGCATCCGTATCTGACGGAACGATCACGGCGGAACAATCCTCTGATATTTTACAAAACCTTGCTCAAGGCTTACAAATTTCAAAAGAGCGCGCAGATATGAGTGTCCTAAATTCCAAAACAACTATGCAAACTGCTGAAGAAGGTCTAACTCGTGCAAGTGAAATAAGTCGAGATATGGATAAGATTAGATCTGCTTCTATTGAAACGAGTGAAACAATCGGACGTCTAAATGAAGCAACTACTAAAATCCAGCAAATTACGGGTTCTATCTCAGCTATTGCTGCTCAAACAAATTTACTAGCGCTTAATGCTTCTATTGAAGCTGCTCGTGCAGGAGAGCAAGGAAAAGGATTTGCAGTAGTCGCGGAGGAAGTTAGAAAACTAGCAGAACAATCCAATACTG
Source organism: Psychrobacillus sp. OK028 (assembly GCF_900103605.1). GTDB lineage: Bacteria > Bacillota > Bacilli > Bacillales_A > Planococcaceae > Psychrobacillus. The sequence continues at coordinate 239,613 of NZ_FNHY01000001.1, read as the reverse complement.
AAGTTGAGCAAGTCGAAAAAATTATTAAAGACATTACAGAAAATATTAAGCAGGTAGTAGAATCTACAGTAGAAAGTACAAAGTTAATAGAGACTGGCTCTTCGACGGTTCATCAAACATCTCAATCATTAAGTGATATTTCTACTGCGGTGGAGAAAACGGTTGAAGAAATCACGATGATTTCGGATATGACAACGACAGAGGCTGATAATTCTAAACAGGTCGTAGAGTTAATCACACAGCTTACCGAATCAATAAGAGAAATTGAAGAGGTTACTACTTCTATTTCAGCAGCAACAGAACAAACGACAGCATCTATTGATGAGATTGCAAACCGTTCAAATGAAACATTTGAAATTGCTCATGAATTAAATCAAATCGTAGGTAAATTTAAGCTATAGAAAAAAGGAGCACCCGTCATCGGATGCTCCTTTTATTATTAATGAATACCATGCGCTACCATTGCGTCAGCTACTTTAAGGAAACCAGCTATATTTGCACCTATTACTAAATTGCCAGGATGTCCGTAGCTTTCTGCTGCACTATAGCAGCTAGTGTAGATGTTCTTCATTACAGTCTTTAACTTTTCGTCTACTTCTTCAACCGTCCACGATAAGCGCATACTATTTTGCGACATTTCCATTGCTGAAACTGCTACACCGCCAGCATTTGCTGCCTTTGCCGGTGCAAATAAAACACCTTTTGCTTGAAAAGCAAGAATAGCATCCTCTGTACATGGCATATTTGCACCTTCACCTACTGCCCGTACCCCATTCTCTATTAACATAATGGCATCGTCTTTATCCATTTCATTTTGAGTGGCGCAAGGTAATGCGATATCACATGCTACCGACCAAATATCCGTACAGCCATCATGATAGACAGCATTAGGATGAGTCTTTGTATATTCTCTAATTCGTTTACTATCAAACTCTTTTAACTGTTTAATCGTTTCTACATTAATACCCTTTGGATCATAAATATATCCAGTGGAATCACTGCATGCTAACACCACTGCACCTAGCTCAATTGCCTTTTCCATGGCGTATATTGCGACGTTTCCTGAACCAGAAACTACTACTTTCTTTCCTTCAAAGCTATCATTCACATTCTTCAACATTTCTTCCACAAAATAAACTGTGCCATACCCTGTAGCCTCTTTACGCCCTAGACTTCCACCATGATTTGGGTCTTTCCCTGTGAATACTCCAGCCTCATAACCACCTCTTAGACGATTATACTGACCGAACATATAGCCGATTTCTCTCTTCCCAACTCCGATATCCCCAGCAGGTACATCCATATCTGGTCCAATGTATTTACTTAACTCAGTTATAAAACTTTGCGTAAATCGCATTATTTCACGCTCTGACTTACCTTTTGGATTAAAATCAGATCCACCTTTACCAGCACCAATCGGCTGTCCCGTTAATGCATTTTTAAATGTCTGCTCGAAGGCCAAAAATTTCATAATACTACTGTTCACCGTCGGATGAAATCGAATTCCACCCTTATAAGGTCCTAAGCTATTATTAAACTGAACTCGGAAACCACGGTTAACTTGAACTTTCCCAGTGTCATCTTCCCAAGCAACTCGAAATGTAATGACTCGATCTGGTTCCGTTATACGCTCCAATATTCCATTATGTATATATTCCGGGTGTTTAAGAAAGACAGGTCGTAATGAATCAAAGATTTCACGTGTTGCCTGTAAAAATTCTTTTTCCCCTGGATTTCTTTGTTTTACTAACTCAAAAACTTCGTGCACATAGTCATTGGCTTTGCTTTTATGTTCGGCATTGTTTCTAGTTGTTATTTCCATCCAATTACTCCTATCGTAATATATTATTAGTTTCATTATCTCTAAAAAATATCGAATATTCAATGTTTATAAATTAAAAATTATAAATATACACATTTCCCGAAAAAATGTGAACATTAAATAGACATGAAATTACAGGTAGAAAGAATCCAGTCCTTTATGGCAAAAACTGTTTCTATCGTTTTCTAAAGGCTTCGGACAGACTCCTTGCTATATCGTCACAACCAGCTTCACCTTTCTCAGCAATCTTATGGCGACATGGGACACTATTATATTCTTTATGTTTCAAAAAAAGACTTTCTAATTTAGAAAGTCTCGTTGGAATAATTAATACAGATTTTTAATCAAAGTTTCAAGCATTACAGGCATTTCTACAAAAGCACTGTCTACATGAAGTCTTTCCGTTTTTTGGTGAGCATCTTTACCGAATGGTCCAACGTTCAATACCGGTCCTTTTAGTTTTGCCATATCGTCAAATGGAATGCTATAAGTGTCTCCCCATACCGGAGTATTATTTTCAAAAGCAGTCCAACCCTTACCTTCATCTTCATAATTTACATAACTTAAATCGCAAATTCCATTGAAATAATGGATTTGATCAATTCTATTGTTGAATGATAAAGCTGATTTCTGTAACAACTCCACTGCACTAATAATTAGTGGATCACTAGAAGTATTAACTGCTGGGTAGTAAGGGGGTGCAAATAAAATTACTGTTGCTGGTGCTAACTCTTGGCATTGGATCATTAGGTCATCTACAATACGTAGCGATTTTTCGCGGTCATCCCACTCTTCATTTTCCAGTGTTTGTTTTTTCAATAGTTCTACTTGCTCTGCCCCTAATTTTTTCGTGGCATAAGTTAAAAGTTCTTCATAGCGTATAACTTTTACTTCACCTACTCCGCTTACGTTTTCGCGCGCGCAGATCATTGCATAATTTTCGTTCAACGCTTGCATCGCTTCTTTAGCGACCTGCTCGAATAAATCCATTACTTCCGATGCTGTACGTTTTAGTAAAAACACATTATATAAGGCAACCGCCCGATATGGAGTTTGCGTCGAATAAGACAATTTCAAATCCTTTTGCTGCAATGAAACAGGTAACGGCGTGCTTTCCCCAAGATCTGTCTCCCGAAATGATTCATTCCACTCCATGCGCTGCGTCAAAAAGGATGCAATATAATTCGCAGTCATCCCCTTCATCGGCTCTCCCACATGCGTTTCCTTCCCATAAAACAAAGCAGCCGGCATAATTTTACCAATTGTTCCTGTATATATATACTCAGCAATGTCAGTTGGATTTTGAGAAAATGAAGGCTCACTATTAAGAAATAACTTGTATGTCAATTCGAACTCCTCACGTATACGCACTAAATGGGTAACTGCAGCACGCATCCCAGCAGAATTGACTTCTTCATCTGGAACAGATGTCAAAATTAGATTAATCGGCCATTGCTCTACACTCGCTTTTTCGATCAGCTGCATATGAAGAGCAAGCCCCATCTTCATATCCATCGTACCTCGTCCAAATAAATATTTTCCTGTTTCTAAGTCAGTACGAGCACCTTCTGGTAATTCATCAGGATTCTCCATTAACTTTTTTGTTAACTCCTCTGGAAAATAAGCTAGTGGCTCCAAAACACCGTACTCCTCGGTTTGAACCGTATCAAAATGACTGATCAGCACAATTGTTTCTGTTGCTTCCGGGTGTTTATATAACGCTGTTACTACTTGTCTACCAAGGCCAGCATCATGCATCTGCAATAGACTCGCTCGCTCTTGAAAATACTGTAGTTCTCTAAGCTTCTGCACTAATTTAGGAGCAAATGCTTGCTCTCCCTCTGTTAATGTAATGCTATCCCAGCTAACCAATTCACATAACAAAGCCCGTAGCTTATCAGGCGTGTCCCATAACTTATTCATCATAATTTCTCTCCCATCCCCAACTCACTATTTCTACCTATTTAAAATATAGGTGCTTCAATACAAGCTGTCAATCTATTAGGAATAATTTATTAATTTAACTTATAATATTTTCTCTATTTTCTAAATAACTCTTGAATCATTTATGAAAATAAATTTATTCCATAAGTATATATAATAAATGAAATAAAAAAATCGGACAAAAAGACATGCCAGGTCCTTGAAAAACAATAAACTATGCCGTTGATTTCCGCTCCGGGCGGACGCTTTCCGCCGGCATGGCTTCAGCCGCTTCCCTCGCTACGCTCTGTCCAGGGTCTTCAGCTCATGCTATTCCGGCAGGAGTCGCCACCCTACACTCCAATCAACTATAACCGCTAAATATCAAGAAAGTTGAATACAATATCACATAAATAAGTTGTATTTCTCTATTATTGAATAGTATTTATTATTAGTAACGGATTACAAGTAATTTGAGTTTATAACTAAAAATTTGGCCAATCTTTTTATATTAGCGATAAGCTATGCTTCATTTTTTTGTTGATTACTATTTACTGTATTGATTGTAGTGGAAGGTGGCGACTTCGGCGGGATGAGTGAGACAGATGAGATATCACAGCGACGCGCTAGCGACGGTGATAGCTCATCGCTCACCCCGCGAAACGCGTCCACCTGAAACGGAAATCAGTAGTATTATTTATTCTAAATAGTATCTTAATCTCAGTTTTAAAGGGACACAAATGTATGCATTCTTATTAAAAAAGCAACTGCCTATATAGACAATTGCAATTTTTAATACCTATTATTTTAAGTTAGACCATTCGTTTTTTAACCAAGATTCAAACTCGTCACCTTTGTCACCTTCATACGTATCATATACATCAATACGCATTCTTTTTAGCTTGGTTAAAAATTCTTCAAAAGTATGATCGGCTGGCAAGCTTTTCTTCACACGAACAAACACTTTGTTCGCCCCTTTGACTAATTCGAACTTTTTACGCTTTGGTAATTGTGCCTCTTCCCCAAAATCTAAGAGATTTTGGAATGCAGCCTCCTGTACTTTGTAAACAGGATCGGTTGCCAGGCGTGTTCTTAAAATGTCTTTCACTTGATTATGATTGTACTTTCCTAGTTCAACTACTGCATCATACCGAGCTTTCCAGCTTGCCGTACGATTCGCCGCTTTCTTTAGTTCTTCGTAATTCTCAGGTAATTCGTTTTTTATTGTTTTGTTTCCCATATAATCCAAACTCCTTTATCTTCCCTATTTCAGTATTTTCAGCATCTCTCCATTATATACTACTTAAGTAATATCACCTAATAATTTCTAAAATTAGACATACCCATAAAGTCTCATAAACTATTTACCTAATAAAACTCTTTTCTATCTATTAATCTTTATAGAGACGAATGGTATACTCCGTTAAAGGAGGGAGTATTTTGTCTAATGCTGGTGAATTGAAAAAGTATAAATTTTACCTGAAGTTTAAAGGTGGTCATAATTTGATATTCGAAACGAATACAGACATCCGTACAGCTGAAAGGAATAAAGTAAATGGTGGTCTATTTGTAGATACCGAAAACAATTATACGATTAACCTAGCGCAATTAGAAAGTTTAAATGTCCAACTGCTTCTTTGAAAATACATAATAAATAAAGCATATACAGCAAGCACTCTATTCAATTCTTTTGAAAAAGTGCTTGCTGTTCTATTTCCAGTTATTTAATCGTCGCTTTCTGTTTTTGCATCCTAACCAAAACTTCTAAAATCTCCGAAACAATTTCTAGATTAGTGCTCTGTTTTCCTTCTAGTAATTCCTTATTGTCCTTTTGTATCATTTTAAATGTCCAATTATTATTTGGAGATGTCAGCACATGCATCCCTTCGATAACCCACTGAGTATCCTCTTTGAAAAAAACCATTAAACGATTATTATGTACCATACTTTTTAATGCAGTATCTAATTGACTACTAACCATTTTCCAGTTTTCCTCAGAATTTATATCCTTCAGGCTCTGCACATCTGTCACTGCTCCTGCTTTTACCCAGGAATTGTATGCACTAGTTGGAACAAAAATAGTTCCACCTACCTCGCCTGAGTGACTTTCAACACCCACAAGCATACGAGGGTAAATGACATTATTCCAGACATGATCTGGAGTTCCGTGCACATATAACGTATATTCACCTTCTTCAGTCTCTTTGCATTCTACTACATGGTCTTTACTAAAATAAAAATAACTTTTCTGACGTCCGTCTTTTAATATTTCCACAACCATATTAGTGCGCGACATGATCCATAGAGCATTTCCGAAGTTTTCTTCTAATTTTATTTCTTTGTCAACTAAGTCAATGAGATTTAGCTTATGAAGTTTTTTATAGGTTTTCTCCCATTCTTTTTCAATTTCATACTTTGTCAGATGTTCGAAGGGATTTGAAAATCCTATTAAAGTTTTCGTATTTAACGTTTGCATCATTACAAAAATATCTTTTGCTGTAAATGTTGGAATCATTATTTTCCCTTCCCCCTTATTCAATAGTAAATATTTTCACACACTAGTATTTTTTCTTTCTCTTCTTATACCTTTCCTCCTTTGGCAATCCAAAATCTGGAAACATCTCCTGAACTTTTTCCATATTTTTCTTTATAAAAAAGTATCGGTGAATATTGATTGAAAGAAATGCAGTAAATAAAGATAAGAGAGAGAGACAAACAATGATTAATATACTTATACCAGAGTCTGTATAGACAACGGACAATATTATTTGTCCTATTATATACGAAGCCCCTGCTATCGATGCCCAACCTACTGGAATAGATGTTTTTTGTTGTAGCTTATAATATGTCTCACTATAAAGAGCTTTCCAGTTCATCCAGTTCATCCCACCAATTAATAAAATGAACAATATTACATTAAACAAAAATGGAGCCCAGCTATCTATTTCAAGATTTATATACAACAATTTTTGTATACTAACGAAATAAACATAAGTATTGATGATACCATATATTCCAAGAAATAAATAATAGGATTTTTCGTATTTATAAGGGTCAAATATGTATATCATTCCCCAAATTGTTATTAAAAGTGTTGGAATAATAGCAGCTAAGAAAAACGGCATTGAGAAGGGTTCCCCAAGAAGGGGAAGTATCCCAATCAAATATAAAAATAAAAGAAAGTTTCCAATAATACTCTGTTTGTTTTGTTTAGGTGATTCAAATTTTAAATAAGATGAAAAAACGTTTGTCATATTTGATTTCACTATTGGAATTCTCCCCTAACTATTTGAACCACGAAGATACTGAGTCAATAAGCCCTTTTGTTCCTATCTTAATTGCATCTCCTATTGAGTCATTTTGTCCATCATTATTTACATCAAAGATTTTCACTTCACTTAATAAGGTAGTTACAACTACTCCGGCAATCAATCCCGCAGCAGCTCCAGCTACTACCCCTACGGGTCCACCGAAGGCACCTACTGTTGCACCAGCTTGTGCACCTGCCCAAGCAGAAGCTGCCATAGAAGCACCAGCAATAGCTACATCACCTGTAACGTTACCTGCTATTTGACTAGCTGACTCGTTATTTTGTACACCATGAATAATATCTCCGCCCGCTGTAGCAAATACACCAATATACCCTAGTTTATTAGCAGAGAAGCGGAAAGTAGATTTTACGTTTGTCGCTGGGTCAACTCTTTTAAAAATTTTTTCATATCTCTCTGCATCCGCACCGGAATATGTTTTCTTTTTTACACCAAGTAGCTCTGGTCTAGTAATCTTAAGAACTGTTTTTGTGACATTCTGATGCGTTGTCCTAGTAGTTCTAGTAATTCCAAAACCTTTCGAAGCCAATCTCACATCTTTATATGTGGCATTCCCCGCTGCAGCAAATCCTACAAAATTCGCCGCTGCATTTATAGGCTTGTTTTGCCAATCATTAATGTCTAGCCCTACAGTAGTCATAATACCTTCCCAAAGGTTCTTCTCTGTATAGGCAGGGGCTGACACTTCCACATCATTCTGGTCTATTCGTGGATCAGCAGCAAGTATGTCTATTTGGTGCTGCAAATAGAATTGACCAATCGGTGTTGCGTCTTGCACATAATTCCAATCATCTGCTGGGAAGTTAATATCTGTTAATCCTTCATCCATTAAATACTCAATATCCGTTAACCAGGCTTCCATATTTAAAATGGCAGCTTCTATAAGAACAAGTGCACTTGTTTGCGTCATATCGAATTCATTTAGGTCCGTAACTGTATTATCCCTGGAAGTTCTAGCACTAGTTACTCCTTCCTGTACACCACTATCATCTAAATGAGGCAATGCTACAATATCGGAAACAGAATCCATAATGACGTTAGATTCATCTGTTAAATTAGTCGTTACTTGAGAAATTTCGGTTAACCCTTGTTCTACTTCGCCTTCCAAATACGCTTGACGAATATAGCCATTAGCATTTGGCTCTAATGCGTCCAATGCAGATTTCATCGTAGTTAAGGTAGTATTAAATGTAGCTTTAAATGTTAAAAAGAAATGGAGAAAAGGTAAATGGGCATCATTATAGAATGATCTAATTGCATTCCCACCTTCTCCTTTAAGCGTTTCCTCCATCGCTACTAATCCCTGCACGGCAGTCTGAATAGCAGTTATTTCTCCTTCTAGACGAGTGAGCATATTGGTATTACGTTGGATACCATCTTGAAATGGTTGCACGTCTAATATTTTCATCGTGCCACCATCCCTGTTCCATTAACAGTACATTGCATTGCTGCCGAAATCTTTTGATCAGACTCTTCCATAAAGTCAACAGATGCAGATGTGGTTTGAATATTTTTTGTTGATAATGTTTGATATTTTACAAGTAATTGGTCCAACTTTACAGACAACTCATTGAACTTTGTAACGACATCTAGTGTATTCCCCGTAATAGGCGGCTCTGCTTTTGGGTTGAGCTGATTAACTGCACCAGTCATTTCTCCAAGTTGATTTTCTACATCTGCATATACAATTTTAACTTCCGTAGACATTAGGCTTTCCCCCTTGCAAGTTAGTTTGCTTTAGCTTGGCGTTGACGTTCTTGCTCCGCTAGAATATTGGCGATTGTTTGTTCAATAGATGCAATCTCTGCATGTAATTCACTGATTCTCGTGGAGATCGCACTAAATACAATAGAGAATTGGCTTCCCGATATATCTACATAGCTAGTATGAATACCCGATTCTCGAATTTCATCAAATTTATCTGCATGTGTCCCCTGCCAAGTTGTTGCTGTTAGCTCTGGCTCTAAACACTTAGGTTCATTAGCATTAAATTCAGACTGTTTCCCTTGCAAGGAAGACTGGCATGAAGTTAATCTCTGCAAATCATCCTTCTTTTTTGCTAATAACGCATAATAATACCCTGGCATATACATTCCCCTCCCTTAATCATTTGGCTGGTTCCGTAGTTTCCGACGAATTTACTAGTTTCGGTAAGAAAATTACAAACAAAGTAAGCATACCAATCGCAATTAACCCCAAAAATAGGATTGGTCTTAAATTATTGCCTGACGATTCCTCTTCTATTTTAGATTCTGTTTCATTGGCTAGAGCTATTTCTTTTTCAGAAAATAATTGTAACTCCGAAGATTTCGCTGTTACGGTACTTTTTTCCCCGCGCTCAGCTGTTTGAAACAAATAGGAGGTGTCTGCTCTGTTAGGAAGCTTTTTCCTCCCATCAAAATATATATCAAACTGCTTTTTAGGAATGGTATTTTTCATTTCTGTTTTTTGATTATCATGAAGATAATCCGTATTTTTCTTAAATTTTAATTTTTCATAAATAACGGGTTCTAAGTCCTCTGCCTTTTTCGGTTCTTCCGCAAAAACGACTAAACTATTTCCGACGAGGGAAAGTAACAATACTGGAAGTAAGAGGCGCGATTTAACTTTCATACGCTTCATCTGCCACAGATGCTTTAGATTTATTATTTTTATTTACAAAGTAAGTCGTCCCTAGCATTACAATTGCAATAGCCGCCGTGATAACAGCTCCCCATATAAAACTAGTTTCCGGTTCATATTTAATAGACATATAAACGGTTGACAATACATCTGGGATATTAATATCAGGTACTGCAAGTATTAATAATGGAATGATGTATAAACACATCAATGCCAAACTAGCAAGCCATCCTACCGATTGACCAAATTCTAAAGCTGTACGAATAATAGCTGCTCCTGCAAGCAATAAAAGAATAGTGAAGATTGTCCATTCTAACGCACGGTGGTCATTTAAAATGTACATATAAATACTATAGAAACTGATGATTAAACCAACAAGTAAAGATAGTAGTGCTGTCATGCCTAATTGAAGGCCAATCGGACCATCTTTCATCTGATAAGAGAAATATCCGATTAACAAACTACTTATTAATAGAATGATAAATAAAATAACTGGTGGAACTTTTTCCATTTCATCCGAAACTGCTGCTTCACCTTTTACATCAAGAGGATTTACAAAATGATTAAATGCATATCCATTTTCCTGTCCATCCACATATGTATTGGCAAGAAAGTCTTGGATATCTTCATCGAATTCGGACATAGCTGCTACATTTGTATCCCATTTCCCAGTAAATTCATTGGAGGTGTCTTTTATATTGTCTGCTTTAGCAGTTAAGTCATTCGCATAATCTACTAAGCTGCTTTGTTTTTGAGACAAAGATTGAATCATCCCGCTTAACGTTACGAGCTGATTGCTTACATTTTGTTGACCAGCCATTACTTCCCCTTCAGAAGCAGCAGCGACTGGCTCGCCAGCTGGAATCATATTCGCTGGATTTTGTATTTGCGCTAGTAAAACATTTGCTTGTTCATCAATTGAATTTAGTTCATTGACGAGCGTTGCGTGCTGCTGCTCCGCAGTTTCTTTATAACCAGACATGATTGCAGCAAACGTTGTACTTAGATCGGACATTCCTAATTTTGTTTCTGGAATGGTATCTTCGACTGATGTCCAACCTTCTAACTCTAATTCATTAATATCCACTACATTTTTTAACAATGCAGTTAAAATTTCATCCTTCAACATTGCATCCTTATTCGCACTGTTTCCACCCTCATTTAGAGTGAATTCAAACTGTTCTAAAGTAGCGTAGTAGGATAATAAAGAGCTCGTGTCAGTTTTAGCTGCCCCCTTTGCAAACAGTTCTTTCAATCTACTGCGCTGATTGTTTGATAAACGAGGATTAGCTAATAGCTCTTGTTCTTTTTTCATTATTTCCATACCAATACGTGCAGTATCTGCTGGGTAATTATTAATAATTTGTTGAACAGATTCATATTCACTAAAAATAGCACTATAGCTTTCAAATAGATTTGTATACTCTGCAGAAGCCTGTGTATAGTCATCTGCTGCTTTTTGGTTCGCATTAGCCCAAGTTGTATCTCTTTCTGTCAAAGCAGTAGTGATTTTTCCAAGTTCTGCTTGAATTACATCAATTTCACCGATAAAAGAAGATGCAGGATCCGTTTCTGATACTCTTGCTTTTATAGAGGAAAGTCCTGTTAAAATAGTATCTATTTTCACGCGTTCCTGTTCAAGTCCAGGTAAAGTGGTAGAAGATTTTTCTGTTGCTTTTTGTGCCAGTTGTTCTTTAATAGAAAGAAGCTGATTTGGCTCCGTCCCTACAACCGCAGCGGCAAGCACTGCATTAGTACCTTTACTTGTCGCAATGCCTTTTTCAAGATTGGATAAAATAGTATTATTATAACGGTCAATTGCAGTGCCTTGAACTACTAGTAGATCCGTAACCTGACGATCTACCTCTTTTTTTCGTAGTTCTGATAATGCGTTGAATTTTTCTTTATTTGAATCAACGATATTATTCACTTTTTGAATTTCATTATTAAGCTTGTTATTACTTTCCTCCAGCATTTGTACGGACTGATTAAATTGCTCTGCTTGAGTCGCAGCAGCCGCATGGATTTTAGCTAAGCTCGCATCCTGTACTTGCTGTAGTATTTCTCTTTGTGTATTCTGGAATTCCTTATATTGCTGTACATACGTGATGAAGTTATTCATCTGTAATCCAAACGAATCGGCATTTTCAATACGACTTGTATGCTCATTATTAGCCGATCCGATTATTGTTTGCAACGATTCCATTTGGTCCTTTTGGCTTTGCATCTGTTCAGCCAACGTTTCTGATTCTGGCTTATAATAGGCAGACATCGCACTTAGGAATTCTGTTTCTTTTCCTAAAATAGTCGTAAATTCTTTTTTTATATGATTCATTTCCTGCGCGATATAGCTCCAGTACATCGTAGAAATTTTATCATTTACTCGGTCTGTTGCTACTTCAATTTCATGTAATACCTGTTCTTTACGTAGTCCTGATTTCTGACGCTGTACTTGATAGGCAAACTCTGCTTTTTTCGGATCTTTTTCATCATAGGACATTATATTTTCTGAGAAATTGGAGGGAATATAAACGATTGCGTCATACTGGTTGGATTTTAATCCGCTTTCCGCTGCTCCACGTCCTGTTACATTCCATTCATAATCCGAGTCATCTGCTAATATAGATACTACCTCTACACCCATTTGTACTTTTTCTGCATCCTTCGTTAAACCCATATCTTCATTTACAATCGCAATTGTGCGTTTGTTTTGATTATTCAAATCAAGAATATTAACACCCATAAGCTGGAAGAAAATAATAGGAACAGCTAATATGAGTAAGATTCCGGCACCATATTTTAATAATCTAGCATTTTTAGTTGATTTCATTGTACGATCGTCCTCTCCAACTCACTTAAAGGGATTTTCACCTTTGTTGCATTCCCATTTAAAATATAATGTGCAAATCCTATTGGAAGCTCTGCTTCTTTGCGTTCATATGCTACTGTAAACAAGGTTTGCTCTGACTTTTTCATGTATACAAGCGCCTGTCGAACAAGCTTCAATTCATTCGTGAATGCATCATACCCTTTGGTAATTTCTGCATTATTTCCAGACATGACAACATTGAAGCCTAAGTGAGCGTAACGCTTCATCAATTTTGCTAATCTGTCCTGAAGACCAATATCAGCTACTTGTAGGAATCTTGTATAACCATCGATTACAAAATAAGAAAGAGTAATTTCTACGGGAAGTCCTTGTTGGATATTTTCGAGATAGCTACGTTCTACCTCTGCATAATATTGCTCTGTTTGAGTAACCCATTCTGCCAAATTCTCTTTTGTTTCCAAGTATTCAATTGCATCATGCTCTGCAAATTTGGACAATCCGCGGTCAAACGAATCAAAAATAGCGATGAATCCGGTTTTCTGTCCTAAAAGTGTCTGAAGCATCCAATTTATCGTATTTGTCTTCCCTCTTTGTACCTGACCGATCAGAAGACAATGACGATTTTTCTTGAAGTCAATGGAAATTGGAAGTACTGTATCTTCATCCAATCCAAGCGGCACAATCCCATCCTTTTTCTTTCCATCCAAGTAGTAGGAGAAGGTTGTAGTTGTAAGCTCGAGTGGCAACATTGGAATGGATAAAGGTAGTGTTGCCTCCATATATTGCGTTCGTAAATTGCTTACTTTTTTCTTGATTGACTCTAGTATTTCATAGTCGTCCTCACCACTAGCAGGTAAGTAAATTTGTGCAAAATAGGCATCTTCTTTTTTCACAATTGCTCTACCGGGGAATGGTTCTAAGTCGAACGGTACCCGACCAATCACAGTAAATGACTCCGTCGTATCCATTAAATAATGTACAACCTTCGTTTTTAAGTTATTCATCAAGGACTGTCGAACCGATTGAACTCTCGTCGCAGCCACGAACAAATAAATTCCGAGAGATTGACCATCTCGACCAAATTGAATGAGTTGAGCCTCTAGTTCTTCCATTTCCTCTCGGACAATATCATAATTATCCACGACCAAATACAGAAGAGGGAACTTCTCCGCCGATAATTTATTGTACATATGGATATTACTAACCTCTGATTGCTGGAAGGCAATTTTTCGCTTAGCAATCTCTTCTTTTATTAACTTTACTAGTTTTTCTCTTTTCAGCTCTTCATCGATTGTGAAATAATCTGCCGTATGTGGAAGCTGTCTTAATGGAAGTAATGATCCATTTCCATAATCGAGCAAGTAAAAGTGCACTTCCTCGGGAGCTAGGTTTTCTGCAAGACCCAATATAGTTGTAAGCAATGTAGTGGATTTTCCATAACCCGAAGAACCAAATACACCGAGATTTCCATCCTTGGTCCAGTTATAGGCTATTGGCGACTGACTTTGCTTTTCTGGTTCGTCAATCATTCCTAGAGAGAATCCTGCCTCGCTAGTTGGCATATCTGCTTGTTTTTCAAGGCGCAAAGCTAATGGCTCTAACCACGGACTAGCTACTTTTTTAATATTCAAATTAGCAGTTGTCTCTGCAATTTTAGCTGTCACTGCTTCCATCTCTGTCATTCCACTAGATTTCTTTTTCACATTTGTTGCTATTCCTGAAAGTGGATATAAGCCGAGGTCTGTGACAATTGCCACGTCATCTTCTCCCTCTAGCACCTCTTCCTTATATGGTGCCCCGCTCCATGCAGATTGGAACAGCTCATATACTTCATTGTTACCTACTTGTAGATAACCACGACCAGTTACGGTGATAGAAGCGGCATCTCCATTTTTCAGAATTTCTTTACTATCCGATACATCCTGTACCTTCAAGGCAACGCGGAATCTCGCATTACTCCAGATCTGTTCGTCAATAACCCCTCCAGGCTTTTGCGTAGCTAAAATAAGATGCACGCCCAAACTTCGCCCGATACGAGCCGTACTCACAAGCTCTCGAATAAATTCCGGTTCCTCACGTTTTAACTCTGCAAATTCATCCGAAATGAGAAATAAATGAGGAAGGGGTTCCAACGCCTTTCCTTCTTTATAAAGTGTCGTATAATCATCGATATGCGAAACAACGTATTGATCAAACAACCGCTGTCTTCGTTTAAGCTCACTATTTATAGAAGCGAGTGCTCGCATACTAAAGTTTTTACTACCTTCAATATTCGTAATCGTTCCTAACAGATGAGGAATATGCTTGAATGGCTGTGCCATTCCTCCACCTTTATAGTCGATTAATAAGAAAGCTACTTCATGAGGGTGGTAATGAACTGCAAGTGACAATATATATGTCTGTAAAAATTCACTTTTACCCGAACCCGTCGTACCGGCTAACAAACCATGGGGACCATGCGCCTTCTCATGTAAGTTTAATGCAACAATTTCATTTTTCCCTTTGAATCCAATCGGTACAGCTAACGATTTTGCTGACTCGTTAACTGTCCAATTTCGTGCAATTGGAACGTCCTCTACATCTTTAACACCAAACAACTCTAAAAAACTAACCGAGTTTGGGATAGAATTTTTGATACCTATTTGATGATTCAGTGTTCGAAGCATGCGAGTGAATCGTTCGTTGGTCGTAGCATCAAATTCGTCTAAGTTAAATGGAATATCTACAGCCTTACCTGCCTCTATGAGAATATCCCCTTCGCGTTCGTTTACGTATCGAATTAGAGTGTGTACATTCTCCGTCATTCTTTCCTGTGCAGATTCTGCAAAAATAACCGATATCCCAAGGTCTTTTGTATGCTTGCTTTCTAAGTATTCTAAGATGACATGCTCTGCAAGTAATGAGTAATCCGAAACGATGAAAACTAAATGTGGAGTAAATATACTTTTGCCCTTTTGGTCATCTGTATCTCGCTCACGAATAATTTCATATAACGAAGACAATAATTGATCTCTTGTTTCCTCGTTATGTATCAACCCTCTTGCATGCATATGTGGCAGCTTAAAATGAGGCAGCCATTTCATCCATTCAACCTCTGCATACTCCTCGTCTTTGAAAATATATATAAATCTTGTATCATGATAGCTTTGAGAAAAGGCTAATTGACCAATTATTTGTTGAAGTTCACGCTTTATAACAGATTCTTTTCCAGTTAAGCCTAAAATTCCTTCTGATAGGTTGGTGGTAACTGGTGCAGAAGGAATCTCCTTGTATACTTGTTCCATTCGCTGAGCCTGCTCTAGCAAATCATCTATTTCCCGATTAGCTAAATCACCAGAGGATAATTTAATCTCGTAGCTAGCTTTCACATTCCCTGTTCCTAATCTAAACTCTAAAAAATCATGACTCTCTAATGATCTCTCCCAAATTCTACTGGATAGTTCATTTGTCATTTGTTTCATTTCTTCAAAAGCAGGGAAATGATAGTCCAACACTTTCTTTTGCTTTTCGGAAAGCTCATAAAGCTCTTCCCTCATATTTTCTAAATACGCCGTATACACTCTACGTCTTTTTTCCGCATTTCGCTTATGCTTCTTTTTGTCACGGAAATATTGAACAGTAGAGGTGACTAACACGGTTAAAAACATCATGATGGAAATAATGACGAAAATTCCTCTCGGAATTAAAATAGCTACAAGTCCCATAACAATAAGCATCACAAGTGGCGGCGCTATTATGAGCAATAATCCCCGACCAGAATCATCCGTTTCCTGAGTCGGAAATGTTAAGGAAATTTTGTCATCCGGAAGATCATAGATCATTCTCGGTGTACGACGATAATCAGGATACATCTGCAGCATTTCAGACTGCGGAACATCTATAACAGAAAGCTTCGTTGTATAAGGAACCGAAGCAGTCACTTCAAGCAAATCTTTTTGAAGTAGTCTCATTTCCATGAATGCCCACTGAAGGACGTCCCCTTCTGCAAGAACTGTGTTAGATTCCACTAACTTGCCATTTACATATAATCGACAGCCGAAGTCTTTTTTTATTATCCAGCCATCTTTAATTTTATTGAGTGAAAAATGCCCAGACTCTACTGCTGGAAAACTTGTTTTCAGTCTTTGAAAAGTTGCTAAGTCTAGTTGGGCATCAAACGAAACCTCATTGTCAAAGTCTATATAGTAGGTTTTTGAAGATGGTAGAGCCGAAGAAGTATACAGATGAAGCTCTTTTTCTTTCTGTTCAATCGTAAGACCTTCATCATCTGTAAATCTTCCTATAAATGTTTCGTCATTATAAACTACGAACCCTTTTTCTTCTTGTTTCAATGTAAAAGGACCATCAACAAAAGGAAATGTCTGAATCGTAATATCATGTTCGATGGTAGGACCAATCGATAAAGAGGTAATGTCATTTTCGGGTATTAGGATTCGCTGATAATTTTCGTCATAAAACAACCATAGCTGTTGCAATAGGCACACCTTCTTTCGAACCTCATTAGAATTTTAACTATCCTCATTTTGTTACTTTGTTTGTTCTGTTTGTTGCTCTTCAGTTTGTTTTTGTTCGAGTTCTTGCTGTTCCTTTTGTTTCTGTTCTTGTTCTTGTTCTTGTTTTTCTTTTTGTTGTTGTTCCAATTCTTGTTGTTCCTTTTGTTTTTGTTCTAATTCTAGTTTTTCTTGCTGTTTTAGCTCTTCTTGCTCTAGCTCTTGTGCTTGCATTTCTTCCATTAACTTTTCATATTCCTCAACTTCTTGATCAATCTCGTTAAGCATTTCTTGCATCTTTTCTCCAGATAAATCTCTATCTGCCTTCACTTCTTCTCTTCTTTTCAACAAACCATAAGTGATTAACTCGCCATCTTCCATCGCCCTTGCAATGTCTACTGCTTTTTCTGCCTCTCCACGACCGAGATAAATCCAATATCTTAAATAATCTGCGTCGGTTTGCAAGGTGATATTGGAAAGTACATTTTCTTTTTGCTCTTCATCCAGACGCTCATTGGTAACAGATGAATAGGCAAGCTCATAAAGAACGATAAAAGGCATGGACTCAACGCTATAAGGACTTAAAGTTGTTACTACTTGGCTGTAGTTTTGACCTAGGAAGGATGCTTGACTATCGATAAAGGCTTCCGTTTTTGGCTTTTCATGCACAAAATAAATGATTGCAAAAACAATGGCAGGGATAAGAAGTACCCCCAGTCCAATTGAAAGCCATTTGGTAACGTTCCACTTTTTTCTTGGAAGTTTTACATTTTCTAATTCTCTTACTTCTAGCTGCTCCATTTGCTGACTTATGAATTCCAGCAAAGAGTCACTTTCTTTCATGGACATAATGGTAGAGCCCATTTCCTTCAATTCAAGAATCTCGGAATACTTTAAATACTCCTCAAATGTGAAAGAGCCGTCTATTGCGGCTGCAACTACGGCTTTTGTTTCTAACCAAACACGCTCATCATTCGTTTCAAACGGGGGTAAACTCCCTAACACTCCGAAGTAAAGAAATACAGGATCCATCCCGGGGCTATACACAATATTTTCTGGAGACACGATTAAATTTAATCGAGGATAAGGATGTGCATAAACCTTCTCAACTAACTGGTATGCAAACATCCAACGAGATTTTTCATCCTCTCCCTGAATTGCAAGAAATCGTTTAAAGGACGCTGGTATTTCCACTTGAATGATTAACTCGTCGTCGGTAATAACTATGTCTTTTTTTATTTTCGGATTCACTTCTTTTAAGAAGATTATTTCTTCCGTTCGCTTAAATCCCACTCTCTCTTTTTGAAAGACAAAAGTAGTTTTAAGGGCTTCTTCATTTATTTCTGCACCTATTCGGTTTTTTAAGTATGTATGTGAACGATTGGCCATCTTTGTAGCTCCTATCAAATAATCTCAATTCGGTCACCCGTCGTTATGCCGCAGTGGGCTAACGTCAAATGTCCCGGGAATACTTTATCTTTATTAACTACGCGCACCCAATGGCCTTCGCGTGGAGTTTTGGAAATAGAGTTGGCCTGCCAGGCAATATCAATCATTTTTTTCATTGTATAGTAATCTGAAAGTCTTAAATCTATGACATTTCCATCGTATTTAGAAAGATCTACTGTAATCTCTATATACATTCTTTCACCCCAACTTAAGGAAAAAGCGCCTTCCTGTGTGGGAATGACGCTCTACTATTTTGACATGCGAACAAATGATTATCCGCGAATTTGATTGGCAACTTGTTGGTCTGCATCTTGCAACGCTTGACCAGCACGGCTCAATTGAATACCTACTTCACTTAATAATTCACGCATTTCATTGAAATGAGGTTTAAGTCTCTCATATTGCTCAGCAAAAGCAGCACTAGAAGAACCTTCCCACATTGATTGCAATTCACCGATCATGCCATCTAGGCGACCAATTTGAGAAGCAACCTCCCCTGATTCATGGTTGTAGCGAGAAGCCATAGCATCTAACTCAGCTGGTGTTACGCGAATAATTCCTGACATTCCATACATCTCCCTTATCTTGAAATTTTGTGGCATTTATAAAATAACTGTGCAATGCTATTAATAGCCCCACAGATACTTCCTACGTTGACAAAATGAGTAATCGCAAATCAAACTAATAACCATTACCCTTTATCTATTAGTTTATAAACCTATTTTATTCATATATTAATGATTTTTTTGGAAAGGACTTCTTTAGAAAACATTTCCTTTAATATAATAAATACCATGCCAATTTCCCCCCGTCAAAATCCCTTCATAAATTAGTCTATTTAACTAGACCTATCATCCTATAGACTTTTGTCACTAAGTTTTCACAATTAGAGTTAAGTAATGTTTTTTTGTTTTATAAAACGACTAATAATTTTTATAAAATCAAAATGTTATTATTTAAAATAAATCAGATTACTATTTACTCATTTTTCTGTAATTTATACTGTAATAATATCTCGGTATAAAGATACTCAAACCAAGTGATTTTCTTCTTTTACTCAGAAGAAAATAATTAATAATGAATGAATTTGATTGTTTATGAACGATTTTGATTGATTATGTTTACGCTTTCAATTATTATAAATTAAACAGAACAATAACTCTATCCTAGAAAGCGGGTGATGACTTGCTGACAAATGAGCGGCATGCCTATATTTTAAAGAAGCTAGAAAAAAAACAAACGGTAAAAATTCAAGAGTTGGTAGATGAAACTTCAGCTTCCGAATCAACAATTCGAAGAGATTTGACTGAACTTGAAAACCAGCAGAAACTGGAACGCGTTTTTGGAGGTGCTATCCTACCAGGGCGCAATCTAATAGAACAAAGCGTCACAGATAAATCCACCCAGAATTTAAACGAAAAAATCCAAGTCGCACGAGCGGCTGCAGAACTGGTCAAAACAGGAGACAGCGTCTTTTTGGATGCTGGTACTACAACCTTTCAAATGGTTCCATTTCTAAAGAACAAAGACTTGGTTGTCGTAACTAATGGGTTAACCCTTTTAGATACTCTGAATGAATATGGCATCACTACTTATTTAACCGGAGGATTGTTTAAACCGAAAACGAGTGCTTTTGTCGGTTCTCAAACGATACAGGCTTTGAAAAATTATCGTTTCGACATTTGTTTTCTCGGTGTCAATGGGTTACATGAAGAATACGGTTATACGACCCCAGATCCAGAAGAAGCCGCTATTAAATTATTGGCAAGTTCCTTGTCTAGGAAAACCTTTGTGCTCGCTGATCATTCTAAAATCAATCAAGTTAGTTTCGCTAAAATCATGGATTTGGAAAACGCCATACTCATTATCGACAGTATGCCGACAGAAAAATTGGATGCTTATAGAAAAAAAACTTCAGTAAAGGTGGCACACGAATGATTTATACTTGCACAATTACACCATCAATCGATTACACCGTTTACCTTCCTACTTTCGAAAACGGGAAACTAAACCGCTCCGAAGAAGTGTATTATTATCCGGGCGGTAAGGGTATTAATGTTTCGCGAGTATTAAAAAGACTTGGTGTTGAGAGCAAAGCCCTTGGATTTACTGGCGGTTTTACAGGCAGCTATATAGAAGACTTTCTACAAAAAGAAGGGGTAGATACTGATTTCATTGAAACTTCAGAAATAACCCGGATAAATATAAAAATAAAGTCAGATAAAGAAACGGAATTGAACGGACCTGGTCCACAAATGACAGAGCAACAATTAATGGTTCTTACTAATAAAGTAAAAGCCATGAAAAAAGGCGATTGGTTCATACTTGCGGGCAGTCTTCCTAATTCCATCACGGATAGCTATTTTCTCGATCTAGCTGAAATCTGCAGGAAGAACGGAGTGCGTTTTGTACTTGACACCTCTGGACCAGCGCTGAAAAACCTGACAAAAGTGTCATCCTTTTTGATCAAGCCGAACCTCGAGGAACTGGGCGAATTATTCAGTACGGAAATCAACGATATCAATGAAGCACATTATTATGCTAAACAACTTTTGGAAAACGGTATCGAGCATGTTATCGTGTCGCTGGGTGGAGACGGTGCTTTGCTCGTTACTAAAGAACTTTCTTTAAGAGCAAAAGCTCCAAATGGTGTTGTGGTCAATACCGTAGGGTCAGGCGATTCGCTCGTTTCCGGTTTTATTGCTTCTTATTCAAAAGACGAAAATCCTGAGGAAGCTTTTCGTTACGGTGTCGCAAGCGGTAGCGCCACGGCCTTCCGTTCCGATTTATGCGATCAACAAGGTGTTGAAGTATTACTAGAACAAGTAGAAATCACCCCAATCTGACGAAGGATGTGACAGGATGAAAATTACACAATTATTAACAGAAGACACTATCATATTGGATTTAGTAGCCACTACAAAGCAACAGGTTTTGGAAGAGCTTACTGGGCAATTGAAACAGGCGGGTAGACTAGTCGATCAACAAGCGTTCCTGGAGGATATCCTAGCTCGTG
Source organism: Psychrobacillus sp. OK028 (assembly GCF_900103605.1). Classification (GTDB taxonomy): domain Bacteria; phylum Bacillota; class Bacilli; order Bacillales_A; family Planococcaceae; genus Psychrobacillus. The sequence goes on along the minus strand of NZ_FNHY01000001.1, from coordinate 218,132 downwards.
AAAATCAGAGCACTACAGGCATCGGAGAAGGCATTGCTATTCCCCATGCGAAGTCCGAAGCAGTCAAAGCGCCGTCTATTGCATTCGGCAGATCTGAACACGGCCTTGACTATGAATCACTGGACGGTCAACCTGCTCACCTGTTTTTCATGATTGCTGCCACTGAAGGTGCCAATGATGATCATCTTGAAGCGTTGTCTCGACTCGCGACATTTTTAATGGATGAGAAATTCCGCTCCCAAATTCTTGCAGCCAGCTCGAAACAGGAAGTTTTGCAGGCGATTACAGATAAAGAAACGGAAGCCAACGTTCCAGAAGAGATAGTTGAAGAAAAAACAGAAACTGGATTATCAGCTAAAAAGATTTTGGCGGTTACAGCCTGCCCGACAGGAATTGCCCATACCTATATGGCAGCAGAAAAACTCAATGAACGTGCAAAAGAACTCGGCATCACATTGAAAGTGGAAACCAATGGCTCGAGTGGCGTGAAAAATCGACTTACCGATGAAGAAATTGCAGAAGCAGAAGCTATTATCGTCGCAGCTGATACGAAAGTCGATATGGCTCGTTTCGATGGCAAACTGGTAATTCAGACTGCTGTCGGGAAAGCTATTTACGAAACGGACAATTTACTTAATCGTGCGGTTACCAAAGACGCACCTATTTATAAGCATGATAAATCGAAAGATGAAGCAACATCAGGTGAAGCTAAAGGCGGATTTTACAAACATCTGATGAACGGAGTTTCGAATATGCTGCCTTTCGTTGTTGGTGGCGGTATTCTAATTGCTATTTCATTTTTCTGGGGCATCAACGCCTCCAATCCTGACAGTCCTGAATACAATGAATTTGCTGCTATGCTGAATACCATCGGTGGAGGCAATGCCTTCTTCCTTATGGTGCCAGTTCTAGCTGGATTTATCGCGATGAGTATTGCCGAACGTCCAGGATTTGCACCCGGAATGGTCGGTGGTTTAATCGCAATTACCGTGACAGGAGCTGAAGGAGCAAGCGGTGGTTCAGGATTCCTTGGCGGACTGATTGCCGGGTTCCTTGCTGGTTATGTCACTCTACTAGTGAAAAAATTATTTTCAAGACTACCAAACTCACTCGAAGGGTTAAATCCAGTACTGTTCTATCCTGTCTTTTCAATTGCCATCACAGGGATTTTCATGATGCTAGTAAATCCACAATTAACTAAAGTCTATACGGGAATTTCTAGTTTCTTAGAAAGCCTTGGTGGTACGAATCTTGTACTTGTCGGATTGCTTCTAGGAGGCATGATGGCAATCGATATGGGAGGTCCTGTCAATAAAGCCGCCTACACATTCGGTATAGCGATGCTTGATGCTCAAAACTTCAATTTCATTGCTACTGTTATGGCTGCAGGTATGGTTCCGCCACTAGGCGTAGCAATCGCAACAACGTTATTTAAAAATAAATTCACAAAACCAGAGCGAGAAGCCGGGAAGACTGCCTATGTGTTAGGTGCTAGCTTTATCACGGAAGGCGTAATCCCGTTTGCAGCAGCTGATCCAGCCCGCGTCATCCCAGCTTCAGTTGCCGGAGCCGCAACTACTGGCGCATTGGTCATGCTGTTTGACATCAGTCTGCGAGCTCCTCATGGTGGAATTTTTGTTATCGGACTAGTTGATGGAGGAGCTATAAACATTCTCATGTATGCCATTGCTATTTTGGTAGGTTCCTTTATTACTGCTATAACTCTTGGGTTACTGAAAAAGAAAGTATCAGTTACTGCCTGATTAAATACACAAAAGCTTTCGGATTTATACTCCGAAAGCTTTTTTTGAATGTCTTATAAATTTAATTTAATTCCGAAGTGTAGTCTTCAGTACTTTTCCACTTGCATTGCGTGGCAAGCTCTCGATGAATTCTACCTCCAACGGTAGCTTAAATTTCGCTAAACTTTTCGAGCATTTAGTCAAAACATCTTCTTCAGTCAGGTGTTTGCCTTCTTTTAATACAACATATGCTTTTGGGACTTCACCGTATATCTCGTGGGGAATCCCGACTACTGCAGCTTCAAGAACTTCCGATATCTCATATAGAACCTCTTCTACTTCCACTGGGTACACATTTTCTCCACCTCGGATAATCATATCTTTTTTTCGATCTACAATATATAACAGACCGTCCTCATCCATTCGCCCTAAATCACCCGTATATAACCAACCATCTCGAATCGCCTGTTTAGTCGCTTCTTCATTTTTTAAATACCCTTTCATTAGTTGAGGGCCTTTTACAACAATTTCTCCCACCAAACCACTTGGAAGCGGATTGCCGTGTTCATCGACTACTTGCACCTCAGTCCCTGGTACCGGCTCACCAACCGAACCTACTTTTTCAAGAGCAAAATGATCTTTCAAAGTCGTTGCAGCGGGTGAATTTTCTGTTTGACCATATATATTCTGGACTTTCACGTCTGGGAATAATGCTTTTATTTTACGAATTAACTCAAATGGCATAGGTGCAGCACCGTACGTAAATAATCGTAGATTCGATAACCTAAGCGATTCCATTTTAGGACTATTCAATAAAATACTATACATTGCAGGCACACCAAAGAAGACAGTTATTTTTTCCTGTTCCAATGTGTCCATCGTTTGTTCTGGAGAGAATCCTTCTTCAATAACGACAGTTCCACCAGCATAAATAACGGGAATACTAAAAACATGACTAGCTGCACAATGAAAAAGTGGTGCCACAATTTGCATACGATCCGATGAATTTAGTTCGAGTGCCTCAACATAAAGCTTCGCTGTTGCCTGAACATTTGCAGCCGATAGCATCACTCCTTTAGGTTTACCCGTTGTACCCGATGTATAAAAAATAACCGTCGTCGTATTTTCATCAACCTTCACTTCATTAAATGACAAATTTTCATCATTTAAAACGGCAATTAGCGTATTCTCTTCCCCTAAATAAAGTAAATCTTCAAAGCTATTCATTGTTTCTGGTAGATCGTCTAGGATATTTGTTAAACGAGTATCATATATTAAAGCCTTTGCCTCTGAATGATTAAATATATAATCGACTTCTGGAGCTGTTAGCTTTGTGTTAATTGGCAGAATTGTAAATCCACCTAGCTGACAGGCATAATAACAAGTCAAAAAATAATCCGAGTTTATCAAATATACAGCTATAATATCTTCCTGCTCATACCCCTTCGATTGAAAATAAGCGGCAAGACGCTTCGCTTGCTTGAATAATTCCGCATAGCTAGTCTCCCTACCTTGAAAAGAAGTGATGATTTTCGTTGGTTGTTCCTTCGCTAAATAAGCCAATCTCTCTGCAACTAACATTGTATTCCCCCTCTACTTTAATAATATTCAGAAGTTATTGAATATTACGCCTTTTAATCTATTATACATAAAAAGGAGAGAAATCATAACTAATCTATATGAGGGAATACGCATAAAAAACTAAGAATCGGTTGATAAAAGCGGCGAATCGGTTGAATACTTGAGAGAACCGGTCGAATATAGCATAGAATCGGTTTATTACTTGGATAATCGGTTGATTATGACATATAATCGGTCGAAAACGACTTATCACCAACAAAAAAAAGCTTCAGCGAAGTTATTTCTCGCTGAAGCCATTTTTTATTGTTCGTCTTTTCTATCATCCACCGGTGGAAGATCTACAAATGGATGAAGATCATCTGTCGATGGGATATTATAGCCCGTGCTCGGTGAATCTTCCTCATGAGCAGGATTTACTACGTCTACATCCGCTTCCTGTAAAGGATTCACCTCATCTATATGAGGGCTTGTACCTTTTAAACTTTGTTCTGCTTTTTTAGGATCTTGAAAATTCTCTTTAAATGATTCTTTCATTGACTCTTTTTGTTGTTGATATTTTTCTTTTGAAACCTCTGCGTCATTTAAGCTTCTTTCCATTTTCGTTAAGTACTTTGCAGCATGCTCGCGACCACCAAGCCCAAACGCTAGACCGAACGCCAACGCAAGTCCGCCTAATATAAGGATGAACGCTGCATTAATAATAGAAGCAGCTATACCTAGTTGGTCTAATGCCATGAAAAATGCAAATGCTAATATTGCATATTTTGCTACATAACGAAGGAAATGTGGTGTTCCCGATGAATGTGTCATCACATTTCCAACGAGTTTTTCTACTAAATTAGCTAACCAAAATCCTACTGCTAGAATGATAATGGCCGCAATAACAGAAGGTAAATAAGCAAATATCGCTGTTGCCAGTGTTACCATGAATTCTAGCTCCAGTAATTGAAGTGCTTCAACAACGAATAGCAAGATAATAACAACTTGTACAATTGTGCCTATTAAAGTAGCGAACGATGGTGCTGCTCCATTTGTAGATTTGAAGCCCATTTTACCGAAAATAGAGTTCACACCTAATTTTTCTAAAAGGGATACAACAACATCCTTCACCCACTTAGCAGCTACAATACCAACTAGTATTAATACAATTGCTACGAAAATCTTCGGAAGCATTATCATTACATCATTTAACATAGCAATAGCTGGTCCTGAAATTCCCTCTAAATCTAAAATCTCAAGAGCGGTAATAGACACTGGAATCATGATTAGTATAAAAGCGATGATTCCTGCTACTTTAGATAAGCTAGTACCCTCTATAAAAGAAGATAGCTTCCATTTATTCGCTAAACGGTCCACTCCTGCAGACTGCAATAACTTTTCTACTAAGTTACTAACTAGTTTTGCAACAAACCAACCGATTGCAAACACAAGTGCTGCAGATATTAATTTCGGTATGAAATTAAAGAAACTTGCTAACATTCCTTCGAATGGTCCACTTAAACCATCAATTCCTAAAGCGCTTAATACTGCTGGAATGAATAACAGGAATATTAAATAATAGGCAACTTTTGCTGCAGTATCCGTCCACTTTGCTTGATTTTCAGGTTTCGAATCAAAACCTGCCTTCTCAGAGTATTTGTTCAAATTGAGCTTCGATCCGGCCATTTGAATTCCTTTTTTCACAACCGTAGCTAAAACCCAAGCAAATAATAATATCAAAGCTGCTTTTAAAATGTTCAAGAAAGCACCAGTCAATCCTGAGTACATTGATACAAATGGTGTTGCCATCGTATTTAAATTCAAAATATTAAAGAATAAAACAAGTGCTAAAATCAATACAATAACAAATACAACCTTGCTAATAATCTTCTCTACGGTCCATCTAGACTTCGTGTTTCCTAATCGTTCATTCACCCGAAACTTTCTTAATAATTTGTGGGTTGCATTTTCCAATACTTTCGCCACGATAAATCCAATAACAAGTACGAGAATTGCGATGATTAACTCGGGTAAATAAGATAATGTATCGTTCCAGTAATAACGATCTGGCATTCCCTCTCCTCCTCTATTCCACTTTATTCATATTGTTCACATAGATTAGTTACCCCCTCACCAGTAAAATTAAACAGAAAGAAAAAAATCCAATCCGTCAAATGAAAGGATTGGATCAACAATATATTATAATTTCAAGCTATCAATAGCCTGCTTTACACTTCCATATGTATTAAAAGAAGTAAAGTCAATTCCTGCCTTCACCACAGTCATCGATAAATTAGGACGAATTCCTGAGAACAATACATGAATGCCTAATAGTCCGAGGACATTGTGAATAGTGAAAATATGCTGAGCTATTTCTGTATCGATTGCTAATATTCCACTAAAATCGATAATTAGATGATCCACTTTCAAACTAGGAATCGTAGGAACAACATAATTCAGTAAATGCTGCACACGAGTATAATCTATCGCGCCAATTAACGGTAAAACGGCTACACCATCCTGAATAGGGACTATGGGTGCAGACAACTCATTAATCTCTTTTTGATGATCCTTCATCAATTTATCACGATAACTTTCATACGACTGAATCGTTTCTATCATACTGAGGTCCATCAAATAACAGAACCGATTATTTACATACACCACATCTTCAGTTGATAATCCATGATCCATCGCTATTTTAGAAATCTTTTGCAAAAATAACAATCTATTTATGGCATATGGTTTCATAACAGAGGAAAATTGATCAAACACCTTCGCCTCTTCCTCACCGTTCTGTTTGCTCCACTCTTTTAGTACTTCCTCAGCTGAATCAGTAGATTCTTGAAGGGATTCAGACAGTAATTTCAAAAACTGTATGTTTTTTTGTATAGCTCGTTCTAATTCCTCTGGTGTAATTTTAATTGTTACATTCTTTAATGCTACATCCAAGATTTCGTTTATAATCGTTTCCGCATTATCTACCAAATAATTACTTACTTTAAGTATAGGTTCCATTACTTTTCTCCAATCACTATAAACTTGATGTTACATCTTCCAACTCTTTTTTTGTAATTTTCCAGTGGGATGCATTCCAGACAGCTTTTCCATTTGCAATTACAAATGCTTGAGGTGATTCATGTTGGATTCCCAGGTCGCTAGCTATTTCATTAGAAACAGGTCTATGCTGAATTACCTTTACCAAGTATCGAGCCAGTGGACTTTCAAACGAATTAAACTCTCCATAAGCATGCGCACTTACAGGACAGGTTGTACTATGCTTAAATACTACTACCGGTTTTTCACTTGATTGCTCCAAAACTTTTTTCCACTCATCAACAGATGTAATTTCTTGATAATTCGCCATTTAATCATATCACCTTTCTTATTTATATATGATATCACCCTTTACCCTAACTTAAGCAACAATAACCAATTTTAGAATGAAATAACGATGGAATATTTAGTTTTTTTCTTATATTTAATTTAATGATTTAAACTTGCAGAACTGATAATTATATTCTAAAGTAAAAATCCTCAGTTGCCCAATAAGGGCACCGAGAATTTTCGTTTGCTCAATCTTCCAACTTTGCACATAACACCCCAAAAGCTGTCCCTAATAACGCACCAGCTATAACTTCTACCGGCTGATGACCAAGAAGCTCTTTTAATTCTCCTTCTCGTTCAACGTATTCAAAACTTGGGAAATTTCCTGAAAGTGTCGCAATATTATCTTCCAAATCATTTACTAATTGTGCAATCTCACCTGTATGTCTGCGAATTCCCTGTGCATCATACATAACAATTACTCCGAATACAACTGCTAGCGCCGTTTCTGTATGACGGGTCCCCTTGTTTGTAGCAACGTATGATGCCAATGCTGCAACGCCTGCTGAGTGAGAACTTGGCATACCACCAGTCGTAAATGCCTGCTTCACATCCCATTTACCAGTTAGCTTTTTATGCGTTAATACCTTCAAGCCCTGAGCTAGACCGATTGCTGAAAGGGCAGTTATAATTCCTCTATTCATTTTCGTCATTTCGATTCTCCACCATTTCAAAAATTATGTATCTTCTTTTTACATTACCCTTTTTCTGATTTAATAATCAAAAAGAATATAACTTTTTTATTCGATTTTTACCGGTGAGAACACATAGTCGCCTCTTACAATTGCCTGTTCTATTTTTATAGGTACCCGACTTGTAAAGATTGGTCCGTCCACAACAACCGTATGAAATTCTCCATTTTCACCGCAAGCATCAATTCCTAAAGCCTCTAATTCAAGGATCAACTCTTTCGAAAACTTTCTTCCAACAAATTCTGCAGGCATCATTTTCGTATTTACAACTACAATCCAAGCTTCAAATCCAGAGTTTAACAAGTCCAGTATAATTTTGCTACGGGGCTCCTGCCATAATGGGTGCACGGCAACAATATCCGATTTTGCACATGTATTTTGTACCCACTCTAAATGCCCCTCAAGATCAATGTCTCCAAATACACCATGCGTAATTCCCTGAGCACGGCATTCATCCATAGCATTTATAAACTGCCCCTCATAAGAGTTCCAACTAGCTCCTTTTATTAATAAAGGGACTCCTAAGCGTTCAGCCTGCGCTGCCACTACTTCTAGAGGAAGAGCATGAGATTTAGAAATCTCACCATCCTCTTCAAACATTGTCAGCAACTTTTTCGGATTCATCCCCATTTTTATAGCCCGGTAATAAGCCATTGCAGAATCCTTCCCACCACTCCAAGAACATATAAATGGAATATCTTTCAATTTTGGCACATCCCTTCCTAACTACTTACATTGTAATCTATTTTCGAAAAATCAAGAATATAATCCTTCCCTTTAATCACATACTTAAACAATGAACATAAATCTGTCTCACTGTACTCGCCGAACAATAACCACTCAATACCTATAAATAAGCGGTCTTTCTCTATCCTAGTGTTTTTAATTACGACTCCGGCAGGATATCAGAACTCCGCACAAGTGACTTGAATTTTGTTATTTCCTAATTCATAAGAAAGGAGTGCACTCTTTGTTGCATAGTTTTTCTGCACCATTTCGTAACAAGCTAATGAATTTGGGAATCATCCTATTAGTACTCGCTACTTTTGATGCTCTATTTACCGATTTCGGTATTAAAAATCAATTTATAACAGAATCTAATCCAATTATCCGAAGAATATATGAAATGAGTGTTTCTGTTTATTATTTAATAAAAATTGCTCTTCCCGTTTTATTAATTGTTATAATAACTAAATTACAAACGAAGCGATTCATTTTGATTTTATTAAGTTTAGCAATTTTGCTATATGTAAGTGTGATGGTGCTTCATTTTTATTGGCTAACTGTTGCATTTATAAGTAAGTAAATCCAGCAACTAACTTGCTGCTGGATTCTTTTTTGCTTGTTTTTCCTGTTGCTCCCAACGCTTCAATAATGGAAACGGATCGTAAGCCCACTCTGTGCGCCCGTTAAATTTATACATTCCGTAATGCAGATGTGGTGGGAATTTCCCCGAGGTTCCCTCACGACCATAACCCGAACTACCAACATAGCCGATAACAGTACCTGGTTCCAAAATATCGCCTTCTTTTAACTCCTTCGTATAACCCGATAAGTGGGCGTAATAATGATACGTATTATTCACATCGCGAATTCCCACACGCCAACCACCATAGTCATTCCAACCCTTTGTTTCGACAATTCCATACGTTGTAGACTTCACTGGGACACCATAGGAAGCAAATAAATCAGTACCTTCATGCATTCGTCGTCCACCCCAGCCACGGCTATCCCCCCAAGTACTTCGGTAACTGTAATTATGCTGGAGAGCCAGTGGAAATGCACGTCCATCTAGGTCAACCGTATTATAATGCTTATAAATTTTAGCGTTCGTCATGATTTGCTTAACCGCTTCATCTCGTTTGTAATATTCCTTCAGCGTTTTTTCAAAATCCCCTTCTGTTACGACTCGTTCAGTTAAGTAATTAGTTAACGTAAACATTACGTCATCATCCTGTTTAAGGTCAGCGAAGCCGTCATTATTCCCATCAAGTCCCCTACCATCAAAGAAAACGATTGATGTGCTATTCCGATCATCTCTTATCGGATTCAATAAACCAACCCAATCGTCCTCAGAAAATTGAAAAGCCACAACTCCATCTCGTTTCGTAAGATCACTTCGAACCTCTTGCAGATTACGTTCATATTGGTCAATTGCCGCCAAGTAATACCACGGTAGCATCTCGCTCGAATACTTTATATAGTAATCCATGCGCATTTCCAAAATCTGCTCTCGTGTCGGTTCATTCTCCGCTGCCGAAACACTAGTGGAGATCAAAAATGAAAGCAAACAAATCGAAAATCCTCGCCTCAGCCAGCTTATCAAAGCCAATTCCTCCTTATTCATGATTCATTTAGCTTTCCCCAGAAAAAACATTTCATGAATCACATTTTTTTAGTAAAAAGGAGAATAATAAAAACGACTGCCATGACAGTCGTTTAAAAGAAATGCGCAAGCTAGACAAATATTATTCCTTACAAGCATTCATAAAAGCTTTAAATATCGCAAGCGAACTTGCATCACCTTTAGATATTAAGCTTTCTGGATGCCACTGAACACCCATTACAAATGGATGCTTTGTACTTTCAAACGATTCAATAACGCCATCACTTGCAACCCCACTAACGATAAAGCCATCTGGCATATTTCGTAGCGCTTGATGATGGTAGCTATTCACTTTAAATTTATCCACACCGACAATTTTGTGTAGCAAAGAACCTGCAGTTACTTCAACAAAATGAGAGACATGCCAATTGGGAGCTTGCTGGTCATGCTGTAATAATGACCCTTCTTTTTGCGAATATATATCCTGATACATATCCCCTCCCACCGCAATACTCATAATCTGTGCACCACGACAAATTCCTAAAATCGGCTTACCTAGCTCCAGCATCTTTTGAATAAGTGCCACTTCAAACTCATCCCGTTCGGGCACAATATTTCCTAATCCCGGCAATGGTTCTTCATCAAACAAAGTTGGGTCAATATCTCCGCCTCCAGTTAATAATAGCCCATCGATTGTTTCTGCAATCTGTTCTATTTCCTCTCCAACTAGATTTGGCAGCACAAGTGGAATACCCCCGAACTGCGTGATTGCTCGTATATTACTCATCGGAACTGACAGCAAATCCTCTTTCACATTTGACGAAACCCCTATGATAGCTTTCACCCTAAAACACTCCCCCAAGTAAAACGTCAATTCTCATTCATCTTAGCTAGCGATTCACCTATCAACCCAGGCAAGTACTCCTTCAAATCTCTAAACTCATACCCTTGCTGCTTAGCTTTTTCATTGCTGATCAACCAAGTTTCTGAAATATTATATGGAGATCCGCTCTCTTTTTCGGTCGTTGCAACTACATTCGCCGACTTGCCAGTTTTTTCTTCTATATATGCAATCAGCTCTCCCATTGTTACGCGACCATCTGATGTAGCATTAATTGGGCCAGCAAAATCAGATTGACCTACCCATGCTAAGAAATCTCCAGCTTCTTCCTCGGATATATAATCCATCGCAGCTTCTAGGTTGACCAAATGCACTTCTTCTTCATCTCTAACTTTTTGAATATAATAATTGAGTCTCTCTGTATAATCATTTATGCCAATGATGATTGGGAATCTTACCGCAACTACTGGAAAAGATGCACGCTGAAAGAATGCCGCTTCCGCCTGTCTTTTTCCTTCACCGTAAGTAAAATCTTCTTTTGGTCCTATTTTTAATTCGTATTCAAATGGATTAAAATCCTCTTCAGCAAATCCTTTATCTCCCCCGCCTTGTTCATACACGGATTTAGAAGATGTAAACACATATTTTTTAGTTTTCCCTGCAAAAACATCTATAGAATCGATTGCTTCCTGAGAGGAATAACAAATCTGATCGAACACTATATCCCAATTGGTTGCTACAAAATTCTTCTGCATGTCACCTACATCAAGACGGTCTACCTTGACACGATTCACTTTATCTCCAAACGGATCCTCAACATTTCCGCGTGAAGCAACGGTTACATTAAACCCCTGTTTTAGTAATGACTCAACTAGTTGGACACCAAAAAATCTTGTTCCCCCTAAAACTAATGCATTTCCCATATATTTAGCCCCCTTATTTGTGGTTCTCTCTACTATCCCATTTCACTAGGCTGATAGTCAATATGAGAAAATTCACTTTTCTTTAAATCCAATAAAAAATACCGTCATTGAGTATCTTTAACTCAATGACGGTATATTAATAACATTTACCCTACAGGAGGGTGAATTGGAAGAGAATGAGTATCACTTTGAATATCCAAGGTCACTGTAGTTTGTTTTTCCACGTTCACACTAATTATTATAGAGAATGTAACTATAGCTAAAATTAATAATGTCCTTTTCATATTTATCCCCCTTTACAAAAGATACTGAACTGCTTTATCATACTTACCTTCTTGCTTGTAGTAATCGGATAAAATGCTTGAAAAAAGTTGATGTGCTTCTATAAGTTCTACAATATTCGCAAGGTAAGGAAGTAACTTTGTTTCAAGATAATTCATAGCAACCTCTTTTTTCCCATCCAATAAGTATAAATAGAATGTTGCATACATACGATAATGACTTACTTTAAGAGAAGCAGCTTCTTCTTTTAATAACTTAAAACGATAAATACTACTTTCTGTTTTATCGAGGAAGTACTCAGTTCTTGCAATATTAAATAAACAAAGAAGATAATTCTCTGTTTTAGAAGTCATAATAGATAAGCTCTTATTAAAATATACTTGCGCAATAATATAATCGCCCATGTTGAGGTGAAGATCTCCAATATTGTGATAGATCTGAGGTAGAAGTTCGTTGTTATCAAACATTTCCGCACTTCTTAATAGGTGACCATACGTTTCAAGTGCTTCATCATAAACTTTCCCCCTTGAATAATTTATTGCTAGTGCCATTAGTGCATGTATTATTCTCTTAAAATTATATTGATTTTTATAAAACTCTAATGCTTTTTTCCCGTATAGTATTGCTTGATTTGTTTGGTCCAGATAACCCTTTACTACTGCTAAGTGATAATAAACTTCTCCTTCAAAGGCTCCTAAAACTGGGTTATTCTGAATTATACGCTGTATTTTTATATCAGCCTCATTATATTTTCCCTGTAAAATTAAAAATAGCGCATATAAATAAGAAAGTAAATATCTCTCATGTTGGGAAAAATTTTGTTTATTCGTTTGCAACCATTTCATTTGTTCTTCTGCTTTTGTTTTATCGCTAAGAGATAAAAAGTATCTTAATTTATAGAGTTCATAAAGGTATAAATAGTCGGTATTAACGATAAATTCCTTAAAATTCTCTAATTGCTCAAAAGCTGGTTCCATTTTTTCTTTTTCAAAGTACTGTATATGATTCAAAAATTCGTTCAACAAATGTCGAATATTTCTTTCATTATCCTCAACCTCTTGAAGACTTACACCCAAACGTTCTAGTAACAATTCAATAGTTTCAGAGTTTCCTTCTCGTGTATTATTCTCAATTTTACTAAGATGTGTAATCGAACAAATGCCTTCGCATAGCTTTCCTTGAGTCATTTTTTGCTTCGTTCGATGATATTTGATCAAAGGACCTATTTTCACGCAATCACATTCCTTCTAAGTGTTTTCTATTACTTTTATAATAGTTCAAATTTTCCCAATAAACAAAACTATTAACTTGTGATAGTTTTAAAGTGTACTGCAAATACAAATCGAAAAGGAGTTTTGGAGAAATGAACAAAGCAAAATCTTTATTACTTAGTTTAGCACTAATCGGTTCACTTACTGTACCAATGCAAGGCACCTCATTCGCAGGAGCAACCTCTTCCGATTCAGTTGATGCTGTAAATGGAACGGAGACATTTCGCGTTTATGTAGAGAGTAATTCTAAATCTACAAAAAATAACTTAAAAAATCAATACCAAGCACGATGGGAATTAACGGAGAACGGATTTTCTACTAATATGAATCAAAAACAGTTTGATGCACTCCAAAAAAATAAAAATGTAACGGTAACAAAGGTGGACAAAGTTACGCTTGATACAGAAGTGCGTTCCACAGAATTTGAAACGATGGCTGGAGAATACCCAACTCACCAGACACCATGGGGTATTAAAGCTATTTATAATAACACAAACTTAACTACTACTTCTGGAGGATCAGGTATTAATATAGCTGTCCTAGACACAGGGGTTAATATCAATCATTATGACTTAACTAATACGGTAGAACAATGTAAAAACTTTACGGCTACTTCAGCCCCAATTGTCGACAATAGCTGTAATGATGCAAACGGACATGGCACACACGTTGCTGGATCTGCTCTTGCGGATGGTGGTAGTGATGGTGCAGGAATTTACGGAGTAGCCCCAGATGCTGATTTATGGGCATATAAGGTTCTAGGAGATAATGGCTCTGGTTATTCAGATGATATTGCTGGAGCAATTAGACATGTAGCTGACCAGGCAGTAGCTACTGGAACAAAAACGGTTATTAATATGTCACTTGGCTCTTCTGCTAGTGATAGTTTAATAACAAGCGCAGTAAATTACGCATATAGCAAAGGCGTATTAATAGTCGCAGCTGCAGGTAATTCAGGTCCTGCACAAGGATCTATCGGATACCCTGGAGCATTAGTAAATGCAATTGCAGTGGCAGCACTAGAAAATCGTCAACAAAATGGAACATACCGTGTAGCAGACTTTTCATCTCGCGGTTATGGCTCAACTGATGGAGATTATGTAATCCAACAAGGAGACGTTGAAATTTCTGCTCCTGGAGCTGCAATCTATTCTACATGGAATAATGGTGGATACAATACAATTAGTGGGACGTCTATGGCGACTCCGCATGTAGCTGGACTTGCAGCAAAAATTTGGTCTCAAAACCCTACATGGTCCCATACACAACTTCGTACAAATTTACAAAATCGTGCAAAAGCAGTGGATATAAAAGGTGGCATTGGCGCAACAACAGGTGACGACTATGCTTCTGGATTTGGGTTCGCAAGAGTGCAATAACTAAATATAAATTTATAAATTAGGCTTCCTCCACTGTTTTCCCCCAAAACAGATGGAGAAAGCCTTTTTTTCACTCAGGATGATTTTTTATAGATATTTTCCAAATACACCATAACCAAAATACACTGTAAGAACCGATAATGCCGCAAATACTAAATACTCAGCAGTTCCACCAGTTCGTGCAGTGATTGGAAAACGGATAGTTACTTTTAATGGAAACAATAGCTTGATGCCATTTTTCGTAGCCATATCTAATAGCAGATGACTGGCAATACCTACTAAAATTCCGATAACGATTGATTCATTGTCTACAAAGGATGTTAAAAGAAGAGCCATCAAGCCTAAGAATAGCAAACTATGTGTGAATGATCGATGTCCAAAAAGGGTGTTAATCACTTTCGATAATACTTTAAATTTACGTCCTATCCTACTGCCTCCATGGCATATATCAGGTATTAATGCGCCAACTACTCCAGCACTAACTAATAGAATCGGTTCATAGTTTGTAACCTGAGCAACAGCAAGACTTGCTGCAAGACCGCCAATGATGTGAGTGTTTCCTGTCATGCTATTAATCTCCTTCGAGTTGTAATGAATATTAAGTATACTAAGAAGAGTACAGTTTAACTATCCTACTCACCGCTTATTTTCGTGCCATAAAAAAACGCATTTCAATCTACTAAGTAGATGAGATACGTTTAAGTACTAATGCCAATCTATTCTACTAATAATCATAAAAACCTTTTCCACTCTTACGTCCTAGATTACCCGCTCGCACTAGTTTCTTAAGTATTGGAGGCACTCTATATTTTGAATCACCGGTCTCTAGGAATAACGTTTCTGCAACAGATAACAGAGTATCTAGTCCGATTAAATCCGCTAACGCTAATGGTCCAATTGGATGGTTGGCACCGAGCATCATTCCTTTATCAATATCTTCTGCAGTAGCAATACCCTCGCCATAAACGAACATTGCTTCATTTAGCATAGGGACAAGTATTCGATTCACTATAAATAAAGGTGCATCTAATACAGATATACTTTCTTTTCCTATTAACCTAACTAACTCTTTCGCTCGCTCATATGTAGCATCCGTCGTTTTGGAACCTCTTATCAATTCTACTAGCTTCATGATTGGTACTGGATTAAAGAAATGCATGCCTATTATTCTATCTGCTCTATTAGTAGCAGCTGCTAACTCTGTTATACTAAGACCCGACGTATTGGAAGCAAAAATTGTTTTTTCTTCACACAGCGCATCTAATTCTGCAAAAACTCGTTTCTTAACCTCCATATTTTCAACAATTGCTTCAATAATTACATCATAATGACTTAAAACCTGTATATCCGTAGTAAATATAATATTTTCAACAACCTTATTTACTTCAGATAAGTCTTTTTCCTGTTTCTTAAATATGCGAGTTAAATTACGGTGTATTGTATCGGATGCTTGTGACAATTTTTCCTGATCTATATCACAAAGTACAACCTTGAAGCCTGCATTTGCCAATGCTTGCGCAATTCCATTACCCATTGTTCCTGAACCAAGAACTCCTATTTTCATAATCTCAACTCCCAATGAAATTTGCTTCTCTTCTATCAAAAAATGCTTTTGCACCTTCTTGTAAATCTTCTGATCCAAATAATTTTCCACAATAACTGATCTCTATTTCAATGGCTTCGTTTAAAGGTTTGTCGATGCCCTCTTGTATAGCTTTTTTAGCAGCTCCGATAGCAAGAGGTGCCTTTCGTTTAAATACCCCTGCCATTGTAAGTGCAGATTCCATCGATGTGCCAGTGACCACAACCTTCTCAACAACGCCTAATTTTAGTGCCTCGTCCGCTTTTATATATCTTCCTGAAAAGATAAGTTCCTTCGCATGCCCAATTCCAACTAACCTAGCTAATCTCTGAGTTCCTCCATAACCAGGGATAAGACCTAAACCAGTTTCAGGCAGTCCGACTTGTGCCTGCTCCTCCATTATTCGAATATCACATGCTAGCGCTAATTCTAAGCCTGCTCCTAGTGCATATCCGTTTATAGCAGCAATAACGGGGATTGGTAAACTTTCAAGTGTCTTGAAAACTTGTTGACCCTTCTTTACAAGTTCCTCTCCACTTAAAGCATCGCATTCTAAGAATTCACTAATTTCTGCTCCTGCAACAAAGGCTTTTTCTCCAGCTCCAGTAAGGATGACAGTTCTTATCGAAGAATCCTTCGTGATTTTGCTAATCGCATCTTCAAGCTGAGTAATTGTTAATTTGTCCAGTGTATTCATCGGCGCTTTATCAATCGTCAAAATACAAATAGATTCAATAACTTGCATGTTTATCATGATTAGTCTTACCTCCTTCGAAAAAATCTGGTAAGTCCTGAGCATTCATTTCAAATTTTGCAGGTCTTTTCTCCATAAATGAATTAATACCTTCCTTTGCATCCTTTGAAGCACCTACCCAGTGTAAGAATTTCGATTCCAACAAATGTGACTCCATTGGATGGTTAGAACCAAGCATACTCCATAGTAATTTTCGAGAAAATGCATTTGACACTGCTGAAGTATTGTCTGCAATCTCTCTTGCTATCTCTAACGCCTTAGAGTATGGATCCTCCACTTCATATTGGACTAAACCAGCTTCCAACACCTCTGAAGTTGTAAGCATTCTGCCAGTAAGCAACCACTCAAGTGCTTTAGATATGCCGACTAATTTCGGTAAAAACCAACCACTTGCAGCCTCTGGTCCAATCCCTCTTCTACCAAATACAAATCCAATTTTGGCATCTTTTTTTACAATTCGGATGTCCATTGGTAAAGTCATTGTAATTCCAATGCCTACTGCTGCTCCGTTAATAGCTGCAATTACAGGTTTTTTTAAGCTATGAACAACCATACTTACTCTTCCACCAGTGTCCCTAAATAACTCACCAGGTTCGTTAGATGCAAATACATCATCTCCAGTTGTTAAGTCCATTCCTGCACAAAAAGCTCTCCCATTGCCTGTAACGATAATGACTCGAACATCATTATTGGAATCTGCATATTCATATGCACTAATAAGCTCCTCCATCATTTCCACATTAAAGGAATTCAACTGATCAGGGCGATTAAGTGTAATAGTCATTATGCCATCTTCAATCTTGGTCAAGAGGGTGTTAGGCATAGGTTATTACCTCTTTTTTTGCTTCCTCATACTCATTTACCAAAGTTTCTATAATTCTAGCTGTTGTTTCGATCGATTTAATAGTTGTGACTCCATGCCCGGCTGACCATATATCTCGCCAAGCTTTTACATCCACCATATGAGACAAATCAACTGATTCCGAAGGCTTTAAATCCTTTGGATCAATATTATTTTTTAATAAGCTTGGAATTAAATAGTTAGCATGAACTCCACTAAAGGAATCCGTATATAAAATATCCTCAATCGTAGAATCTACTAACATTTCCTTATATTCAGGAAGTGCAACACTTTCCGCCGTTGCTATAAATCTTGTTCCCATATAAGCAAAATCAGCACCCATAATTTGCGCTGCCAATATATCCTTACCATGAGAGATTCCACCTGATAAAATAATTGTTCCGCTCCAAAACTCTTTAACTGCTGCTATAAAAGCAAAAGGATTTAGCATTCCTCCATGCCCGCCAGCTCCCGCACAAACAAGTATGAGTCCATCTACTCCCGCAGCTGCTGCTTTTTTTGCATGCTTAACGGTCGCAACATCACTATAAACCCTTCCACCGTATTTATGCACTACCTCTGTAACGGCACCGGGATGTCCTAGTGACACGATGACAATTGGTGGTTCATACTTTTCGATTAATTCTAAATCTGTATCATGTCTTTTATTTGTTTTGTGTGCGATAAAGTTTACTGCCCATGGTTCAGTAGGAAGAGCTTCTTTTAATTCCTTGAGCCATACTTCACATGCGTCTGCTGTTCGAGCATTTAACAGTGGAATAGAACCTACAACGCCACTTCTGCATGCTGCAATTACAGACTCTGGACTTGATACTAAAAACATAGGAGCAACGATAACTGGAAGTGATAATTTATCAAACATTCTTTATCCTCCTCTAATCTTTCATCTCAAAATTCCCTATAAGTTTTACTTGACCATCGCTATCCATAATTTCTATATTTCCATGAGTATTAGATTCTTTTTTCGTAAAATGCCCCTTTATCGTTAGCTTGTCACCAGGATATACGGCAGTCTGGAAACGAACTTTTATATCGGTAAGTTTTAAGTCAGGAAACCACTGCTTGATTGCATTTGTTGCTAAGCCCATAATATACATACCATGAGCAACAACATTTGGATGTCCTCTTTCAATTGCATTTTGAGGGACTGTATGCAGTTCATTGAAATCTCCAGAAGCACCTGCATATCTAACTAGTTTAGACTGTTCAATTGTAAAATGAATAGAAAGTAGCTCCTTCACGCAGAATCCACCTTCAGTTCTATTAAAGTTGCCCGACCAATTGCAACCTCTATGTTCATGTGATTTGTATAAATCGTTTCTAGAAAATAAAATAGTTTGTTGTTCTTACGAAGGCTTTTAAGTAGCCGTCCTTTTGCAGAGATTATATCCCCGACAAAAACATCGGCTTTATATTCATAAGATTGCTCCCCGTGCAAAATCTCGCTTGAGGGAATATTAAATTGTTCTAGCATTTGATAGAAATCACGTTCATTCCAATAGTCGATTACCGTAAAAAAGGTAGGTGGAACTGCAATACTAGTTCCATGTTCTATTTCTAGTCCAAGTGCTTTGGCAAACTCTTTTACTTTCCCCTTCTCTACAGGAAAGGGTTCAAAATGAAATACCTCGCTAGGGGATAAATGCAATATTCTCACCTCTATAGAAGTTGGTTTGTTCTTGTCAAGTTAGACATATCCATTAGATTAGAAACTGCTTTGTTTAATTCTCCAAAACGTTCATCACTGATTGCCCCAATTTTCCAGCGATAGTGAATCTGCTGTAAAATAACTGCTAATTTGTAAAAGCCAAATGCCACATAATAGGAAATTTGGGAAACATCACGACCACTTTGAGATGCATACTCCTGTATAAACTCTCTTCTTGAGTAAAAGCCAGGCTGATCAGTAATTATATTAATCCCCATGTTTGGATCGTTCGACTGTCCCCAATAGGCTACAGTAGATCCTAAATCACTTAGAGGATCTCCAATAGTGGATAGCTCCCAATCTAGAATCCCTACTGTTTCCGCTGGATCTTCTGCATCCATGACCATATTATTTAACTTAAAATCATTGTGTACGATCGTTGTTTCTGGATTTACAGGCAAATTGGCGATTAACCACGATTGTAGCTCTTCAAGATGGGGAATTTCTTCTGTTTTGCATGCTTCATATCTTTTTATCCACCCTGTAACTTGTCGTTCCAAAAATCCTTCCGGCTTACCCATTTCTGCTAAACCAGCATCTTTATAGTTGATAGATTGTAGTTGCACTAAAGTACTTATGACATTTTTCGAAATTTTAGGTCCAGCTACCATAGAACTTCCATATTCAATTGGTAAGCTTTCGTCAATAACTATCCCCTGTTTTTTCTCCATAACGTAGAAATGTTTATCCATAATTTCTGGATCCTCACAAAAAATATATGGTTTTGGAGCCAACGGAAAGACAGGATTCACTTTTTGTAGCATTTTGAATTCCCTTGCCATATCATGAGCTTTTGGAGGTACCCTACCTAAAGGAGGTCGTCTTAATACTCCTTCCCAGTCTTGAATCTTAAGTAAATAGGTTAAATTGGAGTAGCCCTCTGAAAATCTTTCAATTTCTAGTTTTCCACTTGGCAGCCCATTTATTGACATCCTTAAGTATGTCTCTAGTTTTCCCCAATCAATAGATTCCTTGGTTTTTTCATTTGCAATACTCATATCGGTATCTCCTTTCATCTATGATTGAACAATCGTTCCCTCTTTAAGAATGATTGCTTCTGTTGAGTGAGCGACAATTTTATTTCCCTCTAAAATAGGAACTACATCTACTTTTTCGAAATGGTTCAACACATAAGAAATCGATGTTCCATAACCTAAAGAATCGAGTAAGTGAGCCGTTTCTGATGTTAGTAACCCCTCGAATTTTTGCGATAGAGCATGTACGAATGCTTCTCTGGCCAATTTAGAAGAATCGGATAACAAATAATCTCCTTTGTTCATCAAATGATATATGACATGGCCAGCACCTATAAAATCCTCCATCGAAAAACGATTATCATTTCCTGAACAAATTATCACGATCGAAGAATCATCCTCCTGTTCGTGTAAAAAATCCGCAACCTTATGTCCGTTAATGAGGGAAGAGATTATTAGTTTTTTTGCATTCTCTGCTTTTTTTATAGCTCTCGTTCCATTTGTAGAGCATATAATTGCCGATTTCTTCGTTTCACTATGGACCACTAAAGAAGGGTCAGGGTATTGAAACCCTTCAATAGCATCTCCTTTAGATTCCCCCAATAATATATAAGGTTCATCTATTTCTTTTGAAAGCAGTAAGCCACTCACACTATTTTCCACTGCATATACCGGGCAATAGTTTTTGTCGATTAGAAAAGTGATAGTAGAGGTAGCCAAAAATACATCTAGAACAACTACCGTACAGCCCTCGATTTTTTGTACATCAACTGCCTCTTTTTGTGTAATGACGTGAACTTTCCTCATATAATCGTTTCCTTTTATGAATTATAGTAGTTCTTCAGGACCGTTATCCTCAATTTTCATAACCAACGTCGGTTCATTAATCATTAGATTTCGAATTAAAACAAAGATATTTTCAATAATAATCATTACAAACGCAATAGGAATGATGAAAAACAGAGGATACAAAGGATAAAGTGTTCCTGCAGCTGGAAACGCTGTTTTTCTTTCTAATCCGTTCATGGCATATTCCATACTAAACTGTACGATCAGGGCAAGTATAAATAGCTCAATAAGAATCATTACAATAACAAATATTCTTTGGGCTTTTATATTTACCTTTTCCAATAGCATATCCATCTTAGGTAATACACCAGAAGCGTACATAAAAGCTAATCCAGGAAATACGACGAGCGGCATTAAATA
Organism: Psychrobacillus sp. OK028; assembly: GCF_900103605.1. Lineage (GTDB taxonomy): Bacteria > Bacillota > Bacilli > Bacillales_A > Planococcaceae > Psychrobacillus. The sequence continues at coordinate 196,640 of NZ_FNHY01000001.1, read as the reverse complement.
GTTTTGGATTATTTCGAAGCCGCCTCGGATTGAGCTATTAAACAAATTACGCATCACTACGTCATAAACAATCATGAGCATCATCACTAGAATGAAGAGACCGCTTATAATTACACCAATTTTCTTCAAGTAATCGAATATTTTATATGCCTTCCATACTGAATCCATTTAGGTTCCTCCTTTCATTAATTCATCAACCCTGGTAGCCATGTTGCTAATCCTGGGAATACAATCATTAATGTACAAACGAAAATCATGGCAACAATCGCGAAAACCATCGCCACTTTAAAGATCTCTGATGATCGAATACCACTTACACCCGCTACCGCATACACACTCAATCCAACTGGGGGTGTCAGTAAACCGATTGTACAAATTACAGCTATGAATACACCGAACCAAAGTATATCAACTTGTAATTCTTGAATGATTGGTAGAATTACAGGAATGGACATTAATATTACAGCTGCACCTTCTATGAACATGAACATAATGAAGAGAACTACAGAAATTGCTATTAACACTAGTACAGGAGAATCCATAATCGGTTCTATTAAAGTAATTAACTTTCTTGGCAATAAAGATAGAGAAACAAATCTACCAAAGATTTGAGCACCTATCATAATAATCATTACCATTCCTGTTAGCCGAACTGTTTCTACTAGTGATTTTGTAAAGAACCCTAAATTTACTTTTCCTAATGATAATGCAGCAAGTAAACCTATAAACGCTCCAACTGCACCTGCTTCAGTAGGGGTAAACATCCCTGAATATATTCCTCCGAAAATTACAAGAACGATTAGGAAAGCAATAAAACTAACGATGAATAATCGAATAGTAGGAATTTTCCTCGTTTCTTCCACTGGTTCAGCTAAAACTGTACTTGCCAGCTCTGCTTCCATAATCGAAACGGTACTATTACTTCTTTCAAAACGGTAATAAACGAGCATAACTAAAATAAAGACAAACATGGTGATAATTCCCGGTATAAAAGCTCCAATAAAAAGACTTCCTACTGCTGTTTCAGTAGCTACTCCATACAAAATTAATATAATACTAGGTGGGATAATCCCCGACAGAGAGCCACCAGATGCCGCTATGGCTCCGGCAAGCGGCCCACTATAACCGTGCTTACGTAATTCTGGAATAGCAACCTGGCCCAATGAAGCGGAAGTTGCAGTTCCTGAACCCGATACTGCTCCAAGCATCCCACCAATTATTAGCGTTAGTACGCCTAGTAAACTATTTTTTCCTTTAGAAACTTTATGGACAATGTAAAATATGTCCTGAACCATACCTGAATGTAAGATAAACTGTGCCATTAATACAAATAGAGGAATAGTAGTTAATGTATAACTAGCCACCCTATTAAAAGGTTCATTACCAAGCAAGCCTGGTAATATATCGAATCCTTCTAGCAATATCAAGCCAATAATTCCACTTGCAAATAGTACTGAATGTATATACATTCCCGAGAGTAGCAGAACAATCATTAATACTAATATAATGCCGATAACTAATAAGTTATCCATATTGGTCCTCCTTACAATCTACTTAGTAGGAAGAGAGAAAAATTCTCTCTTCGTTTAAACGATGCATATAGATTACTTCAGATTCTTAACTGATTCTGGTACTTTTCCTCCATTTTCAACAACGAGATCTGCCCAGAGTTTTACTAATTCTTTACCTGGTTGACCATTATCCTCTAATAGCTTTGCATAGCTGCTCCAAGTATCTTCAATACCTTTGTTAAAGTGATCTTGTACTTCTTGGTTTAGAGAAGAAAACTCCACAAACTTTCCGCCTTTTTCCTCATTCTGCTTAATAGCAGCTTCTGAACGAGTAATCCATTCCTGCGCTCCCGCTTCAAAAATTTCTTCATTTGCTTGAGTCATTGCTTCTTGTACATTTTCAGGCATTTCATCCCATTTTTCTTGCGTCATTCCGATAAACGTATTAAAGTGACCAAAATTAATACCAGTAACGGTATACTTAAAAAGGTCCTGGAATCCATAACCAGTCCAGTCAGCTATACTGTAAAAACTACCATCAAACGTTCCTCGGCTTAATGAATCATACATTTCAACCGCAGGCATTGTTACACTACTTAAACCTGTTTCTTTCGCATACATTTCATGTATTCTAGAAGGAGTACGTAACGAAGTACCAATTACATCCTTCGCAGATTTGAATTCTTTTCCTGTCGTCGAAATGGAATATTCCTGTGTAGTAGATACCGGGAAAACTTTAAATTTACCAAACTGAAGCTCTGAAAAAGTTTTACCATCTGCTAGTTCTACATCGCTTTCAAGTAGCGATTTCCAAGCCTTTGAAGCAATAAAGGTATCTGAATGATTAAGTGGCAGCATTGTAATTTCTGCCATCGGGAATTGGTCTGGTTGATAGATTGGTAATACAAGTGATACGTCAACCGTTCCTGATTCCAAAGCTTCTGCTTCATCTGGAACAGCAACCAATTCTCCACCGGTAAAGCTTTCAAACTCAACCTGCCCATCCGTTAATTCTTCTACTCGCTCCATCCATGGTTCCATTGAAGCAGCCCACCAAGCATGCTGCGCACTTAATCCGGTTGCCGCTCTTAGTTTGATCTTTTCTCCTTCTGCATTTGCCTCACTTGAATCGTCTCCACATGCTCCAAGTAACAATGATGCACTTAAGCCTAATGTTAATAACAGACTCCATTTTTTCATGTACTTTTCCTCCATTCATTTTGGTATTGAATTCGAGCATTTATTATCGCTGTACTTTTTATTTCATTTACCTATAAACTGAGGCTCTCGTTTTTCAAAAAATGAGGAGATACCTTCTTTATGATCATTGGTTTGTAGAAGCATTGCCTGTATAACATTTTCCTGCTGGAATGCAGTTTCTTTATGAAGCTCACCGACATGGTTTACTAAATACTTTACGTATTTATTGCTTATCATTGGACCTTTTACAATGAATTCTGCAAATGCAGTTGCTTCCTCAACTACTGAATGCTCTGCAATTCTATTTATAATTCCATAGTCTTGTGCTTCTTCAGCTAATAATACTTTCCCACTAGATATCCATTCTTTCGCAATAGGTGGAGAAACACGCTCTGTTAATAGCTTGATAAGTCCTAAATCCGGTATCAAACCTATATTAGTAAAGCTTAGTGCAAACTTTGCGTCTTTTTCTGCTACGATAAAATCTGCAGCTAATGCAATACTAAAACCTGCACCTGCTGCATATCCGTGAATAGCAGCAACTACATATTTATCTATGGAAAGCAATTTTTGTGAAAGGCTTGAAACATAGTCAATCCACCTTAGCGCAGCAGAAGGATTATCCATGTTTTTCATCGAATCAATATCTCCTCCAGCACAAAAGGACTTACCTTCGCCCGATAGAATAATCACTTTTACCTCTTCATTTTCCGAAAGTTCATCTAAAGCTTGAAGCATTTCTTCTACTAAAGGTTTCGAAAGCGCATTCAATTTTTCAGGTCTTGTCATCTTCAAATAACCAATCTGATTGTTCACTGTTAATTCCACTAAGTTTCCCAATTTTTATTCCTCCTTATTTAAGATTTAAGGGGTAACGACTAATTTGCCATAGGTTTTCCGGTCTGCTAAATGATCTAATGCCTCTGGTACATCTTCAAATAAGTACTCCTGATAAATAAGGGGGCGTATTTTCCCTGCCAGAAAAAGTTTCATTAACTCGTCATGAGCTTTTTTTACCTCATCGGGATAAAGTTTTCGGAAAAGCCCAAAATGTACGCCAACAATAGAATAATTTTTTATAAGCGCATGATTCGTTGGAGCATCGGCAATACGACCTCCTGCAAATCCAATAACTAATATTCTGCCTTCAAAGGCAATACATTTTCTTGATTGGTCAAAGGTGTCTCCTCCGACCGGGTCAAAAATAATATTTGCGCCTTTTCCATTAGTTTCCTTTTTGACAATCTCGATAAAATTCTCCGTACGATAATTAATCACAACATCTGCACCTAGCTGTCTACAAATCTCTAACTTTTCATCACTGCCTGCTGTTGCTATCACATACGCTCCTGCAGCTTTTCCTAACTGAATCGCTGCCGATCCAACTCCACCCGAGCCTGCATGTACAAGCAATACTTCTCCAGCCTTAATCCTTCCAGTACGATGAAGAGCAAAATAGGCCGTTTGATAAGTGATAAAAAATGCGGCCGCTTCGCTAAAAGAAAGTTCATCAGGTATAGGAAAAACATCCACTTTCTTCACTGTCACCCACTCAGCTAAACCACCGTTAGGCAGTAGCGGTGTTGCTAAAACACGTTGACCTTTACTAAATGCCTCTCCATCTGAAGCTTCTACAATTCCTGCAATTTCTGCCCCTGGTATATACGGCGTTTCATGCGTTTCTTGGTATTTCCCTTGGCATTGTAAAATATCAAAAAAGTTAAGTGCAGCTGCTTCCACTTTCACTAATACCTCTTTAGAAGACGGCTCCGGTTTTGAAGTATTTTGTAAATCCAGCACTTCATTCGGCTCACCAACTCCATTTATAAACCACGCTTTCATCAATCGAACCGCTCCTCCCTATGTCAATTGCTCACGTAATTCTAGCTTTCCAATATCACGTAGGTGAACTTGATCAGGTCCATCGACAATTCGAAGTGTACGCGCATTAGCCCAATGAGCTGCTAGTGGGAAATCATCGGTAACTCCTGCTCCTCCAAATAGTTGAATAGCACGATCAATTACGTTTAACGAAACGCGTGGAGCTAAAATTTTGATCATCGCAATTTCTTTCCGTGCGCCTTTTGCGCCAACCATATCCATTTTGTGAGCTGCGTGTAAGGTCAACAGACGGGCCTGCTCAATTTCAATACGACTTTCAGCAATAATTTCTCTGATAACATCTTTATCTGCTAACTTTGAGCCAAATGCTTCTCTTTCATTAGCCCGTTTACATAGAAGTTCTAGTGCTCTTTCAGCTGCTCCAATCGCTCTCATACAATGGTGAATTCTACCTGGTCCAAGCCGTCCCTGGGCGATTTCAAATCCTCTTCCTTCACCTAAAAGCATGTTGGATGCTGGAACACGAACGTTATTATAATGTACTTCTGCATGTCCATGAGGGGCATGATCATAACCGAACACAGGTAAGAATCTTTTTATCTCTACTCCTGGTGTATCAAAAGGAACTAAAATCATAGATTGTTGTTTATGCTTTTCAGCTGTTAAATCTGTTTTTCCCATCACAATAGCAATTTTGCAGCGAGGATCAAGAGCTCCTGAGGTCCACCATTTTTTCGCATTAATCACATATTCATCGCCATCTCGAACAATACTTCCTTGAATATTAGTAGCATCTGAAGAGGCAACCTCAATTTCTGTCATCGAAAAACATGATCTTATTTCTCCACTTAATAGTGGTTCTAGCCATTGTTTTTTTTGTTCCTCCGTACCATATTTGAGGAGCACTTCCATATTCCCTGTATCTGGTGCATTACAGTTGAAAACCTCTGGAGCTATTAAAGAACGTCCCATAATTTCACAGAGATGTGCGTATTCATAGTTAGTAAGTCCTTGACCATATTCATCGTTATCCATAAATAGATTCCAAAGATTTTGTGACTTCGCTTTTCCTTTTAGCTCTTCAATAATTGGAGGAACTACCCAACGACTTTCTCCCTCATTTAACTGCTGCTCATATACGGCTTCATTTGGATAGACATTCTCATTCATAAATTGAACTAATTGCTCTCGAAGGACTTCCGCTTCGTGTGATAATTCCTTAAGCATTTGTAACTCCCCCTAAATTCTTTAAGTTATTTTTTAGTATTTTTCCAGATGCATTTCTTGGAAGTGTATCTAAAATCTCCAATTCCTCTGGCACTTTAAATTTGGCTAAATGCTTTAAACAATGCTGCTTTATATCCCAAAAATGTTCTTCTGTTAAATTAGGTCCGACGATAAAAGCTTTCACTTTTTCTCCGAATATCGGATCTGGCTCACCAATGACTGCCGCTTCTATCACTAATGGATGATTTTTTAATACATCCTCGACTTCAATGGAAAAGATTTTCTCTCCTGCACGATTGATCATATCTTTCATCCTATCGCGGATATAAAAATAGCCTTCATCATCGACAATACCTATGTCACCAGACTTCCAAAATCCATCGCTAAAGCTACTAAGATTTGCGGAAGGATTATCCCAATACTCTTTAATCACCATTGGACCTTTTATAAAGAGCTCCCCGGATTCTCCAGGTTGACATTCTTCTCCTAGTGGATTCATCACTTTTATATCCGCAACTTTAACAGCCTTTCCAACGGACGTTACTTTTGTATTTGGATAACTTACTGGCATTAAGGTTGCAGGTGAGGTAGTTTCAGTTGACCCATACGCGTTGTGTAAGCTAGCATTCGGAAATGCTTTCTGTAACAACTGAAACGTTTGCTGATAAATAGGGGATCCACCAAAAGCAACTTTTTTCACAAAATCAAATGAACCTATTTGAAACTCTTTGCTCGTGAACATCATGATGAATATAGTAGGAACGTTAAATAAAAAGTTAATCTGATTTTCTAGAACTCTATGAATATACTCTTCGTTTTGATAGCGTCGTATACTATAAACTGTTCCTCCGATGTAAAACATATGGAGTAACTGACCAACAAGCCCCGTCACATGAAACATTGGTACAGCAATAGCTGTTTTTATCGATTCATCTGTTTCAAATACCGTTGCGTAATTCATCACACTATGAATGACATTTATGTGACTGAGTACAGCACCTTTAGGACGTCCCGTTGTGCCTGAAGTATAGAGAATATAAGCACTATCTTCCTCATGGACGTTTGACAAATAAGGTGTTTCAATTAGTTCTATTAATTTGGAAAAGGTGTTATCTCCCTTAATTTCGAAAACAAATTTCTTACTTGGTAAAACTGTAGAATCCATTTGTTCAATCGCATTTATCTTTTCTTTAAATTCATTTTCATAAATTAATATCTTTGGTTTTGAATGCCCTAAAATATAATGGATTTCGTCAGGAGAAAGCTTCACATTCACAGGTACCATTATGGCTCCGATTTTAGAGCATGCAAGAACGCTTAAAGGAAATTCACTTCCATTCCCAATGAGGACAGCTACTCTATCCCCTTTTTCAACTCCATAACCATTCTGAAGATTCGAGGCAATCCGATTAGAAATCTCATCCAATTGAGCATACGTAAAGCTCTCATGTTCTGTTATTACTGCATCGTTACTTCCATATTTCTCCACTGTATCTAGAAAAAACTGGTTGATCGTTGTCGGTCGATTCACAAATACCTTTACTCCATTTCTACCGAATAACTGAGTACTTTGGAACTCCATCGTATCCCCCCTAAATATTATCTGTTAACTATTAAATTTGAAGATTCTGATATTTATAGGCAAAAAAATATACTTTTATAGACTCTCAATAATTACTGTCATTCCTTGACTACCACTGTTGCATATACTAGCTACACCGTATTTTAATCCTCATATCAATAGAATTCCCAGCAGTCACAGTACCACCCTTTTTAAAGGGTGGCATAGACTAGTCAATTTTTCTGATGTTGCATCGGGTTTAATATGTTCATAGTCTCAGACTAAAATGCCACACTTTTATTTAACAATTTTCAATAAATACTCTGAGTATATTTTCTGTATATCCTCCATCGACTTTTCGCCACCAGGCTTATACCATTGCTGTATCCAGTTCATTGAACCTAATAAAATCATTCTTCCTACCTTTGCTTCAGTTATTGTAAATTCACCATTTGCCATACCTTCTTCAATAACTAAATCAAACCACCTAGCATAATGGTTACGCTTAGCAAGTATGGGACTTAATTGTTCTTGGGAGAATGTTTGATCTGGTCGAATAATCATATTGAATGTTTCTTTTTCTTCAATGGCGTAACGAATATGCGAAATTATCATTCTGCGCAGTTTTTCCTCGCTTGTAATATTTGTTTCATAGTGGCGCTGTAGTTCTTCGTCTGCCTGCCCTAGCACTAAATCATGACACTGGAAAATAAGATCTTCCTTATTTTTAAAATAGTAATAGAGAGAACCCTTTGTCATTAATAGCTCTGCTGCAATTTCTTCCATTGTCGCTTTAGCATAGCCTCTCTTATTTACAATTTTTACTGCAGATAAAATTATTTCTTCTTTCTTCTTTTTAAGTTTTTTTTCCGAGAGTTTCACATCGGAACCCCCTTTTAATAATTGGTGTAAACATAAAATTGTAAGCGCTTACATTATTCTTTTTAGTAAATATTTTTTCTACGCCCTGTACCAATACTATAATCCACTAAAAATGATAAGTAAAGATTTTTTTGAACATTGTTTAAATTTTAAATATAAAATATTTATTTTATATAAGTATGAATTAAACCCTTTATTTCATCACTTAAACATAATTTAATTTTTGAACAAAATATTATATTGAAATAAATTCCACTATATTCAGGTTAATTCTTTTGGAAAAAGGATTGAGTCTAATAAGAAGTGGGTATAAATAGAGAAAGGGAGTGATGAACATGGCAAACGGTAATACAAGATCCATGTTAATAGGAGCAGCTACCGCACTAGCAGCAGTATACTTAACAAACAAAAACAATAAATCACAATTAAAAACAGCAGTGAAAAATTCTAAAACTAAACTTGATTCGAAGTTGTCTTCTCAAAACAGAAAACCAAGTCAAATGACGAAGACAGGTTTTTCAGACCCGCATGATCCAGATGATAATCGTATGGTTGAAGAGGGTGCAATGACAAGTGTTCAATATTATAACGAAAATGTACAAGACGCCAACTCAAAAGCACAGGCAAAACAAGCATTTCCAAAATCCCAGCAAAAGAAACTAGCAAAAAAAGTAGAATCGTTACCGGAAGACAACAACGATTCGCCAGCAAAACAGGAAAATACAGCACACTTATAAAATTAGAGTAAAAAAACACCAGTGTCTTAGACACTGGTGTTTTCTACATATCTAATGCTCTTAGCCCATTACGAGCACTTAATCCTCCACTAATTCAACCACTGCTTGAATCTCAATACCGTTCAAACCCTGTGTAGCTAAACGGTCTGCTTCCCCATTCAATTTCCTTGGTACTAGTTCGTATTCCGCTTGAATACCTAGCTCTTTTAGTTTTGCTTCAATGCGATCAGCCCAGCCTGTTAAATCTCGCTCGATTACCGGCCACTCGCCGTTTAAATGATTAATAACGACCTGTGAATCCCCTATAAAACGAACAGGCAAATGATGAACACCTAGTAAATCCAGTTCCTTTAGTCCTAGATGCATGGCTGCGTATTCTGCTTCATTATTCGATTCTAAACCCGTTGTAGTAGCATTTCTTCTTAGTCGATATGCCTTTCCATTCTGTTCATAATAAATGACACAACCAAGTCCTGAACCTTTCGTTTGACGGTCATATCCTCCATCAAAATAGACCGTCACATTATGTGGCTCTGTCTCAATACCCTTCAAATAACCTTTTAATTCCTTCACAGTCCATGAACTATCGAACCGATCCACAAAGGTCACCTGCTTTAGTCGTCCCGTTCGCTCCATATCTTCCGCAAACAAAAGTGCTTGTGCAGCTGGTACTTCTTCTGAAAAGAATTCCATGAGCGCTCCTGGCGGCGTTTTATACACCCACTCCATTCGTACCTTCACATCGCATTCCTCCTTCATTAGCATTAATATTCCCATATCGACAATAAATCTTCATAAAACATGAAAAAATGTATCACAACATAAAGAAAATGTGACACATTTTTTATTTATTATAGTAAATAAGTCATTTTCAGCATAGGTAAAAAGAATAAAATATCCATTTATGCATATCCTGAAGATTTTTTATTGGATATCTAGTATATTTGAAATGCAAAAAGAAATTAATACACTTTTAATTAAGTATTTCGTACCCTTCTAAAATACTCATAGGATTTTAGAAAGTTGCAATACTTGATACATGATTGGAGGAACTTATTCTATCAATAGATGTTTAACGAAAATGCTGAAAATCACCCAGTTATATCTAAGTATTGCCTTTTATTCTGTTTGATTGCTTGAATGTAGAATGGAAGCTCCTGAAATTCAAAGATGAAAAGAGCTTGTCTATATACTTCTCTAATTTCCGAAACTGGTGCATCTTTCTTTTCTAAACATTGTCCCTTGTAATAGAGAAATTGCCCGGTAAAAAAGAAAAAGGATGTCTCTTTAGCCTTTTGAATACCAAGATTTGCGGTTTCCATAGCTGCATCATAGTCTTGGATATCATACAGTGTTTTGCACTTATTAAAAATAACAATAATTAGAGTCTCATAAATTTTATAGTCATTATAATTTTTATGAATATGCTCTTTAAGGATTTTATTATAATAGTACAAGCACTTTTGTATTTCTCCCAATTCACCATAGACATTAGCAATTGAATTGTTAATTTTTATGTGTAGAAAACGGAACTGGATAGTTGTTTGGTTTGAAGTGTTTAAAATGTTCTTCAATCTGTTTATGCATTCTTCTGGAGTAATCATCTTCAAAGAATATCTTGCTGTATTTAGCATGTATTCTAAATATAGGTTTAACCAAATATTATCTTTATCTATTTTGTTAGCATTTATTATTGAAATGACTTTCTCATAATTATGGACTTTTAAGTTAGACTCTATATCTTTAATAAGCATTTCACTTTCAAGTACATTTTTATGAAATAACATTTCTATAAAGTATTCAACTGGGACTTGTAACTTTAAAGCTATTTTTAATAAAGTATCTATTGCTGGATATACTTCCCCAGCCTCGATTCGACTAATCGTCGATTGTGTACAAATATCTTTTGCGAGCTCTTTTTGGGAAATACCCAATTCAGCTCTCAACTTACTTATTTCTAAGCCTAAATATTTCATTTCCAAAAGAATCACCCCATATTTAATAAAAAGGACGGTAAAAACATGAAAAAACTATCTATTATTCTATTAATCGTATTAGCAGTAGCTTTATATCCAAATGGAAGTAACGAAACTGCAGCATTAGTTAATGGTCCAGTAACTACTCTTGATCTTCCATATGTCCACTAATTAAATCGAAATCCAATAAAATTATACCATTAATTTTATTGGATTTTCTTAAAAAAACTCGATAAGGAGATAAATCATGCAGACAAAAGCAGAACTTAAAGCACAGCAAACCTTACAAAATCAGCATAGCTCTGATTCAAATAGTACTCATAATGATGGATATAATAGCAAAAATGCGCCTAATCAAGTACTTGTGCCTACAGTTACTGTATTGGAAGCTGACCTTGTGCATGCTATCGAGCGAAACGAATTTGTGTTGTATTACCAACCTAAAGTGGATGCAAAATCTAATCAAATTATTGGAGCAGAAGCACTAATTAGATGGAATCATCCTAAGTTCGGACTTATTTTACCAAATGATTTTATTCCACTTGCAGAGAAAACCGGCTTTATTAATCAAATTGGCAAATGGGTTAAATATACTGCTTGTAAGCAGAACAAAGCTTGGCAGGATGCAGAATTGCCAGCAATTCCGGTTTCTATTAATTTATCTGCTTCACGCTTTCTTGAAAATGATTTAATCTGCAGCATTATGGAAACATTAAAGGAAACGCAATTGGATCCACGATACTTTGAAATAGAAATTACAGAAACTTCTATTCTTGAAAATGAAACTGTCGTATTCTCTATGTTAGATCAATTACGAAAATTAGGGATCAAAATTGCCTTAGATGATTTCGGAACTGGGTACGCATCTTTGTCTAACTTACAATTGTTCCATGACAAAATTGACATTCTTAAAATAGATCGTTCTTTTATTAAGAATCTTCGCAACCCTAAAAATGATGAAGCAAACTTTATAGTACATATGATTATCCAGCTTTCGAACCACTTAAATTTGAACATCGTTGCTGAAGGAGTAGAAACAAAGGAACAGCTAGAAGTTTTACAAAGTTATAATTGCGATACTGTACAAGGCTACCTATACTCTAAACCAGTGCCAGCAAGTGAATTTGCTGAGTTATTGAGCAAAAGGAAAATTGATATTGCATAAATTTTTCCTCATGCTAACTCATCAATGACTCATTTAGCACAGGTGGTATAACAGTTTCCCATCCTTTCGTTTTCATTCACCCCTCCTATATTTTTCATACCCAGCAGAAAAAAAAGTCAATCAAAATTTTTTCTAATAGCAAGTTTCGACGGGTTTTTTAAGTGAACTCTGCTATAGTAGGCACAAAATGAAGGGGTGACGTCACTTGCAACCTGATTTTTCATTACAATTAGATCAAATCTTTGGACCACGCCAAATTTTCCATGTAATGGAGTGTTATACTTGTGGCTATAATGAATACTACTTTCAGCATCCTAAAACAAAAAAGCAAATTGGAGTAGTCTGTGAGGGCTGTAATTATATATGCTCATTTGAAGAGCATATGGAATAAACAGATATTTTACCTTACCATTGATCGCATTTTTTCTATTCAAATCTTAAAGCTTTGCTTGGATTCATACTCGCAGCCTTTAAAGCTGGATAAATCCCTACTAAGCTTCCGATTGCAACCGAAGTATATAAAGCAAGCTTCACTGCCCAAAAAGGTAGCACAAGTGCAAAAATTTCTATATTGCTATTCCAAATTTCTATAAATACATATCCTAGCCCTATCCCCACTGCCCCACCAATAATACAAAGTAGCAATGTCTCAAAGAAGAATTGCATCATTACTTCAAACGTTGTAGCTCCGAGTGCTTTACGAATACCAATTTCACGTGTACGCTCCCGAACTGACATGACCATCACATTCATAATACCTGTCCCACTTATTAATAGTGCTGTGGCAGTAATCCCTACTAACATTACCTGCAATATAGAGGTCACCTTTCCTAGTGCCCCCAACATTTGGTCCTGCTTCACAACACTAAAATCTATTTCAGAATGGTTTTCGGCAAGAGCCCCAAATACGGCACCATCCACCTCATCTACTGCATCTAAACTGGAAGCTTCTACAATCATTCTCGTTAAGTTTTTCATATCAGTAGTAGCAAGAGCGGTCTCGATAGGCATAATAACATTATTATCCGTGCTCGATCCAAGCGTTGCATTTGGTGCAAGAACTCCAATTACTTCATAAGATTCTTCATTAATAATCACGTTTTTACCAATTAAAGAAACCTCCGCTGCAGATACGTTCTCACCAAGCAACTTATCTAATACTCGTTTCCACCATGTCTTCGGCTTTGCTGACTCTGAAGAACCACCTGCCTGATCTTCTAACTGCTGATTTTTGCCTAATAAAGAATCGTGGATATTATTTCCAAGTACTATTACCTTTGCTTTTGCCCCCTGCTCCTCCTTCGTAAAGAATCTTCCCTGCGAAATAGTTGCATGCTGAATACGACTATATTGTGAAGTTGTTCCGACTACGGCAGACTGTACTTTATTTTTCTCATACTCTACAAAATTCACGGTTTCTAACTGAGGTGTAACAGTCTTCACATTCGACACCTTTTCTACTGCTTGTGCATCTTCATAGGTTAGCGTACTAGGTACACTCGTCAGACCACTAAGCAAATCCTTTTGTCCATCTGCGGAATCAAGAATTCGGCCCGGTAAAACTAAAATCTGTTCTGCACCAAGACTACCCATCTGTTTCATGAGCGTGTCCTTAACTCCTATCGCAATGGCTGCTAATACAATTACAGCAAACATCCCTATGACAACACCCATCATTGCAGACAATACTCTATATCGATTCGACCATAAGCCAAAACAGGCTAATTTGAATGTAGTTAAAAGCTTCATACAAGCACCCCATTTTGCAAATGTAAGATACGGTCTGCTCTTTCTGCTACTTCTTGATCATGTGTAATAACGACAATCGTTGCACCATTTTCATGCACTCGATCAAACAAGCCCAAAATACTTTCAGTTGTTTCCTCATCTAAACTTCCCGTTGGTTCATCTGCCAATATTAATCCTGGCTCATTCACAAGTGCCCTTGCAATAGCTACACGTTGCTTCTCTCCTCCAGATAATCTATCTGGTTTTTGATTGCGCTTATCAGACAACCCCATCTCATCTAACAATGCAAGAACTCTTGCTTTTTTCTTTCCTAAACGTTTTCGACCATATGTTAAAGGTAGTAGCACATTTTGATATACAGACAAATTCGGTATTAACTGGAAATGTTGAAAGACAAAACCAATCTCTTCATTGCGTAAACGTACTCGTTTCCCACGACTCATTTTATGTACAGACTTTCCAGTTAGCTTATACTCCCCAGAATCCAATACATCAAGCGTACCTAGTAAATTTAACATCGTACTTTTACCAAATCCAGACTTCCCCATAATCGCTACATATTCACCTTGCTTCACGTTTAGATTAACACCACGTAAAACAGCAGACTTTAGGTTTCCTGAACGAAAATGCTTTTGTGCATCCTTTAGCTCAATCATTCAATAACCTCCTATTCGATATTCCCTTTGTTTCGACAAACCTTGCAGAAATCCTTTAAAAATGATGAAAACACCCCTTTTCTACTAGAAAAAGAGTGGAAGAAGGAAGATATTGGATTTTTTATGTAGTAGTCGGAGTAAGTCATCTAATCGACATACTCTGCAATATCTTATCGTTAAGTACTACACGTTATATTAATTGTAGTGGAAGGTGGCGACTTCTAAGGGATGATTGAGACAGATGAGATATCATAGCAACGGTGATAGCTCATCGCTCCCCCCGCGAAACGCGTCCACCTAAAACGGAAATCACTAGTATCATTGAATAATTTGCTTTTCTTAAAATTCTATTCAATTACATTTTTACTCGTCTTTCTTGAACTACGAAGCCAATAAAATGGCAGATACATTCCAATTCCTGTTAAAGCACCTGAGCTATCGATTAAAATGTCCTTCACCTGTCCACCTCTACCATCGACAAATAGCTGATGAATCTCATCCGAAACAGCGAACAGAACACAAAACAGAAATACAAAGACAATATTTCTTGGTTTAATCTTACCTCGATACCTTAAATAATCCATTAAAAGCATAGCCAAAATAAAATAAATGAAGAAATGGGCGTTCTTCCGTACCGTATTGTTTAAACTAGCCAAAGTAAGATCCGTATCGGGATTAATTACTTCGGCCGTAGTGACTATTATCCCCGTGACTTCCTTACTCAGTGCATTTGAAGAACTTGCTAACTGATTGGAAAGAAAAAAAATAATACCTAACCAAAATAATAAAATTATTAATGAAGTATATTTTCTCATTATTATTAAATCCTTTTCTCTAAAAAATTATTTTCACTATTTCATATCCTCACCGAAAAAACCTCTAAAAATAACAAATAAAACCAGTATTCTAATACTATATCGACTAAATATGATTTAACTATAGCTTTTCTAATATTTTAGAGTTTTGACCGAATCTTACCAATTCTAGTAATTGAATAAATCAATTTTGATTATTATTTATTGTTTTTTTTTGCTTGAAAGGGTATTTTATAGGTAATTTTTATATTTTCGTTCCTAGTATTTCCATAGTCTAATAGATATTTATCATATACAATACGGAATGTGTACTTCACCTATGTAAGTATATATATATCCCAAGTGGGAAACAGGAGGAACTTTTCATGACATCAAAATCTAATAACTATTCTAAGTTTGTTGCAGCAGCAGCGACTGCTACTATGGTAGCTTCTGCGATCGCAGTACCAGCATCTGCGGCATCTTTTTCGGATGTAAGTTCTACATATAAAACAGCAGTAGACTACTTAATTAGTAACAATATTGCTAAAGGAACTACAGATACCAATTTCGGTACTACAGCTTCTATTACTCGTGGCGACGCAGCTGTTATGATTGCGAACGCACTAAAACTAAATACTTCTAAAGCTCCATCTGCTGGCTTCAAGGATGTAAATTCACGTGTGGCTGGAGCAGTTAATGCTTTAGTAGCAGAAAAAATCGTATCTGGTAAAACTGCTACAACATTTGAACCAGATGCAAACATTACACGTCAAGAAATGGCTAAAATTGTAGCTAATGCTTATAATCTTAAAGCTGGAACTACTAAAAATGAATTTACAGATGTTAACAATAACTGGGACGGTTTTGTAGATGCTTTAGTTGCAAACAAAATTACTTTTGGTAAAACTGCTACAACTTTTGCTTCTACAGCTTCAATAACTCGTGGAGAGTTTGCACTATTTGTTTACCGTGCTGAAAACCTAGCTCCTTCTGCTGCTGAAGTAGTTTCAGTGAATGCTATTAACGCTAAAACAGTTGAAGTAATCTTCAGTGCTCCAGTGGATGCTGATACTCTTCAAAATACTAATAAAGTAGACGTTATTAAAGTGAACACTGGAAAAGGCGCAACTGCTCCTGGAACTATTGCACAAACATTAAGTGAAGATGGTAAAACGTTGACACTTACTGCTGCTAACTTCTTCAAAGGTGATTACACGATTGCTGTGCCATTTGAAGTAGTTAAATCTACAACTGGCGAGTTTGTGAAGCCAGTAAACAAAACGGTGAATGTGAACGATTTAACTGCTCCTGTTGTTACTTCAGCTACTTCAACTGTGAAAGATACAAAAGAAAATGTGAAATTAGTTACTGTAGAATTTAATGAAGATGTTCAATCACTAGATTTCATCAAAATTTCTAATCAAAACTATACACCTGAATCAATCGAAGGTAATGTTGCAACATTTGTAGTAGATCTAGATGCAACTAAAAACTACGACATCACGGTTGTAAATGCAAAAGACGCTGTTGGAAATGTAAAAGCTCTTCAAACAACTGGTCTAACTATCAATGTAGACAACCAAGCTCCTTCTATTACTAATGTAGTGGCTACTGGTGAACAAACATTAACAGTTACAGTGGACGAAGCTCTTAAAACTAACCTTGTTCTTACAGGTAAAATTGGAACATTCAATGCGAATGTCGTTTCTTCTGTAGAAGTTAATCCTAAAAACAACAAACAGTATTTCGTAACTTTAAATCCAGCTTACCTATATAAAAACGGTAACTCAGATTCAGTTTCATTAACTGCTGCAAAAGGATCTCTATCAGATTCAATGGGTAACACAAACGCAGACGATATTACCAAAACAGTAGTAGTATCAAAAGATATTACAACTCCAACTGTTGAAAATGTAGAAGTAACAGAAAAAGATGGTATTGTTACTGGATTCACGGTTACCTATTCAGAAGAAATTACTGATTTACAAGCTGCTAAAGTTTCATTAGTAAACGGTAAAGAAGAAATTCTTTCTTTCGCTAATATTGCTACAGCGGAAATTGCTAAAAATAAAGTAATCGTTACATTAAAATCAAATGTGAAACCTGAAACATATACATTCAACTTTGCTGAAGGATTTGTAACAGACAAGTCTCTTGCTAAAAACAAAGCAACTTCTAAAACTGTAGTGATCAATGTAAAAGATGCGGTAAAACCAGTTGAAACAGCATTTACTATTCAAGAGGTGGCAGCAGCTAACAATGTAATTACAGTTAACTTTGGTGAAAAAGTGAAAACTTCTGCACTTAATGCTTCTGCTTACAAACTTAATGGTGTAACACTTCCTACTGACACAAAAATTGCATTTGTAAAAAATTCTTCAGGTGTTGTTGATCAAACACAAGTTGAAATTACACTTCCTGCTGGATTAATCGTTAAAAATGATACAAAAGCAATTTTCCAAGTAGAAGGTGTTCAAACATTAGACAACAAAGTGAACAACGCATTCACTACTTCTATCGCTGTTACAGATAATACAGCTCCTGAAGCTAAATCGTTTGTTTCAACTGATCTTGATGAAATCACTGTAACTTACACAGAAGCAGTACAACTTGCTGCTGGTGCGGATGTTACAGATGAAATTAAATTAACAGATGATAAAGGTGCTGCAGTTGCAATTACTGCATCTACAATTGTTAACGGTAAATTAGTGTTAACTGTAGCTGATTCTTCTAAAGTAACTAAATTAACTACAGTTGCTAGCCAAACAGTAGACGTAAAAGATGCTGCTGGCGTTAGTCAAAAAACTGGTTTAACAGTTAACAAATAATTTATACAAAACTAAAGCTCCCCTTACTCGGAATTGAGTGAGGGGTTTTTTCTATTTAAATAGAACATAAATTCATAAGATGCTAATGTGTATAGATAAGAAATACCAGGCATAAGACATGCACGGTCCTTTAAGGTCAAAACCTGTTTCTATCGTTTCCGAAGGACTTTAGTTAGACTTGTCGCTATATTATTACCGAGTGAAATTTTGGGAATGCTGGTTGGTTGTGACAGACGTCACAACCAACCAGCATTCCTTTTTTCGGTAATCTTATGGCGTTTGTCTATCTGTCACCCTCCTACAACTTTTAGAAACAGGTTAGTGCATTTTGGATAACTAGGGGAAAGTTATATTTCTATTCATTGAGGAAGCTCTCGAGAAAGGCAGCGACCACAGCGGAATCAGCTTGAGCAAAAGACAGCCTCGTGGAAAGCGTCTGCCTGAAGTGGAAATCACTAGTATTATTCATTCTTTAAAGCCCCATGAACCAAGTGTTATTAAAAAAGCAAGAATGCTTATCACACATTCTTGTTCTTTGCGTTTCATTATTTCCTTATAAACATTTGAACCCAATAGCTTCCGTATGATTCTCCACCTTCAGCATAACCAAATCCAACATGCGTATAGCTAGAGCTTAAAATATTCGCACGATGACCACTGCTATTCATCCATCCTTTATGGACTGCATTTACAGAAGAATATCCAGCTGCAATATTTTCTCCGGAAGCAGTCCAAGAAATTCCGAACTTTGTTAGCATATTACTAGGAGAACCATAGGTAGGGGAAATATGATCAAAATAATTATTAGTTTTCATATCTTGTGCTTTGATAGCAGCCACATTCCCTACTTTTGTATCATACACTAAGGGTTTTAGATTGTTTTTTTCACGTTCATCGTTTACTAGTTTTAATAACTCCGTTGCTCGTACACTATCCGGCAATTCTTCCTTACCACTCCCCACTGGTGGGACGACAATTTCCCCATCCTGATGCAAAGCTCTATATATAAAAATAGCCATTTGCTGACGAGTTACTGTTCTATCAGGACTATACTTCGTTGCAGAAGTACCTGTCGTCACCCCATTGGCAACTAGCGTTTCTACGTATGGCTTAGCCCATTCATTAGCAGGAATGTCTGTAAAACCTGTCTTTTTAGTACCATTCATATCAAAAGCTATGACTAAAATTTTCGCCATTTGTGCACGTGTTAGCGATTGATGCGGGTCAAAATTTCTCGCTTTTGCATATATCCCTTCATCTACTAAAGCAGCGATATATTCATAGCCAGTAGTTTTTGAATTCACATCCACATAGCCTGGATTAGGGCGATTCTTCGTATCAACTTTTAATGCTCGTCCAATATAAATCGCACTTTGCGCTCGCGTCACACCACTTGTGGGTTTAAATGTACCATCAGAATATCCTTGAATAATACCAGAACGTGACAGATCTTCTATTATAGGATAGCTCCATTCCTTCTCCGAAACATCCTTAAATAGGCTTGCTGCTAGAGTGGATATACTGAAACCGACTGTTAAACTAGCTGTTAAAAGTATGAATACTATTTTTTTCAAATTTTGTCCTCCTTAATAATTCTATTAACTAGGCTAAATAATCAGAAAATTTAATTCATCCTTTTATTCCCTCTTTATCTATCCATAAACTTTTGTATTTTAATAACTTCGGTTGCACCATTAGAAAGGCCACCGAATTTTCTATTTCGACTTTGAAAGCTTTCGATTGCCTCCATTAAACATTCTTCATCAAAGTCTGGCCACAGCGTATTCGTAAACCAAAACTCCGTATAAGCTAATTGCCAAAGCATAAAATTGCTTAATCTAATCTCCCCGCTCGTGCGAATGAGTAAATCCGGATCTGACAATTTGGAAGTCATCAAATGATCATTAACTAACTCCTCACATATATCCTCGCAGGATATTTCACCGTTCTGCACTTTATTTATAATTTGCTGAACCGATTGGACAATCTCATCTCTACTACCATAGTTCAATGCAAAATTTAAGATAAGACCGCTATTATGAGAGGTTTGCTCAACTGCTTTTTTAATAGCACTTCTTGTATGTTCCGGAAGATTACCATGATTACCAATCATCTGGACTTGTACATTTTGTTCGATTAGTTCTGGTAAATATGTGCTTAAAAACTCCTCTGGTAATCTCATTAAGTAGTCTACTTCGGTCTTTGGTCTACTCCAATTTTCAGTAGAGAATGCATACAAAGTTAAAGCTTTAACTCCTACTTTGTTTGCAAACTTCGTAATTTTCCTTACTGTTTTCATCCCTTCATAATGCCCTACAACTCTAGGTAAAGCCTTTTTGGTAGCCCATCGACCATTCCCATCCATAATAATGGAGATGTGAGCAGGAAGTGGTTCCATTTGAGCCATTTCTATTCTTCTATCTAACTCATTATGTTTAGTAGTATGCTGCTTTTTACGAATAAGCTTGCCAATCATGAACTTTACCCCCTATCTAAATAATCCAAAATTATGTATTTATCTATCTTATCAAATATTTTAAAAAACTACTCAAAAGAATATTCATTCACATAATTTAACATACAACTACTCGCAAGTTTACTGCGTACATTTTTCATATGAATATGATAAGCCCCGAAAACTTTACTTTTCGTAAAGTTTTCGGGGCTTTCTATTAAGATTCTACTATAGTTGTTTTCCGTTAAGGCGGACACTGTCCAGTGGCATAGCTCGAGCCTGTAGTCTCTTGCTCGTGCTGCTCCTCCAGAAGTCTTTTAAGTTTTGTTTCTAACACTAGAAACTTAAAAAGCTTAACTAGTTATGTCCCAGTTTCAACTTTTTTACTTACTTATTATTCCCTTTTCCTGCGTTCACAACAGTCACATCGAATGTAAGAGTATGCTCACCATACGTAACAGTAATCGTTGTCTTACCTTGACCCTTTCCTTTTACAACCCCTGCTTTTACAGAAGCTATCTTATCATTTGCAACTTTGTATGTTGCTAGCTTTGTAACATCTTTTTCAGTTGTTTTACCATCAATAGTCGTCACTTCTGTAATCTTAACTTTTACTTCTTTACCAATTTTCATTTCAACTTGAGCTTGGTCAATTGCTAAAGTTACTGATTCCGTTTTTTCGTATATTACTGCTTCACCAACATTGCCAGCAGCATCTTTAATTACAACGGATACAGCATCTGTATCTGCTGTTACTGGGAAGTTGAAGCTACCGTCTTCATTGAGTTTAAATGCAACTGGAGCTTGTGCATTCCCGTCAACAGTCGCAATATATGAAGCTTTTAATTTGTCATTTAAGTTGTAATCAAGACCATATAAATATAATTCTTCATTGTAGTCGATATACTTATCTGTTACCTGTCCTGTAGCAACACCTTCAGCTACTGACCCAGTAATTGCTGGTTTAGTTGTTTTCACCACAATCGGTCCTACATAATCTTGAACTACTCCTGAAGCTGCCTGACCAGTAAAGTCAATTGTATATAGACCATCTGGAATCGTTGTTGCAGGTGCACTGCCCCATGGTTTGTACTGACCACCAACGTTCAGCGTATACGATCCTTTACCAAGTGCTGAACCTGCATGTAAATAACCGATATAGCCGTCCCCATATTCGCCGCCCTCAGGATTCATAATATCCCTAAGCTCGATATAGTTAGTTGTTACATCTCCAGTTAATGTGAATGAAAGTAAAGCAGAATCTTTCACATCATCTCCGTTAAAGGATAGGTCTGTTTCTGTAATCTTGAAATCTTTTAGTTCAGTTGCTGCCACGCCACCAAAGTCAGCTGCGAATGGCAATGAAATTTCTGAAGTACCACCGTTAATGTGGATATAACCCAGAATTTCAGAACCGTTTGGTGCAGTTGCTTGGGAAGCTGTTAACGTAACGTTTAGAACCTGCTCACCAGCAAGATTGAATGTCGGTTTGTCTACCGTTATTTTTGCATCACCAAATGTTTTTGTCACATCCACTGATACATTATAGTCGCCACCATTGCCTTTTATATCTTTTACTTTGATTTGCTTCGTAACGGAAATATCTCCGTCTTTCAGTGATTGTGGACCGAAAGTAACTGTCCCTTTCAAGTTATCCACGATAGTGCCAGTTCCATCTAGCACTGCAGTGTCTAATGCGTATGCAAGAATTTCTGGATGGGCTGCTGCATAAGCATTTACACGCCCTGCACCTTGTGAGAATACATCATACTTCGCTGTATCTAGAATTTTTGCAGTATTGGAAAGTGCAACTTTCACATCGAACGCGTTCCAATCAGGATTTGCTTGTTTAACAAGTGCTGCGATACCCGCAATATGCGGTGTTGCCATAGAAGTTCCTGTTTTACGGTCATATGCTTCTCCGTAAACTGCATCAGGAAAATCTGTTTTGTACATTGGAATTGTTGACATAATATTTGTTCCAGGTGCAGTTACATCTGGCTTAATATCAAAGTTTGGTGTAGAAGGTCCACGTGAACTCGAAGAATTTACATCATCTCCAAGTGTTTTTATGGAAGCAAACTTACCAAAGCTTACTTTTCCAGTTCCACCTGCTAATGCAGCGCGAATTGCATCGCCATCTGTTACGGACATATCAAATGTTGGTAGGAACGCAAACGAATCACCAAGGAATGTTCCGGAAATGTTCGGTGCATTCGTTCCACCAGCAAAGTTATGAATAATTGTTGCTACTGCTCCATTTGCCTTTGCGTTTGCAATTTTATCGACAAATGCGATACTACCACGAGAAATCAATGCCACTTTTCCGTTTACATCGATTCCTTCAAAGTCTTTTACTTCCCCGTTTCCAGGAATAGCAACTAAGTCAAACTCTCCTTGAAGCTGTGTTGCTAAATCTTTTCCAAAAGTTGTACCCATTAATGGAAGCTGTTTCGTTAAGTTGTAGTCGCCAACTGTAATGTTAACTTCTCCATTATGCTTTGTTTCAGGATTCGTTGTGTTACCAACTGCAATCCCTAAACGTGCAGTTGCAGGAGTTCCCATCGTTCCACGATTTGGACCAGAGTTACCAGTTGCAATTACTCCAATTGTTCCTGCCATCATTGCGTTATTAATCGCAAATGATCCTGCATCAGTTTCAGAGTTAGCCCCACCAGCAAGTGATAGATTGATAACGTCCATTTTTTCTATAACTGCTGTTTCAATAGCTTTGACAATTCCTGATGTAGCTCCACTTCCGTATGCTCCAAGAACACGGTAAGCATAAAGGTCTACTTTTGGAGCAATCCCTTTAATACCAAATTCGTTCGCACCGATAGCTGCAATTGTACCCGCAACATGTGTACCGTGAGAAGTGTAGAATGAGCTTCCGTTGGCATTAAATTCAGGTGTCCCAGCTGGACGCTCGGAAGGTAATGTTTCCGATGCATCATCGTCTGCACGCGGTTTTGAGTAAGTAGATGAGTTAGGAATAAAGTTCTTTCCACCTTTATAAATTCCTGCGAACTCAGGATGATCTTTATCAATACCAGTATCTAGTACTGCTACTTTTACACCTTGTCCTTCAATTCCTTCGTCCCATAGCTGTTCAATACCTAAGAACGAAACACTTGTATTCATTTGAGCTTCTAATGTTTCATCTTTTATAAGTTCAGATGATTTCATCGTATTATCTTCTGATGCGTAAACCGTTGCATCAGGTTCAATTAATGTAATTCCTTCTACTGTAAGAAATTTCGGAAGGTCGTCTGCTTTAACAGTTGTTGCAAATCCATTTAATACCGTATCAAACGTGTATCCTTGCGTCATCTGAACTTTTTTAGCATTTAACTCTTTTTTAACTTTTGCTTGCTGTGCTTTTACATTTGCACGCACTTCATTTGCCCGAGCATTGGAGAATTTTTTGCCTTTCAATTGGCTCATCCCTTGCTCTAGTGCTACAGGCTTCTCAGATAAATGAACAATTACTGCAATTTCTTGATTGCCTGATATATTTTGTAAGCTTTCGTGAAGGGTTGGCCCATCTTGAGACAAACTCAGTTGTTCAGCAATAGCAGCCTTTAGTTGAATCGTACTTTCACTTTGACCATTCTGTTTGAATGGTTTTGATTCCTCAGCACTAGCACTAGAGATTGGAACCAATAAAGAAAACACCATAACCAAAGCTAGAATACTACTAAAAAATTTCGTAAACTTATAATTTTTCAAATCTCATTTCCCCTTCATTTCTATTTTTTCACACTTTTCAGTTTAGTGTGACATCACCAATTTATCATAAGAAAACTAATTCGAATATCGAAATTTTGAATTATTCTAAAAAATTGATAATTAGTATTAGTTTATTAAATATAAGCTAAATCTATATTCCTAGTAATTTAATAAAAAAATAGAACTTTCAAACGAGAAACGACTTACAATAATACCTTATATTGTTTCAATGAATTCTCTAATTTTCTCTGTTTCGTCAATTACTACAGAAGAATATGAGTTTTAAAAAATGCACAACTTGCTCAATCATTCCTGCATTTAGTATTATCTGAATCATTTAATAATCTCGTAAAGATGTCGAAATGTTATGTATGCAAACTCATCCAACACGAAAAGGCACATATTAATGAATGTGCCTTTCCTGCTATTATTATTCTTTTTGTTTATCACTTGTTAATGCCAATGGATCAGCTAGGATAAAGGCACCTTTATGTAAAGGTTACTTAAGCTATTTTGATAAAGCCGATTAAAACTGTCCCTTCCTTTCCTGAAAATGAGTTGGTTTATTAATCGTCTCTCCACCACTTGCAACCCAGTCTGCTGTCCATTCGATCATTTCTCGTATAGAGACACGTGGGTATCCGAATAGCTTATGTGCTTTGCTCGCATTATTTAGTAGTGCATTTTCCTTTTCTGCACCTTCGAATACAGGAGTTTTACCTAGTAATTTTCCAAACTCATTTGCAAGCCATCTAACTGGTAATGTTTCTGGTCCAGTTACATTTAAAATGGTTGGAGGCGAGCTTGCGATTAATAACGATCTAATGGCATACTCGTTCGCATCTCCCTGCCAAATTACATTTACATGACCCATCGACAAATCTAAAGGAGTCTCGTTATATACAGAACGAGCAATTTCAAGTAACACACCATACCTCATATCGATTGCATAATTTAATCGAAAAACAGTTAACGGCGTATTATCTTTATGAGAGAAATAAGTAAACACTCGTTCTCTTCCAAGCGATGATTGACCATATTCCCCAACTGGAGCAACCTCATGCTTTTCATCACAACCTCCTAATGTAAGCGGCACTAGTGGATAAACATTCCCTGTAGAGAAAGCCACAATATTGGATCCTTTAAAGTGCTCCGCTACTCTACCAGGTAGGTATGTATTCATAACCCAAGTAAAGTGTTCATTACCAGTCGTACCGAATTTATTTCCTGCCATATATATGATATTTTTTTCTTTTGGTAGAAGTTTTAGTTGTTCATCATTCAATAAATCCGTTGAAATTGTTTCAATGCCTGCCGCTTCTAACTCTTCCTTCAATGTGCCATTAGAAAAGCGGGAGACCCCTATCACTTTTTTATCTACTCCAGCTTTATCAATTGCTCTTTTTGCCATAATGGCTAAAGTAGGTCCCATTTTACCTCCAATACCTAATATCAAAATATTACCGTCTATTTTTCGCATATCCTCGACTAATGCTTCAGATGGTTCTGTCATTAAATTTTCTAGTTCTTCAACCGTTTTCATACGAATTCCTCCCCATGCTAATCTAGCTTTTTATAAAAATAGCCTATTCGCAATAGCGAACAGGCCATATTTTTCTTACTTCCATTGTCTTTCTGTGTAACCTTTTGCTTTGATTCCTTCATTTGTTTCTTTAATAATTGCTTCGCCGCCTTTTGCTAAGTATTCCTTAACAAGAGCATCCCAATCAGAAACAGGACGTTGACCCGCAATCATCTTCGATTGTTCGTTTATTAAGAATTGCATTAAATCTGTACCTTTTTCTTGATTTGTCGGTGACAAAACACCATGAGATGGGTCAATATACATTTGGTTAGATTCAAACATTTCTTGTAAAGTAACCGTCATTTCCTTCAGCTCAGGTAATTTATAGCTATCCGCATAGTTAATCTTTGCATCATCTGGAACTTGTTCTCTATTATCCAAGAAATATGTTGAAGGTGAAAGTCCATCAGAAGAGAATGTTGGAACTTGAACAGGTAATCCATTTTCCATATTATATCCAGTGCCTTCTTTACCTAAAAAGAAGTCAAAGTCTGCATTTTGAGGATTTTTTTCCTCAGCTGGGAAGTACGTTTTTCCGAAATCTACTAACTCTAATGCACGATAAATTTTCCCTTCATCGTCCGCGAGCTTCGCATTTAACGCTAACATACCTGAGTTCCCTGAACCCATAGTGAACCCTTTAGATTTGTCTGGCGCTTCAAAAGGTGGAATTGCTACAAGCTCTGCTTCAGGATTAATGGATAGTAATCCTTGGAAGTATTCTTCTGACATTCCGGAAACTCCACCTACAAAGATTCCCGCTTTACCAGAATAAAATTCATTATTTGTACTTGCCCAATCTAAAACGGCAAAGTCTTTCGTCATAGCGCCTTCTTTATAAAGGTTTGCAAAAAATTGAACTAATTCTTTCCTTCCATCCGAAATGATACCAGGGATATAATCACCGTTATCATTTTGGTGATACCATGCGTTGAAGTCCCAATAAGTTCCCATATTAAAGTTTGGATTGATATTTTCTCCAATAGCTACACCATACGTATCTGCTTTCCCATTACCATCTGGATCTTCTTTAGTAAATGCAATGGCAATTTTCTCAAGCTCTTCATAATTCGTCGGAACCTCTAACCCCAGTTTGTCTAGCCAATCCTTCCTAATAATCGGTGTTAAAGGAAACGGCTGAGAATAACGTGGAATTCCATATATCTTTCCATTCACTTTAAAAGAATTGTAAATATAATCTGGAATTTTCCCTAATGTTGCATAATGTGATAAATAATCATCTAAAGGTAGGAATGCTCCATCTTCTGCCCATTGATAAA
This sequence comes from Psychrobacillus sp. OK028, assembly GCF_900103605.1. Lineage (GTDB taxonomy): Bacteria > Bacillota > Bacilli > Bacillales_A > Planococcaceae > Psychrobacillus. Next base: position 169,460 of record NZ_FNHY01000001.1, on the reverse strand, counting down.
AACGAGTATCACCAGCTTGGAATCCTACTAAATCTGGCATTGAGCCCGAAGCTACAATAGCTGAAGATTTTTCTACATAATCACCTTGTGGTATAATTTCTGGCTTATAATCTACGTTAAAGCGCTCATTTATCATGTCAAGACCAGGACTGCTCAACGGAGGTGGATCACCAAAACGAAATGTCATCCCCGTGATTGTATATTTCTCACTATGATCAAATGGATCAATCTCTTTATCTGGAGCTTTTTCAGTTTCTCCTGCTGTTTCTTTTTCTTTTTCAGGCTCTTTCTCACCTGTACTTTCGTCCGTACAAGCTACCAACATAAAACTGAGGACAAGAAGTAGAAAACTAATTAATATGTGCTTTTTTTTCACATTAACCCCTCCATTTATCTTTTTGTAAGGCCTTTTAAACAATAGTACAAGCAACATTCAGAATATTAACCTTTAACAGATCCTAGCATCACTCCTTTTGCGAAATGTTTTTGCAAGAACGGATAAACGATTAATATTGGTAAGGTTGCCAACAAAATAGCTGCCATTTGAACCGTTTCTGGAGGAGGCAATGCCTCTACCATTGCCGCATGGCCACCTAACGCTGCATTTGGTTCATTAACAATTACAATTTGCCGTAAAATAACTTGTATTGGCCATTTTGCAGGGTCGTTCAAGTAGAGAACTCCTGAGAAATAGCTATTCCAATGACCAACTGCATAAAACAGACCAAATGCTGCCAAGGCAGGCTTGGATAAAGGTAAAATTACTTTTGTAAAAATTTGAATATCATTGGCACCATCGATAATTGCTGCCTCTGTTAGTTCTTCAGGAATTCCTTTAAAGAATTGAGTCATGATGATTAAGTTAAAAGGGCTAATCGCAACTGGTATGATCAATGCCCATAACGAATTTAATAAACCAGTTTCCTTTACAATCATGTAAGTTGGAATCATTCCAGCTGAAAATAGGATTGTAAATAAGACTAAAAACAAGATTAACCGTTGCCCAATAATATTTCTTGTTAATGAATAAGCCATAGTTGATGTAAAAACTAAATTAACAAATGTTCCAACCACTGTGATATAAACGGTTACCCATAAAGAACGAATAAATTGGTCAGACCCTAAAATATACGTATAGGCATCTGTCACCCATTCCTTTGGCCATAAAAGAAAATCACTATTGAGGACATCACTTATACTTGAGAATGAAACCGAAAAAATGTATAAAAAGGGAAATAGCATTGTGACAGATATTAATAACAAAAGTATGTTATTTAATATTTCCATTACCCTCTCGCCACCAGTAGCTTTGAACATGATTCTACCTCCTACCAAAATCTATTAAGATGGTATTCTAATATAAACCATCTTCCCCAAACTTTTTCGCGAGTCTATTGGCAAGAACAACAAGTATTAAACCAATAATTCCTTTAAACAGCCCTACAGCTGTGGCGAAACTGAAATTAGCCTGCTGAATCCCCTTAAAATACACATATGTGTCTAACACATTTCCTGTTTCCATATTGAAAGGATTTAACATAAGAAAGATTTGCTCGAACCCACTATCCATGACATTTCCTAAACGAAGGATTAATAAGATGACAATCGTACTCTTAAGAGCTGGTAGAGTGATATGCCACATCTGTCTCAATCTACTAGCTCCATCAATTACTGCAGCTTCGTACAAATGGGGACTAACCCCAGACAATGCCGCTAAGAAAAGAATAGTGCCCCAACCAGATTCCTTCCAAATAACTTGCAAAATGACTATAGGCTTGAACATAGCCGGATCCGTTAAAAATGGGATTGGATTGACCTCTAAAAAATTCACTAAAACACTATTGATTAAACCTTCACTGCGAAGAAAAATAACCGTGATTCCAACGACTACTACCCATGATAGGAAGTGAGGTAAATACACAATTGACTGAAGAAATTTCTTGTACACCTGGTTTCTAATTTCATTGAGCATTAAGGCAAGCACAATGGAGATCGGAAAGGCAAAAAAGATTTGTAACATTGAAATTTGGAGTGTATTCCATATAACTTGAATAACTTCCGCATCTTCAAAGATTAACTTAAAGTATTTTAGTCCTACCCAAGGACTATCTGCAAACCCGCGAAACGGGCTGTAGTCCTTAAATGCTAGAAGAATTCCCGCCATTGGTATATAGCGATATATAAGGAAATATAAAATTCCAGGTAAGATAAGTAATAATAAATAGCGATCTCGCCATAATTTCTTTTTTAAGGAATTCTTTTTTCTTTTAGTTGGGATATTATTTGAAACGTCTAAAGCAGAATCCAGCGTCTCAATTTTCTTGTTTTTAGTTTCAATAACTAATCTCCCCTTTCCCAAATACTTGTTTCTCTATTAAGCTCTTTAATACATGTATATTACATGTATTTAATATAATTTAAATTTTATGATAATTCAATGTTTTTTTAAAATTATATTCCTTTTTCTTCTTCAATTTCCTTTTTATTTTTCTCTAAGTTCATAAAAATTTTGTTAGAAATAAGCATTAACACTAGACTTATGAGGCTGCCACCGAAAAATGGAAGTAATCCAGGAACTTTCATCATCAGATAATATGGGAAATAAAACCCTAAGCCCATTAGCACTGAAAACAATGGGTTTGATAGAACAATGAGGAAACAATTTCTAAAGTATTGCTTTATAGTCAAATTGAATTGAACATAAACCGGGAATGCATATAGCAAAGCAACAATATAAATAGCTGCGAGTATAAAAAAGAATAAGGAAACGATTAAAGCCCAAATAGTAGGAATACCACGAAAAAACTGTAAATCCACATATATTACAATCCCAAGCACTAACCAAGAATACCCGTATTTATTGGACTTTAGGAATTCCTTTTTATATTCATTTTTAAAATGAACGAATACTTTTAGTTCCTCTTCATCATTTTGTGTCCACTTTCTGAGTACAGAGAACATGGCTACGGTTGAGGGAAAAAAACCAGCAATTCCAGCACCAATGATTATTCCTCCTAACCAAAGGACATTTAGATAAGCAAGCTTCAAAGCCCAGTCCATATAATGATATAGCGATCCTCTCCATCCAGTAAGTTCCATGTAAATCACCTCTTTTAATACGTGTTATCATTGAAAATTCAGTTAATAGACTTTAATTGTATAGCTCAATTTCATGTTTTCCGGGTCTCAGCAGTAGTACCAGCATTCCCTTTTCAGTTTCATAGTCTACCAACTGCTCCTCATTATTAACTAATAGGACTGTAGGCTGCGGCACTTTTAACCAAACCTGTGTAGTTTTTGTAAGCTCAAGTTGTATTTTCGCAACAATTTTATTAATATGAGCAGAAATATTCACTTCTTCAGAGGATTGAAAGATCGTATTCTCCTGTAGCTTTAGACACTTACCATTTATAACTGAGAACTTACTTAACTTGTTGTCGACATTTTGAAAGGCAATCCAACTCTGTTCACCTCGAACGCAAATTTCACCATTAGAGGATGTTTGCCACATAGACTCTCTATCCTCATTTATAAGAATATAATCTGTAATATCTTGACGACTAACCTCGAGTTGAAATAATGATCCATTTCTAGTTACTGAATATGCAAATTCATTTTCTGAAGCTTCGGGAACAAGCAGCGTTAGCATATATTGTTCCTGCTCCTTATCTTGAGGCACTACCTGTAGATAGGAACCATATTCTTCTGCTCCCTTATGCTGTTCTACACTCTTCGTTGAATTTTCTGGGTAGCAATTGTAGAGAGAAACGGAAGCTTTTTCTCCAATGAATCTGATATGCATTTTTTCTGTCGTCATTTCTGGCAGTAAGTTTTTATCCCCTGCATATATTTGTGCAGTCGTATGGAAAAGAAAGCTGAGAACATTATCCGGATTCTCTTTAACTACATTGTCTAGAATAAAATAGTAGCTATTATCGATATGTACCACTTTTCGTTCCCATTGTGAAATACTTTTATCGTAGGCACCAGCTGCTTCCCCACTAACAAAAGAATAGTGTTCAGATGTAAACCATTCTACCAATCTACTTTCTCCTAATAGAGATTGCCCATTGCCATTAACAAGCATACTATTATGTCCAATAGTTCCAATCGTAAAATCTCTCCTTGGACCTTCCACATAATCCTGGTAGCCCGGATTGGAAATTAGCCATTCTCCCGCCACATGTAATATAAAATTGTTTTGGTCAAAATGATTATGATCCTTTGCTGATTGACTTGAATTAAAGGCTAATAGATGGTCATGATCCTTCCATCCACTTCTAAGTAACGCCCAGCCTATCGTAGAAAATACATTGGAGCATTTATTTTCATAGTATTGTTCCGGCTCTAAAGGCTCGGGTAGATTATTTGCATGAAGCAATGTTTCCAAATGATTTCCAGAGAATTTATGCACATACCAGCTTGCAATACGGTTTTGGTTTTTAGATGCAATAATTGCCATTAGATAGGAAATGTCCAAGCTGTAAAATGAATCTGAAAAGTTTACAAAACTCTGCTTTTCACCTGTCCCTAGGGACCAAATAAAAATATCAGGAAGAAAGCTGAAGTATGGATGTTGGAGAAATTCAGCATTCCCTGTCGAACGATGATACGTATCAACCGCCATCAATATATGCTTTGCAGCGACATTTAAATACAATAACCCCTCAATGTCAGGATCCTTTATCCTACTATCTAAATAATTGCTTATATAAGTACAGGAATTGAAGATGTAGGCTTTCACCTCTTCCTGACAATCACTGTCTAAAATGGCTAATGATCCGATAAGCATCGCAACTTGCTTTGATACAATAATATTATGGCTATCATGATTGTTAAAATCTATACGAAAAGGCTGTAAACCTTTTGTCAAAATAGCATGTTTAATCCTATTTTTCTCCGTAACTGATAAAGTATGCAAAATTGCATCGTAGCCAATTGCTGCACCTATAGTGAAATGAGCATTACTTAAATTTCCTTCCGCACCTCTTAACGGAAATTCAAACCATCTTGTAAACGAAGATAGAGCAATGAGAAACTCCTTTACTTTTTCAGCAAACCTTTTTTCTTTCGTCATTCCATAAGCCCATGCTAAAACGCTAATTCTCTCCTCAACAGCTCGAGAATACATCGTCCAAAAAGGATAATCTATATATCCAGGTGGATCTCCTACTGGCTCTAATTGTTTTAATGGCAAAGGAATATTCAATTGGACCGAGCAACTTGGATAAACAACAGTAAACTCTTTTTCCACTACGTATGACTCTGCTATTTCAAGCATTTTAGACCATGCATGGTGAAAATCAATTCCACTTTCTAGTTTGTGATCCTCTAGCCTTGCTTTCATTTCATTTAGTTCCTCGTCATTGGATAAAATTCGAGGATGTGGCTTTAACTTCTTAAGATGTTGAGCAAATTTCATCACAAGTACACCCCTTAGTTAACGGTTTAACCGCTATATGTCGCTTGTTTTAAATTTAAACGCTCTTCAATTCGTTTACATGTATCTTCAGCTTTTTCCATATTGGCCCAGAAAAATTGCATTTCTCGTTCAATCAGTTCAAACTCCTGAATTGTCAGGTGAAGATCTTTCATAGTCTTGGAGAATCCCATTACTTCTTTAAAAGCATTATAATTTGCAGGATGAACACCGGGCTGAAGAAGATTGTTGTCCTCTGCAACTATTCGAAGCATCGGAATAGTACATCCATCTTGTTTGAGTAATGTTTGTGCTTCTGTACTTACCATATAGCTAACAAATGCTTGTGCTGATTCTTTGATTTTACTATTTGCACTAATTCCTAAAGCACCTCCCAGGAGAAGTGTTCCTTGTGCATCATTTTGAGGCGGCGGGAGAACGTCCCATTTAATTTTATGATCTCTAAATTCATTCATAAAATAATAAGTAGTTAAAATCATTGCTGCTCCTTCTCGCATAAAGAGATTTTCAGCTAACTCATTACTTCCGTGAGAGAAGATAGGAGAGACTTGATGTTTATACATTAAATCTCCACAGTAATTCAGCGCTTCTATATTCTCTTTTCTGTTCATAACGGATTTTGAACGGTCCTCTGCCATGAAGCCACCTTTATTCTGCAATAGAAATACCGGCCAGCGATTGGTAGAAGAGGAAAAACAAAAGCCGTATTCGTTAATCATACTGTTGCTATCCATTTCCTTCGTCGTACGGGTCGATAACTCTAACAAGTCCTCCCAGTTTTCCATTTTGAAATCATTTGAGATTCCTGCCTCTTCAAACATCCGACGATTATAGCAGATCATTACTGGAGAAAATACAAATGGCGTTACAGGAACCTGGTTATTATAAGTGAACATATCAAACACTTGTTTATAGCTATCTTTTTCAGCATCAATATGCTCCGGTAAAAAAGGGTCCAGTATATCTAAAGAATTTGATTCCATTAGTTCCCGAAAGTGATAATCAGATACGATAAACACATCCGGTCCGTTATCATGCTTTAAGGATTGAGTCAGATTATAGATATATTGACTATTAGGTAATATTTGAAGTTTTACTTTTGTAAATGGATTGAGCTGCTCGAAACGTTTAATAATTTTTCGAATAATATCTATCTCATAAGAATTTGAAAACCAACCTAGTGTAATCGTCTGTTTTTGCGTATCGTTTGGAATGGATACTCTATTACCCTTTCCAGGTATCTTCTCAATTAGACCATCTTCTACAAGCTCTGCCAAAGCCTTTCTAATAGAAACTCTACTTAATTCATACACTTTACTTAATGTATTTTCAGGGAGAATGAATTCTCCAGGTTTTATCTTTCCTGAAATAATTTCTTCTTTTAATTCATGGATGAATTTGTTATAACGATTTTCAAATTCACTTTTGCGTTTTAGCAATTGTCACAACTCCCTACCAAATGATTGCTTTACTTTTAAATAGAATAGCATATTTGCGATGAAAACTTGAAAGACTATATTAACTCAACCATTTATCTAGAAAGGTATAGGCAATTTGGCGAATTTCAGGAGGGAAATCATGCCCTGAGTTCCCTATTAAAGATGTAAACTGTTCCCCTTTTTCCATCCATTCATATAAGGAGTTAAGTTCAGCTAACCCTTTTGCTGCAGGCTCCCAATGCGGAAAAATACGGTCATTTTGACCCATCCACATAAACAAGGGAATTGGAGCAACTAGAGCCGCAATTTCGGTGAACTCAAATGGCACGTTTCCTTGATTGATATAATCACTAATCTTAGGGATATGACTAAACCATTCTCTTCTTCCCCAACGATGCACCTCTGGGTCTTGTGCGAAAGGTGAGAACCCGCAGCTACAAATGACTGCTTTAATCCTACTGTCTACTCCTGCTAGAAAAAAGCTATTGTACCCACCTAACGAATGCCCAATAGCACCCATTTTAGTATTATCTACGATGCTAAGCGTTTCTAATAAGCTAATCCCTTGTTGATGGTCCACCATCATCTTAGCGACTGCCGACCACTCCGGGTGACTTTTATAAAATGTAGCTGTTTGAAACGGCTGCTCACTCTGTAATATTCGTTCTCCCGCAGTTATCGTATCTGGAGCTAAAACAACATATCCTCTTTTTACAAGCTCCAGTCCGTATTGTCTATTCTTCCTGCCCGCTGTTGTACTTATGTCTTCTTTTCCATTATCGCTCGTTGGATGGAGAGCAATGACTGCTCTAAAAGGCTCCCTATTAGAGGAGTACAATAATTGAAGTACATCACTTTCGGTTGCTAATACTTCCTCTTCATGGACTTTCGGAACCAAAAGGTGTGCAGGTACCCGGTCCTCGTACACTGTGGAATAAGAAATGTTGATTAGATAATGATCAGTATGAATTTCCCACGAGTTAATCTTCATATTCGGTTTAACTAAAGGAGGAAGACCACCTATACAATCTAACCAGCGCTGCTGTATCTTTAATTTTTTTTCAAGCCAATCTTCTATATTATTTACATTATGTAATAATGGTGGTGCCCCGTTTTTTTCAATCTCTTGTAATGTATACATGGTCTTCATCCCTCCCCCTAATCTTCACGAGTTTGAATACTACAAAAATGACTTCCGCTACCATAGTAGATTTTATTATTTTTGTGCACAATACCACTACTAGTGCACATCGGTAGAGAGTGAATTGGTTTCGGTTCTAAACACTGTTCCTGCTGAATCACTATACCGAGCAATGTATGACTAAGGAGACAATAAAGCGTATTAGTAGGCAAATCATAAGCAAAACCATTTCTAACAATTTTTCCCCAGCTGGATAAATCTTTTTGGTAAAGTATCTGTTCGGTGTATGGATCACATACAAAATAAATACTTTGTTCCGTAAGACAGTGCGCACGGTCGAATTGGTCCACAAAAATTTGAGCAATTTCACGTGCACCTTGTATAGGAACAAAACTATTTTTCACCTTTTTAGATTTCCAATCTAATACATATAAACGAGCTTCCTTCTCTTGCGATTCTGCTCCACCAGGCGTTTCAATACTCGTTCCACCAAGAATATCTCCCGAGCTCAGTTCTCCAAGGCTAATCGTACTTTGGTTCTTCACTAGTTTTTCATGTGTCAGTAGATGATTTTCTTCCGTTTTGATGTGATAGATACCTAAAGATCCTCCTATCATCCCATATCCCGGAAATCCTCCCCATACAATATGTTCTTGTTCCTTTAAAGCAATAGCACAGCGAGGTCGGTGAATACTCTCTTCTTGCAATACCAATTTGGGATTTTCACTCTTCTTAAATTCCTTTGTCGTATCAAAGACATATAGCTTTCCACCGGCGTATGCTGCTCCTATAAGTAAATTTCCACTGGAGGCATAAGCAGGAATATTCCCGCCTCCTCCTTTTTCAATAATCTCTCCGCCGAAATTAGTCATCTTGTTCGTGGAGCCATCAAATTGAAAAAATTGTAGTGGATGCATGGAGGTTCCGTATATATGATCATCCGGTCCAAGGTAAATAGTAGATAATTTCGCACCATCCGAAGTATAACTAAAATGGATATCTTTTGTCTGTGCTGTTTCTCGGTGAACAAGTTCAATAAAACCTTCAGACAGGCTATAATTCTCAATATGATAGTTTCCTTCTTGATAACGATGAATCCTTTGAAAACCTGTGCCCGTATATAAAGAGGGCGATAGTTTTTCAACATCGATATTTTCGAAGTCTCCATTAGAAAACTTCATCCATTGTACAGAACTGGTAGCCCCTAGATGTCCGTATACAACTCCATCCTCACCTAGATGGACATACCCTGTTCCCTTTTCCCTTTGTGGTTCTGCTAGAAGGTCCCTCTTCAACCCTTTTTCAAGATGAAAGGCAACTATATTTTTCTTTTCCGTACCAATCCCTATATATGCCCATCCTGTCTGATCCATTGCTACAGTTCCTGGATATTTTTCGGACAGGTCCATCATGCCAAAATCCTTCATCTCATTAGAGTGAGGTGTATAACAAAGTAAATGGCAATGGGGAAATGAGGTGAAATAGATATTACCCGCTATATCCTCTGCAAAGCTAAAACCTACTATTTCCTCCCCGTTTTCAATCACCTTATAATAAACAAATTGCTCTAAAAAAGGGTCCAATACCATGAACATATTTGCAGCACCGGTATAGAATAATCCATTGCTACTAAAGGAGGAATAAGGATATTCATCGTTATTTTCAGGAAAGAATACTTGTTTTACATCGTCATTTTCAAGATTGACAATAATGACAAACCCTTTGGCGGCAATAACAAATCTATAGTCACCTTCTGAATTCGTACATATTGCAGCTGTTCTTTCTTCTTCTGCTGAAACAGGAATACCGTAGTCTGTAAATAGATTATTATGCACCGTGACCCTCCTTCCAGAAATGTTTATTTACTTAGCCAATTTCATAACTTCAGTTTATAATAAGAACATTTATGTGATACTGTATTAAATTATCCCTAAATTTAAAGTGGACTCCTTTGATTGGAGTGCAAGGCGGCGACTCCAGCGGGAACAGCGCGAGCTGAAAGCCCGCAGGAACTCTTTAAAGGGACAAAGGCTAAGTGCGCCACATCGTGTGGCAACGCCTTCGTGACCAACATCCTGTTGGCCCGAGGAGATTGAAGCCGTGCCCGCGGAAAGCGTCCGCCTGGAGCGGAGATCAACTATGTTTCGGATTTAATTAACTTTACTATAATAAGAAGCAACTTTATTGATAGCGATAATCATTTCTTCTATATCTTGATCTGAATAAAATTCACTTAAATTTAATCGAATAGCCGTTTCTAAAATGTTCTCAGCATTTGGACAGCTTCCAATGGAATAATCATATGAACCTAGATTGAATGGATATTGGCTGTTCAAATATGCCTGTTCCTTTTGGAATAGAGGCTGTGCATATAACACCTTTGGAATATAACCAGGTTGGTTAGGAATTCCTTCTGCAGCCAAAGCTTCAGAAAATTCCTCTCTAGAACAAGAAAACTGCTCCAAATTTAAGGTAAGCATATAAAACCAATAGCTACACCAACCTTCGTCCGTAATCCTCATAGGATTAATCCCTTTAATGGTACGGAGCCCCTGTTTTAAACGTTCTCCTAACTCATTGCGTCTCGTACAGATCCAGTTAAGCTTTTTTAACTGTGCAATTCCAACCGCACCTTGTAGCTCTGTCATACGATAATTCGGCGCTAAGTATTCTAAATCCTTCATGACAGCTTCTTCTTGTCTACGATAGTTTTTATCTGCGAATGCATGGGTAGTAAAATAATCTGATTCCTCACCTGAATTTACGGTCACCATTCCCCCGTCACCAGTGGAAATATGCTTAAAATCATTTGTACTAAAACACCCGTAATCCCCAATTGTACCGGTTAGTCGCCCTTTATAGGTCGTTAAGTAACTTTGAGCACAATCCTCCACAACCTTGAGGTTATATTTTTGGGCAAGTTCCATAATAGGATCCATATCGCAAGGATTACCAGCTAAATGAACAACAACTATCGCCTTCGTCTTAGTGGTTATTTTTTCTTCAATTGATTCGGCTGTCAATGTATAGCTATGGGGATCTAAGTCTGCAAAAACTGGAATTGCGTTTTGATATAGAATTCCAACAACAGTTCCTTGGTCTGTAATAGGACTTGTAATAACCTCATCTCCAACAGTAACTCCTGCTGCTCCAAGCGCAACATGTAATGCAGCAGTCCCAGAAGATGTAGCAACACTATATTTAACATTATAAAGATCATTAAAATCCTGTAGAAACTGCTTCACTTTATTGCCAAAATGATAGAATAATGTATTTTGCTCAAGTGCCTCTAGTAATTCCTTTGCCTCCTCTAGCCCAAAACGTTGTCCTGTGCCAAAGGGAGTCGTTTTTACCTTCGTACCGCCATTTAATGCTAATATATTTTCTCCCATTATAAGTCCCCCATATTAGGATCTTTTCACTTTAACTTGCTTACAACTAATGCCAAATCTCTTCACTACTGCACCGTCTTCATGGTTTTCGTCTACTGGAATAAGTATCACAAAATCATTTTCTTCATCTTGTGTAGATACCATTAATGCACCAGAACAACTAATATCATCAATTTTCACTCTACGACGTGCGCGCTCCCAATCATTGATTTGTTTACTAGTCCAGAAGGTAAAGCCTTGATCTTTAGCAGTCGTTATTAACTGAACAATAGCTTCTCTTACTTTTGGTTGGTGGTAAATATGGTATTGGTGGAATAGGAAATGAGCAACTCCATTCACACGCTTCACTCCATCTAGAAAAGGTTGAACAATACTCACATCTGATAACGTATTGTGATTTAAATCCTGCGTTAAGAAGCCAATTTCTAAAACGTCATATAATCTATTTTTCTCATCAGCCCAAGCAATTGGAAAATAGGGGTGACATGTTCCAAATAAGAACCCAACATTGCCTTTTTTACTTGGACCTCTCGATTGATCCACCTGTATCCCATTGTTTTCACACCAGGCGTATAACTCTCCCCAGCCCTCAAAACGAGTATAGTGATTTTTATTGGAGACAGTATGTTTTGTATTTGTTACTTTTTCTACCCATGCTAATTGCGTTTTAAAAGCTTCCTTTGACCAAACTCCCTCATCCTGTTCAAGCGCATTATAATGGAGGGCAATTTCATGACCATCTTTTTTTATTTGATCATATATAGAGGAACTGTAGCCGGGTGCTATCATGCACCAAGTAGTTTGAACATTTTCTGCTTTCAAAGTATCTAATGTGATTTGCGCTGATTCATCCACATTTAAATCACTATCATGGGAAATCATCGCAACATGTTGTACGTCAGCTGGCCAATAATCTAGGAAAGGAAGTGTTAAGCCTTTTTCTAGCACTATTTTTAAAAGATGCTCCATTATTACTTCTTTCCATAAGTCAGCATAGGGATGGGGGAAATAAGGCATTCCTGTTTCTGTAAATGCTCTATCCAAATCCCAATCCAGTTCAAAGCCATCCTCTGCCTTTAAAATGCCCTCATCTAAGTTTGCCGAACCATCGGGAGCTGGTGGTCCATCTTCCACAACAGGCTTCGTTCCCTGCTGCAGCGCAACAATCGTTTGAGGAATCGCAATAGACCAGCGCTCAATTGTTCCAGTCCCATATTTTATCTGCTGTAATGCCGATGCATCTTGCCATGTCTTTTCCTCATCAGCTAAAGAACCAAAATCCGTTACATCTAAAGTCATTTCCTGTTTCCAAGGCTCTGCACCTAGAAAACGTAAAGGAGTTGTTTGCTCTTTTAAGAAGTTAGATAAATCAGCATATCCCTTCTTAGAAATGTAGGGTTTCGAAAAACCTAATTTGCTACGAATAGCGTCCAATCCACCGTAGGAAATTACCGTCCCACCAGCTTCTGCATATGCCAATATTTTGATGCTTGCCTCTTCACTATTACTGGAATGGCTTACTATTAGTACATCAAATGATTTAAACTCATCCGTCGCACTAACTCTTTTATACGGGAGTCTAACATGATCAAGAATTTCAAATAAATAGCTACCAAAAATATTCCGTCCTTCTAACCAATTCAACTCCGCTTCTTTTTCATCAAATAGAATACCAATTTTCGCTATTTTCATATTCTCAGCACCTCTATGAATAAGGATATATACATGTATTTTACATGTATATATCCTCTTTTCTTAAATCATATTATAGTTTGGTATAATTAGCAATAAGTTGTTTGAATTTTTACATAAAACATTTTTTTACTTATTATTCCCACCTTTGTTATTGACCCAGACTGATACCACATTACTGTCAACAGTTACACCATTCAATGTAACTTTTACTGTAATATTGGCTCTTCCACTTTTTTGTGCAGTCAAAATCCCGTTACTTATAGATATCATCTTTGGATTACTAACTATATATTCAATAGTGCTTCCCGCTAATTCATAGGTACTTCTATTATTATTTAGAATAGCTTTTAGATGAAGCGACGCAGTATCTCCAACTGTTAGACGTTGTTCAGAAACCGATAGCTCTGCACTCTTAATGGTTTGAAGTAAACTACTATCCTCGTATTTATATAAGTTGATACCTTTTGATAAATAGAATGCTCCGAAATCATCTTGGGCTAAATGCTCGACACCGCTAGCAAGAAATTCATGTTTGTTACTAGCTAAGTCAAATTTGAAAAACTTATTACCGATTATGCCGTAAATATTCCCGTCTGTTCCAGTCTCCAGCGATGCATTTCTCCAACTGCTAGAAGCTTTAGGATCAATTTCCTTTTGATAAATTACGTTGTTTGTTACAGGATCGAATGCAAACAAGGTACCATCTGACATACCCCAAATATTTCCGTCCGGTCCAACTGTTAATGCGGTCAATGCTCTTTTTCCTGCTACTGGTACGATTTCAAAGGACTTCTCTTGCTTCTCAATATCCCATACAAATAATTTAGCTTCTGTTGTTGTAGGTATAGAACCCTGCCCTCCAGCTACTGTAGTTCCTCCATATACCTTTCCGTTTGCATAAGCTAAAGAAACAATACTTTGGTCTTTCATTAAGTTCCAATAAATTTGAGGCTCTTTTTCAGTGCCCGGTTCATAGATAGTAAATGCTCCACCTAAGTTTCCATTTTTCGGTACTGTGCCTATGAATAACCTGTTGTAATCATCCACTCCAAGCATTGCAAATGGTCTGTCTTGCTGTGTATACCCTGGGATAGTATCATTTCTTTCCAAGCTGAATAATAAATCTGGATTTAGATTATTGGAATCCGTACGATCCCATGCTTTGAATGGGTCATACTCATATATTTTGGCATTCGGATAGATACCTAAATACATTTTATTATTTAAGGTAGCTATGCCCTCGCTTTGTCCAATACCATCAAATCGAACAGTCGCATTTGTTGTTGGGAAAAATGCACTCATATTGCCTGGTAGATAACCGGTACTATATATTTTTCCGTCTGGACCCTTTGCTAATTCGTGAATTAAAACAGACTCAGAAGGTAAATCTAAATTTGTCAGCGTAAGATTTCCATTTACTAAGTTATATTTATAAAGCTGCCCACCATTCCCGGAAAGACCTACTAGTGTATATCCTGGAAATTCAGCCTCATTTAATTGAACAAACTTATAACTAATAGCACTTCCTTTTAAATCTACATTCAACGATTTGAAAGTTTTCGTATCTAAATTGTACTCATGCAATATTCCCATATGAGTGAAGTAAACTTTATTGGCAATAGGAGATTTTTCTGAAACACCTCTAGATGATTCAGGAATATCATATGTCTTCTCCCCAGTATCCCCGTTCGTAGCCTCTACTAAATTCCCTGTTTCTGTATCGTAAATAAACATTTCATATTTAGATTCTTTTTGTGCAAATAATTTCCCATCTATTAAATTCATGTCATAAACAGAAATAATATCCGAATATTGTGCAGGGAGCACATTTCTCTTTTCACCAGTAGCAATATCGTATTCTATTAAATGAGCTTGACTACCTACTCCCGCATATACTTTTTGATTTCTTTCATCGAAAGCAACGCTTCTAACCCACGACTGTCCAGCAGCCATTCTTCCGAAATCCGTAAACTTATTAGTAGAAGGATTATATTCATAAACACTTCCAGACCCATAGGTGCCACCATAAATTTTTCCATCACTTGCTGTTGCAAATGGATAAAGCACAGCATCCGTATCTTTGACTGGATGCCCAAGATTGATTAACTCATCGGTCTGAGGTAAATAACGGTAAAGAAAGCCCTTATTATATGCACCGAGATAAACAGATCCATCTGCAGCCACCTTTACACCCCATGCCCCAGACGTATCCTCTAATGTGTAGCTTTTTATTAATTTTTCAGTAGCAACATCCACAATAGCGAATTTGGAAGGAATCCCAGCTACAACCGTATATAAAACATCATTTCCCTCTGAATCTTTCCCAATGTCTCCTAACATGACAGTTGTTTTCGTTACTTGTATTCCTAAATTCTCTGCTACCTGTTCTATTGGGTTAATCGGTTTTACCTCCATTAAACTAGCATCATCAAAATAGAAGGTTCCAATGTTTCCTTTGCCAGAATAAAACAAAATAGCAGCAGAAGCAGCATTTGCCGGTGCAATAGCTGTGATGCTTATATCTGACCAAGTCGTCGCCCCTGTTATTGACTTATTAAAACCAGTAATATATGCATCTTTTTGGTCAAAAAAGCGAATGTAGATTTCTCCAGCCCCAGTGGAACCCGTTTTGATTTTTGCAGATGCTGTATATTCTTTACCAGGTGTAACGGGAACTTTATTACTTATTAAACCAGGGTTGTCAGTCTTATTTGTATCTATAATTTCTAAACTTTTTTTACCCGAATAAAACTCACTCTCTACAGTCGTTATGCCAGTAGTACCAAAATTCTGTGTCCAGCCTGGGATAACTCCATTATCTGAAGGATCCTCAAAACCGGGATTCTGTATGTCCAATTCTTCAGCTGAAACTGAATGCAAACTAGGAAACGAGAATGTTATCAACAAAACACTTAATAGAAAAACAAAATTTAATATAATCTTCATTTTCTTCCTCCTTGAGTAGTAGATTGAAGAGCTCTTGCCGATAGATTAATCTGTTTCGTTTCTAATGAAGTAGTCCGTCTCTTTTTAGGTAGTACGTCAGAAATAGTTAAAATTGATTTTAATTTCGATTCGAATTTTTGCTATTTTAATAACCTCCTCTATTTTACTGTGGTTTTTATACATGTATATGACATGTATTTATAAAGTAATATAATCTAAATATACTGAAAAATCAACCGATTGAATGGTTGATTTATTAATCATTTGGTGTAAGTGGATAAAAAATATCGGAAAATGGGGCATAAACAAATGAATTAATAAGTTTTTCGGTACTTTAGATGCTTTCTTTTTGGTTATCGCACCAAACAAAAAACCGCCCTTATAAAAGGACGGCATCTTGAACTTTTTAAATTATGACTAATATTCACTCAACCTATTATGAGGATAGCCCTTTAAAATGAAAATATAGCCCATAAAAGACTAGAATCCAGCAAAAAACAACGGTATCGCCCATAAGTTCTACATTATAGCCCTTAAATCTACTAATATAGCCCTTAAAGTTGCTTACATAGCCCATAACCGCATAATTTATGCAAAAAACCGCCCTTATAAAAGGACGGCATCTTGAGCTTTTTAAATTCTGACTAATAAACACTCAACCTATTATGAGGATAGCCCTTTAAAATGAAAATATAGCCCATAAAATACTAGAATTCAGCAAAAAACAACGGTATCGCCCATAAGTTCTACAATATAGCCCTTAAATCTACTAAAATAGCCCATAAAGTTGCTTACATAGCCCATAAAGTTGCTTACATAGCCCATAACTCTTAATTCATGCAAAAAAACCGCCCTTGTAAAAGGACGGCATCTTGAGCTTTTTAACTTCTGACTAATATTCACTCAATCCATTATGAGGATAAAACCTTACAGGAAAATTACCTTTATCTGTATGAGCTTTAAAGTGATATACCAATCGGTCGTACTCTTTCTTTGTATACCAATCATACACTTTTTCGGAAGTTGTCTTCTGGTAGTTTATCATCACTTTTGAATGATACTGTTTAAAGTCTTTTAATAGAATGTTAGTAGCTTCATCCTCCGTTAACTCAAAGCTACCTCCACCAATATTCTCAAGTTCATATGCAGCAAGCTTCCAGTTGGCAGTTGATTTTTCAAATTTATAAGTTATAAACCCTCCGTCTTCAATCGAATTATTAAACGCAACAGTTTTAACAACAATACGAGAAGGAGTATTTTCAGCAATTTCAAATCGATAGTTTAACTCCCGTGTAGGATGAGCAAATATCATCATGTCACACTTTGTGCACATATCTTTATATCCAGTCTTTAAATAATCCTTCACAAAAGGAACCGTTCCAAGATCCAACAATTCATTTTGCACCGTTTCAAAGGGATTGTTCTTTACTTTATGCATTAACATCGTATTACCAATCCGATTAGGGAGACGATATATTAAGTCAAAGATTTCATCCTTTGATAATAGTGGGTCTTCATCTGGCACGGTGATAACCCCAGAGTTTAACGCTCGGTGTAAAAATAAAGAATAATGAGCGCGAGTAATTGGCTCGCCCGGCATAAAATTCCCTAATTTCCCTTTAGTTATCCCATTTGCTGCTAACGCCTGTACATGTAAATAACCCCAGTAAGCAGACGATACATCGTTAAAATGATGGAAATCAACAATATTCAAATTAAATGCAATATCCATTACCTTTGCCATTTCCACACGGGTAATAGAGGCATCAGGATTAAAATTACCCTTATTATCTCCACTAAAAATTCCAGCATGAGTCAATTTCATTATAGCTTCATAGTTTGGGTGATTTAGTGGAACATCCTTATATTTAATTTTTGATGATGTAACTTCCGGAAGAGTTAATGCTTTATTAAGCAATGCTGCTGCGTGCTTACGGGTAATTTTTTCGTTCGGACGAAATGTACCATCTGGATATCCATTTATGAATCCTTTATCTCGGAGTTCCATAATCTCCTCATAATTTGGATACCCTTTTTTCACATCAATGAAAGATTTCCCTTCAGCAAAAGCAGTAGAACCAACCAAGGCAAAAGTTATCAATATCCCAAAACAAATCACATATTTTGAGAAAAATCTCATCCAATACCTCCTATTTTAGTTAATGTAAATTTTATTATATCATTATTAACTAAAAATTTAGACAACAAAGAGAAAATGAGTCCTTTACCCTAATAAAAAAAGAAAACCGCTCTATTTTAAAAGAGCGGCCAGATGATTCATTTATTATTATTTACATTATCAAACAATACTTTCAATTGAGTAGACAACTCCTCGATTAATTCGCTTGCTTTGATTGTTTTATTTTCATTTCCTTGTGTATAACCATATTCTAATATTTTTTTAAATTCTTCCTTTATCTCTACTGCAGTCATCTAATGCTCCTCCTACATCAACATTGTACCTCATTAATTGTAAATCAAATTTCGTTTATCATAGCTAATGTCGCTAAAAGTTAATAATCTTGTAATATATTGAAATGCTTATAGGTGCCACTTTTTTTTGCTACCCTTAGCAGCTCAACCAATTACTGTATTCGCTATTTTTCTGTACCACGAAACATTCCCATTTAAACCGGCTCCATCCATAATATTGAAAGTATTATAGCACTTTTATATACTATTGAATAATTTGAATCATATAATTTACAAAAATTTTAATATTTTCATGTTATGGTCTTCAGTATTTGTCGACATTCCTTTCAAGTTATGTCGAACAAATTACATTCACAAAACGGAAGTTATATAGTATATTAGTAATACTTTAATTAACTGATTTTTAAAAAATCAAAAAAATAATAGGAATTTAGATTAATAATAATCCTTTTTATCCTTACTTTGATGGTACAAAATGTATAGTATGTAATTATTAAGGGCATGAATAGAGAAATTCTATAGGAACGGAGTTAGTCTATGAAAAGTGATCGAAGTATTTTACAGCTAGGGTTAATTTTTTTATTTGGAGGTTTTACTTGTAGCAGTTTATTAAGTCAATTTAGTCCAAAAGCACTCATTCTACCACTAATACTTACTATATTTATATTTTTATTTCGTAAAACTAATTCTATCCAGCTAGTTTGTAATCTTATTATCGCCTGTCAATTAGCATTTGTGACCACACATATTTTTTCTAATTTAACTGTTTTTTGGTTTAGTATATCCGTATTATTAACATTTGTGTTATTGTGTTTGATAACAGTTGCAGTTAGCAATAGAAAAGTTACCGATTCTATAACTAATAGCTTACTTGCTGCAGGTGCGGCGAGCGTATTAATTATGAGCATTCAAGATCACTTTTTGTTTGACTATATCATTTTGTCTTACCCATGCGTTACTGCATTCATATATGTAATATTGAGTAGCAAAACAACTTACGGCATTAATATTCTTGCAAGCAACATCGTCATAACGTTACTGATCTCTTATTTCCTTATGGCTAATTTGTCCATTAAGCTTGAGTTTGCTGTAATCGCAATTTCTTGGTCATCTATTTTATTCATTTCATTCATTTCAAATAGCAATTCAAACCTTGGCTTTAAGTTATATTATCGCCGCTTTCAAAAGAAGAGAAGACGTATTAAATCGGATATATTCACTTTAAAGAGTAAGCTCGAAAATGCTAACAAATTGAGCAGTGATGAACTATTTAGCGTGATTCTACCTCTTAAAAACATTAAAATGGAGTACAAGCTTACAAGTTTAATGAGTGGTAATATATCAAGATTTAATTTGCATACAAAGGTAAACGATATGAAAACTAGTGCATGGTTCCTCGTCTTCCTGGCATATATGGTTGTAGGCATTGCGATTTTATATATGGCTAACTTAGCTATAAACGATCATCTCATTATATTATTATCCGCTACCATAGCTTATCTGATTCTTGCACCATACGTCATTATGTACTTCTTAAAAAATAGAATGGTACAACATATAAATTCGGCGATAATAAATCCGTTTAATCATCTAATCGCCGAAAGAAATGAACTGATTATGTCAATTGAACAAATACTTCTGGACAGAGGATTTTCAAAAAGAAGGTTAGAAGAATGTGAGGATTTGAGTTTAGAAAGAAACGAAATCACAGAAAATCAGCATGAGACATTAAATAATGTAAAACTATTGGAAATTGAAATTTAACTATTTTAAAAGCAGCCTGGAATGGGCTGCTTTTCTTATTTATTGGAAACTCTATTGACAGAATCACTATGACTTTGTTTATTATATGCAAAACAGATGATTCCACCAAAATGTTCCAATAAGGTGATCATTTACAACACCAAACTTTATGAGTACCTCAAATATCATGCGCTAAAAATAGCTTTCTCACATCATAAAATATTTCCTAGGAAATAGTCGTTTTTTGGCCAATTAAGTAACATCACTTCCTATAAACGGTTGTCTTCTTAAATTGAAGAGGATCTAGTAATTTGCTGTAATCCCTCAACAGGAAATGTTTTACATTTTTAAAAAGTAAATACGCCCGTTTTCACTAGTAATTGGGCGAAGGGCAAAATAAGCTCAGATCTTAAAATCGATGAACTTTCAATAAGGCTGGACTTCAAAAGGTAAGTAATAAAAAGGAGAGAGTGATTGATGTCGCTCCCTCTTTTTAAAAGATTAGAAAGTATATGCTAATTAATCATTTGTCTTGCTTCCGTAATTAAACATTTCTAATAGTACATCATTTATCTTTACCAGGTTTCTTTGGTTTACTTGGTTTTTCAGGTTTACCAGTTTTTTTATCTCCCTCCACTACCTCTCTCTCAAACGTCAGCTTGAAGTCGTCAAAATAGGCTGCGGATGTAGTAAAGAAATTAGAAGCTCCTGCGAAAAGTTTTGCATGGGTTGCTCCCACCGGTGCTACGACTTTCGCTTTTACGGTTTGCCACTCGTTGTGACCGCCTCGGACGTGAATAATATTCACTCCGTCTTTGTCGGTTCCTACTTGTTTACCTGCTTTGTCGTAATAGCGTATAAAGAAGCTCACGCTGCCGTTTTCTAAGAATAGATTGGTGGAAGCGGTGTATTCAGTGCCTGCTTTGATAGCTATAGAATCTGTTTGAGCGAAGACAGTTTGCTTTTGGTCTGTATCGATTATCTTTAAGCTCTTCTTGCCTGAGACACTACGTGCATCACTTACTTCAAACGAAACATTAGAGGAGAAATCTCCAAATAAGGATGACCAGCCTTTGATCGTTCCTTTTTTCACTTTCTGTTCAAAGCTAGCATTTTTAATCGGCACGTTCACCGTTTCAAATACTGGCGGCAGTTCAATTTCGCCACCATCAATGACAGGGATCATGTATAAATGAGTTGCATCCCCGTCTAGGTAATATACATTTTGATTTCCTGCTTCATCAAATGCTAATTCCATAAAAGCGATTTCTGGTCCAGAGGTTACTAGAGAAGCATGCTCCAAATCCTTCGTGTTAGTATCAATTACTGTAAGTTTTCCACCAAGGTCTGTATATAGTAGACCATCTTGACCGAATTCGATATGAACTGGTCTCCACATTCCTCTGTTCACTATTTCTGGGTAAATATTTTTGTATTTTACTACTTCTAGGGTCGATGGATCCATTGCAAATAAAATACCATCTACTGCTCCCCATAGTAGGCCTTTGTCATCAAACGTAAGACCGCTAATCATTGGTGGGTTGTCTAGTTCTGGAATATTAAGCTCGAACTCCGTCAGCTTTTTCTCATTTTCAATATCCCAAACAAACATTTTAGCTTTAGGAGCAGTTGGCTGAATGTCTAGTCCACCACGTACTGTTGTCGATCCGAAAATCAAACCATCTTTATACGCCAATCCTACAATGCTTTGATCCTTCACAACATTGCGATATGATGTTCGTTCTCCTGTAATAGAATCATAAATAGCTAATACGCCACCTAATTTTTGATAATCAGGAATGGTACCGATTATTAATTGATTTTCTATAAACTTCATAATATATGGTCTATCCTGTTCCTCGTCATCTAGGCTAAATAGCGTTTCCGTTGCTAAAGTTGCTGTATTCATTTTCTGAATAACTGCGTTAGGATACATTCCAAAGTATAGGTCATTACCATTTCCTGCAATAATCCCTTCTGCTTGACCCTGTGCATACGTCACAAACTGTCCAGTTTTCGTGTTAAACTGCGAGCCTTTTGGTCCGCCAGGATAGGTCGTCATATATAAGTTCCCATCTGGTCCCTCTCCTAGGTTATGCAAAGAAAGAGGTAGAGCTTGCATAGCTGTTGGAACTGTCTTTGTTTTGTTTGTCTCAAGATTTGCTACGAATGTTTGACCAGTTCGATTCATTGTTACAAATGAAAGTCCTGGGAAATCCTCTGAGCCAATATCTACAAATGCTCCGCCTCTAAGTCCAGCAGCATATCGAATGCCAGTTTCACGTGTTTCTAGCGTATTAATATCAATCTCTTCAATGTGACGATTATGAATAACATATGCTTTGTCACCATTTACCGGTATTTGGATAAAGCCAAAGCTACCAAAATCATCCGCTGATCCGTCATGTAATTTGCCTAGCTTTTTGT
The DNA here is from genome assembly GCF_900103605.1 of Psychrobacillus sp. OK028. Taxonomy (GTDB): domain Bacteria; phylum Bacillota; class Bacilli; order Bacillales_A; family Planococcaceae; genus Psychrobacillus. Next base: position 146,804 of record NZ_FNHY01000001.1, on the reverse strand, counting down.
CAGGTACCCACTGCTGATTGATCAAATCATAGAATAGAATTGCTCCTTCTCCACCTTCATCAAAACGAGCATATAAATAATTCCCTACAACAGCCATGTCATATACAAACTTAATATCTCTTACTGGCTTTCCAAGAATTTCAGGGACATTCTTTGTAATATTTTCTTTTTCTTTAGTTTCCACATTAATACGGTACACTTCTCCCGCTACACCTAAGCCAGCATATAAATATCCATCAAAATATTCCAATGACCGAACATAGCTAGCGTTATTAATTTCATCGATTTTTCCATAATCGATAAACGTTTTACTAGAAACATCATATTTATAAATACGTCCATTGCCTTCAGAATACGTACCTATATACGCATTTCCTTCTTCATCTGTTGTACTACTCCATGCTTGATGACCAATTGCCGGTGTCCCAAGTTTCACAACGGTTTTGGTTGCTGGCGAATAACTCCAAAGCTCTCCTACATTGCCAACACCTAAAGCAGCAATATACACAGTGCCGTCAGCTGCAAGTGTATGACTCCAAACCTGGGAGACATTCTCCAGCTGCTGCGAGAATAGGAGTCTATTATCTTTTACGTCTACAACATTAAACACACCGCCATTAGCAGTAGCATAAACTACATCTCGTCCATTTTCTTTACCGAAAACAGCGTTTAAGAGAACTACCTCGGAGGCTCCAATGCCAAGATTTACAGGCTCCTTAAATCCTCTATCTCCTAGTTTTGCCATAACCGTTTCATTACTCTCTGCGATTTGTGCACTTGCGGTAAATGAAAATACTGAAAAAATTAAGACTAAACTTAGAAGAATGGAAACTATTCGAAGACATTGCGTTTTATTCATTCATAAACTCCTCTCGTTATCAGTATTATTACAATTTTCAGTATATTAATATTCTAAGTGCAAAGAAATGACTTTAATTAGTCTCAATAACAGTTGATAGATAATACCTACCCAATGGGTTTAGGTGAAAAGTATGATAATAGATGCAAGTTTACAAACGAATAGAGGAGTATTTTGGGGAGTTTCAAATATAAAAATAGCACTCCATGTATCGGACTTTTTTCTATTCAAAAAGGAGTAAGTCTACAGTTGAAGTTACACTGTAGACTTACTCCTTAAATATTTTTTAATAGGAACTTTAGATAAAATAGATTCTCAACACAATTCAATTACTGCTTAATCACACTATATTTACTTAGTGACCACAGTTGAAAAGTTTACAAAGATTTTAGCTGCATGTGCACGTGTAGTCGAGTCGTTAGGTAAAAACTTACCACCAGCCCCGTCTACTATTTGGAAACTTGAAAGCATTGATATTGCCGTTTTTGTTTCATCGTCGAAATGGGCAATATCTGAAAATGGTGCTGGTTTAGCAGAAACATATGGCTTTCCATTTACATATTCATATGAACGTTTTAGCATCAGGGCTAGCTGAGCACGAGTAATATAATCATTTGGACGGAATTTACCGTTGCTTCCTTTTACGATACCAGCTTCATGGGCAGCAGCAATTTGTGTCTGTATGTCTGAACTGTAGTTTTTAATATCAGTGTATGGAGCAGCTTTTCCTGCCTTAAGTCCAAGTGTATTAACGATAATAGATGCAGCTTGTTTACGCGTTATTTTGTCGTTCGGCTTAAATGTGCCATCCGTATATCCATTGACTACACCTAACTTAGCAGCTTGCATAATATAGTCCTTTGCCGGGTGACCTTTAATATCTGAGAAAAGTGCAGGTGTAGCCCCAGTAGTAATAGTAGCTGAAGGATTTAAAGCACTAATATTACCTGCAGCATCCCTAGCTGCAACACTAAATGTATAGGATTTATTTTCTTGAAGATTTTTCACATCAAAATTAAGTATATGTCCTTCTAATTCTGCCACTTTTTCTTTTCCATTATAAATAATATAGCCAGTTACTGCTGTATTATCGGAAGCTGGATTCCAATTCAGTTTTGCCGTGGTCTTATTTGCTAGTTGTACAGTTAGAGTCTCTTTAGAGACCCATGGGTAGTCATTTACTAATTTTTGGTTGAATAGATCTGCAACTACTTTATAACCAGCTTCACTTAAGTGAATGTTTTTAGGATTTGGCAGATGGGCAGTATAATTTTCAGCAATTTTCTCATGTGTAGCTATGAAGGTTGCATTCGTCCCTTTCATACTAGCTTGAATGGACCCATTCAATCCAGTTAGTAACTGAGCAATCTGTGGCTGATAAATCACGTCAACTTGCGGAAATGGATTGTAATAACCCATTATATACACCTGAACATTTGGATTAATAGCATAGATTGCTTTTAATATTTGGCTATAATTTACCCCAACCTGCTGAATGCTAGAAGTAATTTTAGCAAGATCCACAACTGGGGCCCCTGTTGTTGCATCCACTTTGAAGTAAGCTAACACATCATTTGCTCCAGCACTAATGGTGATTAGATTCGCAGCAGTAATTGACTTATGCAGCTCTGCATTGTTTTCTTCAATACCTGTTCCAAACACTGGCTTCGTCACATTGTCTTGTAAATCCTTTAAAATATCCGAAGTCTTATATCCTGGAAAAGTAAATCCTTTGTTAAATGATTGCAATACTTGCTGAGACTTCAATGACTCTGCTATTAAGTCAGTATATCCTTTACCAAGCTGATTTTCTGGTGTTACACCAACAGCCAGAGAATCACCTAATGCTAAATAATTTAATGGCTTTACCCAAGTTGGTGCCTCCGTATCGGCTTCAGCTGCAAATGTGTAGCTTGGCATTGCTACAAGCTGTAGAAATAGTACAAGTACGAACAATAACTTGAGTTTGTACATCTTTTTTCCCAATCCTTCGCCTCCCTTATCCATAATAACAAGTAAAATAGTTTCACTCTTTCCCCCTCTTATACTACGAAACTATTCCTAACTATATTCTAGAACAGATACTCATTTCCCTTTAAAAGTAGCTTCAGACGCCAAACAGTCAAAAGATCAAGTTAGGATACAATACTTTTTTAAAGTTTGGATATTAAACAAAAATACCCAGAAGTGGCTACAATCATTTCTCGGGAAATATATTACTGCGACAGACGGAACTTGTAATCTATTTCTACTTGGGATACAGCTCACATTGCTGCCAGTGGATACTCTCGGTTTGGCGTTGGTTACTTGCGTCACTTGGATTGGATTTACTCTCGGAGCCGGGATGGTTACTCTCGCTTGGACGGACATTACTCTCGGAGCCGGGATGGTTACTCTTGCTTGGACAGGATTTACTCTCGCTCAGGCAGACATTACTCTCGGTTTGGCGTTGGATACTCTCATAGCCGTGGTTATTACTCTCGCTTGGAAGCATTTACTCTCGGAGCAGTGGTTATTACTCTCGGTAGGGCGGGATTTACTTGCAGAACCCATTTATAGCCAAAAATATAACTCTCCATTCGCCCAGTCGGACGAAAAGAGAGTAAGTTAATAGTTACAGTGAAGTTTCAGTCTTAATACTCGCTCTTGCAAGATTTCCTTCTTTTCGCTCTGTTGACAATTTCAATGACATTAATGTGATTGCTCCAATTATAAGTAGTCCTGCAATAATGAACATTCCAGATGTAAATGCTACAGCTCCTAAGATCATTGGCCCTACAAATCCACCTAATGCTGCAAATGAGTTTACTACCGCTATTCCAACTGGAGCAGTTGAGTCTGTAAAGAAGAAAGTTAAATATGCAAAGAAACATCCAGTAAATCCATATAAGCCTGCAGATGTAATCGCTAGCATTAGAACCATCATAAAGACGCTACTAGAAAATCCACATCCGATGAATCCTAAAACTGAGATTAGGAAACAGACAAGTAAGTGGTTTTTATACGCATTTGTTCTGTCCGCATTCCATCCAACGAACAATATAGCTGGAATTCCAACAATCGATGGGATCATAGCTAACCAACCTATTTCTAAGTTTGTTGTAGCAGTTGCGGATAATGATTTAATAATCGTTGGCATCCAAAATGACAGACCATAAATTCCTGTATATGCTGCAAAATAGAGTAGAGACAGCTTCCAAATTTTAAAGTCTTTTAACATTTCTAATTTAGATACTTTGTTCACTTTCTTGCTTGCTTGGCGTTCCTTTTCAAGCTCTCCTTCTAACCAATCCTTTTCTTCCTGAGATAACCATTTTGCATTTGCAGGTCGGTTCGTCATATAAAATAGAACTACGACTCCTAAAATAAGAGCAGGAATACCTTCTAGAATAAACATCCATCTCCAACCAGACATATTTAACCAAGCGATGTTGTCTAAAATCCATGTAGATAATGGTGCACCGATCAAACCGCCAATTGGTAAAGCCAGTAATAGTACTGCTGTTGCTTTTCCTCTTTCACGATTTCTGAACCAATACGTTAGATATAAAATAACTCCTGGGAAGAAACCTGCTTCAGCAACCCCCAATAAAAATCGAAGAATATACAAGTGCGTCGTTGTTTGTGCAAATCCGGTGAGTATCACTACAATTCCCCATGTCAGCATAATACGAGCAATCCAAATTTTCGGACCTATTTTATGCATAATCATATTACTAGGAACTTCAAAAAAGAAGTAACCGATAAAGAAAATACCAGAAAGAAGCCCGAAAACTTCAGCAGTTAACGCTAATTCAGCGTTCATTTGTAAGGCTGCATATCCAAGATTAACGCGGTCTAAATAGGCAATAATATATAAGATTAAGATAAATGGAAGGATTCGCATCATCGTTTTACTTACTACTCTTTTTTCGAGTGCATTCACTGTTGGATTCATTAATTAATATCCCCTTTGTAAGGTAAATTTGTGCATTTCATTTTCCCATCCAAGTTGTTTTTAGTTCACATTTTCTAGAATTATCGCGATACCTTGACCCCCACCAATGCAAAGCGAAGCTAATCCATAACGAACATTTCGTTTTTTCATTTCAACTGCTAATGAATACGTAATCCTTGTCCCACTTGCACCAACTGGATGTCCTAATGCAACGGCTCCCCCATTAACGTTTACTTTTTCCATATCAAGACCTAGCTCTTTTACAACCGCTAACGACTGAGCTGCAAATGCTTCATTTAGTTCGAATAAACCGATATCCTCTAAAGTTAACCCAGCTTTTTCTAAAGCTTTTTTACTTGCAGGAACTGGACCAATACCCATAATAGAAGGGTCAACACCCGCTACCCCCCAAGAAACAATTTTAGCTAATGGCTTTAAATTATGTTCATTTACATAAGCTTCAGATGCAAGTAAAACAGCAGCTGCACCATCGTTAATACCACTAGCATTACCTGGAGTAACTGTTCCATCTTTTTTGAATGCAGGCTTTAGTTTAGCTAGACCTTCGATTGTTGCACCATCTCGAATGTATTCATCCGTATCTACAACAACATCGCCTTTTCTACCTTTAACGGTCACCGGTGCAATTTCCTCAGCAAATCGGCCATTGTCTCTAGCTTGAGCAGCTCTTTCCTGTGATACGACTGCAAATGCGTCCTGTTCTTCACGAGAAATATCATATTTTACTGCTAGATTTTCAGCAGTCATTCCCATTCCACATCCAACGTAACTATCCGTTAAAGTATCCCATAGCATATCCTCAACTAAAGGTGCTTTGTTTGGTGAACCGAAACGAGTTCCTCTTAATACATGGGGAGCTAAACTCATACTTTCCGTTCCTCCAGCAACAATCACATTCGCATCTCCAAGTTCGATTGATTGTGCTCCTGAGACGATAGATTGCATACTCGATCCACAAAGTCGATTGAGTGTTAGTGCACTTGAAGATTCTAGCATTCCACTTTTAAGACCAATATGCCTTGCTAGATAAGCAGAATCACCACTTGTTTGAATAATATTCCCGACAATAATTTCATCGATATCGGAAGCGGGAATTCCACTACGTTTAATAGCTTCCTTTGTTGCTACAACCCCTAGATCAATATCACTCACATCTTTCAATGAACCTCCAAAGCTGCCAAAAGGCGTTCTTGCGCCGTCGATAATATATGTTGTCATTTGTCATTTCCCCCTATTTTTATTACATTCCACCTGAAACGCTTAAATGCTCTCCTGTAATCCCACTTGCTTCATTTGCCGAAAGATACGCTACCCCTGATGCAACCTCTTCAGGTAATATAAACCTGTTCATTGACTGTCTTGGATAAACGATTGTCTCTAATGCTTCCTGCTCCGTTTTGCCAACCTCCATCAGATCATCTAACTGTCTTTGAAGTAGCGGTGTCAGTACAGGACCTGGCAAAATAGAGTTAACTGTAATATTAAAAGGCGCTCCTTCAATAGAAGTCACACTTGTTACACCAATTACGCCATGCTTAGCTGCAACGTATGCAACCTTCTCAGGGCTCGCCATCTTCCCATGAACAGAAGAAATATTAACTATTCTGCCAAACTCTTTTTCTTTCATAAACGGGAACACATGCTTAGTCATCAAAAACACACCCGTCAACATAACACTAATTAGTAAATCCCACTTTTCTAAAGGAAACTCTTCCACTGGTGCTCTATGTTGTAACCCGGCGTTGTTCACTAGTACTTCAATAGATCCTCTTTCATCAATAATAGATTGAATGACTGCTTGAACACTCTCTTCATTCGTCACATCTAGTTTAATTCCTTTTGCGTTTTCCCCTAATTCACTAGCTGCCTTTTCTGCTGCCTGCTGATTAAGATCTGCTACAAAAACAAAATCATTTTGAGAGACAAATTTTTTAGAAATAGCATAACCCAACCCACCAGCTCCACCTGTTACAATTACAGTTCTTTGTTTACTCATGTAGTAGTTCCCTCTTTTACTTTCAATTTTGAATGTGTCGTAAGTAGGTGTCTAACCAATTCTGTATCTCGATCCATTACAAAACCATCAAAACTTTTACCTGGATAGTCGTAAAAACCTTTTCCAGATTTAACACCGATCGTTCCTTCTTCAACCTTTTGTTCTATTTTTTTAAAGGATCTAACTCCAGACTCAATTTCCGGCTGAAGTCCATCCATTACAGCTTTCCATACATCCAAACCGCCGAAATCCATAATCTTCAGTAGTCCACTAGATGAAAAACGGAATCCCGGTCCTTCAAAAATAGCGGTATCAAGATCCTTTTCGGACACCACACCGTCCTCTATTAAAGAAAGAGCCTCTCTTACCATTGCCGCTTGTATTCTATTAGCAACAAGTCCAGCAACCTCTTTTTTCACTTCAATAGTCACTTTGTTATTTTTTTCCAAAAAGGTTTTAACTTCATTAAAGACTTCTTCGCTAGTATCATTTGATCTTAAAAGTTCCACTAATGGAACGATATGTGCTGGATTAAAGAAGTGCGTCAATAATGTTCTATCCTTATGTTTCGTTACATGTCTTGTAATATCTGAATACTTTAAACTAGAAGTATTTGATGCAAGTATTGTATTTGCTTCACAAATTTCATCTAATTCCTTAAATATATTTTGCTTTAAAGTTAAATTTTCTGTGACACTTTCAATAACAAAATCAGCATTTGCTAAATCTCTAAAGTCTGTCGTAAAGGTAATATGAGACATAACCTCTTCGTCAGTAAATCTAATATCGTAGCCTTCCGCACGAAACAAGTTTAAATAAGCGTCGAATTTACCTTTAGCCACTTCTAACATTTGATCAGAAATATCTACTAACTTCGTTTGTACTCCATTAATTGCAAACTGAAAAGCAATACCAAATCCCATCGTCCCTGCACCGATAACGCCTACTTTTCTGATCAAGCTGTTCATCCTTTCTTCACGGAACATTATTGCTTGGCACCTTCATACCAATGGATGGTTACCTAATTGACCTCTACTGGACTATTTAAATACTCTAATTGGAAACCAACTTTTTCACTTAACTCTTCTATAGAAATAGGCTCTAGCATCTCTACTACTCTAGGTCCTTCCTCTGTAAATTTAAAAACTGCATAATCAGAGACAAATAACTCTACTCTGCGAATTCCACTAGTTTTATACGTCAGTTTGTTCACTAATTTAGAAGTTCCATCTTTTGCAAATAATGTAGCTGCTACTATTACTTTTTGAGCTCCAGTTACTAAGTCCATTGCACCACCAACGCCTAGAATTGGTTGGTTTGGAACAGCCCAGTTAGCTATTTCTCCGTTTATATCTACCTGAAGGATTCCTAGTACTGCAACATCTACATGGCCACCTCTTATTAATCCGAAAGAGTCAGCACTGTTAAAAAAAGAAGCACTCTTCAAGTAAGTTACCGGTTCTTTTCCTGCATTAATCAAATCGATATCTAAATTTTCTTCCGTAGCAAGTGGTCCCATCCCAAGTAAGCCGTTTTCTGTCTGTAAGAAAACCTCCTTATCCTCTAAGTACTCGGAGACTAAAGTTGGGATACCTATTCCTAAATTGACTATTTGACCATCCATCAATTCTTCTGCAATTCTTTTTGCAATAACATGTCTTTTATCTTGACTCAACATATTCACTCCCTACTTTGGAATATTTACTTTGAACAACATAATCCACGTATGCATGTGGTGTGACAATATATTCTGGATCTAAATCTCCTACTTCTACAATTTCATCTACTTCAGCAATGACAATTTTCCCGGCAGTAGCCATCATTGGATTAAAGTTTCTAGCTGTCGTATGGTATACCAAATTTCCGAGGCGATCCGCTTTAGCCGCTTTAATAATTGCGACATCCCCTTTAATCGCTTTCTCAAAAATATATCGTTCTCCATCTATAACTCTTTCCTCTTTACCCTCTGCTAATTCGGTTCCAACAGCAGTCTTTGTATAAAAGCCACCGATTCCAGCTCCACCACAACGAATAGCTTCAGCTAAGGTACCTTGTGGTAATAATTCAATCTCCAATTCACCTTTAGACCATGCAATAACTGCTTCTCTATTAATAGAAAAGAAAGAACCTATTGCTTTTTTTATTTTCCCTTGGATAAATAGTTTATGTAAGCCCTGACCAAGATCCCCCAAGTTATTACTCACTACAGTCAAATCTGTAATATCGGTTTCCAGTAGTTCATCAATTACTGTGAGAGCAGTGCCCGATAAACCAAACCCTCCCGATAAAATCTGATCCCCACTTTTAAACAACTTTCGAATTTCATGCGATTCAACAACTTTATCCATTTTCATCCTCCTATTGTTTAATACGGTCTCAGGTAAGCGCTTTCTTTTTTACATGTATTGAAATAGAATTAAAACTATCATTCTCATTTATAATTATGCTTATTATTTTCAAACTAGACCGTGGTCTAATATTATAATTATTGATACTATTCTGTCAATATGTATTGGAGGAATTTTATGACTGAACTAGCGAAAAAACAGCTTAGGGGAGAAAAAACAAAGAAAAAGATTTTAGAAGTTGCTTTAAAGCTTTTTGCTGAAAAAGGATTTAATAAAGTGACTGTTGACGCAATAGTGAAGAAAAGTAATACGTCAAAAGGTTCCTTTTATCAGCATTTTAGGACAAAATCAGATGTTTTCTTAGAGCGATTTAAAGAAGTAGATACGTTTTACTTGGAGGTATACAAATCTTTCCCCGCCGACATGGACCCGATTGAAAAACTATCTATTTTCACACAGAAGCTGATGCGTTTTTTAGAGGATGAGATGGGGAAAGACTTGATGAAGGTTATATATAGTGCCGCATTAGAATCGAACGAGCATACATACTTTTTAGAATCCAATCGTTATCTATTTAAAATCCTGCGCAGATTATTAGAGGAAGCTATTGAAAAAGATAGAATCCATTCAGCGTTTTCGATTGAAGATATGTTAACGATGGTTACCCAAGCCTATATGGGAGCCATATACCATTGGGGATTGCAGACTACAGATAGAAGTTTAGAGTCTCTTTCAATGCCCCTTCTGCAAGCATTACTGAAGGGGGTTGCGAAGTAATTTTTGATAGCATAAGTTGTGGATACCTGCTATAGACGAGACTTGTACTCTCGGTATTTGTGGATTTTCTCTCGGACTCTCTTTGTTTACTCGCTCTTGAGGGAGATTTACTCGCGGAGCCGGGACGGTTACTCTCGCTCAGGCAGGTTTACTCTCGGAACGCGAGTTTATTCCATTTTATGACCCCAAAAAAACTCACCTTTGATGGAAGGTGAGTTTTCGATATCAAAAGTACCCTCCCCTGCTCAGTTTCGGGAAAGTTTATTTATTGTAGTTTAATATCAGAAGTATTTGCTACTCAGCGCACCTATGGACTTTTTAATTTTCTCCACCGAAAGTCCGCTTGCCTCTAGCAACTCCTCATCCGTCCCACAACCGAAAAATCTATCGGGAACACCAATTCTATAGACTCTCTTTGGTAATTCTTCCGATAGGATTTCTGAAACGATACTTCCGAGACCACCACGTATGTAATGCTCTTCTACTGTTACTACAAGCTGAACTTTTCTAGCACCTTCCAATAACAATTCTTTGTCAAATGGCTTTAATGTCGGAAAATGCTGGTGGGCAATTGACATATCTACCAATTGTTTAATAGCTTCAGCTACTCGGTAGGTCGTGCTCCCAGTAGTTACTATTAAGACGTCTGTACCTTCCGTTAGCGTTTTACCCTTGCCGATTTCAAACTCCGCATCAGGCAAAAATAAGGGTATCGTTTCATCTCTAGTTAACCTTAAATACATAGGTCCGCCCGTTTTATGCATGGCGTTCATAGCAGCGACTGTTTCGCCAGCATCGCCAGGGGCAATGACAGTCATATTAGGAATTGTTGTCATGATGGCTATATCGTCTAAAGAATGATGCGTCTTACCAGTGTTGCTTGTCAGCAGTCCACTATAACTGCCAACTAACTTCACATCGAATTTGGTCTGGGCAACACTTACTACAATTTGGTCCAACGCTCTTTTCGTTAAAAATGTGGCAAAGCTGCACACCCATGGCTGAGACCCTATCGAGGCTAAACCAGCTGCGACGCCAACCATATTTTGTTCCGCAATTCCCATTTGTAAAAAGGAATCTACTGTTTCTTTCTCTATAGAATCTAAACGCGTTGAGTTTCCAAGATCTCCATCCAGAGCAAGAACTTTAGAATCATCTTGTGCTAATTGCGCCAAGTGCTTTCCAAATTGGTCACGTACACTTATCGACATGTCGTTTACCCTCTCTTTTCTAGTTCAGTTAAAGCCAAAATATACTCCTCATCATTTGGGGCTTTAGAATGCCAAACATAATTATTTTCCATAAAATGAACACCCTTACCTTTTGTCGTATTGGCAATAATAGCTTTAGGACGACCATTCCGGATACTCTTCACTTCAGTTAACACATCTATTAAATCTTCCATACAATGCCCGTCTACTTCCCACGTTTCAAATCCAAAACTGTCGAACTTTCTTTTTCCGTTACTCTCTGGTTTCATTCTTCCATGATCATTTTTCCAACCATATTGCTGCAGACCATTTTGATCCATAATAACAATCAAATTATCTAACTTATATTTTCCTGCTATATTTGCCGCTTCCCAAATTTGACCTTCCTGAGATTCTCCATCTCCTATCAAACAATACACATCGAAACCTTTCTTCAACCTCTTCGCACCAATTGCCATACCAACCGCAGCTGATAAACCCTGTCCCAAAGAACCTGTTGACATATCTAACGCATCTAATTTTGTCATATCTGGATGTGCCTGTAGACGTGATTCATATTGGTCGAATGTTTTAAGCTCCTCTTCGGAAATGTATCCCCTCAGTGCTAGTGTCGCATATAGCCCCAATGCCGTATGCCCCTTTGATAAAACAAATCGATCCCTATCCTCCCATTTAGGATTAGACGGATCGATAGATAAGTGATGAAAAAATAGACTAACTAAAATATCCGCACAGGATAGAGACCCACCAACATGCCCCTGTTTTTTATAATAGGCAGTAGACAATATCCTTTTTCTAAGTACTGTAGCTGTCAGCTTTAATTGTTCAATCGATTGTACCAATGAAGTACCTCTCCTCAAAAATTAGGTAACCCTCTTCAAACTCAAAAGAAGGCTACCTAAAAATTTTTAGCTAAATAGATTTGCGATAAATCCAATAATAATGCCGATTACACCAAAATCCGAATCACCAAATGTTGTATTAGCAAAACCGAGATCTCCTAAAACTGGTAGCAAAAATGCTGGCAAGAAGCTGATTAAAACACCATTTACAAATCCTCCAGCAGCAGCACCAATTCGACCTCCTGTTGCATTACCGAATACTCCTGCACCTGCTCCAGTAAAGAAGTGAGGAACAAGACCTGGAATGATCAGCGGCAACGACAGTACACCTAAAAACGCCATACTAATAAGTCCTCCAGCAAAACTGAAAAGAAAACCAATCATTACAGCAGTAGGTGCAAACGGGAAAACAATCGGTATATCGAGTGCAGGTTTTGCACCAGGAACAAGCTTATCTGCAATTCCTTTAAATGCCGGCACGATTTCATTTAGGATCATACGCACACCAAGCAAGATTATGCTTAAACCAGCTGCAAATGTGATACCTTGCATAATACTGAACATAATATAGTTTTGATCTCCAGAGAAATTAGACACCACATCTGAACCTGCTAGAACAGCTAATATGATGAAAATAGCGATCATTGTTAAAGCAGTAGATATCAATGAATCCTTCAGAAATGACCATTTTTCAGAGATTTTAATATCCTCTGTGGATTTCGCTTTATTGCCAAACCATTTCCCTATTAAACCAGCAGAAATATAACCAAACGTTCCAAAGTGACCAATCGCAATATCGTCATTTCCAGTTACCTGTCTCATAAATGGCTGGCCAAGTGCTGGCATCAAAACCATGAAGAAGCCTAGTAGTAAGGAACCGACAATAACTAAAGTAGCCCCTTCCATGCCAGCTGTTCCTAAAACAGCAGATAACAGTGCAGCCATAAAGAATGTATGATGTCCGGTTAAAAAGATATATTTCCAAGGGGTAAAACGGGCAAATAATATATTCGCAACAAATCCAAACCCCATAATAAGCGCTGTTTCCGTACCAAACATTTGCTGAGCAATTGCAACTACCGCTTCATTATTCGGAATTACACCTTGAATATTAAAAGCCTCTTCAATAATTCCACCTAACGAATCTAAAGAACCTATAATGACTCCTGCACCAGCACCTAAAATAAGCAAACCTATAATACTTTTAAGAGTCCCAGACATCACTTTTGTAGCAGCAGCACGTTGAGCAACAAGTCCAATCAACACCATTAAACCAACTAACACAGCAGGAATGCTTAAAATTTCATTCATTAAGAATTCAAAAAAAGCCATACCTCTATCCTCCTTATGTGTTTAATACGGATTCCAAACCAGCTCTTACTTCATTGGCATCTGCAATATTTTTTACACTAACGACTTTTACTCTTCCTCCTTCCAGTTGTTTAGCGAATTCTTCATTGGTAAAAATAATATCTGCAAAGATACTAGATGCTGTAGTAAAATCAGCCGTTTCTACATCCGCTGTAATTCCTTTTTCCTTTAATATCTTTTCAATTGTCATTTTCAACATCATGCTAGAACCAAAACCCATTCCGCATACTGCTAATATTTTCATGGCTTCTACTCCTCTTTTTCATTGAATAAATGCAGAATCTCCTCATATCCAGTTGCATTTTCCAACCGCTCTATCGAATCTTCTTTACAAATCACCTCCGCAATTTTTTGTAAAATATCAATATGCGATTCACTATTTAAAGCGGCCAAGCCGATTAATACCTTAAACTCTTTGCCCGGTTTAAAAGCAACTTCCTCTTTTAAAACAACAACACTAATTCCTTCTTGAATAACCCCATCTTCGGGACGCGCGTGAGGCATAGCTACACCAGGTGCTATTAAAATATAAGGTCCAAGTTCATGAATATTACGGATCATTGCATCAACATAAGTCGGATCTACTTTTCCCGTTTTTACAAGTATTTCTCCGCAAATACGAACAGCGTGTTCCCAGTCTTTCGCTGTAACATCTAGCAATATCGCTTGTTTTTCTAGTACTCTACGATTCACCATTTTTCTCCTTTGTTGCTTTTTGTATTGTATGCTTGTTTAACACTGAACATGAGAGGGACTGCCGCTTAAAATAAATACGAAAAGCCGCATATGACTAAGTCATCTCGTACGGCTTTTAATAAAATGATTAGTATAAAGTTCAGGGGAAGTTCTAAAAGAAAAAATACCGAATATAGTTATTTTCTTTAAGAGTTTATAACGTATTTTACGAGCCCTTTTGCGTTTGCGTATAGAGCTGCTTGGGTTCTGTCTGCAAGTCCAAGCTTTGCGAATACTTGGCTGACGTGCTTTTTTACGGTGAATTCAGTTATATAGAGGGTTTTAGAGATTTCTTTGTTGGAATGACCTTTGCCAAGCTCAATTAGAATTTCCATTTCCTTTGGTGTGAGCTGTTCAACATGGCTAGGTTTATCTGGGAGGTTTTTCTCTTTCATCATCAAATCTAACACGGTTGGATCGTAATATTTACGACCTTTCCCAATCATTTGCACTGCATGTAAGAGCTCTTCTGGTAATGCTTCTTTCAATAAATAACCAGCGACTCCTATTTCTTTCGCTTTTCTAAAGTCTTCTTCGGTGGTGGATGAGGTAAGTATGACAAATTTGCTCGCAATGCCTAAATCGATTGCTTCCTTTATTAGTTCGATCCCTGATTCGTCACCTAACCGAAGATCTACGATGGCTATATCTGGCTTCACAGTTTGTAATAGATTAATCGCTTCTTTTCTGTTAGTCGCTTCTCCAAGCACTTCCATAATTCCGCTATAAGAGAATAATGAAACTAGCCCTCTTCGTATTAATGGATGATTATCAATTATAACTAACCTCATTGTCCCAACACCTCTTGTTTAGTCTGCATTAGTTTTTTCAAAGAAGTAAAACAAACTATCTCTATTTTTTCTTCCCTTACAGTTGTTCTAAAAGTTCACCCTATCTATGACCCTAGTGCTTTATGAGTAATTTCGTTACATTTCTCTACAACTAATACGGTCCCCCTTTCTATAGTTGTTATAGCAAATATGCCAATTACAAAAGAAAGACCTAATTAAATTGAGCGATTGCTCATGTTTAATCAGGTCGGTTGCGCCAATTACTCCATACTTCTTAGGCGCCCATTTACAAGAAGTACTTCACTGTATCCATGATATGCTTTATGTATATACATTATATCCAATTTTATCCTAAAAAATACGTCATTATGTGCTGTTGAGTAGGTTCTATTTATGTCAGATTGTGAAAAATAAAAAAGCTGACAACGCATGATACACCCTGCATTGCCCAGCTTTTCCGAATTTCCCTCTGTACATCTCAGTGACTATTGAGCTATTTTCATCCTTCTGAAATGTCTAATAATCATCAACACAATTCCAGCTGCCACAAGTAAAGTACCAAATAATATCAGAATAAAGATATTTGCCGACGTGATTGGTACGCTGAGCCCCACGGCTGTTGGACCGACGCTGGCAACTTGTCCTTTTATCA
Organism: Psychrobacillus sp. OK028; assembly: GCF_900103605.1. GTDB lineage: Bacteria > Bacillota > Bacilli > Bacillales_A > Planococcaceae > Psychrobacillus. The sequence continues at coordinate 131,264 of NZ_FNHY01000001.1, read as the reverse complement.
TGGCTTGGACGGTTGTGCTATCTTTTCCTTCTGCGGTAAAAGAGAACATAAAAGTCGACTCAAGCCCTTGAAACTCATTTCCAAGATGCTCTGGGAAACGAATAGTAATATCTATATTTTCTTCTGTGCTACTTAATAGCTTTCTTTCTGGCAATGACTTGAATTCGGCCATTTTCCCTTGATACAATTCAGTATCACCTGCTTTAATTTCTAGCAGTAGCTCATTGAAAAGCTTTTTTTCTCCTAAGTTTTCTAAACTCATTTGGTAAACAAAATCTGCGTTCCCAGAATTTTGAACTGCAATCGTTCGAGGAGCCCAATCACCAGGCTTCATGTTGCTAATATCAAATAAACTTTCTGTTGTAGAAAGACTGATGTCTAATTCTTTCTCAATATTATCGTTTTCACCATCTGCTAATACATTGGTCAAGGGATAAAAACACATCAAGCTAATCATTAGAAGAAACGGAAATAACCGAAAGAGTTTAATCATGGTAACGCCTCCTTACGTTCTCTATCGATCCATTTAGGAATTATTCCCGCCATCTTCCCCTACTATATCTACTTGTTTTTTCGGACGTAATTCGATTTCAGAAAGCACTTTCCAAATTGTAAATGCGGAATAGATTAGCAATAGAAACCCAGGGATTAAAAGCAATAATGCACCATTCTTAGACTGAGTAAAATTAATAAAGTATCCAGCGTAAGGTAATGTGAAGCCTGTGTATTCCGCCACCACATTTTCCGAAAGAACTGGATTCATATCTTCCGCATTGTTATTATCACCTTTTGTACGATAAAGTACACCGCTGTCAGTTCTAACAACTTCTGTTATTCTATGCGTAATTAAAATGTCTTCTTCAGCTAGGAAAGTAATGACATCGTCTTTTTTGAAGCCTGTTTTAACTTCTGCTTTTTTGACTGCTATAATGGAGCCCGTTTGAATTCCTGGCTCCATCGATCCAGACAAAACTGTTTTTAACTGGTATCCAAAAAATTCTGGTTCTCCTCCAGATGCTTTGGATATAACAACAATAGTAGCTACGCTGATTAGCAGGATCATCAGTATTCCAGTGACAATGTTGTTTACCCATTTCTTAATATTTTCTTTTTTTGATTTTTTATTGTATCTCATTAGTATCCCCCTCTGATTTACTATTTTCCTCGTTTACTGGAGCTTCATCTTTTACCGCATTCTTTTCCTGCGAATCGTTATTAGGTTCATCAATGGAGTCTGGTTGTTTTTGAATCTCATCAGTTGAATTTGGTTGGTCATTCTGAGTTGTTTTGTTTTCGCTTTCTTTCTCTGCGTCACTGTTTCCCTCTTCTAATTCATTTGTAGCTTCGTCTTTAGGTTCAATTGTTTCTACGTTTTCTGTATCTTTATCTATTTCTTTTTCTTCTTTAGGTTCATCAATACCCTTACAATCTTTTTTATCTTTTTTATTTGGAGCTACACTGTTATTATCCTCACCTTTGCAAGCGATTTCGCCAACAATTTCCTTTTCATCTGTTTTCTTAGATGAGTCCTCTGTGTCAACGCAATCCGTCTCATTTGCTCCGTCTGATATTCCATCATTGCTGCTTTCTTCAGTAGAAGTACCAACTTCATCTTCGCCATCTTTATTGAGTTGCTCAACACATGACGAGTCAGTAATTTCCCATATACCTGCAGTGATGGTCTGGGAGACTTCCGACTGGCTAGTATAGTAGGCGGATGTGTCAGACGTGAGATAACCTACACCAAAGATAGCTAAATAACAAATGAGTGTAATTTTAGAAATCAAGAAAAGATCGTATTTCTTTTTCTTACATCTACGCCTACGCTTAGTTTTCAATCCGATACCACCTTTCTTATTTTTGCCTTTGAACTTACTTAAATATATTCCTCAAAACACAAGAAAATTTTATATGTTGAGAAATATATATAAGGAATGGCACTTATGGATTGATGAAATAAAATAAGGGAGGAGAAGGGCTCTCCTCCCAGGTTATATATTATCTCGCTGATCCACTTGTTTGTTTTGCATCAAATGTCCATTCAAGCTTTAAAGAATCTCCTTGGAAAACATTTTGATCCTTTTTGTTTTCAACGAATTCAAACATAACAGAAAGCGTATCGGATGTACCTGCTTTCAGTCCATCAGGTTCTCCATCAAGGATCCATCCTAATATATCTCTATCTGTCACATCTGTCTTACTAAGATCTTTTAAAGTAGTTTCATGAACAACTTCTGTTCTTTTGTCTTTATTGATCAAAAACTTAACCTTAATATGCTCACCAAAGTCTGCACCTCCATTATCGCTTCCTTTTGCATCAACAACAGTATATTTAGAAGTAAGAAGCACTTTAGATACATCGAGGCTGCCTGTGTTATTTAATTTAAAAGTACGTAACATTGTATCACCTGGTTTAATATTTGTAACATTTATAATAGCGTTATCTGCGTCATTACCTGCAACATTAATATCCAACGTCCCTGCAGCAAAACTGCTGTTGTTTACTTCAACGTCATTGAAATAAGCATAAGTTCCTCCACCGATCATGCTGATTGCTAATCCTCCAGTTAAAATACCCATAGCTAACTTTTGTTTAATACTCATTTTTAATTTCCTCCAATTAGTTTTAGTTTTTTGTTGTTACTGGTCTTGCTCTTTCCAAATATAAGCTTGGTTTCGAAGTTTACTTGGCTATTTTTTAAGAATACTTGGTTCCATAATAAGATAGCTGTTTTGCTTCGAATGCGATGCTTATTTTGCTCAAAGTGGATGTTACACCGCTTTAGAGAATTTCTGGCTAAGTCTCTCATTGCATAAGTAGTTCCTCAGCCTGTAGTAGCGATAAATAATTAGATGTATAATGCCAGTTTTCGCTAGGTGTTTAGTTCCACATGTAAGCCCCTTTTTTTACGTCATTTACTGCCTCCTTAAACTTCGTTTTGATCAACATGCAATGGAACTATACTCAGTATAAACAGTGCCAAATAATTGAGCCTCCCTCATATGGGTACTTTTTGACTTTTCAGTATTCTACTTTTGAGTGATTTAGTTGGTATACTTTTGTACCATTTTATTTATTGAGAAAGACCAAATAAATTAAAACTTATAGAAAAGTATTAGCAGCCACTTTAAATTTCTTTCATTTAATCTCTTTCACATATTGAACACTTGCTCTCCGTTGGATGATACTAGTAGTTCAATTACGCCTTTTCCCCATCAAAAATTTTTCTCTATTCCCTCCCCATTTAATAGAAAGGAGTCACTTATTAACCAAAGTGACCCTTTACTAGAATTTAACAACTTTTTGCTGTAAAATAAGAAGGATTGGAATTCTTTCTACTGGTTATTTCGTAGCGATTTAACCTTAGCGGAAATGGATTCTTTTTTACTTTAATAAAAAATTACAACCCTTTTGGAAAAATTGGGTATATAGTATAAAGAACTTTTTTAGGAGGATAACATGAATACAACAGAGCCTTATTACATTACAGAATCGAAGAGAATCTGCAGAGTTGCTGGGATGGATCCGAATGAGGTATCTAGACCAAAGACTTTACTAAGTGATGTGGAGTTTGAACAGAAGCGAAAATCTTATAGCGAAATATTATCGGTTGTTAGTTTTTTCTCCAATAAACTTCTGGATTCTTTAAAGGGCACTCCTATACTTGTGGTTGTTTCGGATGCAACAGGTTATCTTCTTGAAATTGAAGGAGACGAAACGATCAAGTCTACCATTGAACAATTCGGTATTAAACCTGGAAGCTTATTCAGACAAGAGGATACAGGGACGAATGTTATTAGTCTTTCGCTGCAGCAAAAGCACCCAATCAGTATTATTGGCGAGCAACATTTCCATACGTTTCTACATAGTATTGCATGTTATGGTACCGCTTTTCACTATACAGACGACAATGACTTGCTTGGTAGTGTATCCATCATGATGCCTATCCAGTTTCAGAACGAACTGTTTTTAACAATGCTAAGTCAAGCAGTGGATTCAATTGAAAGAGAACTACTTTTAAGAAAGCAAAACAAAAAGCTTAATATTATGAATCAGATTATGTTAAGTCGAACTAGAAATGGAATTGTTATCACGGATGAAAAAGGTATTACCACGGAGTTTAATAGCTTTGCTCAAGAAATTTCGAATCTCAGTAGAGAATCAGTCGTGGGAAGAAATATTCTTGAGTCACATATAACAGGAGAGTATTTTAAAGAAGTACTGGAGCACGAAAGAATATTTAAAAATGAAGAAATAAAGTTTAAAGATGATGCCGATAATCTCATTGTATGCCTGTTCGATGCACAGCCCATCTATGAGGAAGGCAAGATGGTAGGCGCCTTTGGTCAGTTTAGGGACATTTCAGATCGTTATATACTCCAGGAGAAGTATAATTATTTAGCTTTTCATGATGATTTAACAAATCTACCAAACAGACGATATATTAATAAGGAAATAGAATCCATTATTAAGGAACTAAATGCTGGTCACCATAGAACTTTAGCCCTTTTATTCATTGACTTAGATCGCTTTAAAATCATTAATGATAACTTTAGTCATTCTTATGGTGATAAATTGCTTATCGAAGTAAGCAAGCGCTTAAGTGGCTGTCTTGGGGAAAACGATATACTTGCTCGAATGGGCGGCGATGAATTTATTTTCCTATTGAAAGATTTTGTTGATGTGGATTATGTGACGAAAAAGGCAGAAGAAATACTTCAACTGTTATTACAACCATTTCTTGTTGGTGGCAAAGAATTACATACAACCGCTAGTATTGGTGTTGCGGTTTATCCCGATTATCCTATTACAATGGAACAACTCATGGTCTACGCGGATAATGCGATGTATCAGGCAAAATCACAAGGGAAAAACTGCTATGTCTTTCATACTTCAGAATTATTAGATGCATTGATGGATGACTATATGCTCGAGGTAGATTTAAGAAGTGCGTTGGAGAAAAAAGAGTTCGTTCTCCATTATCAGCCACAGATCAATAACGAAACTGGTGAATTGATTGGATTTGAAGCGTTAATCCGCTGGCAGCATCCTACGCTAGGTCAGATACCCCCAGGTAAATTTATAAAACTAGCGGAAGAAAACGGATTGATCACCCAAATTGGAGAATGGGTCATCGATGAAGCATGCTCACAAAACAAAAAGTGGCAAGATGCTGGAATGACGCCTGTAAAAATATCCATTAATCTTTCCACACAACAATTTCTTACAAGAAATCTCATAACATATATGGAAGACGTGCTGGAACGTACTGCTATAGATCCGGCTTATGTTGTCGTGGAGATAACTGAATATATGGCAATGGAATATGAATACTCCATTCATGTATTGGAACAGCTGAAAGCGCTTGGTATTGGCATCAGTATTGACGATTTTGGGACAGGCTACAGCTCGTTCAATTATTTAAAGAATTTTCCAATTGATTATATTAAAATCGACAAATCTTTTGTAAGTGAAATAATGAACAATGACAAAGATGCGGTCATTATAAAAGCAATTATCTCGCTAGCACATAACCTACATAAGGAGGTGATTGCTGAAGGAGTGGAAACGAAGGAACAGCTTGAGTTTTTGAAATATCACAAGTGTGATATCTCTCAGGGCTACTTCTTTAGTAAACCACTTCCTGCGGATGAAATTGAGAGGATTTATTTAGAACAACATTAATATTAGAGGAGAATAACAGCATGAACACAGCTTCATCCGTATTAGTAGCAAATTTTAAACATTGGGGAATTCAGCATATTTTTGGCATACCAGGTAAGGCTGTATCCCCTATTTTATTCGAAATTTTACGTCATGAAATGGAATTTGTGTTAAGTAAACACGAAGCAGCTGCAGGATTTGAAGCGGCTGGTTACGCTTTGATGAATCAGAAAATAGGGGTCGCAGTTGGTACATCTGGACCTGGTGGGACTAATCTGCTTACAGCTGCAGGTCAAGCGAAAGCATCTAATCTCCCATTATTAATCATCACGGGACATCCGTCGATGAAGGATACAGGAAAAGCGATGGGACAAGACTCTAGCCTATTTGGTGCTGATCTTGTGGACATGTTTAAATCAGTCACCAAGTTTAGCGCACGGGTAGAACGAGGCGATATGCTACAGCCGTTCTTGCAGCATGCCTTGGAAAAAGCAATATCAGGCGTAAAAGGGCCGGTGCATCTTGCCATTCCGTTTGATATTTTACTAGAAGAAATTGAACCCTTCCTATTAGAATTACCAGTGTCCCATGAAATGATTTCACCTAAAACGAGTGAAGTAATCGATAAACTGAATATGGCGAAACGTCCCCTGCTATTTCTAGGAAAAGGCGTACATTCGAGTAAAGCATACGAAGAAGTTCAGCATCTTGCAGAGCATTGGAACATCCCTGTCATTACTACTCCAGGAGGAAAAGGATCATTTCCTTCCAATCATACTCTTTCATTGGGAGCCTTCGGGTTAGGTGGTACCGATGAGGCTACAGCCTATTTACAAGAGAAAGTAGACCTACTGCTCGTCATTGGTTCCAAGCTAAGTGATATGTCCATCGCTGGATTATCGGAAGCTATGTATCCAGAGCACCTCATTCACTTCGACTATGACCCAACCTTTATCGGAAAATCGATTCAAGTACCGACTACTCCATTGCTTGGTGATATTAAAGCGAATCTTACAGCTATTTTAAAGGATATTCCGAAAACAGATAGCGCTAGATTTTTAACAACTATTGAAAAGATTCAGCTTCAGGAAAATAATCCAGGAGAGCGTATGTCTGCTGTCCAAGCACTACGGGCGATGCGTTACGCGCTTCCAGATGATGCGATTATTTTTGGCGATGATGGGAGTCACTCTTTTTACGGCATCAAATATTTTGATATACACAAGCCTGGGACTTTCTTCTTCGATGATATATTCGGTGCAATGGGCAACGGAATTGGCTATTCCATCGGTGCAAAACTTGCAGCTCCTGAAAAAACAATTGTGTGCTTAGTTGGGGACGGATGTATGTTCATGCATGGCACGGAACTTTCAACGGCGTACAATTATAACTCTCCTGTTTTATTCATCGTTTTGAATAATGGACGGTTAGACATGGTGGAAAAAGGGATGCAAAAAATGATTGGCACTTCGATCGGTGGGGTGTATGAGACTCCGCTTGATGTGGCTCGTTTTGCTGAATCTATGGGACTAGAAGCATCTACGTGTCAACAACCATCCGATTTAGCCGATAACATAAAAGAAGCATTACATAAGATTGAAGAAACAAACAAACCGATTGTAATTGAAGTACTAGTAGATGAAAACGAAATACCACCAACTATGGGGAGGCAATAATATGGAAATCGATAAGCGATACGAATCCGGAAAACAAGTAATGGAAGATTTGTTTTCAGAAGAGGTACGTAAAGGCATGTCAGGAATGAAAAATATTTCACCTGATTTTTGGGAGTTGATTGTGTCCTTTGGATTTGGAGATCTCTACGGTAGAAACACCCTTTCCCACGCACAACGAGAAGTCATCACCCTAACAACACTTATTAGCCAGGGAGCGTTCGATCAGTTGAAAGTTCACTTACAGGCAGCTCTAAATGTTGGGCTCTCAAAAGAAGAAATTATCGAACTTATCATCCACTGTGCCGGATACGTTGGTTTTCCAAAAGCCGTTCAGGCAATGGGAATTGCTGGCGGAGTATTTAAAGAAATGGAAGTAACTAAGTAGATATTAGTAATAAAAACGTCCACTTGACGAAAAAGTGGACGTTTTTTGCTGTTGGTTCTGTTTCTGCAGGGCATCATAATGCCGTTACTCTCGGTCACTTGTTGTTTACTCGCTCTCGAGGGAGTGGTACTAGCGGATGAGTGTGTTTTACTCTTGGTTCATCAGGGTTTACTCTCGCTCCTGGTGGATTTACTAGCGAAACGGAAGTTTATTCCATTTTAGAACAAAAAACAAAACTCTCCTTTCGTCCCAATTGGACAGAAGGAGAGTTTTATTTACGCTTTTAACACTGAAAAATTCTAAAAGTTTAACTTAGTTTTAGGCATTCTTTGACTTTATATGGTTCAAAAAGATGGCTAGGATTAGAATAACTCCTGTGATTACGTTTTGCCAGTAAGAAGAGACGTTAGCTAAACTCAAACCATTTTGTAATACTGCGATGAATAATACACCTAGTGCCGTTCCAGTCACGCCACCTACTCCACCCTTGAAACTAGTTCCCCCAAGTAATACTGCGGCAGCTACAAGTAATTCAGTACTCGTACCTATTGTTGGAGCAGCTGATGCCAATCGACCGGTCTCTATAATACCTGCCATACTTGCAAACATTGCACTTATTGCGTAGACAACGGTGATAACTAAAGTTACATTTATCCCCGATAGTTTGGCAGTTTGAGGATTGCCCCCTACAATATAGATAGATCGACCAAAACTAGTGTATTTTAGAAGTAAAAATGAGGCTAAAAATACGACTGCCATGATAATAATCGGATAAGGAAGCATCCCTAGTTTTCCATTACCTAAAGTCATAACTAACGGATAATCAGAAACGTATTTCGTTTCTCCATTCGTCCAAACAAATACGATGCCTCTGAAAAGAGATAACGTTCCTAAAGTTACGACGAAAAAGTTTAAGCCTACTTTACCGATCAATAAACCATTTATTAGCAATCCCAAAGCTGTTACAGTGAGAATCGTTAGTAGTATGCTTAAGATTTGAGGCATACCGCTAGATAAGAGATTTACTAACATAACGCCACTTAGTGCCATTACGGACCCTACGGATAAATCAAATCCAGCTGTTAGTAAAACCATAGTCATTGCCATAGCCATAATCCATATTCCTGAACTAGCTGTAAGCAAATTGATCCAATTTTGCATGGTTAGAAAAGCAGGATTTATAATACTTACGACGATACACAATAATATTAATAACGGTCCAATTCCAACAAATTTCAATAGAAGTTGTTTATAGTTGATTTTCTTTGGGTTAATTTCTTTCGTTGGTTTCAAGGTAGTTTCGATTTGCATGTTTACCTCCGCTCTAGTCGTTACCGGTTGCATAGTACATAATATTTTCTTCGGTAACATCCTTTTCAGTCAAAATAGTTTTAAGTTCCCCTCTAAACATTACCCCTACTCGATCTGCGACTCCTATTACTTCTTGCAAGTCAGAGGATGAGATAATCACCGTTAAGCCTTCTTCTGATAGTTTACGAAGTAAATGATAGATTTCGGCCTTTGCACCTACATCTATACCTCGAGTTGGTTCATCTAGTAACAATACTTTGGGACCAATGGAAATTGCTTTCCCTAATATTACTTTTTGTTGATTTCCACCAGATAAATTTTCTATAGGTGTATGCACGGATGCTGTTTTTACACCCAAATCTTCTATGATTTTATGGACAATTTTTAACTCATCTTTTCTTTTTATCAGTCCAAATAGTGATTTTTTTGATCGAATGCCTAAAATCGCATTCTCATAGACAGATAAGTGCCCAACAATTCCCTCAGACTTTCTCTCAGCAGGAATAAGTGTGATTCCTTTTTTAAAAGCATCAACTGTATTTTTCACTGGATAAGGTTTTCCAGCCAATTGAATATCCCCTACAAAATCGACTTCACCTATCAGCGCTCGTAAAATTTCACTTCTACCACAACCAACTAATCCAGAAAACACGAATATTTCACCGGTTTTAATATCGACATTAAGTGGTTTACTAATCGAATTGTTCATTTTTAGGTTCTCGATACTTAACATTTTTTCCGAGTCCTTCATTGTCCTCTTCATTGGATATAAGTTTGTTAGCTCCCTTCCGACCATGGAGGAAATAACAATTTCTTCTGTCCAATCTGGAGGAACTAGCTTACAAATATAATCCGAATCTCGTAAAACAATAATCTCATCGCAAATTTTTAAATATTCTTTGAGTTTATGGGAAATAAAGATTACGATCTTATTATTCCCCTTAAACTCTTTCAATAAATTTAATACTAATTCTGTTTGGTCATCTGTCAATGAACTTGTAGCTTCATCCAATAATAAGATGTCCGGCTCAGTGGAAAGCGCCCGGGCAATTGAAACTAATTGTTGTTGGTCAGGAGACAAACTACCTGCTTTACTTTTCACATTTAGATTTAACCCTAATTTTTGTAGGTAATAATCAGTTTTTTGCTCTTTCTCTTTCCAGTTTAAAATCCATTTTCCGGGTTGGTTTACAATTACATTTTCCGCAATCGAAAGTTCATCTACTAAAGAAGGTTCTTGTGTTACCATGGATATTTTTTGCTGAATCGAATCTTTAATGGAATGAATGGGTTTGTTTCTTACTTTTACTTCACCTTCATCTGCTTTTTCGATACCTGTGAGTAATTTAAGGAGAGTAGATTTACCAGATCCATTCTCCCCAGCCAATCCAACAATAGTTCCCCACTGTATAGAAAACTTAATATTAGATAAAGCTTTAACGCCTGGATAAAACTTTGAAATCTGATTAAATTCAATAGCAGTTTCACTATTTTTCATGTGTCACACTCCCCAAAACTCCTTTAGTCTTTAGTAATTGAATTTAATTCGTCTTCCCAAGAAACAAAGCCCTTTGTATTTTTATCTACTTTTGGAGTCTCGATAATTATTTCTTTAGGCAATTGATCTAAGCTAACCCCATCTGTAAAATGCTCATCTAAATAGTCAACTGAAGCTATTCCTGCTTTGATAGGATTTAGGTTAAATGTAGCAAATAATTTACCTTGTTCGATTGCTTCAATTCCACTTTTTTCAGCATTCACACCAATAATCATGATGCCGTTTTCAGGATCTTCTTCATATAAAGTTCTATTTGCATTTTTAATAGCTTGTGCCGCTCCAATTGCGCTTTCATCATTATAAGTAAATACAGCACGAACTTTTGGATTTTTCGTTAATATATTTGCCATTAAAGGTGCGGCTCCCGCAATATTATCAGTAGGATTATCTTGTTGATCCACCCATTTTAGATTACTGTATTTTTCAGTTTCTTCTTTGAACTTTTTCATAACAAAAATATTACCGGGTACTGGAATCGCCATTCCTATACCTGCTACTTCTACTTCTGTGTCCTTAAAGGTTTCTGCGAAAATTTTTGCTGCTTCTACTGCAGATGAACCACGATCGAAGATTATTTGACTCGATAATCCATAATCTTCTCCACCTTTTTCTACATTAAAGTCAACACCGATTACTGGGATATTTTTTGCTAAAGCTCTATCAAGTGCCGGCTGAACTGCATTTGAATCCAGTGGCCAAACTATTAGTGCATCCACATTTTGTGTCAACAAATTATCAATGGTGGACACCTGTTTACTTGGATCACCTTGACTATCGATTCCAATCACTTCATATCCAAGTGCTTCGCCTCTTGTTTTAATTGATTCGTACCAATTTTTCACGGTGTTATTGGAGCCTGCAGAGATGGATACACCTATTTTTAAACTTTCCTCCCCGGAAGCTTTATTTTCACTGCATGCGGATAGTATCATCAATGACATAGTTAATAAAAGAAAGAAACGCAAACCCATATTTTTCATTGGTTAATTCACTCCTGACGTTTCAAATTTAACTAGATACAAAAGAGCTAGCAAATACCACGTTACGTATTAAATTCGCTAGCTCCTTGATATTTAATTTATTTCGTTTACACAGTTTGTCTTAACTCTTGAGTTCGTATTGAATCGACAATTCCTCGTTTTGTATCTTGGAATGCAACTTTATATTCCTCTAAAGCTACTTTTTCAGAGACATATCCACATCGCACATCATATGCTACTTTTTCAACTGGTCGTTTAGTAGGATCACCATAACCTCCCCCACCACCAGCAGTTTGCTTATAAATAGTATCCTTTGGAATATCGGATACTAGGTCCTTTACATGTGTCTTGTATACCTGGTTATTCGGATAAAATAGCTCAATGGAATTGATGCCTCCAGACTTACCACCTAATGTACCTGGTGCACGAGTATCTTCTGTTGCTCCATCTCCAAATATACTCGCTTGCCCTCCATCATCTAAAAATGTAAAAGCTGTATCTACTCCTAATCCACCGCGCCATTCACCTGCTCCTGCAGAATCCTCACTGTATTCATATTTTGTCAAAAATACTGGGTTTACCATTTCGAACATTTCAGGATCTTGAGCAGCCAGCGCACCACCAGAAGCTATTAATCCAATGTGATCATAGCCATCTGTTCCATGAGTACCTCCACTGCCGCCTTTGTTTCCGTTCAATAATATATCTACATATGCCACTTCTTTTTTTGAATCATACCCGTTAATAATAGAAGAAAGTAATGTATTCCACCCTGCTGTAATTCTTTCAGGAAGTGCTTCTGATAGGGCAAGCATAATTACCGAACACACTTGATCACTTAAATGATTACCAAATCCAGATGCTGCAGGATATTTAGGATTTAACATGGAGCCCTCTGGTACATTCACTGTAATACATCTCTGAACTGCTTCATTATGCGCAATCTCCTGCTCACTTAACATAAAAAATGTAATCATGACGGAAGAAAGAGTAACTGGATAAGGTGCATTCACATACCCTTTTGTTTGAGGAGATGTCCCTTCAAAATCAAAGGTAATATGTTCATCTTCAACTTCAATAGTTACATCTATCTTCATCTCTGCTTCGTGATTATGTCCGTCATCTCGTACAATCCAAGATGCACTATACGTACCATTTGGCATTCCTTTAATAATCTTTTTTGCCATTCTTTCAGTAGAATTAAAGATTTCTTCCACTGCTTCATATATAATTTCTTTGGAATATTGCTCAAACAATATTTTTAGTTCTCTTTCACCTACTGTACACCCACCAATCATTGCGTGGATATCATCCCCTACGATTGGTAGACGAACATTTCCAATTATCAAATCCCAAACGTCATTACGTATTTTCCCTTTATCGTATATTTTGAGAGGTGTTATTCTTAACCCCTCTTGCCACAAGTCGGTAGCATTAGGATTATAGGATCCAGGTACTGCACCTCCGACATCTGCCTGGTGAGCTGTAATAACGGTCCATGCAACACATTCATTTTGGTGAAAAACTGGTTTTAATACTTTCCAATCTGAGTTTTGATTCCCACCTGTAAAAGGATCATTATGAAGATAAACATCACCTTCATGTACATCATCTCCAAAGTAGCTCACTACTGCCTTCACTCCTGGGCTAGCAGCATATCCTAAAATGGGAATATACTCTGTTTGTTCTATGAGATTCCCAGTAGAATCATATATTCCCAAAGAGAAATCTCTTCCTTCTACTAGTAGAGGTGAATGAGCACTTCTCTCTATAACTACTCCCATCTGACGTCCTATTGCTTTTAAACGATTAGATAAAATAGATACTAGGATTTGATCCATACTTTTTCCTCCTCTTTCGAGTCTACTGATAGCGATTTATCCCTCATGATAAAATTACCATGTTTATTTAGCTGAACATCGAAACCAGTTGGGACTAAAATGGTAGTTGTAGTTAGCTCAATAATTGCTGGACCTTGAATAAATGAACCAGCTTTCATCGTTTCCCCATCGTATACCGCCGATTCTACTATTTGTTTCGTAATAGGATCAAATATCTCACGTGTATTTTTCACTTGAACTGTTTCGAACTCTGAAAGTTCATCAATTGTTTGAGCTTTAAATTCAGCTTGCTTTCCTTTACAAGTGAGACGAATGTTCATAATTTCAAGCTCGCTATTTGTAATATTGAATCCAAATAGCCTTTCATGCTCTCTATGGAAATGATTTTCTACATCCGTTTTGTTACCATTTAACATCTCTGCCTCATTTACTTCTATCGTTACTTCGTAGTGCTGTCCAACATATCGCATATCTAAGCCGTATACTAGCTCACTTTCCTTCTCTATAACACCCTCATTTAACAATGCCTGAAGTCCTAACGTTCTATCTTCTTCCAGTACATTTAGAATTTCTGCTAATTCTGCTGAGGACCATTTTTTATTATAGGTTTTCACATAATCATGTCGTAAGTTAGAAGCAAGCATTCCAACAGCACACAAAACAGAAGAAAATTTTGGGACAATAATTTCTTTGATATCTAGCTCTTTGGCAATCATTGCGGCATGCACTGGCCCAGCTCCACCTGCTACTACTAACGGGAAGGAACGAGGATCATGTCCCTGTAAAACAGTAGCCTCTTTGATACCGTTAGCCATATTTATATTGGAAATTTCATAAATACCTAGGGCTGCTTCCTCTAGGCTTAGGCCTAACGGTTTTGCAATATGTTCTAGCACCGCTTCTTTTGCTTTTTCAATATTTAAAGAAATACCACCACCGAGGAAATAGTCGGGGTTTAAATAACCCAAAACTAAGTCAGCATCTGAACAAGTTGGCAATAGTCCACCACGGTCGTAACAAGCTGGTCCTGGAACAGCTGTTGCACTTTGTGGTCCAACTTTTAATAGACGGCCATCGTCAATCCATGCAATACTTCCTCCCCCAGATCCTATCGTATGAATATCTGCCATTGGTAAAGAAATGAGGTTTCGTTTTACCTCCCCTTCCTTTTTAATACTGATCTCTCCATTATCGATAATGGATGCCTCAAAGGAAGTCCCACCCATATCTACTACTATCGCATTGTCAAAACCACTTGTTTTGGCAAACACACTTCCTGCAACTGGTCCACCTGCTGGTCCCGATAGAACAGTGGTAGCCGGAATTTCTACCACATTCATTGGATTAGTTACTCCTCCATTTGATTGCATGATTAATAGTTCTCCATCAAAATCTAGTTTTTGTAACTTTTCTACGAGATGTCCAATATAATTTTTAAGAATTGGACCAACATATGAGTTCATTGTTACAGTACTAACTCGATTATAGAGTCTTACTACTGATGCTACATCTGTTGAGATAGAGATAAAAACATCTGGTAATAATTCTTCTAAATACCTTTTTGCTGCAATCTCATTGGCTGGATTTGCATATGAGTGCATAAAGCAAATGGCAACAGAGGATACACCCTCCTCTTTAAATAGCTCAGCCGCATTTCTCAAATCTTCCTTTGAAATCTCCGTTAATATTTCACCGTCTATATTAGTTCTTTCTTTTGCTCCGTATATTAGATACCTTGGAACTAATGCCTGTGGAGCTGCGTATTTATTGTCGTATAAATGTTCTTTACTACGTACTCCTCGACGCATTTGCAACACATCTCTAAAACCTTCTGTTGTTATGAGTCCAGTTTTAGCTCCTTTATCTGTGAGGACAGCATTGGTCGTTACAGTAGTTCCATGGACAATTAACTTTGTCTGCGTTAATAATTGTTGGGCAGTTAAATTAAACTTTAGAGCTATATTTTCAATACCAGTCAAAACACCTTCGGATGGATCATGAGGTGTCGTTAACACTTTTTCAATTAGTTGCTGATCAGTATCTGAATTCAAAATCAGAAAATCCGTGAAAGTTCCTCCAACATCAATACCTAGTGTAAAATTTGACATAGTTTTCCTCCTTAAATATTAATAATATCGTACTCTCCAGAGCTTAAGGATTCTGCTCCATCCTTCGTGATAACAAAAACATCTGCTATACTAGCACCAAACTTTTCTTCACCGTCCGAAAAGTTGGGATGAACACTGATTACCATTCCTTCTTCTAAAAGACTAGTATCCGTATCTGTAAGTATTGGTAGATCATGATCAACACCAATTCCATGACCATGCCAAATTCCCATTTTGACTTTTAATGATTCTGTATGCTTTGAAATAATATTTGCAACTGTATTTACTGGAATTCCAGGTTTTAAAGTTTGGTTAATTTCTTTCATAGCATTGACACAGGCTTCTGCAAGTTTCATTTCTTCTACTGATATTTCACCTACTACAAATAATCCACCCTTTTCAACCCAGTAGCCATTCTCATCGATCATTTCCACATAAGCAGTTACTAATGAATTGTTTGTGATTTTATTCGATGTGGGCTTTCGCAAGAAATATGGTCCTTCTTCCACAAAAATCAGTGTATCAATAGCTCCCTTACCTCTAGCAATTTTTTCAATATCCGCAGCTATTTCAGCTGAAGTTCTTCCAGGTTTAATTGCATGTTTGAACTCTTCAAAACTTTCAAGAGCTACAGAGAATGATTGACGTATTCCGTCTTGCTCATCTGGTGATTTAATTCCTTTAATTTTTTCCACATTATTAGTAATATCTAATAGTTCTCCATCTAATAATTGTTTAAATAATGTACTTTGATTTCCACTCATCATAGATTCTAAGCCAATAACACCTACCCTATTCGGTTCGTAGGAATTGATCAATTCACTAATTTGTTTATATAAATCTGCTTCGGAGTGTATTACATCTCCTGTACCAAGATATCTTGAATCTTTTATAAAGCCCATATGTTTAGCTAAATAACTGTCTGCCCTTGTACTATAATAAGCAACTGGTTCTTGGCCTTTAGCATAAATGATAAATCCAGGTCTAAGAATTGGATAATAACCTCCAAAGTAATATAAAAAACCATACTGAGTAATAATGCCTTTTCCGTAAATAACAACTACGTCCAACTTTTCAGTTTCCATCAATAGATCTAACTGATCCCAACGATACCTCACTGCAGCTTGCTCATCGTAACTAGTCATTAATTTGTTCGACATATTTATCTCCCCTTCTGATTTCATCCTATCAATCACAGACATGGCAACGCTTTCAATAATTCGAAAATTCTGTACATTGATTTGACTATAATGTATGATATAAGAAAATTAATGTCAATATAGTTTCATGTAAAAAAAATTTACATAAAATTTTCTTACATTAAAAAAATATATCACTAAAATAATAAAGGAGAATTATATGGATATTCTTTCTAAACTAAAAGAATTTGAATTACAGTCAATTCCTTTACAAATTGCTACTGCTATTCAAAAACAAATCTACAAACAGGAGTTAGTTCCAGGAGATCGTTTACCTAAACAAGAAGAGTTAGCCGATCTATTTGCGGTCAGTAGACCTACAATACGGGAAGCTTTAGATTTGTTAGTGGAATCTCAATTGATACAAAGAGAATCTCCCAAATTGAAAGGTTATATAGTTGCCAATTTCCACCCCGATAAAGCTTTGAAAAGTGTTCAGGATATAATTTTGCTTTCTTTAACTTTTAATACGTTAACTAAATGGGAGCTTTTTGAAATTAGAAAAATGATTGAAGTTCCTTGTGCAGAGTTAGCAGCAAAAAGAAGGACAGATCAGGATTTAGAAGAGTTAGAAAAACTCCTGCCCCCTGCGGATATATTGACAAAAAGCGTATCAGAAATCTTTGAAGCTGATGCGAAGTTTCATATTAAGTTGGCAGAATGTACACATAACCCACTTGCTAAAACACTTGTAGAATCTTTGGTATATGCATACTTTAAACTGGATATTTTCATTAGTGAACAAGAAAAGAAAACCATTATTGAAGGTTTACCAGAACTTTTCGAAGCTATAAAAGCTGGGGATGAAGTAGAAGCAAAAAAGAAAATGGTAGAACATATGGAGTTTTTTAAGTACTACCACAATGAGAAATAGTCTTTTAGAATAGTATATAAAAATAGTTCAATTGATTTTTTTCCAGACTATAATGTTGCTGAATGTTCAACTCAGCTGTTTTATTTCATATTATATACAGAAGAATGTAGCTAATCATTAGTAAATTGGCAGAGAGAATCTTTTTGATGGGGATTGACAAGGAGAGTCTAAGGTAAAGGAAGCAACCCATTAATGTTTTATCAATAACAACGTCCACCTGTCTAAAAGTGGACGTTGTTTTGCTAATCTTATATTTCTGTCGGACAAATATGACCTTTATTCTCGTTCACTTGTTGTTTACTCGCTCGCTCATTGGTAGATACTTGCGGTCGGACGTAGTTTACTCTCGGTACTAGGTTGGTTACTCTCGTTCAACTGAGTTTTACTAGCGGAACCTGAGTTTATTCCAATGTTATCACCAAAAATTAAACTCTCCTTCCGCCTTTATGGACAGAAGGAGAGTTATTTATTATTAATCTATTAATAAAGTTTGTAGAGGTACTTACCTAAAACAGCATTTCTACTGAAGCAGTTCACTCAGCTGGCGGTAAGCTTCTTGATAAGGAGCTTGTTTGTAGACTCCCATACGATTCACCATGTCTGTACCTTGGTATAGTAGTAGGCTTTGTCCTTTTAATCCATAGCGCTGGGCGAATTCTACATATTGTTCGAAGTTCTTAAGTCCTGCCTCCATCTGATGCGGGGAGTAGGAGTCGACTTCTAGGGTGATGCCACTTCCTTTTATTTGTGATTCTAGAAATGCCTTGTGTAACCTCTTTTGAGGATCGCCTAATGACAGTCTGAATGTGTTTGGTTGTAAATAGGCACCGTCAAAACCGTAATACTTCCAGTTTTCAAAATTTGTTGTACGTGCATGAGGTGCATATATAAACTTTTTGTTTAGGTTATGGATTTTTTTGGCTGAACTTGTGACTAGACGTTCGTCATCCGCATGGATAACGGTTTCGTTTAGCCAATAGTAGCCCTTCATCGTAATGTTGCTATAATTTTGTTTTTTCCATTTATCTTCAACTGTGGAGATATACCAGTTGACTAGTTGCTCACGTGTTTGCAATGTATTCTTCACTTTTGCGCCGTCCAGTTTAATGATAGACTCGTTTCGTTTAGGATACGGGATTGCAATATACACTTGAACTTTTCGGTTTTCATTTGCTGCAGCACGATTCAACGCATCTAGTGCCCCGTCTTTGGCAAACGTCGTATCTGCGTACCATTTCCACTCTTTGTAGTTCGCTTTATTTTTGGATGTTTCGGCGAATTCACCACCTGCATACGTACGGCCGAGCACAACAAATGTATCGAAAAGGGTACTCGTCCCGTTTGTTAAATAAGGTTTAAAAAAGTCCGAGGAAAAATATTCCTTTTCAGATCCATTGTATATAAGGACTCCATTTTTAATACCGGTCGGCGTGAGCGCAGCTGGTTTGGTACCATAATTCATAAGAGAATTATTTTTGGGATGAACAGTTGCTCTTGGATATTTCACTGCTAGTGTGATCGCCTCTTCTGCTGATCGGAACTCCTGCAGCACTTTCCCATCTTGCTTCACCGTATACGAAAGTGGCTGCTCGTATACTCGCTTCAAAAATGTTGAAAATTGCGCACGATTCACGGCAACTTTTGGTTTGAATGTTCCGTCCGAGTAGCCTGTTGTGATGTCATTTTGGGCGATTGCATCTATGAATTTATAATAGGGGCTAGTCTTCGAAAGATCTTTGAAGATTGACTTTCCGGCACCTTTATAGTCATAAGCGACGGCAAGTACACGAGCCATCTCTTCACGAGTAAGCGGGCTACCAGGTTTAAATGAATTATTAGTGATCGTGAACATCCCTTTATTGGCTGCTATCATCATTTCAGCATAGCCACCCATCGTTGGCTTCAAATCAGTTGGCTTTACAGTAGGACGTTGTACCACCGGAAGTTTTAACGCTCGTACAATCATTACTGCGGCATCCTTACGCGTCAGTGTTGTTAGCGGCTTGAAGCTACTATCCGAAAATCCACGAATTACTTGTTTGTCTGTAAGAAATCGGATTTCATCATGCGCCCAGTGGTCTAAGGGAACATCCTTGAAGGATTGAGCTCCTGCAGAAGGGGCAAATAAAACAAAACATACTAATACTACAAGAAACATTTTAATCTTTTTCATTTGGTTTAATTCCTTATCTATGTATTTTCTTTTTTCCAACTATTATATTATCATAATTGCGCTTTTTTTAGTGTTGAATTGTAGTTATTTGTAATGGTCGTGTAGCAATACACCGTACCTCACTGGCGTTACTACAACTGGCATTTTCATCATCTTGAAGAGCTATACGATACACTACATAAGATTGTTGGAGAGGAAATGGAAATAAAAACTATGAAGCGGTTCGATTACGCGTCCTCGGGGTATGTTATGATATCCGTCACGCCATGATGGGAGACCAAGGCACTATATATTCCGGATGGTCTTGACCGAGCGAATGTAGCGACTTTCCATCACAGGTGCGGAGATGAATATCTATTCGACGTTCGAAACCTACTGACCCGAGATGATGTTTGGTTGTTATTCACTTAATGACTTTATGAAGCTTCATGAAAAAAGTATAAAACCTATGCTTGGGATGCTACAAGACTAAAGAGAGAGTTGCCATAGCAACTCTCTCTTTTTAATTGGTTCATCTGTATATCTTCTATTTACCTATTAACCAATCTCTCAAACAGTAAAACGGTCTGGTGCTACTTTCTTTTTAACTTTCATGGCAATAATATATACTGCGATGGAAACTAATAGAGATTGAACGGCAGGTAATCCCATTGGGCTAATATATTGTGTGATGTAACCTATTGTAATCCCTGCAACTACTGCAATAGTAGCCATCCAGTTCCATCCTGGGATGTCTTTCCATTGCTGTCTGCGAATGAAGAAAAAATCACCCATCATAACACCCGCGATTGCTGGATACAAAAGTGCTGTTAAGTATAAGAAGTCCATAAAATATTCTAAAATACCCATTAATGCGATGACAATCGCTATAATTGTGCCGATTAATGTAAGAAAGGCACGTCCTTTACCGGAATTTACATTTAATACGTTTGCTAATGCAAGACCCATACTATAGTTGTTTACTAGTTGGGACGTCCAAGTTGCTAACCAAAGAATAAGAAAGCCCCATACTGGAAAGCCAAGATTCATCATGACATTAACAATATCCGGGTCCCCAACTCCAACAGACATAATTGCTCCTACTATAAATAACGGAAATCCAATTAATACGATACCACTTGGAATTATCCAGTTATCTCTCCAAGTAGGTTTTGCATACCGAGTATAGTCAGATGCGATAACCCATTGCGAAACATTCACACCAATAACTAAACTGATAGCAGCAAAAATAGTCATCGTAGGTTCAGGATTCCAAGATGTTATTGTTTCCCACCCTGTGTTTTTCAAAGCAAGATAAATCCCACCAATGATCAAAATTAGTCCGGATGGTACAGCAAGATAGTCGGTCCATTTCATCGAACCATATCCTATAATAGAAGGTGCTGCGAATAAAAGTCCGGCAATAGTTGTTATAATTGCCCATCCAATCCAGTTCGTTTCATAATCGATACCAAACATGGCAGACATCGCATTACCAGCAACTGCAGTTTGTAGTGCCCACCAACCAAGTGATACAACAAAGATTGTTAATCCAACGATAACTTTTGCTTGAAGGGACCCGAAGCTCGTTTTAGCAATAACGGAAGAAGATCTACCAGTTTTTGCACCCATATATCCTGCCAAAGTGTTACCAACCCATTGAAACCCAAATAATGCAACGATCAGAATAAATAGTATTTTACTTAAACCGAAGCTCGCAGTTAATGCTGCTCCTACCATTAATACTGGAATCGTAAATTCTAGTCCACCGAAAATCATCGTTGGTGTAATCCAATGCTGACGATCTTTTTCTGGAATAGCCGATAAGGCCGGATCGTTTCCTAAAAATGATGTTTTTTCTTCCGATTTATGATTCTCCATTTATAACACCCCTTTTTTATATAGTGGGGGGGTTCCCCCCCCCCCCCCGACGGTTTATTATCCCTTTACTAATGCAAATACTAATTCTACTGGCTCGTCTCCATCATTAATACACCAATGTTGTTCGCCCGCTGGGATTAATGACGCTTCTCCAGCACTTATTTCATAAGGTTCACCACCGGAAACACCTCGTAGAGTTCCTCTTAGCATATAAGAGTATTCTTGCTCCTCATGTGCATTCGTTCCTTCTTTTGGTAATCTTTCTCCCACTGGAACAGATACATATCCAAACTTTACTTCTGTATTTGGATATTGATCATGAAATAAGTTTTGTACAATTTCGTTAGTTACTTGCGGTGTTTGTTTTTTCATTTGAAAAATCTCCTTTATTTATCTTCTGCCAGGTAATTCTTGATATTCGAATGTATCTTCATTTACATCTACTAAGAAATACTTGCGAGCCTCATCTATTGAAAAGTAACCATTTTTCACGTCTGACGCAACTTGAGCGGCGGGGCGCTCTAGTGGATCTCCGTAACCTCCACCGGTACCAGTCATGAGTTGAACCACATCATTTGTATTCAACTTATAGCGTGGATAAACTCCGTAAGGTCCATCTACTTCTCCTGTAGATTTTTTTACGTAAAATTCATTTGGGGAACCTTGATTCCCCTTGTCAATTCCCCAAGGTAAAAACTTATTACGACCAAATGTCACCGTTACCGCTTGTCCATCAGAAAGTGCGCGGTAGGAGCGAATAACACCTTTCCCACCAACAAATTTCCCGGCACCCGCTCCATTGCCGTCTTGTCGAAGACTATATTCATCAAGTAATACTCCATACCTAGTCTCCGCAACCTCTACAGGTACATTGTAGGTTTCACCATCGGAAAAACAGAATTGCCCAGATGCACCGTCTTTATCGATAGAACCTCCCCAGCCTCCTACAGATGGTTCCACAATTAGAAATGGTTCTTGGGTATCTTGATGGTTACCCGACAATGTTACAGCACATACCGATAAAAATTGTCCTGCATTCAAGCGAGTAGGAATATGTGGAGCCATTGCTTTCCAAACTAAATCTAAACTGCCAAGTAGTGTTTCAAAGTAATTGGAAACAGGGACAGGACGTTCTGCAGACATAATAGATTTTGGATCCACGATAATTTTTAATGGTCGAAATACCCCATCATTTACATCTTGGTCAGGGTTTGTAATAGCTAGGAAAATTGCACGGACAGCAGATACAAGCCCCGTATAAGAACAGTTCATCGGACCAGGAACTTGCGGTGAGCTCCCTCTAAAATCACATATAAACTCATCATCCGTTATAGTAACCTTTACTTTAATAGGGAAAGGTCCATTGCCAATTCCATCTGTATCAATAAAGTCCTCCGCATAGAATTCACCTTTCGGAAGTTTCTTCAACTCTTGACGAGAAATAGCTTCCCCGTGCTCTAAGTGGTATTCAATAGCTGCTAGGATAGTTTCTATAGAATGCTTTTCACATAATTCTCTTACTCGTCGATCTCCTGTTCGAAGAGCAGCTACTTGAGCAAACATATCTCCTAATGATAAGTCAGGGAATCGAACATTAGAGCGGATAATTTCTACTATTCCTTCATTTAATTTCCCTTCGTCATAAAGCTTAATACAGGAAAATTGAAGACCCTCCTGAAAGATATCTACTGAATCATTCGTAAAGGAACCTGGGTCTTTCCCACCTACTTCAGTCCAGTGAGCTTTGTTTGCAGAAAAAGCAACAAGTTCACCTTTATAGAAAATAGGCATCACAAGACCAACATCTGATAAATGGGAGCCCCCTCCTTGGTAAGGGTCATTAATAATAATGATATCTCCCTCTTTTAATTTCTCTCCAGGGTATTTATTTAATGTCTCTTTTACCATAAACGTCAGCATACCAATGAACCCTGTTACACCATTTCCTTGTGTCAATAAATTTCCATGTGCATCTGTTAAACCACTCGCATAATCCAATACTTCATATATAATTGGACTCATAGAAGTACGCGCTAATGCAACGAACATCTCATCCCCAGCGGATAATAGAGAGTCTTTTACAATCTCAAGTGTGAATGGATCTAGCTTAGTTGTTGTTGTCATCTAAGTTTTCCCCCTTTTCAATGATAATGTTGCCGTAATCATCTAGGTAGAGTTTTTGTTGCTTATATATAACCGTTACAGCAGCTTTTTCTTCCACGATTGCTGGACCTTGTACTATTGCTCCTGGTGGTAATTTATCACGGTCATAAATTGGAGTATCCACCCAACCATCCTCTTCGTAATAAACATTTCTATTTTCTTTTTTCGCTTCTTCTAATGTTCCTAAACGTTCTAACTTTGTGAGCTTTGGTTTAGGAACTTTTCCAAAGGCAGTCACATGAATATTAACTATTTCTGTCTGAGCTTCTGGTAGATTGAACGTAAAATTTTTCTCATGCAATTGGTGGAAATCTGCAATTGCTTGTTGTTTTTCTAATTCTGACCAATCCCCGTTAGAAACGGGCACCTTCACCGTATGTTCTTGCCCTAAATAGCGCATATCCGCAAATCGTTGGAATTCTACATTACTCGCTTCCATTCCCTCTTCTTCAAAGTGTTGGAACGCATTTTTTTCGATTTCCGACCATTGCTGATTAATCTCTTCTATAGTCAATTCATTCATGCGTTTGATATACGTTTGGATATAATCATGGCGAAGATCTGTCATCAGCATTCCCCAAGCAGAAAATACGGGTGATGCAACAGGAATAACTACTTTCTTTACTCCTAATTCCAAAGCAAGTGCTGGTGCATGCATCGATCCACCACCGCCAAATGCGAGCAAGGTAAAATCTTGCGGATTATGCCCTTTTCGAATAGAAATTAGTTTTAAAGCATTTAACATATTTGAGTTTGCAATTCGAATAATACCAAGTGCGGCTTCTTCTGCTGATATCTGAAAGTGATCTCCAATTTTTGATGAAATAGCAGACTTCACTTTTTCTAAATTAACGTCATAATCAAAATTGGAAGATGAAAGTCTACCTGTTAAAAGATTAGCATCTGTAGTGGTTGGTTCTGTTCCGCCTTGACCATATGCAACAGGACCTGGACTTGCGCCAGCTGACTGTGGTCCAACCTTCAAGGAACCAGCTTCATCAATCCATGCAATAGAACCACCGCCATTTCCAATTTCGACGATATCTACAACTGGCGTTTTTATTGGGTATCCTGCATTTCGACTATCTTTTTCGATATAATAGTCAGTCGAAACTTTAACTTCTCCATTTTCGATAAGGGAACATTTCGCCGTTGTTCCACCAATGTCGAAAGCAATGATATTCTTCTCGCCGATTATTTCTCCTAATACAGCTGCACCAAGGATACCTGCAACTGGTCCGGATTCTACCATATTAATAGGAGATTCCTTCGCTTTTGCAAACTTGGTCGTCCCTCCGTTGGATTGCATAATATAACGCTGCTCAATATTGACTTGTTCAGATAATTGTTGCTCCAAATTATCAATATATGTAGTTGCAGCTGGTTGTACATATGCATTCAACACCGCCGTATTCGTTCTTTCGTATTCCCGCCATTCTTGTGTAATATCACTAGATGCAGTAACTTTCACTTCTGGCCAAATCTCTTTAATAAATTGAACTGTTTGTTTTTCATGGGAAGGATTCACATAAGAATGAAGGTATGAAACCGCAATCGCTTCTACTCCTTCTGCTTTAAAGAATTCAACAGCCTCTTTCACTTCATCCAAGTTTAACTCGCTTAAAACTTCCCCTTTGTAATTCAAACGTTCACTAACTTCCTTGCGTAAATAACGTTCCACAAATGGTTTGGGCTTGTCATATTTAACATTGAATAAATCTGGCCGATTCCCTCTAGCAATTTCAAGTACATCACGGAAGCCTTTTGTTGTTATTAATGCAGTTTTCGCACCTTTTCTTTCTGTTAAGGAGTTTATGATTACGGTAGTACCGTGGATAAACATCGTAAGCGGGTACTTATCAACTCCACTTTTCTTAATAACATCCAATACACCTTTTTCGAAATGGGGAGGAGTCGTATTACTTTTTGCAATTCCAAAATTTCCATTGTCATCTACATATACTAAATCTGTAAATGTGCCGCCTATATCTGTAGCAACTCTCACATTGATCACTCTCCTATTTAGTTAAAATATAATTGGGGTTACCACACTTAACACGACCGATTCTGTTTCAAGCGGGTTCTCCCATTGGTGACTAAGACTAGATGGGAAATGAATAGTATCCCCCTCATATAAATGAAACTTCTCATTATTAATATAAAAAACAACTTCACCAACTAGCACAAAATAAAACTCTTCACCATTGTGACTATAAGGATGATCTTCCTTCATATTAGGTGGCAATGTCACAGTCAATGGCTCCAGCTTTCGTCCAGCAAATGTTCCAGACATTCTGGTATAAATTTGGCTACCTAAATTTGTAGTAAAACTATGCTGTTCCTCCTTTCGAACAACAAACCGTTGATTATCATTATTTTCAAGAAAAAAATAGTTCATATGAATATTCAAAGCATCTGATATTTTCTTTAAAGATGTAATCGATAAGGAGGATGCACCTCGTTCAATTTGGGATAAAAAACTTAAAGAAAGACCTGTCTGCTCACTTAAATCCTTTAGCGTTAAATTTTTCTCTTGCCTTAACTCCTTGATCTTCAGATGAATATCATCCATTCAAACACCCCTTATTAAATTACAGTATATGTGTAATGATTATGACTATAACATAAAAATTTCAAGAATGGAATGACTATTTATAATTATCAGTTAATATTAAAATTAAAACTTTATAGAAATCTCAATGATTTAGAAAATAGAAGAAATGTCTAGAACTTAGAGGAAATAGTTATGGGTAGAATAAAACATCATTGATAAGGATCGATTAGTCTCCTTATCGTTCAATTAATCCTAAGTATGTTTACGATGATGGCTCCCTAATTTAATTATTAGTAAACGAACCAAGAATTCGTCATCCAAGAATATTTGAAGCATTTGAAGCTTTACAGTCCGGCGAGTTTTATTTTTAGAGCAAATAAAAACAGTAGCCAAGTATATTAACTTAGCTACTGAATAGTGAAAGGTACCAGCTACTATTATAAGAAAATAATTATAAAATTGCCTTATCACAATAAAAATATAGTATAATTTTAATAATCTTATTATTGTGACAATTAATCTATTGAGATAGGAGAATTGTAAATGCAGCTTGAACAATTATTACATATAATTTATGCCAATAAGTTTCGATCCCTCACAAAAGCTGCTGAGGAACTTTATATTTCTCAATCTGCGATTAGTCAATCTATTTCTAAATTAGAGGTTGAACTTGGACTTTCCTTATTCACTCGCTCTAGAAATGGTGTGGTTCCAACAAAAGATGCGCCGTTTTTTCTGAACCGTGCAGAACAAATCATAAAAATTGTAGACGAAATGAATGAGAAATCTAATAAAAGTAATCAATTAAACAAAAAATTATCGATTGGAACTGTTGCAGGATTACACTTACATTTTTTAACTCCTGCGTTACTGTCCTTTCAAAAAAAGTTTCCTTTTTTGGATATTGAATATATTGAAAATAGTTCACTCGCATTAAGAGAATCGGTCATCAATCATGAATTGGATATTAGTCTTATTGTTCTTTACGAAAAAACGATGAAACCACATCATTCTATAAATATTCAACCATTAATGGATATTAAATTTTATGTACTTGTTTCTAAAGATTCCCCCCTTTCTGAAAAAACCTATGCGAAGTATGAAGATATAGCCAGCGAGCCTTTCGTGATGCACAATGGCGAGTTTATGAATTGGTTTCTATCAAATTATGTGGATAGAAATGGTAAATTACATTTATTATTTAAGTCCAATAATACAGATACTTTACGAGCAACTATTGCAAAAGGTACTGCAATCACAATTGAAACTGAAAACGAACTTTATAGTAATCCTGATATTATGTCAGGACAAGTGGTTGCCATTCCATTACTTGATTTGGGTCTACCAAAAACTTCGCTCGGATTAATCTACTCCACTAAAAAATACTTTTCACCAGAGAAAGCTGAAATAGTTAAATCACTGTCAACTTACATCACCGAATGGAAATATGAACAAATCCTTTAACAAGAAAAGCACTCAATGACAGTGCAATTGAGTGCTTGTTGTTTATTTGTCTAAACCACCAAAAAGCTGAGACTTTCTGTACTTTTCATCCACTGAAGAGAAGTGAACATATTTGAAGTAAATAACTATAATCGCAACTAAAATACCTACAGTTATCATTAATTCAGCAAAAGTTAACCCGCCTAAAGGATTAAAAGGAGTATAGAGGAACATATAGAATATCAAAGAGCCAATTGCCATAAAACCAATTAAGTTAGCATTTCTCACACGGTAAGGTCGATCTAGGTTCGGCTGTAACTTTCTAAGTCGAACAAAAGCGATCGTAACGAGCAACCAAGAAAATACTGCAAAAAATCCTACTACATTCACAAGGCTTCCAAATATTTGTGTACTTGTTCCAAGGAATGCCCCGAAACTACTAATAACAAATAAAAACATAGTTGCTAAGCCGGGAGTTTTATATTTGGGATGGATTTTTGCAAATTTTACGGGAATATATTCTCCTCTACCCATACTTAAAAGTACTCTACTTGCGGCAATATAAGCTGCATTCCAAGAAGTCAGTAATCCAATTAAAGATGCTATTGCAACAAATAACATGGGAATCGATGATGTTGGATAGAGTGCCAATAATGAATCAAGAACTACTATATTTGCACTTTCACGCAATTGACTATCAGCACCAAATGCCGTCCCAATTATGATAAAGATATAGAAAAGCACACTAGCCCAAACTGTGATTATCACTATTTTCCCTATTAGAGATGCCTTAATCGATGTTTCCTCTGCTGCTTGAGCAATCGCATTAAACCCCATTAGAAAGCTAGGCACCATTAAAAGTGTAAGAGACAGACCTTGGAATCCCGTGAAGAATGGTTTTGCGTTATCAGCGTTACCAAGAATAATACCACTTCCAACATAAAAGATAGAGGCAAATAACAGTACAGCAACTGTTATTGTTTGAAAAACTTTTGAAAATTCTATTCCTCTATAATTCATTAATGCAAAAAATAGATTTACTATGATAGAAAGTATAATATAAGATAAATAAACAACTTCTCCTCCCAAAGTGTAAAGTGGCACAAATTGGGGAACTGGAAAACCTAGCGCAACAAGCATTAAAGGTAACATAATTGTTTCAATAATTATTAAACCCGCAAATATGATGGTTAGCATTGCCCCTGAAAAGTAAGCCCACTTTGGACCAATCCCTTCATAGGTATAAATAATATCTCCGCCAGCATAAGGAAGTGCTGAAGACAGTTCTGCATAAGTAAGCCCTATGAAAGTACATAAAATTCCTCCTATCAGGAACGCTAGAACCCCTCCCATACTGCCGGGAACTGTTGTCCAAACGCCACCATAAATTACCCACGACCAACCAATTACAGCACCGATTCCTATTGAAAGTAAATCCCATTTTGATAATGATTTGTTTAAAGAAACTGTATTATTATTTGGAGATGAATTACCGGATATACCTTTTTGCATAAGCTCATTTCCCCTTTTGCTTTATTATTCAAGATTTAATTTGAACAATTTATTCGCATTTTCCCAATAATACTTACTTCTAACAGAATCCCTTAGTGGCCATGCTTCTACTTCTTTTATGACCTCCGAAATTGGGAGTCCCATTGTTAACCAATCAGTAGCAAAAAGGATTTTGTTTTGTAACATATTGTCTGCGTAATACATGTACATATCCCATCCTGTATTTTTCTCAGCTACGTATTTAGGACGAAATGCAGAAGTATCAACATAGAGATTTTCATATTTTAATAGCATACCTACCATATCATTTACCCATGGCCATCCCCCATGACCAGCAATGATTTTTAGATTTTTAAAATCTGTCAAGGGCTGCTCTAAATTAGAAGGGTGATCAATATAAAGGGAAGTATCCTTAAAGTAATTGATAGAAGTATGAATCCATATTGGTATGTCTAACTCTTCACACAATGCATAAAGCGGATAATATCTACGATCATTTGCCGGTACCCCATGTTCGTATGGTGGTAACACCACAGCTTTATAGCCTTGTTCTGTCAAAGCCTTCCGAACGACCTTTAGACTCTTAACTCCTTTATGGGGATTAAATCCAGCAAATCCAAAGAATTTATCAGGATATTTTGCAAGAATACTAGCCACATAATCATGATCTGCTGGTTCCTCATCTCCATTTCTTCCATAATCCATATTATGAATAGCATGATAAGCGATTCCAGCTTCATCTAATTGTTTGATAAAGTTTTCCATAGAAAACTGCTTTTCCATTTCTATCATAATCTCATTAACTACTTTATCAATTTTATTGTGTTCTACTTTGTCAAAAAATTCTTGTTTTGTCCAGCCTACCATTTCTGCCCATCTAGGACCAAATACTTTTAGATAACCTTCATTTTCTGGACCTGGGTTTGAAAATCCCTCAATAATAAATTCTGGTAGTGTATTGGAACAATCTATCTTCACACAAAACATCTCCCTTATTATTAATAATCATTACTTTTTTAAGTATTTTTCTAATATTTCTGATGTATGCTCCCCAATTTTAGCGGTTCGTACATTATTATCTTGAATAGAGCTATGACGATGTTTATTAAACAATATTGGAGAATTGGCAATTTGAATTGTACCTAAGGAGTCATGTTGTAAAATAGAAAACATCTTTCGATCCTTCAAATGTTGATCCTCTAATAACTCATTTACTGTTTTAACTTCTCCAACGAGAATCCCTTTTTCTCGGAGTATTTCAGTTATCTGTCCTGCGGATTGCTGTAGAACCCATTCACCAAAGACACTATTTAGCAATTCCAATTGCTCAGATCTTTTTTTATTGGCTTTATTTGTATCACCTGCAAACTCCTCAGCAAGATCAGATCTTCCAATCAGTTGGAAACACGTTTCAAATTGTTTACTATCTAATGCACAAATCATCACCCATTTATGATCTTTTGTTTTAAAAGAATCCCAAGGAGCACCAAAGGCATCTATGTTTCCCTTTGGTTTTAGAGTTTCTCCGGTCATACTTATACGAATTACAGCATCTTCAAGCAAAGAAACTACGCCTTCTTGCATACTTACTTCAATTTCTTGTCCAAGACCTGTTTGCTCTCTTTCGTATAATGCACTAACAATTCCTAGAGCTAAATATATTCCAGCTATTCCATCCGTAATTCCTGGTCCGGTCTTCTGTGGTGCTCTTCCAACTTCACCAGTGAGGCCCATTAAACCTCCCATTGCTTGTGCAATAGGGTCAATGCTTGGCAAGTTTGAATCCGTTCCATAACTACCAAATCCTGAAATAGATGCGTAGATTAGCGAAGGATTTTCCTCTCGTAAAGATTCATAGTCCAGTTTCATCTTGGCCATCGTACCTGGTGTAAAATTTTCAACTACAATATCAAAACTTTTTACCAATTCTTTAAAAGTTTGTTGATTCTCAGGAGTTTTTAAATCAAGTGCAACAGATTTTTTGTCTCTGTTTAACATATAGAAATAACCACTTTCATTATTCTTAAAAGGAGGGAAATATCGAGTCTTATCTCCAATTCCAGGCATTTCTATTTTCACTACTTCCGCACCTAAATCCTGCAGTAACATAGTAGAGAAAGGTCCTGAAAATATCCAAGTTAAATCTAATATCTTTATTCCTTCTAATGGTTTTTTCATTTTCTTTTTCTCCTATCATTTATGCTTCTAATACCTTCTCTCAAACAAAGATGTTTTAGTTAATTGTTTTTCTAATGTCCCTGGCTTACACCACTCAATACTCGGTGTAATACGTAATTTCTGATGAAGTGCATGCAATACCTTTTCTTCGATATAATGTAAATCACTTTCTGTTATTCCAGAAGCAAATTCAATCTTCAGTAACAGTGGTGGAATAACTCGTGGTGGAGGACTTTCTAAAACTACACGAAATTCACCTGTTAACTCTGATGGAAACTTAGTTAATATATTTTTTATAGCAGATGGGTAAACATTGACACCTTTGACAATCAATAAATCATCTGAGCGCCCAACAACCCTCACTCGATGTCCTGTAAATCCACAACCTGGACATGGCTCTGTTGATACTTCTATTAAGTCACCAGTAGCATACTTAATACGTGGGAGTCCTATAATTCGTAATTCCGTCATGATCACTTCACCAACAACACCATTTTTTAACTCAATTGGTTTTCTTGTCTCCGGGTCCACAATATCCTCTGTGAATAAACCTAGATCCGGCGATACACAATGAATTCCATAATAAGTATCGGAATCACATGAAAAACCAATCTCGCCTAAGTAGTCATACACCCTACAATTGTAAGCGGTTTCAATTTTATGTTTAATTTCTGGAATTCCAATTCCAATTTCTCCAACTGTAAATAATGCCTGTAAGTTAAAACTATCTACGCCCTTTCCTATTAAAGTGGGCGCTTTGTCGATTAAATGCTCTGCTAAAGAAGGAGTCATCATTGCACCATTCGGTTGAGTCAATTGTGTGTATTTTAAGATCATCTGACTACCTGCCCGTACATCTACGTCAATTGGTAGCACCCCATGCTCCCTTACTCCAAACAAAATAGAAGAAGTAGCATATATGCCCAATGAATGACTAAATAACAATCGATCCCCTTCATAAATACCACCATACTCTAACATATTACGAATGTATTCATTCATCGTTTGAACATCCTGAGCGGTGTACGTGTAAGTAAATGTAGGTGTTCCGGATGTACCACTTGTAGTTCCCGTAAATGCAACTTCGTCCGGGCGGCATAATAAATGAGTTCCAAAAGGATGACCATTTTCCTCCAAAGAACGACGCTGACTCTCTCTTTCTAACTCCTTATTCATAAAAACTGGTAACTCCCGGTAATCCTCTAAAGTTAGAATATCTTCTGGTCGAATTCCCAAGTCTTTAAATATATTACGATAGTAGGAGGAATTTCGAACTGCTCTCCTTAGTTGCTTTTGAAGTAATAACTCTTGGTATTCTTTAATTTCTTCTGCTGACATCTTATTAAGCTTATCTGTTGCATACTTTACCCTGCGCTGATTTTGAACCATAACTGTCATTGTCTCATTATCTCCTTTCTGCTTTTCTGAATTAATAGTTTAATCATACGATGACTTGTTGATATTGAGTACTTCAAAAAATTAATGGTACTATAAGTAAAATTAATGAATGAAAAGAACAATTCGAATTTATAGATTAAGAAATAAAAACCCTGTAAGAAATATTACAAGTTCGACGATTGGAGAGTACCTTAAAATTTTCTATAAACAAGGATATGTTTTCGCACACATCAAAATAGCACCCACCAGCCAAGTGATGAGTGCTACTATCTTTGCTTGGAGATTACTGAAGATATTAGAGACTACCTATAGTAGCTTCTTCTTAGGTAGGATTTACTCTCGCTCGGTTAACGAATACTCTCTCTTCTTGTAGAGGTACTCTCGTAGCGGGAGAGTTTACTCTCGGTGCCAGGCTAGTTACTCTCGCTACACGTTGTTTTACTCGCGGAACGGCAGTTTATCCCAATTCTATCAACAAAAATTAAACTCTCCTTTCGTCCGAATGGACAAAAGGAGAGTTTAATTGTGTTAAGAAGCTTTTTGAATTTCAGAAGAGCCCGCTTGTTGCCAAATTAGGTTTACCCACTCTGGGTGGTCGATGAATGGGTTGCGGTTGCCTTGCCATTTTTGAATGGTGTTATTGCGATTGCGTTCGAATTCATCGACAGGGTCTTGCTCGTGCCATTTTAGTAATGTCGAAAGCTTTCCGTGGTATGGTGCGCTTCCGTTACCTAGTTTTTCGTTTAGTTCTAGGTCTACTTTATCTCCTTGTTCATAGCGTGTTGCCATGTAAAATAAAATCCGTGCCACGTCACCCTTTACACGATCTGGTGCTTCGAAAGAATTAGATGTTTTTTTACATCCATTACATCCACTAATTGCGGAGCCACCGTTATCAAAATCTAAGTTTCCTCTGGCGCTATTTACTTGTACGTCAGTAGGTCTAAGATGGTGGATATCTGTTCCAGGTCCTTTAGTTGTGCCGAAGTCTCCATGGGATTTTGCCCATGTGTGCTCACGGTTCCACTGTCCTACGTTTCCACCATTGGCAGTTTTAGAACGCGAAACTCCCGAGTAAAACAAGATGACGTTGTTTTTATTGTTCGGATCCTCATCGGTTTCACGTAATGCTTCCCATACTTGGTCATAAGAAAGCTGCGTATGGTCGTCAATAATTTCATGTAGTGCTGCTTTTAACGCTTGCCCCTCTTTTCCAAAAGCGTCTTTATAATAGTCATCTGATGGCGTGCTCTCAGCAGTTACAAGTACGCTGAAGCTTGTTGTTACACTTTTTTCACCATCTGTAGCGGTAACACCTACAATATGACTCCCTTCTGAAAGTGTTAATTTTAACGTAGCCCCTTCGACCGTCCCTAAAGTGGAGGTAAACGTTAGTGCTTGTTTTTCAGGGTCTGCGAAATGATTTGTTAATAGAATGGAAAGGCTGTCTCCACTTTTAACTGTTTGACTTGGAATATTTTTTGTTACGATTGGTGCTTGGTTTTCACCTGGTAAGGTAGGAGCCGCAATGGGCTCCCCTTTTGAATTGAAGAATTTTATGCTTTTGCTATCTGCACCGTTAATAAATTCATATTCTTGAATATTTTCGGCACCTCTTATTTCTTTTACGTTCGGACCATCAATAATCACTTTTTGAACGTTTGTGCCTTTGAAATCCATAATCGCACCAGCATTATCTGGTTTAATTGTTACAGCTTGCTCTGCAAATCCGTCTCCATGGAATTCTGCGTAATCACTTATTAATAAAATGCCTTCCGTGATTTCAGAAGCATCGTCAAGTGTGATAGAAACGCTAGGTTTACTAATAGTTAGTTTTTTTGTTTGAAGATTTTTGATATTGTAAAACTTTTCAGCTGTAATAGGTGTAACAACTTCTTTTGCCAATAAATCAATTTGTACCATTACAGGATCATGGTCACTTGCACGTCCTGCCATATCGGTAAAGTCTGCATTGATATGAAGAATGTCAATTTTCGTTTTGTTTTCTAAATTCTTCGTCACTAAAATATGATCTAGTACTTGTGAATTTCCTTGATATAGATATGTGTATCGATCGGACGTTTCCACTTTGTTTATCATGTTTGTCATATGTTCCCCTTCGTGAATTAAAAGGGCATCGGCAAATTGATAATCGTTAAAGTCACCTAAGGATACAACATTTGCATTCGGGTTTTTCGTCTTAACATCTACAACAAAGTCAGAAACGATTTTTGCTATTTGTTTACGTTGGACTTCACTATCGTATTTTGGTGGTTGAATAGAACCGAATAATGGTGTATCCCCACTTTTAGAGTTCCAATGATTCGCAATAACGATGACGCTTTCACCTTTAAAATCAAATTGCGCAGCTAAAGGTTTACGGCTACTGTTAAATGCACTATTTGTTGGATCGATCCGACCTGGGTTTAGTGTCAGCTTGCCGTCTTGATATCCAACAGCAGTAGTCGCGTTCCCAGCAGAAATACCTTCTGTTAATTTTACCCGTTCCGGATTATAGAGGAATCCAACACGAATATTCGCATTTGGTGCACCACCGTCTGCATTGTTTTCTGGGTCAATATTTACATATTGGTAGTTAGCTCCGCCAGCAGCTTTAATCGCTGTGATAAGTCTTGCATAGCTTTGATCTGCCTTGGAATCTCCAGTGCCTTCTCCATTATTATCTTGGACTTCTGTGACACCAACAATATCAGGACTCTGCATATCCGTAGCAATTGCTCTTGCTAGTTTACGTGCTTTGTCGTCTGTAGTTGATGTTTTGTTGTTCGAAAAGTTTTCTAAGTTATATGATGCAATTGTTAGTTTGTCTTCTGCTTTCACAATAGTTGTTTTTTCTGGTGTTGCAGCCCCTTTTGTGTGAGCAGCTTTCATTTCGTCTAAAGAAACATAGATTTTAAAGTTTTGGAATGAATAGCCTACCACTCCCGTAATCGGTCCTTTAAATTTATCGCCTGTTGCTACTTCGAAATCACGCCCAGGTCCATTGGGTTCTAAACGGAATTGTACGCGATTAGGGTTTTGATTGTCCTTTTCATATAAAACTCCGCCATGCAGGGAGTTCGTTGGAGCGCTTTCCAAAACGGTAATCAAGTCTCCATGCTCTTGAGGGGCTACCGCTTTTACATTTCCAACTTGCACGCGCATTCCTTCGATACTTTCCCAGAAATCGATTGCATCCACCGTTGGATTGAAAACGGTAAGATTGTCGCTATCAATTTTTGCTAGAGACATTTTAGCTTCATCAATGATAATTGGAGCTGGTAAAGCTACGCCTCCTTTAAGGACCGTCACTTTTCCACCTTGGTCATTACGAACATTGATTTGCGTTGTTTTCAAGTCAGTTGTTTGACGATCCGTATAGCCGTCGTATGCAAATTCGCTTACTCTACCGGTAACAGATACTAAATCTCCTACTTGAATTGGCCATGTGCTAGTACCACTGTAAAGTAAAATGGCTTCGGAAGTGTTTGGATTGGCATCCGCTAAATCATCCGGCGTTTGAATATGATAGTACGTTGCACCGTTTAACACGAATGAGTAAGTAACAACTCCTTGAATACCTTCTACTGTTTTATTGTCAAATGACGTGAAGTGCCCTGCCCCTTGAATATCGTGAATTTGAAGGCTATCCGTAATTGTGTAGTCGAAAGTCTTTACTTCACTGAAAGTTCCATCTTGTGTTTTAACAACTGCTTTTAGTGTTGAATTTTTGGCGATATTAATTGGAGATACATATTTTACACCAAACTCTATTGGATCTTTTCCATCCACTGTGTAAAAAATCTCTGAATTTGACGTAGTTGTGGATAATGTAACCGTTGTACTTCCAACAAAAGTTCCACTCCCCGGGTTTGCTATTACTGGTTGAATGATGGAGCTATCCTCAACGATATCTGAAACTGAACGAGGGATAATTTGATAATCTGCATCAAACTGTTGAACAATACCTGTAATAGATTCGTATGTTTTCCCTACAGCTAATCCTAGTGAACTGTTTTCATCACGAACGATAAACTGAGTTGTTCCATCTGTCGCTGTATAGTTTCCTGCATTTACTGCAGTTAATGTAATTTGCTTTGCTTGAACAAGTTCTGATTCTGTCTCTTCATTTACTTGTGCACCTGTTACTACTTGCGGGATTGGAGCACCAACATTCTCTTTCTTTTCAACAATCGTTGCACCGTCTAACTGAAGCAAACCACGGAATTCAGCAAGTTTACCAGTTAACGTTACTTCATCTCCTAGTTTGGCAGCTAGACTAGATGGGCGCACTGCGATTCCTGCTGTTTCATCTTGGACAGAAACGGTATTTTTAAGGTTTGCTGCTACAATCGCTTTGATTGTTACTGTTTCACCTATAGCTTTGGAACGAGCATCTGCCAGGGATAAAATTGTCGGTAATTCCGGATCTGTTGGGTCACCAGGGTCTGATCCGTCCATTGTGTGAGAGCCTAGATTAGATGAATCGTCTTTAGGAAGGGCAACCCACTCCAACGATGGATCAAATGAGTCGTTGGAGATTATGTCTCCAGAAGTAACGGTACTTTTACGGATGAGAGTCATATCCGCCGTAACTATGCCATTCTTGCTCCAGCTAGTCCCTGGATCTACTCCAACTTGTCCAAAAGAGTCTACAATTGTTACCCCTTTTTTCAAAACAAGTGCATCATCACCATTAAAATTTATGACAGTACTATTCTCAAGATTGCCCTTGCTTTTTATATCAGCATTCGCATCTTTATGATAAAGTACGTACGTCCTGCCATTCTCCAGTGTGCCCGTTAAATCCAATTTAACAGTAGATGCAGTTGCGCCATTTGCATAAAGCACCAGAGAGTATGCACTTAAATCAACATCAGTACCTGTTCCATTGTAAAGTTCGATTGCCTTGTTAAAGCTGCTACCTTCTATATATTCTGAAATGATTAAATCAGATGCATTTGTTGCGGCTACTGCTTTCGTTGGCAATGCGGGAAATACTAAACTAGCTACTAAACTGGCAGATAAGAAAGCATTTATGGACCTTTTCCAATTCCTTTTACGCATCTATACAATTCTCCTTTGTGTGTTAAAGAATAGTTTCTCCATCAACAATGATTCCATCAAGGTCTACATTTCCCCCGTTTAGTCCTGATAGATCTAAGTTGCCGCTAACTGTAATATTAGAAAGTGACAAATTATTAGACGAGGTACCTGTTAACGTTAGATTACCTTTAATAATGGCATTTCCAAGAAAGCTTAGATCTGTAACCGAAACTGTCACGTCGCCGTTATAGATTTTAGGGACTTCAACCGTTCCTGAAAAATCCTTTGCATCAATATCTCCACCTGGATATTCATTGTCTGGCTTTTCATCCTTCACATCGACGATACGCCCTTCGACTTGAGGATCAACTTGACCAAGACTTACTAAGTGATCACGGAAGTTTTCCCAATCGGATAAACCTAAATCTGTTACTCTACCGTTCTCGTATGCTTTTTTCAGTACATCATAGCCATCTCCACCTTTAGCAGTAAAGGCATTCGTTGCAATGGTGTAGGTGCTGTCGTCTTTGATGTCTGTGTAAGTTCCATCTGCATTTTTGTAAGCAATAGATACGACGCGTTGTCCAGCTGGCTTCGTGGAGTCATAACGAACTTTCGCTCCAGACACATGGAGGAATCCACCGTTTTCTTTCGGAAATTCTTTCAAGCTAATTTCAAATGCAGCTTTTATTTCTGCTCCAGTAAGCTTCATCGTTGCTAATGTATTCCCAAAAGGCAAGGCAGTGATTACTTCACCAACTGTAATTGGTCCTTGATTAATCGCAGCTCTGATTCCGCCACCATTTTGGAAAGCCATAATTACATCTTTGTTGTATTCTCTTGCTTTGTTCAGCATGCCATCCGCTATCAGATTCCAAGTGGTGTTTCATTGCTTCGAACACTAGAACCACCAGTACTAGATCGTGGGTTTTCTAAAGCGTTTACTGCATTAGCTCCAGTAAGCTCATTTTTCAAGTCATTAATTTTTGATGAATATTTTACTAACAGCTCTTTTGCCTTAGCATCTTCAACTTGAGCGTTAACATTAATTAATTCGCCAGCATGTTCAATTACTTTTCCGCTTTTATCGAACTCTACGTCCAACGTTCCTAAAAACTCACTATATTGATAGGCTTGTACGATAACCGTCGGATCTTTCGCTTTCCCTGTTAAATCTTTATCTACAACAACTGGTTTTTCTAATTTAGTATGACTATGTCCGCCAACAATTACATCAATGCCACTTACTTTTGCGGCTAACTGCAAGTCATTGTCATAAGCAGGATTATCATCATAGCCTAGATGTGTTACAGCAATTACTTTGTTAATTCCTTGCTTTTCAAACTCGTCTACCATTTTTTGAGCAGCTTTTACATAATCATTAAATTTCACTTTTCCAGGGCTTGAAATATCCTTGGTTTCTGCAGTTGTTAATCCGAACAGTCCTACTTTTTCTCCGTTTATAACTTTAATAATACCGCTATAAATTTGACTGCTTTTCGGGTTATTTTGTATTTTCACACTAAATAATCCTTTTAAATGCTCATCCTGTGAAAAATCAGCATTCGCACTTACAAGCGGAAAATTAGCTTTTTTCACAAAGTCTGCTAATGCTTTATGACCTTCAGCACTAGATCCCAAATCAAACTCATGATTACCAAAAGTCATTAAATCATAATTCATCAAATTCATGAATTCTACATCGGCTTGTCCCTTAAATTCATTGAAGTACAAAGTTCCCGAGAAAACATCCCCAGCATCGACTAATAATGCGTTTGGATTCGCTTTACGATATTCTTTTACCGCCGTAACACGCTTGGCCACATTATCCAATTGAGCATGTGTGTCATTCGTATGCATGATGGATAGGTTAAAGGTTTTACCTGAGTTACCGCCTTTATTATTTCCGTTTGGAGTGTCTTTCTTAGCCTGACTAATGAAGTCTTGCAATGAATTATTCGCAAGACTGACACTGGTTGTAGTTAGCATTGAAATTGCGAGAACTGAAGCTACAACAGTCTTTTTTACATTTTTCTTTTTCATAAATTCCCTCCTATTTTGATTGGCTGTTCGCTTTTCTTCTTTAATATAGTTTGAATATATGAATACAGGCTCCTTCCACAATTGAAATAGTGAAACAATTCCATTGTAGCAAAGCAGAAATGTAAAGATTGTCGTTTTTTTGTAAAATTCAAAAAATAATACTATTCTCACAGATGGATAGACTTTATGCCTAGGTCAGGCACAGGAGATGCTTGCTCGTATAGGTTTTTTCGAGCAAGCAAAAAAATGCCTGTAGAGATTTCCCTCTACAGGCATTTAGCATTACTAATTATTAAAATGTTGATAATAAGTTGTAAAGCATTTTAGAAGCTTCTGCACGTGTAGCGTAATCTAGTGGTGCAAAAACTTGTTTACCATTTACTTTTTTACCGCTGATGATGCCAAGCTCTGCTGCTAATGCAACATTTTCTTTTGCATAGTCACTGATAGAGGCTTCATCGGCAAACGTTACTTTACTAGTAACCCCTTTTAAAACAGAGGCATCGTTGTATTCGATGGCACGAATAATCATGGAAGCCATTTGTTGACGCGTAATCTTTTCATTAGGATTGAATTTGCCATTGCTTCCTAAGATTATGCCTGCACGGTTTGCCGCTTCGATTTCGCGTACACTCCAAGTCATGCCTTTGGTCACATCAGAGAAGACTCCTTGATATTCTTCTGTTGGAAGGTTCAGCGAACGAGTTAACAGTACAGCAAACTGTACTCGAGTGATTTGAGCCCCCGGTCCAAATGTATCTTCCGTTATTCCTTTAATAATTGTTTTAGATGCAAGAGATTCAATATAGTCTTTTGCCCATGACTTGTTTAAATCTTTAAACGTAATATTGTTTTCAACTACGACAAATTTCGAGAAGTGATTAGTTTTGAATGTCACTTTTCCATTTGCGTATTTACTGCCTACGTACTCTAAAGTATTTGTTTTTTCGTTCACATAATACGCTGCTACTTTGTCCACATTTTTTACTGCAGATGCATTCACAGGCACTGAAACTTCAATTGGTTTAGAGAATGTAGAAACTGTAGACGTTTTACCATCTTTTTCTACTGAGATTTCGAAATCATATACGGATGATACGGATGTTCCTTTACCAGGAACTTTTGCATCTTTGTCTAGGTTAATTTCGAAGTTTGCTTTGCCGTTTCCATTTTTAGAGATTTCTTTTATTACTTCTGAAGGAACAGATAGACCTGTTTCTCCTGCTTTCACAACGAAAGATTTACCAGAATCTGCAATTGCCTTTAATGCTGTTGCTGAAACTTCTGCGTTAACTCTTGGTTTATCTGCTGTTGGGGCAGGAACTGTAACTTCAACTCTAGTAGACTTCGTATCTTTAACTTGCTCGTCCACTTTTTTGTCATCCACTACTACATTACCAGGATCTGCTGGTGGTGTAGGTGGTGTCGATGGCGTGCCTCCACCATTTCCTGGATTCCCTTCTGCATCCTTGACTGTTACATTTACCACAGCTTCAATTTCGCCATGTTTAATTGTAATTGTAGTGTTTCCTTTTGCTTTTGCAGTTACTAGACCTTTAACTACTGAAACTTTACTATCATCACCGACGATATAGCTTACTTCTTCAGTTACATCTACTTCGGTTGGTTCACCATCTTCTGGAGTAGTCACTTTTTTTACTGTCAACTGACTAGTCGCACCAGTTGTTAAAGAAAGCTCAGTTTTATCGACCGCTAGAGTGATTACATTTGGAGTTTGTTTCTCTGTCACGGTTACTGTAACTTCTCCTAATTTCTCTCCATTGTATTCAACAGCAATAATTGTTTCACCTGCTCCAATTGCAGTCACAATACCGCTTTCTACTGTCACCACTTCTTCATTATTTGAAGTAAATGTTGCTTGATTAGTTACATCTTTTTCAGTAGATTTACCATCTGCTGTTGTAGTAGTTTCCGTAACAACCAATTTATCTGTATCGGCAACATTCAAATTAAGTTTATTTTTGTTTAATTTCACTGAAATGATATCTTTTTCTACTACTTCGACATTAACAACTGCTGTAAGACCTTCGTACTTAACAGTAATCTCTGTTTTTCCAGATGCTTTCGCAGTAATTAAACCATTCTCGCTAACTTCAATTATCTCACCATCATAAGATGTATATTCAGCTTCATCCGTAACTGGTACGTGAGATTCTTCTCCAGCTTCTGTGTAAACGGATTTAGTAACTTCTAGTTGTTCTGTGTTATCAACTTTCATTGAAATATTTTGTTTATTAACCTCAAGTGCTTCACCAAACTTAGATAATTCTATATTTGTAGTAGCACTATTTCCTACTAAATCTACAACTTTAAACTCATACTTGTTTTTGCCAATTAATAATGGGATTTCTACCTTTATTGTTTCATCATATCCATTCATACCATAAGGTTCAGAAATTTCTTTGAAGAATACCTCACTTCCGTTTAAGTAAACTCGGACTTCATCAAAATTATCTTTTAAAGTCAATTTTGCAACTGGATTTGGATCATCCATTGTATATTTAGCCCCATCTTCTACATCACTTAGAGTAATTTCTGGTGCCTTAGTATCTACAAAGATTTTATGTTGTATTTGAGTAACATTATCAAACTCATCTATTGCTTCAACGCTTACATTGTTAAAGCCGTCTTCTACTATAGTAGTATGTTTGAAGTTTACTCCATCAAACTCTTGAGCTTCTTCTCCATTAATCTTCACAGATTTTACTGGTCCTTCATCTTCCACACTACCCTCCACGTCGATTGTATTCGTATTGTGGTAAGAGAAGTACTCTGGAGACTTAATAGTAATTTCCGGACCATTTTCTTCCTCGTTAAATGCTGTTAGGTCATAGGATTTATTATTACCAGCAATATCAAATACCTTTAACGTAATTTTGTCTGTTTTTTCTAAAGGAGTAGTAATTTCATATTTTTTAGTTAATGCACTTTCTTGACCAATTTTTTTGTCATTTATATATACTTCAAAACGATCCACGCCTACTCCAGCTTCATTATCAACAAAGTTATTCAAAGTAAGAGTTTTTGAGATGGCATCATAAGATACATCTGCTGTTGGTGCTACTGTATCCACAATAATTGGGAACTTGATAGACTGCCATTTTGCCTCTGGATAGTCAATAACTCCACGAATTTCGATAAAATACTGACCATCTTTTGCAACTTTTCCATTTATTTTTCCGTCCCACGCATTTCCAGAGTTATACGTATAAGGGTTTGTTGAAATATAATGCTTAGTTGCATTGTTCGCAGTTCGTATTGTACGCACTTTTTTATCAGTTGCATCTAGTATATTTACTTCTAATTTCTTAGCGTTTCGGAATAAGGAATAAATAGGTGTTACATTATCGATTATCCCGTCACCATTTGGAGAGAATGCAAATTTTTCCGGTGAAAAACCTTTTACAAAGCTTCCTCCTTTAATGAAATTACCTAGCTCATCAGCAAGAGCTGTGTACCCCCAATAACTCATCGAATCCCAAGCAAAGTAATCGAAAATACTTGCGTCATCCCATCCTCCATTAAATCCGAAGAACGGCACAGTTAATGGTACATTACCAGATACCTCTTCCGTCGGATCACTCAATGTTACAAAACCATCAACGAAATAACCATTTGAAAATACATCGTATAAATCGTCTTCTGATAATGCTGAGATATCTATTGTTACTTTTAACGGCACTTCACTATTTGCAGGTATTTTAATATTTTCTGGTGAATCAATGTCAACCATGTCGGTAACAACATTAGAACCAACGATATTTGGAACAACTACATCGTATCCACTTGTTGTTATTGGATAATCTGTTTGTACAGCAACATCCACATTATATGTTTTCTCTTGATTAGAATAGTTTTTTGCAATTAGTTCTAATACTATTTTATTATTTTCAATTTCTTTCAGCGCAACTTTCGCTTCACCTGTTACTTCATTTGTTACGACAACATCAGTTGAAAGGGCATTGGCTAATTGCATTAACCCTGCACCTTGGCGACGTGGCGAATAATATTCTCCAGGCACATATTCAATCGGTGTAGCTGTATTCATCAAAAGATTTTTTGCTAATTGAACACGTTCAGAATTTGTAACTTCAAATTCTTTATCCACACGTTCGAAAATAAGAGCTGCTCCACCTGCTACATGCGGTGCCGCCATAGAAGTACCACTCATAAGACCATATTTGTTATTGTTCAAAGTGGAGAAGATATTTCCACCAGGAGCTGTTATTTCTGGTTTAAAATCTAAATTTGGAGTAGGTCCCCATGAAGTAAAACTACTCATTTCACCCGCAGTTGGACTTTGAGTACTCATAAATTTTCCATCAAAGTTTACTT
The DNA here is from genome assembly GCF_900103605.1 of Psychrobacillus sp. OK028. GTDB lineage: Bacteria > Bacillota > Bacilli > Bacillales_A > Planococcaceae > Psychrobacillus. The sequence goes on along the minus strand of NZ_FNHY01000001.1, from coordinate 86,941 downwards.
TCACTTTATCTCCAGCATCTAGCTTTTTCTTCAATGCATCCCCATCACTTTTTAATGCAGACATATAAGGAATTTTAATAGCAGGGTCTGAAGCCATATTAATAGTACCAACCGCATTGTTGTATACAATAACACCAGCTGCCCCAGCTGCTTGTGCATTAAGACCTTTTTCCACAAAGGAAATCGCACCACGAGAAACTAAAGCAAATTTACCCTTGAAGTCTTTTCCAGCAAAATCGGATGGATTACCAAAACCTGCATCCTCCAACAAATATTCTTTTTGGTTAAGTTTTAGAGGATCTGCACTATTAGCAAGTAAATATAGTGCACTACCTGTTAAAACATCATTTACTTTGTAACTAAAACTATATGCTGTAATAACTGAATTCTCAAAAGAAGCAACACCCAATGATTCATTTGAAACACTTGGTGATCCAGTTAACCCATAGTCTTGGTTTTCAGCGTATGGGTAAAAGTATCCAGAGCCATACATGTCAGAGTTTCCTGCTGATATAGATACTAGTATTCCATTTTCTGTTGCACGTTTAACTGCTTGTTGCTCTGGATTATTTGCATCTACATATCCAGATGTTGAACCTAGTGATAAATTAAGTACATCTACTCCAAGCTTGATGGAATCATCAATTGCTTTAACGTATATATCACCGAATGTGGATGGAAACATTGGATTATTTGAGAATACTTTTAGTGCTAATAACTGTGCTTCAGGAGCAATTCCAGTTATACCACCATTCTCTTCATCACCATTGGCTGCAACAGTTCCCCCTACGTGCATTCCATGCATAGAAGCATCAGAACCCAAGTCCCGAACCTCATAGTTTTCGTCAATATAATTATATCCAAATGGAACTTTTGCCGTGTAGAATTTCCCTTTCGATAAACTATTTTCAACTAAAAAATCATCTACTTCTGTTTTTGTAATTTCTCCACTTTCTGAATTTGTTAATTTCATATCCTTGTGTGATGGATCAATACCAGTATCAATTACCCCTACGACCATTCCTTCACCTTTAAAACCATAATCTTTCCACGCTTTTTGTGCTTGCACTAATTCTTTCGAATAAATCATTTCTGGTTCCACAGAAGGTTTTTTATATTCTGTTGATTCATAGACTGCTTTTACTCCATCAATTGCAACAATTTTTTGGGCAAATTTAGCTTCCACCTCCGCTGAAAATCCATTAAAAATTGTTGTAAAGCTTTGTATATATTCAATACCTGGAACTACTTTATTTATAGATGTTTGTACACTTTCTTGTTCTGATTGTACAGTTTCTTCCAATTCTTCACGTTCTGAAAGTTTTAATTGTTTATAAAGTACTCCTTTTTCAGTAGCTTTTTCAATCGTTGGCTCATTTTCTAACTCCACGATAATCCGTACTTTTTCATCCGGATTTTCTGGATTTACTAATCTCTCTGGTAGATTCAGTTCAGGTTTTTGCAGTTCTAACGTTGGTAAGTTTTTCTTACTCGCTATGTTAGAACCAGAACCTGTCATACCGAATGCCACAGGGCTAAAAGACAACATAAAAATCGTTGTTATTAGCAATATTCTTTTCAATTTCAACAAATTATTTCCCCCTTTTATTTTATTACACTATTAAAAAAACAAATTATCATAATAGTGAGACAATATTTAATTTACCATATTTTGTGATTGTTGCAAACATTAATAATGCGTATAAAATATTACAAATATATTACAAGTATCTTAATTTTATATTTCTAAATTTTATCTAGTTTATAACTTGGTAGATTCATCACTCCGGATAGTCAATGAATAGATTACTAATTTGGCGGGCAATGAGAGAATTTTTTAAGCCCATGAAAATAACGCCCACCAGCTTAGTGGTGAGCGTTACTTATAAAAGAGGGAGTCCAATTTTTTGTATGCTTTAATGCCAATCGTATAGCTTTAAGTTACATAAATAATAGAAACTATAACCATACCGTTCCTACTTACCCTACTTTTTTCGATGATTCATACTATATATATTTAACGAGGTGTGGAGTCTCTGGTGTTGTTTTAGTAGTACGTTCTTCGAAGTATGCACAGGAACAGAAATGCCATTCATAAAATGAACGATTGACTTTCCTTTGTCCAGCTCATCCACGTAAAAAGGATGATTGAATATCCATACACATTCTACACGCCTATAGGACATAGTTGGAAATGCTCCTAAACCATTCGGTTCTATAAGAAGTGGAGTCTTTACCGAATAATTCATTAATTTTCTCGTTGCCATCACTCGGCCCTCGAATGTGGATGCAAATCGATTACATGCATCTTCCAATAACTCCAACGGACTCTTTGTTGAATAATAAATTCCATGGGTCGTCACGATTCGCGTTTTTACCTTACCAATAAAAACTGCCTCCAGCAATAATGTTTCACTATCGATCAAATTTGAATTATTTTTACTATCCTTCACGACATTTCCCCCTTTTTCGCCCCCTCCCTATGTCTATCCTATCAAACCAGTATATAACTTACTAGTCAAAATATACTAAATATATACAATATTATAAAAATAATCCCTAATTACCTCTTTTAGTTTCTCAATATTTAGTATTAAGTCCTATACTCAAAGAATTTCCTATTTTTCTATACGAGTTCTTAATTTTGCCAGTATTCTTTCCCGTCTCTTTTTAATACCAGGTATTGTGATACCAACTCTTGTTGCGGCTTGTTGCAAGGAGATTCCCTCCACGAAAATCCACATTAAAAGCTCTCGCTCGTTTGGTTGCAATGATTCTATCGCCATATCTAAATCCTCTCGCTGAAAGCTTGCGACAAAAGACTGTTCGAGTAAAAATGCCAGTTTTTCATCTTCTACAGGATCAACCTGCTCCTCCTGACGCTTTTCTCGTTTTAGTTCATCTAGCATTCCTCCGTATATGGAACGGTATGCATAAGGTGCAAAATCTCCACGTTCCTCATCAAACTTTACAAACGCCTTCCATAAAGCAATTGCCCCAGCCTGTCGATAAAGCTCATGGTTTTTGTAAATACACAGTTTTCGAATACAGGCAGAAATCATCGGCTCAAACTGCTCCAATACCTCTTCAAAATTCGTCAATCATCTATTCCTTTAGAGTCATGCATGATTCGGTTATTCCTAGGTAGCCTTAGAATAATCAACTTATCATGGGAACACCAATTACCCTTTAGGTAGGAGTAACGAGTTAAACGTGACGTTTAAGACTATGGAACATCAAGTATTGGGAAGCAGAACTGTCGAAGCTTATTCAGTTTGAAGAATATTTTATCTCTTGATCTGGGTGGGGTCGTTGCTCTCTGGTGGTATTTACTTCTGCTCGAAGGGAACAGGAATTTCTTCCATCTTTATACCAATAATTAAACTCTCCTTCATCCAAATGGACGGAAGGAGAGTTTTTATGTTGGATGCATATTAAATTGTCAGATTGCTTCTTACAAAGGGATATTACAAAGATTTCGGTAACAACACTTCTAAGCTAGTCCCTACATTCACTCGGCTCGTAATATGGATTGAACCTTTGTGTGCTTCTATTATACTATGAGTTACGGTCATACCTAAACCAAATCCTTTTTCTTTTAAGGTAAAGAAAGGATCTCCAATGTGTTGTAAATCGCTTTCTTCTATTCCGCATCCATTATCTTCAATCTTAACGCCAAAATAGTTTTCATTCTTCTCATATATAGAGATATTGATTTCGCCATTTGTAGTAATTGCCTCTAAAGCGTTTTTCATTATATTGATAAACACTTGCTTTAATTTACTTTCACTGCAGTATGTATTAAATGTACCTAGGTCGATCACGGTTATTTTGGTTTTTTGATTAGCTGCTTCTATTGAAAACATTTGAACAACTTCTCTCACAATGGAGTTTATATTCTTATTTTCAAACAAAATTTCTGTTGGATTTGCAATCATTAATAGTTCATCCACTAAGCTATTGATGCGATCAATTTCAATTACTAACAGGTTAATATGCTGATCCAGTTGAATTTTTTTCTCTTGTCCCAATTGTAAATATCCTTTGATAATGGCTAGAGGATTTCTTATTTCATGGACTATACCTGCAGATAGTTCACCTAAAGCAGACAATTTTTCGGATTGTCTTAACTTGCGCTCTGTTTCTTTTAAGGCGGTTATTTCCCTACCGATTACAACTAATCCTTGTCTGGAACCATCATTATTAAAAATAGGCACTTTGAATGCATCGAAAATTTTATTGGAACCATCTCTCATTGGAATTATTTCCTCACATCGGCTTACTTTGCCATGCTTCCACGCCTCTTCATCCGTATCAATACAATATATTAAAGCATCGCGATAAAAATCTGTATACTCTGCCATTTCTTTATCCGTTTTTCCTTTATAATCGATGCCTTCCAGCTCAAATAGCTTCGCACCAAATTTATTTATTTGAAGCCATTTCCCTTCCCCATCCTTGAAAGAAACAAAGTCGGGCATCGTATCAATTAACAAAGAAAGTTTCTCTTTTTCTTGTTCAATTTGATTGCGATCCCTTAGTTTTTTTATTAATACATGCAAAAGAACAGCTGTAAGGAGTACGTAAAAAAAACCTTTAAATCGACTCAACAATATAATAGTCTCATGAGAGAGAGGAAGAATAGTTAAGAAATATTCTGTACCAATGATCCAAACTGTTCCTATGATTACATATAAAATAGGTATTATACGGAAAAAGCGAGTATTTATGTTCATTTTTTTGTCTCCTAATTGCGAGTGGTATTCTGAGTATATTTACACATATTGTCACATAGATAGAGAGATTCATCAATAGAATATAGTTTCACACATTTGGCAAGTGGGTACATAGAATTATTTCTGCACAGACTCCTGTTTTATATAGCTTTCGAACATTTAGTCTTTTAATTTCTTGCAACAATACCTTGGTGCTATTTATTCGATGAGTGATTGTTAGAAATGTTTTTTAAACAGTGTCACCTCAATATTATTTTTTCACCTATTGAAATTTAACTCTTGCTAGTAGGAACTGTTTTCCATATAATTTATATTGTTTAGAATTTTCTTATTAATATTTTTAATGTTCCATAGTTATAGTCACTTTGTTTTTAGCGCAAGGTGATTCCAAAAGTAGTAAGCAACCTCTTTCGGATTTTATGATTTATTGTTCTATGATGAAATTGATAAAAATTTAAATTAAGTAAAGGATGTTTTTAGGTGTTTATTCAGGAATTGCTAGAGCGCCTTGGTAAGGATAAAGTAAGCCAAAATGAAAACGAATTGTACCGTCATAGCCATGATGAATCTTTTCATCCTCCAGTAGAGCCAGAGGTCGTCTGCTTTCCCACAGGAAGAGAAGATATAGAAGTGATTATGAAGGTAGCACGCGAGCAGAAAGTACCTGTAACCCCATTTGGTGCAGGGTCTGGTTTAGAAGGACAAGCAATTCCAATTCAAAAAGGGATTTCTATTAACTTTGAAAATATGAATAATGTCATAAAGTTTTCACCCGAAGATTTAATGATTACTGTACAACCTGGTATTACACGCTTACAGTTAAATAAGTTCGTAAATCGACACGGCTTAATGTTCCCTATCGATCCAGGCGCAGATGCAACGATTGGGGGAATGGTAGCTACGAATGCGAGTGGTACTACAGCAGTTCGCTATGGATCTATGAGAGATCAACTGCTCGATTTAGAGGTTGTTTTGGCTAATGGAACAGTTATTCATACAGGTTCACTTGCTAAAAAATCATCTTCTGGCTACCATTTGAATGGCCTATTTGCTGGATCTGAAGGTACTTTGGGCCTCATTACGGAAGTTACCTTACGACTTCATGGAATTCCAGAACATACGATAGCAGCACGATGTACATTTAATACTCCAAAAGAATGTGCTGAAGCCGCTCAGGCAATTTTACTAAGCGGGATTCCAGTCATGCGTATGGAGCTTGTTGATGCAGAAAGTATTGCTCAAGTGAATGCATATGGTGACTATAATCTTCCAGTTGCTCATTCCCTATTTTTTGAATTTGCAGGCTTGAAGACCTCTGTTGAGGAAGAAGCAAAACTTGTAGAACAATTGATGCGCGAATTAGATTGTGATAACTGGGATGTCGCAAGTGGATCTAAAGAGCGAATGGAACTTTGGAAAGCACGCCATGAAATGTCTTATGCATACCAACATGTAAAAGGAATGGCCAATACAGGAGCAGATGTGTGCGTTCCCATATCGAAGCTACCAGAACTTATTGTATATGCGCGCGAACTAATTGATGAAGCTGGATTGACAGGTGGGGTGCTAGGGCACGTCGGCGATGGAAACTTCCATACTATTGTTCTCTATGATCCAAAAGTGGAAGGCGAGTTTGAAAAAGCAGAGTATACAAACGAAGCACTCGCAATAAGAGCAATCGGGGTTGGTGGAACATGTACAGGCGAGCATGGTGTCGGACTTGGTAAGAGAAAATTCCAAGAAAGAGAACATGGTGCAGCAGTTTCCTTTATGAAACAAATGAAGCAAATATTCGATCCAGAAAGATTATTAAATCCTGGAAAAATATTTCTTGAGGATTAATCAGTCATAAAAAGATCTGTTGGTAGTTTTATTGCTAACAGATTTTTTTCACGATGAGATGATAAATCTAAAAGACAGAAATGTTGTAACTCAACATTTCTGTCTATTACTTTTTTAGCGAGGCTTTATCGTCTAAACTAACTCAACAGTTACTAACGTCGATTCGTATTCTGTTATTGCTTCATCTAACATTTGTAAACCTTCGTCAATTTGCTCTTTTGTCACAACTAATGGCGGAATCATTCTGATTACATCTCCATGGTTTCCACAGAGATAGAATAATACTCCTTTTTTTAGAGCCAGATCCAAGATCTTCAATAACCCTTCTCCATTAGGTTTACCTGTTTCAGGATTAATAACTTCAATACCTATCATTAAACCAACAGCACGAATATCACCAATTACGCTATGTCGTGCTTTTAGTTTCTCTAGTTGTTGGACTGCATAACTTCCCATTTTTCTAGTGTTTTCAAGAAGGTTTTCTTCTTTCATAATTTCTAAAGTGGTCAATGCGACCGAACATGCAATAGGATTGCCACCAAATGTTGTGCCGTGACTACCAAGCGGCCATTGCTTCATCAGTTCACTAGACGCAACTGTTGCGCTAAGCGGAAGACCTGATGCAATTCCTTTTGCTATTGCCATAATGTCTGGAGTAACATCGAATGTTTGCGCAGCAAACCATTCACCTGTACGACCGAATCCGGTTTGCACTTCATCAAAAATTAGTAAAATTTGATGGCGATCACAAATTTCTCGTATTTTCTTTAACCAACCTTTAGGTGGCACAACATAACCGCCTTCTCCAAGAACAGGCTCTAAAATAACACAAGCTACCTCTTCAGGTGTTACTTGATGATTAAATAATGTTGCAAAGTCTTTTTCCAATTTATCAATTACGTAAGTTTCAGGATCAATCCCTGGTGGACATCCTTTAACATTTGCATAAGGTATTTGATATGTAAGCCCTGATGGTTGCATAAATTTACGATATTTACTTTTGGACGTTGTTACACTTAATGCTCCTAATGAACGACCGTGAAAACCACCAGTAAATGATACGACATAAGGCCGCTTCGTTACATACTTAGCAAGTTTAAGCGCACCTTCAATTGCTTCTGTTCCGCTATTTGCAAAGAAGAAGCAATCAAGATCCCCAGGCATAATTTCTGCAAGTTCATCTGCTAGCTTTAAGATTGATTCATACATGATTACTCCCGAAGGTCCGTGTACTAAACCATCTGCAGCATCTTTTATCGCTTGAACAACTTTCGGATGACGATGACCGACATTTGTTACAGCAATACCAGATGTAAAATCTAGGTATCTCTTTCCATCTGCTCCGAAGTAGTAACAACCTTCCTCTTTCACAACTGGTAGATTTGGATGATCCTTAGCCATACTCGGAGCTAACCGATTCGGCATGTTTTTTAGTAGATGCTCCCAATTATTTCCCATAAAATTGACCTCCATAATCGTATTGTGACACTTAAAATAACTAGGTAGGAAGAGAATTTCTAATGAATAGATTTCAAACTTTCTTCCCGAATAAGAGATAATAATTCCTCTTTGTAATTTCCAAATTCCACTGTGCTTTTCATACTGAATTCCCTTGGTCGTTCCAATGTAATCGGGATCTTTTTCTTTAATCGTCCAGGCCTTGCTGTCATAACATAAACGGAGTCTGCTAAAAAGATAGATTCATCTACATCATGTGTAATAAACAAAATTGTTTTTTTAGACTCTTCCCATGCTTTTAGTAATACTTCTTGCATGATTGTTCTAGTTTGGGCATCTAGAGCACCAAAAGGTTCATCCATTATTAGTATTTTGGGATCGTTGGCCAAAGCACGAGCAATAGCAACTCTTTGTTTCATCCCTCCAGACAACTGGATAGGGTAATGTTTCTCAAACCCTACTAGACCTATTAATTGTAAGTAGTGTCTTGCGAGATCATCTCGCTCTTTTTGAGGAACATTTTTTAACTTTAAACCAAATGTAATATTATCTTTAACATTTAACCATGGATACAAAGTGTAAGATTGAAATACCATTCCACGATCTGGACCAGGTCCATTAATTTCTTGTCCATCTAATAGAACCTGACCAGAAGTTGACTCTTCTAAGCCCGCTACGATGCGTAGTATAGTTGATTTACCGCAGCCAGAAGGTCCTAAAATGGTTACAAATTCTCCATCTTCTACAGTAAAAGAAGTCTTTTCGAGAGCTACTGTTTCTCCAGATTTTGTTTTAAATATTTTGCCGACGTCTTTAATTTCTAATTTTGGTGTGGTGGTCTTTGGAATAGCATCACCTTGTATTTTTGAGTCGGTACTTTCTGTCGTAGTGTCTTGTTTCTGTGTCACCATATTAAAACCCATCCTTTCTCATCCAAGAAAACGAAGCTCGGTAAATGGACTTAAACATGATATCTGTAATAAGTCCCAATAAACCTATTATCAATATGCCTACGATAATTTTATCTGGTTGCAGGAAACGAGAGGCTTGCATAATCATATGTCCCAAACCGCTAGATGCTCCAACAATCTCAGCTACTACTAAATAAGTCCAAGCCCATCCAAAAGTAATACGAAGTGTATCCACAATTCCTGGTAGGGAAGCGGGTAGAATCACTTTTGTGAAGAGTTGAATATTCTTAGCTCCTAATGTATAGGAGACATCTATTAGATCGTTTTGCACATTCTTAGTAACATCCATTACCATAAGAGTAAGCTGAAAAAACGTTCCTAAGAAAATAACAGACATTTTCTCTGCCTCACCAAGGCCAATCCATAATATTAATAATGGAATAAATGCTGAAGCTGGCATATAACGGATAAAACCAATAATTGGTTCAAAAGCGCCTTCCATAATTCGTAACGATCCCATAAGTATCCCTAAAGGTATCCCGATTAACGCAGCAACTAAAAATCCAGTAAATACTCTTGAAAAACTGATACCAATATCTAAAAGAATATCCCCACTTACAAATAACTTAACGGCTGTTGCTAACACTGTTGTAGGAGTAGGTAAAAATATGGCATTAACAAACCCACTATAACTTAAGATTGACCATAATCCGAGAACAACAAGAAACGTGATGAACCCAACTGAAGTATAAATTTTCTTTGGTATTTCTTTTTTAGGAGTAAACCACTTATTTGCCATCAAAATCCCTCCATTCTATACGTCTTTGTGGAATAGTGTCGCTAACGTTTACTTTAAATGTTAACGACACCTCTACTCCTTTACTTTAGAAAACTAGGATCGATTACATCTTCTACTTTTACATCTTTCTCTATCACTTTTTGATCTTTGTAAAACTGAATAGTATTTTCTGTCGATTTATAAATAGATCCTTTTTCACCATCTAGACCAAATAAGTTGTCATTGTCTTCTTTTGAGAAAAATTTCAATCCTGTTTCAGTTGCTTCAAACTCTGCTACATCAATACTAAGGCCTTTTGCCATTATTTCATTTGCTTCTTTTTTATTGTTCTTCCAATAATCCATCGCTTCACCCATTGCTTTTACAAATGCTTTTATATCTTCAGGGCGGTCTTTGATAACATCTTCTTTAAAAGAAACAGTATCGATGATAATTCCAGGTAAATCTTTTGTAGATAATAATACTTTCCCGTTTGCTTGTGCTCCTTTAGTTAACCAAGGTTCCCAAGTAACAGCTGCATCTACTTGTCCAGCTGCAAAAGCAGCACCAGCATCACCAGCTGACATTTGTACGACTGTTACATCCTTTTCAGTTAGTCCACCTTGAGCTAATGCAGTTAAAGCTAGCAGTTGACTTGTCGAGCCTACTTCAAATGCCATTTTTTTCCCTTTTAAATCTTCTACACTATTAATATCATTTTTTACAAGAATTCCATCGCCGCCATATGAATCGTCCAATAACCATACAACTTTAACTGGAATACCTGCACCAGCAAGCGTTACTTGTACGTCTAGCGCAGTTGCCATACCATCCACTTTTCCACCAGCTAAAGCTGCTTTACGCTCCCCTAAGCCTTCTACAATAGAAAGTTCAACGTCTACCCCATTTTTTTCAAAAAAACCTTTTTCCTTTGCTAAAAAAAGCGGACCATACCCTGTCCATGTTGGAAGAGTCACTTTTAACGGGGTTGATACTTTACCATTTGTAGCGATTTTAGTTTCTTCCTTCCCACAAGCTGCTAACACGATAAGTAATATTAGTGAACATACAACTAATGACCATTTCTTCAACCTAATTCCCCCTATTAATTTGAATGTAAAAGTTTTTTCATTTTGTTCCTCTAAATTTTCTAGCCTCTTCTTTATCTCCCCCTTTCTAAGGCAACATGAATTTATTCGTTTTTCTTGTCTAAAGAAGTAGAGTACTTTTTTAACTTACGAACGACAGAAGGTTGACTAATTCCTAAAACATGAGCCATTTCCGTAGTTGTCTTGTAACGCTTTTGTGTATTCAATAGTACTTTCCTTTCAACAAACTCCAATATATGAGGTAAACTTTGACCGTCCAATTCAATCCCAATTTGTTCCCCTTCTAATGGTTGGTATTGTATTGGCAAATCTTGAAGGGTGATTAAATTCGTTTCACTTTCAATAACAATTCGCTCCATTACGTTTTTTAACTCGCGGAAGTTTGCTTTCCATTCAAGCTGAAGGAGGTGGATGTACACATCATCCGCAATTTTCTTATTGTATTGATATTTCTTATTGAATGTTTGTAAATAAAAAGAAATAGCTCTTTCAAGATCTTCTGGTCTTTCACGTAATGGTTTCAATGCAATGGATGTAATGTGAAGTAAGTAAAATAAATCTTCTCGGAATTTTCCTTGATGGACGAGTTCTTCCAGTGGTATTTCGCTAATGGCAATAATTCTAGTAGTCGTTTGCTTGTTTAAAAGCGTAAAAAGAGTTGCTTGGGAAGCTATTGATAGCTGATCCATTTCCTTTAGTACGAGAGTACCGCCCGATGAAAGAGAGAGATAACCTTGGGATTTAGCGTCTAGTTGACCGGTGAAAGCGTTCTCAAATATGGAGTCCGGTATTGACCCACAATTAACTTCAATGAAAGAACCTTCACTGTAATTGCTTTGAGCATGAATAAACTTTGCTAGGGATGTTTTTCCAACTCCATGCTCACCTTGAATGACAATGGGAACATCAAGACGTGCCATTTTACGAGCTGTTTTGATTGCACGAATAGAAGAATGACTTTCCGTTATCAAGCTACTAATTTGAATATGCTGATCGCGTAAGTGGGCAAGCTCTTCTTTTACTTTGGACATTTCGGTTTCTAAATCTTGCAAGTACTCTTTCATCACGATTAGTTCAGAAAGCTCGTAAGAATAACTAATAACAAATTCTACTTCACGCTGGTCATTAAAAAGCGGAATCCCTGTTATCAATACTTTTCTTCCGGACGGTGTCATTTGAACGGTCACAATTTTTTTCTTCTTTTCCACAACTTCAGGTGTAATAGCTGGCGAGAAAATACCCTGAGCTTGTAAGTCTAAAACGGATTTCCCTAAAAGTTCAGAAGGTTTCATTCCATAATGTTCGCCGCTTATTTGAGTAACTTTGATTATTTTTCCTTCACGGGAAGTTATAATGATATCTTCATCATAGGTATCAATAATTTCTTCCACGCTATTTGGAAGAAAATACATCGACATCATACTCTCCCTCCTTTATTCATTCTTGTATAAGACTATACAATATTGAATAATCCAATTGCAACAAAAATTTAAATTATTCTAACAATTTAAATGAAAATGTTTGTTTTTAAATAAGTGGTGAAAAATGAATTCAAATAAAAAATGAAAAGACTGTCTCAAAAGTCATCAAAAATTACTTTTGAGAGCAGCCCTCATTTTTAATAAAAGGTATCTAGTTCTCATCGAATTCAGAAATTTATTTTAATCTTAGTGGTCAGTTGTTATGGCGGTGACTTCTCTAATATACCGGCATTTGTCAGCGATTTATTTGTAACGAGACAATTAGGTGTCATTCACGATTATTTACTGACAACATAATCGTTAATTGGCATTTTCGGTCCTATTATTATTAGTTTAATAAAAGGAATAGCGAATATAGTTATATACCTGTTTTCTATGTATTTACTGTACTGATTACAATTTCATTGATCATCTCTATATTGCTTCGTGTGGATATCAAAAAAAATCAAGAGACAAACCGTAAAGAGTAAAGCGACTAAAGTAGGAAACGTCTCCACTACAGCTTAATTCTGTATTGAAAACGAATTTTGTTTTTTCACTACAATTGTATAGAAGCAATAAAACTTCTCTCTTGTTTATAACAGGGAGAAGTTTTTTTGACTGAATATTCGACAGTTTCCCAGTGGCAGGTCATCCCCTGTGTCAGCCACAATTCCCCCTCAAATTGTCGCTGACACAGGGACTCGAATAAAAAATATAGTGGATTCATATAATCAAAACAAAGGAGGAAGGTCACTGAATTGTACAAACTGTGGGCACCAACAAATCATGGGGAACTTTTGCAGTTTATGTGGAACTGAATTTGAGGAACTTCTATTAAATACCGATAATGTTGCTTCTAGAACACGAGCTGCGAAACCAAATGTTCATATAGAAAATATTAAAAAAATTACTAAAATATATAGTTCTTACTTTATTCAGCAATTAAAAAAACCTTCTCATGCATACAACCATGGAGAAAGTGAGTTAAAAAGTAGTCTTGTTAGTATTATTTTATTTACTGCACTTGTTGTAATATCTCTATTTTTATTTTCTAAAGACTTATATTGGAGCAACCCACCAAGTTTTATATCCTTTTTTATGGAAAATTTTTTACTGACATTCTTAATAATCGGTCTCGTTATACTTTCTTCTTTTCTCATTAGCAATTTTTTTGGTCCACAGCATTCATTTAAAACCATTATCAGTTTTTATGGTGGGCAATTATCTGCACCCATTATTTTAGTAACTGCTTCTATATTTCTAATGCTGGTAGAATCATATACTTATGCGAACACAGTTCTAACTATATGCATAGTTTTTAGTCTTTTTATACTGCCACTTTATATAATGACTTTTTTACTATCAAAAAATCCTACTGCTGTTGATCCACTCTATGGTTTTATGTTATATATTGCAACTTTCTCTATCTTATTAATTCTTTTCGTCATCATTGTTGGAAATTCTAAGGTAGTGGAGTATTTTTATCATATGAGTCTTTTATTTTAAAATTGTGTACGAATGAGCTATATGGATAGCTTTCCAATTGCTCAGTCCTGTTTTTCGTCTTTTTTGAGTAAACATCCGGAGCCCAGTTGATTTTCAGAAGTTACATACACAAACGCCCACCAGAGGAAAAGATGGGCGTTTTTTGGCGTTTACACTCAAAGTTAAATACTTAGCTAGATAATGTACAATTTTATATTGTTCATAAAATGAGGGTTAGACCCGAAAAAGATCCCGCTCATAAGGAATAAACTCAGATTAGCTACCTTACTATTCCATATCTTTATCGATATCCTTTGGAGTCAAAACGTAGGGTTGCCATTCATCAGGTTTTTCTATTCTCATTCGTCGAGCGTAAAGATGTAGTGCGATTCCGACTAGGAAATATCCACCGACAACTCCGAGTGAAGCAATAGTAATTTCCGAGAAAGTGGCTACGAGAATCCAACCACAGAATATCATTGATAAAACGCCAATAAACATAGCTCCTTTTACCTTAAAAGGTCTTTCCCAATCCGGATGTCTTTTACGAATAATAAGAAAGGACATCGTTACAAATAGATAGACGACCCCAGCTACAAATGCATACACCGTATACATATACTGAATCCAAGCTTCGGGTGCAAACACAGCAAAATAAATAGCAAACACAGCAACCAAAATATTAGAATATTTAGGCTGTCCCGATTTATTCAACTTTGCGAAAGCTTTAGGTAGTTGTCGTTGCTTTGAAGCGCCAAAAAGAGTTCTTGCCGCAGCCAACCAGAATCCACTTAATGTTGTGACTGTCCCTAAAATTCCCACGACAACAATTATTATGGCTAAATCATGTCGTCCAATAAGATCCGCTACACGTGGATCTATAATATCTGTTTTTGCAATCCACTCAAGAGATACAATTCCAGCATTTGATATGATTGCCATACCGTATACAAAAAATGTTAGAAGTGCTGCGCCCAAATAAGCTTTCCAATGTGATTTTCTTGGGAAGTTGGCTTCTTCCGCCAGTTGCGGAATCATATCGAAACCAATATATTTAAAGATTAAAATTCCTACAGCTGCTCCAAAACCTGAGATTCCTTCTGGAAACCAAGGGGTGAGTGTTGAATAACTCCACTGCTCACTCAAAATGAAGCTAACAGAAACAAATGCCGTTAACGCTACCATGAGCCAAAACATTAAGTTCTGGGCTCTGCCTATGAGCTTAACTTTAACGAAGCTTGCACCAAACCATATTAATAATATAATTAATGAAATGGCTTTTATTTGAAAAAATGACATTGGATAAAAATAGTTTGCCATTGTTACAAGACCATAAGCTACGTTCGGTATAGCGAAAATATACAACAGGAACAACATCCAGTTAAAATACCATCCGATATCCCAGGAGAAGGCATTGGAAATCCAAATGTTTTCCCCACCAGCAAATGGAAGCATACTGGACATCTCAGAGTAAATTAAACCAAGAGGTATTATGAATAGCCCTGTAACAAGTAGTGCCCAAAAGCTTCCGGACCCACTTAGTTCGAACCAATAAATCATTTCCACCATCCAAGCAGCAATCATCCCCCCTGCAGCCATCGCAATTACTTGAGACAAAGTTAAATCTTTTTTTAAGGTATTCATTTTTCCTACCACCCTTTGCCTTAGATTTGTTAACTCAGTTGATTTAATTTTTATACGCGTTAAGTATTCAAATGTCGACAGTAAGGAATATCATATCCATACTCTTTGACAATCCAAATTGGGAATTCCATACGAACTGTTTTTAGCGGATTTACAACTTGACATATTTTTACGTCTCCCGTGATACTAAGCAACATACTCGCTTCTACTGAGTCTATATTCAGTTCATTTACTAGCCAATCATTTGCCACATTCACTGATTTATGAATGGCATTTTCTAATACATCTGACGAAGCAATAAACATAATTTTGTCTTTTGTTATAGCCATCGGCAATTCAAGTCTTGTGCTTTTTATCAACTCTAGTTTCACAATTACCTCACCAGCTACCTCTACTCCACTCGTTACTTCTCCATCACCCATTGCGGCGTGTAAATCACCTATCGCTAACAATCCTCCAGCAACATTCACAGGTAGATAAAGGATGGTTCCTTCCTTTATTTCTTTGCAATCCATATTTCCTCCGTGATTGCCAGGCCAGCCATTGGAAATCTCTTTATCTTTAGGAGCTGTTCCAATCACGCCAATCATTGGATTGAGAAGAATCTTTAATTTATCGTTAAATATTACATGGCTATCGGATATCTTTACTCTTTTCAGTGAATTAATAGCAAGACTATCTTTAAAAATTACGTTTGGACCTGAAAAGATGAACCCATTATAGTCTAGATTAATCTTTTCTATTTGAACGACAAGAATATCCCCAGGCTCTGCTCCGTCAATATAAAGAGGACCAGTTGCAGGATTAATCCGACTCCAATCAATCCCATCGTATTGAACTTTGGGTGAGTCAAACTGACCTTCAAAACAATCATTCGTTTCAAAGCATACCGTCTCTCCTGGCGTTACAATCGCAACGTGTGGATTAGCGGATGCCATTGAATAAATTACTTTCTCTTTTGAAATCAATCGCAAAATGATGATTCTCCTCTCAACTAGCCTAAAGGTACAAAGACTAACAATTAAGTGTTCACTTTGTACTTTAAACGACAAACAACTTATTGCTTCCTGCTAAAATAAGTAATTATAGTAGATTAAGAGCATTTTCCTTCTACTCTTAATACAGTCTTACATTGGTCCCTGAATCAGCAATTAACCCTGTAGTCGCACGGTAAATAACCCTATTTTTTTCTTATTAGTTCTTCATAGTTCAATGCATATTTCTCCTTTCCAAACCTCATGTTGTCTAATGAAATCACAAACTTAACCTTGAGAATCCCATGCAATTTCCGGCCTCTTTTAACTTTTTCTTTCTTCCCTCCCTTTAATTTGTACATAAAAACTAGTGCAATTATCATGCCAATTTTATATATCTTTTCAACCTTTGAAAGCACATACCTTGCATTCTAATTCCTTGAAAATTTCTTTTTTTACACGTCAACAGTGGCAAATATGTGACAAAAGTGGCAATTAAAATTAAGAATTTTTAGACTGTTTAGAGGGCGTCAATAAAATTGAAATGATTAAAGTGGAGGTATGTAACCTTTTCCCAAAATCTAAATATCAAATTTATTCATCCTTTTTAATCCAGTTTAATTTATCAAAAATACATAACAAACCTGTTTTGAATCTAGTAGTAGCCTATTATTTCCTTGAATGTTTTGGTCGTTTTCATAAAAGAATAGGAATAGTGAAATTAAAAATGAACTAAAATTAAATTTTAGATTGTGCTGATTCCTATCAAATTGATAAATAAAAAGCTGCTGAAGAATTTTATCCTCAGCAACTTTATTTATATGAATATAACAGTTAATTGTCAGAATAGTTTAGAATTATTTCATTTCTAACACAGGGACGCTTTTTAAAATTCATTAAAAGGAATTGAAATAAAAAATAACGTCTCAGAAATCTTGGATTTTCCGAGACGATCATTGTATTTAGGTGGCTTTCTACATAATTGCGCTTTTAAATTGTAGTTAATTGTGAGAATTTAATCTATTACTTGAACGCTGAACTCTATTGGAGAAGCTTAATCCTACAACAATCCATCACGTACCATTTGTAAAATATCACTATCAGCACTTAATATATCGTCTTTAGCACGAATAGAAACTTGTTTCGCTGCAGCTTGTGCTTTTCTAATTTCTTCTTTTTCATCTACTGTTAAAATGACTCGGTTTTCCATCACGATATTTCCATCAATTATAACCGTTTCTACTTCATCCCCACGTGCTGAATATACTAGGTTTGGTACAATATTACGAATAGGTGTTGTTAACACCGGAAAAAACGTAGGTGCGGACAAGTCGAGTAAGATAATATCCGCTTTTTTCTCTGCTTTTAACGTACCCACTTGGTCGTCAATTCCCATCACTTTAGCCGCTTCGACTGTTGCCATTCGAAGTGCCTGCGTGGCATTAAATACTCGTGGATCCTTATATTTTACTTTGTTTAAAATGGCTGCCATTTTCATCTCATTAATCATATTGTTACAATTGTTACCTGGAGCTTGATCAGACCCTAGACAAGCCGTTCCCCCTGCGACCAAAAACTTCTGAACTGGGGGAACCATTCCATCGATAATACCGATACTACCTGCACAGTATATTAACTTTGCTCCACTTTTTGCAACCACTTCAGTTTCTTCGTCCGTTGCCTCCGTTAAATGTACAGCTATAAGTCGTTCGTTTAATAGACCTTGTTCTTCTAGAAATTCAATAGTTCGTTTACCATACCGTTTTTCGATTTGAAATACTTCACGATCGCCTTGTGCAACATGCATATGCAGTTTCGTATCTAATCTTTCTGCATGCGCTTGAATTTCTTTTAATAGCTCCAAGCTCATCATATCCGGACCATGTGGACCAAGAATCACTGTTATACGCCCATTTTCGGAATTATGATGTTCCTCATATAGATCTAGATTTCGTTGAAGCTTCTCTTGACCAATAGAAGGATCAAACGGATATAACTCTCCTACTGGCAAATCTCCAATATTATCCGGTATCTCGTTTATCAATTCGGCAATCCTTGCACGCGCACCAATTTTTTTATAATTGTGTACAAGTAAGTCCATACGCCCATCGTAATCGCAGAATGTTGTGGTCCCAGCCTTTAATCCCTCAATAATATTAACCATAGATCCAGCAACACTTTCTTCCGGTAGTAAATGTTTCTGGAATGGCCATAGACCTTTTTGCATCCAGTTTGACATATCTTGCGCCACACCACGGAAAATACTGATGCCCGTATGAATATGTGCATCTATCAATCCTGGCATAACAAGTTTGTTTGTTGCATCAATAATCCGTTCTGCCTTATAATTAGCCAAAACCTCTGATGATTCCCCTACCGCTTCTATTAAATTGCCTTTTATCGCTATTGCACCGTTCTCAATAAATCCAACACCTTTTCCTTCCATGGTCAGAAGGTGCCCATTATGAATTATCATATCAACATTCATCATATATTATCATTCCTTTCCAACTATTAAGAGACTGTTTGCTTCTTCAATGGTATAGTTGAACCTCTTTCTATCACCCTACGATTCAATAAATACAATGCTAGTAATAGAACAATAGCGGTTACAATTAATCCAACCAATACATTTTGCGTAAGCCCTGAAGAAAGAAACCCTATTGCGGAAGCAGTCGCAATAACTAAGGCATATGGTAATTGGGTCCGAACATGTTCAATATGATCAGCAGCTGCACCTGTCGAGGACATAATGGTCGTATCGGAAATCGGTGAACAATGATCTCCAAACAGGCCCCCACTAATCACAGCACCAATTGCTAAAGCTAAATTGATATCCATAGAAGCAGCCATTGGAACAGCTATTGGAATCATAATTGCAAAGACGCCCCAAGAACTCCCCGTTGCAAACGCAATCAATGCTCCGATGAGGAAAATGATTAATGGAACTAGGAATGCCGGCAAGTAGTTTCCAACAAATTCTGTAATATACGTACCTAATCCCATCGTAGATGCGATGGACCCAATCGACCATGCCATGACCAAAATAAGAGGCACAATCATCAACTTTAAAATACCGTTCGTTAATTCATCGAAGAGATAAATTAAGGATGTTTTATATCTCCATTTTGCATAGATAATTCCGCCAACTGCACCTGCTATAAATCCACAAATGATTGACAACACAATATTAGAATTTAAAAATGCCCCCCTAAATCCGTTCTCACCAATATTTCCTGTCCAAAAAATAACTGTAAAAATAGTCCCCATCAATAAAACCATTGGAATCAAAAAGCTAAAAATATCTGCTCTTGTATTGGATACCATCATCTCTTCTTCAATAGACTCATCTATCATCAGCTTATCGTCTTTCCCATAAAGCTCCCCATTTTCCACTGCTCTCATTTCTGCTTTATACATCGGACCGATATCTAAATTCAAATTCACTACAAATAACACACCAATCATCGCGAACAGACCATATAAATTATAAGGAATCATTTGGATGAACAATGACCAGGGATTATCACTTAGACCAAGCACAGCAAGTTGCGTGGCAATAAGTCCAGTAATAAATGGTCCATAACTACTTATTGGTGACATAGCGGCAAGTGGACTGCCCATAGAATCCAAGATATAAGCCAATTTAACACGGGATACTTTTAACTTATCCGCTATAGGACGAGTAACAGTACCTAAGATTAAAACTGGCTCTGTATAAGAAAATAGGAAAGAACTACCCCATATAAAGTTTTGCGCTTTCTTGCGCGTATTCACTTTTTTCGTAGCCACTTCGGCAAACGCACGTGCACCACCCGTAACACGTAGAATATTTACAAACCCTCCTGCCAGCGTAACTAGCAATAACATTCCCGCATTCCAAGGATCAGCAATCGATGGAATGACTACATCCGTAATCGAATATGTAAAACCAACGAATGGATTCCAACTGCTAATAATTGTAGAACCTAACCAAACACCAATGAATAAAGATAAAATTGTCTGTCTAGTCACGATAGCTATTACAATTGCAATAACCGGTGGTAATAATGATAATATCCCATACTCCATTTTCTCGTCCCCTTTATGAAACTATTTATTGTTAACGCTTTGAATCAGCTTTTGAATATGATCTTTTGTTAGTAAAACTGCTTTCTCCACATCTCTTGCTTTTACTGCCTCTAAAATTAGTTCGTGTTCGACAAGATGATGTGCATCTCTTAACTTAGTCGCAATATCTGGAAACTTCTCCTCAAGTCTTAACTCCTCATGTATTAAAAGTTTTAACACAGAATTAAGAAAGCGGTTACAAGAAAGTGTACATAACACTTGGTGAAAATTAATCGGAAGTAATTCAGAATCTTCTCCAATACTTACACACTGTTTATGTTGCTTAACTGATTCCTCTAAAAAACCTATTTCATCATCAGAAGCATTTTCAACGACTGATTTAATAACCTCTGATTCGATGATCACTCGTACATTTAGTAAATCAATGATGTCTTGCGCATTCTCAGAAACAGTTGCTTTTTTCATTTCCTCTTCAATCTTTAGTCTTTCTACATCACTTTGCATGCCTTCTAGTTGCCGTTGTCCTTTTACAGTAAGAATTCTCCCTTGCGTGGATACTAATTCTGTCCATCCAAGCCCATCTAACTCCTTTAACAATCTACCAACAGACGCCAAACTAATAGAATCACCCAGGTTCTCCATCTTTTCTTTCATAATCCATGATCCAAGTGGCTTTTCTGAATCAGAAAGACACTGTAAAGCAATCAAATAATGAAAATCAGATTCATTAGTAAAGAGCTCTTTACTCATCCTCATAATCACACCTCCTCCTCATTGATGAGTAGCTAATTGAATTATAATTTATCATTCTAGTAAAAACAATCATTATTTTCTGAATCCATAGTTTTTTATTAATTTTTTCCGGTATTGATGTTACCTTTGAATGTAAAGATGGGTTTAGCAACTATAAAAGTTGCGGAGAGTGGTAATGGCTGAAATCATTCTTGGAACTGGTGAAAATGGATGATCAATATTATCAAGTGGATACAACATGGGATAATCTAGGTCGTAATCAAGTCCAGAAGAGTTCATTATGATTACTTATGAAAAAAGCCTAACCAACTGTCCAAATCCAGAAAATGATTGAGTCTATTTAAGCCGGTGGTTTGCGCTATCACGAAGACAAAAACTCCTCCTTGTATATGTGTGCAAGGAGGAGTTTTTTTGACTAAATAATCAATTATACCGATAGTGATAAATTTCAAGTGAATTAGAATTGCTCCTCACAGAGACACTTTTAGAAAGAAAAGAAAAAAGCGCAATCCCATTAGGACTACGCTTTCTTCTTTCCCTAAAGAGGGAATACACTCGGAAAATTTGATATGTTGCTTAGTTAAACTGTAACTGACAATTTCAGCATTTATCTCGTCAATGCAGTTAGGTTGCCTGATAATACATCATCAGACGTTTAGGTGCACTTCCACAAAAAACTTTCTTTCATCTACAGGTAAAACACGTTGGAACGAAACCTAAATATATCGGTTCCCGACGAGAGTACCTTTCGTCAGTAAAGCAAATTTTCCGCCAAGGCTGTGCAAATCATCCATTGGAATCTCTTGTAAACACATAGTTTACCAGTCCTTTCCTAAGGTAGTTCCGCCTTGTACTATTTATATACCCCGCATAAAATTACTGAAACATATTTTGTTAAATTTATATAAACTTTATTTATGTCAGTTTTTTAGAAGGAAAAGAAAACTGCTTTCTTTGCCATAGCATCTACCCTGGTTTCCTTGCGCAGATATATTAGACGAAATCTTAAAGTGAATTGTAGTCTATTGTCAGACCATTAAAGAATTATTCTAATACAGGAATACTTTTCTAAAAATTCACATCCGTGCAACGCTAGTGGGAATGCCTTACTTTTTGTTGCTTAATAGAGTGTATTATTTTAGGAATGGATTACCAAAGAGAATACTTGTTTTGTCATAGGCATCATCGGTGGTAACCTGTAGAGTCAATTTCTTCCCATTTTCTACACTAAGATTTATATCTTGTGGGAAATCTCCAGCTTTAAATTCTAAAGTTTTAATCACGTTTCCATCAAGCAAGAACTCAACTGTTATAGCAGATGTCGTATCTTGATAAGTCTGATCTAAACCAACTGTTGCTGAAAACTGTTTGTATTTAGAACTTAAAGGGAAATCCATAAAATCTGTTGAAGCACCTGCCCAATCACTTATATAAAAGAATAAAAAGTTTTTGTATGATGTACCCAGATTATTCTTTGCTGTCGTTCTTTCGGACATATTCTTGTTGAAGATTTCTTTGCCGTTATAAACTAGCTGAGCACCATTCAAAGTATCATCTTGCTGATAATTCATATTCTTCACCGTATCTCCAAGATATGTACCTTTAGGTTTTGGTGTATTAACTAATACCGATTGAGTTCCTCTATCCCATACAACCTCTTTACCAAAGTTTTCACCGATAAATTTTAGTGGTACATAGGTCGCTCCATTGTATACAAATGGTTTATTTGTAGAGGTTTTAGGTACACCATCAAATTTAATTGCTTTAACATTCCAAAGTACATCAATCTTTGAATTAGTTGCTGCATATGTACCGACCGTCCCAAAAAACATTGCCGCTGTTAAAAATCCAAGTATAAATTTTTTCATTTTTTTCTCCTCCAACACTAATATTTTTAATACAGTTACTATTATACCAATTAATTCGAGGTTTTCTACATTAATATATTATTTTCGAACTACTATTCCACCTTATTTTTAGTTAGTTATAAATACCTATATGAAATCTAAAACCTTTTTAAACTAATCTTTTTATATTATTTTCTCACACAGCGACGAGCGACACTTTAGTATTCTCAATAAATAGGTTCTATGCTCCTAGCAAACGACCAACTCTTTTTACTAAAGGGAAAGTAATTAATAGTTTAATAAATACACTACGACGCAATAGGTTCCTAATGAACAGTTTTCCAAAAATACAGACTGCCCCTTTAGATAATTAATTTGTTAGAATCATATCCTATTTATATTGATTAATTTAACAAAGGGGTTAGTTCATGATGAGGAAAAGACCAGGAAACAAACTCTTACTTTTTGTTATTATATCCATATGTTCTTTACTCGTATTGATAAGCTCTATTAATTATCTATTCTCGCCGAGCTACAAAGCTAAAAAAGTAGTTGAAGCGTTTTACACGTATGAACAAAGTGCAGACTTTGCTGATTCGTGGGAATTGCTTCATCCTGTTATGAAAGAAAGATGGAGTAAAACACAGTTTATGACTGATCGTCTCCATGTTTTTATTGGTCATTTCGGTACCGAAACATTCCAGTTTAAAATAGAAGAGGCCAAACAAATCAAGAATTGGAAAATGGCTAAAGAAACAAAACCATTTGATGTAGTCTACAAATTTAATGTCATTCAAACCTATAAAGGAAAATACGGAAAGTTCAGCTTCGTACAAGAAGTATATGTCGCTAAAGATGATGAAGAGTGGAGGATATTGTGGGATTATAATTAATAAAGATATCCTCATCACCATCACATTTATAACTAGGACATGTAACATCATTTTCAGGAATGTTATATAGTTTTCAAGACTTTGCTTCTTTAGTGGTTTATGCGCTTGGCATAACAATCGCTTTCCATAAAATCGATATATTCTCGCAAAATTTCTTTTTAACTCATGTATCCTTTCTTCCAAAATACTTCTATTTAGCTAATGACACGCGACTTATCATTAGTGAAATGGGAGGAAGGAACAGATGACTAGTTATCTTACGGATTATCAATCTTTTAAAACGGTGGAAGAAATGGATATGCATGTGGAAAAACATATGCTGGCGCATTACGGGGAGATGAATGAAACGGACCGTGCATTGCTCTCTTTAGTAGCACAATATGCATGTAAGTTTCCTGGTGCTGCTCATTTGAAGGTGGCGACGATTTGTCATGCAACGGGTAAATCAGAGGCTACGGTTAGAAGAACTTTACGTAAATTAGAAAAGCTGTTAATCATCAAAAAGATTCCGACCATTCGAAGAGTTTCTAAGGGCTATGGTGCCAATATTCTAGTCATTTTACCTTTCTATGACCACTCGAGTTTGACAGTTCGCTCGGAGCAGGGAAACGTAGTCATACAAAGGACTGCGGCGATCATTTCGGAAAAAGAAACCGATATCTCTTTAATCTCTAAAAAAGAATTATTACATAATACGTATTCTACCGAAAATGTCCGCGCTGTAAATTCTGTGGATAACTTTTATAAAAGTAAAAAGCCTACGTTCTATCAGCACTTCAAGTCTACTGTTTTTGCTATGCTTGGAACAGATCAGCAGCTAGTAAGCCGTTTATACGGTGTATATCGAAGTCTCACCTACCGTAGCATCCAACTGCTCCCACAAGAGCAGAAGTTTTATGAAGATATTGGGTATCGAGCACTGACGATATCTTTACAAGCTATAAAAAAGAAAAAAATCCGTAATCTCGCTGGCTACTTTGTTGGCGTTTTTGAGGAAGTTTACAAACAAAAATTATTTGAATTCTTTCAAGAACAGGAGGAATGAGTTTTTGTTAGTTCATCCGTTGCTGCCATAGTGTTTTCGTTCTTCTTTAGACATAAAAAACCTCCTAACATTTGATGTTAATGTGATTATCACAAAACTTCGGAAATGTTAGAAGGTGTGGATTCATTGATTTTCCTATATTTTAAATTGTAGGAGCGCTTTTTAAATTGTAGTCTATCTTCAGAATAGTTTAGAATTGTTTCTGACACAGGGACGCGTTTTTGACATATTAAATTCGGATTCGGATAAAAATTACCCCGGATTAAAGAAGATAAAAACCAATTCCCATAATCAAATATGCCGCAAACAGCGTCAGCCCTTCAAACCAATTCGATTCACCATCATTGGAAACATTAATGACTAAAAGTACAGCAGTAACCATCGCGACAAGCTCTGGCCAAGTAAAAACGAGTGCCATCGACTGAGGCATGAACAAAGAAATAAGAACAAGTATTGGTGCTACAAACATGGCAACTTGTAGCGTAGAACCAACAGCAATCTCAACAGACACTTCCATTTTGTTTTTGACAGCCATCGTAATAGCGGAAACGTGCTCCGCTGCATTCCCGACAATCGCTACGATAATGACACCTATAAACAACTCGCTCCACCCAAACTTCGCCCCGAGCATTTCAAATGTATGCACTAATTGCTCCGATACAAAAGCGACTACTACGGTTGCCAACAAAAGAATTAAAATCGATTTCCTTTTCGTCCATTCTGGTAGTTCTTTTTCTGTTTCCGTTTCCGGTTTGTCAGTAGACGAGAATACACCTCGATGCGTGACAAGTTTGAAAAATAGCCCCGCAAGATACAAAGCGATTAAAATGATGGCAATTCCAATACTTAAGCTCAATGTTTTCTCGGAATTCATAGTCATTGAGAAAACTTCCGGAATGACAAATGCTATAATAACAGCAAAAATAAGTAATCCTGAATTGTATCTTGCACTGTGCACACTAAATTTTTGACGTTTAAACTTAATACCGCCAGCAAAAAACGATAATCCAAGTACAAGCAACAAGTTGCCAAGAACTGATCCAGTTAGTGATGCTAATACAATTCCAACCATCCCAGCCTTCAATGTGAATATGGAGATGATAAGTTCTACTGCATTGCCAAAAGTGGCATTCAACAAACCCCCAACCCTTGGACCACTTACAATCGCTAGACTTTCTGTTGCTCGGCCTATATATCCCGAAAGTCCAATAATACTTACACAGCAGAGAAAGAACATCATCATTTCTGACCAATCTAAAAATGCTCCTATTAAAACTAAAGGAACACCTCCAAAGACAAGTATAGCAAATAGTTTATTCACTAAAAAACACCTCTTCAGCTTAATGCACCTTCTAATTTACCCTTCCCTAATTTGAAAAAAAGAAACCCTTTTTCTTTCTCTTACAGGACTTATAAGTAGAAGTAAATGAGGAATTAAATTTGATAATTAATTTGGAACCTATCAACCTTGGAGGACATAAACTTTTAACGATTTCGGACTAGTTGTCAAAAACCAAATTTACTTGTCGTATCGATTGATAAAATGTCTTTAGATCTTTTAAATTCTATCCA
This sequence comes from Psychrobacillus sp. OK028, assembly GCF_900103605.1. GTDB lineage: Bacteria > Bacillota > Bacilli > Bacillales_A > Planococcaceae > Psychrobacillus. The sequence goes on along the minus strand of NZ_FNHY01000001.1, from coordinate 60,360 downwards.
TTTTGTCTTCAACTGAAACATCTGTATCACACTTAGAAAAGGACGTGTTAGGCCGATTCTAGCTAGCTCCTTTTCTAAGTTGAACTACCGTATTTACAGTGGCGAAAAAAATCGAAAAAATTTTCAAGATAAAAAGGAATGCTCTATGCATTCCTCACATTTTGGATTTTATTCTTTTGGTTTTGCATTTTCCTTGAAATATTAGAGTAAAGCATCCCTGTCTCAGCAACAATTCTGACAACAGACTACATTTCACTATTAAATAACAAGCATCAAATAACTCCAACTGAACTTCATTTAGATGGCCTATTTTTTTCTAAAACTTGATGCACTGAGCTAGCAAAGCTTGAATAGTATTAGCAATGAAGCATGAGGGGTTATTGCGCATCATTTAAATGCCACGACCTCAGCAACCCTGTGTTAGACTCCATTGTCCCTCGAATTCTGGCTGACAAAGGATCGAGGTTTTGATTTGGATTTACTTTCTCCCATTTAGTGGATACTCGCTCTCCTTTAGACGTTACTAGCGTTTCCTCGGTGGTTACTTGCGGTTCTACTTGATTTACTCGTTCTCGGACCGTATTTACTCTTGGTACGTTAATTAATCCCATTATTGTATCTTACACAGGGACAATTTAATTATTCTGTTTTTTTGTCCCGGAGTTTGGTCACTTCCACCATCACCCGGTGTACCTGGTGTTCCAGAGTTCCTCCCCCTCCGACAGCTGGTGGTGTTGGTGGTGTTACTGGTGCAACATCTGGATTTGGTTTTCCACCGATTTCTTCAATTTGGCCTTTTATTGCCTCAAAGTTACTGATTACCTCTGATGCATTCGCCCCCGCTGGTAATACTAGATCTACAATCGCTAATCCTGTTCCTAGTGATAATTTTGAATCTTTATTTCCTAGGTTTATAGATTCAATTTTAGCAGTACCGTTTAATGTGAAGTTTAATGCATTTACTAAAAAGTTTTTAGTCGCTGCATTTAGTGTTACTACTTTTGTATCTTTACCAGCAGTTACACTTGGAATCGTGATATTTTTGTCAGCTGTTATTGTAGCATTAGCGTCAACATTAATAGCTGTAACAGATGAACTTCCTGTTAAGTTAAATGCTGAATTCAATTTGTTTAGGACAACTTTTGTTAGATTTGAAATTGAGAAGGTAATTTTTGCTCCGTCTGGTAATGCTGCTGCAGAAACACCTGTCGATTTGTTTGAAATTTCCGTGTTCCCTTTTACGACAATATTATCTGCCAAGAAGCTGTTTACTAGATAATACATATCGCCCGGAAGAAACATTAACACGTAGTCAAATGGCTAAAATTATTTCTATAGCTTTTGACCTTCCAGAAGAAAAAAAATCTCTATTAATTTTAAAGACGTAAATGATTCACACTGGTATAAAGGATACGTACAAACGCTTGTAAAATATAATGTTACGAAAGGGACTGCCGCAACATTATTCTCGCCTGACTTAGCCGTAGACCGTGGTCAAATCGCTACATTCGTTGTGCGTGCAGAAGCAGCTGCAAAACCAGTAACAGTTATTAGTGTCACAAATAACGCTATAGAAACTTCTACAGGAACATACACCATTTTTCTCCAAACGAAAAACTCGAACAACCTCCTTATTAGAGGTCATTCGAGTTTCGTTTTCTATGATTTTATTTGTTAAATGTCCTATACAAGAATAAAGAGAAGTATACTCTTGTGATGTATTGGCTTGGACCAAATTTCCCTTTACCGATACCTTGCATGATGCTGCTACTTCTTCGTAGAAATTGATACCTGATGGCATATCTTGGAATCCATTAATGGCACCAGGTTCTCTTTGAATTCAGAATTGTTCCAGAACCTGGTACCTGACAATAGTTGAGTAAAGGTCTCTTTTGAACCTAAAATACTTTAATTGTTATCTTTTTAGGAGATTAAAAACTACTTTTTAGCTCACATAAAAACCCTTAGCCGAATTTCGACTAAGGGTATTTGTATTACAGATTTTCTAGTAATTTGTATAACATTTTAGCAGCTTCTGCACGAGTTGCGTAATCTTTTGGTGCAAATACTGATTTTCCGTTTACAACTTTACCGTTGATAATACCTAGCTCTGCCGCTGCTCCAACAGATTCTTTTGCGTATCCGCTAATAGAACCGCTATCTGCAAACGTTGCTTTGCTAGCTTTTAGTACAGATGCATCATTGTACTTAATAGCACGAACGATCATCGTTGCCATTTGCTCGCGAGTAATTTTATCGTTTGGATTAAATTTCCCAGCAGAGCCTTCGATGATTCCTGCACGGTTTGCTGCTTCAATTTCTTGTGCACTCCACTTCATACTTGCTGATACATCTGCAAATACTCCTTGGTATTCTGCTTTTGGCAGATCAAGTGCGCGAGATAATAATACAGCGAATTGTGCTCTTGTAATTTGATCATTCGGACCAAAAGTTGTTTCAGTTGTTCCGCTGATGATTGATTTGGATGCTAAAGATTCGATGAAGTCTTTTGCAAATGAACCATTTAAATCTTTGAATGTTTTGTTGTTTTCCACTACTACGAATGTAGAGAAGTGATTTGTTTTGAACGTAACTTTCCCATCTGTATATTTGCTGTTCACGTATTCTAAAGAATTTGTTTTCTCGTTTACGTAGTAAGCTGCCACCTTGTCTGCATCTTTAATAGATTTAACAGGCACCGTTACTTGAACAGGTTTTACAAACTTTGTTACTTCTGTTGTTTTACCGTCTTTTTCAACAGTAATTGCTAGTGAATATGCGTCTGATACTTGTGTTCCATTACCCGGAATTTTCGTATCGCTTCCTAGTTTAAGACTAAAGCTTGTTGTTCCAGGATAGTTTTTCACAAGATCTTGTAAAACTTGTGAAGGAACTGTAACTGCAATATCTCCTGAACTTATTACTACTGCTTTTCCAGAAGTAGCAATTGCTTGAAGTGCAGTCGCTGGCAAGGTAGCTTTAAGTTCTGGTGTTTCTTTCGTTAAAGCTGGTGCTGTTACTTTAACTTCTTTTGCAGTTGGATCTGCTAATTGTTTTAAAATATCTTGTACGTCAATTACTCCATCACCTGGTTGTGCAGGTGGTGTTACCGGCGGCGTCACTGGTGGCGTTACTGGTGGTGTTACTGGTGGTGTCGATTGCTTAACAACTTCTACATTTACTTTTATAGAATCATTATTCTTGTTAGTTATAGTGATCGTTGTAGTACCAACAGCGATAGCCTTCACTAATCCATTTTTTACTGTTGCAATACTTTCATCTGCAACAGTATACGTAACTTCAGTAGTCACGTCTTTATCCGTTGCGTTGCCTTCGAATGTTGTTGTTTCTGTAACTGTAAGTTGTTCAGTTTTACCAGATTCGATTTTTAGATTTGTTTGATTAACTGATAATTTTACTACTGGTTTCGGATCTGGATCCGGTTCTGTTTCTTGTGGTTTTACTATTACATTTACAGTTGCATCATTTCCATCATAGGAAACCGTAATTGTAGTCGAACCTTCTCCTACTGCAGTTACTAATCCATTTGCTACTGTTACAATACCATCATCTGCAAAGGTATACGTTGCTTCTGAAGTCACATCATTATTGGTTGCATTACCTTCAGCTGGTGTTGACGTTTCTGTTACCGCAAGTTGTGCAGTTTCCCCAACTGTTAAGTCTAGCTCAGTTGGAGTTACAGAAAGCGTTAAAACAGGATCTGGATCTGGGTCTGATGCTTTTGCAGTTACATTTACAGTGACCTCATTTCCACCATATGAGACAGTAATTGTAGTCGTTCCTTCACCAACTGCAGTTACTAATCCATTTTCTACGGTTGCAATACTTTTGTTTGCAACTTCATACGTAGCGTCTGAAGTTACGTCTTTATCTTTTGCATCTCCATCTACAGGCGTCGACGTTTCTGTTACCGCGAGTTGTTTAGTTCCGCCAACTGTTAAGTCTAGCTCAGTTGGATTTACAGAAAGTGATAGAACTGGTTCTACTGCTGGTACCTCGTACACAACTTCAAATGATCTATTCGCTTTATTTCCAGCAGCGTCGTTTACAAAAATTGTTACTGAGTTAGCTCCGTCAGCAAGTCCAGTAACATCGAATGCAAATGAGCCATCTTGTGCAAGTGTAACAGGACCGCTTGATACAACATTTCCATTTTCATCTTTTGCTTCGAACGTTGTTGCAAGTTTCGTATTCACATTATATCCAAGATCATAAGAATCTAGTTCTTCCTGATAATCTATATACTTATCTACTACCTTACCTGTAAATGCATATGTGGATTCTTTGGCAATATGGGAAGCTGCTGATTCAATTACAGCAGGTGTGCTCTTAACGAATAGCGGTCCATCCCATTCCTCTATTTGTAATGCTCCTGCAAGACTAAATCCTGTGAAATCGACAGTATAAACACCATCAGGTATTGTTTCTAGACCTGTTCCACCCCACGGAGCATATTGTCCGGCAATATTCAAACTATAAGAACCTGCTTTTAGGCTAGAATTTGCGGAAAGATACCCAATATAACCATCTTCATAATAGCCACCTTCGGGATTCATAATGTCCCATAACTCAATATAATATTCTCCAATATTATTAAGTAAAGTAAAAATTAGTTTTCCTGAATCTTTTATACCATCGTTATTAAATGAAAGATCTGTTTCAGTCAAATTATATACACTCAATCCAGTTGCAGGTGCCGCTGGTGTAAAATCCGCAGCGAATGGTAGAGACAACTTTGTTGTTCCATTTGTTATATGGATATAACCTAATATTTCATTGCCAGCTGAACTTGCTCCTTTTGGAGCATTAAGTGTAACTTTTAGTGTTTGCTCATTTGATAAAGTGAATGCTGTTTTATCAACTGTCACTTTTGCTGTCGCTTGAGCTCCTTTTGCTGCTTTTGTTACTTCTACCGATACGCTGTAATCGCTATTTTTTCCAGAAATATTTTTTACTAAAATATCCTTCGTTATGGAAACATCTTGCGTTACTACTTGAGGAAGCTTGCCAAATGTGACTGTTCCTTTCAAGTTTGCTTCTGTTTTACCATTAGATACTACTGTATCTACCCCATATGCTAATGCTTCCGTATTAGCAGCTGCTAATGGTTGCACGCGACCTGGGCCTTGGTCAAAGACATTATAAGTGGTTTTATTCAGTTGCTTTGCTGTGTTAGAAATAGCTACTTTTACGTCGAAAGCGTTCCACTCAGGGTGCTTTTGTACAAGTAATGCAGCAATCCCAGCAATATGCGGAGTTGCCATACTTGTGCCAGTATAGCGCTCGAATGATTGAGCATATTGTGCATCTGGATAATCTTTACCATATGCCGCTACTGTAGACATGATATTTGTACCAGGAGCAGTTACGTCCGGTTTAATATCAAAATTTGGATTTGCCGGTCCACGAGAACTAGATGAATTAACTTCATCTCCAGCTGTTTTACTTTCTTTGAAATTGCTAAAGTTAACTGTCCCTGTTTTTCCTACTAACGCGTCGCGAAGGGCCTTTCCTTCTGTATAAGACATGTCAAACGCAGGAATGTACTCAAATGCATCACCAAGGAATACATTTGCTGGGCCAGGAGTACCTGAACCTCCGGCTGAGTTATGAATAAGCATAGCTTTTGCTCCAGCCTTTTTAGCTGCGGCAATTTTATCCACGAATGCAATATCTCCACGTGCAACAAGTACTACTTTGTCTTTCACATTAAGTCCAGTATAATCAGCATCTGCTCCAATATTAGGAACAGCCACTACATCATAATTACCTGTCAATGTTTGAGGAAGATTTGTCCCGTATATCCACCCCATTAATTTAATAGTGGAATCTTTTGTATAACTACCTGCTGTTACTTTAACTAGAGCATCATATTGTGTTTCTGGGTTTGTTGAGTTACCAACAGAGATTGCCATTGCAGCGGCAGATGGTGAACCAATTGTTCCACGATTCGGACCAGCATTCCCTGTCGCTACTACTGCCACAACTCCTGCTAGCATTGCATTATTAATTGCGATGGAGTCTGCAGATGTAGAACTGTTTGTAGTACTACCAAGAGATAGATTGATAACATCCATTCCATCTTTGACCGCACGTTCAATTCCTGCGATTACCCATGAATTATTACCACTTCCATATGCACCAAGCACACGGTAAGCATATATTTGAGCTTTTGGAGCAAGTCCTTTAATTCCGTACTCATTTTTACCAATTGCAGCTATTGTCCCTGCTACATGAGTACCGTGCGAAGTATAAAATGCATTTCCATCTGCATTAACTTCCGGTTTTGCCGCTGGTCTATCTAGTGGTGTTGTTTCATATGGATCGTCTGCTGATCGCGGACGTGCGTAATCTGTAGTGTTCGTATGCGGGACGAAATTTGCTCCTCCCTTATAAACTCCTTCGAATTCAGGATGTAAGTAGTCAATTCCTGTATCAACCACCCCTACTTTGACACCTTGCCCCTCAATTCCAGCAGACCAAAGCTGTTCCACCCCAAGGAAAGGAACACTTGTATTCATCGTCGCTTCTACTGTTCCTTCACTTGCTGAACTTGTATTGAATGCCTTTACCTCCACATCTGGTTCAACGGATACTACACCAGGTGATGTTAAAAGTATAGGAAGGTCACTCGCTTTAAGTGTTAACGCCATTCCGTTTAACACATTTGTGTATGCATATCCCTTTTTAAAGTTAATTTGTTTTTGTTGCAAATCCTTTTGAAACGATTGCTGTTGCGTTGATACCTTTGAAAGAACTGCACTCTCTTCATTTTTTGATAAAGAAAGCCCTTGAGCTGCCTTCATCCCTTTTACTAAGGAAACAGGGGGCTCAGAAAATTGAACGATTACAGAGACTAACTCATCTCCATTTTTGTTCAATAATTCTGGTTGGATTGCTGGCTCCTGATTTAAAACATTCAGCTGTTGTGCTACCAGTGATTTCATCTGGTGAATACTTTCATCCACTGGTGCTGATTTGAACGGTTTTGCTCCCGTATTTGCAGATGCAAACATAGGATTCATGAGTGAGAATACGAGCGCTAATACTAAGAAACTACTAAGAAACTTCAAAAACCTATTTGACCTCATAGTCGAAACCCCCTACTAATATTTCACATTCTAAAAACCTTTTAGGACGTGCTTTAAATTGTATGCAACTGTAGGACAAAATATGGTACAGAATTAGAATTCTATAAAAATAAATCCACTTCGGACTTTCGAAGTGGATTCCTCTTGTTATGAAGCTTTATTTGCTGTACTGTTTGTTTTCCAGATTAATTCCACCCATTCCGGATGATCGATAAACGGATTACGATTTCCTTGCCATTTTTGAATGACGTTATTACGATTGCGTTCAAATTCATCGACTGGGTCTTGCTCGTGCCATTTTAGTAGTGTCGAAAGTTTTCCGTGGTAGGGCGCACTTCCATTACCGAGTTTTTCGTTTAGCTCTAAATCTACTTTGTCTCCTTTTTCATAGCGTGTTGCCATGTAAAAAAGGATTCGTGCAACATCACCCTTTACACGATCCGGAGCTTCGAAAGAATTTGTCGTTTTTTTACATCCATTACATCCGCTAACGGCTGATCCTCCGTTATCAAAATCTAAGTTTCCTCTTGAACTATTTACTTGTACGTCGGTAGGTCTAAGATGGTGGATATCTGTTCCAGGTCCTTTAGTTGTGCCGAAGTCTCCGTGAGATTTTGCCCATGTGTGTTCTCGGTTCCACTGTCCCACATTTCCACCATTAGCAGTCTTAGAGCGTGATACGCCAGAGTAAAACAAGATGACATTGTTTTTGTTATTCGGGTCCTCATCTGTTTCACGTAATGCTTCCCATGCTTGGTCATAAGAAAGTTGAGCATTTTCGTCAATTATTTCATGTAATGCAACTTTTAACGCTTGACCTTCTTTACCAATAGCATCTTTATAATAGTCAGCGTTAGGAGAGTCAACAAAAGTTACAAGCACACTGAAGCTTGTCGTGACACTTTTTTCACCGTCTGTTGCAGTAACACCTACAATATGACTTCCTTCCGCAAGCGTTAGTTTTAACGTTGCCCCTTCTATCGTTCCTAACGTGGAAGAAAAAGTTAATACTTTGTTTTCTGGATCCGCGAAATGGTCTGTTAATAGAATCGAAATGGACTCTCCAGTTTTAACTGTTTGACTAGGAATATTTTTCTTTACTACTGGGGCTTGGTTTTCACCTGGTAAAGTAGGAGCCGCAATGGGCTCCCCTTTTGAATTAAAGAATTTAATATTTTTGCCATCTGCACCATTAATAAATTCAAATTCTTGAATATTTTCAGCGCCTCTAATTTCTTTCACGTTTGGACCATCAATAATCACTTTTTGAACATTAGTCCCTTTGAAATCCATAATTGCGCCGGCATTAGCTGGTTTGATTGTAACAGTTTGCTCGGCAAAGCCGTCACCGTGGAATTCTGCGTAATCACTTGTAACCAGAATGCCTTCCGTGATTTCTGATGCATCATCAAGTGTAATTGAAACGCTAGGTTTACCAATAATTAGTTTCTTTGTTTGAAGGTTTTTAATGTTGTATGTTTTTTCAGCTGTAATCGGTGTAACAATGTCTTTTGCCAATAAATCAATTTGAACCATTACCGGATCATGGTCACTTGCACGTCCTGCCATATCGGTAAAGTCTGCATTAATATGAAGAATGTCGATTTTCGTTTTATTTTCTAAATTCTTAGTAACTAAAATATGATCTAATACCTGTGAGTTTCCTTGATATAGGTATGTGTATCGATCTGGCGTTTCCACTTTGTTAATCATGTTGGTCATATGTTCACCTTCGTGAATTACAAGTGCATCGGCAAATTGATAATCGTTAAAATCACCTAGTGATACAACATTAGCTGCTGGGTTTTTCGTTTTAATATCTAGAACAAAGTCAGAAACAATTTTTGCAATTTTTTTACGTTGGAATTCACTATCGTATTTTGGCGGTTGAATAGATCCAAATAATGGTGTGTCCCCATTTTTTGAGTTCCAGTGATTTGCAATCACTACGACACTTTCACCTTTAAAATCAAATTGTCCTGCTAAAGGTTTACGACTGCTATTAAATGCGCTATTTGTTGGGTCGATACGACCTGGGTTAAGTGTTAGCTTACCGTCTTTGTAACCAACCGCTGTAGTAGCATTTCCAGCAGAACTTCCTTCTGTCAATTTTACTCGGTCGGGATTATATAGGAATCCAACACGAATATTTGCATTTGGTGCTCCGCCATCTTGGTTGTTTACTGGGTCAATATTTACATATTGATAGTTTGCTCCACCAGCAGTTTTAATTGCTGCAATAAGCCTTGCATAGCTTTGATCTGCCTTCGAATCTCCAGCGCTTTCTCCGTTATTATCCTGTACTTCTGTGACACCAACAATATCGGGACTCTGCATATCAGTAGCAATTGCTCTTGCTAGTTTTTGTGCTTTATCATCCGTAGTAGATGTTTTGTTATTCGAGAAGTTTTCCAAGTTATAAGAAGCAATAGTTAACTTATCATCTGCTTTTACAATAGTTGTTTTTTCCGGTGTTGCAGTTCCTTTTGTATGCGCAGCTTTCATTTCATTCAAAGAGACATAGATTTTAAAGTTTTGGAATGAATAGCCTACCACTCCCGTAATCGGCCCTTTAAATTTATCTCCAGTTGCTACTTCGAAATCACGCCCAGGTCCATTTGGCTCTAAACGGAATTGCACGCGGTTTGGATTTTGATTGTCCTTTTCATATAAAACTCCGCCATGAAGGGAGTTCGTTGGAGCTTTTTCCAAAACTGTGATCAAGTCACCATGCTCTTGAGGAGCCACCGCTTTCACATTTCCAACTTGCACGCGCATTCCTTCGATACTTTCCCAGAAATCGATTGCGTCCACTGTCGGATTAAAAACTGTAAGATTGTCGCTATCAATTTTTGCAAGAGACATTTTCGTTTCATCGATTAAGATTGGTGCTGGTAAAGCTACGCCTCTTTTTATTACTTCCACTTTTCCACCTTGGTCATTTCGCACATTGATTTGAGTAGTTTTCAAGTCTGTTGTTTGACGATCATCATATCCGTCGTATGCAAATTCACTTACTTTCCCTGTGACTGATACTAAATCACCTACTTGAATAGGCCACGTTTTTGTTCCGCTGTAAAGTAGAATTGCCTCAGAAGTGTTTGGATTTGTATCCGCTAACTCATCAGGTGTTTGGATATGATAGTAGGTTGCACCATTTAACAAAAACGAGTAAGTAACAATTCCTTGAATTCCTTCTACTGTTTTATTGTCAAAAGAAGTGAAATGTCCTGCTCCTTGAATATCATGAATTTGAAGACTATCGGTAATTGTATATTCGAATGATTTTACTTCACTAAAAGTACCATTTTGTGTTTTTACGACTGCTTTAAGTGTTGAATTTTTTGTGATATTAATTGGAGATTCATATTTTACACCAAATTCAATTGGATCTTTTCCATCAACCGTGTAAAAAATCTCCGACTTTGCCGTAGTTGTGGATAGTGTAACTGTTGTGCTTCCAATAAAAGTTCCGCTCCCCGGGTTTGCTGTAACAGGTTGAATGATGGAGCTATCCTCCACAATATCTGAAACCGAGCGTGGGATAATTTGATAATCAGCATCAAATTGTTGAACAATACCAGTAATGGATTCATATGTTTTTCCTACAACCAAACCTAGTGAACCGTTGTTTTCATCACGAACGATGAAGTTTGTAGTTCCATCTGTCGCTGTATAGTTTCCTGCATTTACTGCAGTTAGTGTAATTTGTTTTGCTTGAACAAGTTGGGATTCATTGTTTTCATTCACTTCTGCCCCTGTTACAACCTTAGGAGTTGGAGCTCCTACATTTTCAGTCTTCGCAACAATCGTTGCACTGTCTAATTGAAGAAGTCCTCTGAAATCTGCTAACTTACCAGTAAGTGTTACTTCATCACCTACAGTAGCAGCTAAACTTGTTGGACGTATTGCGATACCGCCCGTTGCATCTTGAACTGAAATTGTATTTTTCAAATTTGCAGCTACTATTGCTTTAATAGTAACTGTTTGACCAAGAGCTGTTTTGCGGGCTTCTGCAACGGACAACGATCCAGTTTCACTTATTACGGTATAAGTGAATGCAGAAATTGAACTGTTTACATAACCTTCTTTTACTGCGATTGCCTTGATCGTCATGTCTTTGTCAATGACTATTGGAGTTTCATACATAGTACTTGAGATAGTTGGATCAGACCCATCTGTCGTAAAGTAAATAGAAGCTCCATCTGTTTTTGTCGCTAATGTAACTTTCGTCCCTACTGGAACAGTCGACGATGGGATAGAAACAGTTACAGCCTCTACTTGAGTTTCTCCAGGTGGAGTATTTCCACTGTCCATCGTATGTGAGCCTAGATTCTCGAATGTATCGATACCATATTTAATCCATTCTAAATTTACATCATATGCATCACTTGTTATCTTATCTCCAGTAGTAATTGAGCTTTTCCTTACAAGGGTAACGTTTTCACCCCACATGATTCGCGCTCCTACCTGTCCAAACGAATCAATGACTTCATTGGATTTTTTTAAGACAATAGCATCGTCCCCATTAAAAGCCATGACAGTTGTATTACTTAAATTTCCCTTAGCCTTTAAATCGGCATTCGCGCTTCCATTAGTAATAACATAAGTCTTTCCAGTATCTAATTGACCTGATAAATTTAATTTGGTTGCTGTTGTTCCACCATTCGGGTATAACTCTAGTGAATATTTACTTAAATCAATTGCAGCATCTGTACCATTATAAAGCTCTAGAGCTTTGTTATTGCCGCTACCTTCAATATATTCAGAAATAATTAAGTCAGTTGCATTCGTAGCTGCTACTACCTTCGATGGCAACGCTGGAATTACTAGACCGGCTATTAAACTTGCTGATAATAAAGCATTTATGGGCCTCTTCCAATTCCTTTTACTCATCTATACAATTCTCCTTTTATAGGGATTTCTAGTAAAGTTATTGTGGTATTTACCAAGCTTTCTAATTTCTATTTGAAAGCTTGGTAGTTGGTATTAAAAAATTGTCTCTCCATCCACAATGATTCCATCAAGATCCAAGTTTTCTCCGTTTAACCCTGAAAGATCCAAATTGCCTTTAACCGTAATATTAGAAAGTGTTATATTATTAGATGGAGTACCTGTAATTATTAGGTTTCCTTTGATAACGGCATTTCCAAGGAAGGCCACATTTGTAACCGAAACGGTCACGTCGCCATTGTAGACTTTTGGTGCAATAGGTGTACCGGAGAAGTCTTTAGCAGGAATATCTCCACCAGGGTATTCATTGTCTGGCTTTTCATCCTTTACGTCGACAATGCGTCCTTCTACTTTTGGATCTACGTTGACTAGACTAACAAGATGCTCACGTAAGTTTTCCCAATCGGATAGACCTAGATCGGTTACTCTACCTTCTGCGTAGGCTTTTGCTAACACCGTATAGCCATCTCCACCTTTTGCAGTGAAAGCGTTTGTTGCCACTGTGTAGTTCTGGTCATTTTGAATATCCGTGTAAGTTCCATCGGTATTTTTATAAGCAATGGATACGACGCGTTGTCCAACAGGTTTGGTGGAATCATATTTTACTTTTGCACCTGATACATGAAGGAATCCTCCGTTTTCTTTTGGAGATTCTTTAAAGCTGATTTCAAATGCAGCTTTTATTTCTGCTCCAGTAAGCTTCATAGTCGCTAAAGTATTTCCGAATGGCAGTACAGTGATTACTTCGCCAACCGTAATAAGGCCTTGATCAATCGCAGCTCGGATTCCTCCACCATTTTGGAATGCCATAATCACGTCTTTGTTATACTCTCTCGCTTTTTTCAGCATGCCGTCAGTAATCAGATTTCCAAGGGGAGTTTCATTGCTTCGAACGCTTTGACCACCATTACTAGAACGAGGGTTATCTAAAGCATTCACTGCAGTAGCTCCAGTTGGCTCATTTTTGATGGAGTCAATTTTACTTGAGTATTTCTTCAACAATTCAGCTGCTGCAGGGTCTTCTGCTTTATCTGCAATTTTGATTAACTTTCCTGCATGTTCTACAATTACTCCGTCTTTATCGAATGTGACATCCAATGTTCCAAGAAAATCAGCATACTGGTAAGCTTGCACAATAAGTGTAGGCTGAGCATTTCCGTTAACTAAAACTGGTTTGTCTAATTGTGTATGGCTATGTCCTCCTACAATCACATCTATACCTTTGACTGCCTTAGCTAGTTCCATATCATTGTCCACTGCTGGATTGTCGTCATAGCCAATATGTGTGATGGCAACGATTTTGTTAACGCCTAGTTTCTCAAACTCAGCAACCATCTTCTTCGCATCTTCGATATAGTTCGAGAAGGTGATATTACCTGGACTAGAGATATCTTTCGTTTCAGCAGTTGTTAATCCGAAGATTCCTACTTTTTCTCCATTCACTTCTTTCACTATCCCAGAATAGATATTGGCTTTCTCAGGTTTTTCTGCAATTTTCGTATTGAACAAACCTGTAAACAACTCGTCTTTTGAAAAGTCAACGTTTGCTGAAACGAATGGGAAGTTTGCTGCTTTGATGAAATCTGCTAATGCTTTGTGACCTTCTGGCGATGAACCAAGATCGAACTCGTGGTTACCAAACGTCATTGCATCGACTTTCATTAAATTCATAAACTCTAAGTCTGCTAGTCCTTTAAATTCATTAAAATAGAGAGTTCCTGAGAAAACATCCCCAGCATCCAATAACAATGAGTTCGGTTTAGCAGCACGTACTTCATTCACCGCTGTCACACGTTTTGCAGCATTGTCCAGGTGAGCATGAGTGTCATTGAAGTGCATAATGGATAATTCAAAGTTTGCATTATTAATAGGAGTAACTGTAATCGCTTGTTCGACAGATTGGTTACTTAATGTGTGGGTAATGGTCACACTTGAGTCTGTTGTTGTTAGTATGGATCCATGTTCTTTACTAACTGTAATACCTTTTGCCGCAAAGTCTTCGTATCCAACATTTTCTGTCGTTTCATTTGATTTGGTTAAGGTGATGACTAAACCAGTTAAGTCCAGTGTGTCTCCTTCTTGATACGTTGTTTTTGTAGGTGGTGTGCTTATTGCTGCACCAGTTACTGTTACAGTTGCTGCTTCTACGGTTATAGCTTGTTCGACTGATTGGTTACTTAATGTATGGGTAAAGGTCACACTTGTGTCTGCATTTGTGAGTATGGACCCATGTTCTTTGCTTGCTGTAATACCTTTTGCTGCAAAGTTATCATATCCAATATCTTCTGTTGTTCCATTTGATTTAGTTAAGGTGATTACTAAACCACTTAAGTCCAGTGTATCTCCTTCTTGATACGTTGTTTTTGTAGGTGGTGTACTGATTGCTGCACCCGTCACATCCAGGATTGGATTTTCATCAACCTTTTCTAATACGGTTAACTCATAAGTGGCTACACTACTATCTTGTCCTTTGTTTAAAACAGTATAAGCTTTTAATGTCACTTTTCCTTTACCAAGTACAGGAATACTTACTTTACCGTCTTTTACGTCTACTGCATTCGACGTGGATGTAGGGTTACTGCCATCTAGCGTATAGTAGACTTTATTTCCCTTTGTTACAGTTAACTCAATTATATCTCCGGAGGTAACTGTAGTTTTGCCCGAATATATTGGGATAGATGCTGTTTCTGTTACTGGATTTTGACCGGGTCCCTCTATGCCATTTCCTGGGGGTGTACCTGGAATGGTAGTAGAGTTAGCTACACCATTTATCTTTTCGATATATCCTTTTACTTTGTCAAAGTTTTGAATGATATCTTTGGCTTGTGTTCCAGTTGGTAGTAGAAGGTCGCCAATTTTAGCATTTGTACCGAGCGTGATTTGTGCATTTTTCGATTGAACTTTTAGTTTTTCTACCTTAGCGTCTATTGTGCCTGAGGTAGTTCCCAGATTTAACTGGAGTGATGCTAATGTTATGTTTTTGATCATAATGAAATTGCCGTTAGTTGAAAGTTCACCATTAAATATATCGCCTTTTCCATCCAGTACGAGGTCGTTGTTAGCAGTTCCGCTTGCTTGCATTTCAATATGACTAATATTTTCTATTTCCTTGCCTTTCACTGTGTACTTTATATGTGAACCCTTCAATATTGGTAAATTGGATTCGCTTAATATGTTAGCCAAACTTTTAGTGATTGCGTACGTTCCATCTGAAACTGTTAGTTCATTATTGGAGATATTTTGTATAATAGTCGCTTCTTGTTTTTTGGCAAGTTCCGTTCTGTAAATAAAGGAAGCAGCTTGTCCACGTGTGACATTTGCATTTGGATCATACATGTTTGCAGTCTTACCTGTTGTGATTTTATTGGAAAATAAAGTTTGAATATAATTAGCATGCCACTCATTTTTTTTCACATCATCAAATGGTAAGTTACTAAACTTCTCTTCTTCAAACTTAAAACCTTTTACTAGTATCTTTGCCATTTGAGCTCGTGTTAAATTTCCATCTGGATTGAATGTATTATTTTCATAACCGTTTAAAACGCCAGCCTCTACGAGCGCAGCAATCGCTTTATAGCTTGGATGGCTTGTGCTCACATCATTGAATCCAGGATCTTTAACGTTCTTTGTATTTAAGCCTAAAGCAAGCGCCATGATTTTCGCCGCGTGTGCTCTGCTAATATTTTCGGATGGTCTAAATGTACCATCCCCATAACCGGTAATTATTCCTCTGGCTGTTAAATTCTTCACTGCTTCATAGAAATGTTGAGATGCTTGTACATCGGAGAAAGATTTTTCTTTCACATCCGCTGCAATTGCATTAGGTGGTGACAATGATACAAGTGATCCAGTTGCTAAAGCCATTGCCAGCACTGCTTTATATGTCCGTTGTCTTAGCTTTCTGCTTTCTTTCATAAACTAGCCTCCTATTAATCTATAATTGCATTGAGGGACACCAAATTTCTGATACCTTTCACGATATGTTAGGTAGTAGATAAAGATTCCTACTTACTTGGGAGGAAGATTATCTTTTTCTACTTTTATGGGTTTTTGAGAATTTGAAGGCACTTTATAGATAAAATTGATCGATTAGACGAAAAATTTAAACGTTCCATTTTAAGAAGTGATTTTATTAATACACTTGCCTTAAAGGAACTGTTCAATCCACTCGTATTGAAGGCACTCAAGTTACCTTTACAGATATGGTTGAACAGACAAATAAAGTAAACGCAAAATGGGAGCATATTGAAGTTAACAATTATCAGCAACGAGAACTTCGCGGTTTTTTACTGGAGGGTGCACGAGGTACAAAAGTTGCACGCGAGGAGTTTAGTAAAATATATCAGTCGATATCCTAGCTTTAAACTCTGTTAATGAAATGTTTAAAAATGAGGAAATTACTCAAGTATTTGATCATATTGACACTGTACCTTTTGTGAATTTAGCTATTAAAGCTTTCTTTGTTCCATCTAGTTACTTGTTTAATATGTTACCTAATTGCTAATCATCTAGAAAAAAGTTCATGTAAATTTTAGACCTTTCCATTCCAGGATGAAATAAAAGTAACCCACCAAGTATCCGTATAGAAACCTATACATCTAATCGGTGGGTTGCTTTACCTCTTTTTATTTTCTGTTTTTCACTTCTTCTTGTTATTGGCAATTTAATACCAAAAGCATTCCATCGGACCCCCTAGACAAAGGTTGTACACAATTTGGTCATTTTCATAGACCTCTCCTCTTTTGATGAGGCAAATGAAAATGGCTTCATGGAAAGTGGCTTCTCTTCTTCTCAATTGATTACTTATGGAGACAGTTCGGATGAAAAAGCGGTAGAATTTGTTTTAGGCAAAAATGTTCAATTTAAAGTGTTTTTATTACAGGAACGCATCACTTAAAAGTAAGAAAAAAAGCGCAATCCTAATAGGACTACGCTTTCTTCTTTCCTTAATGAAGGAATACACTCGGAAAATTTGTTATGTTGCTTAAACCGTAACTGACAATATCTGCATTTATCTCGTCAGTGCAGTTATGTTGCCTGATATAAAACCATCAGACATTGAGGTGCACTTCCACAAAAAAATTTTCTTTCACTTACAGGTAAAGCGCGTTGGAACGAAGCCTAAATATATCGGTTCCCGACGAGAGTACCTTTCGTCAGTAAAACAAATTTTCCACCAAGGCTGTGCAAATCATCCATTGGAGTCTCTTGTAAACCCATAGTTTACCAGTCCCTTCCTATGATAGCTCCGCCTTTTAAACCGCACATCCCATGTGAATTCACCTCCTTTCTACATGTAACCTGAATCTTTAAGTGAACGGGAATTTTCTTCACACAAAATTAGATGATCCAAAATTTCAATCCCCATGATGTGACTAGCTTCTACTAATCTCTTAGTAACCTATATCTTCAGAACTTGGTGAACTACATTCGATGGATGATTGTGCCCAACAATGCACGAATAACTATTACTCAAAATAGCCGGTTTCAGCACCTCTCTAGGAGGAACTATGCTAGAGTTAAGGCTGCCAATATGAACTGTCTGAATGCAAGTTGGCTGATTCTTCGTGTACATTCACAGGACCACAAAGTGCTCAAGATCTACTTTACTTAAAAACTCTTTCATTAATAAATAAGCATCAAGTGGGGAACGAATGCGACGATTTTTGTACAACATCGTTTTCTCCCTTACTAACTTCACACTTACAACGTTCACTCGCTTCGCTGGCTCATGTTTCTCCTCTTTCACTACATCAACAAATGGCAACCATAACTGTTCAGCGTAATCATGCTTTCTCATTTCACATTCCTCCTAAAATAAAAATAGCCCTAATCCTTCGAAATGAATTAGAGTTGGGAAATTAGAACTAATCTATGAATATAATATATGGTTGAAGTCTTTATTATTTCACTTTTAAGCAAAAAAAAGAGCTACCGCTATTGCGATAACTCCCATTACTATAGTTCTGTAACAGATTAGCGGTACTAATCTTGATTATATCTTCAAATTTCTTAGAAGAATCGTACAACTCCATGTTTTAGTATAAAATGTGTGCCAAAATCTAAGGATTGAGCTGTTAAATTTTCTTCCTTTTTAAATAAACTTGCCCATTCCATTCCTGCCACGTCTGCTAAATTTTTATTTTCAAACGTTTGAGCTTCTCCCTTTTTCGGAGTTACCACTAATACTGCTTTTGTTGGTTGTTTGGTTTGATTTTCTGACCATTCTCCAAATTCCCAGTACTCATCTGTCAATGCATCAAATGCGAACGGTGTACTAAACTCTCTTGTTCCCGCTTCATATAACGATGCGTGTTCTGACAATACTGCTGTATTAGTTACTAATTTTTCAGTTCCTGAATACAACTCCACTTCAATCGATTCTACATCTTCGAAGTTCAAGCCTTCTTTTAGAGTCCAACCCACATTTACACCTTTGTAATCTGATCCTTTGTGAGTATTAAAGTTACTCATTGTCGCTACATGCGCTGGAATTTCTTGAGGGAATAAACTTGCCCATTCCATTCCTGCCACGTCTGCTAGATTTTTATTTTCAAACGTTTGAGCTTCTCCCTTTTTCGGAGTTACAACCAATACTGCTTTTGTTGGTTGTTGGGTTTGATTTTCTGACCATTCTCCAAATTCCCAGTACTCATCTGTCAATGCATCAAATGCGAACGGTGCACTAAACTCTCTTGTTCCCGCTTCATATAACGATGCGTGTTCTGACAATACTGCTGTATTAGTTACTAATTTTTCAGTGCCTGAATACAACTCCACTTCAATCGATTCTACATCTTCGAAGTTCAAGCCTTCTTTCAGAGTCCACCCCACATTTACACCTTTGTAATCTGATCCTTTGTGAGTATTAAAGTTACTCATTGTCGCTACATGCGCTGGAATTTCTTGAGGGAATAAACTTGCCCATTCCATTCCTGCCACGTCTGCTAAATTTTTATTTTCAAACGTTTGAGCTTCTCCCTTTTTCGGAGTTACAACCAATACTGCTTTTGTTGGTTGTTGGGTTTGATTTTCTGACCATTCTCCAAATTCCCAGTACTCATCTGTCAATGCATCAAATGCGAACGGTGCACTAAACTCT
Organism: Psychrobacillus sp. OK028; assembly: GCF_900103605.1. Classification (GTDB taxonomy): domain Bacteria; phylum Bacillota; class Bacilli; order Bacillales_A; family Planococcaceae; genus Psychrobacillus. Next base: position 41,193 of record NZ_FNHY01000001.1, on the reverse strand, counting down.
CTTGTTCCCGCTTCATATAACGATGCGTGTTCTGACAACACTGCTGTATTAGTTACTAATTTTTCAGTGCCTGAATACAACTCCACTTCAATCGATTCTACATCTTCGAAGTTCAAGCCTTCTTTCAGAGTCCACCCCACATTTACACCTTTGTAATCAGATCCTTTGTGAGTGTTAAAGTTGCTCATTGTCGCTATATTCGCTGGAATTGTTGACGCAGGCTGGTCACTACCACTATCTCCAGGCTGCTGAGGTGTTGTCCCAGTGTTTCCGCCAGCTGGTGGTGTTACAGGTGCCACATCAGGGTTTGGTTTTCCACCAATTTCTTCGATTTGGCCTTTTATCTCACCAAAGTTACTGATTACCTCTGATGCATTCGCCCCTGCAGGTAATACAAGGTCTACAATCGCCAATCCTGTTCCTAGTGATAATTTAGAATCTTTATTTCCTAGATTTAGAGATTCAATTTTAGCTGTACCGTTTAATGTGAAGTTTAATGCATTTACTAAAAAGGTTTTTGTTGCTGCGTTTAAGGTTACTTCTTTTGCATTTATACCAGCAGATACACTTGGAATAGTGATGTTTTTGTCAGCTGTTACTGTAGCATTAGCATCTACATTAATGGAATTAACTGTTGAACTTCCTGTTAAGTTTAGTGCTGAATTCAATTTGTTAAGGAAAACTTTGTCTAGTGTTGAATTAGAGAAAGTAATTTTTGCTCCGACTGGCAATGCAGCTGCAGAAAAACCTGTCGATTTGTTTGAAACCTCTGTGTTCCCTTTTACGACAACCTTGTCTGCTAGGAAGCTGTTTACTACTCCATTACCAAGTACTAAGTTACCACTGATTGTAAGGTTTTTAACTGTTACGTAGTCTCCGTTAACCCTTACATCACCAACAAGAGTAGAATTTCCACCATCTAGTACGACATTGGTAGTTTCTGTTCCATTCGCAGTAATTTCAAGTGATTTTACTGCAACGATTAGACCCTCTTTAGCAGTAAATTTAATAGTGGCATTTTTTAGAGCTGTTGCATTTGTTTCATTAAATATTTTTTTCAAATCCTCAGCAATTGTGTATGTTCCTGTAGATGTTTCTACAGCGTTATTTGTGACACTTACAACTCTTATTGGTTTTGCTGCTGCTTCCGCACGGACTACGAATGTAGCAATTTGACCACGATCTACAGCTAAGTCAGGTGAGAATAATGTTGTGGTAGTCCCTTTAGTAACATTATATTTTACAAGCGTTTGTACGTATCCTTTATACCAGTGTGAATCATTTACGTCTTTAAAATTAATTAATGCTTTATTTTCTTCTGGAAGGTTAAAAGCTATAGAGATAATTTTAGCCATTTGACTACGTGTTAATGTTTCTTCCGGGCGGTAAGTATTATCTTTATAGCCAGTGATAATTTCATTTTCGATAAGTGCAGCGATAGGACCATAAAATTGGTTACTTTTACTGACATCTTTAAAGCCTGGATCTTTTACTTTTTCCGTATCTAAATCTAAAGCATTAGCAATAATTTTTGCAGCTTGTCCACGTGTTACTGAAGTATACGGTTTAAAAGTACCATCTTTAAATCCATCTATAACTCCTCTATCCGCTAACTCCATTACGGAGTCATAGTAGACACTTGAATTATTTATATCTTTTAACTTTGCAGTTGCAGCAGCTGCTCCAACTGGTGTTACCATAACTACTGTACCTGTTACTAAAGATGCAGCCATTGCAGCTTTAAAAAGCTTTTGTTTTGAAGATGTGTGTTTTTTCATTCCATTTCCTCCTTTTTTTACCTTTAAAGTGATTGAAAATTACTAATAATTAAATCATAACATAGTAGATTTGTAAGTAAATTGGAATATTTTTTAGCAACGTTTTTATACTATTGCCTATAAATATTAATATAAAATAGGAACATTCAGAATTATTTAAATTCTAAAGGCACTTCTTCATAGATACTGTATTTAGGTAATTATAACTATTTTCACTAAAATTTTATTACTCCAATAAATAGTTTACTTTTCTCGATGATTCTCACCGAGATTTAATATTTGCAGAGGATGATACAATATTTTACAAATTATTATAAAATCTTAAATATATATTTTCTTGTTGAAAATTAGACTATGGATTTTATGTGAAAAATGAACTTGTTAAAAAACACCAGAACATTATTGTTCGATTGTAAGGAATTAGCTAGTTAAAATAGGTAGAGGTCCATCAGTGCACCTACACTCTTTTCCTCCAAAATAAAAAACTCGAACAGCCCCCTTATTAGTGGCCATTCGAGTTCGGTTTTCTATAAATCTACTTGTTTAATGTTCTGTACAAGAATACGGAAAAGTCTACTCTTGTGATGTATTGAGCTGGACCAAATTTTCCTTTTCCGATACCTTGCGTAATGTCGTTTTTAGCTAGCGAGTTAATGGCATCGTAAGCGAAACTGCCTTTAATGTCCGAGAAGTAGTTTGTGTCGCTAAGTGGTAGTTTGAATCCACGTTGCAGGATTGCTGCCATTTCTGCACGAGTTAATTTGCCACTTGGGTCAAACTTCGCACCACCATCTTTCCCTTTGATGATACCTGCGTTTGCTACTGCTGCTACTTCCTCGTAGAAGTTAATACCTGCTGGCATGTCGCTGAATCCAGGATCTTGGACATTTGTAGTAGGTAGATCAAGTGCACGAGCAAGTAGGATTGCTCCTTGTAAACGGGTTAGTTCTTGATAAGGACCAAATTTACCATCTTGATATCCTCCAATTACTCCTTTGTTTACTAAGTCTGCAATTTCTTTTTCAGCACGGAATGTTAATCCTGTATCTTTGAATAGGGCCTCTTTATATGAATCTGTGTAAATAGCTTTTACATCATCGATCAAAATAGTTCCAGCTGTTTTTGTTGTTCCTGATGGTTGAGCAATATAAATTTGTTCTAGTTTTACTGGTGCTGTAACACCCGTAGGAATGTCAGCTTTAACGAAGTTCCACCCCTTCCACTTCAGACCGTTTTCTTCTGTGAAATTAATCGTATGTTCTGTACCTTTTCCATCTACTATTTTTCCGCGGACCCATGAATTACTTGCATCTCCGTATAGACGCATGCCAATTTGTACGGGAACATCCCCTGTAGAGATCGTTTTCGCTGCATTAATATAGGCTGCAGAGGTTCCTGTTTTATTTAAGAAATTGTATTGAAGTTTTAAAGCTCCTGAACCTTCATAAGGGATTTCCTTGGTACTATTTTTTGCAATGGATGCTGTTCCTTCTGCTGCTGATGCAGTCCAGTTCGTGATACTGTCCATTGAGTCCAGTTGTACAGTTGTCCCACTTACAGTTACAGGAATCGATACAGTTTTACCACCTAGCGTTGCTGTCACTGCTCCTTTTGCTTCCTTGTTTGTAGCAGTGAATTGCCCGCTTGCTGAGATTGTACCAATTGCTCCCGAGACTCCCCATTTAATAAGCGAAGAATCGAAAATTATTTTACGATTTTGTGCATCGTAAGCATTTACGGAGAAATCTTTTTTAGCATTCATTCGAATTGTTGCACTTGCTTCTGATGGTTCGATTTTTGTTACATTTTCTACTACTTCAAATGGGATAGCTTTTATTGCTGTACCGTATTTCACATCAATTGTACCTTTACCTGCTTTTGCTGCTGTGAAGTTCATACCACTTGGTGTTACTAATGCCGATGAGATAGAAAATGCTTTAGCATCTGTTGTTAATGGATTGTAGTATTGGTCCATAACGTTGCCTGTTTTTACTGATCCTTTTGTTCCTTTTAAATAGACTCCAGCTTTAGAAAGTTCTGCTGTAATATACTGTGCATTTCCTTTTGGTGCAGTTGAAAGAGCATATAAAACAGTGGATACTGCTCTTTCTGTACCATCGGAAGGCTTGTTAAACAATGACACGTTCGTGTCACCTGGCTTACGAACTGCCATTGCAGTCGATCCACCACCGTCTAAGTTAAGTGCACGATAAGCACCCATGGATTTTAGATATTGAGCAAATTCATTTAAACTCATACCAGTACTATAGCCGGATTGGCGTCCATCCACTGTTACCATCCAAACTTTTGTACCTGTTTTGTCAATGGCAATCGCCGTTCTTGGTGCACGTTCTCTTGCTTTACTAGAATTAGGATCCATTGATAGACCGACATTTCCATCTTTCACTAGCATTGGACCTGATGTCAACATGAATGAAGCACCCATCCACATTTGGTCGATACCTGTATTTATAGTAACAGGGTCACCTATATTCATTTTTTTCAAATCTTCCATTGCTGTTCCGTGTGCTGAAAGTACAAAGCCGTCAGCTGGAATTTTCGTTACTTCGTCTGTGCCGTATGGACGAATATGAGAAACTGTACCCGTCAAGGTCTCTCCAAATTCCAAATCTACCGCTCCAGGTACCCCCGAAATTACTACTTCCATTCCAAAAGGATTTGTTTTAGTAGTTCCTCCTGGGAAGATTGGTGTAAATAAAATGGTATTGTCGTTCGTACGTTGTTTGTTTGTACTCGTAATTTCCGTTGTTATTCCATTATGTGTGTAAGCCAAATCTAAATTATATGTATCTATTTTAGCTTTACCGTTCGCATCGATACCAAATGCAAGTGGCTCGTTCACGTATTGATCTTTTCCAGATGCAATAATTCCAGCATTGACTAGCTTATTGCGATAAGAGATTAAATACATAGGCAGAAGGTCCCCACTGAAAAACGACCCATTTATAGCTCCAGCTACTTGCTGTCCGGGTCCAGTATATGCATTTGCCTGTGCCGTTACTCTAGCTAATCTGTTTAGTGGATTAGGTATACCAACATCCACTTTTGTATAGGGATCATTTAAATTAGTTGTTAATACTCGAATGGCCTGTGGGTTTTGAGAAACTGTTTCTTGCTTGTACTCATAGTCTACGCCTCCTGAAATTTTCTGCTGATCAACAACTGCAGCAGATGTGGTAACTGGAAGTGCAAGCAATAGAACCGTGACTAGTAGTAGTTTTGTCGAATTAAGAATTTTTTGCATGTAATAAATGGTCCTCCTCTTCTAATCTATTACTATTATAACTTCCAAGTAGTTTCCATTCATCGAACATTCGACCCTTTTTTATGGAAATTTTAAATTTGTTGGAATTGGAGGAGTTGTGATTGTTTGTGGGGTGTTTGGAGTCTAATGGTAAATAATTACTATAGTATCCATATATAGCGCAGCAGTTTGTGTATAGCCCAAACTTTTGTGAATATAGCCCATAAACCCGTTAAGATAGCCCTTAAGTAGACCAATATAGCCCATAAACAACTTTTTGAGCGAAAAAAAGCCCTATAGAGAGTTAATCTCTACAAGGCAACAATTTTATTGTACTGGGAAGAATGTTTCGGTTAGTTGTTTGTACCAGTTTTGATATACGGGATATGGGAATGTTGCCATACGATATATCATGTTACGGTCCTGGTAAAAGATCATACCTTTTTTAGAGAGTTCGTAGCGTTTTGCGAAATCCATGTATAGATTAAAAGCTTCGACTCCTTGCTCTGCTTGCTCAGGTGTTCCGTATGAGTTTATCTCCATGGTGATGCCACTGCCGTATATTTGAGCATTTACAAATGCACGATGGAGTCGTTCAGTTTTATTAGCAACGTTGGTTCTGAATGCGTTTGGTTGTAAAAATGCTGCATCAAATCCATAATCTCTCCACTTTTTGAAGTTTGTGGAGGTTGCATGTGGCGCGTATATGAAAAATAGATCTTTTTCTTGAATTTTGCTTGCCAGAGAAGATATGATTACTTCATCTTCTGTTACCTTTACTGTCTCATTCATCCAATAGAAACCTTTAAAGTTTAGGCTGCTATAGTTACTTTGCTGCATTTTGTTCATCACCTGATCAACATACCATTTAGCTAAGTCATAGCGTGAATAGACATCATTGGTTAATGATATGCCATCTAGTGTGACGATGTCCTCGGTGCGTTTTGGATATGGTATTGCTATATATACATCCGCTTTTTGGTTATTATAACTTGCAGCAATATTTAGGTTATTTAGGGCCCCATTACTTGCAAATGTTCTATCTAGGTATCCTTGAAACTCTGCATAGTTTGCATTGTTTAAAGCTGTTTCTGCAAATTGACCCCCATCATAGCGTATTCCTAGCACAATAAATGTGTCGAACATTGTTTGACTGCTACCTGCTGGAGTCTGATAAGAAAGATAAGGTCTGAAGAATTCCGGCGTGAATGAATCATTTTCTCCGTAGCCATTGTATATTAACGCGCCGGCTTTTATACCTGTTTTATCGTTATTTGCAATTTCCTGCGAGAAGGACATAAATTTGTGGCTAGCAGGATGTACGCTGCTTCCCTCATAGTAGTTAGCATGTTCAATCGCAGTATCTAGTGATTGCACCGTTTCTACAATTTCCCCGTTGACTTTGATTTCATAGGCGATCGGTTGATGAAAAACTCGAGACAAAAATGCACTAAATTGTGCACGTGTTACCTTTTCTAATGGTCGATACGTTTTGTCGTTATAGCCCTCAGTTACACCATGATAAAGAATGGCGTCTATATACGGGTAGTAGGAATCTTCTATTGGAACATCGATGAAATAGGAGTTTCCATCTCCTTCATATCCGAATGCTGTTGCTAGAGCTTTTGCCATTTCGTCTCTAGTCAGCACTGCATCGGGTTGAAATTTTCCATCTGTGGTTGAGAACCAACCACGAGACATCGCCATTTCTACTTCCACATATCCAGGTGATGTTACAGTCATATCTGCTAAAGATACTTCCTGCTCTCCTAGTTCCTGAAGCTCTAAGGCTCGAACCATCATGACGGCAGCATCTTTTCGTTTAATCGTTACGCCTGGTTGAAACTGTTGGTTTTGGAATCCTTTAATGACATTATGTTTAGATAAAAAGTTAATGTCGTTGTATGCCCAGTATGTATAATTGACGTCTTTGTAGTAATTCGCTTGTGCTGATGGTACTGAAATCCCAAGGCCCAATGCAAAAACTAGTATAAATAATAGTACGGTTTTAGTAAATTTCATGTTGTCCCCCTTAAATCTTACAGTGCATCCTTATTATCTCAATACTTTTATACTATGTAAAGGGAACTTTATCCCTAAAAAAATAGGTGTGTGGGGCTAAAAATTGTGTGGGATCTCATTTTTAAAGGGGGTGCCGTAATCGTATAGGTTAGTGGGTCTCTTGTATAAACACTTTTCTCTCTCGTATAGAGTGGATTTCCGGGTGCCTCTCTTGGATAGCTGGGAATCTCTCTCGAATAGAATTCTCATTCTCGTATAGGTTAGTGGCTCTCTCGCAAAGACTCTATTCTCTCTCATATAGAGTGGGATTTAGGGGTGGCTCTCTCGTATAGAGTGGGATTTAGGGGTGGCTCTCTCGTATAGAGTGGGATTTAGGGGTGGCTCTCTCGTATTGAATCGAAACTCTCTCGCACTCCCAGTTTTCTTTCAGTATATAAAAACAGACCTCCTATTTCTAGGAGATCTGAATTAATTTGGTTATTTTAAAGAGTATTTTGCGAAGCCGTCTGTTCCTGGACCTACGTATTTGATCGGGCTACCCGCTGATAGTACTTTTTGTGCGGATGGCGATGATTCGAATACGACATTTGCTGTTGCCGGAAGCGTTGAGAATTTCCAGTTTGCATCTGCCGATGGATCGATTGTTTTCTTTGCTAGAATGTAGTCGATCACTGCTTGTCTATTTTCGTCTGGGAACATGATTACTTCGGTGTTATTTCGTACGCCAGGGAATTTCCCGTTTGCGCGGTAGTTATTAGTAGCTACTAAAAATTCTTGTTTTGGATCAATTGCTTTGCCGTTATATTTTAATTCTTTCACACGACTTGCCTTTTCATTGATTAGATTGCCTTCTGCATCGTAGCGAGCTGGCTGTGTTACGTCAAATTCGTACGTTACTCCGTCTATTACGTCATAGTTATACGAACGGAACTCTGTATTGATAAGCGATTGCTCTCCTGATGCTGTTGCACTAATTTGGTTGTATTGTCCTGCTGACATTTCTAACCATTCTTTTACGTCCGCTCCAGTAACTTTCAATGCCGCTAACGTATTATCATATAAATATAAATCTGCTACGTTTTTAATAGCAATTTCACCTTTTGGTACGAATGAATAGTACTCCGCATCACCACGTGTACCAGCTTTAAAAGGTGCTCCTGCTGATAAAATTGGTAGGGATTCATTTGCAGTACCTTTTACTTTTTTCTCTAAATACCATTTTTGAGCATCTGTTACGATTTGAATAGACGGATCATCTTGTACTTGTGAGAAGTAGCTATGAATGTCTGCCGTTGTTGTTCCCACTGGATTACGTACATACTCTAACGTTCCTTCATGTGCTTCTTTCACTGCTTTCACGACAGAAGGATCTACATCGCTCGCATCCTTTTGAATAGCACGTACTTCTGCTTTAGATTTTGCTACATTCCACTTCGAGCCTTTTTTCTCTAAAGTTAAGTCGATTACCCCTAAATGGCTTCCGAATTTACCTGGCATTACAACCGGTACTCCATTTATCGTACCTTCCGCTGTATTTACACCTGGTAGATTCGTATATGCACCTGGGAACACTTGATGAGCATGTCCTGTAACAATAGCATCTACCCCAGTCACTTTAGTTAATAAATACGTAACGTCTTCTTCGCCTTTCGTATGAACAGCATCCCCCATACCTGAGTGAGAAAGCACTACAATGACTTCTGCTCCTTGTGCTTTCATTTGTGGGATAACGGATTTAACTGCATCCACAGAGTCGTCTACCGTTACTTTTCCTTCTAGAATCGATTTATCCCATTTCAAAATATCTGGAGGAACGATGCCTGTAACTCCTACTTTAATGGACACTTCTTTGCCTTTTGAATCTTTTACTTTTTTCGTAATGATGGAGTATGGTTTATATTTGTTTTTACCTGTTTTTGCATCCTTTACGTTTGCATTTACGAATGGATAATCTGCATCATCTAGTACTTCATCTAAATAATCTAGACCGTAGTTGAACTCATGATTTCCTAATGTACCAGCATCATAACCCAAAAGCTCCATTGTTGTAATAGAAGGATGCTCTTCCCCATCTACTAATTTATCAACACTTGCTTTATACGATCCTAGAGGAGTTCCTTGTATTAAATCTCCATTGTCGAACAATAAAGAATTACTATTTTCTTTGCGTGCATTTTTAATAAGTGTAGCTGTTTTAGCCAGTCCAAGACTGTTGGATTCAGCATCCTTATAATAGTCGTAGTTGACGATGTTCGTATGAATATCAGTCGTCCCTAAAATACGAAGTGCTACCGTAGAATTTGCCTTACTCGGACTATACTCCTTTAGGAAGCGATGCACGATGTTTTTCATTTCCCCTGGAGTAACTAATTTACCTGGTTTTATCGTTTTATCAGCAAATCCAAGGAAAAAGCCTAAGCCTACTCCTTTAGAAACTTCAGGTAAAAGACTTCTGCTAATCGTTTTGTTGTCTTTGAATTTGTTAACATTTGCTTGCGGGAACGTTTTATCTGTGTCAATTCCACGAACGGCGATAACAAATGCTTGTTCACGATTAAGTTTTTCGGAAGGCGCGAATGTTTTAGCTGACTTTCCTTTAACAAGTCCTAACTGTACAGCTTTTTCCACATAAGGTGCCAAATCTTTTGGTACATCCTTATATGTTAATGAACTTCCTGACCCTAGCTCCACTCCCATCCCCGTAATAAGTGTTTTAATGAAGTCTCCTCTTGTTACGCCTGGGTCTTTACTTGCAGCTTCTCCATTGGAAACTCCACTCGTTGCTAGTAAACTTAACGCAAGTGCAGATGCTGTTACTTTCTTCCAAACTGTCATCCTCAAATCCCCTTCAACTATTAGAATTCTGAATCTATTAAATTATACAATATTATTGTTAAACTATGGTTAAGAATCTATTAAACCTAAAAAACAGTATTTTAAACCTATTTTTGAATCTTGTAATGAAATTGAAATATTACTGTAAACTAATTAATGGTTACTTCATGTTAGACTAACTTCAGAGCAATTGAAGGGAGTAACACAAATTTAGTATGAAGAAATTAATCTCACTTATAGTATTAAGTTTACTAATTACTTTTTCTGGCACTCAATCCACGGAAGCAGCACCCATATCTTCTATTAAAACAGAAGCATTTAAATATTTAGGTACACCATATAAGTACGGCGGTAATTCAACAAGCGGTTTTGACTGTTCGGCATTTGTTCAACAAGTATTCAAAGATATCGGCATTTCGTTACCACGTGATACTGGGTCTCAGTACCAACAAGGTAAAGCAGTAAGTAAAAGCAACTTAGAATTAGGAGACTTAGTCTTTTTTAATACGACTGGGAAAGGTGTTTCTCATGTAGGTATATACATAGGAGATAATAAGATGGTCCACTCAGCTAGTTCTAAAGGTGTTTCCGTAGTATCCATCTATGATCCATATTATTGGGGAAGCAAGTATATCGGCGCTAAACGTATTGCAGAAGAGGCAGCAACTGAAGTTAAAGCAGCGTCTACAGAAGTAAACGCGACGCGCGGCGAAGTAGCAATGGTCCTTGCAAACAAGTTAAATTTATCATCAAGTAAAACAACTTCTAACTTTAATGATGTTCAATCGAACTCAGCATATTTTGAAGCTATTCAAGCGGTTTCTGAAGCGGGTATTTTTACTGGGGATAACAACGGTAACTTTAATCCATCGAATCATTTAACTCGTGCAGAGTTAGCTAAAGTATTAGTGAATGCATTTGATATTAAAGCCGGTTCAGGTAGTTATTCATTCACAGATGTATCAGCTAGTTATTGGGCAGCACCTTATATTCAAGTGTTAGCACAACATAATATCACTCGCGGTATGGGTGATGGAACGTTTGGAATTTCAGATCAGTTAACGAAATCTCAATTGAATATGTTTATTGAAAGAATTAAATAATACTAGTTTCCCCTCTCACTTTGGTGAGAGGGGTTTTTGTTTGAGATTAGACTATTAATCATCTTGCAGTGTTTAGTAATACTACTGATTTCCGTTACAGGCGGACGCTTTCCGCGGGCGAGGCCAAGCCTCCTCGTTCGCTTCGCTCTCTGTGGGATCTCGGCTGTCTCGCTGTTCCCGCTGGAGTCGCCGCCTTGCACTCCAATCAATTAAGTGAGTGGTACTCAACTATAAGATATTGCATAGCCTATCGCTAGGATAAAATGTTTGGATAAATTTTAGTGGTTAACATAAATTACTTGTAATCTTTTAAAAGTTATAAATGCTATCCCCTTATAGACGAAAGCAGAATTTAGATAGAGTAACTTATTTAGGTGATAAAATATTTAAATCTCCTTGTATAAAGTGGTTATTGTTGATTGTAACGCAGGTCGGCGACTCCTGTGGGAAAGCACGAGTGAGAGACTACAGGCTCGAGCCGTGCCCACGGAAAGCGTCCGACCGGAGTGAAAGTCAACAGCATACCGTGGTTTCTACTAATTATTTAACTATAAAGGTATCCTCTAGCACATATTTATGTTTTGCTGAGCCGGCATTGAGTGCTAGTTTGTAGGTGCCTTTTGTTAGTGTATAGCCAGTTAGCAGTTCACTATTATGGGAACCTGGTGTTAGTAATGTTGATTCATCCTCTATGTCTAGATAGGTCATTGACCATGCTGTATGGATCAGTGCTGGTCCTAGGAAACCATCATTTTGCGGTTGTCGTTTTACTTCCACCCATTTATCCTTTTCTTGCTTGTATAGATTCCAGTTTGTCCCGTAGGAAAGATGGTTTGGTCCCCAGTTTTCTACTATGAACGTAACTTGTTCATTTGGTTTGTATTGATCTTTCATGATTTTAAGTGCCATATTATATGTTTCGAAGGTTGTATATAGCGGATCATATCTCGTATCCTTTAAATTTCCGTCTTTGTCATATACTTTTAAAGTATAACGGTAAAGTTTGCCAGGTTCGTCTGGTATTTTGACAGATGCTTCTTCTAAATTACTCGTTGTCTTTTTATCGATTAGTAGTGGTTTCTCTGCGTGTCGATTAACTTCTTCTAACACTACTTTCATGACATAGCCTTTTTGTAATTTGTCAGGTAAATCTGGTTCATAGGTACTTCCAGGATATACTTCAATCGCACTCCCTCCCCGTGATATTCCATATCGTATAAAGACGTTTCCAGTTGAGTTACGACTCGTACCGTCATTGACGACTCTTGCAAATTTAGGTATGTACAGTTCTTGGTAGGTTCCTATGGAATTGGTAGTTTCTACTTCCACACTTTCCTTTGCTGGATTGCAGCTCGATAGAAGAAGAATGGAAATTCCAATGGCTAGTAATCTTTTCATATGATGAAGTCCTCCATTCTATTTTTGGATTGGAACTTTTGTTGTTGTTTCACTTTCGTAAATGCTTGCATGTGTTAGGCTTTGGCTGACTTCCTTATCAAGTATAATAATATTTGTTCGAGGCATAGCATCTGCGGTACAAAAACCCACTAAGTTTTTTAACATGATATTCAAATTTTCTGTGTTATCATACTCAATATTTTCTATTACTGTAGAACAGCTACCAGATTCATAGTAGCTAATTAAAAGGAAGTCTTCTTTTTCCTGATCTATATTGGGCATTTCGTAGGTTAGTTGAATTAAATCCGTTAATGCGTCTTTAGAATTTGCGATTTGAACAAGATATTCATAAGATGGAGCTTCCTCCCGTTTATAGGAAAGTTCACTGAAATTCGTAGGTAATTTTTTTTCAGAGGCTACTACAGCAAAACCCACATCGTTTCGTGTAGTTGAATTTGAGCAGCCAGTCAATAAGAGTAAGGTTAGTCCAGATACGTAAAGTGCAGTTCTGATGTTCACCTATCGTCCCCCTTTATAGTTATTTGACGGAAAACTTAAAGTTAAGTTACATTTATTAACAGCTTTTAATTGATAAGTTTATCTATCATTCATAAACCAAATACAAAACCCCGAAAACTTTACTATTCGTAATATTTTCGGGGCTTATTATTTTGAGGGAGGTTTTGTCCAATCCTCATTTGTTTTATTGCAAAGAGAAAAATGTACTTCAAAATCTCCGGAAGTTTTAAGTTAGTACTATTCTATAGTAGAAATTCAACTAAAATAAGATTATCCGTCTCGGAATCTATAAATTATTTTACATCTTTTTCAAAATAAAAAATAATTAAAGAAAACTTAAACTTTACCATTAATAGTTATTTTAGGTTTTTTCACCTTCTATTATTTAATTAAATTACATAATACGCTATAAAAACTAATGACTTTTAGGTATTTAACACCTATTTACTTTCAGCGTTTTAATAGTGTAAAAGAAGGGTAGATGAACAATACCAATATATTCTATAACTACTAGAGTATATATAAAACACCCTTTTTAGGGTACATAGGAGGAAAATATTAATGGCGAAAAAAAATAACGGTTATTCAAAGTTCGTAGCAACAGCGGCAACAGCTACTATGGTAGCGTCTGCAGTAGTTCCATCAGTATCTGCCGCAGCCTTCTCAGACGTTAGTTCTACTTACAAAGTTGCAGTAGATTATTTAGTTACTAATAAGATTGCAAAAGGAACAACCGACACTACCTTTGGAACAACTTCCTCAATTACTCGTGGAGATGCAGCTGTGATGATCGCTAACGCCTTGAAACTCAACACAACTAATGCCCCATCGGCTGGGTTCAAGGATGTAAATGCACGTGTTGCTGGTGCCGTTAATGCCCTTGTAGAACAAAAAATTGTTTCTGGAAAAACAGCGACAACATTCCAACCAGATGCTAAAATTACTCGTCAAGAAATGGCTAAAATAATTGCTAACGCATATAACTTAAAAGCTGGAACTACTAAAAATAAATTTACAGATGTAAATAGTAACTGGGATGGTTTTGTAGATGCTTTAGTTGCGAATGGAATTACTTATGGTAAAACTGGAACAACTTTCGCTCCTACTGCATCCATCACTCGTGGAGAATTTGCTCTATTTGTTTATCGCGCTGAAAAACTTGCACCTCTTGCTACCCAAGTTGTATCTGTAACAGCGGTCAACGCTAAAACTATTGAAGTAATATTCAGTTCTCCAGTTGACGCTGCTACTTTACAAAATTCTTTAAAAACTGACGTAATTCAAGTAAAAACAGGATCTGGAGCAAAATCTCCTGGGACTGTTACGCAAACACTAAGTGAAGATGGTAAAACGTTAACACTAACTGCAGGAGAATTCTTTAAAGGTGACTATACGATTGCTGTTCCTTTTGAAACAGTAAAGGGTACAAATGGCGCATATGTAAAACCAGTAAACCAAACTGTAAACGTCAATGACACTACTGCACCTATTGTCAGATCTGCAACTGCTACAGTTAAAGGTACAAATGAAAACGTAAAGTTAGTTACATTAGAATTCAACGAAGAGATTAAATCACTTGAATTCATCAAAGTTGCTGGTCAAAACTATGCTCCAAAATCGATTAATGGTAAAACCGCTACATTTACAGTAGACCTTGACGCTTCTAAAAACCATGAAATTACTGTAGTCAATGTGGAGGATGTAGCTGGTAATGTAAAAAATCTACAAACAACAAATCTAAAAGTTAATGTTGATAATGTAGCTCCTTCTATTACAAAAGTTGTTTCAACTGGCGAAAAAACATTAACAGTAACAGTTGATGAAGCACTGGAAAATAATGAACTTGTCCTTACAGGTAAAGTGGGATCATTTAATTCTAATGTTGTTTCTTCTACGACTGTGAATCCTAAAAATGATAAAGAATATCTAGTTACGTTAAATGATGCTTACCTATTCAAAAATGGTAACTCTGATACGGTAACACTTACTGCAGCAAAAGGTGCTCTTAAAGATTCTCTAGGAAACACAAATGTAGAAGATATTACTAAATCAGTAGTTATTTCTAAAGATATTGTAGCTCCAACTGTCCAAAAAATTGAAAACATTGTGAAAGACGGAAAAGTTACTGGTTTCACGGTTTCATATAATGAAGAAGTATCAGCTTTAGACACTACTAAAATATCAGTAGTTAACTCAAAGGATGAGATTCTATCATTTAATAATATTGCTACAGCAGCAATTTCAGAAACAAATGCAAAAGAGATTGTATATACTTTCAAACCTGCTGCAACTGCAGATAGCTATACATTTGATTTTGCTGAAGGTTTAGTGGTAGATAATTCACTCGCAAAAAATAAATCACAAGCGAAATCTGTTGTAGTAAAAGTTACAGATGCAGAAACTCCTATTGAAACCACTTTCTCTATCAAAGGAGCAACAGCTACTAGTAACGAAATTACAGTTGACTTTGGTGAAAAAGTCAAAGCTAGTGGTTCTGCTTCTGGGCTAAATGCTTCCGCTTACAAGTTGAATGGTAAAACATTACCTACTAATACAAAAATCGTATTTGTACAAGACGGTTTAGGTGTAGTGGATCAAACTAAAGTGAAAATTACACTTCCTGCAGGATTTGTTACTGCTAGTGATTCAAAAGCAATCTTCCAAGTAACAGGTGTACAAACATTAGATAACAAGGTAAATAATGCATTCACCACTTCTGTAGATGTCACAGACAACACTGCTCCTGAAGCGAAATCAATTGTAGCAACAGAACTAAAAGAAATCACTGTAACATATTCAGAGGCTATAGTACTTGAAGATGGTGCAGACATTAAAGATGAAATAAAACTTTTCGATAACAATGGTGCTACAGTTGCTATTGATGCATTCAAAGTAGTAAATGGTAAACTGGTATTAACAGTTGCAGATTCATCTGCAGTTTCTAAGCTGACTACAATCGACAGTAACTCAATTGATATTAAAGATGGCGCTGGAGTAGCTCAAAAAACTGGAGTAACTATTAATAAATAACTTTATTAAAATAAGCAAGTGCTCCCTAACATAGTTAGGGGGCACTTGCTATTTACTGGGCTCATGTGAATTGCATTCAAAACATGAGTAAAAGTATAGTTTTTATATTGCTCCATGTGAAGGAATTTTATATTTCGAAATCTATTATTGTTTATAGTAGTGTATTTCATTGCCAACTAGGCTTGGAATGTATCTTTGGTCTGTAACGTTGATATTGCCTCCACCTTCCGCCCAAATGGCAGGTTTTGTTGTAGGTGTATGGCTGTTTCCGTCTGCTTTAATGGTTAGTGTTACATTGTGTGGATTTAATACGTTTATGCCAATACCACCGACGGAGTGATTGTTTGTTGTGATGTTGGTTGCAGTAACTCTAACATCGTTTGTTTTTGCCTGTACAAAGATACCAGCATGACCGTTTCTAAACGTCATGTTGTCTAAAACGATACCCGATTTGTTGTCGATTTCTAGACCGATGTACATTGGCTGTGTTTGAAGTCTCGCTGCATTTCTAGATAATGAAACATCAATAGTTAGGTTTGATATCTTTACGTTATTTGCTTGAACAACTATTGCTGAGTTTCTTGTTGGATCTGTTAAAGCAGTTTGGTTTTGAAGCGTTACTGTTCTGTTGTTGCCGTTAATCTCCATTGGAGACGTTATTTTTGCATACTGCGTTAAAATGATGTCATTGGCTAATACAATATAGTCTAATTGGTTATTTAACGCTTCTTTTAATTGGTCGTTATTAGAGATAATGGTCTGCTCTGCGAGTTCTAGTACATAAAGATTATTAACTGCCTTTTTCTCTTTTGCTGCTAATGAATTATATGCTGCACGCGCAGATCTTACATCTGATATATAGGTGCTTCTGTATCTATTTAATGCGTTTATTTGATCGATAATGACACTCGCCTCTACCTTACTTACTGGTGGCGGAGTAGGATTAGTAGGTGGCGTTGTTGGCTTCATATAATCTGTATTTTTCTTACCATTGATCTTTTGAATATTATTTAACACATTATAAAAGTTATAAATAACTTCATTTCCACTCATTCCTAAAGGAAGATCTAGATTTAAGATACTTGTATTAGTCCCTAGATATATCCAGCTATTTCTCGACGTGAATAAATTATTAATCTTGCCTGTGTTTAATATATTAACGAGAGATGCTGTGTCTACATACATATTTGTTATTAGTCCAGTGCCAGCCATGTAAATTTGATTGCTAGACGTAATTTCTAAATTAGTTACAGGTGCATTTATGTCCACTTCACTTGCACTACCCTTAACTTTTACATTAGTTAGTTTCATTTTATCTTCTGCAAAAAGATTGGTATTTTGGGAGATTTCAATATTTCTTACTTTTGTTCTATCTTCCAAGATTAGCGATGCACCTTTTTTGTTTGCAAAAACATCCAATAAAGTGCTGTCCTTAAATACGATTGTTGAATTTATACTTCTTATAGAATTATTTAAATAGGTATTGCCTTTGACTGTAATATTTTCTGCAGTAAAGCTATTTTGAATGCTAGCACCAACAGTGAAATCACCTGATATCTCCACATTCTTGAGTCGAACATTATCTCCTTGAACGGTAATATTGCCGCTAATTTTAGTGTTTTTACCGTCTAATATAAAATTATCCACGGAATTACCTGATGCATTTACAACTAAGCTGTCGATGCCTGATACAATACCACTTAGTAGACGAGCATCTATTTCTGCTCCTATTAATACGTTTATATTCTCTTCAGTTAAAAGTGTCTTCTTTAATGAATCTGAAATAGGATATGTACCCTTTGTTGTAATTAGATTTCCTTTATTTATATCTTTGATCTGCGCGTTTACGTAAGTCCCTTTCGTCGCTAAATCACTTCTATATATAAACGTTGCCATCTGTCCACGTGTGACAATTCCATTTGGTGAAAATGTAGTAGATGTCGTTCCTGTTGTAATTTTCATATCGAGTAGGGCTTGTATGTATTTTGCTTCTTTGTCTTTCGGATTTACATCTTTAAAGGGTAGATTGGTTGCCGTTTTTGTATTGAAATCAAAAGCTTCAGATAATATTTTAGCCATCTGATTACGTTTTAGTTTATCATTTGGACCAAAATTTCCGTTTTTATAGCCTGAAATAACTTTCAGGTTTGCCAAAGCGGCTATGTGAGCGTAGTAAGGATGCGTTTGTGGAACGTCTTTAAATTTCGGATCCTTTACATTATCTAAATCTAGGTCTAATATTTCTGCAAGAAGTTTAGCAGATTGTCCTCTTGTGACCGCTTGAGCTGGTCTGTAGGTGCCATCCGCATAACCTCCGATAATTCCACGATTTGCCAAGTTCACTATTTCTTCATAAGAAAAAGTTCCTTTTTTAAGATCCTTGAATGGACTTGCAGCATTTACAATTGGAGCGGTTATGACAAGGGAACTAGCTATTAATGCACTTGCAATAGCTACTTTCCACTTTTTATTTTTGTTATTCAAGTTTTAAAACCTCCTTATAAACTATATATCGTCTACATGCTATTATTTTAAATGAAATCCGGTTGAATAGTAATCGAATGAAGGATATTTTTATAATAGTTTGTCAAAAAAATATCCCTTCACCATGTTGGTCAAGGGATATATACTCATCTTATTGAATGATGAGATACGATGCGATATAACCAGATACTTTTTTCCCGTTTACTTCCGTTTGTGCTGGATACCAAACAAAATTGTTTTTTGCAGAAGCGTTGCTGTCTGCTACTGGACCTGCAATTATAGTAAATACAGCATTGTTTGGAACGGAAATATCTGCTGATTGCGTACTTGGTTGTTTACGCATTTTGCCACTATTATACTTCACCTTTGCTCCTTCTTTTAATAATTCCTTAGATGGATTTGGAGTTTTTCCAGAAAGCGTATAGTTCTTTTTATTGAAAATAATATTATAATCCGTTGCCTCATTATATGTGAAATCTACTGACTTCATATCTATTGAGCCGATATTCGTTTTAACAAGACCGAAGTCATTTAGTGCTTTATATACCTTTTCCTGATAAGCAGTATAATTAGGCAGACCAGTAGCTGAATAAAATGGACTGTTTACAGCTTTTGTTCCATTATAGGCTAATAATGCAAAATACCAGCTTTCTAAATCGGCAGGATTGTGATTTCCGATTTTAGGTAAATCTAATTTATATTTTTCTTGAAGTATTTCAATTCCTGCTTTTAAGTTGTATTTTAAGTCATACTTTAACTTTGTTTCGTCGTATTTAGGATTATTAGTGATTTGCATTAAGCCAATACCACCATCACCCTTGCCATCGCCATCAATATCTCTATTCATAGTAGGCTCGCCGTTAGATTGGAAATGCACCCAACCACTTTCTATAGTTGCAACTGCTTTAACAATTTCAGGCGGTATATTGGCATCTCTTGCGGCATCAGTCAGTAGACAGTTCATCGTTTCTCGATCTGGATTTACTCTGCTTTGTGAATCATATCCGCATTTATTTACTGATAATCGTAAATCATCATTTAAAGCTCTTGCTAGGAATGCTGAGAATTGCTCGCGTGTAACAGGCTTATTCACTTCGAATTTAACTGGAGAATAGCCTCCTGCGATACCTGCAGCGTAGACCTTTCCAATAGAAGAATAGGCAGATGAGCTAATAGCGACGTCTTCGAATGGAACTACTTCTTCATCTACAAGCTTAAATGCTCTTGCTATTAAGGAAGCCATATCTCCTCTAGTAATTGGCTCGTCTATACCAAATGTTGTTTTTGTTTTACCGTTAATAATTCCCGCTTCAAATGCCGACTGAACAGCACCTGATGAAACTTTTTGGCTAGGAACATCTGAAAAAACAGTTTCTCGTTTGGTCGTATTAAGTTTAAGTGCTCTTGCAAGCATTAAGGCTGCTTCCCCACGAGTCACATTTTCTTTTGGTGCAAATGTATTTGGTCCCTTCCCATTTATTACGTTTTGTTCATACAAATAATAAATATGGTTTTTGAATTGGTTGTCAGATTTAACATCAATAAATTGTTGTTCTTGTGCAAATACTGAGTTACTTGATCCAAGTAATAGTAGAATTACAGCCATAGCAATAATTTTTTTCATTTTATATACCCTCCTCATTTATGTTAAGTTTACATGATTAGTAGAGTGTTGTGTGAATAATTTGGAAAAAATGTTCCTTTTATGAGAAATATCCCCTCCGAAATGAACTGCTCACTAAATACGGGCTTTTTACATAGAAAAAAACCCGAAAAGAGACTTTTTTAAAAGTGTCCGTTTTTCGGGGTTCCGTTCATTTTATAAGTTAGGGTTGGTTTTTTATTTATCAAGATTCTGTTTTAAATTCCATCAAGTACCTTTTACCATTTTTCACCTTAATGTCAAGAAGGTAATTACTATTTGGCTTATATAAGTCCAAGCCTTTTACTATTAACTGTTTTGGATTTGAATTAAAGGAAACTTGAACTGGTATTACTTGATCAACTGCATATAAGTTCACTTCAACAGTAGACTTATCCACTATTGATCGGTCAAAGTTAATCGTCCATTCTTTATCCAATCGTACATTCCCGTAGGAAGGTAAGCTTACATAGCCGGTTGAGTTTAAAGCCTTTTGTATTAAATTTACATGTTTAAAAGAAGAGACATTGACAATTCCCTCTCCATACAAGGGATCCCAGTATAATGCACCTCGGTCATCTACATGTGTTTTCAATATTAGCTCTAGTTCTTCTGACGTACTGGTAGGATTATCTATTTTTAACATGGCTACAATACCACTTACAAAAGGCGCTGCCATCGAAGTACCACTTGCCACTCCGTATTTGCTACCAGGAATACTCGATAAAATTTCCACACCTGGAGCAGCTAGATCAATAGAATTACCAGTATTACTAAAGCTAGCAAGATTATCATACTTATTCGTAGCAGAGACAACTATTATATCCCGCTCAGATGCAGGGTAATAATTATCCGTGTTTGAACTATCGTTTCCAGAAGAAGCCACTAACAGTACATCATGATCTAAAGCATAATTAATTGCATTAGCAAGAAATGTCGAATAATTTGCTCCTTGGAAACTCATATTAATCACCGATGCACCGTGGTCTACTGCATAGTAAATACCTTTAGCAATATTTGAATCATAGCCATTCCCTTCCTCGTCTAAAGCTCGGACGGGCATAATTTTAATGTTTTCATTTGTAGACTCTGCTACAATTCCCGCTACATGCGTGCCGTGGTAATGCTCATCCATTGGATCTGTATCATTATCGACAAAATCATAGCCTGACACCATTCTATTTTCTAACAACGGGTGCGTATAATCTACACCGGAATCGATTATTGCCACTGTAATATTGTTAGATGTTAAAGGAATTTGCGATTTCAAATTTGGAATGCCAATTCGCTCTGTTGCCCAATTTGATAGTTCTTGACTAGCAGCATTTACTAAATCGATGGATCGAATATAATCTGGTTCTATTATTTCTACTGTGCTGGCTGTAGCCGATATCGAAAAGGAGGATTTCGATTGTTTCATAGACTCAAATTCCTGCCAAGTGATGCTTTTAATATCTTTTTTGCCTTCTAGGTCAGTAATTTCCACAATCACTCTATCCGTTTGCTCCTGTTTATCCGTATTCCCAAAAGCCATACTCGGCGAGACTATAATTGATAAAGAAATTATTACTATTTTAAAAAACGTTTTCATGATTACACCTCAAATTTAATGTCTTTCTAATCATTCACCCACCACTATTATCCTATTAATAGCCCTTCAAATAAAGAGTAAATCTGCCTAGATGAATATTTTTTTTGTTACTTCCCTCTGAATATTTGAGTCTTCTTTATTAAGAATAAAATAATCCCCTCCATAAATTTAGTTGGAGGGGATCAATTTTTTTATTTAATATATCTTCTTGCTCCAGCATAGTTCTTTTCATAAGCTCCCGCATTAATAGATTCTATTTTCACTTTGGAAGATGCATTTGGAGCATGAATCATTTTTCCGTCTCCTACATATAAACCAACGTGATATACTTTTCCTTTTCCAGCGTTTCCTGCAAAGAATATCAAATCTCCAGGCTGAAGCTTACTCTTCGAAACTACTGTTCCTTTTGTAGCCTGATAGAAAGAGTCTCTTGGTATGATAATGCCGTGGTTTTTATACACTGCATAAATAATTCCAGAGCAGTCATAGCCTAAAGCGGATGTACCCGCCCATAGATAAGGAAGATTTAAGAATCGTTTCGCTTCATCTACAATTTGTTTTTGCGTTGGCTTTGGAATATCAGCATATTTCTTCGCCGTTTTTGCATCACTTTTCTTCAACAACTTCACACCATTTGCAGGTGTTTGCACATGCAGCCATTCCCCGTCTTCTTTAATGATCGGTAGGATAGTTGAGTAGCTAATGTCCATGTATTTCTTCTTGTTATCTACATTATAGAGTGGTGCCATTTTAGCCTTAACTACAGCAATCGAGCAATCTGTAAAATCGGTGGTTGTTGCTACTACATGTGATTTAGGCACCCATCCAGGATATCCTTCCTTTTGATAGGGCACGTACTGATCTTTTATCGCAATGCGGTGCCAGTTGCCACTGCTTTTTAATATCGTTACTTCATCCCCGTATAAGGCTTGCGTATCTATCTTGTCTACTAGCCACCATTTTTGTGCTAAGGTCATATCTTTTGTCCATTTACTAATATCGACTGGGTTTGAAAGCGATGGCTTATCTACAGCTCTTGTGTTATTCGGTACATGCCAAAGTGATGTAGCTTGGACGTTTACTTTGTACGTTTTTGTTTTCGTTGGCTTTTCACATGCAGCAGGTGTTGGTGCTGGTGGTGGGGCTAAGACAAATTCTTTTCTAAAGTCAGGATTTAAAATACGTGCTAAGAAAACAAGATAATGCGCTTTTGTGATGAATGCTCCGGGTTTATATGTATTATCGGGATAACCATTGGTAATCTGATTGGCTAACAATGCTTGTATTGCATCATGAGCCATATACGTTTTTGGTACATCTTTGAAGGAAAATTTAGTCGTTCCCTCTAGCTTATATGCATGGGTTAGAATGAGAGCCATCTGAGCACGAGTTAATTTTTCATTGGCCATAAACTCGCCTTTGCCATTCCCTGTCATAATTTTCTCATCCACGATTGCAGCTATTAATGGCATCATTGGATCATCCGGCGCTATATCGACAAAAGTCGGAATAGGGCGATTTTCGAGATTTAACTGTAATGCCTTACCTAGTATTTCAACTGCTTGAATTCTAGTAACCTCTTCGTTCACTCCATATTCCAACGTAGGATCTGGAGTGAGTATTCCTTCTGCTACTAAAAAGTCGAATTCCGCTTTAGATGCAAATGTGTCTGTCACATCACTGAAGATTGGGGCTGCAGAGGCGAAAGTTAATGGGGCTGTGAATAACCCGAGGGTGAGAATGATAACAATAATTTTTTTAAACATGAATATCCTCCTACGTTTCCAATTATAATTATTGAAATAATGAAAATCTTATAGCTTTACTATAAGTATACTTCTAACGTAGTAAACTTCATAGAGTATATTATGAGTTGGATAATTAATATATGTACTTTTCCCACTTTATTTATGCATCCATTACATTTAACACTAAACATAATTCAACCTTCAAGTTTGTGTTTCTTTAAATTGCTAACAGTTGGGAGCACAAAATTTGACCAGAACAAATTTAAAAAACAAAATTATATTTAATAATGAAAAAACGCCTAAGCAAATTGCTTAGACGTTTAAGTGAGAAAACAAAATGGCTTACCAACCAAAGTCTCACTATATATATATAACCTCTAAACCAAAAACTAACCGTAGTAATATATTCCAATTCAACCAGTGTTTTTTAAATCATTGTTGCTTTATATTATGAGTACATAGAAAGGATTAAAAGTATGCGCTTATAACGATTTCCTGTTCGGAATTCACAAGGTTAATGAAACGAAAAGTAAAAAATATACATTCTCAATTAGACAAACTTTACTGTAATGATAGTTTCCAAAGATCATCCGAGTTTTAGAAACTCTTATAGTTTTTATAAAGGATTCTCATCTACTTTTAATAGGCAAAAAATTCAATTTCAAAGAAATAATATTCATTAAATCTCCATGTCCGTATAATATAGAATTCAGTTTATCGTATTCATTACATAAGTGTCTGTGAGTGTCATAATTTAATTTAATCCCTCTGGCTTTTTCGTCTAGTCCGTGTGCAATATGTAATAATTTACTCTGCGTCTCATGAAATACTTGTAAATAGTTTAGAATGTCTATTGTAATGTTATTATTTTGGCGATTTTCATAGGCAATTATTATCTCTATTCTATTTTGACATTTTTCAATACCATTTAATATATCATTACCCATTTCTACTAACATATTGAAATCCGTTTTCTGAAAAATAAATGGAATAGGAATCATTTTTCTTATTGAAGGTTTAAAAATCTCGATATGCATTTCCACCTTTTGTTCAAACAAATGACCAATTTGCCTAACCACGGAACGTAATTCTTCGTAGTTTTCTTTTTGATAATTAGACATAAATTCACCTCAATATATTTGTTTATTTTAAACCACTATTCATAAATAGAGATACCGTTATTAATAGTGTAGGGAATTTTATAACGGTCCGCTATATTCATAAAGTGTTGTAATGCCACATCATACTCTTTCCTCAAAACCTGTAAAATTTTGTTTATTTCCACATCTTTTAAAGTAAGTCTCAATTTGATTTACCTCAATGCCTTCAGTAAAACTTATAAACGTTTCAATAAGAAAAAAAGATTTACTCCTTCTTGAAGTAAAGCACCCGTTAGCTTAAGTATATTTTTTCACAATAGACACATTATTTACCTACAAAATAAACAGTAAAAATTAACCCATTTATTAGCCCTACAATCCCCAATATAAATGAAGCCATAAACCATTTTAGGAATTTTTCTATTTTACCCACCTCTTCAATAATTTCATATGTTATCTTATTCCACATAATCGTAAAAAAACCTTCTTATTCAACTAACCTGCACCGTTAATTCAATAAAAAAAGCTTTACCCCTTCTTGAAGTAAAGCACTACGTTAGTGAAAAATAATTATATTTTCGATGTACAAATTTTATTGATGATATGATAATTAACTTCAGTTGTGCCTGAACACACACAAGGAGGCTTACTCACCTACCATACCGTCCCCATCACGATCGTCCATATATGGGTATAACCAATGATCACTCGTTATAGGCATCCTAAAGCCTGCAGCTTTTGCTTCTTTGATTGTGACCTGTCCATTACCGTTTGTATCAAAGCTAGAAATATCACCGTTTGCGTTTGATTCTGTTGATCTAGCTGGTTCAGTTGATTCAACCGATTCACCGCCTGTTAAACCGAGTGATTCGTTTACATTATCAGGGTTCACGTTATCAAATGTATCAACAATTACGTTACCTCTTAATGTATAAGTATACTTATAACTGGAAGGAATCTGCGTTTTCGTATTTTGATATGTGATAATCGCTTCGAATTTCTTTGCTCCGCCTGCCTTACGGATCGCGTCTTCCAAATAAGCCTGATCACCATGTCGGTTGAGCGTACTTTCTTGTGGGGTAATATTATAAGCATTCGATACCCCTCCGAGAGAATCAGCAATGATATGTCCTTCATCTAAATCGTCTCTTTCGACGCCAGGAACTTTCGCCTCATCAGAATAGTATCTGCCAGACGATGTTACAGCTTCGTTATTGTCATCTTGTAGGATGATTTCGTCAGCAATGACACGTACTAGTTGCCCGTGTTCATTTGTAAACGCCCAATATTCACGATCCCCATAACCAATGTCAACGACGACGTTAGGTTCACGATAACCAGACAAATCGACACCATCAATTTCAATAAGTTTGAATCCTGCGAACAGTTCTTTATTAAGAGGTTCGGTTAACAACTTTGCCGTTTTCAATACTTTCTTGTAATCGCCTAAATAATCATATTGTGACTTGTCATTGCTGTCGTAACTAAGGGAAATTGAGATTATTTTCCCAGTATTTATGTTATAGACAAATGAATCAATTCCAGTAGAAACTACTTCATCTCCTTTTGTATGAGATTCGAAGTATGTAATTGTCCAACCAGGCAACCCCGCAATTGAGGTTTTCTCTGATTTTTGTAGTTCTTTGTTAGCAAAATCTTTACTATCGAGGATACTCTTAAGATTAGAAGATATTTGGTTATAAAAATCTTCTTCTGTCCCTAAATATTCTACGCTTTGAAACTCTATATACGCATAATAATCTTCTTCTTCAGGGTAATAGTGCATCCAAGTTTCCGTAGAATCTTTGTCTAACACATCGAAATAAGAAGGAAATGAAAAACCAATTCCACTCCAAGTATCGTTTTGTTCGTTTTTGTGTCGAATCCGCTTACAGTTCTATCAAAAGAGACTTCGCCTGTTTCCGTGACTTCAGGAGTCCTCGTTGTTTTCGGCAATGTCTCGGTCATTACGTCCTTATAGTCCTCGCTTTTAAGGTCAGACGAAGAATCAGGGACAATTTATTTTATTCTCCTTGTTATCACCTGACTCACAGGCTGCCAGTGACATTACCAGCACCAGAGTCATCAAACTGGTACTCAGTTTTTTCATCGGTTTATGCTCCTTTAGAAATGGTAGTATCTGAATCTTTACTGGAACAAAAGATTCCATCATTTTATCGATATCTTTGCCTAATTCAAATTCACTCTAATGATCATCAAATCCTAATTGATCAATTAAATGTGCGTTGCAACGATCACACTTACAATCAACATTAGAAAATTTTTCAACTATTTAAAGATGATTTTTTGTAATTGATTGCCAAACTGAAAGCCCATGTACATACTCCATTGAAACCATAGTTTGTCCATATACTACGCTGTACCCTACAACTTTATTGATTAAGGAAGCTTGCATCGGCTCTTTCATTCTTTCGAAATGAATTAAATGCATATAATGCTGCTCATCTTCATGCAATCCTTCATCATTACAATAGTCGCTAATCTCAACTACTCCTGTTGCTATTCCTCTAGCAATTATTCCTTTACCATTGCTATAAAGAAAAACAAGATCATTAGGTTGAACATGATCAATTTTCTCTTTCCATGGAGAAAAATAGGCAGCGAACTTCGCATTAAGTAACATATCTTGTTCGTCTTCTCCCTCTGGGCGATTCGTTCGATTCGTATTAATTAGATAGGCTTTTCGCATTTTATATTCCCCTTCATAAATATACTGTTCTAAATAAAGAAGTAACTGTCAGTGCTTCAGTGCTTGCTGCTGGAATATATACTATACCAATGAATAATGATTGTGTATTTCCAGTATTGTCAACTCCACCGTCTACATAAACAGTTGAGTTCGTACTAACAAATAACAATAAGCAATAAAATCGTTTTCTATGTCAGATTTAAATTTCTTTTTAAAATCATCGTAGAAAGTTAGTAATCTCAATTCGTTTAAATTTAGGAATTGCTTTTGTGTACAATCCAATTTTTTCTACGATTTCACTAACTAAACCATACGCACGACCGTTTTTCACTTCGATTGCTTTACTTAACGTTACTGTTTTGCCATTTACAATTGCTGATTTACTTCCATTTGTTAAGATAATTTTCTGACCGTCATAAGCAATTTCTAAACCACCTTTTGCCATTGTTATACCTGTTCCGTATTGTAATGCACCATATAGGTCTACAAAGTAATCATCTCCCACTACTACAGGGTTTTGAGCTAGTGTATCCCATTTCACATCCGTATTTCGGTAAGCTACAAAATCATTGTCATATCGGTGAATATCAATTAAAAATTTACCTGTTTGTGTTGGCTGAGAAGGCATTTGGTTATAAATAGAAGAGTTTAAATAGGCAAAGTCTGAATCCATAAAAGTAGAATCCTTATATGATTTCCCGTTATACGCAATAACTTCACGCATTGGATAATCAATATAATTACCTGCATAACTTTTAATATAACCAGGTAATTTTAGTGCAAACCATTCATCTGGTGTGCGGTGAAAAGCATCTTTTCCATCTTCAGCAAAGCGTTTACGTAAATCTAAATAATATTCTTCCATCATATCTTCTACAACAATCTTCGCTTCGGTCTTCCACTCACGTTGTACAATCACATGATTGTGTTGAGGATAAGCTTGTTTCAACTCCGCTAACGTCATATCTTTATAAGATTTATTCGTAACAGGTGGTTTAGGAGCAGTTACAGTTCCCCCCTCAATAACCGTCAACATATTGTAGATAACCTTAGCTGTTTCTGCTCTTGTACCGATATTTGTACCAGCAAAGTTCTTGCCACTATACGCCGTCATAACGTTGTAGTAATACATGCGTTGAACTGATGTTTTTGCATATGCTCCCACTTTCGATGTATCGCTAAAATCAAGAGTTTTCGTTTTTGTATAAGAACCTTTTAATTGCATTGCTCTGTCTATCATAACTGCCATTTCTTGACGATTAACTGCAACATTCGGTTTGAATGTCCCATCAGAGAAACCTTTGATAGTTCCTGCTTTGTAGGCTTTGCTTACTCCGTCATATAGTTCTGCTGATTTGGGTACATCTTTAAATTTGCTTGTTGCGGTTGGAAGATTTAAAGCTCTTGCGACAAATGCCGCAAATTCTGCTCTTGTTACTTGTTTTGTTGGTTTAAATGTACCATCAGAGAAACCATTAATTACACCACGTTCTACTAAGTTTGTAATAGCTTTATAGTTTACATGACTTGTTGGTACATCTGTAAAGGATTTAGTTGCTGCTTCTGTAGAATTATCTTTAAAGATATTTAACAAAGAAAAAATTAAAAAAAACGTAATAACTATTTTCAACCTATTTTTATCCAATTAATTATACCTCCTAAAATATATACAAGTACAATACTATCAGATTAGTTTGTCATTGGGTTAGGTTTTTTGACATAAAAAATAACGCTAGCTTATGCTGCGCAACATTTCATCTGATAGTAAACCATATTGTTCTTTAGCATCTTCGAATCTTTTTATATGGTTATTCAATTTTTTCTCAGTATCGCTAAGAATTTATCAAATACAGCAATATCTTGCCGATTATCAATTTCCCTGTTTATACTCTTCCATTCTTTTGTACAATAAATTAAATATGTCACTATTAATACTACGAGTATGAAAGTTTCTTGAATTATAAGTTACTTATGTCAAATGGTTAGATCCAATAGGTACTAGTTTCCTATTCGCTTTGGAAATTAAAATACCTCTGACTTTCAGTGGTTCTACCATTGGAACATAGTTTTAAACTTTACTATTATATCTTTCGATGACTAATATCTTTAATTGTATATATCACTCGATAGTTCATTTCTTTGAGACGGAATGTACTATTTCCAATACAACGTGCATAACCTTACATATTAACTTATTTTTATGGGGGCTGTGGTTATGGTAGAAGTGGACCAGCCGCAAATTCGTATGTAGTATGAGTAATTGGTACGATTAGACGCGAATTATTGAATTATTAGATCAAATCTTACCACTAAACCAATTGCACTTACATAAAATACTTAATGAATCTATAAAAGACTATTACAACACGAACCGATCAAATCAAGGTATCGAAGGTATGATACCATTTTCTTCACCTGTGTATCTTCTAACAAAAGCTGCGATACAAAACTAGAAGCAACACCTGTGTTAAACAGTCTTTATCATAACTACAAAAAAAGTAGCTTAACATCATAATAAATTTTTAAAAGCCTTCAGAAAAAAGTTTTTTGTCATGCCTTTCTTTTTCCATTTTTTTCATTCCACCGCATGTATCCACTTGATCCTGTCTAGAATAAACATACCGTTCACAATCAATAGAGAAATTACACTACAAATTTGGTTGATTTAATCGTAATTTTTCGAGAATTTACTTTTTGAAGGAGACAACCAAGTTTAAGTAATTATTTTGGAGTATTCTAATCAAAATCTATCCAAACATATCGATTTTTAATAATCAGTAAAAGGAAATGAGGAGAAGAGATGAAACGATTAATGTGTTTGGTATTATTATCGATACTTATAGGCACTGGTTGCAGCAGTTTTGTATTCAATCAAGAATCAATAGAAGAATATGAGGAATATACTCTTCGCCAAGAGGAATTAATAGGGAACCTTTTTTCTAAATATTCAGAGCATATGTCAAGATTACCAGAAACAGAGGGTTCGGAGGATTGGATTAGACAGGGGCGTATAATTGTTATAGATATTCAAAGACGTGTTGATGAATTTAGAGATTATGATACTAATGATGTTCCCGAAAAATATAAAGAGCTTCATGAAAAATATAGAAGTATCTATTCTGAAACAGAGCGTATATGCCGTGAGAGCCTTTTGTTCTACAAGAATATAGAAGAAAATAATTATGATGAAGTAGAAAAAAACTTGAAGCAAATTGAAAAAATACTTAATGGTGTTTATTTAATGACTTATGAATTAAGTGATATTGCTAATGAATCACAGTCACAGTAATTTAAAATGGTTCACAATGATCCCTCTTCAAATAGAAATAGCCCTAACTCCTCGGAAGGAATTAGGGCTTAATTTTTGTATTCAAGATAATTATATATGCTTGAACCTCTATTTGATTCAGTTAACTACTAAAAAGGAAAGACTCGCAGAGATTTTTTCACCAGACGAGTGCAGAACGTGTGCCAAAAAAAGTGAAATATATTGGTGATTATCATCTCCAATTAATAAATGTTCAATCAACTCAATTCCTATAATTTTGCCTGCCTCTACCAATCGTTTTGTTACTTCAATATCTTCTTGGCTTGGTTCCGTTCTGCCAATAGGTTGATTGTGAGCCACTATTATTGAAGCTGAGTTAGACATAATTGCCGTTTTCATTACTTCTCTTGGATGTAAAATACTCGCATCCAAACTACCAATGTGACAGACATTAATAGCCGTTGGTTGATTTTTCACATACAAACACATTACGACAAATTACTCTCTATTTAATCCACCTAGAAATTGTTTGAACAACTTGTAGCCATCTCCTGGACTTCGCACAGAACGCTCCGTGTACAACAAACTCGTTTCCTTCACCAATCTAAGTGACACGATATCCACCCGTTTAGCAGGTCACTTTGTGTAGAAACCAAGCCATTGCGACAAACATTTCTCTATCAGCATCTTCTAGGAAGGTGCGAATGATCTCGTAGCTATCTCTTGGAGAACGGACATGACGATCCTTGTACAAAAAACTTGTTTCTTTGACGACTTTTAATGAAACGATATTCACACGCTTCGCTGGTAATCTCTCTAATGCACCTTCTTTCACTCTTAATAGTTCAACCCGCCCTACTCTTTGTCCTTCATACTTATACACAGACTTTCCTCCTTCAATAGAAATAGCCCTAATTCCTCGGAAGGAATTAGGGCATTTATTAAGCTTATTCAAATTAATAATATAAGTTTATTTTCCTATTTGATTCGGTATCTACTAAAAAGAAAACCCCGGCAGAGATTTCTCTCTACAAGGCTCTCTCTCATTCAATTATTCAATTCAGAAGAATAGAATTGTCAGAAATGTTTTAGAACATTTTATATCGTGTATTATTTATTCCCTCAGTTGTATTAGAAAGACAAAGACAATATTTTAAAAAACCCTCAATCGATATTTATCGATTGAGGGCTTCAAAATAATATTAATCTATCAATTAATAATTATTCAGCAATAACCTTTACAGTTTTCACTTTTCCATCTACTACATAAGTTAGATTAAAGCTATCCCCAGCTTCAACTCCACCAAATGTTAATGTAGCAGTACCATTACCAGAAGAAACTGTAGGAACAGTAGCATCATTATCTGCATTAACAAAGTTTGTAGCTGTTAGTAGAATTGTAGATGTAGCAGAAATATCTTGTCCGTATTGGTCAGTTATTTCTAATACAGCTTTTAAATCAGCAGATGCTGTAACATCTGCAATAGCGCCAGTTAATACATTACCGTCAACAGTAATACCTGCAGCAGTTTTCAAATCAATTGTTTCAGCTACAGGAGCCGCTTTAGTAACTTTTACTGCTTTATCCAATATTACTGGACCATTGGTTGCATCAACAATTACTTTTACATTTAAGCTTGCTTCTGTATTATTAGTACCTTGAACAACATCATCAGCACGTAAAACGTCTAGTTTTCCAGCACTATAAGTTAATCCAGTTGAAGTTTGTACAGTATAATAAGATGCTGGTACAACAACTTTTTTACCGTCAGCCAACACACCATATACCACTAGGTCACGTGTATAACCTTCAGCTCCAGCACCTGCTTCGTCATAAATTGGAGCAACATCTTTAACTTCGTAAGAAACGATATCAGATTTAGCTACAACTTTAACATTAACTTCAAGTTCACTTGAATCTACGTCAACTGCAGTTCCTGCTGCATTAACTTTTTGAAGTGTTACAACAATACTTTCTGAACCTTTTTTAGCCCCAGTAATAGTTGAAGTAGCAGCATCAGAAGCAATAACAGAACCAGTTACTGTGATTTTATCGTCAGCGACATCAGTTTTTGCAACTTTCACTAAGTATTTTCCTGCATTAGCAACACCAGCTGCTGTAGCTGAAAGATTACTAGCCAAATCAAAGTCACGACCATATTGGTCTTTTACTACTAAACTATCTGCAGTTAATGCAAAAGTACCACCAACAGCTAAATCAGTAACGATATCTTTTGTAGCTGTAACTACTTTTGCGTCAGCAGCTGCTTTTACATCAACTACAAGAGTTGCTACTTTACCATTTGATGATGTTGCAGTAACGATTACTTTACGAGCTGTACCACCTGTATCAGTTAATACTAATTTAGCGTTACCAGTTTGTGTGTCATTAACAAATGCTACTGTAGCATTTGCATCGTTATCAGAAACCGTAACTCCTTTAGGACCATTCAATACCGAGGTTTTAGTGATTGCTGCACCGTCTACACCAAATACTGAGAATGGAATGACAGTATCTTCTAAAGCAACTGCTAATTCAGGAGCAGATAAAGAAACTGCATCAGCTTTTACGCCCTCTTTTACATCTACTACATACTGAGCTACTTTACCAGTTGTTTTAGAGATAATTGAAACTGTAGCTTTACCAGCTTTTAAACCACCAGCTGGTGCTTTAAGTTCAAGAACTGTTTGTGTTTTCCCATCAATAGTTACTGATTCAAAAGTTGGAGTAGCAACTCCACCTTTAACATCAATTACTGAAGCATCAGAAGTCGTAACAATTACATCTCCTGCAATGCTACCAAATGGAATTTTATTTCCATATTGATCATTAGCATTAACAAGAAGGTGGAAATCAGTTGCAGTTGCGTCTGTTGTAAGTGCAGCAGTTGCATCAGCATTATAAAGTCCAGAAATAGTAACATCTGAAACTGTAGCTTTATTTGAAACAGTTAAAACTTTAGAAGTAAAAGTAGATGTTGCAGAATCAAGAATACTTAATGAAATTTTATCTCCAGTTTTAAAATCAGCACCAGTTGTTGTAATTGTAACTAGACCATTTGCAGGAGTTGCTACTGTAGTTCCAGTTACATTAGAAGTAACTGTTAAGTTTGTAGCAGTTTTAGTGATATCTTCACCATATTGGTTTAATACTTTATAAGTAGTAGTTACAATTTTAGGATCCGTAGCAGAAATAACTGCATTTTCAGATAAAACATCTAACTTAGCAACTTTTTCGTTTTCAACTTTAGCAGTTTTAACTAATGCTTGTTCAGTTAAACCAGTTACTGTTACTGTGTAGTCACCAGCAGTTAGTTTACTAGAAAGTTCAAGAGTAGCTGATTTTTTATCATCCGCAAAAGTTACTTTAGCTACATTTGCTGTAATACTACCTTTTTTAACTGCAAACTGTGCTTTAGTAGTATCAACAGCACCTTTGAACTCTACTTTTAAGCTTTTAGCAGTATTCGCACTTACTGATACAACTTCAGGAGTTGCAGGTACAAGTGTTTCTGAACGGTAAACAAATAGAGCGAATTCTCCACGAGTTACAGCAGCTGTTGAAGCAAAAGTAGTTGCTGTTTTACCTAAAGTGATGTTGTTAGCAACTAAAGCGTCAACGAATGCATCCCAGTTACTGTTTACGTCTACAAATGAGTTCTTTGTAGTACCAGCTTCTAATTCGTATGCATTAGCAATGATTTTAGCCATTTCTTGACGAGTGATGTTAGCATCTGGAGCGAAAGTTGTTGCTGTTTTACCAGAAACAATTTTAGCTGCAACTAATGCATTAACTGCACCAGCAACACGCGCATTAACATCTTTGAAACCAGCGTCTGGAGCTTTAGTAGTGTCAAGTTTTAACGCGTTTGCGATCATTACAGCTGCATCACCACGAGTGATTGTAGCAGTTGTTCCGAAAGTAGTTTCTGTTTTACCTTTTGCGATATCGTTAGCAATTAAGTAGTCAACTGCTGTTTTGTAAGTAGAACTTACATCTGTGAAAGATGCTGCTAGTGCTGTTGGTGCAATTGCAGTTGCTACTAAAGTAGCTGTTGCTGCAGTAGCAACGAATTTTTTGTACGACTTTGGTTGGTAAGCCATGTGTAGAATTCCTCCTTGATTTGTCAATCATTTTATAACTCTATGAGATATTTCATAGATACAGTTTAAATTATATCAGTTAAAACTTAGTTGCGCTACTAAATTTATGAAATTTAATTAAATGTTACTAATTTCATAGTTTATTTTAGCGAAATTTGGGTTTAACCAATATATATATATAAACTCTTTACCTATTTTACCAAAAGTATCCTAAATTTCAACTACATCCTGAAAATTAGTGGAAATTTTTTTTAATTCTTTGAATCTCCTAAAACAAAAACTTCATATCCAGCTTTTTCCCATGTTCTTCTATTAATACAGTTTTTAGTGTCTATAATGATGGAATGGTTCATTTGGTCCTTTAAAACAGTTGGATCTAAGTCTTTAAATACTTGGTGATCCGTTAAGATTAATATCGCATCTGCCTTATCTAGTGCAACTTCAAGCTGTTGCGTTTGTTTTTCTAAATTGTTTTCTTTAATATGTGGGTCAAATGCAATATAATCGATATTTCTTTCATGCAATTGCTCAATTACTTCCATTGAAGGACTTTCACGCATGTCGTCGATATTTCCTTTAAAGGCAAGACCTAGCACTGCAATTTTTGGTTGTTCGATTCCTTTTGCTTTCAATACATCTTTGGCCAACTGAGCAGTATATGCTGGCATGCCATCATTTGTGCTTCTAGCTAAGTGAATAATTTGAGCATTTTGTTGGTCAAGCTCTACTAGGAACCATGGATCTACTGCTATACAGTGTCCACCAACACCTGGTCCTGGTGTATGAATATTCACACGTGGGTGGTAGTTCGCCAGTTTGATGGCCTCCCAAATATTCACACCGATATTTCCAGCAATTTTTGCTAGCTCGTTTGCAAAGGCGATATTAACGTCACGGTATGTGTTTTCCATTACTTTTACTAGCTCTGCAGTTGTTGCATCGGTTTCATGCATCTTCCCTTTTACAAAAGAGCTATATAGTTCAGTCGTCATTGTTGCCGATTTTGGGTTGATCCCTCCGATAATACGGTCGTTTGAAACTAGTTCTTCAAAAACACGACCAGGTATTACTCGTTCTGGAGAGTGAGATACAAATAGCTCATCCCCGATTGCTAGTCCCGATTTTACTAATTCAGGAAGCATTACATGTTCAACTGTTTTTGGTGGTACTGTAGATTCTAAAATTACTAGGTTGCCAGCTTCCACAAATGGAACAATCGATGCTGTTGCCGTACGAACGTATTCAAGATCTGCTGTTTTGTCCGGTTTAATCGGAGATGGTACAGCTATGATGAACACATCTGCTTTTTGAGCCGTTGTAGATACAGTAAGATTGCCGGAGTCAATCGCTTTGTTTAAACGTTCTTGTAATCCTTCCTCTTCTATATGTAATTGCTTGTTTTGTAATTTTTCTACAGCTTTAGCATTCACGTCGACACCATGTACTATATGCCCATGATTTGAAAACATGACTGCCGTCGGTAAACCAATATATCCTAATCCAACTACACAAATTGTTTTTTTCATCGTTTATTCATTCTCCTTCTATTTAAATACTAGTTATTTGTTGTTCTTTTCCTTTAATACTCTAAATAAAAAAATCGGCAAGTTTAGCTGCCTTTTTAATCTTGATGGACTTGATATTAAACGGTACAGCCATTCCAGTCCAAGTTTGCGGAATATAGCCGGTGCTCTCTTAACTGTTCCAGAGAATACATCGAAGCTTCCACCTACTCCTTGAAATACTTTGACGTTTGAAAGTTTGTCCATGTTTCGTTCAATCCACAATTCCTGCTTCGGACTTCCTAATGCAACAAATAGAATTTTAGCTCCACTTGCTTGAATTCTTTCTACAAGTGCCGCTTCATCTTTATCGTACCCATTTGTATACCCAGCTACTGGTATAGATGGGTGCTCTTTTTGAATATTTTCAATTGCTAGCTTTACCGTTTCTTCTTTCGCACCATAAAAGTACACGGGATGCTGTTTGTTTGCAGCAAAGGCTAACAACGTTGCCATCATGTCTACTCCTGTGACACGACTTTTTAGGTTTCCGCCTTTAAGTTTAGATGCCAAAAGAACGCCAACACCATCTGCTATTTGATAGGTTGCGTTATTTATAAGTTTTTTAACCGCGGAGTCCTTTTGTGCTGTAATAATTTTTTCTGGGTTTACAGCGATGATTGTCGACTGTTCTTCCCTTTGTATTCTATTTTCTAAATCACTTATGATTCCTTCATATGTAAGTAGAGATACATCTACTCCTAAGTAGGTTTCTTTCATGTGTAAGTCCTCAATTCTTTTTCACTTTGAACTTAATAATTATAGCAGATTCTTTGTATAGTTGCATAACTTCCATCACAAGTGATAGAATTTGGTCATATCATGCTTTCACAGCCTCGTGAAAGCTTTTGTTATGAGGAGGATTAATTATTTTGAAAATTGTACTTTCCGGCTTTTATGGATTAGGAAATACTGGCGATGAAGCCATTTTAAAAGCAATCGTTGATAACTTACGGAGTGAATTAGATAACCCTGATATAACGGTTTTCTCCCTATCACCCGAAAAAACATCTCAAGAACATAAGGTTAAATCGGTGTATCGTGGATGGAGACATGAAAACAAACAAAAAGTGAAAGCTCTTCGTGAAGCAGATTTACTTATCTCTGGTGGAGGCGGCTTACTACAGGATACGTATCCTACTAAGTTCTTGTTCGGGCCGCTCCCTTATTATTTGTTAATTGTATTTTTAGCTAAGCTATGTGGGGCGAAGGTTATGTTCTTCTCACAAGGTATCGGTCCCGTTACTTCTACTTGGGGTAAAATTCTTATGAAGGTTTTTGCTAATATGGCGAATTTCGTAACAGTTCGCGATCAGTATTCTAAGGACTATCTTCATTCATTAGGCGTTAAGAGACCTGAAACTGTTGTTACTGCTGATATTGTTTTTGCGTTCCAAGGAACAGAGGATACTTCTGCTTATGATTCACTAGGCTTAGATGGTTCTGAGAGAATCGTTGCTGTTGCACCTAGACCATGGTTTGAGCAGGAAGAAGAATATATAGAAAAACTAGCATGGACACTTGATCGATTAATCGAACAGCGTAGTGTTACTCCAGTGTTCGTACCAATGGAGCCTCCGTATGATACAAAAGTATCTAAACGCATAATAGAAAAGATGGAGCATGGGGACAAAACTAAATTACTAGGTGATCATTTTACTCCTAACCAATTCTATCAATTTATCGGTAAAGCAGATGTAACAATCGCACTTCGTTTGCATGCACTAATTTTCTCCGCACTAAGCAATGTACCGCATATTGGACTTAGCTATGATCGCAAGGTGGAAAGCTTCTTAAAACGTTCGGGGATGTGGAAGCATTCATTCACTTTGGAAGAGTTTAATAGAGAAGAGTTACTTGAGTCAGCTCTTTATTCATTAGATAATTCTGTTGAAGTGAAGCAAATGATGGAACCTAATGTAGAGGCACTTCGTCAAGAAGCAAAGCGAAACGTTTATTTATTAAAAGAGAAATTTGGAGGACTTAAATAATGAAAATACTACTAGCTACATCCTATGACTACCCTCATTTAGGTGGACTTTCTACACATATGGCTACTCTTCAAAAGGGTTTGGAGGAGCGTGGTCACACAGTAGATATCATATCGTTTAGTGATACTCCTAAATGGAAGCGTGATTTCATCGCTCGTGGTCCTTCCTTTTTGTTAAATAAAGTGAAAAAAGGTTCTGGATACGTATGGACATTAAAACGCAGAAAAGATTTTTTGGAACAGCTTGTGAAAGAACGTATTTCAAAAAATTACGATATCATTAATGCGCAGGATGTGTTTGCGACTGAAGCAGCTTTAACATCAAATATTCCTACAGTTAGTACTGTTCACGGTTATTTAACATTTGAAAGTATTTCGAAGGGTTCTGTCGATAAGGATTCCACTCAAGCAGAAGCATTAATGACGGCTGAACGTGAAATGTATAAAGCAACTCGTGCTATTATTACGGTAGATACTCGTATTAAGGATTATGTGAAAAAGGAAACTGGCGTGGAAGGTACTATGATTAAAAACTTCATCGACGTGGAATCCTTCAAGCCTGAGGTAGAGCGTCGTGCTGAGTTCCGTACAAAGCATAATTTAAGCCAGGACGAGCTATTATTCTTCGTTCCAAGACGGTTAACGAAAAAAAATGGCGTGATTTACCCTGTTCTATCTTTCCCACCAGTATTAGAGAAGTTCCCTAATGCACGTATTGTATTTGCAGGTACTGGAGAGATGTTTGAGGAAATCAAATCGAAAGCAAAAGAATTAGGCGTTGAAAATAATATCACCATGCTAGGTGCTATTGACCATAAAGAGATGATTGAGTATTATGCATTAAGTGACGTTGTTCTAGTCCCTTCTATTTATAGTGCTGGTGTGGAGGAAGCAACTTCTATTTCTGCGTTAGAGGCGATGGGTTCTGGAGTTCCACTGATTGCATGTGCAGTCGGCGGCTTGAAGGAAATTGTTGACCATGAAAAGGATGGCTTATTAGTTGCTGAACGTAATGTGGAAGAGCTATCGGATGCAATGATTTATTTACTTGAAAATAAAGAGATAGGTCAAAAGCTTGCAGATGCTGCTCGCGCTAAAATTATTGCTGAGTACTCACACTATGCAGCTGCTGAAAAATATGAGGCTGTTTATAAAAAAGCGTTAAATAAATAATGTAAGAGCTCCTTGCAGTCTATGTAAGGAGCTTTTCTAGATATAGGAGATAAAGGTATGAGCAGTTTAAAAAAGGCAGCGATTTGGACAACCGCAATCGCATTGCTTGTGAAGGTTTCGGGTTTTATAAGAGAAGCGATTGTTGCGAAGGAATTTGGTGTATCAAATGAAACAGATGGTTACTTTTTAGCGTTTAGTTTCATTACGCTTGTGGTTGCAATGATATCCACTGGATTTAATAATGTATTTTTGCCGATGTATATAAAACGGAAAAAAGCTGGGACGGATACCTCTGATGGTAATGCAAATGCATTGCTGAACTGGACAATGGTTGGGTTTGGTATTGTCAGTATTTTAGGATGGTTTTTCTCTCCTAAGTTTGTGCCGTTTATTTATTTTAATATGAAGCCAGAAATTGAGCCATTTGCTGTTGAGATGACTCAAATATTCTTTGCATTTATGACGATTATTGCTTTAAGCGGATTATTGGATTCTTATTTACAATCTCGTCGTATTTTCGTGCCTTCTCAGCTTGCGAAGCTATTGGGTACGTTGATGGCTGCGATATTTGCGATTTTATTTAGCTCTAGTATGGGCATTTACTCATTAGTATATGGATTTATAGCTGGTACAGGACTTGGTGTTGTTATACAAATCTATTATTTAGGTAGATCTGATTATAAATGGCGTCCTAACTTTTCGATGGAAAAGGATTTTAAGAAGGCTTTTGCTATTCTAATCGTCCCATCGCTATTGAACTCGGTTGTCGGTCAAGTGAATTTATTCGTCAATAAGGCATTTGCATCTGGGGAAGGATTAGCAACGGGTGCTGTTACCTATTTGAATAACGCATCATTATTAGTAAGTATTCCGAATGCCATTTATGCTACGACACTTGCTGCAATTATTTTCACGTTAATGAGTGAGCAAATTGATGATGTAGCGAAATTTAAGCAAACCTTTTTCAAGGGAATGGAGATTTCGTTGATCACCTTGTTACCAATTTCTATCGGATTATTGGTCGTCGGGGAAGCAGCTCTGTCGTTTATATATGAGCGCGGAAAGTTCACTTCTGTGGATACACATAATACGTATTTAGCATTATTGTATTATTTACCTATTATTGTATTCCAAGGAATGCAGCTGATTTTGAGTAAATCGATGTATGCGCGAGGTAAAACTGCGGTCGTGTTCAGAATAAGTGTGACGACTATAGCTATTAACTTTTTGCTGAACTGGTTACTAGTTGATAAGTATGGTTATCCAGCGCTTGCAATTGCTGCTTCCGTTGTGAGTATTTATTACTTTGTAGTTTCGATGATTGTTGTCTATCGTGATTTAGGGATGGATGAGTTTAAACGTTTTGTGCGTATGTCCGTTCGAGTTGTGGTTCCTTCTGTTTTGATGGGGGTTATCGTGTGGGGAGTCAAGATGTTGATCCCTATGGAGGATTGGTATTCGCTTATTCAGTTAGCTATTTTGGTTCCTGTTGGGATTGTCGCTTATGCGGTTTTGTTGCGAGTGATATATCGCAGTGGGTTTACGAGATTGCTACAAATGGTGAAGAGGTAGTACTGTTTAGAGGGCGTGACCGTGGTCACGACCCTCTTTTTGTTGGATGGCTTTTTGCTCAGGCGAAAAGCTTCGTTTTTGGATTTTACTCTCGGAGGGATTGGGATTACTCTCGGTCGAGGTGGATTTACTCGCGGAGTCGGATTGGATACTCTCGGTCTATAGGGTAGTGTCAAGAATTATGTGTAAACAAAGTACCTAGAATTATTGAGTGGAATTTAATTACTGCGAACTAAAGAGAACTTGTTCTCTGTCCACTTTATATGGAGAGGTGGGCGTGATAGGATAATCTTGATAAG
>NZ_FNHY01000012.1 GCF_900103605.1 Psychrobacillus sp. OK028 | reverse complement strand
ATTCACAGACTTCGAAAACGGTACAGACTTCAAACCAGCTGCAGTTCAAGCAGATTCAGTGAACCAAATGCTAGACCAAGTTATTCCTTGGACAACTGCTTTAAAAACTGTACGCAAGTAATTATATACGGTAACAAATTATAGAAAAACTCATCCTAAGGGGTGAGTTTTTTTGTACACTTTTAACATACCTATATTTAGACAGTTAAAATATAGGTTCAATCTTTATATAGCTTATAATGAAGAATATCTTGAGGTGAGTGGTCAATTAAATTATCTAAAAGTCTTGTTGCAAGGAAGTTGCTTTAGTGACATATAGAGTTGGATAATACAATTTTTTTTGGGTTCAACTAACCCATTAGTTGAACTAGAAATGTTAAAATTGTTAATAAAACATTCTATTTCTTTTTTGTAATCCCAAATGGGGAAAGCAGTCATTGATTGGTAGCACGGATGTATTACTTATTATTATTACTTATTTATTCCATATACGTTAATATGTCTATTTACTTTATACCCAAAGGAGGAGTTTTATATGTCAAGAAAGGCATTTAGTGCAGTTGGAGCGGTTGCTGTCGGTCCCTACTCCCATGCAATCGAATCAGGAGATTTAGTATTTTTATCTGGACAAACCCCAGTTGACTCCCAGACTGGAAAGCTTGTAGAAGGAGACATTGTTGAACAGACAAATCAATGTTTCAAGAATCTTTTCAATGTATTAGAAGCAGCTGGCTTAACTCCTGATAATGTTGAAAAAGTGAATGTATTCTTAACTGATATGAATAATTTCAACGCAATGAATGAAGTTTATTCTGCACAATTTTCTGAGCCATACCCTGCTCGTACAACTATAGGTGTCTCTTCCTTACCTCTTGGTGCACAGGTAGAAATTGAGATGATAGCTAGAAGATAACGCTCTTTTCTTTGTCCAACCAAACTTTAACATAATGTTTTTTTATAAAAGATATCATTTAACTTCTCTTTATAAACGTTTCGACTAAATGGATATTCATGGCATCAACAGATTCTTCAAAGCTATTTCGATTCCATTCATTTATCAAACCAACAATTGCAATAGTTAGTCAGCCTGAAGAAATCGGTTATAAAAAATCATTTCTCAAGAACAAACTAATCTGTTACCTCTATCTAACGGCAACTGGTTATTTTGTTCTTTTTTTCATTTCTATTTGCATAGAATGTGAAGGAAGTTTTGCCTCTTGTAAAGAATTTAAAAGAAAGGGGAGTGTTTGTCTTTATGTGGAGCAAAATTATTGGGGTTTTAATCGCAGTTATGGGCATTATTTATATTTTCTTTATTCCAAGTGATCCTGTTTCAACAAAGATTGTGTTTAAACTTATACCGATGCTACTTATTATATTATTTGCGTTTCTACGACCTGTCGGAGAGTCAAAAAAGTACAAGACACTTATTTTAATCGGACTCACTGTTTGTATGCTCGCTGACGGGTTGATTTATTGGTTTATTGTTGGACTCATTACATTTTTAATCGGTCATATTTGGTATATTTTTGCGTTTAAACAAATCAAGCATACCCCTCTTCCTAAGTGGATAATCGTAGTGTTATTAGCATATGGACTAGCGATGGGTTTATGGCTAGCAGGCACTCTTTGGTCTCAAGGAGATATAGTGTTAGCCTGTGCTGTTGTTTTGTATATTGGCGTTATTTTGACGATGGGTTGGAGTGCTTTTCAAACAGCTAACAAGTTTGCTATCATTGGCGCTATTTTATTTATCTTCTCGGATTCCATACTTGCTATTAATAAGTTTATAGTCGAGGTTCTTTTCTCGGATGCCTTGATCATGATTTCCTATTACGGGGCACAATTTATGTTCGCAATTAGTATTCAATATTCCGTAAGTCGAAAGAATCTGATAAAATAGGAAATAGCTTTGCAAAATCGAAAGGAGATTTAATCTCATGAAAGAAACATTAATCGAACGTTTAGTTCGCTATGCAAAAATAGATAC
The DNA here is from genome assembly GCF_900103605.1 of Psychrobacillus sp. OK028. Classification (GTDB taxonomy): domain Bacteria; phylum Bacillota; class Bacilli; order Bacillales_A; family Planococcaceae; genus Psychrobacillus. Next base: position 72,138 of record NZ_FNHY01000012.1, on the reverse strand, counting down.
ACAATCAGACGCATCTAGCACAACTTGCCCATCTACTGAAGGACAATGGGACTTGCTTCATGAGCTTCAAAAAGAATTAGCTAGAGTTGGTTTAGAGGAAATAACATTAGATGAAAATGGATACCTTTTCGCCACTTTACCTGCTAACACAGATAAAGAAATTCCAACAATCGGCTTCTTAGCCCATGTTGACACAGCTACAGATTATACAGGGAAAAACGTAAACCCACAGCGAATCGAGAGCTATGACGGACGAGATATTACGTTAAATGAAAACACAATCATGACTGTTCAAGATTTCCCAGAATTAAAAAATTATGTTGGTCACACATTATTAACAACAGATGGCACTACCCTTCTAGGTGCCGACGATAAGGCCGGAATTGCGATCATCATGACAGCAATGGAATATTTTATCGAGCATCCAGAAGTAAAGCACGGGAAAATTCGAGTTGCTTTCACACCAGATGAAGAAATCGGACGTGGTCCACATAAATTTGATGTAGAGAAATTCGGCGCAAAATTTGCCTATACAATGGATGGCGGTCCATTAGGAGAGTTACAATTTGAAAGCTTTAACGCAGCTGGTGCCAAAGTTGTAACGAACGGAAAAAGTGTACACCCAGGTTCTGCCAAAGACAAAATGGTGAACTCCATTACTATGGCTACAAAATTCCAATCTCATATGCCAACTGACGCTGTCCCTGAAAAAACAGATGGTTATGAAGGCTTTATTCACTTGATGAATATTAATGGGGATACAGAAAAAACAGAACTTAGCTACATTATTCGTGACCATGATCGTGAAAAATTCGAAGCTAAAAAACAACTATTCCTTGATACTGCACAGAAGATCAAAGCAGAGTACGGAGAAGATGCTATATCTGTTGAGTTAAACGATCAATACTACAATATGGGTGAAAAAATTTCTCCCGTTATGGAAATTGTAAATGCAGCAAAAGATGTGATGATTGCATTAGACATTGAACCACTTATTATTCCAGTACGTGGAGGAACAGATGGCTCTCAACTTTCTTATATGGGAATGCCAACACCTAACGTCTTCACTGGTGGAGAAAACTATCATGGAAAATATGAGTTTATCTCTGTAGATGTAATGGAGAAATCAACGGAAGTTGTAAAAGGGATCATTCAATCGTTTGAAAAACAAGCATAAGTTGGTGCAGAAATGCGTGAAATATTATTAGGTGTTTTAGCCTCTTTGTTTTTTGCTGTTACCTTTATACTTAATCGTTCTATGGAAATATCGGGAGGAAGCTGGATTTGGAGCTCCTCCCTTCGATATTTTTTCATGCTACCTTTTTTGTTCATCATTGTTTATTATCGAAAAGGTTTATCCGCTACTTTTAAAGAAATAAAATCTGCACCAGCAGCTTGGTTACTATGGAGCTTCGTAGGTTTTGTATTATTTTATGCACCACTCACTTTTGCCGCGGCTTATGGACCTGGTTGGCTAATTTCCGGAATGTGGCAATTCACGATTGTCGCTGGAGTTCTGCTTGCACCATTATTTATGATGCAAGTGGAAAACAGAGTCATAAAACAAAAAATCCCAGTTGTTTCGTTATTTATTTCACTCCTGATTTTAATAGGAATCATCCTTATACAAATTCCAAATACGGAATCAGTCAATTTTCGAATGATCTTTTTAGGGATATTACCTGTCCTGATAGCAGCCTTTGCCTATCCTCTAGGTAACCGTAAAATGATGGGACATTTAAATGGACGTTTGGATACATTTCAACGTGTTTTAGGTATGACTGTTGCCTCCATGCCTGCTTGGATTTTATTGGGGATGTACGCAATTTTCACTGTTGGATTACCATCTTCTGATCAAGTATTTCAATCCTTTATCGTTGCAGTTAGCTCTGGAGTAATTGCTACTATTTTATTTTTCATGGCAACTGACAGAGTTCGCAATCATCAGGGGAAATTGGCGGCTGTAGAAGCAACCCAATCTACCGAAATCATTTTCGTTATTATCGGGGAAATGTTCTTGCTACACGTGCCATTACCAGCACCGATTGCACTTATAGGACTTGGTATCATTATTCTAGGTATGTTCTTACATAGTTACTATACGAAAATATTAAATAGAAAAGCTGTAATAAAAATAGAGCAGCAATAATATAGAGTATCGTGATTTTAACTCACGATACTCTTTTTCTGTAAAAAATCGCGTAGATTTACTAAGTAGAAGTGGAAATCAGGCTCCCCATTTGAGTTAGTTGGAATTTTGAATGGTTTAGTTGTAAAAATCAATAGCTTAGTTGGAATATTGGGCAGTTTAGTTGGAATAATCACTCCGCTAGTTGGAATAGGTAATTAATTCCATAATATAGCTTTATTTTCAGTGCAGTGCCAAACGTAAACAAAAAAGATTGACAGCTACTAACACTACCAATCCTCTTTTTTGGTTTTTAACTCTCTAATACTGGCTGATAAAGTAAGGAAACTCCCGAAGAAATTGCTGCTTCACTAACTGCTGCAGCTACTACTTGAACAACTCTCTCATCTAATGCTCGTGGAATGATATAGTCATCTTTAAGCTCACTTTCATTGACCAACGATGCAATCGCCTCAACAGCAGCCAACTTCATCTGTTCGTTAATATCTGTTGCCCTTACATCTAAAGCACCTCTGAAAATACCTGGAAATGCCAATACATTATTTACTTGGTTTGGATAATCAGATCGACCAGTTGCTACTACTCTCACGCCCAATTCTTTTGCAAGTTCATACGAAATTTCGGGAGTAGGATTAGCAAGTGCAAAAATAATAGAGTCTGAATTCATTGATTGGACTAAATCTTTTGTGAGTAAATTAGCTATTGAAACCCCAATAAATATATCTGAACCTTCCATTGCGTCCTTTAATGAACCAGTTAAACAAAGTGGATTCGTTAAATTTGCAATTGATTGTTTAATAGGATTCATGCCCTGTTCGCGTCCTTCATAAATAATTCCTGTTGAATCACACATAATAATATTAGTGTATCCTAACTGTAGAAGAACTCTCAAGATAGCCATTCCAGCAGCTCCAGCTCCATTAATAACAACTTTTACATTATTTTTTGTTTTATTTACAAGTTTCATCGCATTTTGAAGTCCTGCTCCAACTACAATTGCTGTGCCGTGTTGATCATCATGAAATACCGGAATATCCAGTTCACTGCGAAGTCGATCTTCAATTTCAAAACAACGTGGTGCGGAAATATCCTCCAGGTTTATAGCACCGAAAGTTGGACTTAATGCTTTTACAATTTGGACGATTTCATCAACGTTCTTTGTGTCCAAACATATCGGAAATGCATCAACGTCAGCAAATCTTTTTAGTAAAATTGCCTTTCCTTCCATGACGGGCAAAGCAGCTCCTGGTCCTATATCACCGAGGCCTAATACGGCAGTACCATCTGTTACTACACCAACTAAGTTTCCTTTAGCGGTATATTCATAAATAGTGGATGGATTGTTATGGATTTCAATACACGGCTCTGCAACACCTGGTGAGTAGGCTAAGCTTAAATCCTCCATGCTGTCCATTGGAACTTTAAAGACAACTTCTATCTTTCCCTTACTTTCACGATGCAATCGTAACGCTCTTGATTTCAAATCCATTTTCACACACCATCCCTTTTTTATTTTCCCCTTTGATAAGGACTATTGAATTTTTATCCAATAATCTTTATATTCTCAAAATTATAGTTATTCCCAAACTACATGTCAACGGTTAATACTTAGTGAATATGTTCACAATTAATTTCCTATGTTTATATTTTATTGGAAAATAAAGTTTATTTTAATAAAAATTATAGAGTTTTTTATTAAAAATTCTCGTAAAAAAATAGGTAACCATTTAATTGGCTACCTACATATTCATGCACTATCTTAACTTTGAGGGGGTCAAGGTGTGCACCTAATATCAGCTACGATTTGGAGAAAAGTCGCTGTTAGAACTTCTTCATTAAGAGGAACTCTCTACGGTAATGATAATCATTTTCAATTAAAAAGTCAACTAAATGTACAAAAAATTGTATACTATTTACATGACAAACTTATCGAATACTCAAATCCAACAATTAAATAACTATAGTGTTTTTACCCAGCCTAGTGGAACAATATTATTCACAGGGAATAATGTCGCTCATGCACTACCCATCATTAAACTAATCTCTTCAGCACCAAACGATCCTATTGCTGCTTCTTTTTTTATGAGAAGAGTTGGAATGTTCATCTCTATGCAGTTTTACATGATGACAATGTATGACGAAATCTGGGATGGCCCTATAGAAGCGCTTCAGTTTTTTGGTACGACCGAATATGGGAACAAAACAATAAGTACATTTGCTCCCCAGGAGTTTTTTCGAGATGTTAATAAAAAACGTGATGTAGATGTCCAGCTTATTTGGGAGCAACAATGTTCCCCAATTATTGATCAACTCCGCTCCCAATGCAGTATTTCTCCATTAACACTTTGGGAAAATGTTTTTGGGTACTTAATTTGGCATTACTACACGTTTTTTGAAAATCCAGCGTTAGAAGACAAAGCGAGGAATGATTGGAAACTATTAAAGGATCCGGCCATTTGGAAGGTATTTGCTTCTAAACAGTATTTACATTTTTACTTAAAAGATCGAAATCCAGCAGATCTTTTAAATACTACAGTGAGAACAACCTGTTGCTTTTCAAAGGATGTACCCGGATTGCAAAAGTGTGGTTTTTGCCCACAAGTAAAATAATTTATTTATAAAATGTATGCATGATTGCTCACTCTTTGGACATACCTAAGAAGAGTTCAAATAAAAAGGAGTGAGGAAGATTGGGAAGCAATATAGATAATCGTATCGATGCAAAGCTTGATAGCATTGGCCAAGAAGAAAAAGAAGAAATCCTAAAAAACTTTTCTAGCTTTAAAGCGTATTTATCTGGAAAAGTAGCAGCTGGTGAAAAAATGGGACTTAGTGATGAAACTTTAGCTAAAGCTACTGAAAAAGTGGCTGGCTATTTAGCTAACCATGAAGAACCACGTAACCGCGAAGAGCATGTCCTTCAACAATTGTGGATAAGCGGAGACAAAGATCAGCAACAAGCGCTTAGTCATATGCTTTTAAACATGGTTAAAAATGGCTGATATTCGCAAGGATGCAACTGGAAGGATACTCGACAATCCTGATGGTGTTCGTACTACCAAAGAGAGCTTATTTGATATGCATGAGGACATGCAAACTGTCGATGCCCTCCCTGTCGAAGATATAAATATTGAATTTCTAGATGAAAAAGACCACAACCACACAAAAAATCGTTCACTCAGTTCAGAACGATACCCCAAATAAAAAAACGCTTGCTCCGATATCCCACACTGGAGCAAGCTTTTTTGTGCTTCGACGAGCTTCGCGCAGGAGCCAAGCCTTTTCTGCGACGAGCTTCGCGCAGGAGCAAATTTCTATTTATGCGATAGTATTCTACATTTAGATTAGTTTAGCCGCTACCAGTCTTGTTCGAATAATAATACCTATTAGCGCGGCTACCACTGCTTTCGCTAGGTCAGGAAGAACAAATGGAAGCATTCCACCTTTAAACGCTGCATCCCAAGGTAGTTCAGCTGCAATTTTCAGCCAAATAGAACCAAGGATTAATATTATAAACACAGCTATTATATTGGCAATAATTGCTTGTATTTTTGAATACTGAAATTTATCTAAATACCATCCAACAAATAGCGCAGCAGGTATTATTGCAACTAGGTATCCACCTGTTGGACCGAGTATTATACCGAATCCACCTTTCATCCCAGCAAAAACTGGAATTCCTATTATTCCCATCAATACATATACAGTTACGGCAAGTGTTCCATACTTTGCCCCTAGAATAGTTGCTGTTAGCATTACCGCAATCGTCATCAATGTAAAGGGTACTGGCGGAACATTGATCATAATTTGTGCTGCAACTGCTATGATAGCTGCAAACAATGCAGCTACAATCATCATTTTTAAACGGTCATTTCTCATATGTATTCCTCCTCTATAAATGAGTTAACCATATGTACAATTAAAGTTAACTCATTTATATTTTAGTTAGAAAAGAATTACTCGTCAATACAAATATTTTCAAGAAATATTTCCTGGAAAATAAAAATCGCCACAAACTCAATGTTTGTGGCGATACATTATTACCATCTACTACTAGCATTATCTATTGTTTCTAATCTAACCGTTCCTTTTTGCATAGGTGGTGGACAAGCTTTGTTGTACTGCATTATTTTTTCATTCACTTTTGTCACTCTAAACTGTAGGCCTTCTTTTTCATCAGCTGCATATTTTTGCGCAATGTCATGCAGTTCATCCTTTATCTCATGCTGAAGCTTTAACCAGTGTGGTTTAAAACCCGCATCCTTCGCAATTTTTTGGAAGTGTTGAAAGATATCGCCAGAGAAGTACTCCTCTGATATTGGCTTCCCTGATCCCTTTAAATTATCCATGCCGCCAGTCTTTGCATATTCTTTTAGAATATCTCCTATCAAATCATTACTTGGCTTGTTGAAGTTATCGTTATCCATAGTGCACCTCTTTCATGAATGAATGGTTTCATCTTGGAATGCATTTCTTTGAGAATGATTACAGTCTTACTTGAGCAATATGTGGTGCTTTTTGTAATAATAATTCTAAAAACTGCTCTTGATTGTCTGGAGAAATTATTATACTCCCCATTAATGAGTGTTTATAATAGATTTCTAGTGCATCCTTGGAAGAAAGAATTCGATAGCCAACTAATATATTGGATGACTTATTTACCCTAGTCATATCCTTATATTTTATTTTACTTCGGAAAGGACCACCTTTTACATACAAATAATCATCGAAAATAATGTAATGAATATCTAAGGAAACCCATAAGAGAAAAACTGTACATACTAAAAACAAAGCAATCATAATCCAGATAGCCAAATATTCAGGTGAATTTGTATAAAACAATTCATATGCTACCGGCCACAAAGTCGCTAACGCAATGATAACTATTGCAACCGACATCATAATAATAAATGTCCGATCAATTTTTGAACGGAACTCCATCATTTTTGCCTCCTATACTGACTTCGTAGCAGCATCCTTAATGCCCTCTCTGTGCGCATAAATATTTTTTAATATAACTTTAATAACCGCGTAGGTCGGAATAGCCAAGATAATTCCCCATAAGCCTGCGATATTTCCAGCCGCTAAAATAATAGTAATAACGGTTAATGGATGAATATCCAATGATCTCCCCATCACATTTGGCGTGATAAAGTTACTTTCAATTTGTTGTGCAACTAGCATGATAATTGCAACATAAATTGCCAGCTTAGGCTCTTGGATTACTGCAATGATTATTGCTGGAATAACTGAAATATACGGTCCTAAAAATGGTATTACATTCATCATCATACCGAAAACTGCTAGTAATAAAGCATATTCTAAACCTATAGCAAAGTAGCCAATCAATAGCATTAAACCAACTAAAAAACTAACAAATAATTGCCCTTGAATATACGAACGTAAAGTATCATCAATATCAACTAATGTTTTACGTACCCACGTCTTTTTCTCGCCTTTAAAAAAGCTAGAGACAAAGGGGGCAAACTTTTCGTGGTCTTTTAACATATACACAAGGAAAAATGGCACTAGTACAAGCAAGAAAATTCCTTGGAATACATTTTGAATAAATTGAATAAGAAATGAGCCTGCTGAAACCGCTATATCATTAATCCTTCCTGTTGCATCATTTACCGTTTCTTGCAGTGTTTCTGGTAATAGATCCTTCTGAGAAAGCATATATTTCGTAAATTGTTCCACCTCTTTAACAATACCTGGAGTGTTATCAATTAATGTATTCACCTGTTTTGTTAGTGGAGGACCAATTAATGCATAAAACAACCAACCTAGTAGACCAATTACAAAAAATACTGAAAGCATACTAGCCCATCTAGGAAACTTAATAGATTCCAACCAATTTAAAAGCGGACGTGATAAATAAAAAAGAACACCACCTATAAGTAAAGGTAAAAATATCGTTTGTCCAATTATCAAAAGTGGTGAAAAAATGCCTTTGACTTCGATGAACATACGAATAATAACTAACGTCAGTAGTATGGCTACTCCTGTTTGAAACCACAGTTTCTTTGTCATGTGATGCTCACATCCTCTATTATTAATAACTACTACTTCTACGCATTTTCTAACTGAAAGTTTCAATTATTATTTCTTATCGTACCATTATTGAGGTACAATTTTAAATAAAATCTTATTGGAGAGATTAGTGAACATGGAATACTATAAACAACTAAGAAAATATGTAGGACATCAACCGCTCATATTACCTGGATCGAATGTGCTCATTTTGAATGATAAAGGCGAAGTATTACTGCAAGAAAGAGAGCCAGGTATTTACGGTCTGCCTGGAGGGTTGATGGAGCTAGGTGAAAGCTTCGAAGATACAGCCAGACGTGAAACGTTGGAAGAAACCGGGCTTCATATTGGAGCACTTCAGCTTTGCCAAGTATATTCTGGTCCTGACTATTATATTGAAAATCCAAACGGGGATACGTTCTATTCAGTTTCTGCAGTTTATAAAACCTTTGAATATAGCGGACAGATTTTGGCAGATGGCAATGAGTCCATTAGTCTTCAGTTCTTCCCTCCAACTCAACTGCCAGATGGTATTATGGTGAGTTATCGTAAGTTTATTGAGGATGCTTTGCTTTAGTTTTGATTTACTAGCGCATGCGTATAGTTTACTCACTTTCAACGGTAACTTACTCTCATTCGTGAAGAGCTTACTAGCGCTTCATGTAAATTTACTCTCGATTCACTCCTTATTATTCTCGGAACAGATAATTTCACCAACATGGAAGAGGCTTTCCGCTGTGGAAAGCCTCTTTTTTATTTATTGGCAATATGAACTTTCAATAGTTTACCTTTGACGGTTGTATTTCGCATCTTTTTCAAGACAAGTGGACCTTTGCCGTTTAATATTTCTACATAAGATACCGTGTCTTGAATCGTAATAATTCCTATATCATCTGCTGTGACACCTTCGATTTTAGCGATAGTTCCTACAAAATCGACTGCACGTATTTTCTTTTTCTTACCACCATTGAAATACAGTTTTGTAATATTCGCGTTTAGCTGTTCGCCTTTCGATTTTTTTATCTCTGGCTGCTCCTGCATTTTCATGTCAAATGCAGCACGACCTTTTACAACTTCTTCTTTTGTAGGCTCCGATGCAGTAGGAATTTCGAAACCAATAAATGATTCGATCTCTCTTACAAACTTATCCTCAAAAGGAGTTGCCAGCATGATTGATTTACCACTTCTACCCGCTCGCCCTGTTCTACCTGTGCGGTGGACATAGCTTTCTTGCTCTAATGGCACATCATAATGAATTACATGCGTGATATCATCAATATCAATCCCACGAGCCGCAACATCCGTTGCGATTAGATAACGAAACTCTCCTTTTCGGAAATCATCCATCACCTCGAAACGGTCCTCCTGCATCATACCACCATGAATCTTGTCAGCTGTATAGCCTTTTTCATCCAATACATCTACGAGCTGTTCTACTCGTTCCTTTGTACGACAGAAGATAATACAGCTGTCTGGGTTTTCCACAGTGGTCAGCTTTTCAAGCAAGGAAAGCTTTAGCTCTTCCACTACAACATACTTCACATGTTCTATATCTGGTGCATTTTCCTCAGATGAGTCAATTTCAATCGAAACTGCATTTTTCATGTATTTCGTACTTAGTTTTTTAATTTGCTCCGAAAGAGTTGCAGAAAACAGCATTGTCGTACGAGCTTTTGGCAGTAATTTAATAATAGATTCTACCTGCTCTAAAAAGCCCATATTAAGCATTTCATCGGCTTCATCAATTACTAAATACTCGATTTTAGATACATCTAGTGTTCCTTTTTCTATATGGTCTAACACTCTACCAGGCGTACCCACAATAATATGTGTTTTTTGCTTAAGTGCTAATTTTTGTTTTGCGAATGGTGATTTCCCGTATAAAGCAAGACCTTTTATACGTTTATAACGACCTATATTGGTGATATCCTCCTGCACTTGAACTGCCAATTCTCTTGTAGGTGTTAATACTAATGCTTGGGGTTTATTTTCCTCCCAATCTACTAGCTCGCATAATGGTGTTGCAAAGGAAGCTGTTTTTCCGCTCCCTGTTTTAGACTTCACTAATACATCCTGTTTCTCTAAAACGACCGGTATTACCTTTTGTTGCACTTCTGTCGGTTCTGTGTAGCCTAACTGTTCTATGGCACGTAAAATCTTCTCGTCTAGCTTAAATTCTTTAAAATGCACTATGCATAATCTCCTCTTACAAACTAATTTAGTCAATACTTTCCCTTATCATATAACCATTCAAACATTTGCACTCTTCGACATGATTCCCTTGTATTCGAGTAATTATAATCTCTTTTGCAGATTTCCGATTCAAATCTATGGTATAATTAAACTATCGCTAATTGCGTAATAAAACTAGAAAAGAGGCAGACACATGAGTTTCCAACGACAACCTAAGGAAGTTTCACCCTTCGTGGCAGCTAGGAAAATTGATGAGAAGATCTCTTTCACTCGTAATGATCACGAAGTTCAAGGCACTATTTTTAAAATTTTAGAGCAATCGGTGATAGTTGAAATCTCTACCGAAGATGCCAAAAAGATTAATGTCCCTTCTAATCTTACGGTAGTATCTCATAAAAACTACACGGTAGTATAATTGTGAATCTCCTCGAGAAAAGCTTGTCCATATTTTTCTCGTTTGTTTTCACCTATTCCGTGAATTTCTAATAATTGTTCTTCGGTTTGCGGACGCTCTGCACACATATGCTGTAGAGTCTTATCAGAAAAAATTACGAATGGTGGTACACCTGCTTCGTCCGCAATTTTTTTCCGAAGTATTCTTAGTCTTTCAAACAACGGATCATTCTTAGCGATTTGTTTCGTTACAGCTACACCTTTACGATTCACTACTCTTTTCCCCAATAATACTTCTTTTCCCGCATCTGATACATAAATAGTTGGTAAACTACCTTGCTTTACTAAAAGAAACCCTTCCGCAATCATAAACTCCATTAAGCCTGACACTTCTTTTAAAGACTTGCCCTTTAATATTCCATAAGTAGATAGCTTCGTAAAACCAAAATCTATCACTTTTTTGTTTTCAGAGCCTGTCAATACTTGCGCAGTCAGTGTCTTACCAAATCTTTGTCCCATTCTAACTACACATGAAAGAACCATTTGAACTTCTTTAGTAACGTCTTGAACCTCTCTGGAATCTGTGCAATTTCCACATCGACCACATGTTGTAGCATCTGGCTCTCCAAAATAAGTAACGATAAACTGCTGCAAACAATTTTCAGTGTGACAATAATCCACCATCCCCTGTAGCTTTTCTAGCTCCTGAGGGATTCGTTCACGATCCATTGCTTGATCTATTAAAAAACGCTGCGTTTGGACATCCTGTGATGCATACAAAACGACACATTCACTTGGTAATCCATCTCTTCCCGCTCTTCCAGCTTCTTGATAATAGCTTTCCATATTCTTCGGTAATTGATAATGAATTACATACCGGACGTTGGATTTATCGATTCCCATACCAAAAGCATTGGTTGCAACCATTACTTGTGCTTCATCTGTTAGAAAACGTTCCTGTTCTTTGTTTCGAAATGCTTCTGGAAGACCAGCATGATATTTTGCAGTTTGAATACCTGCTCTATTTAGTAAATCATATAACAGATCTACCGTTTTTCTAGTAGCGGCATAAATAATTCCTACCTCATTCGCATTTTTCTTAATAAATTCTTTTAAAAACTTATTTTTATCCTGTCCTAATACGACCGAAAATGCTAAATTTGATCTTGCAAACCCAGTGATAACTGTATTATCCTCTTGAATTTGCAACAATCGACAGATATCATCTCGGACAGCCGGCGTTGCAGTAGCGGTTAGTGCAAGCACAGTAGGTTGCTCTGTAAAAACTTCCTTTAAGCGATGGATAGCCCGATAGCTCGGTCGGAAATCATGCCCCCATTGAGAGATACAATGCGCTTCGTCCACTGCTATTAACGGAACCTTTACTTTTTTTAATTGATTTAAAAAGTTGGGAGACTCTAAACGCTCAGGAGCTATATACAGTAAACGATATTGGCCATTTTGCACTTCCTCCATTGTTTCTCTTACTTCTTCAGCCGTTAATGTACTGTTTATGAAGGTTGCGGGAATCCCAGCCTGAATTAAAGTATCCACCTGGTCTTTCATAAGGGAGATTAACGGAGAGATAACAATTGTAGTGCCTTCTAACATAAGAGCAGGAATTTGGTAGCATAAAGACTTCCCCCCTCCAGTGGGCATAACACACAGGCTAGAGTTCTCATCTAATACATAGTTTATAACTGTTTCTTGGCCCTCGCGAAACGAATCATATCCAAAATAAGTTTGTAATAATTGACGTGCTTTTTCTAACACTTAGGTCACTCCAGTCGTTTGTTTGAAACCTTTTATCCTCTTTTCCTACTTTTATTATTGGTCTTGTTCACTGTGTTATTTGTTGGTTTTGGGTCCACTTTATTTACATCTCTTCCTAATAATAAATAACCGATTACAGAAGATAATATAGCCGCCCCTATAATAATAAGTACTTTATTTATAATTGTTACTTCCGAATATTCTTCTTGGTTTAAAATAATTGTTGCCAACACCGCCACAACAATCATAATTGGCGGGATTGTTCTTGACTTTTTCATAGCAAACTTCCTTCCTCTACGCATGTATAGTATATTGTACCATAAGACTATCAAGGGTTTTTACTCATACGTATGAGATAATATACAAAAAAACATATAAGGATGACTACAATAATGCGAAATGAAATAACTATCAAAGTAAATGAAACACTAGCCCAGGACTTACAAAAGGGCGTTCCTATTTTAATGAAAGACGGCTTCCATGAGACGGAATCTCTCGAAGAGGGAGCTATTTTAAAACTACAAAATCCATCCGGTAAATTTATCGGAAAAGGTTATGTCGGAAAACAAAATAAAGGTATCGGCTGGCTTCTAACGAAAAATGAAAACGAAAAAATTGATCAATTGTTTTTCCAAAAGAAAATAGCTTCTGCGATCAAATACCGAGATGACTATTACCATAATACCGATACAACAGCCTTTCGTGTATTTAATGGTGAAGGAGACGGTATAGGTGGATTAACCATTGACTATTTTGACGGATACTATTTAATCAGTTGGTATAGCGAAGGAATCTACTCCTTTAAAGAGATGATTTTAGAAGCACTAGAAGCATCTACTCCGTATAAAGGAATTTATGAAAAGAAACGTTTTGATACAAAAGGGCAATATGTGGAAGACGATGATTTCGTTAAAGGGGACCGCGGAGAATTTCCTCTCCTAGTAAAAGAAAATGGTCAAAACTTTGCTATTTACTTAAATGACGGGGCTATGGTTGGAGTGTTTTTAGACCAACGCGATGTCCGGAAAACAATTCGAGATAACTATTCGAAAGGAAAAACGGTACTCAATACATTCTCGTACACTGGAGCCTTCTCCGTATTTGCAGCCGCTGGTGGTGCTACGAAAACAACTAGTGTGGATCTTGCCAAACGTAGCTTAAGTAAAACAACTGAACAGTTTGAAGTAAATGAAATTGACGTAGAACAACAAGATATTATCGTGATGGATGTATTTGATTACTTCAAGTATGCGAAACGCAAAGAATTATCCTTTGATATGGTTATTCTCGATCCACCTAGTTTTGCCCGGTCAAAAAAGTATACGTTTAGTTCAGCCAAGGATTATACAAAATTACTAATGGATGCCATTAATATTACGGAAAAAAACGGTGTAATTGTAGCTTCTACCAATAACGCAACATTTGGGATGAAAAAGTTTAAATCGTTTGTGGAAAAAGCTTTCAAGGAGAGTAATCGAAAATACTCGATTGAAGAAGAGTTCTCGCTTCCAAGTGATTTTAGAACTTCTCCACTCTTTAAAGAAGGTAATTATTTGAAGGTACTATTTATACGTGCGAAATAATAAAGTAGAACGGTAAAGGAGGACGCATTTGCGTCCTCCTTTTTATAGTAAGCTTTTCACTACTTTAGACATCGTTGCTCCATCTGCTTTTCCAGCAAGTAAAGGTTTGGCAATTTTCATTGCATCCCCCATATTCATGCCTTTTGTAACGCCCGCTTCAGTTAAAACCTTCACGATTTCTTCTTCCGTTAATTGGGTTGGCAGGAAGCTAGCTAGTAGTTTTAGTTTTGCATTTTCTTTTTCGATTAAATCCTCACGATTAGCTTCTTTTGCACCTTCTAAAGCTTGGTTTGTTTGTTTTACTTCTCTGTTTACGATAGCAATTTCCTCTTCTGGAGTAAGAGCAGATCCTTTTTCTTTTTCGGCGTTATCTAGGGCAGATTTTAAGATAGTCAGTACTCCCTTTGCTAGCACATCTTTTTCTTTCATAGCACGTTTTATCTGATCAAATACGATAGTTTTTAACATATACTTCTTCCTCTCTATTAAACCTCTGCTTGGACTTCCTCAACAGTTAGCTCTACCTCAGAGCGGGTCATTTTTTCTTTTCCACTCTTCAATGCATTAAGTGTTTTATGAGCAAGTGCCAGAGGTAATTTACAGAATAATAATACACTTTTGCGGTTTATACTCTTAATATACTCATCAGCTTGGGCTAGATTTTCCTCTGCATAGTCAAACATCTCTGCTCGAGTCCATCCTTCTGGGAAGAATTGCACCCCACGCTCGCTATCCTCATCTTTGTTGCGCAATATATTAACCGCTTGCAGGCCACGTCCATATGCAATAGCTAAATTGCGGTCTGTCGTTATATCTGCACTCCATTTCCATAAGTCCGATAGCATTACACCAACTAAACCAGCTACGTAGTATGTATATTCATCTAAGTCTTCTCTTGTTTTTACTTGCCAGTTCTTACCTACCCATTTTGCCATTCCCTCTGCCATTTCACTCGTATACGTTTTTACCGTTTCCAATAAATCAGTCGGACAAATTTCCAACCAATCCCCTAGTCTCATGGATACAGGGGGCAATATTTCACGATATGGCTCTACCAACTGCTCATATGCCTCTTTGTCGAAATCTGCTAATAATAACTTACTTGTCGATAATAATATATGTTGTTTTTCTTCTGGATTTAGCGATTCATGATCTTCAATCTCATCTATTGCACGCATGCATAAATAAGCAGAGGCAACCGCTTTTTTTAGTTTTGGCTCTAAAAAAGTAATAGGGATATAAAAAGTTCTACTTGTTTTCTTTAGCATGTCCATTGCTTCTTTTTGTAACTTTGCTACATCATGCATGTCTAATCCTCCGTTTCAATCAATTACCCTTCGACAATTATCTACCTACTATTGTATAGGATTTTATCAAAAAGACAAAATAACTACCTTTATGAGTAGGAGAATTGTAAGTGTTACAGCCTTTAATTATTCTACTGTTCTTTAAAAACTGGTTTTTGTTCCTTCCAAAATAATGATATTACAAAACTAATTGCAAGTATAATCATTGCCAATACATAAGGATAATCAATATGCACATCAAATAATATCCCTGCAATACTAGGTCCGATAATATTTCCTATACTCGTAAATGTGGAGTTTAATCCTCCAACAAAGCCTTGCTCATTTCCAGCTATTTTAGATAAATACGTTGTAAGCGCGGGTCTCATTAAGTCGAACAATAAGAAAATCACAAAGGTAACTAGTAAAATTGACCAGTAAGCCGAGACCTTAATCATCGCAAAGATAAAAACCGTTGATACACCTATACAAATTTGAATCAACCTAATTTCCCCAATTTTACCTACAACGCGATCAAAGGTTAAGACTTGGAAGACGATTCCCAGAACACCACTTACCGTAATGATTACCGCAATATCCTTTGGTGTAAATCCATATTTATGATCTACAAAAATAGAATACACTGTTTCAAAAGCAGCTAATCCAAAGCTAGATACTAAAATGATAATCATCGGAATTAAATAGATTGGCTCCAATACTTTACGAAAACTTGGTTTAACTTGCTTTCCTTCGCTTTCTACACTCTCTCTTGCAGGTTCCTTCAAAATAACAAGCGAAAATACCCCACCTAAAAATCCTAGGGCTGCAGCAACAAAGAATGGAAGTCGAGTTCCATGTTCTGCTAAAAAGCCACCGATTCCAGGTCCAATTATAAAGCCTGCACTAATCGCGGCAGCAACATACCCCATTGCTTTTGGCCGTTCTCTTAAAGAAGTGACGTCTGCTACAAAAGCCGTGACAGCTGGCATAATGAAAGCGGCACTGATACCTCCTAAAATTCTTGAAATATATAATATCTTCACGTCTTGGCCAAGACCGAAGAGCATTTCTGACACTCCAAATATGAACATACCAATTACAATCATTTTTTTACGTCCAATAGAATCTACCCATTTACCTGCAATTGGAGAAATTAATAACTGTGCAAATGCAAATGCGGCAACTAAATAACCCATTGTAGAGCCTTCTAAGCTCATCTCCCGCATTAATGTAGGCATAACTGGAATAATCAGTCCTATGCCTAAAAATACAATAAATAAATTTACTAATACTAAATAAATCACTTTATTTAGACCACTTCTTTGAGAAACCATCTTTAAACTCCTTTTAATTCTATTTCAGCATAAAATAAAAATAAACCCTATAGTTACTATAGGGTCAAGTAGTTTGAATAGGTATTTTGAGTTCTACTAAAAACTCATCTTCCTTGGAAGCTGAATAATTTATTGGCATCCATACGTCATATACAATCGGATCCACGACTAATTGGTGCTCCTCGATATAGTCGATTAACTTCTGATAGCATTCAATATATTCAGTGTCCTCTAGAACAAAAGAAATACTAAGGTACTCTCCAGCAGGTAACAAACTAATTTCCACATCTTCATATTTCACTTCAAAATCTTTATTTGTCACAATATATGTAAATAAGTAATCATAGTTTATATCATTTAAAAATTCATACCTTTGGAAAGGAAAGGATCCACCATATAATGTATCGAATACACTACCCTCCTCTTCTAACACTTTACTGATACGTCCAAATTCCCTATTTGGGATATCATCAACTTTCATATTATGCGCTTTTATCTTTACTATTTTTTGTTCTGATAAATTCTTTCTGCTGACAGTCATCATATTTGGTTCTAGCACGAAAGATTGTATTTGCTCTTTTTTTCGTTGTAAAACTTGCTTTGTTTTGTTGAGTCTTTGAAATTGTTCTTCAATTCTTTTTTCTTGATCTTCCAAATATATGACTAATTCTTCTGGCTTTAATTTTAATACTGATTTAACCTCTTCTAGTGATAACCCAAGATATTTCAAGGATTTAATAATATCTAAATAGTACAGTTGTGTATTTTGGTAGAATCTATATCGATTGCTCGAATTGACCCCAAAAGGTTTAAACAAGTTTATCTGATCATAGTATCGTAAAGTTTGAACGGAGATATTGCTAAGCTTTGCTACTTCTCCTATCGTCAAATAATGGATCTTCAAATCATCCCTCCATTTGTTTTAAACTCTAATAAAAGCTACCCTATTTAATCTAGGATAGCTTTTATTTATCCCGCATTAACGGGTAGGAAAACTCCCACATCAGGCTTGATCGAAACAACAAACCACAATTGGAAACAACTGCCCTTAAAAGCCAGAATGGTCAATTTCCAATCAGTGGGTAAGAAGAAAATCCCCACTGATTTAAGTTTCACTTTTTCCACTATTGAATTCCTTCAATTGTTACCTCTTTTACTGGCAAGAAAAGTTCTTCTGTATTTAGGAATGTCACTTGCACTTTATCCCCTTCTTGCATATACACTGCCAGTGGTGCAACTTCGGAAGATACAATATAGCTTTGCTTGTTATCTAACAAGAACGAAACTTGTGTAAAGTCGCCTACACGTTCCTTAAAGACACGCACAACCGTACCAGTTACCGATTTCTCTTCGGCATTGGAGCTACCATCTACGGAGCTACCTCCACGTTGAATAGCTGTTTTATATAGTTTTAAAGCTTCGTTTGGCGTATTTCCATAGACAGAGATCTCTGGATTTGCAGCTGACACTATAAAGTAATTTTGCAGGAATCCATTAGAGTCTAATACGGGTGTTAACCAACTAGCTTCTCCGTAAAAGTTGTATAACACCGGCATTTCACCAGACCACTTTTTCTCGATAAATTTCTTTTCAATAATTTGTAGTGCCCCCTGGGAATCCATATAAGATTCCTCAAGATTCCCTGTATAGTAAGTCGCCTCACCTGTTCGACCATCTGTCAAAGAGTAACCAAGCATTGAGTCTACTCCCTCTTTTGGGCTCGTAAAGTCTGTAAAGTAATACATTTGCCCGTCTTCTGCAAAAATAGGACTTACATTTGCCTCGGTTCCTTCATCGGATGGAAGCTTCACATCTTTTTTACCAAATAGACTATTAATAAATCCATGTATATATTTACCAAAATAGCTATTTTGTAAACTTACTGTTTCCGGAGATACGGCCCCATCTATAAACGCCGGTACATCACCAATTTTATAGGAGTCTGTCTGACCTGTAGCTGGATCTACCACTACGATTCCTTTTACATCAAATCCATTTCGCGCAGAAATGAAGCTACCGTAAGAACGGATGTAATAAGGTTTTCCATCCTCGTCTATTTCTAATTGAGGATCCCCATAGAAAATTTTTGTCGAATGCTTCATACGCATATGTCTTTCTAAGTTTTTATGGAAATAAGAAGACGGTGTATAGCTCATTTCTGCTTCTATAAATTTTGGGTTATCCGACGAGTCGGTTGCACTCATTGTAAAATAACCTGGTGTGACATCTCCATTCCACCATTTGAAAAGTCCAGAAAATTCTACTGGAGCAATATATACATATTCCTCTTTTACTTTTTGAATTTGTAAATTACCTAATTCGTAATAGCTCGTATTAGGTACTTGCCCAAAAGCTTTTTTCATTTTATTGCGTGCAAATTTTGGTGGTACACTAGCAGGTGTCTTCGTTTCATCAAATGCTTCAATCTCAACCTCTTGCTGCATTTCTGCCACTTTATATTTTTGATCTGCATTCCAAAAAGGTGCTGTTAGCATAAATATAGCTAAACCTAAGCTTCCTAAGAACAGAATACCTTTTACTTTTTGTTCCTGTCCTTTAGCGAGTATCATCCCTGCTAAAGTAGTGATAACTAGCAATGGCCATAACGCGGTCCAATTACGATCTAGGTTAGTTACATAATATATAATTGCGAGTACGATAAAAGTTAAAATCGTCAGACCAATGATAGAAGTTACCATGTCTTTTCTTTTAGCTGTCAATGGGACTACTAATAATGCTGTAAGTAGCGCCGCAACTACCGAAATAATAAATACGCTGGTCATTTCTCAAACCCTCTTTCTCTTTTTAAGCATAGTTATTTTACGGATGAGAAGGAAAATGGTTTCATAAAAGAAACGCGCAAGCGCCTAAGTTGAACTTCGTTACTCCTTTCGAAATACCCAAGCACGCTGTATGATAAAACCAAAAATGAAAAGAATTGCGTCTACTATAACCTTCAATACAATTTCTCCTCTTCCAAGCCATTCTGCATAGAGGAAATGGACGGAACCAGCAGATATTAACATGATAGAAGCAGCGAGTAAATAATAGCGGATAAACGAATTTCGGGAGCCCTGTTTGAAAACTTTATTGCGATTTATATAATAATTGAATAGGGCCGATAAAAAACGAGCTGCGATAGTAGCGATAACGATAAATAGTTCGGGTGCATCTTCTCTCCAAAGCTTTATAAATAAGGCGTATAATCCGATATCTATAGCAAAAGAGGCTGCTCCAGACAGTGCATAGAATAGAAAGACCTTATAAATATGAAATGAGTCCCTTAGTGGACGAAAATGAGAGGATTTATTTTCTCCGAGATAAACGGTTTGAATAGCTACCTCTTCTATCGGAATATTTTTTGGCTTTAGCGCTGCCAGCATATTCATCTCATATTCAAAACGCTCCCCTGTAACACCTAGTAATTGAGGAAGGTGCTTTGTAGGAATTCCACGAAGCCCCGTTTGAGTATCTGTAAGAACAGTACCTGTTGATAATCGGAAAAGTAAACGAGTACAGCGATTTCCAAAAAAACTGCGGAAAGGCACCCCTTTTTCCGAGAAGTCTCGATTGCCTAGTACTATAGCATTCGTTTTTCGGGACATCTGTTTAGCAACTTTCACCATATCCGATACAAGATGCTGCCCGTCTGCATCTACAGTAATGACAGCTTTATGAGGCAAAGAATTATTAAGTATGTAATGAAAAGCTGTTTTCAAAGCTCTGCCTTTCCCTTGATTGACGGCGTGACGAAGAAGGGTTACTTGCGGAATTAAAGAAAAAGCATGAAAGATGGGTTCAAATTCCTTTCCACTACCATCGTCAATTAATATGATAGATTGAAAATTTGCCTTAATGATGTCATCTATTAGCTTTCTGCATGTTTCACCGGGCTTGTAGGCAGGTATGATTATGGCAAATTGTTTCACTCTGGACCTTCTTTCTATCTCTCGAAAAGAGATTAGATTTTGCTATCCTATACCCGGTTCTCTTCTCAAATACTCGTTAAATATTAAACACCTAGTGATACTTCTCACTAGGTGTTTGTTATAACAGGACAATTTTTCTTATTTACCTGAAAGCTCTTTTTCCATGATGCAACTACGATAAACATAGAAAAGGTCTTTACCCATTCTTAAAGTAAAGCATCCATTAGTTGATGGTCCATTGGTACTACGCTGTTATCCGACTCCCTACAACCGCAATTGGCTTCCTTGCTTATTATCGCTTGTACACCATACTCGATATAAAGAAAAGACCGGTAGGACTTCGTGAGTTGTCGTATCATATCAATGTGTGACTGCCAAGGTCTCTGACTCCAGATAAGTTTTTTTATTCTTCTTGCCGCTCTTTCTCGTCAGGAATCCTACCCGCTATTTGATACGACCTAGGCTCGACCGCACAAGCCTCATTAGTTCTTTAAAGAAAGTAGTCTTTGTTTTCCCTCTATTAATGGACCTTTTCCCATATTTCTGTAATTGACATGACATCTCAAAAAACTTACAATTAGAAAGAATCTAATTGATAATAATTTTCATTATCAATTAATCTAATACCAATTTATTCAACTATTAATATAAAAGGAGCCGAAAGAATGCGATCCATGAATTTTACTTTACTAATCACCCTCATCGGGATATTAATTTTTCCAACGACAAGCTTCGCTTCTAGTCCGGAAGAAGACTTGAGTCAAGCAAACGTTCAAATTGATGAAGTGGTTAAATTAGTTCAAATGGGTGACATAAAAGCTGCTTCAGAACAATTTAAAGATTACACTTCAAATTGGATTTCCTTTGAATCAGGTATTAAAGAAAAATCTGAACAGGCTTACCATGATATTGAAGATAAAATGGGACAAGTTCAGTTTGCTTTAGCTCAAGACCCAGTTAACTCGAAAAGTCTTCAAAAATCACTTCAACAATTGAAACAAACGAATACAAAATTTTTTGAAGGTCACTTCTCACCAACTTCAGTTGCTGATAAAGATGCTTCAAAAAATAATGCAGATGTTGCAAAACTAATTTTGCTATTAAATCAATCTTTAGACAAAATTGATAACCAAGATATTGACGGGGCTAAATCTGGTATAGAAGAATTCAGAAAATCATGGTTGGACGTTGAAGGAGTAGTGCTTATTCAGTCTGCAACTGTCTATAAAAATGCAGAAAGTGATATGGTTACTTCATATTCTATGCTTTCAGCTAATCCGCCCGATCTAAAAGGGGCAAAAAAAACCATTGAAGAAATGAGAGATTATTTATCTCCACTTGTTTCAAAAACTAGCTATACGATGTTGGATGCTACAACCATTATGTTACGCGAAGGGTTAGAAGCGCTATTGGTTGTTGTAGCACTTATGGGCTTTTTAAAGAAATCTGGTCATTCGGACAAGAAAAAATGGATTTGGGTAGGTGTAGGTTCTGGTATTGGCATCAGTCTTGTTCTTGGCGTTTTGGTCAACTTCTTATTCTCAGCTGGTACATTTGGTCACAACAACTTCCTGATTGCAGGATGGACAGGCGTCTTTGCTGCTGTCATGCTCCTCTACATGAGCTATTGGCTTCATAGTAAATCGAGTATTTTAGAATGGAATCGCTATATTCAAAAGAAAAGCACGAAGGCGCTCAATACTGGAAGTTTACTTTCGATTGCGATTTTAGCTTTTCTGGCTGTATTCCGTGAAGGGACTGAGACTGTCTTATTTTATATTGGCATGGCATCTTCTATTGACTTAAGTTCCTTATTAGGTGGTATAGCGATTGGTCTCATCATTTTATTGGTTACCTCTTACTTAGTTTTAAAAGTAGGCTTAAAAATTCCGATGCGTCCATTTTTCATGGTGTCGAGTATTCTAATGTTCTACTTGTGCTTTAAGTTTACGGGAATGGGGATTCATGGTTTACAATTAGCCGGGTTTATTCCAGCTACACAAGCTCCCATCCCAACCAATGATTTTTTTGCGATTTATTCAACTTGGGAGAGCTTTATTCCCCAAATGATTTTGTTAGTCGTGGCAGTTTTTGTAGCCATTTTGGTTAAAATAAAACAAAAGACCATACAATCAAGAATGAAAAAACAGGAGGAACTTAATCATGCAATCTAAAAAATACGTATTCCCTATTATCATCGCAGCATCAATGGCTTTATCGGCTTGTGGAACAAAAGATGAAAAAACAAAAACTGATGATAACACCCAGACAGAAGAGACGACTTCACAAACATCGATAGCAGATGGAGCAAAAGAAATGAAAGCTGAAATTGCCGATTTGAAAGTCAGATTAGAAGAAAATGATCCTAAAAAAGCCAAAGCAAATGGCGAAAATTTAGAAGAAATTTGGGAGAGTTTTGAAGATGAAGTAAAAGAAAAAGACGCGGACCTTTATGAACAAGTTGAAATACCCCTTCACTTGATTGAAGCAGGCGTAGAAGTTGATCCTCTTGATAAAGACACATTAAATAAAGCCGCTGACGATTTGGATAGTGTCCTTTCTGATGTAGAAAAAATAAAATAATGCAACAAGCTCCCAATTTACATAAAAGTATATTGGGAGCTTGTTTATGCAGAAGAACAATTAAGGAGTAATCGCAATTTTTACTACAGGTTCCTTACTACTTTCAAAAATATCATAGCCTTTTTCAATGTCGTTTAAGCTAATACGATGTGTAGTAAGTGGTGTTAATTCTAATTAAGCGGTTCATATTTTTAAGGTCACCTAAACCGAAACGGATTGATAAGGTTTTGAAGAAAATCTCTGGGAATGGTACAACCATCTCTTTGCTAAAAATACCAACTAGAGATACACACGACCACCTACCTGTAGGCAACATAACGCATTTCAAAAAGACTTTACCCCTTCTTGAAGTAAAGCACCCATTAGTTGAATAAACTATACTCTTTTGGTAGCAGTCATGATAAGTTTAACACTCGTGTTAGTTATTTAGTTCTTAGCTTCTATTACAAAGAAATTTCGAATAGACACTTTTCAATACTCTTTTTAAGAGGTACTAATTCACAATTCTTATTAACTTTGATGTAAAAACTTTTTAAGAATGTCTTACAGTTAGAATATAAAAACCAATACTCTTCTTCCTCTAACTGTTCTTTTTGAATTTTTAATTCAAATGGTACATTTTGTATTAACGTTTCTATTTCTACTTGTTCCAATCCGTTATTTACCATTTCTAGTATGGGAATTAGAATCCTTTCATCTTCATTATGTATATAAACACTAGTTGAAACAAATGCCTTACTCCATAGTACTTTTAATATTTTCAAGTAAAATTTCTTATCTATTTTTGAACTTTTTACAAGTTCATCAATAGCGTCAGTTACATGAGCAACACTGTGAGCCCAGCCTTTTACAGCTACATATCCCCGTAAATCCTTCTCCAAACTAATGTAATCGAGTAATTTTTCTTTTATTTTAAAAACCGTTTCTTGGGAGAGAAAGTTGTCTTCATTATCCCTATATAGAATAAGTGCTATTAAAAGAGTAGTAAACGACCTTGTAAAAACAGTATCAGTTTCATTTTCCCCAATTCCTTTAAATAACAAATCACTTAAACACAATTCTAGTAGTTCATTTAATAACTCATGACTAATTTTATCTTTTTCTTTAATTAATTGATAAAAAGAGCTATAAATTAGGTGGTCTCTCAGTTCACAATCAGTTGAACCGATGTGCTCAACCATAGATTTGACTATACAAACTATACTTTCTTCTTCCCAAGTTCTTCCTCCGCTCTTAATTTCCATTAAGATTTTTTTCAGTTCAATTGTCCTCAATGGAACTTCTAAGCCATCCATATCATCCACCCCTTTTCTAATAACACAGAACTCTTCTTAAACTAAACTGTTGCGTTAGTTCAACAAGAAAAAAGCTTTACTAATTCTTGAAGTAAAGCACACGTTTGTTGAAGAAGAAGCTTAACTTTCGACAGTTTTTATATCGAACTTCATATTGTATAAATCCCAACTATCATCAGAAGTATTAGAGAAGACAGTTATTTCAAGTTTCTGCCCAATGTTATATTTCTCTACATCATCAACGGGTATTTCATATACATTTCCATCTTTTCTACCTTCTTCGACTCCGCCATATTCTTTAATAACTAACATTTCTTCTATAAGAATTTCCTCTACTGTACCTGTGAAAGTAAAACTTTCTTGATAATCATCAGAACAGCCAGCAAAAAATAAACAAATTAATAATATAAAACTGATTGTAATTTTATTTTTCACAATAACACCCCCTTGAAGGATTAGATCCATATTACGTACTTAGTTTCAAATTGTTGTTAAACTAACCTGCTCGTTAGTTCGATAAGAAAAAGCTACCTTTACAGGCAGTCACTTGTTTACTAAAGCACCCGTTAGTTGAAGAGCGAATTTAATCCCTGTTATCTAAATCATTATCTAGAAAAGTTTTTTTGTCTTCTTCAGTTCCATTCTTTTTTTCAAGAAATTGCCCAATTATTGAACTATTAATACCATTTCTGACTGCTGCTTCTATGACTCCATAAAGGGCTAATAATCCACCAATAGATACTACAATAAATATTACAATAAGCATATTAAGATTATCCATAAAATCACCCCTATAATTCTAATGTTTAATTGAACTATTCTGCCGCTTTAGTTCAATGAAAAACGCTTTAACCTTTCTTGAGGTAAAGCACCCGTTAGTTGAACATAAACTTTTGTATGTATTCTTGTATTACCGGTAAATCGGGTGGGCTAATGTTCGACGGAAGTTCGTTGAATTCAAAGAAATGTAATTCTTGAACTTCACTATCCTCTTTTTTTAATACACCTTCATAATCATTACATATGTAAGCTGTTACTACGTTATAAACCTCATCACCATGCGGATATTTATAGTAGAACTTTTCGCCTGAATAGACATTGAATAACGCTAATTTATTTGCTACCAAACCTGTTTCTTCCAGTAATTCTCTTTTAGCTGCTTGCTCTAAAGATTCACCCATTTCTAAAGAACCACCAGCTAATCCCCAACAATTATTATCCTTACGTAGTTGCAATAGTAGCCTATTATCTTTATTTATTACAATGACGCAGGCACCGACCATTATAAGTGGACGACTACCTACTAACTTTCTTAAATCCATAATATAGCCCATATAAACCCCCAAAATTAAATTATCACCTTAATGTACATATTATTTATAACACTATCCCTTATTCAACTAAACTGCTGCATTAGTTTAAGTGTGACATTTCACAATGGATTTCTGAGATCTACTTGATGTTTCGGAAAAATTAGACCATCAAAATGAAGTTCTTGTTGAACTAAAGCACCGGTTAGTTGAAGAAAGTTACGGGATTTAATACGGGTTACACCCTTTCACACTTAATAACAATTATCAGACACATCATCAAACGATATAGTGAATCGTGCTGACTTAGGGTCATTATTCGATGTTGAACTCATGCCGTTTTGATACATTGAATTGGGTATTTTCTTTATTCTTGCACCTGAATTATTCACGTAATACGCCTTTGTTTTATGCCAACCAATTTTATTAAAATCTTTCTCAGAGGTAGAAGTTATCACCTTCCCATCTTTAGGAATATCTATTATTATTTCATTATCCTTCATGTCCAAGGTTTCATGTCCTTTTTGACTATAATAGATTGTCATACAACCTTTAAATCCTTCAGGAACGTGATAAATAACTGTCTCTTTTGAGGTATCTATGTTAGCAATTAGTACTATAAGAACTACCCCTATCAAAACAATTGCAGTCCATCTTTTCTTCCACTTCAACAAATACTCCCCCCTTTTAATAAACGTGAGTTTTTTTATGAAAATAAGAAAAAAGGCTTTACTCCTTCTTGAAGTAAAGCACCCGTTAGTAGAAGAAGAAAGGTGACGCTTATTCAACAATATTCCTTTAAATACCACATTTCACGAGCCTTCGCTTCCTATTATTAACGATGTGACGGCCAAGAACCTTGCATCTTCCTAATTTGAATAATTTGACCGGTATGGTATGCATCGTGAAGTATTATATTATATAGCTTTTCTTCTAAATTACTTTGTTCAAAATCTCCATTTGTTGTTTTACTTATTGCTTCTCTTAAATTGTGTTGAACCATTTCTACACGTTTAACAATTTCTGACCATTTCTTATTGTCATTTAATTGTTCCGTCAAGGAGAAGGTTTCATCACCATCAAGATTTTGTGTCCATTCATGGCCTTGTAAATTTGCTGTTAGTCTCTCTTTATAGTAAATGAGATGATTAACATTTTCCCAAATTGTATTTGCTGCCTCTCCATCCGGTCTCCACATAGCCTCTTCAGCGGTAAGTCCATCAATTGCAGACTTTAACGGAGCATACCAACTCTCCTTGTCGAACGTAGTGTCAAGCATTCTTAAGAAAAAATTGGTTCGATTCATTACATCTTCCTCCTTTAAACTATTTGACCAACACTTAACTTTTCTCCAAGAAGTTAAAATAATCCTTCTAAAAGTAATTTGCTTCGATAGTTCAATAAGAAAAAATGCTTTACTCCTTCTTGAAGTAAAGCACACGTTAGTTAATTTATTACAAAATAATTTCTTCACCGATACTTATAGCACGAAAAGGATTTCTTTCCTTTGATTTTAACGATTCAATATAGTCTGAAGTTAAGTCCTCTTTGTTAATAATTATTCTTGTAGAACCAGATACTCCACCGTTTAAAAAAATGGGTTCAAAAGATTCTGGATTCTTAAGTCGTTCATAAAAAAAGCTGTCTAAAACAATAGTTGCATAACTAAAATTGCCTGTATTGTTAGTGAATTGATAGTTAACTTCAATAATAAGTTCGTCCTTGTTTTCCTCTATCTCATAGGTGAAACTTTTTACTTCTGCACTTTTATTCGGAAATAAAATCCACACTAAGCACAATAAAAAAATCACAGATATAATGAAAATTATTACTTTGTTTCTTTTCAAAAATTCACCCCCATTTTATTAACCTGCCCCTTTAGTTCAATAAGAAAAAGGAGTTGCCTAAGAAACCCGAATAGCTAATTTGCCACCTAAATACGCAAATTACTAAAAAAATTGTGTGTTTTTTATACCATAGTCACCTGTAATAACCCCCAGTATCAACCATGAAACAATTAAACCTAAAAGAAATAAAGAGATTGATTTCAATATATTTCCCTCCGTTAGAGTGTACAACTTTACTTATTCTTATTGAACTATCCTGTTGTTTTAGTTCGATAAGAAAAAAGGCTTTACTCCTACCTGAAGTAAAGCACCCGTTATTTTAAATAACAATGCGGCTAAGTATTTTCGAGTTACTATTGGATTGGATAAACAGAAACAGCATCAAAAGGCTTTTTATGAAGTGCATAAACCGAAAACCGTAAGTTTTCTTGCAGATCCACCTCCTAAAATCTTCATTTCCTGAATCGAGGAATCAAAAGTTTTCCCACTCAAAACTGAATCCAGTTTCCGTTTTAATATCAAAGCCAGATGTAGAATAGGCTAATTCGCTTTGAACTATATTTTCGTTTGAAGCGGATAAGCGAATAGAGGGCTTTTCATCACAAACGTTAAAACATATCAATTACAATCTACGTTACTAATTGATTATTTTAAAGATGTAGAGATGGCATTGCTGGATACAAATCAACTAAAGGAATAGCTTGCTATATCTTGTAAGCATTTAAAACCAGCAGTCTTGAAAATTTCGTTGGTCTCTAAGTTAGTCCAAAATGTTTTCCACTGGTTTTGTAATACGTTTCTGAATTAGCCATACTCCAAAAATGAACATAGTAATAATGAAAAATACAATCGGCAACTGAAAGACTGTCCAAATAGACTGTGGATAATATTTAATTTGATGCGCATTTTCAATTGTTTCAAGATATGACTCCTGATATTCAAATTGTACAATCCATTGATCGTCGGCCATTGCAACAGTTCCTAAATCATAATCATTCGGAATGATAGACTCAGTAATCTTCCCATTTTCACCAATAACAAGTTCTGCTTGTGAATAATCAATTGGATAGAAATTTTTAGGACCTTCTTGTAAATACGTGACATTATCTATATTTCCAATAGGAAATACAGCTAAATATTCTAGTTGCCCACTATATTCTTGAAAAACGGCTTGCAGTGCCATTTCATCTATATTAGCTTGTGCCGATAATACTAAGAATGTCTTTTCCATAATATCCTGTTTTTGCTGTTCAATTACTCTTGCCTCTTCTCGTTCATCGTTAAGTTCGGACAACACGTTCAAAGAGTATATAAAAAATCCAACCGTCACGAGGAGTGCAACCCAAAAGGAAATACTTAAAAATTTCCTGAAATTTTTCTGTGCATTGAAAAAATGTGCAATTTTTTGAAAAGGTTTTTTTTGATCTATGCGAGCATTAATTTCTGGTTGCTCTTGAACATCAAATTCTACACGCATTTGATTCAGAAGTTCAGCACATTGTTCGCAAGTTGCGATGTGCTGCTCTATAAATCTTGCACTTTCCTCACTGCATAGTTGATCTATATATGATGGTAATAAATCATGCACTATATAACATTCATTCTTCACTCATATACCCTCGCTCTCTTAATTTTAACTTAGCCCGGTAAAAGGTTACCCTTGCCCAATTTTCATTTTTTAGATGTATTTCTCCAATTTCTTTAAAGGTTAAGCCGCCCAGTATACGAAGTAACACGATTTCTTTATACGGTTCTTCTAACAAATGAATCATCCGATAAAGTGCAATTTTATTTTCCCTTTCGATGAGGTTGTTTTCTACTGAAGGTAATTGGTTTAGTAGATTAGGTAACTGCGGTTGTTTGATTTGTTTATCAACGTACTTATAATATGTATACTTTGCAATTTGGCAGAGCCAAACTGACATTTTACATTCGCCATTATAAGCATCGATTGAACGAACGGCCTGATAAAAAGTCTCTTGTGTTAGTTCCTCTGCTATTTCTACATTACGACAAAGGACCATTAAATATTTAAAGACTTGATCGGCATATTGTTCATAGACTTCTGTAAGCTCCCCCAATGTTCTACCTCCTTTCAACCTATATATCTAAAAAAACATCGTTTCGTTACAAACTTTTAAATTTTTTAATCATTCGATACATTTTAACATTTTTCTATGTGACTATTTGAAAGAGTAAAAGCTTTCTTAATGAGCTAATAGAAAAAAACCCAGACTGTTGGTTTCAACTTGTCGGGTTCAACTTGTCGGGTTCAATCTTTTATGCATTTCGGTTGTTTATACATTTTCAAATTTCCCAACAAATATTTACATCTTAAACTTCTTCGTTAGTAAATAAGAAAAAGGACTTTACCCCTTCTTGAAGTAAAGCACCCGTTAGCTTAAAAAATTTTTGATTTTAAATCTATAATATTTACTAACTCATCTATTGTTCCAAAGCACTTTTCGATTTCAGGTAAATGATAAAATGTACTGGTTGTTTCTATGTTATCTACTTCTTTGTTCGGAGAGTATAGATAAATTTTTTTATCATTTCCCATAGCAATACCTAATTCAATATGGCTTCCCTTTCCTGCTGGTAATAAAACAACCACAAAATCAGCTTCTATTACAGCATTTTTCTCCTTTTGACCTATTACCTTGAGTTCTTCCAATGTTGTTACGTTCTCATTTACAGTCCAGTCATATGTATGTATAAATCCTTTTTCTATTAACATTTTACTAACATGTCTAACCTGGTCTATATTTTTTAAGCTAGATGCAATATAAAATTTCATAATTTATCTCCTTTTTATTATTCTTTATCATTTCTATTAATAAATGAACACTTTCACAATTTAATATTTATTTTAACATAAATATCCAGCTCAAAATTGAAACCTATTCTTCATATTCAATTATGAGTAATCAACCTTATCCTTTAACATAACCAAATCAAAAGACACTCCTTGAACTAATTCAGGGAGTGTCTCTATTAGATGTATGTTCCTTTTTCTTCATAAGTTACATACCAGGTGTTCTCTTTTTGTAAAATGGCTGTACCGATCCATCCATCCGCAATTAGTTGCTGCTGTTGTTCAATGGCATCCATGGGTATTTCTATAAACTTAACTCCGTTATTACGAGCCACATGAATTTTTTTATAAAATACGTATCGAAGCATGCCTCCGTATTTCTTTTTTAATGCGCCTATTACCATACCTTGGCTTAGTTTGTCCTTTAAGCTGGCAATATTGAATGGTGCGACTGTTGCGCATACATGTGTATAGGGTGAAGCATCAAGGAGTTCCATAATGATTGCACCAAGCTTTTTTTGCAAACCGAATCCTCGAAATTGTGGATGAACATTCGTGATTTCTTGGTAAACCACCTTCTCAAGCTGCTCATGAGACAGACCAATATCATACCCTAAATGCTGTTCATCAACTGGTGGTACTGCCAAAGCTCGGAAAGCAATTAGTTCGTTGTCAACAAATGCTCCAATCATTAAGTTACGAACGATTGAGTCTTCATATTCTCCTACTGTTAATGGAGATAAGAAATTATCGTTTTCCATTGCTCTTAACACGATATGCTGCAAGCGTAAAATGCTATCCATATGTTCTAGAGTCAATTCACGAACAATATATTTTTTCTCTCCAAGCTTACCTTGCCATTCTTTCATGCAAACACTTCCTCTTATTTTGTCACTTTTGTAGAGAACTCAGTTAATTCCTGTAGTATTTTTTCGTCTACATCTATACCTAGTCCAGGACGTTCATTTAATTGTATAAACGGAACGTCATAATGTAAATTCCCAACATCTTTGGAGAACTTCAATGGACCCGTTAACTCTACGCTAGTAAATACTTTTTTAGAAAATGCTACTTGAAATCCTGCAGACGATCCAATAGAGGATTCCACCATGGAACCGATTTGACACTCGATGCCTGCCATCTCTGCCATATGAGCTAGTTTCATCGCTGGATAAATTCCACCACATTTCATCAGTTTAATATTCACTTTATGTGCAGCTTGTTTCTCAATTAACTCGCGCATATCCCTAAAGTTTCGTAAACCTTCATCCATCATAAGAGGGGTACTTGTTTTTGCTTTTACTTCTACCATTCCATTGAAGTCATCAGCTATTACTGGTTGCTCTAGCCAATCTAGCCCTTCTTTTTCTAACTGACGCATAGCCATAATAGTTGTAGCGCTATTTTTCCAGCCTTGATTTACGTCTACACGAATAGCAATTTCTTCTCCGACTTTTGCACGTACCGCTTGAATACGTTTCACATCAACCTGTACGTCTGTACCTACCTTCATCTTAAAGGAGGAATATCCTTCTTGTATCCTTCTTTTTGCTTCTTCTGCCATATCTGTGGGTTTTCCAATACTTAATACATGTGTCACAGGGAATTTTTCGTGATAACGACCACCTAGTAGTTGGTATACGGGAACACCAAGTTTTTTCCCTGCCAAATCGTAGCAGGCAATATCGATTGCGGCTTTTGCTGCTGGTGCCTGATAAACCGCTTTGTTCATTATTTCATGTAATCGCTCAAACTCCATAGGATTTTCTCCTATAACAGCTGGTGCTAACGTATATTTCAATAATGCATATGTACTTTCCCAAGTCTCACCTGTCACATGCTCATCAGCAACAGCCTCCCCGTAACCCACTAAACCATCATCCGTAGTAATCTTTACAATAATAGATGGCATATCATCGTAAGTATGGTAACTTATGATAAAGGGATCGATTAAAGGTAGTCGGATTGCATAAATATCAATTTCTTTTATTTTCATAAAATTTCCTCTTTTCTTTACAAGTAGAATATTTTCATTTATAGTTGTCGTTAATTAGTCGTTAAAATTTAAAAAAGGAGTTATATACATGTTAACACGTATCGCGGTACTTGGATCAAAAAATTTTATCGAGAATTTAAAAAGTTTTGAGCATGAACTTTCATCCATTCAATTGAATTATTATACATACGACAACCCTTCTGAAGCAAAATATATAATACAAGATATCAAGCCATGTGATGCGGTATTTTTTTCAGGATCATTTCCCTTTGTTTACGCTACAGGATCAATCGAAAAACTACCTATTCCGGTCTTTTATTTGAAACAAGATGAAAACGCTATCACAACAACCTTATTATCAGTTTGCTCAGCTAAAGCAACTTCCATCCAGAAACTTTCTATCGATTTAATACATCCAGAAAGTGTCCAAAGTGTATTGGAGGATATCGGTCAAAGTGATCAGTCTCCGTATTTAATGAAAATAGATACATCCTATGATTTGAAAGAGATTATCTCATTTCATACAAATTTACAAGAAAGCGGTAAATCCATTCTCGCAATTACGAGTATTCATGCAGTCTATAAAGCCTTAAAAGACAATAATTTGGCTGTAATTCGAATGATTGACCCTAAACGATCTATTATTAAAGGAATAGAGGATACAAAATCACTCGCACTTCTTTTTAAAAGTCAGTCTGCAAAAATTGCAGTAGGTTATATCCAGTCAACAATAGAAGATTCTTTATCCGAGCATAACATTAAGCAAATCGCAGCTACTATTCAAGCTACTATTGTAAAAGAAGCGGATAATTTGTATACCCTGTTTTCCACACAAGGTGATGTTCAAGAAGCTTTAACTAAAAACAGTATTGCTAGTTGGATGAATTTGTCTTCCTCTCCACTTAAAATTGCATTTGGCTATGGTAAAACCGTTATAGATGCTACCCAAAACGCAAAAGATGCCTTATCTTATACAACTGATAATACGGCTTATCTATTAACGGATTCCAAGGTATTGGTCGGGCCGTATCCTAATAACAGTCAACAGATTCGTTTAAAAAATAACGATCCACAGCTTGTGCAAATAGCAAAGGAAACAACTTTAAGCCCAGCAAACTTATCTAAAGTTATACAGTTTAGTCGTTCAAGAAAGTCCACAGAATTTACTGCATATGATTTAGAATTCTATTTACAGGTAAGTAGACGTACGACCGAACGTATCCTAAAAAAACTAACGGATCATGGATATGCACAAGTCGTTGGGGAAGAAATGACCTATCAGCAAGGCAGACCACGCGCTATATATGAGCTAAACTTTCCTACTTATAATTAGCTGAATTATAATAACAAAAAGGGGTTCCACGAGAACCCCCTTTTTTATGTTTAGTGCTTGCACATTTTTATGCTTCTGCAGCTTCTTTGTTTAATATCGCCGCTTTTTCAGATTCAGATATTTTTTGAATTGTAAAGCCTGTTGTTGCATAGATAATAGAAATAATTGGTACCACAAAGTTTAAAATAGCAAATGGGGCATATTCTGCTACCCCTACGCCTAATGTTCCCAAAATAAACACTCCACACGTATTCCAAGGAACGAAGACCGAAGTAAGTGTTCCCCCATCCTCTAAAGCTCGCGATAAATTTTTAGAATGTAATCCTATTTTTGTATACGTAGTTGAAAACATACGAGCTGGAACAACGATGGAAATGTATTGCTCTGAGCAAGTAGCATTTGTTGCAAAACAAGCAACAATTGTTGAAGCTACTAAAGATCCCGCTGATTTTGCAAATTTTAAGATTTGGCGCATGATAGATTGTAGCATTCCGGAGTATTCCAATATACCTCCGAATGTCATTGCAACAATCGTCATGGATACAGTGTACATCATTGAATCTAAACCACCACGGTTAAACAAATCATCAACCATCGCATTTCCAGTGTCAATCACGTATCCACTTTGTAGAGCCCCAACTGCATCTGCAACGCTTCCACCTTGGATAAGTATTTGAGATAAGAACCCTAATAAAATTCCCACGATCAATGCCGGTATAGCTGGTACTTTCAGTGCTACTAATACAATTACTGCAAGCGGTATTAATAATAACCATGGTGAAATAACAAAGCTTTGATTTAACATAGATATCGTTTGATTAATAGCTTCTTGATCAATATTACTTGATTTATAGCTATTTCCTAGGAATGCATATACTCCTAAAGCAATTAAAATTCCTGGTATCGTCGTAAATAACATATGTTTAATGTGAACAAAAAGATCTGTTCCTGTTAACCCCGCTGCAAGGTTTGTTGTATCGGATAATGGTGACATCTTATCTCCAAAATAAGCGCCTGAAATTACGGCTCCAGCAATCATTCCAGCTGGAATTCCCATACTAAGTCCAATACCCATTCCCGCAACACCAATTGTTCCCATAGTCGACCAAGAACTACCGATTGCAAGAGAAACAATAGCACAAATAACACAAATAGTTACTAAGAAGAAAGCAGGAGTAATAATTTTCAAACCATAATAAATCATAGTTGCAACAACTCCGCCGCCAATCCATGCACCAATTATTAATCCTACCAAAATAATAATAACTACTGCTGGTAGTGCCAGTTTAATACCTTTGTACATCATTTCTTCGATATCAGACCATTTAAATCCATGTTTCCATGCAACAATTGCAGCAACAGTTGTTCCAACGATTAATGGAATATGTGGTCCCTGCTCTAAATTTATTATTGTAATAACCATAGTAATAATCATTACTAGTAATGGCGTAATCGCCCAAAGCAATGACATTTCCCTTTTAGTAACCGCTTTCTTTTCTTCCAAAACATTTCCCCCTCACAACTATTACGACAATTCTAAATTGACGTTTAATAGTCGTTAATAGAGTAATAATAAATGGAAATGGGGAGCTAGTCAATACTATTTTGATAGACTTGAAAGCGTTTCCGCTATTACTTTAGCTCCCATAAGTAAAGAATCTCTGTTAAAAGTCATATTAGGGTGGTGCAATCCTGGTGACAAATCAGCGCCAATGCCAATCATTGCAGCCTTTACTTCAGGATGTCTAATAGTATAAAAATGAAAATCATCGCTACCTGAAGTAATTACTTCTTCTGCTAAGTTTTCCATACCTATAGTTTCAATAATTGCTGCTTTTGCAACTGCTGATGCTTCCTTCGATACTTCAGCACCTGGTGTAATGTCTTGAAATTCCCACTCGATTTCTATATCAAATAATTGTTGAATTGTATTCAAGTCTTTGTCGATCCGATCTTTCATTTGAAATAAAATACTATTCTTCGCCGCTCTCACATCGATTGAAAATGTAGCAATACCTGGAATAATATTTGAATTCTCTCCACCTGCTTGAATCTTCGTTAACTTCGCAGAATACGATTCGAATGGTGAAAAGTATATATTTTTCAACGCTTGATGAATGGCCATTGCTACATCGATTGCGTTTTTTCCTTGATGAGGTCTAGCACCATGAGCATCAATTCCTTTTATCTTACCCTCTACAAACAATGCTGCCCCATGATGTATAGCAGGTGCAACTTTTCCAAATGGAAGTTCCTCAATCGGTCGTAAATGTACTCCAAAAAGATGTGTGACGTCCTCCAGGGCTCCTCGGTCTATCATGGAGTTTGCGCCATTACCTTTTTCCTCTGCCGGCTGGAAGATAAAACGAATTCGTTTGTTTAGTTTTTCATCCTTCAATAGCAATAACGCTCCCAATACCATGGAAATATTGGCATCATGTCCACAAGAATGATTGGCACGGAACTCTCCATTTACTTCTTGCCATAGCGCATCAATATCGGCACGAACAGCAATTACTTCTGTTCCTTCTCCGATTTCTGCTAGTAATCCGGTTACATCGTCAAATCTTCGATAGGAAATATTTAAACCATCTAAAATTTCGGCGAGTTTATTCGTAGTTTCGTATTCCTTCCAGCTGATTTCTGGATATTTATGAAAGTGGTTAAACCACTGTAAAATTTGACCTTCAACTTGCATTTAACTACACTCCTTTTTAACGCGATAATTTATCCTATGATTTCACAAACTCGTCCTATTTGTCCATCTGTCAATCGCACTTTTATGCCATGTGGATGAAAAGAAGAATTCGTTAAGAGATCTTTCACAATACCTCTTGTTTTTTCTCCTGATCGTTGGTCTTTTTTCAAAATAATATATACTTCCAACCCTGGTTTTACGTCTTTTCTATTTTGCCCATTCATTTTAGCTTCACCTCTTTTTGTATCGTACCACTTTCTCTCTTCCCTTTCAGTATTATATTACTTGATGTCCAGTAATGTTTAGTGCATCAAGCGAACAGGAATATTAAAAAGAAGGGATTTCGTAGAATAAGAGGTGAAGAGAATGGAAATATATACAATTGGACACTCCAGCCACTCACAGGAATTATTCGCGAGAATGTTAATAGAGAATAATATCGAGCTCTTAGCGGATGTTAGGGCATTTCCAGGAAGTAGAAAATGGCCGCAATTTTCAAAAGATGAAT
This sequence comes from Psychrobacillus sp. OK028, assembly GCF_900103605.1. Taxonomy (GTDB): domain Bacteria; phylum Bacillota; class Bacilli; order Bacillales_A; family Planococcaceae; genus Psychrobacillus. The sequence goes on along the minus strand of NZ_FNHY01000012.1, from coordinate 35,080 downwards.
TTCCTAAATGGCTTTCTCAAGAAGGAATACTATACGAACATTTTTCAAAACTTGGAGGCAGACGTAAAAAGTCAAAAGAAATAAGCGAAGAGATAAACGCAGGATGGCGCAACCAATCTTTTCATAATTATGCTGACTATACTTTATCGGAGGATTTTCAATTAGGTATAAATAGACTCTTAGAAATGGCCAAAGATAAAACTACAGCCTATTGTTGTTCGGAACGCCATCCTTCTCGCTGTCATCGTTTACTGATCAGCAATTGGCTAGTTGCGAACGGTCATATTGTAAAGCATATTATCGATGGAAAAGATGGTGAAATTGAATTAGTGTATCATGAAGTTGGTATTTGGGGAGCTCCTGCACAAGTTAATGAAAGTGGGGTAGTAACATATCCTTCTCTTTAGCCTATCCAACAGAAAATATAACTTGTATTCTCACTTTGGTATAATGGCAAAAATGATCGACATTAATAGCAGGGTGGCTACAAGATGACGTGTTTCCGAAAAGTAATGATTTCGAAAGAAAGGCTCCTAACAAAACAAAACGCAAAAACTTCAGATAATTTTGCGCAGCAACTACTAGAAAGTATGGATTCGAATGGACTTAGCGGACAAGATTTGATTGATACATTTAATCAAGCAAAAAATAATGTTGGCTGGACTGCATTTAAAAGAGACACTGATAAATGAGCATAAATAACAGCCTGATTGTTATATCCTTAAATAACTTCGTGTGAAGTCTCTGTTTTTGGAAAATGCACTACGTACATGCTATACTGATGAAGGATTTATTTGAAAAAAGGAGTGTTTTAAATGACAAAAAAAGGTTATTTTTTAATGGATTCTGGAGAAAAAATTGAATTTGATTTATTCCCAAATGAGGCACCAAACACAGTAGCAAACTTTGAAGAGTTAGCAAACAGCGGATTTTATAACGGAGTAGTTTTCCACCGTGTAATTCCTGGCTTCGTTAGCCAAGGTGGAGACCCAACTGGTACAGGTATGGGCGGAAGCGGCAAAACGATCAAATGTGAAACTGTTGGAAACCCACACAAACACGAAGCAGGAAGCCTTTCTATGGCGCATGCTGGTAAAGATACAGGTTCTAGCCAATTCTTCATCGTGCATGAGCCACAACCACACTTAAATGGTGTTCATACTGTTTTTGGTAAAGTAACAAGTGGTCTTGAAGTAGCAAAAGCGATGAAAAACGGCGCTAAAATGGAAAAAGTAGAAGTTTTCGACGCTGAATAATAATAGCACTGGAGTCTGGACGGAGATTCACTTGTAGAGAGTTTCCTACACTCCAAAGAATTTTATAATTTCCTAAAGAATAAGCAAAAAGCAGCTCCCAAAAACTTGGGTAGCTGCTTTTCTTATAATAATAACGATATTCCAAATATAAGAATTAGAGGTACAAGTAATACAATCCAGCTTATTGGATGAGCAAAATTTAATGTCCATCCTACACCAAACCGCTTTTCCACCATAATGCTCGGATCATTTTTGTTCATGTAAAACAGGCCGCCCTTCCAGTATCGGTCCTCGTCAATAGCTATCTTGTTTTCTACCGTTGGGCTGTCTCCTTCTACTTTTAACTTAGATCCACTTTGCCCTACTTTGATAGCATAAATACCGATAACAATAAATATTAGGATTAAAAAAGCTAAAGGTAAAAACCACATGACTAAAGCTGACGAGATTTCAGGGTGAATCGTTTGTAAATGGAAATATCCTAGCAGAAGTGTTATCCCAATTGTGATGAAGAGCGCAAGTAAACTTGTATATCTTCTAAATGCAAGCTGTTGTGCAAGTGAGGTTTTTTTGTTGACTGGATTAATACGGGCACCCGAAAATTTCATCCCCTCACTCATTAAAAGAAACATAACTTGCATTACGAGTAATATAAGCGGCAGTGCAATTACACTAAAATATGTTTTTTCACTAAACGCATCTGCTTCCCCAGTTGGTCCCCAATGCGTAGGAATCATTTCTGGCATTTGATCATATTTCATAAATGTATAAATGATTAAACCTACAGTAACAATCATAGGAATGATAAAGATTACACGAGGTATTAGCTTGAGCTTTTCCTGAAATTTTACATCTACTACTCTCACTTCGCTCTTACCATCTAACCATCCTTGCGTCTCTTTCAGTTTTTTCACTCGAACATGCATCATAAAATAGTAACTGATGCTCACGAATAAAGTGATAAACTGAACAATCACACTCACTAGAACTAGCATTTCCTCTGATGGATTTTGCGTCATTCCCCACAATAGGTAGCCGAAAAATAAGATTATGCCGAATGTTAATACAAATCTTGTGTAATTGGATTTGTGTTTTACCACCACTGAATCTTTCGTATGTCCTTCTGGCACATACACACCAAATGCTTCTGTTGGCTTTAAGAATTTTGGCATAAATGCTTGTAAAACAGTGATAAATAATAGAATGAATCCAAAAAGCGCAATAATCATTCGTTCCCCTCCTCAATGTTTTGTACAAGCTTACGTACCATTAGTACTAGTTCCTCTTCTGAGAGGTTCAGAACTAACCCTTCTGTTACATATGGACGTAGCTGCGCTACTAGTTTTTGCTTTTTTTCTTCAGTCGCCTTCGAAACAACATTTGGCTGAATAATAACACCTGATTTTGCCACTATTTGTATAAGCTCTTTTTCTTCTAGATAGTGATAAGCCTTGTTAACTGTATGCATATTCATCCCGAGATCGCTCGCAAATGCTCTTACAGATGGTAGGGAGTCTCCTGCTTTTAGTTCACCTCGTACCATTCCCTCCATTAGTTGGTGGGCAAGCTGCAAATAAATGGGGACATCAGAATTAGAATTTATCTCAATAAACATGAAGTCACCCTCTCTTATTTCTGTTATACATATAGCATAACACATTTGTTATACATATAGTAGAGCAATTACCAAATAAAAAAATCCTACTTAAAATCTAAGTAGGATAGGCATTTACTTTATAAGGTATTGTTTTCCTTTTTCATAATAGACCTTCATTTCCTTAGAAGGAACCATTCCTCCGCCAGTTGCCCAAACAATATGAGTTGCATTTTGTAAGGAAACTCCTTGTTTAGTCAGGTGAATTGGTCCTGTCATTCCAGCGAGTGCAGATGGCTCTAATAAAATATTCTCGGTATCTGCCAATAAAGCTAGTAGCTCATATAACGTTTTATCATTAATTGTGTAACTTCCACTAATAAGCTTCTCTAAAGTTTTCCCCACAAATCCAGATGGTCGGCCGACAGCTAATCCATCCGCATCCGTTTTGTTATCAAGTCCGATATCCGCTACGGAAATCTTCTCATGTAATCCCGTCATTAGCCCTAGGAGCATGCATGGAGAACTTGTTGGCTCCGCGAAATAGCAATGCACATGATCTCCGAATAACAACTTTAGTCCAAATGCTACTCCACCTGGACCCCCACCAACTCCGCAGGGCAAATATACAAACAGCGGATGCTCGGCGTCAACTATGATTTTCGATTGTTCCAATTGAGTTTTTAGCCTACTTGCTGCAACGGCATAACCTACAAATAAATCGATAGAATTTTCATCGTCTATAAAAAAGCAAGAAGGATCCTTTTCCGCCTGCTTCCTACCTTCCAATACTGCAATACTATAATCAAAATCATATTCTACTACTATTACGCCTTTTGAACGAAGCATGTCCTTTTTCCATTGTTTCGCATCGCTAGACATATGAACAGTTACTTGAAATCCAAGCTTCGCACTCATTATCCCTATGCTGAGCCCTAGATTCCCGGTAGAGCCGACTGCAATGGAATAGTTAGAGAAAAATTGCTTGAATTTTTCAGTGTAGAGTACTGCATAGTCATCTGTTTCTTTCAGTAAACCTTCTTTTATTGCCAGCTGCTCTGCAATTTTAAGAACCTCATAAATTCCGCCACGTGCTTTAATAGATCCCGAGATTGGCAAGGCATTGTCACATTTTAAAAGCAATTCTCCAGTCAACTCTGTTTGAAAGAATTCCTTTAAGGCAGATGCCATCTTTGGAATTTTCACAAGTGGCGACTCAATAATTCCTTTTGCTTTTTCTGTCTCTGGGAAAGCAATACGTAAATAAGAGGCAAAGCGATCTAAACGATCGCTCGCATCTTGCACCATTTCAGCAGTAACAGATACGTTTTTTAATGCATCTCCTGCTTTTATAATACTAGGATTGAACCAAATTATTTCTTCTTTGTTTTGCATATTAAAGATTAAAGGAAAAGTCATTCCTAATTGCTGTATATCCATAATGTAAACCCTTTCTATTCTAGGCTCAACACATGCGTAACATCCGGTGAGCGCTCGTCAAATATGAATCCGTTCGCACGGTAAAATGAATCTGCCTTCGCTGATTCTGTCTTTGTCGTTATTTCTTTAAAATGGCCTTTGGCGTTTTCAGAAACTGCCTTTAATAGTTCACTTCCTACACCTCTTCGACGATACGTAGGTAAAGTGTAAAATCTGTATAGTCGAGCTGAGTTGTCAGCCTCGCTAGCGGTATTTCGAAACAAACCACCAATTGCTACTAGTTCATCTTCATCCCATGCGCCATAAATTGCCTCTCCACGTTCACTGAAACGATGTGTTCCGTCTTCATATTCTGATGCTAATCTGGACACGAAGCGATACCCTTCTTTTTCACTTTCTTGAATTAGTTTGGATACGTTGACTGCGTTCAAATCTGAAATATTTTTCACTTCGATTGACATATACGTGCCTCCATTCTATTTTTGAAAAATGAACTCTTTGTTACTTTCTATAAAGGAAGGCGAATCCCCTCTATACGTTTAATATATTTAAATCATCCACTTATTATACTGTCACGTGGTCGCTACACGTTAGATTACAGCGTGACTTAAAGAAACGGAATCTAATCAGTAATTGGTCCAACGAAACTATATTTAAAAAGTAAAACCAAAAGAAATTCACAAAAAAAATAAGCCCATGCTAGTCAACCTGCATGGGCTTTCGTATGTTATTTTATAGCAGCTAGTCTAGCTTCTACTTCTTCTTCAGATAACTTATGTTCTGCAATATAGCGGTTGCGTGGATGCTCACGACATTCATCGGAACAACTGCGTAAATACTTGTGTTCGTTTTCTTCTGAGCAAAGGATTTTATCATTACAATCAGGATTTGCACAGTTTACATAACGTTCACATGGCTCTCCTGTGAAATGATCCTTTCCTACGATGACATGCTCCACTTGGTTAATCGGCACAGCGATGCGCTCATCAAACACGTACATTTGGCCATCCCATAGTTGACCGCGTACTTCTGGATCTTTGGCGTAAGTAGCGATTCCACCGTGTAGTTGACCTACACCTTCAAAACCTTCTCTTACTAACCAACCTGAGAATTTTTCACAGCGAATCCCACCAGTACAATATGTCAGTACTTTTTTACCTTCAAACATTTCTTTGTTCTCTAGCATCCAGTCTGGTAAGTCACGGAAGTTGCGGATATCTGGTCGTATTGCTCCTCGGAAATGTCCTAGGTCAAATTCATAGTCATTACGAGCATCGATAACGACTGTATCTTCTGCTTGCATTTGTTCGAAAAACTCTTTTGGAGAAAGATATTGTCCTGTTAGTTCATTTGGATTAATATCTTCTGCTAATCCTAAATGCACGATTTCTTTCTTCGGACGAACATGCATTTTTTTGAAGGCATGTCCTTCTGCTTCATCTATTTTGTACACCATGTCTGCAAAGCGTTCGTCTGCTTTCATCATGTTGATATATGCGTCAGTTTGTTCGATCGTTCCTGAGCACGTTCCATTTATTCCTTCATCTGATACTAAAATACGCCCTTTTAACCCAATTTCCTTACATGCTGCAAGATGTTCTTGTGCAAATGTTACCGGATCTTCAATTGGGACATATTTATAGTAAAGTAATACTCTGTATGCATTTGTTTCCATTTTTTACTCCACCTTTTCTAATTTTGTCCACCGTCTAATATACCAAAAAAAGTGCTAGTTGTTAAATAGATTGTTTAGTTAAAATATGGTTGTACTTTTAAATATCATCTTGTGTATTCGAATATATATAATAATTCCAACAAGTTAAGCTTAGAAAGGAGACTCTAATGCGGTTAATTTTCTCATTCCTTGTTGTCCTAAGTTTAATTTCAGGCTGTGCCAGTCAGGATTCGATACAGCCTATTGAAACTCAAGAGATTTTGTTCATTGCACACCGTGGAGCTTCTGCTTTTGCACCCGAACATACAATGACTGCATACGAAATAGCTCATCAAGCAAACGTAGATTACATTGAAATTGATTTACAAATGACGAAGGATGGAGTACTAGTTGCCATGCACGATGAAAAGTTGGATCGGACAACTGACGGAACTGGATTTGTAAAAGAGTATACTTTGAAGGAGTTAAAAAATTTAAATGCTGGGAAATGGTTTAATGAAGCAAATCCCGGGTTGGCTAATAGAGAGTTTGAACAAGAAAAGGTACCTACTTTAGAGGAGATTTTTTTGCATTTCGGAGATGATGTGAACTATTATATTGAATTGAAGTCACCACGTATTTATGAAGGAATGGAAGAGAAGGTTGTTGCTCTAATAAAAAAATATGATTTAATACAAGAAGATAACAATTTGCCAAAAGTTATTTTAGAGTCATTTAATGAAGACAGCTTAACAAAACTCCACGCACTAGAGCCGTCGCTTCCTCTTATTCAACTGCTTAGTTTCAAAGAGAAAGCCACTTTATCTAATTTGGACTTTGAACGTTTACGAGGATATGCTAGTGGAATAGGGATGCATATAAAATCAGCTGACCAAGATTTTATTCATGAAGCACAATTGAATGGGTTGCAAGTTCACCTTTTTTCTATTAAAAATGAAATAGATATGAAAAATGCAATTCAACTTGATGCAAACGGAATCTTTATAGACAATCCGACATTAAGTGAGCTCATCTTAAAGGATGGAGGTTAGAATCCTGCTTGTAGAGCATGCTCGCATAATTTATGAAAGCTTGTTTCAAATTTTTCATTGTCTTCTTTTTGACGTTTTTTTGGTCCCCTCAAACGACCACCAGCCTGTCTAATCTTCTTGGATATATGGCGACTATCGAGAAGCTGTTCAATATTTTCAGGTGTATACCATCTCCCGTTTTGATCGATTGCAAACCCTTGTTTAGCTAAAACCATCGCCGCTAAACCATAGTCTTGGGTCACGACAATGTCACCTTTTTTTACTCTATTAACTAGAACAAAATCTACTGCATCTGCTCCTTTGGATACCATTATTGTATCTGCACCATCTCGTTGCATATAATGCGCGGTATCACAAAGCAAAGTTATCTTCATATTAAATTTTCTTGCCACTTGAATAGTTAAGTCCACTACTGGACACCCATCTGCATCGACTAAAATATTCACCATTTTATGCACCTCATTTTAACTTGCTTGTATTCCATTGTATTATATCCAATTTAGTAAAGTACAATGAATTAGAAAAACTGCTGCTTCATTTTCATGTGTGAAAAAAACGTCCAAGATACTGGACGTTTTACTTTTCGTATGCTCCTAATATTTCTACCGCTTTTTCAGTCATAGATGTATCCACTGCCTTATCAAAGTCTACTTCCCCGCTAATAGCTCCATTTCCTTTGTAAGCATTATATTGTTTTAACACATCGTCTAAAAACATTTTCCCATCTGGGTCTAATCCAGTTACAAATACTTTTTCCCAAAGAGCAGAATCTTTTAATGATGTGTGCTTAGTCATAATATCTATAATTTCAGCTTTGTTTTCACCTTTGATAAAGGCATCGTTATAGTCACGAACTCCTTTTAAATAGGCAGCCATAAACCGTAGAGATACATCTTTTTCATCACTCATAAATTGTGGAGATCCAAGAACCATTGCAATTTGAGATTCTGGTGCATAATCCGTTGCATCTCCAAAGCGATGATGAAATCCATTTTCAATCCCTTGTGCTATTAAAGGCTCTATTTGAAGTGCTGCATCAATCGATCCGTTTTCAATGGCACCTAGCATACTCCCGAAATCCGCAAGTAATACTAACTCCACATCTTCAGACGTTAGTCCAGCATGCTTTAGCATTTCCAAATAAATATATTCATCAATCGAGTTTTTAGAGGATATGGCAATCTTTTTACCCTTAAAATCCTCATAATCTTTTATTTCATCTACCATTTGATTTCCTATTACAAATGAAAAGTAGGATTTTCCTGGAACATTATGCCCTTTGTCTGCAATAATTTTCACGTCAATTCCTTGTGCAATGGCATTAAAGAACGACGCAGTCGATACCCCTCCTGCGATATCTACATCTCCAGAGGCAAGAGCTGGCAACATTTCATCACTATTCGAGAACACTGCAAACTCTACATCTATATTGTACTCCTCAAAGTATCCTTTTTCTTTTGCAATATAAAATCCCGCTCCAGAGGCAGATCCATCCTCTGCAATAATAACCTTTACTTTTTTATCTAGCGGTGCAAGATCTCCCGAAGGATTGTCTTTACTCACCTCATCATTTACTCCAGATGTATTGTCCTTATCCTTAGAACTACATGCACCAAGTAAAAGTACAATAGACACGGTTATTAAAAAAAACCACTTTTTCACACATTTCCTCCTTACTTTCTCGACTTTTGAACTTCCTGTTGCAGGTGATTCCAAATTGTTATAAACTGCTCAGCCATTTCCAGATTTGCACGAACTTGCTCGATCGTACGTGGTCTTGGTAGAGGAACTTTTATTTCTTCTACTATTTTTCCTGGTTGAGCACTCATCAACACGATACGGTCACTTAATAACAAAGCTTCATCGATACTATGCGTAATAAATATCACCGTTTTTTTTGTCTCGGACCAAATAGAAAGCAGTTCTTCTTGTAAGATGAATTTGTTCTGTTCATCCAGTGCTGCAAATGGTTCATCCATTAGTAGAATTTCGGGATCATTCGCAAATGCACGTGCGATGCTTATACGTTGTTTCATACCGCCGGAGAGTTCTTTCGGGTATAGCTTGGAAAATTTGGTAAGACCAACTTTTTTCAAATAATAATTGGTTTGCTTACGAACAAATTCTTTCGGCAAATGACGCATCTTCAGTCCAAATGCAACGTTTTCTTCCACAGTCAACCAGGGAATGACTCCCTTCTCTTGGAAGACCATCGATTGTAGTGGTCGAAAGTCTGTATCTGACTCGATTGAAAATGTACCCGAACTTGGCTGCTCCAGGTCAGCTAAAATTCGCAGTAAAGTTGTTTTCCCACATCCACTTGGACCGACTATACAGACAAACTCGCCTTCAGCAACATTTAACGTAATATTTTGTATAGCTGTTACACTATTATTTTTCTTATAAAATACTTTCGTCAGATTATCGATAGAAATTTTCACTGGTTGGTCCATTTAATCACCTCCAAGGGACAATTTTTCTTTGTAGACCACGTAAGAAAAGAGAAAACAAAAATCCAAAGAAAGAAATGAGTATCAATCCGACGAACATCTCTTTTAACATAAATGCTTTGTAGGAAGTCCAGATCAAATAACCAATACCTGATGTGGCACCCATCATTTCAGCCGCGACAATCGTAAGAAGTGCAATCGCCTGCCCCATCTGAATACCTTCTAGCATTACGGGAAGTGCACCTGGGAATGCAATTCTAAGAAAGAAGTCGGTTGGACTTGCTCCATAATTTTTGGCTACATCTAAATGAACTTTTTCTATATTCAATACACCAGCGACAGTATTGATGACCACCGGGAAAAATACACTACCTGCAATCGTAACAACTTTTGAAAAGTCTCCAATACCAAAAAGGATAATAATAATAGGGAGTAAAGCCAAAGTTGGAATAGGCATAAATGCCATGATAATCGGCGAGATAAAATGCCGGATCGGTGCATACAATCCCATGAGAAGTCCGATAAGTATTCCTGGTATAACCCCCAATAAAAATCCAGCGGCAATTCTATATAAAGAGACGGAAATATGAGTCCATAGCAACCCACTTGTCATCAATTCAAAAAAAGTAGAAACAATGGCAGATGGTGGTGGAAAAAATCTTATATCAAGTACACCTGTTCTTGAACAAATTTCCCATAGTAAAAGAATGAAAATAGGAGAAACAATAGTTAGTAATTGCTTTCCGCGTTCTTTTACCTGTTGCTTCTTCCATTCCTGTTGTTCCGTTTCATAGGGATTGTATAATTTGCCCTCTTTTTCCTCCTGCATTTTTCACCACCTCTTGTAAAAATAATATGATGATAGTGGAAATTGTGTGAAAGACTTTGAAATACTAACGTTTAAAAAGATTTTTCAAATTGACGGGAAATACAAAGTTTGGTAAGTTAATAAATATTTAGTAGGGAGGTCATTTAATTTGTCATCGAGGGATTTAACTTCTAATAGGGAAATTCCATATTTCGTTATTAGCATTATTTTTAGTTTGTTATTATACATACTTGCTATTGTATCTTTATTCGGAATCGCAATTTTACTTATTCTTTTCGCATTTTTGCTTTATGCAAATGTTATTATGCTCGGATCTATTCGTGGCAATGGGATACGTATTAGCGAAAAACAGTTTCCAGATGAATACGCACGCGTCTTGTATTTATCGGAAAAAATGAACTTAAAAAAAGTTCCTGATGTGTTCGTTATCCATTCAGAAGGAGCATTTAATGCATTCGCCACAAGATTTCTAGGTAGAAATATGGTAGTTATTTATTCGGAAGTTTTTGAGCTTGCTAGAGAAAAAGGAGAAGCCGAGCTCGATTTCATCATTGCGCATGAACTTTCTCATGTCAAAAGGAGACATGTGTGGAAGAATATTTTAATCATGCCTGCACAGTTCATACCATTTCTTGCACAAGCGTATAGTAGATCATGTGAATATACCTGTGATCGAGAGGCGGCCTATTTTATACAAAATGGTGTGGCTGCTAAACATGCACTTACAATTCTTGGAATTGGAAAAAGGTTATATACAGAAGTAAACGAAGATGCTTATTTGGAACAGATCCATACGGAGTCAAATGTTGCCGTATGGTTAAGCGAAGTGTTATCTACCCATCCGCTTTTACCAAAACGAATTCAAGCAGTTGGGAACTTTATGCAAATAGAAGGCACACCAAAATACTACTCTAACTCCAGTAAAATCGCACTTGGTATAGGTGCATTCTTTGGAATTTTCTTTGTTGGTTATATTGCAGTAATAGCTTTATTTACAGCCGGGACTTTAACATATGCTAGTTTGTTTTCTGAAGGTTTTTTAAATGAACTTTCTCCTGAAGAAGACTATTTAAGTTCGGATTATTCTTTGACATTAACACCTTTAATGGAAGCTGTTTCAGATGGCGATGATGAAGAAGTTAAAAAGCTTGTATCTAGTGGAACGGATTTAGAGGAGAAGGATTCAGAGCAGACAACTGCTCTCCATTATGCAATATACGGAGGCAATATTACGATAGCACAGATATTGTTGGAGGCTGGAGCTAATCCAAATACATCGGATAATTACTCCAATGCGCTAACTGCTGCATTGGAATACGATAACTATGAAATGGCTGCTCTCCTATATGAATATGGGGCAGATCCAAAAATTGAAGATCCACAAGGCTATTCTGCTTTAAACATGCTTGAGGTGTATAGCGAGGAAGAATTTTTAAATATTATCAAATAGGTATTAAGCTTAAGGAAAGAAAAAACCTGTTTCTACAGGTTTGGAAGGACTTTGGTCAGACTTAATTTTTTTCGGTAATCTTATGACTTTTGTCCCGCATTAACGGGCAGTAACCAACTGCCCGTTAATGCCTGAATGGTTCAACTAACAATCAGTGGGGTTGAAGCCCCACTAATTGAAGTTTCACTTTATCTGTCTGTCGTCCTCCTGCAACTCTTAGAAACAGGTTAATCCTTTTTGTATAACTAGGAAAAAGATGTTTTCTTTTTCATATAGGAAGCTCTCGAAAATACAATTTCGTTCGCTATTGTGCTACTTTATTTAGTAAACACTTACTATTTTTCCTTATTTCCACTAGTATAAAAGCAAATCTACTTTCTTCAACCTTCATTACTGAATAGTATCCCTAAATAACAGTCTGCTTTGTCACTATATTATATTTGACTACTATTATTAGTGCAGCCTTATCTTCTGACGCAGCGAGATCACATTGTTAGGGTTCGTTGCCCAATTAGCCATTAAATCTAGCTGCCTCATTTTCAAATCTTCCAATGGCTCCTCTACCATTTCAATTCGATTAAATTTCTCCTCGAATACAGAGGAACCCTTTATCTTCTTATATCCACCAAACCCTGGTTCGTCATTTAGTAGCCAGACAACTCGTTGAATTTTAGCAAATAAAATTCCTCCCGTACACATAGGACAAGGCTCCAATGTGCTGTAAATAGTGAATTTTTTGTTGTTAATTTTGGCATCAAAGATTGCATGTCCCGCATTTCGCATAGCGTCTATTTCAGCATGGGCTGTGATATCTTGGCTAGAATGCACTCTATTTCTACCTTTTCCGACCACATTGAAATCTTCATCTACGATTATCGCACCAACAGGATACGTGTTCTCCTGCAATGCCTTCTCTGCTTCTTCCAATGCCAACTCTAAAAAGAATCTATCCTGTTCCATGTGAATATCTCCTTTATTTAACGACAAATTTTGTTCTACTATAGCCCTCTTTTTGTTTTTCTACTTCTAAAATAGCAGGGATGGCTGCTTTTAGCTCTGCTACATGGGAGATGACGCCAATCATACGACCTGATTTTTGTAAGTCAATTAATGTATCAATGGCTTTGTTTAAAGATTCTTCATCGAGGGATCCAAAACCTTCATCGATAAACATTGTTTCAATACGGATATTACCTTGGAAACTTTGGATGATATCTGCCATTCCTAGTGCCAGACATAAAGAGGCATTGAATTTTTCGCCCCCTGACAAAGTTTTTACGTCTCGTTTTTGACCTGTATAAGCATCGTATACATCTAATCCAAGACCGCTTTGCTTACCATGCGTTTCCTGTCTTTCACTTCGTAGCAATTGGAATTGACCACTCGACATATGCTTTAGGCGTTCGTTTGCCACCAGTACAATTTGCTCCAAATATTCAATTTGGACATATCGCTCAAATGATATTTTTAGTTGGTTGTGACCTCTTAATATGTCGTAGAGATCTATAATTTGGTGTACTTTTTCCTCCAACAGTGTGATTCTCTCACTAGTAGAGGCAATCTTTTCTTCTATTTCTCTTCCTGCTTTTTCGTATTCCTTTGTACTATTACTAGTAGCCAGTGCTTTTTCATATTCTTCTTTTAGCTGCTCCAATTCTGCTTCTAGAGGAGACAAATCCACTTTAGTTTTGTTCTCCAATTGGACTTTCCCTTCTCTTACCTGCTCCGTTAATGTATGAGTCCGCTGTTTATATTCTTCACATTGTATTTTCAAGACTGAGCGCTCTGCTTCTGTCAGCTTAGCAGCCAAATATACTTCTAATGTTTCAAACGAGGCTTTGCTTAAAGATTCTTTGAATTGTGCTAGAGCTTTATCTCGTTTTACTTCAGCTTCCTGTAAAGACTTATGTGTATGCTCTATTGCTATGCGGGCTTTTGTACATGCATCATTGGAAGATTTCATTCTATTTTGTGCATTTTCCCACGCAAGTGCCAATTGTTCTTTTTGTTTCTTCGCATAATCAATTTCTGTGTGTAGGTCTTGTAAAGTCGGTATATGACTAGGTATTGTCGAAAGCTTCGATTCATATACCGCTTTTGCTTGCTTCGCTTGGCTAGACTGCTCCCTGTATAATGTCTCCACCTCTTGTTTTTCTTGTTCTAACTTTTCAACTTTGGCTAAGGTCTCTTTATAAGGTTGCTTTAAGGAAGAAAGCGTTTCTTTTTCTAGGCGGAGCTGTTGAACCTCTCGCTGCAGATCTAGCAGATCCGTTTCTACTTGCTCCACTAATCCAGCATCTACTTCATATTCCTCCAATTGAACGAGCACCTTTTGTATTTGGGCTTCTGCAGTCTCTTTTTTCGCCTTAAAAGTTAATAAAGTAGATTCTTCCTTATTTAATGTTGCTTTTGCCATTCGAAGCGCACTTTCATCAACAAACCGCTCATCATTCCCAGTGTGGGTATTGGGGTGATCTTTGCTTCCACATACTGGACATGGCTCACCCTCTACTAGTTTAGATGCAAGTATACTGGCCTGACTCCCTATCCACAGTTGTTCAATGTCTTCATATGCTTCTTTACTTTGTTCAAACTTGTCTTGTTGTTTTGTTTCTTCCGTAATTAGCATATGTAGTTCTTGATCAACGACTTTATATTCTTGAAGTTTATTGTGCTGTGCTTGGAGCAATGTAAGTTGTTGGACTTTACTATCTAACGGTTCTATTAGTTCTTCTAGTTTCTCTATTTCTAGTTTCTGTACTCTACCCAGTTCCTTTTGATCTTGGAGATTTACTGCAATTGTCGAAAGCTGTTGTTCTAAGCGTGTGCTGCTTTTTTCTAGTGACAATAGCTCGTTTCTTTTAATCTCTAACTCCTCAAATATAGGTAGTAGACTATTTAAATAGATAACTGTCTCCACACTTTTTTCCCTTGACTCTATATTTTTGGATTCTCTAGCATAGATAACTTCTACTTGCTGCAAATTATCTTCTGCAATGACTTTTTCTTTCTGTGCTTTCTCCAATTGATTCTGCTTTCCTTTAACCTCTAGCTCGAGCTCATTAAAATAATTTTCAACAGGTTCTATAATGCTTGCACGTTCAGAAGAATCTAATTGTTGCTGCTTCTGTATGAATTCGTCTTTACGTTCTTTTAATGCCTCCAGTTGTTTCTCTTTTACTTCTAGCTCGCTAAAGCGGTTATTGATCACTTTCGATTCATGGTAAGCCTTTTGTTTGTTCATATGCATCTCGTATGCTTCTTCGCTATTACGCTCATCTAATGCTATCTTCTCTTTATAAAAACTAATCTCTTCTTTTAATGCTTCTACTAATTGAAAAATATTAAAGTTATCTTCCTCAATTAATTGAAAAAGATTAGACGGTCGATTAGGAAATGTAGCAATAATCTTTTCCGTAAAATTATCCTGTGTCAATTGTTCTTTTTTAAGTTCTGCCTCTGCAATAACCTTTTTCTCTTTGAGCTTTTCGTGAATCATTTTGTATGGCTCTGTTTTAAAAATTTTACGTAATATTGCCTCTTTGTTTTCTGTAGTAGACGTAAGGAGCTTTCTAAACTCCCCTTGAGGAAGCATGACAATCTGACTGAACTGATCTAAAGTCAATCCAATTATTTCTTCTATTTTTTTGTTAATCTCCGATACAATCTGTCTTTCTACTACAGGCACTTCTCCAGTTGCTTGTACTTCAAAAAATTCATATCGCTCACCTGTTGCACCTTTATTTCCCTTTTTCACATGAGCTAACTGCCTTAAAATACGGTAACGTCGATTATGTATCTCAAAGATCAGCTCAACAGAAGTATGTGTATCATCCGTTGCGAAATCGCTACGCATCATTTTCGTATCGCGACGATCCTCCCCGCTTCCTGCTCCATATAGAGCAAAACAAATACCATCAAATATAGTCGTTTTCCCCGCTCCAGTTGCTCCAGAAATTACAAATAGCTGATTGCCGTTTAGCTCTGTAAAATCAATCGTTTCGGTAAATTTGTATGGACCAAACGCACTCATTTTCAGTTGAATTGGTTTCAATTGGTTTTTCCTCCTTCCCGTTCTTCCTGTGCTAATACAGTTAATACGTCTTTAAAAATTTGTTCCGTTTCTTCTGATGCTTCTTTTCCACTGACTTCTGTGTAAAACGAACGAAATAAGGTGAACTCATCCTTTTTCATCCGTCCAACTTTCTTTTCTTCTGACAGAGCCATTAACTGGAACGCTTTACGTTCTACATGCATAGCGTTAGGATAGACTGTTCGTATTTGTTCCATTGGAGATAAAATTGGGGTGTCATCCAATAGCTTCACGAACACATAGTCTTCGCTAACAGGCTGTTTTAATATATCCTGTAAAAACCCCTCTACAGTGCGGATATCTCGATGAGGTTCAAGTAATCTTTTGTCGACCTTCGTATTACCGTCCGCATCCATCTCTACAATGAAAAAGCCTTTTTTATGGTGCTCCTCGGAAATTGAATATTTCAGTGGAGACCCAGAATATCGAATTGTTTCGTTTAATACATAGTGAGCCTGGTGTAAATGACCAAGAGCTGTGTAATGAAACGGTTTGAACAGACTAGCATCCACATATTCTGCTCCGCCTATAGCTAAAGGACGTTCAGAATCACTTGTATTTTCCTCCTCCTGGCCATGGGGAGTCACAAATGCATGTCCTATAAATACATGCCTTTTCGTTTTATCCATCTTCTCTTCTATTGATTCTATTATTTTTTTCATAGCCTGGTTATGTGTAATAATTGTCTCTTCTTCCAATAGGTATCGAACTTGTGAAGGATCGGCATACGGTACAAGGTGGAAATGCACCTCACCAAAATGGTCATTTAAAATGACAGACTGTATATCTCGACTTAATTGACCCACAATATGTAAGCCGGTTTCTTTCATTAGTTTACTTCCAAAGTTTAGGCGTCCTGGACTATCATGATTACCTGCAATAGTTAATAAGGGAATTTTGTGTTTCAATACAATCTCAGCAAACATTTCATCGAGTAGATGCACTGCTTCCGTTGGGGGAACTGCTCGATCATACAAATCACCTGCAATAATTACGGCATCTGGTTTTTCTATATCTATTGCTTGTAGAAATTGTTGCAATACAACACGTTGGTCCTCTGTCATATATACACCCTGTACCAATTTACCAAGATGCCAATCTGCTGTGTGGAAAAATTTCATTGAAATGCACTCCTTCTTTTTTAAAAACACTTTTTCATTATTCTAAAATAATAGTAAATTATGGGTATTGAAAAATATTTAATGCACCTTAATTCTTACCATGTTATTATGAAGTTTGGGAGGAGGATGTTTATTATGTCAGCAGAAACTTATCAACTTACGGCCATTATTATTTATATGATCGCAATGCTCGCAATTGGCTGGTACTCTTACAGAAAAACCGCCAATTTAACGGATTATATGCTCGGTGGACGCTCACTTGGCCCTGCTGTTACGGCACTTAGTGCTGGAGCCGCGGATATGTCTGGTTGGTTACTAATGGGATTACCAGGCGCAATTTATTTATCAGGTATGGGTGAAGCTTGGATTGCTATCGGACTTACAATTGGTGCATATCTAAACTGGCTTTATGTAGCACCAAGACTTCGTGTATACACGCAAGTATCAAGCGATTCTATTACGATTCCTAGTTATTTAGAAAGTCGTTTAAAGCAATCATCTCGATTATTACGTATTGCATCCGGTTTAATCATTTTACTATTTTTCACGTTTTATGTATCCTCTGGAATGGTAGCAGGAGGAGTTTTCTTTGAGAGCTCATTCGGTTTAGACTATCATACAGGACTTTTAGTCGTTTCAGGGGTAGTTGTAGCTTATACATTATTTGGAGGATTCCTTGCGGTTAGTTACACAGATTTCCTTCAAGGGTTACTTATGTTCCTTGCTTTAATATGTGTACCTATCTTTGGTGTATTTTTGACTGGTGGAATCGGTGAAACAGTGGAATCAATTAAAGCTGTGAACCCTACTCACTTAAGTCTTATTGCTGGGACAACTGCTGCAGGTATCATTTCCTCGATAGCCTGGGGACTAGGCTACTTTGGGCAGCCACATATTATCGTTCGCTTTATGGCTATTAGCTCTGTTAAAGAAACAAAACAAGCTCGCAGAATCGGTATTGGCTGGATGATTTTAAGTCTTGTTGGTGCAATTACTACTGCACTAGTTGGAGTTGCTTACTTCCAACAAAATCCTGAGGTAACGCTATCAAGTCCTGAGGCAGTATTC
Source organism: Psychrobacillus sp. OK028 (assembly GCF_900103605.1). Taxonomy (GTDB): domain Bacteria; phylum Bacillota; class Bacilli; order Bacillales_A; family Planococcaceae; genus Psychrobacillus. The sequence goes on along the minus strand of NZ_FNHY01000012.1, from coordinate 17,073 downwards.
ATTGTACTAGGGCAAGTTGTTTTCCATCCATTTATAGCTGGTTTAATATTAGCTGCTGTATTAGCGGCTATTATGAGTACAATTTCTTCTCAATTAATCGTTACATCTTCAGCATTAATAGAAGATTTATACAAAGCTATTATTAAAACGGATGCATCGGACCGAACGTATGTAAACTATGGACGTATCGCCGTATTAGTAGTTTCCATTGCTGCTGCAATCCTTGCATGGGAACAAAATGAGACAATCTTAGGTCTAGTAGCATTTGCATGGGCAGGCTTCGGTGCAGCATTTGGTCCAGTTATCTTATTATCACTTTACTGGAGAAAAATCACTTCAGCTGGTGCTTTGGCAAGTATGGTAGTAGGTGCTATTGTTGTAGTAATCTGGGGTAATAATGATGCACTTTCAGGAGCATTATATGAAATCGTCCCTGGTTTTGTACTTGCTTTGATCGTAGCGGTTGTAGTCAGCTTAATGACATACAAACCGAATGCAGAAATTGAAAAAGAATTCGATGAAACGTTACGTTTGTTGAAGGAAAGTAAAGAATGATATAAAAAACGTAAAACAGCATCTCTTTAATGAGATGCTGTTTTCTTGTATAAATAATAATGCTCTATATGTCCTATATGACACTTGTCATACTTATGACTTGACGTTTATGCCTACTCCTAATTTGTGATTTTTATTATTATTAAGATAATAATTCACAACTGGAGGAATATTATGAGCAGAGAAAAAACACTCGCATTACGTAAAAATGTAAAACCCTTTGAAAACTCCGAACTTAAAAAAAGTATTGTTCAACTAATCAACACTATCCCACCATTTTTTATTTTATGGTTTTTAGCATATAAAAGTTTAGATGTATCTGTTTGGCTAACTGTTGCTTTGTCTGTTATCGCAGCTGGATTTGTCATTCGTATTTTCATTATCTTTCATGATTGTACACATGGATCTTTCTTTAAAAATAAAAAAGCTAATAACATTACAGGTACTATTACTGGAATCATTACGCTCTTCGCTTATGAAAAATGGAAACGCGAGCATAATATTCACCATGCTACTAGTGGAAATTTAGACAAACGTGGAGTCGGCGACATTTGGATGATGACAGTCGAAGAATATATTGAAGCATCACCTATGAAAAGACTTTCTTATCGTCTCTATAGAAATCCAATCGTTATGTTCGGTTTAGGACCTGCGTTACTGTTCTTAGTAAGCAATCGGATTAACCGTAAGGGTGCCCCTGCAAAAGAACGTAACAATACGTATTTAATCAATATTTCTGTAATTGTTATTTATGCATTGATGATTTGGTTAATCGGATGGCAAGCATTTGCGATCATTCAAGGTACTATTCTGTTCGTTGCAGGTGCTTTAGGAATTTGGTTATTTTACGTTCAACATCAATTTGAGGATTCCTATTTTGAAGATGAATCTGAATGGGATTATGTAAAAGCTGCTATAGAAGGAAGCTCTTATTACAAGTTACCTCGAGTTTTACAATGGGTAACTGGAAATATCGGATTTCATCATGTGCATCATTTAAGTCCAAGGGTTCCTAACTATAACTTAGAAAAAGCTCATGATTCAACACCACCTTTACACAAGGCTACGACGATTAATTTACGTAAGAGCTTAGAGTCTATCCATTTCCGATTATTCGATGAAGATAACAAAAGCTTTGTGAACTTCAAAGAAATTAAACACTTATTAAAGAACTCTAAGCAAACTGTAAATGTAAATTCAAAAAATTCATCCTTTGAAAGTAAGTAAAATTTGTGTAAAAACCATTCCCGTAATTACTTAGGAATGGTTTTTGCATTATAATGAGTGAAAGTGTATCACTTTAAAAGAGGTGAAGAAAATGTCCAAATGGTATCAAATATTCCCCAAATATCCTTGGCTAAGTATTTATGCTTGGATTGTTTTTTGCATATTTCCATTCTTTTTTATATTTAGATCCACGGGTCCTATAGAGATTGTTATAGGATTAGCACTAACATTACTTTTTTTTATCGCTTACCGACTTTCTTTTTCAGCTAAAGGTTGGTTATTATATTTCTCCGTTGCTTTAGAAATTTCGATTAGTGTTTGGATGACTTATTTATACGGTTACATATATTTTTCCATCTTCTTATCCTTTTTAATTGGGAATATAAAAAGACGAGTGGGCTTCTTTGTAATTTATAGTATTCATTTAGTAGTTACTATTGCAGCCGTTGCTATAGGATTTTTCATCCAAACCGAATTATTCCTCTCCCACCTACCATTTCTTATCATTTGTTTGATAGGGGTTATATTATTGCCCTTTAATACATATACCCGAAATCAACGTGAGGCGTTAGAAGATCAATTAGAAGAAGCACAAATGAAAATTTCTCAGTATATTATAATTGAGGAAAGAGAACGGATTGCAAGAGATTTGCATGACACACTTGGACAAAAGCTCTCACTAATAGGACTTAAAAGTGATTTAGCCAGCCGATTGATCGAAAAAAATCCACAGGCTGCTAAAACGGAAATATTGGATATTAACCAGACAGCACGTTCAGTATTAAAAGAGGTTCGAGAACTCGTAACAAATATGCGTGGAACAAAACTAGAGGATGAACTATTCCGAATCAATCAAATCCTAAAAGCTGCACAGATAAAGTGTAACGTTAGTGGCACACCAAAATTAGTAAACACGCCATTGCTTGTAGAAAATGTACTCAGTATGTGTTTAAAAGAAGCGATAAACAATGTAGTGAAGCATAGTGGCGCTTCTACCTGCTCCATTTCTATTAAACAATCGGCAAAAGAAACTTTACTAAAAGTGTATGACAATGGCAAAGGGTTGGGAGAGAAAGTAAATTGGTCTAAAGGACATGGTCTACGCGGCATAAAAGAAAGATTAGAATTTGTAAATGGCACATTAGATATTCATTCGGAAAACGGAACAACATTGAATATACGAATCCCTAATGTTATACAACAACCAAGTCAGGAGGAATAGACATGATACGAATTGTCATTGCAGAAGATCAACGAATGGTGCTAGGTGCTCTAGGCTCACTACTCGATTTGGAAGAGGATATGGAAGTTGTCGGGAAAGCCAATAATGGAGAAGAAGTATTGAAACTAATTGAACAATTGCAACCAGACGTTTGTATTATGGATATTGAGATGCCTATCAAAACTGGACTGGATGCCGCGGAAGAACTCAAAGAAAGTAATTGTAAGGTAATCATTTTAACCACCTTTGCTAGGTCAGGATATTTCGAGCGTGCCCGTAAAGCTGGCGTTAATGGATACTTATTAAAGGATAGCCCAAGTGAGGAGCTAGCTAATTCAATTCGTGTCATCATGGATGGTCGACGTATATACGCCCCCGAACTGGTTGACATGGCTTTCGAAGAGGAAAATCCACTTACAGAACGTGAAAGTCAGGTTCTAGAGTTAATCGCAAATGGTAAAAATACAAAAGAGATTGCTAGTGAGCTGTTTATCACAACAGGTACTGTCCGCAACTATATTTCCGTCATTTTAGATAAACTAGACGTCGGAAATCGAATTGAGGCCATTTCTAGGTTTAAAGAAAAAGGATGGTTTAAATAGTAATTGTAAAAGCTTAGAGCTAATTGCTTTGAGCTTTTTTTGTTTTTGACTAAACTTTTTCACTGCTCGCAGGGTATATATAGTGAAAGGAGTGAAAAAGCGTATATGAATGATGACATCTTAGCAGGGATTAGAAATGGCAGTCGTGATGCTTTTAAACAGTTTTTTGATACCTATGAAAATTATGCAATTCGAACAGCAAAAGCAATTACGAGAAACGATGAAGATGCAAAGGATGCTGTGCAAGAAGCTTTTATACGAGTTTACCGCAATATATCTACCTACAATTCTGCTTTATCGTTTGATGCATGGTTTTATCGTATTTTAGTAAATGAGTGTTATCGAATCATAACTAAAGAAAAGAAAAATACTCCGGTCGATACTTCTACAATTGAAAATAACGCACAACTAACGGAGCATTCGAAAGAAAATCTGTCTGACTTGTATAGCATGATTCAAAATATGGCTGACTTATATCGTATTCCTATATTACTCAAATATATAAAAGGTTTTTCTGAGAAAGAAATTGCCACTATTTTAGAATTGAATCAGAATACCGTGAAATCCAGACTTTTTAATGGACGGAACTTATTAAAGACTCAATTAGAATTGTTGGAAATGGAGGGAAGCCAATAATGAACCATTTAGATGATCGAGTGAGAAAAGAAATTTTAGATTCTACGGAGGATACTCCTTCTACATTAAAAGATGATATTTGGAACCATATAGATCAAGAGCTATTTCAAACAAAAGGCAGAAGGAAGAAAAGAGTGAAAAAGAAATCGAAGGTAATTCCAATTGTTATTGCTGCAGCTGCCGGATTGATGATTCTATTTAGTTCACAAACGGAAACAGGAAGTGCTTTTATCAAACAAATAAAGGATTTATTCGTTCCGGAAAAAGAGATTATTCAAAGTATCGAAGGAAATGAGGAGGAAACTAACGTAAATCTACAGGAAGGAAAAGATTCTGAGTACATTATCTATATCGATGAAGAGAGATATAAGCTGGTGAACGGAAAAGACTCGGATATTATCACAACAAAAGAGCCATTGGAGGAAAGATATCCTAAAGTATCAATGGAAATTAAACAGTTTAAGGACATTACTCCTGAGGAAATGGTTTCTACTTTAGAAACAGAGCTTGCTGCTGAATATACAAAGATAACAACCGAAACTGTTACGGAACCAGTAAACGGTTATAAATTACATGGTATTAGTGGTTCGGAATGGGATAGCCCTGTAACGAATGTATATGTTGTTGACAACCTAAATGGAGGAAGCTTTGTTATTACGGAGAAATACTTTTTAGAAGCTGCAGAAGGTCATGGTGCCAGATTCTATGCTATGCTGCAGGAATTTGAAATAATAGAATAAGTTTAAACTTCCTCCTTTAGGGTAAATAAATAATAGATTTAAAATTGGAGGAGGAATACACATGAGTGGATTATCTGACAAAGTTAAAGGTGCCGTTAACAAAACTAAAGGCGAAGCAAAGGATCAATTTGGTAATGCTACCGACGATCACAAATTACAAGCAGAAGGCAAGTTCGATAAATTAAAGGGTGAAGTTCAAGAAGAAGTCGGCAAGGCAAAAGATCGCTACGACCGAAAAGACGAACGTTAATATGCACGTATTAACTAAGAACAATAAATGCTGATAAAAAAATAGATACTTTTTTAAAAATAGGACCGCTGACTATATTTTTTAGTCAGTGGTCCTTTCGTTATAAAGTTTTTAACGTTACAAGGACAATTTCTGGTGAATTTAATACCCTTACAGGAATAACGCTATTTCCTAACCCCCTACTCACAATCATGTGCGTAGTGTTTTCTGTGTACATTCCAGCTGTATAGCGAGGAAATAGACCCTGCCCAGGTGCTACAAGACCACCGATCCCAGGAATTCGAAACTGACCTCCATGTGCATGTCCTGAAAAAACAACATCCATATTATAATCTATGTAGTCTTGAAAAGTCTCAGGTCGATGGGAAAGTACTAGAGTAAAAAGATCGTTTTCCTCAAATTGACGCAATGCCTCATTTACCGAAATTCCATTTAGAGGATCCTCAATACCAATAATTCGAATCTTATCACCATTATGCTCTATTATTTGTTCTTCATTAGAAAGTACCTTTACCCCTAAATCTATTAAAGAGGTCTTTATGTTATCGATGTCATTCGTAGCAATTTCATGGTTTCCCGTTACATAGTAAGTTGAGGCTATATCCACAATATTTCTTACTAATTCTAAGCTTTGGTCTAAATTATAACGGTTACTATCAATCAAATCACCCGTGATAAAAATAAGATCAGGGTTAGATTTTTGTATTTTTTTTACTAATTTTTCTTGCTTGTCTCCGAAGGTTGCATCATGTAAGTCCGAAATTTGCAGGATTTTTAACCCATTGAAGCTAGTAGGAATTCTATCGGACTTTACAGTAATTTTAGTAGTTTGAATCCAACTATTACTTATGAACATCAAAAGAATTATTGCTACGATAAATATTAAAAATTTCTTCATTTAATTTTCCCCTAATGATGGACTCATAATTCCTACCCGGTAACCAATATACTCCGTTTTCAATAATTCATTTACAGTGAACATAGCAGTATCCCCTGTTGTCGTTTGCTCCGCACCTTCTGGTAACTTATTGCGCAAAACAGTAAATTCAGCAGTCGAAGCTCCTGTTGGTAAATAAGTCGGGCAAACAATGGTCCACTCAAGTGTTGTATCACTTAACAAGTCATACACTTTATGATGCTCCTTCGCTGCCTTTGTAGATTTTCGCTTAGACTCGGATGATTGATATCGAAGAATTCCCGGCTCTGCTCTACTATCCAATATACCCGCAGTACCAATCGTAATAATTCGCTTTACCTGTTGCTTTTGCATATTAGAAATTATATGTTTGATTGACTCTGTTAATACGGTTGTTTTATCTGTACCAAGTGCACTTATTACTGCATCTACACCCGCTAAAGTTGCTAGTATATCCTTGGAATTTCTTGCATCTCCTTGTAGGACGGATAAACCAGCCTGAGGTTGCAATTTTTCAGGGTTTCTTACCAATGCAGTAACTTGTATATCTTTTTCTAGTAATAACGTGAGAATAGCATGTCCCACACGTCCGGTTGCTCCAAAAAGTGCTATTTTCATCTATGCTACCTCCAGTTTTGGTTTGCTTTTGCTTCTTTGTCCAGCTCCAGCGCCTAGCCCCTCGAGTGCTTCAGTATTTCACCTAAGGCAAAGTGCGCCTTTACGTTAAATACTTCCAGCTGGTCGGAGGCGCACAGGATGTGGGTCAGTCAGTCGTTGCGACACGATGTCGCGAACTTAGACTGACTTCCTAAGAAGGCGCTTGCGCTTTTCTTTAATGTCCAGACTCCAGGTGCCAGCCTCTCGAGTCATTTCAGACAAACGGTTAAGGCAAAGTGCGCCTTTATCGTTTGTCTTCCAGCGCTTATCGAGGCTAACGGGCACCTTGCGCTTTTCTAATTATAACATCAAAAAGAGTATTCCTCTTTTACAAAGGAACACTCTTTCATGTCGAATTATGTTATTTCCCAGGAAATAATTAATAAGTATTCATAGAAAAAATAAATGCAAATATTGCTCCATAAAAAATAATCATTAGTACGATACAGATTGCCATCCAAATAAGAGAAGCACGAGCATAATTACGTCTTGGATCGGGACTTCCAAATCCCCAGATGAATAGCATAACAATATTGACGATTGGAATGACTAAAATAAGCATTGTAATTAGCCATTCCCCAACTGTCATATCTTTCGCACTCTTTTCATGAGTATCATATCTCTGTTCTTGAACCTTTTCTAACGATTCCATTATATCCCCCTCTTTTCGACTTTTCTTAGACATTTAATGCCTACCTTAATATTATGACAGTTTTTTAAGAAAAGACTATAACATAAAAATTATTCTACCTTCAACAAGCTCACGGGTGTTACAATCCCAATTAGCTTATCACTTGCTTTTCCATCCTCCGTAATTAGAAGTGCTTCTAATCGTCTTCCATGTATTACAGATGTCTTAAATATTTCTACAGCTTCAAAAACAGAGGTCTCTGCATGTATAAACTTATGATTATTTCTATTGCTTTCATGTGCTAATATTTCTGATAGCACCGCTTTTTTTCTAGAAAAGGATTCGGAATCCACTTTGCTCGCCATCCACATAGTAATACCTACTGGACTAATTAGTCCTTTAAAGGATTTCCCCTTATACACGGGGAATTGATTGTACTTTTTATCTTTAATCACCTTTAAGGCATAACTTAGTGAGTCCGTTTCTTGAAAGATTGTCACATTTGTTCGGAACATTTGAGCGACGGTAATCGGTTTAGCTAAAGCACCTTCAATTTCCTCCATTTTCGCCACAACATCATCATGAGGTTCAGCAATGGCAAATTCTATAGATGTACGATGGTGTACTATAGCATTTCTTAAATCCCCATACTCTCTCAAATCTGCCTCATATCTTCTAATAACTGCATTTTTCTTTTTAGCAAAATCAATTAATCGAAAAAATGCCATATGTTCATTCGTACCAATAAGATCCTTCATCAATTGGTCTATTCGGTTGTAGGAAACGATAAATCGATCGGAATTAAGTGCTACCATCTAAATCACCTCACAACTAGATTTTTGCTTTTGCTACATTTCGCTTGGCTAAATAAACTGCTCCCATTAATAACAACACAACTAACACTAACGTAACACTCAAGCTCCAGAAAAATGGCGTTTTATCCAAATTGCCACTTAAAATTTGTCCAGCATACATTGGTAGCTTCCAAGGTGAAATGGTCCAGTAAGTACCTAGCAGACTATCCACTAATTGCACGACTATTAATACGATAAGTGATATTACTGAAGCTACTCCTGTAGAAAAAGCGGCACTGGCGCAAATTACAACACTAATAGCAAATAGTAACCAAATACTATAAGTTCCTAGAAAACCAATAAATGCAACTCCATCTACTGCTCCATACAATATATACGTATAATAGACATTCACTAAAAGACCAATACATGCACTTCCTATTATTAGGATGCTCATAATAGCTGCTTTACTAAACACATATCCAAAATAAGAAATGGGTCTTACATATAACATAATTGCCGTCCCGTTTTTACGTTCCCGAGCAATGATACCAGCAAATCCAAACGCTACGATTAACAAACCAATCAATTGATACTGACCAATTGTAGACATTATTATTTGTTCAGGTTTGTACTCTGGGAGTTGAAACGCCATATCACTTGGCATATTTCCTACCGCATTTAGAATTTGAGGTAAATAGTAATAAGTTAATGGTTCAGAAATACCAAATAATATAAACACTAATGGGATCCATAAAATCTTAAAGTTACGAACGTTTTCACGCCATTCTTTTCGAAACAATATAAAAAAACTATTCAACCTTATTCACCACCTGCAAGAAGATTTCTTCTAAACTGGCCGATGCACGCTCTACCTTTGATAGCCGTAGATTGCTATTGGCAAGTACCTGTATTAATTCATTCATCGTTGGTTTGTTGTCCTCAAGATGTATAAAAACAACTTCATTTTCTTGTCTAGCTGGCCATGGAGAGATTTCTACAAACTTTGCTGCTTCTTCTGTATCTGCAAAAATGATTTTAAACAGAGGATTAGCATATTTGTCTCGTACTTCCTTTAATGACCCCTGTTCTACCAATTGTCCTTTTCTTAAAAATAGCAATTGGTCCGTCATCTCCTCTGCATCATTTAAAATATGAGTAGAATATAAGATTGTAGTATGCTCCTGTAATTCTTTCAGGAGATTTAATACTTCCCTTCTGCCAACTGGATCTAACGCTGATACTGGTTCATCTAGCAAAAGTAAACCAGGTTTATGAACAATAGCTTGTGCTAACCCTAGCCTTTGCTTCATACCTCCAGAAAAGGTACCAGTTTTCTTGTTTTTGGCATCTCCTAAACCAACAAAATCTAGCGTTCTTATTGCTTGTGATTTTGTCATTTTCGCTTCTATTCCGCTGAATTTTGCTACCATTTCAATAAATTCAAGTGCTGTGAGCCACGAATAGAATTGCGGATATTGTGGTAGGAAGCCTATTTCTCTTCGAATGTCACCTTTTATTTCTCCGTCAATAACAACTGAACCACTTGTTTGGTTTAATAATCCCGCTAGTATAGAGAGTGTCGTAGTTTTCCCCGCGCCATTTGGACCAATTAAAGCAGTAGCAGTGTTTTTGATAAGTGAAAAAGTAACTTGATTTATTGCTGTTTCTTTCCCATATTCCTTTGTTAACCCCTGCACATGAAGTAATGTTTTCATTCATTTCGTCTCCCTACGATAAAATAAATAATAGGTCCAATAATATTGATAAAAATAATAATAATTGCCCACATCCACTTTGGTCCATTAGTGTGCTTCACGCGAACTAAATCAATCACTGCAACTATGACTAATAATAGTTGAATGATGATTACAGGTAAGATGAGCATCCACGGTATTGCATCCCAGTCCATTGTTTTTCCCCCTTTTTTTTCTATCTCCTATTCTACTACATATAGAACAGAAAAGTTTCAATTAATTTTTTAAATATTTATATTTTTACTTAACCACGGCTACGGTTTAGTTCTCTATTAACCATTATGTTATAATAATCAGTTGGAAGGTGAAATAAAAATGGAAGTTTTGATCAGGAAAGCTCTCAAAGAAGATGCAGATGAAGCTATTCCTCTAATAATGGATGCAATCGGAGATATCTCTATGCAAATGACTGGAGAAACAGAAGAAGCTGCCATTACTAGAGAGTTTAGACAACTATTTACACGTACGGATAATCGACATTCCTATTTATATACGTATATTGCAGAAATGAACGGACATGTTGCAGGAGTGCTGGTATTTTATTCCGCGGAACAGGCAGTTACTCTAGATGCAAATTTAGAAGCATATTTATCTAACAAAAAAGGCAAAGTAGTAATAATAGACCCCGAAACTGCACCCGGAGAATGGTATATCGACACGGTCGTAGTGGACCCAATATATCGTGGTTATGGAATCGGGACGAAATTATTAAGCTATGCGGAACAATTAGTAAAGAATTCAGGTGGTGGTAAACTAGCCTTGAATGTTGAGATTAAAAAAGAGGCTGCTATTCGCTTGTATAATCGGCTCGGATTTGATACCCTATGCCCTTGGACAATTATTGGTGAGCCTTTTCATCATATGGTGAAAACCGTAGTCGTAGATTAAAGGAGAAACTTATATGAAATTTTGGATTTACCCCCTTATGGTTGTGTTTGCTGCAAGCAGCTATGGGACGTTATCAACTATGGTTAAACTAGCAATCCAAGACGGCTATACAGCCTCTGAAGCGGTTTCTAGTCAATATATTGTTGGATTTATATTAGCTTTTATTTTATACCTCATTACCCAACGAAAACTTCCTCGTTTGTATGGAGGGTTTAAAATTATTTTGTTAGCAGGTGTGTTTACCGCTACTACAGGAATTGTTTATGGGGTGTCACTTATATACTTACCTGCCTCTCTTGCAGTTGTGATGCTATTCCAATTTACATGGATCGGCACCTTAATCGATTGTATTATTAGAAAGAGACTTCCATCCAGAGCAGAAACAATTTCTCTAGTAATATTATTTGTAGGGACAATTTTAGCTGCAGGAGTATTAGATGTAGATTTAAGTGGAATCGATTGGAGAGGCTGGGTTTACGGTTTTGCTGCTGCTGTTTCCTTCTCATTGAATATGAATGTGAATACGAAGCAAGTCGAAGGGATGAATACTACAACCCGTCTATTATTTGTTTCCTTTATCGCAGCGCTCATGATTGGTTTATTCCAAAATCCAGAAATTATTTGGAATGGAAAACTATTTACTGAATCACTCCTATTTTATGGACTAGCCCTTGGATTATTAGGTATTATTGTCCCGATTTACTTCTTTGTAATTGCAGTACCTAAAGTAGGTGGCGCTGTTTCTTCTATATTAAGTGCAATGGAGTTACCGGTTGCTGTTATCGTATCAGTCATCGTGTTAAGTGAGACTCTTTCTATATTACAAGTAGTAGGAATAGTCATCATTTTATTGGGAATGTGTATTCCAACATATGCAGATATCCGAAAAAATAAAAAGCTGAAGGTTAATACATAACCTCCAGCTTTTTGTTATTTTTCGATTGTAAATGTAACTAGTACGAATACTGCGAAGCTTAGTAACAACGTAGAACCTCCAATAATATATGCTACTAACGCCAATGTCTCATTTATATTAAACGGTTGTATAAACTGTAGGTACATTCCAAGTGTTAAACCAATAGCTCCGATTATGGCTGACCATCCATGAACCGCAACAAGTTTAGGGAACTTCACTTTATATAATTTATAAAACAGTCCATATACAAATAACGACAACCATCCAACCAGTAAAATATGTGCATGAATGGGGCGTAGTGCATAGGTTCCCGCCCCCGCCATATGAGAACCAAGGTATGCTCCTAATAATCCAAATAATGCCCCTGCTCTTACAAGACGTAAACTCCATCTTTCTTGCATATCTATTTCCCCCTACTTTTCTTTGTAATTGTTAATAACGCCGGTAATAATAATGGTCGTACGATAAATGTATCCAATAGTACACCAACTGCGACAGCAAAACCAAATACTTTAAGCTCCATTACTGGCTGCGATATTAAAACAGCAAATGTAGCAGCAAGTATTAATCCTGCTGAAGAAATTACACTACCCGTTTTTTCAACCGCTTTCGCAATGGCTTCTAGTTCACCATGCTTCTTTCGTTCTTCTTTCAATCTGCTCATTAACATAATTGAATAATCTACACCTAGTGCTACTAAAAATACAAACGTGTAAAGTGGTATTCGATAACTAAAGGACTTATATTCGAGGAACACATCAAAAATCCATGTAGAGAATCCTAAAGCTGCTCCGAATGACAATAAAATGGAGAACATCATCAACACTGATGCCCGCACCGACCTAGTTTGGAAAGCAAGCATTAAACCGATCAGTATTGTCATTAACCCCATTACTAGTAATGTATCCCTATTGTTAATTTGACGAATATCCACTTGTTTCACTGTCTCTCCACTTACTAAAACCTGTTGGTCTTTTAATTCATCTCTAATCTTATCTACTTCGTCCAAAGCTTCCTGGCTATAAGGGTTTACGTTTAATATAAGAGAGAACTGCGTGTATAGAGCGCTTTCTGAAGATGATGGACGTACCTGACTTACAAGTGATCTATCTTCTATCCCCTCTCGAATAGCTGCAACCACTTTTTCATCCTTTGATTTTACGAGAATCGTTGTTGGTGCTATTTCTCCTTCTGAAAATGCTTCACCCAGTTTTGTAAAACCTTCTTTTGAAGATAATTCATCTGGGAAAGATGCCAGTAAATCATAGGAGTAGATGATTGTTGTTGCATGCCATGTGCCAATCCCTAGCAGTATCAAAATGGGTATTGCTACTCTCCATGGTTTTTTTGTACTAACATTTCCCGCATTTGCCCAAATTTTTGTAGTTTTTTCTTTGTTTTTCGTCATTTTTACTACTGCAAACAAAGCTGGCAATAAAGTAAGTCCGGCAATTAGCATTATAATCACTGCTATCGCGAATACTGGTGCAAAATTACGATATGGTTCATATATGGCTAAAGCAAGTGTTGCAACTCCCGCTAAAATAGTTCCACCACTAAAAAGAATGGTTTCTCTGGTTTTAGCAAGTGCAACTTTCATGTCCTGCTCTTCTTTATATCTTGCATATAGCAAGAGGGAATAATCGGTTATCACGGCAAACAACAAGATCATCATAATCGACAGTGCCTGGTTTTCAATCGTAATAGATGTGAACTTACCAATAAGACCAATAATTCTGTCCACTACTCCATACACTATTCCTGCTCCAATTAAGGGGAGGATAGCAAGAATGAAAGATCGATAAATAATAATTAGTAGAATAAAAATAATTCCTACTGTTGCTAGTAGTAAAACTACATCAGCCTGTGAAAATAGATCTGTTGTATCGCTTGCTATACCAGCCGGTCCAGTATAATAAATAGTAAAATCTGATGAAATAATGTTAGATACATTATTTTTTATTTCTCCTACTTTTTTATGAATCTCTTTGCTTTCTAGCTGTCCTTCCAAAATTAATGGTACAAAGAATGTTTTTTTATCTTTAGACACAAAAGAATTTCGTTGCTCCATAGGGATTTTAGAAAACTTGGGTATACTTGAGTAATTTTGTTCCATTAATTCTAATACGTTTTGAATTTCTTCCTCAGTATTAGCCTTGTTACGATCAAGAACGATTATTAAAGGTATTCCTTCTTTACTAGAAAAGTTTTCTTTCATAACTTCGTCTGCTTGAATAGACAAAGCAGTATCTGGCAGTCCTAAATTTTTTGATGTACTTGCCACTTCTTTACTAGAAGGAGCAAAGAGTGTAAGTAATCCTACCGCTATAAGCCAACTGACTATTATAACTAGCCAGTTCCGTTTATTTTTCATCCCTATACCTCCTATGTATTTCCTTATAAGAGGTACTATACAAGTTGAAAGTGAACGGAAGATGAACAGATAATTACAGCTTATTTAATCGGACGATTACTCTAGTTCCATGAGGAGCTACGCTTTCAAAAGAAAGCATACCTTCATGTGACTGGATAACTTCCTGGACAATTGCTAGACCAAGCCCACTTCCTTCAATTTGTGTGGAGCGAGCTTCGTCTTCCCTATAAAACCTTTCCGTCCATTTGTTATAATTAGTATCTTTATTCCCACTGCCTGAGTCCTGTATTGTGACGCATACATTTTCTACACTTTCCTCTAAATCAATATGTATTTCTCCTGGAGAGTGATTATACTTTATAGCATTTGACAGTAGATTTTCCCAAACATACTCAAGCATTTCACTATCACCGTATACATTTACTGGGTTTAACTTTATATTAATAGATATCTCTTTTTCATCAAGTAGCCATCTAAATTTCTGAATGACCTGTTTTAACTGTCTATCTAGTGAAAAGACTTCTTTTTTTGTTCTACTATTTGCTTGGTCAAAGGAAGTAAGAACTAATAATTGCTTCATAACATTAGAGAGCCGTTTTGACTCTTGTTGAATAATCGTTACATACTTTAAATGATCAGATGCACATAGCTCTCCACCTTCAAGTAAATGAGCATATCCTTGTATATTTAATAGTGGTGTCTGAAAATCATGTGATACTCTTGAGATAAATTCCTTTTTGTATCGATCACTTGCATCCAATTGTTTTACCATATTCCGAAAACTATCTGCAAGTTGTCCTATTTCATCATGCTGATAGATCGATAACTCTGCTTGAAAGTCTTCATTAGCTATTTTATTGGTTGCTAACGTCAATTTAGTTAACGGATCAATCATTTTCTTAGCAACAATCAACATAGCTATCACACTAAGGACAATCATTATTATCACTAACCCACCTAATAACAGGTGAATTTCATTAAATAAGAATTTAATATTGGGCCGTTGAAACAGTGCGTAATTTTTTCCTTCGTAAGTAAATGGAACTCCAACGCTATTCGTTAATTCATTAGAAAAGTAACCTGTAATAAAGGTTTCATTAGGAAACTCTCGCATTCCGTGGTATGTTTCCCCATTTAAAACACTTTCAACTATTGATTTATCAATCCTCTTGACCCTAAATTCCCCTCCATAAGCTCTTTCTAGCCCATCTTCACCAACGACGTATAATTGATATCCAGTATTGCCTATTGACTGAAGAAAAGCGTCCAGTTCACTTTTATTAGACATTTTAATACTTTCAACAATTGATTTTGCTACTAATACGTTTTTTTCATCATTTTTTTCCTTAAGATTTTGATGGTAATATGTATTTACTATCATAAATCCTAACGTTCCACTAGCAAACATTATGAGCAGTGTCATCCACACGAACTTGCTATACAAAGTTCTCATCATGTTGACTCCTCCAACTTATAACCAACTCCACGCACAGTCTTAATCTGTATTTGCGTCTCTAATTTTGATAATCTCTCTCTTACCCTTTTAATATGAACACTTAACGTCTGCTCGTCTCCTTCAAAATCTATTCCCCAAACTGTTTCTATTAACTGGTCTCTAGTAAAGACTTGGTTTGGCATAGAAGCTAACTTGGAAAGTAGCTCAAACTCTTTTAAGGGTAAAACTAAGACCTGGTCTCCAATCTGTACTTCAAAGCTTTTCCGATTGATTAACATATTACCAATTCGAATGTTAACATCACTTGTTTTATCATATCTTCTTAAAATAGCACGAATGCGAAATAATAATTCTTTTGGCTCAAAAGGCTTTACTAAATAATCATCTGACCCGGCAATATATCCTTTTTCTTTATCTTCAAGCTTTCCTTTTGCTGTTAAGAGCAATACAGGAATATTGTATTGTTCACGTACTAACTTGGTTAATTGAAGACCGTCCATAACAGGCATCATAACATCTATTATTGCTAAATCAGGTTGTTCCCGTTCTAACATGTTTAATCCATCTTTTCCATTTACAGCTTTAATAACGCGGTATCCAGATTGAGATAAATATATGGAAATTAACTCAAGTGTATGTATGTCATCATCTACTGCTAATATTACTACCACAATGACCCTCCTCTTTACATGTAGCTATTTTATATTGTGTCTGTTTAATTGTAATTCAGCAAGTAAATAACCATTTATGATATGTTGAAGAGTGATTTCTGTTTCAGATGGACGCGTTCTGCAGGGTGAACGATGAGCTATCACCGTCGCGAATACAAGAATCATAAGATAGCCCATAAAAATGTCCTGAGGGATCAAATATGGCTTCCGTAAAAGTGGGAAAATATCCCGTTTGGAGAGTAAATCTAACACGAGCGAGAGTAATCGTCATAGCTCCGAGAGTATGTTTCGCACGGGCGAGAGTAACTATAGAGCGAAAGTAAAAAACGCTCACTCGGGAGTGAGGACCACAAAGAATTAAATTTTGGACCCGTGAAAGTTGGTTATGATAAAGCCAAAAAAGCCGCTACCGATTAACTCGGTAACGACTTTTTCTTTGGTGCCCAGCGACGTCCTACTCTCACAGGGGGAGACCCCCAACTACCATCGGCGCTGAAGAGCTTAACTTCCGTGTTCGGTATGGGAACGGGTGTGACCTCTTCGCCATCATCACTAGACTCTTTGGCTTTCAATACACATCGTACTTCTTCGTCAACTTCATTCGTTCGGTCAGTCACGTACGTTAGTACGTTCCTTTCCTCTCTCAATTGTTTCCTCGAATTACTCGTGTCTTGAAACCCTCATGTATAGAGTGTTTGTTCACTCAAAACTGGATAAACGACATTGTTACGTTAAACAAATTTGGTTAAGTCCTCGATCGATTAGTATTCGTCAGCTGCAC
>NZ_FNHY01000013.1 GCF_900103605.1 Psychrobacillus sp. OK028 | reverse complement strand
ACCTATCCTGTTTTCACTATCCCAGCAAGCGTTAGCGCGGTAGTAAAAGAAAAAACATCGTGAATTAATATGTCTACTTTCTTTACAGAAGACCACTTTGAACGATTCTTGGACAACATTCAAGCGAAAGAAGCGGCTTACGTGCGGATTGCTAATTATACACCGGAAGGAAATCCAACATTGTACAATTTATCTTTCGACGGATTTGTATTCGATTTGGAAATTGATCTTTCAAAAAATAAGAATCGGGGAGACAGCCCCGCCAAAGTGAACATGACCTGTTCGGAGCTGATATCAGAGGAGGGACAGCAATTGTTCACCTATACATTGGAAGGGTGTCAGCAGGATTCCACCGTTGAAAGCTTCACAATCTTAAGCATCATGAAGGAACAAGTAGAGGACCACGAGCATTGACTCTGCGTAAAACAATCGTTTCAATCGCAATAAAGGAGCCAAACTGATTTGTAGGACGGACGCGTTTTCCAGATAAGCAAGCTCCGACCGTTCGTTTACCGTTGGCAAGATACCTTCCTATCGGTAGAACAACCGGAATACATAATTTATTCTAACTGAGATGATATTTTAGTTATTCAATTAAATGGCACGATTATTGAATAAGCTTCACTTTTCTTCCTCAACTAACGAGTGCTTTACTTCAAGAAGGAGTAAAGACTTTTTCTTGTTGTGCTAAAGCAGCAGTTTAGTTGAAGAAGAAGGTTTATTTTCGATTGTGTTGAATAAGGTGATATATGTAAATTATTAAACAAAAGGGTGCTTTACTTCAAGTTAAATAATAGGGAGATTCAAGTTGAATAAATTAGGGAAATTGCTTCAATGGATAGGTTTTATTTTTATTGTTTTATTTCCATTTTTTGCTTCAGATGAATCGTATACGAATTACATTCCTATCCTTTTGATAAGTGGTGTGACTCTTGGTTTGTTAGGGAGTTTGCTGGATAGGACAAGGAAGATAGGGATTCTTGCTATGTGTTTAGCTTTCTCGGCTGTAATAACTTACTTCTATGTTGAACAAAGGTTAATCTATAAAGTTTTAATTATATCAAGTCTGGTTTTAGTTGTAGTAAATCCATTTTTTGTTAAGCAGGAACAACAATCGCAAAAAATGTCTAAGCGGGAGACTCAGTAACTCAAAACAAGTTACGCTCTACAAGTAACAGGTGCTTTACTTTAAAGAATGAAGTTTTTTGTTATTGAATTAACGCTGTTGGTTATTCAAAAGAAAGGGGGTTAAAACAATTACTGGTATATTCCTTGGAATTTCAGTGTTAGTTATGGGGTCAAGCCACCTAATGAAGAAGGACTATTTTTTACCTGAAAAAACTAGAGTTATTTTAGGCGAGGAAAAGTTTCAATCTTATCAGAGAGGGTTAATTTTTCCTTATTTATTTTTAGGAACTTTAATGATTTGTATGACAATAGTTGAGATGAAGAAAATTCTTCAATCATCAACATTTATTGCTTTATATCTTATATTATTAGTTATTCCTATTATAATGTTTATAGCAAACAACAAAAAAAATACTGGTCGTTATTGGTTTTGGGTAAATGGCTTCAAGAAGGAGTAAAGCCTTTTTCCTTAATGAACTAACGCGGCAGTTTAATTCAATAAGAGAAGTTGAGTTTTTATCTCGCATTTGAACAATAAAACGAAGAATTTGTACTAAGAAACGCTCATGTATTATCGACTGATTAAAAGCCACCTCATTTTCAATTTTAAATGAGATGGCGACTGTTTATATTTGATTAATGTATTCTATAGAATTATTGTGACTGAATAATATGGTCATTAACAAATGCTTTTATGAAAAATAATTCATTGTCATTAGGGTCCCTTTTATTTTCTGCCTTAAAGGATACTATCGCATTTTCTAGTGAGGTGGACTTTACAACTTGACTTGCTGTTGTTAACTCTTTCCAATATATATTCATTTCATTTGAATCACAGATAGATTCATGACCAAGTAGGAACATTTCTGCATCATATTTTTGAATGTCTTTAATCATAGGCAATAACAATGATTGCTTGTAATGAAATAAAGAATTTGTGGTTGTACCGTATGCACAATCACCTAAAAAAACAACTTTTTCATCAAAAATATAAATGATTGTAGAGTCAT
Organism: Psychrobacillus sp. OK028; assembly: GCF_900103605.1. Lineage (GTDB taxonomy): Bacteria > Bacillota > Bacilli > Bacillales_A > Planococcaceae > Psychrobacillus. The sequence continues at coordinate 60,413 of NZ_FNHY01000013.1, read as the reverse complement.
CTGTGTGAGTACTTTTGATACTTTCGAGAATGCAAACTTTATTACCTAAATCAATAGTTAATGTATTTTCAAAGATTACATCCGGAGATTTCAACTTATAACTGTCCCTGTTTGGCATATCAGTTTGTATGATCTTCATACACATAGCACTCATCTGGTTAGTGTTCACATACTTTTGTAGTGAACTATCGTCATAGGACATACATTGCCATTCTTTTATCATTTCGTTTGTTCGACTATTAACTATTACAGTTGCATCAAATTCATTCATTCCTAGGAAATGATCCCAATGTGCATGGGTAATAACAACATATTTAACTGGTGGTACATTTAGCTGCTCGATTTCCAGTAAAAAGTCCTTAGCATGTTGAGGAGAATTACCAGAATCTATTATTAGACTATATCGATCACCACATACCAGTCCTAATGTTGGTCGTTCTCTATCATCTTCATTAGATAAATAATAAATAGTATCACTTAATTTATTTAACATGTTATTTTTCCTCTTTTCTATATATTCGTTCTATGAAAGAGAAAATCTACATGTTTATTCTAAAGTTATTAAAATAATTTAAGATTTTCTCATATTATTTTTTTACCATTGGACTTGTACCTCCTAGTTTCATTAAGGAAAATTATAACATAATACAAACTATACATTAAGAAAATTCGGAATGTTAATTGTGTTTATTTATAGTTCGAAGTTCTAACATTATTTGAACTAAAAGAGAAGGTGTTTGTTCAACTAAAGCGGCAGTTTAGTTGAATTAGGAATAATATAAACAATAAGCCTGTATCTGTGATTAGTTGGTAATCTAAGATACAGGTTTTGTATTTTAGTTATAATTGTATGAATACTTTTTACTGATATTTATAAAAATCAATTTATGATTGAACACAGGTTAGAAGAAAATCTTTCTAAAATTGAACCTATAATGAATTGTTAATCGTCTAATAACAGAATTTGAAGTAGGTTGAAAGGGAGGGGAGTAACTTGGACAGAGAAGAAAAAGATTACATATTAGAAAAACTGATGATTGAATATGGTAATGAGTTGGTACGATTGGCATTTTCTTATGTGAAAGATAAAGAGATTGCGAGGGATATGGTCCAAAATACGTTTATCAAGTGCTACAAAAACCTTGATTCGTTTCGGTTTGACGCACAAATAAAAACATGGCTCTATCGTATTACAATTAACGAATGTAAAGATTATTTAAAGAGTTGGAATCACAAAATGGTTTATGTTAAAGGTTTTATTAATGAAACAGCAAAATCAATATTACCCTCAACAGAAAAAACAGTGATGGATAAATACAATAATGAAGAAATAAAAGATACTATTTTTTCTCTACCAAAAGTGTATCGAGAAGTAGTTTTTCTATACTACTATGATTCATTAACTACAGAGGAAATTGCAGAGGTTTTAGATATTTCTGTTAATACAGTGAAAACACGACTAAGAAGAGCAAAACAAAGGTTAAATTCGGTGATAAAGGAGGCAGAACTTAATGGCTGATAAACGGTTAAAAGGTGCATTTTCTAATACTTCGGATCAAGAACTACAATTTACGAAAGAAGATCGTCATAAAGTATTTGAACAAATTCGTAAAATAGACAAGGATCCTCAAACACAAAAGAAGTCGCTTATTTCTTTTAAAAATCTCGCACCCGTTACAATGTCTTTATTAGTAGTAGGTTTGTGTCTATTTTTGTTTATGCCCTCGTTCTTTCCTGGGAACGTGACTAATGAATCGAGCGGAAGTGATTTTGTTAAAGAATCTAACACAAGTGTTGCAAGTGACCCAGTAGTTGACGCTGAATATTTAACTACTTTAATTACGGTGAAGTCGAAAGAAATGGATAATCGAGTCTATTTAAACCTTTTACTTACCTATAGTAAAGATAAAAAGATGATGAAAGTTGTATCGCTCCCTAATGATACGTATGCACAGGTAGCGGATAACAATGATGGTACTACTTACGATAAATTGTTACATGCTTATAATTTTGGCGGTGCTGAAAGTGTAAGAACAGCTGTTTCAAAACTATTAAATTTACCAATTGATTATTATGCGGTTATCGATTTAGAAACTATTTCAACGCTAATTGATTCTATGAATGGGATAGATTACGACTTGCAAGAAAATATACGAGTAAGAGCGATATCACAAGTGTCATTTGAATTCAAAAAAGGCACGAATCATTTGAATGGAGAACAGATTGTGTCATTAATGATGGCTGCTACAGAGGGAATCAGCTTAGATAAAGTAGACCTTTTAAATCTAATGAATGCTATTATGAATAAAATAGAAAACGAAATTCCGCAAAAACAATTAAAAGAACTGCTTACTCCAATTGAAGCCAATGTATCGCCAGATCGGTTGTTAGAGAATCAAATAAAAATTAATTCTATTAAATCGGTTTCTTTGAGTGATGGAATGATATCAGACACAATAATACTAAGTAACAATGAAGGTAAACACATATATAAGTTTGAGAAAGAATTTTTAAATTCTGTTTCAGAAGAGTTAACCACATTTAAGTAAAAATACATGACTGACTATCATTTTATTATACTTAATCTTATTAGGGCGTAAATCCATTAAAGGATTTATGTCCTTTTTGTTGAATACTTTAACTAAAGAAGCAGAGGAATTTGGTTATACAAGGAAAATAAATGTTAGAATTTTGAATTGAAAAAGGAAGATATGGACTTGTCAACGTCAGCGTGAAAGGGAATTGGGGTATGAAGTACCTATAATTAAACTTATTGTATTTAAGGGGAGGTTAGGTGAAAACGAAGACAGCGAAAAGGTTTGTTAATGAAATTTTGATTAACGTACTTTTTTACATATGATATAAATACAGGGAGATTTTTTACAGTAACTGAAATTTAAGGTGTTGAAGAGAAGGCTACTATAAAAGTGCGGCTTTTCTTATGGATTATTGAAGTTGATAACTTCCAGGTAACTTTGTGTTTAGAGAAATATGTCAAAGGGTAAACATTCTTTAGAACTACCAAAACATTTAAAGGAGGAACTAACATGGCAGATTGGAAAAAGAAATTATTGGCTAGTGGACTGGCAGGCGGGTTAGTGCTTGCTGGAGTGGCTGGTTGTGGCGATGGAGTTGACCAGGATAATGGCGTTGATGATGGTGAAGAGATGGATGATGTAGATGATGAAAATAAAAATGAAGAAGAAGAATAAGTGAACAAGTATTTTCATCAAAATAAGGATAAATACCACAAACGTCGAGAAATCTTTCTCGAACTACAAACTATTTAGCTTTTTGATAATTTCGAAGAATCGTTGTTGGTCATTCAAATTCTATTAAACAAAAATCCAACTGTTTAAACCTCTTATTCTTAAGAGGTTTTTTTACATAGCATGGTTCAACTCTACAAAAATCTTTCTTCAACTAACGTGGCAGGTTAGTATAAGAAGAACTTTTAGATATAGTATATAAAAATCAGTGAAAAGGAGGTAGTAAAATGATATACCAACTGTATTTTTGTATACCTAGTCAATATGAAGAAATTGATTATTGGGTTCCTTTAATGAATTATTTTTTATCACAATCGGATACCATAGAAATCCATTGTTGGAATGAAGAAGAAGTTGTTGTCGAGGAAACAAAATCAATGCTTAAGGGATCGTTTGAAATAATCATGAAAAACAACATCACTATTTTTAAGGGGAAAAAAGCACTAGATGTTGTAAAACATTTATTATCTAACAATGTAAATATTGAGGGAAAGATAAAATGGTTCTCTATTTTTTTGAGTAAAAATTCCAACACTATTTTTCATTCCGAACATTGGGGTATGGAATTTTTTGCACCAAATGTTAACGAAAAAGATATAGCGTTCATTAAATCGGTAGTGCCTACTGAAACGAACTTTAATCAGTATAAATAGGGAGATAAATTTCTTCAACTAATAAGCGTTGAAAATAAATATAAAGAGTAGCTCAGTTCAATGAACTGAGCGTTTTTTGCCTATGTTAAAGGTGAAGGTTATTTTTTCGCATTATGGTATTAGACCTTTTACTATGATTCCGTAATTTCAGTATTGTAAATCTCATATTAATGGTGTAAAATTACACTAATTGATGCAAATTGTTAATTCTAGAGGCGTATTATGATTTGAATCATGAATATATATGCTGAAAAAAATGGGAGATATGGAAATGATAAAATGGAATATTTTTATAATTAGTATTCTAGTTTTCGCGACTATACTAGGTATGTTTACTCAAGAACTTTTCTATTATACTACGGATGTACTAGAGTATTCATTCACGTTTGGGAAGTATGCTGTAATTCTTGCAACTGTGTTTAGCTGGCTTTTATATATTGTTGCACCACTATTAGCTTATTTTTTCGCTAAGAAAGGAAGAATTAAAAAAAGTCACTTTTGGGTATATTTAATATTAACTGTCATTGTTGGTTCTTTGGTTTCATTATGGTCACTTTTTGTTCTAGGAATGTCTGGCTTTTAATGGGTATAACTTTTCACTAATGGGTGCTTTAGTCAAAAAGAGCAACGTCAATTTGACGTTGCTCTTTTATATTTAATAGTATTTTTGATAATACTCTTTCCTTAGTCTTCCGCTTAATTGAGCGTAAATTCTAGTCGTTTTCGTTTCACTCTTCTCATGACCCATTAAACTTTGTATGACTTCTAGTAGCAAAGACTGTAGCCCTCTATTCGCTTCTCAGCCTCTAGTCCATGCTTTTGATAGTAACAAGTCTATTCCCATTAAAAAAGTAATTTTAAAAGGATTATTGCCAATTTAATAGAATTATAGATATAGGGTGTTTTTTTACTAACGCGGCAGTTTAGTTCAATAAGCGTAAAAATAAATACAAGGTATTAGCCAAGTTCATTGAACTTGGTTATTTATTTGAAATCAACATACTTCATGAATTATAGACCTAAATATTTGGAAAAAAAGGTTTAATAAAAAACTGCTTTTTATTAAACCTTACTTGAGTTATAAATTTATTTAATTCCTTTTCCATTTTTTTTTTTCAAATAGTGCATCCTAAACAGCCACCCTGTCGCCTAAAAGGTAGAAACAAAAAAGGGGGTTTTCCTCATGGAACAGAAAATACTGATGACACGAATACGGAACGGTGAGGATGAAGCATTTGCTCAACTAGTAAACCCCTTGATTGAAAAGGGGTACAGGACCAGTTTTAGTATTCTCAAGTCGAAGGAACTCGCAGAAGAAGTTGTCCAAACTGCGGTGATCGAGGCATACCGAAATATTATGAGTGGAAAGGAAATCATCTATTTCAACACCTGGTTTTATAAATTGGTCTCTTACCGCTCAATCGATGCTTGGAGAAAGAATGACCGCCTTAAGGAATCACCGCTTGAGATCGATGTAGTGACAGACAAACGAGGCGTAGTAGAAAGCGTACTAAAAGAGGAAACCGACAACGAGATTAAAAAGGGCATATTATCCCTTGATAATAGTGACTACCAGATTATCCTCATCCTCTACTATTACCAAGAGCAAGCAATTCAAGAAATATCAGATTTGCTAGGACTGAAAAGTTCCACGGTCAAATCACATCTTCGCAGAGCGAGGAATGCCCTGAAAAAAAGGTTGATCGAAAATCAGTTTATAGAGGTGAATTCACAATGAAGATTGATGAATCGTTGAAGAAAGAAATCGAAGAAGAGATGGAAAAAATCAAGGCACCACCTTCCATATACGAATTTGCTAAAAACATTAAGGAAGAGTCGGAAAAAAGAATGGATTTTGAAAAATCTGCAGGAAGAAAAAGAGGTTGGAGGAAATCCCAGTTTGTAGTTGCAGCTGTTATCAGCCTTGTCGTTTTAATGGGTTCTGTATTCCTGAATCCAGCTATGGCGGAAGTAATATCAAAAATCCCATACGTAGGACAAATATTCCATAAACCGATACAGGTAGTAATTTCAGAAACTTTGGAGAAAGAGGGGTATAAACTAGCAGGTATTGGCATGGGCATGTGGGAACAGAAGGCAATCTTTGACATAGGGCTGGAGGGTACGGAAGAATACGTCAAGCAAGAAGAGGACAAAGTTATAAAAATATTGACGGAGACCTTGGAAAAGAGAGGGTATGATAACTACGAGTTAATGGTTTCTGACACGAATGAAGCATCTTCCGAGCTAAAAGAGATCGGAAAACAAAGGGAGGAACTAAGCGAAAAGTTGATGTCGGACTTGCAGGGTGCTGGATATTCGATTATGAATGTTAACGCTCATAGCCCTGTAGTCGAAGTGTACATTCCAATTGCCGATGAAGCTATGAAAGTAGAAATCTACAAGGCCGCGATTGAACTTTTGAAAACAAACAGTACACCGAAACAAGTACAGATCATAACTCAGGACGTTTCGGAACAGGAACTTGAGAATCAGTGGATGCCCGTCATGAAGAGCATTGAAGAAGAGTTTTTTCTAAAAAAAGAGTATCAGGTAGCTGACATTAGATATTCCTACAAGACTGAAAAAGTATCTATTACCATCATGACGAACATGAAATCATCGGATGCAAAGACTAAAGAGACGGTAACCAAAATCCGAAAAGAAATTACTGAGTTCCTGGATAGCGAAGAAGTAAAAATAGAGACGAACAATCAGAAATATGAGCTAATTGTGCAAGATAAGAACGGAAATGATTTTCCCTTTTAAAGAACAACAAATTATATTACTATCCTTAATTATTTAATAAAAAGTGTGTGAAGATGCCCTTTTCGCTTTTATTTTCTAATGATCTGCTTATTAGAACGTATACTTTAGAATAGTTCAAATGCAAAAAACAGCGTTCAACTGTAAGAGCGCTGTCTTTTGCTGTTTCATACAAATGCTAAATGGCTTTACATTTCACCTTATAGCTTATCTCCAATTAAAGGATTTCAATTATTTAGGACCATTTATGAATTGGTAAGAGCAAATTTGTATAGTATAGTATCATTGGGTGTGTAAGAGGTTACATAACTGTACTGTTAGTTATTGTTTTTCTTTTTATAGAAGTATATAGAATGTCAATAAGTATTAAATTAATGCAATAGCAAAGTTCTCTATTAAAATAATTGAAATGAAAACAACACTGTTCATCTGTCCAGTGTTGTTTTATGTTCATAATGAAATTTATATATTTTAACATTACATTAGCTAGGCATCTTTCTGTTTTTTAAAATCTCAATGGCCTGCAAGAAATTAATATAACTGTCTTTTCCGTAAATATCTTTATTCCTCTTAAAAAAGTTGTTAGTGATGAAGTTTTTTGCTTGTTCTATAGTATAAGATTTAGCTGCCATAACCAACTTTAAATAAGCAATGAAATATTCTCTAGATAAATTTGCGCCATTATTTACAGTCAAGTGTCTTCACCTTTAACACTTAGTTGCTTCGGCTTCGCAACATGATTGTACAAAGCTTTGTGAAGATAAATTTGAACTACATACACCAGTTTCAGGTAGATCAAGCTCCACCTTTTTAGCTGATTCAAAATCACCTGAAAGATGGGCAACAATAGATCTAACTTGTTCATAACCAGTGGCCATTAAGAATGTTGGAGCGCGACCATAACTTTTCATTCCTACTATATAGAAGTCTTTTTCTGGCTGTCTTAATATCTCTTCTCCATGAGGTCGAACAGTACCGCAACTGTGAAGATTCGGGTCAATTAATGGAGCAAGTGCTACCACGCTATCTGTAGTAAAATCTATACTCAGTCTTATTTCTGTAATAAATGAAAAGTCTGGACGGTTGCCTGTATTTGCGATGATCTCATCAACATGAGAAATTGTTACTTCATTGCCTTCTGATTCCCCAGTGATAGCGATTCCATCGTTTGTTTTAATGAATTGGTGAATAAAAAATGGAGTATAGACTTTTACTTGACCAACATCAACTAATTGATGAATACGAATCCCCAACTTTCCTCTTGCTTCAAGAGAGTCTTTATCTTCTCCACCGTAAGCATCTTTTACGTTTTTCTTTCGCATAATCCATATAATTTCCACATCATCATTTAACTGTGATAATTCCAAAATCGTGTTTATGGCTGAATGACCGCCACCTACAACAGCAACTCTTTTGCCTTTGTATTTATTCTTATGGTCCCCTTTAACATCTGGAATACCATAATATATATATTGTTTTAATTCTTTCTCTTCTTTTGTCCAAACATTGTCAGCATTTATCGGATTTGGATGTGACCAAGTTCCTGTAGCATCTATAACTGCCCTTGCTTCTATTCTTTTAGACCTACCATGTTGTTCAAGATAAATAACAAAAGGGGATTTTTCCCGATTATCAGTCTTCATTTTATCTAAGCCTTTTTTGCTTATCGAAACAACTTTTGTATTCAGTAAAAGATAAGGTTTTATTTCCGGTAAATTTGCTAAAGGCTTCAAATACTCATTAACCAATTCACTTCCTAATGGAAGCTGATCTAAATCAGGTGCATTCCATCCTTGATTTTCTAGAATTTTTTTAGCGATCTTATCGATATTGTATTGCCATGGTGAAAATAACCGCACATGTCCCCAGCTTAGAATATTACTTCCAACACTTGCACCTGACTCGACTATTATAAAACGTTCACCGATATTAGCTAAATGGGCAGCCGTCGCTAAACCTATAGGTCCAGCACCAATAATCGCTATTGGTAATTCCTTGTTTAAAGATGTTTCTAAACTAACATTTATTTTTGCAGCAGGTTCACAACATCCACCAGTGTTAACTTGTTTCAGTTCAATATTGTTCATTTTTTCATACCTCCATAAAATAATATGTTCAAATTAATTGCAATTTGCAAGTAATATCTAATTTTTTAAGCAAGACTTAACTTGCTTAAAGTAAAGGTGTACAACAAACACTTGATTTAGACATTGCTTGATTAAGTAATTTAATAGAACGAATAACTGTTTCTTTCTCAAATTCGTTCATATGCGAGAATACTTCCTCTAAGTAAGCATTCATCGATTCGTCAATGGTAGTAGCTACAAATTTACCTTGTAATGTAAGGGATAAAAGATAAACCCGTTTGTCAGCTGAGGAAGGCGTTTTCTTTACTAATTCCATTTTAACGAGCGTCTGAATTTGCCGACTAAAAGTAGTTATGTCCATTGCTATAGCTTCTGCAATTTGTTGCATCGATGGCGCTATTTGTTTATCTATTTCATAAAGAATGTGACTTTGTACCGGTGAAATATCCACGGTTCCAACTGAACAACAATTTTTATTAAGAAGTCCAAATCTGCGAGTAAGTACTTGAAATAGTTCACGTTTGTTTTCCATGTTTTCACCTCTTATATAATATATACAATAATTACTTGCAAAGTGCAACAATTAACTTTAAAATTTCATTAAATACCACTCACTTTCACATGGAGGAATAAGCATGAATTTATTAATTAGAAATGCTAAAAAAGAGGATTGGGATGAAATTAAGTATATTTATGAAGCTGGCATTTCCACGGGTATAGCTACTTTTGAAACCCAAGCTCCCTCTACCTATGAACAATGGATTTTTAAAGCCCATCCTAAATGTACTCTAATTGCACATGGCGAAAATAAAATATTAGGTTGGTGCAAAATTACTCCGATATCAGATCGTTTGGCTTATGCGGGTGTTGGTGAAGTTAGTATCTATGTCCATCCCAAAGCACAAGGGGAAGGAGTCGGCTATATACTCTTAAAAAATTTGATTACTATTTCGGAAGTGCAAGGATTTTGGACTTTACAGGCATCAATTTTTCCTGAAAATAATAGTAGTATTTGTTTGCATAAGAAAAATGGTTTTAGAGAAGTAGGATTTAGAGAAAAAATAGGGAAGTTAAATGGTATATGGAGAGATAATGTTTTGTTAGAAAGAAGGAATTCATTAGGATTAGGTATACAGCTTTGAAAACAAAACGGAATAACCAAGAAATTAAACAATCCCGTATTCGGAGAGATATGTTTGATTTGAATAAACCGATATGAAACTCCAGGAGACCAACCCACTGTTAAATTTCCACTACCCTCTATTTAATGCATCGTCTAGAGAACCCGTGGGGTCCAAGAAGGAGAGAGATTATATGGAAAACGAATAGGACAAAGTTATAGGCGTTCTTTCCAAAATTAAATTTTTTTAAATCCAAATAACCAACCGGTAACCATAAGTGATGAAGCTGATGATGTAGGAACCGTTTTTTAGTCTCTTCACGTCCCAGCTTATGCACTAAAATGTTTCTGAGGAGAGTTAACAAGAGAAAAGTCTGCAAACATTGATATATCAACGTTTACAGACTTAAAGTAATGATGGTCCCGACTGGTCTCGAACCAGCGACCCCCACCTTGTCGAGGTGATTTTAGGTATTTTTTTATTTTTAGATAGTATAGGTAATACCTACATTATTTGAAAAACGTTGATTTATCAAGGATTATATAAAAATGAAATATTATAGGTAAGACCTAATAAATCGAATGGCACCCTTTTGGCACCACTATATAGGCACAATTAAGGCACCTAGTAAAAGTCCTCTAAAGGTTGATATGACAAGCTTCTAAAAAAATATCGATTGATAAAAGAGGAGAGGTATAATGAATTACCATGATAAAGGACGATATCTAAATTACTTGTTAAAACAAATACAGCAGGAAAAATACATTATCGAAAAAGATTCTCAGGAAGTATCCAATTTGATTGATGAACTTATTGAGGAGTTAAAAGAGATTAAAAGGGGTAGTGAAGAGATTTCAAGTGGAGTTATTACTCATCATTCTTATGCAACTGTTCAAGATGAACTGCATAAGATGTTTTTCCGACTACAGGAAATTAATTTTAGAAAGCAAAATATTAGAAACTATAAGAATGAGATTTTTAGTATAAATAGCTTTTTTGTAGAAGATTGGGAATAATTAACTTGGAGCAGCTTGTACCGACTATTATATATGTAATAGTCGGTTTTATTTTGAGAGATATAGTTACTAAATTATATTTTTATTATCTACGAAGATTGCTACAGCCGAATTGTATAGCCCAAACTCTTAAGAAACTAGATCTAGAGCACACATATTATAAGAGTTTCTGCTGATGGGTTTAGTTTGGGGGGATGGTAGCCTCCGCATTACTGTTAGCATTTAATCTGATTTTTTGATTTAATCCCTCTTATAAGAATGGGGTCTTCCTTCAAATGATACATTTCACATGTTTTGTGAATTAAGTTACTTTGAACTATATTTTTAGCAAAAGGTGGTTTTTTATATCGAAAATGGTTATAATAATTTTGTATAATTTTGTCTATTCAAATAAGCATTTTCAGGGGAGGAAGAAGGATATTGGAGCAAGAGAATCAAAGACCCAGACTTCAAAAGTTGTTTATTAAGAATTTTAGAGCTATTGGTTCACAACAAGTAGAAATAGAGTTAGATGACATAGTTGTTTTAGTTGGTCCAAATAATGCAGGGAAAAGTTCAATATTAAGAGCATATGAAATTGTTATGAGTGATGGTTCTAAGAAATGTGAGTTAACATTAGATGATTTTCCTCATGGGAAAATATCCCCTGAAAATCTGCCTGAGATAATACTAGAAACAGTAGTTTATGAGAATTTACCGGCAGAAAAATGGATTGATAAAACCACAGGTGAAAACGTAGTTAGAGAGAGATGGAAATGGGATACGGTAGGAAAGCCAAAAAGAAGTGGCTGGAATGTAAATGAGCAAAACTGGGACATACAGGTTCCTTGGGGAGCTGCAAATGTTGCAAATTCCAGAAGGCCATTACCACACAAGGTAGATGCATTCTCAGATCCTGAAGAACAAACGGTTGCTATTACTAAATTATTGACAACAATTATTACAAATAGAGTAAAATCTTTAACTGTCAATAATGGAGAAGAACAAGCAGAACTGACCGAGTTTGGAAAGTTAATGGAACAAGTAAAAGATATTCAAAATAAAATATTTGATGAATCAAAAGATGAAATCGAGAAAGCCGAAGACGGAATCTCGGATATAATTAAAGAAATCTTTCCAGATTACAAAATTAAGTTTGATGTTAGACCTGAAGATGATCTTGATAAGAGCATAAATTTATTTAAAGCAGGTTCAAAGCTTCTTATGGGTCCAACAACAGGTTATCAGAGTACAATAGACAGACAAGGAAGTGGGGCAAGAAGAACACTCTTATGGGCTGCGCTACGATATCTATCTGAAACTGCTTCTAACAATGAGAGACCTAATGTTTTGTTACTTGATGAACCAGAGCTTTGCTTACATCCTAATGCTGTAAGAGAATCCTGTCGGGTTCTTTATGAATTACCTTTAAAAAGTAATTGGCAGGTAATGGTTACGACTCACTCCCCCGCATTTGTGGACATTTCAAAAGATAATACGACAATTGTAAGAGTGGAGAGAGAATTATCTGGACAAATTAAAGGAACAACGTTGTTTCGACCTGAAAGAGCTAAATTAGACGAGAACGATAGAAAACTTTTAAAGTTGTTAAATATATGTGATCCGTATGTTGCAGAATTTTTCTTTGGTGGGCGTTCTATTATTGTCGAAGGAGACACTGAGTATACAGCTTTTAAATATATAATTGCTAATTATCCTGAGGAATTTAAAGATGTTCATATTATTAGAGCAAGAGGAAAAGCAACGATTGTTTCTCTAGTGAAAATATTGAATCATTTTGGTACAAGTTACTCAGTTCTTCATGATAGCGATTATCCAAAATTAGTTTCTGGGAATAAAAATCCTGCATGGACTACAAATCAAAAAATATTGGATGCTGTTTCTGAACATGTCGACCCTACAAAAGTAAGATTGATAGCTTCTCTAAAAAACTTCGAATTTGCATTTTTAACAAACGAAGTCTCTAGTGAAAAACCATATAACGCTTTACTGGAGATAAGTGAAAATCTAGAATTAGCTATAAAAGTAAAATCATTATTATCTGCCTTAATTGACCACACTGCTCCTATTCCATTAGGTTGCCTAGAATGGGGTAATATAGAAGATTTACATAGCTACTATAGTGAATTAGCTAGCCCTAGTTCTATATAATAAAAACTGGATTCATATTTATATGGGTCCAGTTTTTTTAATAACTAAAAAATTGGCTATGTTAAAGGTAAAGGTTGATTTTTCGTAAAATGGTATTATGAATTTTGCCTGCATTTAAAAAATTTGTGAAAAAATGTACTTAAACTAACGGTGCAGGTTAGTTGAACAAGAAAAATCGAAACTTAAAGGGTTTTCAACCGTAATAATTAATATAAAGGGATAGAATAGGGGGACTTATATGATTTTCGTCATTTTAGTCTTATATGGAATTATAGCGGGAGTTTTCATTTCAAAGAAAAAGATGAATATGTCTCAAGCTACAATACCAATGATTGCTTTCGCAATTCTTTCAAGTGTTGCTTTGGGTCAAAACTATACAGAAAGTTTAATACCTGAAGCTAACGATGGGATAGCAATTTCAAATTTCTTAGCTAAATTTTTATTACCAGATGACTATTGGACAAAAGAAATGTTTTTATCTAGATTTGAATTATATCTTGGTATTTCTATCGCATTAATTATTTTATATTTTATATTTTTAATTGTTGAGAAAATAAAAGTGAATGTTAAATCATAAGGCTTATTGTGTTAACGGGTGCTTTACTTCAATAAGAATAAAGTCTTATCACAAGGAAATACTACTTAAAATTAGGTAGGTGATTAGATGAAAAAAATATCAGTAATTTTTTTACTATTGCTATTAAGTCTTACAACAGTGTTTTATGTAAATTGGGAAAGTTCAACAAAAGCAAAGTTTGCAGAGACAAATGAAAACACAGTATTAGCGACATTATCTGCTAGAGTAACAACAACTTTTGAAGAACATGGTAAACCAATTAGTAACTCTCGAATTATTGTAATAAATTCATTAGGTGAGATAATCGGAACAGAATTAACAAATTCTGATGGCGAAGCAAAAATACCTGTTTCAGTTCACAAGGACCCTAGGTTCCTAATGAAAGACATGGGGGAAGTTACTGTAATAGCAGTTGCAAATGGGTATAACGAGCATATTAACTTCAGTGTTCCAATAAATGAATTTAGCGATAATACAGGAAGTGTTTCAATTCCTCTTTGGAAAATAGACCCTAACAGACGAAATGAACCCCAATTTATCCACGGAAGTTTTCATCGTTTAACTGTTTTTGAAATGCTTGATTATTATGCAAAAAAAATAGGGTTAAAGAGACAAAATATCAAAGAAGATTCTATATTACCAGCTCCTTGGGGACCTGAATTGAGTCCGCAGTGAATAATGTTTCGAACAGTTTCTAATTTAACTAACGAGGTGCTCTACTTCAAGAAGGAGTAAAGCTTTTTTCTTATACAACTAAAGCGGCTGGTTAGTTTAAGAAGTACATAATAAAAAGACCACTAAGTGGTCTTTTTATTGGGGAATATCTAAAGTTTTTAGTAACCCATCCATTTCTGGTTTAATGGTAAAAAAATGAGGCTTTTTTTCATCATCAAATATGAGTAAATAAGGCTTTTCATTTTCGGGAATAATAATAATAACTTCATCAATCAAAGTATTTACCCATTTATTTTCTAATCGAAGAGATGGTGATAAGGGGATTTTAACTATATAACCTTTGTCAGGAATGGGGTTGAATTTTTTAACAATATTATCAATTTCTTTAATAATTTTTTTAGTCTCTAATTGTATTTTAGGATTTGTTGGGATTGTTATCATCTTGTTTTTTTCAATATCAAGAATTTCAATTTCCGTAATGCTTTGTGCACTTACTATAAGTAGATTAAATAAGAAAAGTATAGGAATTGACGAAAACAAAATTTTGCGAATCACATTTATCACCTCAAAATTAGTCTTACCAAAGATAATTTTGTTATACCTTATGCTTCTTCAACTAACGGGTGCTTTACTTCAACAGGATTAATGCTTGTTCTTATTATTCAAGTAACGGGGCAGTTTAGTAGAATTAGTACGTTCAACAGAAATTAAAAATACTCTATTTTGTTATTGGCTGATGAAACGGAAATGAATAATATGAAATCATTAAATGAAATTAGACCAATTTTGATCTATGTAATTGCATATGGTTGATTGGTTTTTTTCAATTCATAAAATAAATTTAAAAAGTTGTATACTTTTTTACCTTACAATTGTTATATAGGTGAGTGATTACTACGAAATAAAAATGGATATCCAAAAGTTGGTGAAGTTTTGAAAAATGAATGGGAACAACTACTCCTTGCTCATGCAAAAATCGTATTTAAATATTTAATGAAAATCGGAGCTAGAAAAGAAGACGCCGAAGATATTACCCAAGAGACAATTATAAAAACGATTGAATGTCTTCAGCAAATCGAACCTGAGAAAATGCGAGCGTGGATGTTTAAAGTAGCCATTCATCGATACTATTCTCTATATAACAAAAATAAAACGTTTGTTCATTTAAGTGAAGAAGATTTAGAAAGTCTAAAGCCTGCCATTGAACATGTAGAGTTAAATCTAATAACAAAAGAAATGGCGAGCGAAATGGTAGATGCATTGCAAGAACTTCAACCAACTTTTCAACAACTTCTCATTTTAAAGTACTATATGGATTTTTCATATAAAGAAATCAGTGAGATTTTAACTATGAAAGAAGCCACTGTAAAAACCTATTTACAGCGTGCTCGCAACACCTTTAAAAAGATTTGGGAGGAAAAGATAGATGGACAATGGAAGAAATAATGACTTATTTGACGTGAAAAAAATGGAAAAAACGATCAAGAAAGCAAAAAGAAGAGCGAGTTGGAAAACGATTTTGATTACAATTGCAGTTCTAGTTATTGTGATAATCGTTGGGGCAATAGCAAATCGTTCGATTGTGTATCGATTAGAAGCCCCCATTCAAATTTCTGCAACAGAATTTCACGATATTTCTGCACCGAATGAATATATTGGAAAGCTTGAACGTTATCATGGGATTTTAGGTGGGGAAAATCGATATACAACTTATAAAATTATTGAAGGGAAAGTCGTTTATACTGGAGAAGAAAGATACGGATTTGGACTTTTTCGTAATGAAAATTTAAACCGTATTGGAATTGAGTCGCCAATCCTAATTGGGAGAAGTTATTCTGAAGAGGATTTACAAAATCAACGTTATAACGAATTTGGTCAACGTGAAATGGTTTTTTTCTATCCGTTTCTTGAATATAAAAACTACCGACAAGATCTAAGTTTGTTAGATGATATTGGGGAAGAAAAAATGATGGAAGTGGCATTGTCTTTCAATCAAGGCTATTCATTTGAAGAGGTACAGAATATGATAGCAGATGAAGTGACACTATCTTGGCTCTGGGTGGATGATGTCAATGATGAGAAAGATAGCTTCCAATTTAAACAGATTAACGATAACAATGAAGTGATTGGATATACTAATTTAGTTCGCTCTGAAGAGACTGTCTATGGACTCTCCTTAATAGATGAAAATGGGGGTATTAAAGAAGAACCCGTTCTTGGTTTTATTTCATCTATTGAGTCGGGACAACAATACAATGCACGATGGCAAGGTGAGTTTCGTCGATTATTTACGATATTGAGTGGGGAAGATGAGCAGCTAACAGAAGAGGATATACAATTTTTTGGTGCCGTCGTTACTGGTAATGCTGAAACATTATCACGATTAAAAGATTTACCATTCATTAAAGCATCTTCCGTTGGAGTAATTACAGATAAGTATTAATAATAAGCGAGTATCTACAAGATAAAATTATCAAAAATAATGTTAAAGGTAATTTCTAATTAAATTTCGAACTATTCTTCTTCAACTAACGGGTGCTTTAGTAAAAAAACGGACATCAAAATATAATGAGCTTGGAGATACATTTCCCAGCTCATTTTTTATCTGCATTTTAAATCAACCCTTACCTTTAACATAGCCCCCAAAATTTAAACTCAGCTAGACTGTATGTAAATATATCTACAAAAACGCACCAGGGGGGGCATATGTTTCGTATTGGTGCATTAAACTAATTTATCCGCAACACGCATCACTATAGAATTGTTAGATAGAAAGAGAAGCTAAGTATATTACCATTAAGTTAACATAAACCTAGTAGCTATAAATTTAGGTTTAGAATTTTACTTATCTATTAACCCTTTCTCCTATTTGGAGAAAGAAGAGGTCTTATAGTAATCCTTTTTATATTAAAACTTTTATTATTATTCCTTTTATTATTAGTAGACTTCTTTCAGCATATACCGTGTTTGATAAATAACTCTCCCCAAACATATTGCTGACTGTAGGGTGGACTAATATATATATATGGTTAGGCAAATAAATGCCTAATTAAAAAGCTCTCCTTCAATAGGAGAGCTATTAATATTTAAGACAAATACTCGTTGTCCGTTAATTGATTCAATATTTTATTGGTAATAAATTTTCCTCTAATAAGGCATTTTTGATTCTCATCCAAGCTATCACCAAAAGCATTTACATAATTGGTTGCTTTTTTATTCAATCGAGTCCATTCTGACGCAAATATGTCAGTTTGGTTCTTTGTAGTATCGACGACTACCATTGGCTCCTCAAACAAAGGATATCCAAATTTCTCTTCAATTATATTGACTCTTTGCATTATCTTGGGGCTAATTTCGAATAAAGGAACTACATTATTCTCCTCAGTGTTTTTATATGGTATTTTTTCTTCAAATAGTTCAATAAAATGTTTATCCCATAATATGTCTATAGAAAAATCAGTTTTGTTTTCTATATGTTCGGATAACCTGTCACAATACGTAATGTAAAGATTAGGGCAATCTCTGTCTTCGGGATTATCAGCCAATTGTTGAAGAAAGGTGCTATACATATCTATGGCAACATCTTCTTTACTTTTTTTAGGCTCAATAAAATCTAAAACAGCACCGTATAGGTCCTCATAAGAAATCTTATTTCTGTAGATTTCTAAAATTTTATTAACACAGTAATGAGTAGCTTCACTCATTATGATGTATGGATTATAATAAAGATTTTTTAACCAATAGTGATTTGTCCCTAAATCACCTCCTTTTTTATCCCAATAAATAAATTGTTTTTTCTTTAATGATTTTAGTGCATTTTTTATAGAAGTAGTGCTTTTTTTACCTAAGTGGAAGGTTAAATATTTATGTCCAGCAAAAGCGTAATTCTTCTCTCCCATTAGTGACATTAGGTCTAGTAACACCCTAACTTCTAAATCGGATAGCCTAAAACACCTTACTATCTTTTGTGGAGCAATCACATACCCTTTGTTTGATGCCAATAACATTTTTTGTTCTAGTGCTATATCTGTTAGTTTTTCAGATATTGATTTGTTGCGCCAACCTCTGTTGCTTTCTTGAAAAAGATTCATTTAATTTCACCTCGTATATTATTAAGCCTTGGAATATAAATTCCTCGAGCTCATTATCTATATACGTTTTCTAAAACTATAAGTTAAATGATTGCGCAACACTTTTGTGGGTAAATATCTCAGAGATGAAATGACACCCCCGTTCAAAAGAAGAGAGAAGGTTGATTTCATAGGCACTGGGGGGGCATAATCTCTAAAAGATTTTTTATTGTTTTTTTTATTATACAAAATATAAATTATTTGCTTGCTTTATTAATGCTATATTGATAAAATAATTGCTTTTTAATAAAAATAAACTAATTTTGTATCTTTTGTATTTGAGCTGTTTTCTTAAAGTACAGAGTTTATGTTTTACTAACAAATTTAGAATTTTCTTAACTTAATTACTCTTTAGTAATAGCGTATATAGCATCTGTAACAAAAAAAGAGAAGAGGTTAAGGAAATGATTGTCATAATTAGTTGTCTTTGCTACAGTCTTTATATAGAAGCTTGTCATACCTTTAGAGGACATCTTTCAAAAGGAGGATGTCACCTATGGGACAAATAAAGAAAAAGGGGTCTAGTTGGTACTACGTTGCTGAAGTAGGTAAAGATCCACTCACTGGTAGAAGGAAACGTAAGAAGGAGAGCTTTAAAACAAAGAAAGAAGCTGAAAAGGCTTTAGCGTTAATTGAAGCGGAGGTTTACAAAGGAGTTTACCTGGAACCATCTAACACCTATTTTAAAGACTACTTATATGACTGGTTTAAAATTAAAAAGAACAGTGTTGGTATTCAAACAGCTGAAGTCTATAGTGGCTATATTAAAAATAGAATCATCCCTCCACTAGGACATATAATGCTATCCAGGTTAACTCCTATGCTCTTACAAGGCTATGTTAATGATCTTAAAGAGAATGGACTAGCCAGTGGAACTATTAAGAAGATTTATACCATTATTAAAGGGGCATTGGACCATGCAGTAAATATGGGATTGCTTGTTTCAAATCCAATTACAAAGGTGCAATTACCTAAAGATGATAAGAAAGAAATGACTGTGTGGAATATTAATGAGGTAAAGACATTTTTAAAGATGGCTAGAAATGACCGTCTTTATATCGCCTTTCATCTTGCCATTACAACGGGCATGCGGCGGGGTGAAATTTTAGGGCTACGCTGGAAAGACGTAGAACTTGATAAATGTATGCTGTCAGTTCGTCAAACACTTAGTAAGGACGGAAAGCAGTTTTTAAATGGGGCTAAAACGGATTCAAGTATTCGTAGTATAAAGCTTTCAGAAGAGACGATTACTGTTCTTAGAAAACACAAGGCGATTATCGCAAAGGAAAAATTACAAAGTGGTCCCGAGTACAATAACTATGATTTAGTGGTTTGTACATTAAAGGGTACTCCTATGAACCCAGCGAACTTAAAAAGGACCTTTACTAGGCTGATTAAAGGAGCTAAGTTACCACGTATTCGTTTTCATGACCTAAGGCATACCCATGCAACTATGCTTTTGTCTCAGGGAATACATGCAAAAGTAGTATCTGAACGTTTAGGACATAGTAACATTAAAATAACGTTAGACACATACTCACATGTCTTACCTAATATGCAAGAGGAAGCTGCTAATCAAATTGATGCTTTACTAAAAGAATCAAATTAACTGTACTACGGCACCAAAATGGCACCAATTGCATTTCTCATGGTATTTTAGGTATTTGATTTAAAAAGAGAAAAAGCCACAAACCCTTATGAATCAAGGTTTGCGGCTTATATCTAATAGATGGTCCCGACTGGTCTCGAACCAGCGACCCCCACCTTGTCGAGGTGGTGCTCTCCCAACTGAGCTACAAGACCGATTTAATAAAAACCTGAACTCTTAGCGCATCAATGTTCCTAATCATAAATATACTATAAGAAAGAATGCTAGTATATACCTAAAAGTGCTACTTTGATGATTTAATTGGATTTAATTAAAAAAGAATTGTAAATAATAATAACCTTGATTTGCTATATGCCTTTCAAGGTTATTTTATATATATCTTTATTAGTATAAAGTAGGGTAAGTGAAATACATTAATATTTTATTATCTATAAAAACCTCAACTAAAATTACTCTTTAATTTTTATTTCTCACATGCAATGCCATCTTTATCCCGATCGCTTTTTATGTTGGCCTCATAAATTTCCTTTGAAACAAATGGAGTATATTTTGTTTTTCCACCTTTATTTTTAATATTTGCAGCTTTAGCCACTCCACCTTTATATGTTTTATTTAACTCTGTGCAGTTTGCAAATTTCTTTGCTGCAGCATCTGTCGTTGTTGGTGAAATCGTAGTAACACCTAACAGTAATGTTGCTGAAAGTAAAATTACTGAAATCCGTCTCATGGTAAATCCCCCTATAGTTTTATGTGAAAATCTTGCTAAATAGTTTGTTTTCCACTAGTTGGTTTTTATATTAAGAGTAAGAAAACAAAATATTAAACATTATCCATATTTTAACATAACTCAGTTTAATCCGTATATAGCGATTGTTCTAATACGAATATTTTTACTGTCATAAATTCCTCACATCTTTCTTAGTTCTGACACTTGTCTGGATTGCCTTCATTCTACTAAGATGAAGAGATAGGGGAGGTGCGACGATTATGTTAATGGAAGCACAAAATTTTATTCGTCTTTTTTATAATGAAACTGGTAAAACGGAATTTGATATGCATATGCGATTAAGGGAAATAGAAAATCAGATTAGTATAGGAGGTACCTATGAACATACTACCGAGGAGTTAGAATTTGGTGCCAAGGTGGCCTGGCGAAATAGCAATAAATGCATCGGGCGATTATTTTGGCAAAGCCTTACTGTTTTTGATAAACGAAATTTACATACCGAGGAAGCTGTATTTGAAGCACTACTTGAACACATGCAGTTTGCGACAAACGAAGGTCGTATCAGACCTACTATTACGATTTTTTCACAAAAGGACATACGCATTTGGAATCATCAGCTAATCCGATATGCCGGCTATGAAACAGAAGATTGGGTTATTGGAGATTCTGATTCTATTGATTTTACGAAAAAATGTGAGGAACTTGGATGGAGAGGGAAGAGAACTCATTTTGATGTGCTGCCACTCGTTATTCAGGTAAAGGATCATCCTCCGAAATTATACGATATTCCGGAGCAGTATATATTAGAGGTACCAATTCGTCATCCTGAATATGAATGGTTTCAGGATTTACAGCTAAAATGGTATGCTGTTCCGATGATTTCTAACATGAAATTAGAAATTGGAGGCATCACTTACGCTGCTGCTCCTTTTAATGGATGGTATATGGGTACAGAAATTGGTGCACGCAATCTGGCGGATGAATATCGCTACAATATGCTTCCTTCTGTTGCAAGATATATGGGGTTAAATACGAAATCTAGTGCCTCACTTTGGAAAGACCGAGCATTATTAGAACTAAATGCAGCTGTATTGTATTCCTATAAAAAAGATGGTGTCAGTATTGTAGATCATCATACAGCAGCGCAGCAATTTAAAAAATTTGAAGAAATTGAAAAGGATGCAGGTCGTGACGTCACTGGTAATTGGACGTGGCTTATCCCGCCAATGTCACCAGCTACCACGCATATCTTCCATAAGCCATATAATAATGAAAAAGTAACACCAAATTATTTCTATCAACCATCACCGTACTAAAAAAGAAGCATGATTTCATGCTTCTTTTTTACATATCTTCTAGTAAGACTTCCTCGGAAACAAATCGATCTCTTCCCGCATGCATTCCAGCTAAGAATAGAAGAACAACTGTAACCATAAATAGAATCATCGGAATATGCCAGCTGCCCGTTTCATCGTGGATAAATCCAAAGAATACTGGACCAACTGCTGCGAGTAAATACCCAATTGACTGAGCGACCCCCGATAAATCAGCCGCTTCCATTGGAGTGCGAGAACGAAGGGAGAAAAACATCATTACAAGTCCGAAAGAAGCCCCTCCACCTAAGCCAAGTGCAATCATCCAAAGTAATGAAAGGGATATGTCTCCATACAATAATCCAGTGAAACCGATTAGATAAAAAATCGTAAATAACAAAACAAGTATTCGTTGATCCTTAAATCTACCTGCAAGAATCGGGATAAGAAAAGTCATCGGAAGCTGTGCGAATTGCATAATAGACAACATCCATCCAGACTTTTCAGCTTCCATTCCTTGTGTTTGTAGTATTTCGGGAATCCATGCTGCTGTTGTATAAAAAATAAGTGATTGCAGACCCATACACAAAGTGATAGACCAAGTTAAAGGCGATTTTAATATAGACTTAGCTTTTATCGCATTAGTTTTAGGAACTGAGACAACTATTTGTTTTTTCTTGATCTGAGGTAACCAAATGATACACGCGATTATCGCAAGAATTGCCCAAAAACCGAGTGCACCTTGCCACCCATACATAGTACCATTTGTTATTGGATAGCTGATACCAGCACCAATTCCAGCAGATAAGTTCATCGAAACGGTAAATAATCCAGTCATGAGCCCAAGCTGTAAAGGAAATTTCAGCTTGATGAAACTTGGGACTAATACATTACCAAAAGCAATTGCAACTCCTATTAAAGCTGTTCCTAATAGCATGAAGAATGATGTTCCGAGTGAGCGAATAACAATTCCTATTGCCAACAATAGAATAGCCAGAAATAGGGTCATTTCCATCCCAAAGCGTCGAGCAATCTTTGGGACAAAAGGGGAGACAATCGCAAATGCTAAGAGTGGAATTGTTGTGATAAATCCTGCTAACACATTTGAAATTTCCAAACCATCTCGTATATACGAAATGATTGGCCCTACGGCAGTAAGCGGTGCTCTTAGAGTAGTGGATATGAAGATAATTCCTATAACTAGTAAAGCAATTGTACTTTTATTTTTTTCTTGGGTAGTTAACAAATGAGCTCTCTCCTTACGAGATGATGTAGTCCAACTTTAGAAAATGCTACACCCAATGTCCTCGAAGTTCAAGAGATAGATGTAGAAAGATATTTCTCCAAATGAAAATTATGGAATAACGAGACTATTGGTATGATAAAATATAAATGTAAATATTTAGAACTTGAGAGTGATTTATACATAGGGGGAAATTCAAATGAGCGCAAAGAAAGTGTTGTCATTGATAGGTGTTTCTAAAAGCTTTGGAAATAAACAAGTGCTAAATGGGATCAATCTAGATGTATATGAAGGACAAATTATTGGATATATCGGGCCAAATGGAGCAGGGAAAAGCACAACAGTGAAATTGATGCTTGGTCTAATTGATGGCTATACTGGCCTTATAGAAATCTTTGGGGAAAATATTATCAAAGGTGATTATTCCTATAAAAAGCGAATTGGCTATGTGCCTGAAACGGCGGAGCTTTATGAAAATTTAACCGCTTTCGAATATCTAACTTTCACAGGGGAGCTTTACGGATTAAGTAGTGGGGAAGCAGAGCAAAAGGCATTCGGTTTGATGCAGGAATTTGGTTTAGAAGCGGTATTTCACCAACGAATTTCCTCTTTTTCCAAAGGGATGAAGCAGAAGGTATTAATCATTTCGAGTTTGTTACATGACCCGGATTTATTGTTTTTCGATGAACCGCTATCTGGTTTAGATGCGAACAGTGTGATGGTTATTAAAGAGATACTTGCAAAACTTGCAGAACAAGGGAAGACCATTTTTTATTCTTCTCATATTATGGATGTCGTAGAGAAAATCAGTAACCGAATTGTATTATTAGTTAATGGTCAAGTAGTGGCAGATGGAACTTTTGAAGAACTGAAAATGCAAAACGAGGAAGGATCTTTAGAAGGCATCTTCAATCAGTTGACTGGTTTTAACGAGCATGTGGAAATTGCGGATAGGTTTGTGAATTTAGTTCGTGGAGGCAGTGACTATGAATAATTTTGCGTCACTTAGAGTTCTGGATCGTTTTAAACCTGTCTATCAAAAGTTAAATATAGACTATGATGTGATGCGAAAAATTATACAGTTAAAGCTGACGATGGATAGTAGAAGGATGCCAGCAATCTTTAGCGGTTCAAATATTAAAAAGGAAGGAAACCAGTTTCTTAAATCCTTATGGATGTACGGGTTATTTGGAATCCTCTTTTTAGTTCCTTTTCTTTTTTTAGGTAATGAATTTTTATTCTCGCTTACTATCATGTTTAGCTCCTTGTTTATCATTTTAATGACGTCGATGGTTTCGGATTTTTCTGCTGTTCTGCTAGATATACGGGATAAAAATATACTTCACCCCAAACCTATTAGTGAAAAGACATTAAATGCAGCAAAGATTACACATATAATGATTTATATGGTTCTTTTAACTGGTTCGTTTGTAACTATCCCGCTTATTGTAAGTGTGTTTAAGTTTGGTATTATCTTTGCACTCTTGTTTTTCATAGAAATATTATTAGTTAGTAGTTTGGCAGTAGTGTTGACTGCCTTTGTGTATCTATTTATCCTTCGTTTCTTTAGTGGTGAAATGCTAAAGGATATTATTAACTATGTGCAAATTTTCTTAGCCATTGGAATGGCGGTAAGTTATCAATTAGTGGGACGCGTGTTTCAAATAGTTAATATTGAAATTTCGTACACTTTTGCCTGGTGGCATACGTTACTACCCCCATTTTGGTTTGCAGCTCCTTTTGAATTGGTCTTAAATAGAGATTATTCCTTGTATATAATTATACTATCCTTTCTTGCAATTCTAGCTCCAATCGTTGCGATCATGATTTATATTCGTCTTATGCCAACTTTTGAGAGAAATCTATCTAAATTACAAAGTGATACAAATAGAACGAAAAAGCGAAACCATATGGTACAGGGAATTTGGGCAAGAATTTTATGCAGAACTAAAGAGGAGCGCACCTTTTACAAGTTTGCTTCCCTTATGCTAAAAGAAGAAAGGGAATTAAAGCTAAAAATATTTCCCATACTAGGTTTTTCGATTATTTTTCCATTTATCTTTTTATTCAATTCGTTAAGTTCTGGTTCCTTTGAGGAAATGAAAATTGGAAGTTCTTATATGGTCATATATTTTTCGCTAATTATGATTCCATCCGTTGTTCAAATGTTGGAGTACTCTGGTAATTATAAAGGACAATGGATTTTTTACGCAGCTCCTATTAAAAATAAATCAATTGTATATAGTGCAACACTAAAGGCAAGCATTGTGAATTATTTTATTCCTATTTTAACGTTGCTAAGTGTCATATTTTTTTGGATATTTTCTTTCCGAATTTTTCTGGACTTAGTCGTCGTGCTGTTAGCTGCAATTATGTTAACGCTAGTATCTTATGGGATTTTTAGTAAGGGGAAATTCCCTTTTATTAGCTCGCATGAGCATACACAAACTAATGCGTTTTTTAAAGTATTCGGTAGCATGCTCATGGTAGGATTAATGGCAGCAATACATGCCGTGGCTTTAATCATTCCTTATGGTTTGCCGGTATATGCCGTTATATTGTTAATAAGTATTTTGATAGGTTGGAGATTAATGTTCTCGAGAGGATAAGGAGAAGTGGGGTAAGTGGATATACAAACAAAAGAAGATATAAAATCTTTAATACTTGAAGATAAATGGATGATAGATATATTAAAAGCAGCTCAACAATTAAATCTTCCAGACTGGTGGATATGTGCAGGATTTGTCCGCTCTAAAATTTGGGATACAATACATGGATATTTAGAAAGAACCCCTTTAGAGGATATCGATGTTATTTATTTTAATCCAGAAAATATAGAAGTGTCAGAGGAGAAAAAGTGGGAGAATCATTTACAGAGCTTGATGCCGAATATCCCGTGGTCAGTAAAAAACCAAGCCAGAATGCATAAGATAAATAATCTGCCTCCATATAAATCCTCAGTGGAGGGGATAGCCAATTTTCCTGAAACTGTGACGTCTGTCGGGGTGAAACTGGATGAACAGAATGAGATTGTACTCGTAGCCCCGCACGGTTTAACCGACCTCTTGCGAATGACCGTAAATCCAATTCCTCGTTTTGCAACAAATAAAGATCTGTTAGCAGTTTATGAGCAACGTATTCAGAGAAAAAACTGGCAGTCTAGATGGCCAAATATAAGAATAGGTAGCACCAAGAAGTGACAAAAATCGCAATAGTTATTATTTCTTCCTCTAAAGTCTACACAACTTTTGTAACTATATGAACCGATTGGGCGATGGGCGCATATGATGTTATGACTTGATTACAAGGAGGAAGAAAATGAAACACTTGCGCCATATCGTGACGAAAGCTGTTGTTGCTAAAGGAAAAAAGAGAACGGAATCCTGTGAAGTTCTTCGCCCGCCAAATACACCATCTAGTATTTTAGGATGCTGGGTTATTAATCACACATGTTCGTCTAAAAAACACGGTAGATACGTAGAGATAACTGGAAAATTTGATATAAACGTTTGGTATGCACATCATGACCATTCTAAAACGTCCGTTTTTACAGAAACGATCAATTATAAGGATCGTATCAAACTACATTACCGCGATAAAGATACTACTGGGGAAGAAGTACATGTTCGTGTACTACAGCAACCAAATTGTACAGAGGCAATTATCATTTCAGGAGGTACGCAATTCCAGGTAACCGTAGAAAGAGAGATACTAGTTGAAGTTGTAGGGGAAACAACTATATGCATTCAAGTACATGAAGCAGAATTTGAAGAAGAATGGGCATATGGGGAAGAAAGCTCATCTAGTTCATCTAGCTCGTCATCCAGTTCTTCGGGATCCATTGGTTCTTCCAAAGAAGCAGAAGATTCTTCGTCACTTTAAAAAGCCGGCTATTACTTCCGGCTTTTTTTTTTGGTCTAAAAACAATTAAAAGATGATTTTTATAATTGAATTAATTAGATAGTCTTGAGGATTGGAGCGGAAGGCGGCGACTCTAGCGGGAACAGCGCGAGCTGAAAGCCCCGAAGGAACGCAGAGACGAGGAGATTGAAGCCGTGCCCGCGGAAATCAACGTTGTTGGATTTCACTTTTTAATATGCCTTTATGAAATTTATTCTATTATATAACAAATTGAATATCTCTCGTTATACAGGAAAAACTAATAAAGATAAAAACGAGAGGAGTGTTCACCATGAAGGAACGTAAGCAACCCCATGAGAAGTTCAATACAAAAGATAATGGATTGACTTCAATGCAGGAAGTTATATATCCAAAAGATTTCAAACGTGCTGACAAGGAAACATTTAATAAAAATCAAATTAAAAAGTAAATATAAAATGCACCCTGAATTAGGTCACCTATTCAGAGTGCATTTTATTTTCCTTAAATAGAATCCCATTGCGCTATCTAAATAAGGTCATCTGCCTCTTTTCTCATTGTTTTTTTGTTATAATCATTATATTAGTAAGAAGAGAGAAGGATTTAAATGACTACACAAACTCCAATGATGCAACAATACTTAAAAATTAAAAAAGACTACATAGATGCATTTCTATTTTTTCGTTTAGGTGATTTTTATGAATTATTTCATGAAGATGCTATTAAAGCAGCTGCGATCTTAGAAATTACGCTGACAAGTAGGAAGGATGGTATTCCGATGTGTGGAGTACCTCATCATTCTGCCCAAGGGTATATAGAAACACTTATTAGCAAGGGCTACAAAGTCGCTATTTGCGAGCAAGTAGAGGATCCAAAAGTTGCAAAGGGTGTAGTTAAAAGAGAGGTTGTTCGTCTCGTTACGCCTGGTACTATAATAGAAGGAAAAGCTATGCAAACGAAGTCAAATTATTTTATTGCTTCCGCTGATTTGCTTGCTACAAATGAAGTCGCTTTTGCTTATTTAGATGTATCAACGGGTGATGGCTTTACGACTATTTTAACTGGCGACGAAAAAGAGGTAGTACAGGAATTGCTTGCGATTCAGGCAAAAGAACTGATTGTCAGTGAACAAATGTATGTGTTGATCAATGATTTATCTGCCATTCACGACTTTACTGTTTCCATCGAAAAAGATGAGTTATCAGATGATGAGATTCACAAGTACGTTCCGAATCATCCTGATAAAACGCATCAAACAGTGAAACGGCTATTACAGTACATTCAAAAAACGCAAAAACAATCCCTATTACATATTCAGCCTTTCACCTTTCAACAAAGAGAAACCTTTTTAGCGATGGACTATCATTCTAAAAGAAATTTAGAACTTATTTCATCTATTCGAAGCGGGGACCAAAAAGGGACATTATTATGGTTACTGGATGAAACAGTAACTGCAATGGGCGGACGAAAGTTAAAACAATGGATTCATCAGCCTCTTGCAAACAAACTATCCATCGAGGCTCGACAAGAAATAGTAACAAGTTTTCTGAATGACTTTATGCTTCGTGAAGAGATTAAAGAAGCTTTTAAGGAAGTGTATGACTTAGAACGGCTTGTAGGTAGAATTGGATTTGGTAGTGCTGGCGGAAGAGACCTTGCCCAGCTAAGACTATCACTTTCGAAGGTACCTATAATAAAACAGCTACTCAATTCCTCACAAGATCAAGTGTTGCAAAAACTTGGAACTGCTTTAGAGGATTGTGAAGACATTTGGAGAAAGTTACAAGAAGCAATTAGTGAAAACCCTCCAATTTCTGTTAAAGACGGTGGTGTGATTAAAAACGGTTACCATGAAAGATTGGACCAGCTTCGTGATGCATCAGTTAACGGAAAAAAATGGATTGCAGAACTTGAACAAAGGGAAAGAGAAATTACAGGTGCTAAAAACTTAAAAATAGGCTATAACCGAATTTTTGGTTACTATATCGAGCTAACAAAATCGAATATCCATTTAGCAGATGAGTCTAGATATGTTCGTAAACAAACGCTAGCGAACGCAGAACGATATATTACGGATGAACTGAAAGAAAAGGAATCCCTTATTTTATCAGCAGAAGATGAAAGTCAAGTGCTAGAATATGAATTATTTACACAAGTTAGAGAAGACATTAAGTCTTATATCCCGCTTGTTCAAAAATTAGCAAAACAAATAAGTGAGCTAGATGTATTTATTTCATTTGCTCAAGTTGCTGAAAACCACCGTTTGACAAAGCCTATTTTCCATGATTCTAATGCCATGATTATTAAAGAGGGTAGACATCCAGTTGTGGAGAAAATGATGAACAATCAGTTGTATGTACCAAACGATTGTGTACTTACAGAAGATATTAATATGCTTCTAATTACTGGCCCTAATATGTCCGGTAAAAGTACTTTTATGCGACAAATAGCGATCACAACTGTAATGGCACAAATTGGGTGCTATGTACCTGCTGAATCTGCGAAGCTACCAATAGTCGATAAAATATTTACACGAATTGGTGCAGCAGATGATTTGGCGGGCGGCCAGAGTACATTCATGATTGAAATGATGGAATCACAGCATGCGATTATGAATGCTACAAGTAAAAGCTTGCTTTTATTTGATGAAATTGGACGTGGTACCTCCACTTATGATGGTATGAGTTTGGCTCAGGCGATGATGGAATATATTCATGAAAATATAGGGGCAAATACGCTGTTCTCTACACATTATCATGAGCTAACGGATTTAGAGGATTCGCTACCGAAGCTTCGAAATGTACATGTTGCAGCAACTGAAAAAGATGGCAAAGTTGTCTTTTTACACAAGCTTAAAGATGGTCCAGCGGATAAGAGCTATGGTATCCATGTTGCAGAGCTAGCCCAATTGCCTGAACAAATTATTACGAGAGCACGTGAAATTTTGGAGACTTTCGAGCATCAGGATGAGAAGGAAGATAATGCTGTAAACGTGAGTGAAACACAATTATCGTTCTTTGATGATCAACCTAAGGTACAGAAAGAACCAATTGTTGTCCAAGAAAACGAGTCATCAGAAAAAATAATGAAGAAGTTAAAGAAAGTCAATATATCAGGTACAACTCCATTAGAAGCATTGCAGCTATTATACGAGCTGCAAAAAGAGATAGAATAACCCAAAAGTAGGTGGATAAAGTGGGACAAATAATATTAATGGACGAACTGTTATCCAACAAAATTGCAGCAGGTGAAGTGGTGGAACGGCCAGCTTCTGTTGTGAAAGAATTGGTAGAAAATGCAATAGATGCGGAAAGCACTTCGATTGAAATTACACTAGAAGAAGCCGGGCTGTCTAAAATTCAAGTAACTGATAATGGAAAAGGAATGGACGAGGAGGATGCGATCAAATCCTTCTCTAGACATGCGACTTCAAAAATCACTACGGAGCATGATCTTTTCAGAATACGTTCATTAGGTTTTAGAGGAGAGGCGCTTGCAAGTATTGCCTCCGTATCGAAAATTAGCCTCTGGACATCAAATGGTGAAAATATTGGGACAAAAGTAGAGCTAGAAGGTGGAAGGGTATTATCC
This sequence comes from Psychrobacillus sp. OK028, assembly GCF_900103605.1. Classification (GTDB taxonomy): domain Bacteria; phylum Bacillota; class Bacilli; order Bacillales_A; family Planococcaceae; genus Psychrobacillus. Next base: position 29,606 of record NZ_FNHY01000013.1, on the reverse strand, counting down.
AATACCCCTGGCCCGATACGAAGAGGAACTGATATTGTCGTAAGCCAGCTATTTTATAATACGCCAGCTCGGTTAAAATATTTGAAAACGATTCAAACAGAGTTAGGTCATACCATTGACTTGATAAACCGTTTAGCCATTAGTTATCCAAGTATTGCGTTTAAGCTAACACATAATCAGCAAACCATTGTGCAGACAAGTGGAAGAGGCGACCTTAAACAAGTTTTGGCTTCCATTTATGGAATCTCTAACGTGAAAAAAATGGTAGCCTTCGATAAGGAAACATCTGATTTTCATATATCGGGTTTTGGAACATTACCGGAAATAACAAGAGCATCGAAAAATTATATTACTGTTTTAGTGAATGGTCGTTGGGTTAAACACTACGGGATAAATAATGCAATAGTTGATGCATACCATACTTTGTTGCCGATAGGTAGATATCCGATTGTCGTCTTAAATATTGAAATGGATCCAATACTAACGGACGTCAATGTTCATCCTGCTAAGCATCAAATACGACTTAGTAAAGAAAAAGAACTGATGGAAATGATTCGTTTAACAATCCGTTCGATCATGCATCGTGTGCAGAAACCACCAGAAATTATAGATAAACCAGTTATTAAGAAGCAGCCAAGTGTGCAGTTTGATTTCTTTAAACAAACTTATGAGCCAGTTCAAAAGGATCCCATTACATCAATCAATAATGTTGAGACAATCGAACCAACTCATAAACCACTTGAAGAACAGCCTAGTATCGTATATGAAGAGGTAGAGTTATTGACGGATTTCGATACGCAATCCACCGAAAATGTGGAGAATAAAAAGCCATTTCCTGATTTACATGTGGTAGGTCAAATACATGGTACTTATATTGTTGCTCAAAGTGATGATGGGTTTTATTTAATAGACCAGCATGCTGCTCAGGAACGTATAAAGTACGAGTTTTACAAGGAGAAGATAGGGGAGGTTAATGCAAATGAACGACAATCGCTTTTGCTTCCATTGACTTTTCACTATTCTTTAGACGAGGCTTACCGTATAAAAGAGTCTATACATGAATTAAATGAGGTAGGAATATTTTTAGAGGAGTTTGGTACTTCTAGCTTTGTTGTAAGAGATTACCCTACATGGTTTCCTAAAGACCAAGAGACGAAGATAATTGAAGGTCTAATCGAACAGGTATTGAATAACCGTAAAACAGATATTAAAAAACTTAGAGAAGATGCTGCTATTATGATGAGCTGTAAGCTTTCTATTAAAGCAAATCATTATTTAACGATGAACGATATGGAGCAGCTGTTAGAAAGCTTAAAAAATGCACAGCATCCTCTAACCTGTCCACATGGTAGACCAGTAATCGTACATTTTTCGACTTATGAGATTGAGAAAATGTTTAAACGAGTTATGTAGGAGGAAACGGAAATGGGTAAATTTATTTTATCGATCGACCAAGGAACGACTAGCTCTAGAGCAATACTTTTTGATAAGCTCGGTAATATTGTTCACTCTGCTCAACGAGAATTTAAACAATATTTTCCTAAATCAGGATGGGTGGAGCATGATGCGAAAGAAATTTGGGGCTCCGTATTATCTGTGCTGGCAGCAGTTCTGACGGAAAGTGGAAACCAACCCGAGGATGTCCATGCTATTGGGATTACGAACCAAAGAGAAACCACAGTCGTGTGGAATAAACATACAGGAAAGCCTGTGTATAATGCGATTGTTTGGCAGTCCAGACAAACTCAATCAATTATTGATGAACTTAAAAAAGATGATTTGCAATTATTCTTTCAAGAGAAAACTGGCCTGAAATTAGACCCGTACTTTTCTGCAACTAAAGTAAAGTGGATATTGGATAACGTTGATGGTGCGAAAGAGCAAGCAGAAGCCGGTGATCTCCTGTTTGGAACGATTGATACGTGGTTAATATGGAAGCTTTCCAATGGAAAGGTTCATGTGACGGATTATTCCAATGCTTCTAGGACGATGCTTTACAATATATATGAACAAAAGTGGGATGAAGAGATTTGTGAGAAACTTTCTATTCCAATGCAAATGCTACCAAAAGTAGCATCATCATCTGAAATATACGCAAAAACCGATCCATCTGTTTTCTTTGGGAAGGAAATAGATATTGCCGGGGCAGCGGGTGACCAACAGGCTGCACTATTTGGGCAATGCTGTTTTGAGAAAGGTATGGCTAAAAACACGTATGGTACCGGGTGCTTTATGCTATTAAATACTGGAGAAGAGGCGGTTGCTTCTCCGTCTGGTTTATTAACGACTATTGCATGGGGTATAGATGGTAAAGTTACCTATGCGTTAGAGGGAAGTATTTTCGTTGCTGGCTCTGCGATTCAGTGGCTTCGTGATGGACTGCGTATGATAAAGAGTGCTCCTGAATCAGAGGGGTATGCAAAAAAAGTTGAATCTACAGAAGGTGTCTATTTTGTACCTGCTTTTGTTGGACTTGGAACGCCTTATTGGGATTCCGAAGCGAAGGGTTCAATTTTTGGATTAACAAGAGGAACGACAAAAGAGCATTTCATCCGTGCCACAATAGAATCCCTTGCTTATCAAACAAAAGACGTTCTTGAAACGATGGAAAAAGATTCTGGGGTAGATGTAGAGACATTAAGAGTAGATGGTGGAGCGGTAAGTAATGAATTTCTAATGCAGTTCCAAAGCGATCTATTAAATTTGCCCGTAGAACTAGCCAAGCTTAACGAAACAACAGCCTTAGGAGCTGCTTTCTTAGCGGGTTTAGCTACTGGCTTCTGGAAGGATTCACAAGAATTATCCAACTTGCGTGAAAGTCAAAAGCGATATGAGCCAAAAATGGAAATTGCGAAAAGTGATCAACTATATAAAGGTTGGAAAAAAGCAGTCGAAGCAACACGTATTTTCAAACTTTCAGACGAAGAGGTGGAATAATTGAAGTCTTCTGTAGAACGTGAGCAAATAGTAAATACACTAAATTATTTTGAATTCGACGTGCTCGTAATAGGTGGAGGTATCACCGGTGCGGGAATTGCACTTGATGCTGTAACCCGTGGAATGTCTGTCGCTTTAGTGGATATGCAGGATTTTGCTGCAGGAACTTCAAGTCGTTCCACGAAGCTTGTGCATGGTGGTTTGCGATATTTAAAGCAACTCGAAGTGAAAATGGTTGCGGATGTCGGGAGAGAAAGAGAAATTGTGTATGAAAATGCAGTTCATGTGACTGAACCAATATGGATGTTACTTCCGTTTCATAAAAAGGGTACATTTGGACCTCTTACTACATCTGCTGGCTTGAAGATGTATGACTTTTTAGCTGGTGTGAAGAAGAATGAAAGAAGACTAATGCTTTCTGACAAAGAGACACTTGAAAAAGAACCGCTTTTAAAAAGCAAAGGTTTACTAGGAGGGGGATACTACGTTGAATACCAAACAGACGATGCCCGACTAACGATTGAAGTTCTCAAAAAAGCAATGGAAAAAGGGGCGGTATGCTTAAACTACGCTAAAGCACGTTCCTTTATTTATGGCGATGATAATCAGGTAATGGGAGCAGAGGTTGTGGATACAATAAGTAATAAACGAATTTCCATACATGCCAAAAAAGTAGTCAATGCTACTGGACCCTGGGTGGATGGAGTTCGTGCTTTAGATGCCCTTGAAAACAATAAAAAACTCAAGCTCACAAAGGGTGTGCATATTGTTATCGATCAATCGGTTTTTCCACTTAAGCAGGCTGTCTATTTTGATACACCGGATAAGAGAATGATTTTTGCGATCCCGCGAGATGGGAAAACTTATGTAGGAACAACGGATACATTCTTTGAGGGTGATATTCAGCACCCTGTAGCCACTCCGGAAGATGTAAATTATCTAATCCAGGCGATCCATTCAATGTTTCCTTTAGTTCATGTTACTGCTGCCCAAGTAGAGTCCACTTGGGCGGGTGTTCGTCCATTAATATATGAGGACGGAAAAGATCCATCAGAAATTTCTCGAAAAGATGAGATTTGGCAGTCAGAAGCAGGTTTATTTACAATTGCTGGAGGTAAACTAACAGGGTATCGCAAAATGGCTGAAACTATTGTAGATAGAATTTCCAAACAGCTAGGGGATGAAAAATACGGACCGTGTGTGACAAAGCATTTAACCTTATCTGGTGGAGATATTGGAGGGTCTAAACAATGGGATGCATTTCTTAATCAGAAAGAACAAATGGCACTCGCTTACGGACTTTCTACATTAGAAGGAAGAAAGCTGGCTAAACGGTATGGAACGAATGTCGATAAAATTTTTCAATATGCACAAATCCTATCAACAACCTCGTCTAGCTTACCCTTAGCTTTACTTGCTCAAATTTATTACGCAGTACATGAAGAAATGGCCTATTCTCCTGTCGATGTTTTAGTAAGAAGAACAGGTATGCTTTATTTTGATATACAGCATTTTAAAGAATATAAAGATGAAATAGTAAATCTGATGAAGCAACTACTCCAATACTCTGATGTACAAACAACTACATTTAAAAACCAACTTGATATACTTTTGATAGAAGCTACATTAAACGAAAGTAGGGATTAAGCTGAAAACTATCTTAGAAGGCAAAATGTCAGATGAGCATTTGATTCATATCGTTAAATTTTCTCCAGATACACCACCGATTGGTCATGTACATCTTCTCCATGGCATGGAAGAGCATATCAGTCGTTATGAAGATTTCGCTACCTTTTTAATGTCTAAAGGATTTGTCGTTACTGGCCACGATCACCGTGGGCATGGTTTGACAGCTGAAAAAAATGGGCAATTTGGATATTTTGCAGATAAGTTAGGATTTGAACGAGTTACCGAGGATGTACGTGAAGTTTTACTTCATGTACGTGAAAATTTAGGAGATAGTCCGCTAATTTTGTTTGGACACAGCATGGGTTCATTCGTTGCACGTAGATATATGCAGAAGTATAGTGATTCTTTGAACGAAGTCGTCCTTTCTGGAACTACCTTTAGTCCAGGAGTAATGGGAGGAGCGGGTAAACTTATCAGTAAATTTACCTCTGCAGTTAAAAGTCCCAAGGCCAAAGCTACGTTGATAAATAACATGACTTTTGGTGGGTTCAATAAACAAATATCAAATCCAAAAACACCTTTTGACTGGCTTTCAACAGATGAAAAAGAAGTTCAAAAATATATAGATGATCCACATTGTGGGATAATCCCAACAAATCTATTCTTTATAGACCTCTTTGACGGTTTAAAAATAATTCACCAAACTAAAAAAAACAATCATATAAAAAAAGATTTACCCGTTTTAGTAATTAGTGGCGCCAAGGATCCTGTCGGTAAACAAGGGAAAGACATCTTCAAAGTCGCAAATGGTCTTAAAAGTGTTGGCATGACCAATGTAACTGTTCATTTAGTACAGGATGCGAGACACGAAATTCTAAACGAGGTCAACAAGCTTCAAACATATGAAATAATTGCAAATTGGATGATAGATAATGCATAAAACAGCAAACGTAATTGCGATAGTCGGACCGACGGCTGTTGGGAAAACAGCTTTAAGTATTCAATTGGCTAAAGCGTTTAATGGCGAAATTATTAATGGAGACTCCATGCAGGTATATCGAGAACTCCATATTGGAACGGCAAAGATTACACAAGAGGAAACGGAAGGAATTCCTCATCACTTACTAGATATTAAAGATCCAACTGAAGGCTTTTCCGTTGCGGAATATCAAAAACTCGTGCGAGGTAAAATTGAAGAAATCACATCAAGAGGCAAACTTCCGATTATCGTTGGAGGAACTGGGCTTTATATTCAATCTGTTTTGTATGACTTTAGATTTACGGAACAACCGAATCGTGATGAAAATAGACTTGCGGAATTAGAAAGAATGACTCCTGATAGTTTATTTGAACGGTTGAATTCGTTGGATCCAGAGGCCGCAAAGGATATTCATCCTAATAATGTGCAGCGTGTGATTCGCGCGATTGAACGAGTAGAGCTTACGGGGAAACAAAAGAATGATATAGAACAAAACCAAGGCCAAGAAGAAGTCTATCACCATTATATTATTGGCTTGTCCATTGATCGTGAGCAGTTATACGATCGCATCAATCACCGAGTAGACATTATGCTAGAAAAAGGGCTTATAGAGGAAGTAAAAACACTTTATAGTAAGGGTATCCGAAATGTCCAATCAATCCAAGCAATTGGCTATAAGGAATTATATGCCTACTTGGATGGAGATGTTTCCTTTGAAGACGCAATTGATCAACTAAAGCAAAACTCTCGAAGGTATGCAAAAAGACAGTTAACGTACTTTAGAAACAAAATGGACATTCATTGGTATAATCCGTTTACTGAAACTGAAAGAATAATTAAAGAAATTAATGAATTTATGCAGGAAAATGAATAATTAAAGCGAATATTAACAACGTAGTATGTTTTTAACATGCAAATTGTATAATGGGGGTATTGGGATGAAACCTATGAATATTCAAGATTTATATTTAAATCAGCTGAGAAAAAACGATATTTTCGTAACCGTATTTTTATTGAATGGTTTTCAGTTAAAGGGGCTAGTGAAGTCATACGATAACTTCACCGTCCTTTTCGAATCGGATGGTAAACAACAGTTGATCTATAAACATGCAATTTCAACATTTGCTCCTTCTAAACCAGTAAAACTAACTGAAGAATAATATGGAATGTTTGACAGATGGAAACGCTCCTATTATGATTTTATAGAATATACGCAGGAAGTGGAGAGTTTAATATGAATGTTATTACAACAGAGCAGCTATTACAAAAATTAGACGCTGGTGAAGAAATCAGTATCATCGATGTACGTGAAAGTGAAGAAGTAGCTAATGGCATGATCCCTGGAGCAAAGCATATTGCATTAGGTCAAATTGAGAGCAGTATGGAACAGCTTGATAAATCAGTCCCTCATTACATAGTATGTAAAGCAGGTGGCCGTAGTGCAATGGCCTGTGAAATTCTAGAGGAAAATGGCTATGACGTAACGAATATTGCTGGTGGTATGATGGACTGGAACGGCGAGGTACAGTTTTAACTTTATTCAACATAGACAAAGGGCTAATTTCAATTTTGAGATTAGTCTTTTCTATTTGTAATTTGAAATTAGGAGAATATAACATGACATTTACAACAACATTATCAAAAGAAATATTGGAGCTTGCTGAACAGGTTGAAACTAAAATAGCATATCACCATAAACTTGTTGAAAAAATTGCTTTTTTAAATCAGCAAAAAGTAATTCAAGCGTTTAAGGAACATGGAGTTAGCGACCATCATTTTCATCCGTCATTTGGATATGGCTATGATGATGAAGGTCGAGATACATTAGAAAAAGTATACGCAACGACATTTGGATCAGAGTCAGCGCTAGTACGTCCTCAAATTATTTCCGGTACGCATGCGATTTCTACTAGTTTGTTTGGGGTACTAAGACCAAATGATGAATTACTTTATATAACGGGTAAACCTTATGATACGTTGCAGTCGATTGTTAGTGGGGGAGAGAATGATACAGGGTCGCTTGCAGACTTCGGTATTACATATAAACATGTAGAATTATTGGAAAATGGGGACATCAATTGGGACGCGGTAAAAAAGGTTGTGAATAGCAGCACGAAAGTAATTGCCATCCAACGTTCAAAGGGCTACGCAGTACGTCCTTCCTTTACAATTGAACAGATCAAACAAATGGTTATAGAAATTAGAAGTATTAAAGAGGATGCCATTATTTTTGTAGACAATTGCTATGGTGAATTTGTAGAAGAGTTGGAGCCGACGGATGTAGGGGTAGATTTAATGGCTGGTTCACTGATCAAAAATCCTGGCGGTGGTCTTGCTAAAATAGGAGGATATATTGCAGGGAAAGAGGAATTTGTCACAAAATGTGCTTACCGAATGACTTCTCCGGGTATAGGAGCAGAGGCGGGAGCTTCTTTAAACGCATTGATGGATATGTACCAAGGATTTTTTCTTGCTCCCCATGTTGTATCCCAGGCAGTAAAGGGTGCTATTTTTACTTCAGCTCTATTGGAGCAGGTTGGTATGACTACAGAGCCGCACTATACGGAAACTCGCACAGATTTAATCCAATCGGTATCGTTCCAAACAGCCGGTCAAATGATTCAATTTTGCCAGGCGATACAAATGCATTCCCCGGTTAATGCACGGTTCATGCCTGAACCAGCATATATGCCAGGTTATGAGGACGATGTTATTATGGCCGCTGGAACATTCGTACAAGGATCGAGTATGGAACTAACAGCTGATGGACCAATCCGTCCTCCTTATACAGCTTTTATCCAAGGTGGGTTAACGTATGAACACGTGAAATATGCCATTTTAGGAGCAGTTCAAACCATAAAACAATAAAAATAGATAAAACCATTTCTGTGTCATAAGAAATGGTTTTGTTTAATCTAAAACTGTTGTTAGGTTTCCTTACATAGCCTTGACATGTTAGTTAACATGACATATACTAAATGTATAACCTACGAGGGGGTGCAGTAATGGAAAAGGAATGGAGACGTTCGATGCCATTACTTTCAATGAATATCGTTATGCAGCTGACTGGATTGACAGCTAGGCAAATCCGTTACTATGAAGAGCAAGAACTGGTTCACCCTGCACGAACTGAAGGTAAGCAGCGCATGTTTTCGCTAGATGATATTGATATATTGTTGGAGATCAAGGATTTATTGAAAACAGGTGTTAATATCGCAGGAATTAAACAAATCTTTGAGTTAAAAAAGAGTCCTGTGGTTACAAAAGATGTTCGAAAAGTGATTTCGGACATAGAATTACGAGCAATTGTAAAAGAAGAGATGAAATTAGCTCAAAGACATCAGCGAGCTTCTTTGCGACAAGGGGACCTATCTCGGTTCTATCGCTAATCGAGGTTCAAATATAAAATTATTAGGAGAGTGGAAAAATGGGTAAGTATACTAAAGAAGATATCAAAAAGTTCGTGACTGAACACGAGGTGAATTTTATTCGTCTTCAATTTACAGACATACTAGGAACTATTAAAAACGTTGAAATTCCAGTTAGTCAGCTCGATAAAGCTCTCGATAACAAAATGATGTTCGACGGTTCTTCTATTGAAGGATTTGTACGAATTGAAGAATCAGATATGTACTTAGTTCCTGATTTAAATACATGGGTAGTTTTCCCTTGGATTACGGGTAAAGGAAAAGTGGCTCGACTGATCTGTGATGTAAATAAAGCAGATGGAACACCATTTGAAGGGGATCCGCGTAATAACTTAAAACGTATTTTAAAAGAAATGGAAGAGTTAGCCTTTACAAGCTTTAACTTAGGACCTGAACCTGAATTCTTCTTATTCAAATTAGATGCAGGAGGCGAGCCGACACTTGAACTGAATGACCATGGTGGTTACTTTGACTTAGCACCAATGGATTTAGGGGAAAACTGTCGTCGTGATATCGTACTAGAATTAGAAGAAATGGGCTTTGAAATTGAAGCATCTCACCATGAGGTAGCTCCAGGTCAACATGAGATTGACTTTAAATATGCAGATGCAGTAACAGCATGTGATAATATCCAAACATTTAAACTAGTTGTTAAAACGATAGCTCGTAAGCACGGCTTGCATGCGACATTTATGCCGAAACCACTGTTTGGTGTGAGTGGTTCAGGAATGCACTTTAATGTTTCTTTGTTTAAAGGAAAAGATAATGCATTTTATGATAAATCAACGGAGCTTGGTTTAAGTGAAACAGCTATGCAATTTATGGCTGGCGTACTAAAGCATGTGCAAAACTTTACCGCTATTACAAATCCATTAGTAAACTCATACAAACGCCTAGTACCAGGATACGAAGCTCCTTGTTACGTTGCGTGGTCTGGACAAAACAGAAGCCCGTTAATCCGTATACCTTCATCAAGAGGCGTAAGTACACGCATTGAAGTTCGCTCAGTTGACCCAGCAGCCAATCCATACCTTGCGATGGCAGTAATTCTACAAGCTGGTTTAGATGGTATTAAAAACAAATTAACACCACCACCAGCAGTGGACCGCAATATCTACGTAATGACAGAAGAAGAACGTATCGAAAACGGTATTCATAACCTTCCGCCGACTTTACACGCTGCATTACTAGAATTAGGGAAGAGTGAAACTATTCGCGGTGCACTAGGAGAACATATTTATGCAAACTTTGTAGAAGCTAAAGAAATTGAATGGGATATGTTCCGTACAGCTGTACATCCGTGGGAACGTGAGCAGTATTTGAAAATGTATTAAGAAAGATTTGAAGGGGTTTGTTGATTAATATTATGGGTTGTTTAATGGGAAGAATTTCTGCAAAAATATCCATACCCCATTTTTACCCCGAAAAGATAGTGAAAAAATACCATTTAGAAACATCGTTCAGTCGTAAGTCGACTGATTCGGTGTTTTTCTTTTTTATTTTATTTGATACATTTGCAAATACATCTGCAGGTATTCGATAACTACTATGAACTTATTTGTAAGTGTGAGAAAGAAAGATAGGCATGTCATTTGAATCCATAAATTTAGCATCATCATCTTCATGTTGTCTCCCTTGTGGAGGTAAACCAAAAGCAGGAATTAAGACTGGGAGAAATTCTGCTTCCATTTTGACTTACAAGAAGCTTCTAAGTTGATTAGTGCACATTGTACAAACATTAATTGAAAGTACAAGATGTTTTCGTTACAATGATATATGTCAGAATAATTTAAAAATTAGGAATGAAGGGGGAAAAAATGGGGATCTTAAGAGGTTTGAAAATATTAGATTTTTCTACTTTGTTGCCTGGTCCATTTGCAACGATGATGCTCGCTGATATGGGAGCAGAAGTGTTGAAAATAGAAGCACCAAATCGAGAGGATTTCTTAAAATATGATGGCGTAATGGACGGAGAAGTATCAGCTACTTTTGCTCACTTAAATCGATCTAAGCGTTCATTGGCACTAGATTTAAAACTGCCAGAATCGATAGAAATCGTCTACCAATTAATAAAAGATTATGATATTGTCGTAGAACAATTCCGACCAGGTGTAATGGATAAACTGGGAATTGGATATGAAAAGCTAAAAGAAATAAATCCAGCTATTATTTTCTGCTCTATTACTGGTTATGGACAAACAGGTCCTCTTCGCAATCAGGCTGGTCATGATATTAACTATTTATCTTTAGCAGGTGTTTCCAGTTATTCTTTCCGAAAAGGTCAGACGCCTGTGCCTGCTGGTGTACAAGTAGCGGATCTTGCAGGAGGTTCGATGCCAGCTGTCATTGGAATATTAGCTGCTGTGTATAATCGACAAAAAACTGGAGAAGGTCAGCATATTGATATTAGTTTGACGGATGTATCGTTTTCGTTAAATGCTTTGTACGGACCTAGTTTTTTAGTTGGCGGAATCGAACCGACTGCTGAATCTTTACTTTTAAATGGTGGCTCTTTTTATGATTATTATGAAACGAGAGACAATCGTTATATATCTGTAGGCAGCCTGGAACCTCAGTTTCAAAAAATGCTTTGTGAATTACTTGGGGATCCTGCTTTGTTCAAACTTAGTAGTAGTGAGAATCGAGCGGATCACTTAGCGTTTAAAGAAAAGCTCATAAAAACTTTTAAAGAAAAGACATTAGAAGAATGGAATAGTATTCTTAAAAATGGATTTAATGGCTGTGTGGAACCGGTATTAAATTTTTCAGAGGCTGTAGAACATCCACATATAAAGGCAAGAGAGCTAGTGGTTTCTGTACCAAAATATGATGAAGGAATACAAAAGCAAATAGCTTTTCCTATTAAGTTTTCAACACAACCAGGCGAGTACCGTTTTGCGGGGGTGCAAACGGGAACACATACCAATGAAATCCTAGAAGAACTTGGTTTAGATAGTGAGATGATTAAATCGCTTATAGAAAAAGGCATTTTCGGTTCGATTAAGCAAATAGAAAGCTCAATATAACAAATTAGTCTACTAAAGGGGAGTTGGATAGAATGTTTGCTGCATTAACACCATTGGATTGGAAAAGAAGAGCGATTAAATATTATCCACAAAAAGTAGCAGTTATTGACGGAGAAAAACAGTTTACATATAAAGAATTTGGACAACGTGCTGACAAGTTATCTGCCGCACTATTAAAAGCTGGTATTCAAAAAGGCGATCATGTCGCAGTTATGCTACCTAACACTCATTATATGCTAGAAAGCTTTTATGGAATTTGCCAAATAGGGGCTGTACTGGTACCTCTAAACTACCGACTGAATGCAGAGGATCTGGAGTATATCATAAAGCATAGTGACTCCAAAATGCTGATAGTGGATGAAGAATTTACTAGACCTATTGAGGAAATTGGGGATCGTTTACCTTTTGATCAAGTAATCGTTGTTTCTGTTGAAGGGGAAACGAATTCATTGAACGGTATAGATTATGAAACATTTATCGAACAAGATTCTGAAGATGTTACTTTACCTAAAACGGAAATTGATGAAAATCAGCTTCTGACATTGAATTATACGAGTGGTACGACATCTAAACCTAAGGGTGTCATGCTAACGCATCGTGGAAACTACATGAATGCAGCCAATTTCATGTATCATTTAAGTGTAAAGCATGATGATGTATATCTTCATACTTTACCAATGTTCCATGCTAATGGTTGGGGTGGTGTATGGGCGATTACAGCGGCTGGCGCAACGCATGTTTGCTTAAGAAAAGTTGATCCACCACTTATTTTGAATTTATTTACAGAACATCAAATATCCTTATTATGTGGTGCGCCGACAGTGGTTAATATGTTGGTGAATGAACCATCGAGTAAAGAAATGAAAATTACTACAAATCCTCGAATGGCAACTGCAGGAGCCCCTCCAGCAGCTGCACTTATTGCGAAAGCACAAGCAATTCTAGGATTAAATATGATTCACGTGTATGGATTGACTGAAACTTCACCTTTCATTCTATATAATGAATGGAAAAATGAATTCGATGCGAAATCACCTGATGAACAAGCTACAATTAAAGCGAGACAAGGAATTGAACTTGCTTTTAATGGGGAAACGAAAGTAGTTAACCAAGAAGATGGACAAGAAGTTGCATGGAATGGGAAAGAACTTGGTGAAATTATCACTCGTGGAAATGTAGTCATGGATGGATATTACAAGGATCCAGAAAGAACAGCTGAAGCAATTAAAGACGGTTGGTTCTACACAGGAGACTTAGCTGTAACATATCCTGATGGTTATATCGAAATCCAAGATAGAATAAAAGATATGATTATCTCTGGAGGAGAAAACATTTCTTCCACAGAAATTGAAGGTGTACTATATAAACATCCCGATATTTTAGAGGCTGCAGTTATTGCTATACCTGATGATAAGTGGGGAGAAGTTCCGAAGGCAATTATCGTGCTTCATGAAGGAAGCACAGTTACAGAAAAAGAAGTAATCGACTACTGTCGTTCGAACATGTCCCATTTCAAAGCGCCAAAATCGATTGAATTTGTAGAGGCGTTACCAAAAACAGCTACAGGTAAACTACAAAAATTCCGTTTACGCGAGATGTACTGGAATGGCCCTAAAAAAGTAAATTAACTTATAAACTCACTCAGGTGGTTTCTCCGGAGTGAGTTTTAATATTCAAGGCCCTATATGCAAGCTTTCAACGCTTTTTGTATATAGTTAGATCGTTTGTCGTTTTGGGATAGGGGAGACGTCTCTTATTTTGTTTCAAATGAAACATCTGACGAATAATCGGCATCGAAAAGTAATATCGCTTCAGTGAGAAGATTGATATCAATTAGTATTTGCTCTTTTATATGTTTAAAGGGACATTTATAGTAATCGTCTATTAATCGATTTAGTTCTTTGTAAATTAATGCAATAGGCAAAAATACTCCCCCTTATGATCTATAATACCTGTTTTTATATTATGTAACAAAACAACTTTAATTGGAAGTATTTTTGGTGTTAATTTTAGAGGATTATTATAAACGGCATGGAGAAAGTTGACTAGGTATAAAAAGATCACTTGATTAATAACCAAGTGATCTTTCATAGTTTATCTCTAGCTTACTTTTTCAATAATTCTTAGTGCATCCTTCAATAGGTTAATATCGATTAATATTTGTTCCTTCAGTTGGAAGTTATTACATCTATAATAGTCATTTATGAGTTTTTTAAGTTCTTCTATAATTATTTTCATAGGTTACGACTCCTTTGTAGTTATGTATCACCCATAAATAAGTATGTAATTTAACCTATGTAAGCTTATAAAAATAATACCCACATTTTGTTATTTTTAAACTATTTAGATGTTATTTTAGAATTTAAATTATTACAAAACAAAACCCCTCAACCATAAAGGTAAAGGGGTTTTTCGATGATTTCAGCGAAAATGTCCACTTTTCGTTGAAATATGATATCGGCTCTTCGTTATTTTAAGTAAATTTAAGTAGATTGTCAAGTCTGTATAGACTATTGAATATTGCGATAAACTCCTACTACTTTTCCAAGAATGCTAACGGAGTTTACGATGATTGGTTCCATGGAGGAATTTTCAGGTTGTAAACGGAAATATGATTTTTCCTTAAAGAACCGCTTCACTGTCGCCTCATCCTCATCGGTCATTGCTACGACAATATCACCATTATTTGCTGATTGCTGTTGTTTTACAACGACATAGTCACCATTTAATATTCCTGCTTCAATCATACTATTACCCATAATTTCTAACATAAATAAATTATCATCCGATGTACCAAAAGTTTCTGGCAGCGGGAAAAATTCTTCGATATTTTCAATTGCCGTAATAGGCAAACCAGCAGTAACTTTACCAACAAGTGGCACATGAACTACGTTTTGTTTTTCAGCCATGCTTCCTAAACTATCAAGAATCTCAATGGCACGTGGTTTAGTTGGATCTCTTCTAATTAAACCTTTACTTTCTAATCGAGCTAAGTGCCCGTGAACAGTAGAACTTGATGCTAATCCCACAGCCTCTCCTATTTCTCGAACGGATGGTGGATATCCTTTTTTGCGTACTTCTTCTTTTATAAAAGCTAGAATGTCTTCCTGCCTTTTAGATGCTTTCTTCATTTGTTCACCTCTTTAAGAGTAATTACTATCCTTTTCTATCTTATTAATAGTATAACAGGCTACGAACATTAATGCAAACATAGGTTCTAATTAGTATTGACAAAAACAAACGTTCGCATTATTATTAAAATATACATTACGAACACATATTCTATTAGGGGGTATTTTTAATGACCTGGATAAAAGAAAACTATTTTCTATCATTTTTTGTTGCTGGAAGTATTGCTTTTATAATGTTTATAATAATCTCGAAATCTTTTTCGACAGATGAGAGCCTACATATTAATATAGAGCAAGGTGATTCTTTATGGGAGTTAGCGCAGGAGTACGGAGTTAATGAAGATAAAAAAGTATGGATCGATAAGGTAATAGCGATGAATAACTTGAAAGATGGTCATATTAAAGCGGGAGAGATGCTTAAAATTCCAGCCGATGAAAAAAGTTACCATTTCGATAATGAAACGGAGTTAGCAGGCGATACAAAATGAAATCAGTTATCTATTGTCGTGTGAGCACTGAAAAAGAGTCTCAAGAGACTTCTTTAAAAAGACAGGAAGAGGAACTGTTAGAATTTGCAAAACAAAAAAGTTATGAAGTGGCAAAAGTATTCATTGATCAACATAGTGGTTATGATGTTGAGCGTGAAGGCTTATTAGAGTTACTTGACTATATAAAAGAAAATGATATAAAAGCTGTATTTGTTCAAGATGAAACTCGAATTGGTAGAGGTAATGGAAGAATGGCAGTTCTACATCTACTCCAAAAAACAAATACCTCTGTGTATACTTTACAAGATAAAGGGGTCATTAATTTAAATGAAATGGACTCTATGCTTCTTGAAATATTAGCGCTTGTGGAGGAATATCAAAGGAAATTACATAATGCTAAGATAAGACGAGGGATGAAAAAGGCTGTTTCCAAAGGATACCGACCAGAAAAAAATTTAAAGACAAAAGGCAATCCTGAAGGAAGGGAAAGAATAGATGTTCCTGTAGAAGAGGTAGTTAGACTACGAAATGCAGGTCTTACCTATGAGGAGATTTCGAGCACTTTAAAAGGATTAGGATTTAGCATTAGTAAAGCCACCGTCCATCGACGTTATATTGAGTATATAGAAGCACATGGAGTGAAATGACTTGCACTCTGTGTGTTTTTTCCTTACCTTTATATAAAGAGAAAGTGAAAGGATGCGTTAAAATGTTAAGTAAAGAAAAATTAGCAAGAATTAGCGAGTTGTCTAAAAAATCTAAAACAACAGGACTTTCTATTGAAGAAGCAAAAGAACAAAGCTCTTTACGTAAAGAATACTTGGAAACTTTCCGCTCTACAATGAGAGATACTATAGAAAGTGTAAAAATAATTGACCCTGCTGGAAATGATGTAACCCCTGTAAAGGTTCAAGAAGCAAAGAAAGGGAAGTTTCTGAATTAATTAATCATTTCAGAAACCATTGATAATACAGACATTCTTGTCTAAACTAGAAATATAGAAAAAATTTGTTTGAGAGGATGTCATTCATGTCATTACAATCCGATTTATTAGCAATTAATACGGTTCGAACTTTGTCTATTGATGCAATCGATAAAGCAAATTCTGGTCACCCTGGATTACCAATGGGGGCTGCACCAATGGCTTACACTTTATGGACAAAGCATTTACGTCATAATCCAAATAATCCAACATGGTTTAATCGCGACCGTTTTGTCTTATCTGCAGGTCATGGTTCTATGCTTTTATATAGTCTACTTCACCTTGGTGGCTATGATTTACCTATGGAAGAGATTAAGAACTTTAGACAATGGGATTCTAAAACACCTGGACATCCTGAATTCGGTCACACTGCAGGAGTAGAAGCAACTACTGGCCCACTTGGTCAAGGAATTGGGATGGCAGTAGGTATGGCGATGGCTGAGGCACACTTAGCTGCTACGTACAATAAAGAAAACCACTCTATTATTGATCATTATACTTATGCATTATGCGGAGATGGAGATTTAATGGAAGGTGTAGCTGCAGAAGCAATTTCTCTTGCCGGACATCTTCAATTGGATAAATTGATTGTATTATATGATAGTAATGATATTTCTTTAGATGGTGATTTAGGTAAATCATTCTCAGAAAATGTAGAAAAACGATTTGATTCATATGGTTGGAACTATATTCTTGTAAAAGACGGAAACAATATCGAAGAAATTTCAAATGCTATTGATAAAGCGAAGTCTCAAAATGATAAACCAACACTTATTGAAGTTAAAACTGTTATCGGATTTGGTTCTCCTAACCGTTCTGGTAAGTCAGATGCTCATGGTATGCCTTTAGGAAAAGACGAAACTCTTTTAGCCAAAGCTGAATATAAATGGTTATACGAAGAGGACTTCTACGTTCCTGAAGAGGTTTATGATACATTTAGACAAGCTTCTGAACGTTTAGGTGTTCAAGAAGAGGCATCTTGGAATGAGAAACTAAATGCGTATGAGTCCGAATTCCCTGAGTTAGCTTCAACGCTAAAAACAGCAATTTCTGGAGAATTACCTGAAAACTTTGCGGATGCATTGAAAACGTACGAAACTGGTACTTCTCATGCTACACGTTCTGCATCTGGAGAAGCAATTAATGCAATTGCTCAAAACTTACCTTCATTCTTTGGTGGTAGTGCCGATTTAGCGGGGTCCAATAAAACTACGATGAAGAATGTTGGAGATTTTTCAGCAGAAAATTATGCTGGAAAAAACATTTGGTTTGGTGTACGTGAATTTGCTATGGGTACTGCTTTAAATGGTATGGCTTTACACGGAGGACTAAATGTATTTGGTGGTACATTCTTCGTATTTAGTGACTATGTTCGCCCAGCAATTCGTTTATCTGCATTAATGGGACTTCCTGTTACGTATGTATTTACACATGACAGTATCGCTGTTGGGGAAGATGGTCCAACGCATGAGCCAGTAGAACACTTAGCTTCTTTACGAGCAATGCCTGGTTTATCTGTAATCCGTCCAGCAGATGCAAATGAAACTGCAGAAGCTTGGAAACTAGCGGTTTCATCTAAAAATATTCCGACGGTTCTAGTGCTTTCTAGACAAAACCTTCCAACACTTGAAAACTCCGTGGAGCTGGCTAAAGAAGGAGTTTCAAAAGGAGCTTATGTTGTAGCGCCTAATGAAAAAGCGGAAGCAATCCTGCTTGCAACTGGTTCAGAAGTGAGTCTTGCAGTTGAAGCGCAACAAGCACTTGCTAAAGAGGGAATAGAAGTTTCTGTAGTTTCTATGCCGTCATGGGATCTATTTGAAAAACAAGATGCAGCATATAAAAATGCTGTATTACCATCTCATTTAACAAAGCGTCTAGCAATCGAAATGGGTGCGTCATTAGGTTGGCACCGTTATGTTGGATTTGAAGGGGACGTAATTGCTATTGATAAATTCGGTGCAAGTGCTCCTGGTGAAATTGTTATGAAAGAATATGGTTTCTCTGTAGAGAATGTTGTTTCTAAAATGAAAGACTTACTCCAAAAATAAGAATATTAATAAAAGCAATTCAAATACTTATAAACATTTAGTATTTGAATTGCTTTTTTATTCGAATTTATATAGAATGCAAAAAGAATCTATAGTATAATTTTTAATGGTGTCTTGTACACGTAGATAAGAACATGAAGGAGGAGAAAATATGCAAACATGGATTTGGATTGTTATTATAATCGTTGCGTTAATTGCTGGTGCGGCAATTGGTTTCTTTGCAGCACGTCAATATATGATGAAGTACTTAAAAGAAAACCCACCTATTAATGAACAAATGCTACGTATGATGATGGCACAAATGGGTCGTAAGCCTTCTGAAAAACAAGTTAAACAAATGATGAATCAAATGAATAAAATGCAAAAATAAAAAAGCACTCTGCTGAGTGCTTTTTTATTTATTTAACAAACCATTTTCTTGTAGAAAATCTGCAACAACTTGCTCATATTCTTTACTATTTTCATTGAACGATTTAGCATGTTCACCTATATCAAATAATTTTAATGTTTTTGGACCCAGCTTTTTTTCATATAAATCTTCAGTCATTTTAGGAAGTATAAAATCATCTTGTAAACTATGGATAAATAAGACAGGTTTTTCAATTTTGTCAATCATATCAATTGGTGAAACGAGATTTAACGTATATCCATCACGCAGTTTTAAAAACAAATTCGCAAATCGTATCGCCAGACTCGATCGGAGAGGAGTTGTCTGTGTCATTATGTGATAAACTTGCTGCTCAAAATCTGAAAATGCACAATCCGAAATATAAAAATTAGCATCATCAATTATAGAACCAGCATATAGAAGTGTGGTGGCTGCACCCATAGATTCTCCATGAATACCTAAAACTGCGTCATTTCCCGCTCTATCTCTTACTGCTTCAACAACTGATTGTAAATCTATTTTTTCATAAAATCCAAAGCTAGTTGTTTTGCCACCGGAATCACCATGTCTACGATGATCGTAGACAACACTGTTAAATCCAAGACGTTCAAACATACGAACAAAACGTAGCGAGTTGATTTTGTTTTCGGTGACTCCATGGCAAATAACGACATAATTATTTGTTTCTAGAGGCTCGATAAAAATGGCTTTTAAAGAATAGCCATTTTTAGATTCAATCCATTGTTCTGTTTTATTTACTGCGTTAAACCATGCTTCATCTAATCTCTTTGAGGTAATTTCGCGGTTTAAGATAAAATCATTTTCTTTTTTCTTCATATACATCAACCTATTAGTTACAAAAAAACCAAAGAACGTAGCGATAGCTGTCAAAATACTAGTAAAAATACTCGTCCAAATAATTACTCGTTTCTTCATTTGATCAACCCCTACTTACTTTTAAATAGATTATACATACCAGTGTCTATTGGTCTAGACACATAAGGTTCAATTACTTCTACTGCTTTAAGCAGTGAATCAAGGTTAATATTCGTCCGTATACCCATTTGATGTAGCATATTCACAACATCCTCAGTTGCTACATTTCCTGTAGCTCCTGGAGCAAAAGGACATCCACCTAGTCCACCAGTAGAAGCGTCGAACCGATCAATTCCTGCTTGAAGGCTTGCGAGTATATTGGCTATACCCATTTTTCGAGTGTCATGAAAATGAGCGGTAATGAGAGTAGCGGGGAATTCGTTCTTCAACATCTTGAATAATTCATAGCTTTCCTGTGGGTTAGCCATTCCATTTGTATCTGCTACGCTTAGTTCGTTCACACCCCATGAAACGAACTCTTTGCATAGTGCTATTGTGTCTGATGGATCTATTTTACCCTCATAAGGACAATAGAAAGCAGTGGAAATACAGGCACGTACAAAATGACCTTCTTGTAATAGTTTTTCCACAATTGGCATGAGTTCATCCATACTTTCTTTCGTGGTTTTATTAATATTTTTTTTATTAAAACTGTTAGAAACGCCTACAAATACTGCAAAATTCTGTGCGCCAGATTGTGTGGCTAATTCGACGCCTTTTTTATTTGGTGTTAATACTATTTGTCTACCCATTTTTTTCACTTGGGTAACTATTACATTTGCATCTTTCATTTGTGGCACCCATTTTGGTGAAACGAATGAAGTTAACTCCATTTCCTCTATTCCTGCATGCTGCAGTTTTTCGATATAGGCTAGTTTCACTTCGGTTGGTACTTCATTTTTTTCATTTTGTAAGCCATCTCTTGGACCTACCTCGATAATTGTCACTTTATTTGGTAAACTAAACATAATCATCCCTCCCTCTTTATTGTAAAGAAAGGATGGTTAAACAAGCAAATTTAAATTTTGCTTCTTTAAAATTAGTTTAATACAGGGGAAACAAGGAGGAAATCAAGTGACAAATGAAGTTGTGATCGTAAGTGCAGTAAGAACAGCAATAGGTTCTTTCCAAGGGGCTTTAAAGGATGTTCCTGCTACTAAACTAGGTGCTATTGTAATTGAAAAGGCATTAGAAAAAGCAGGGGTTTCTAAAGATGCTGTGGACGAAGTAATAATGGGGAATGTACTTCAAGCAGGTTTAGGTCAAAATCCGGCAAGACAAGCTTCTATTCAAGCTGGGTTGCCACAATCTGTTTCAGCGTTAACGATTAATAAAGTCTGTGGTTCTGGCTTAAAAGCAATTCATCTTGCAACGCAAGCGATTATTGCAGGGGATGCAGATATTATTGTTGCAGGTGGTATGGAAAACATGAGCCAATCACCTTATTTATTGAAAAATGCTAGAGATGGCTTCCGTATGGGCGACCAAAAAGTAGTGGATAGTATGATTTCAGATGGATTATGGTGTGCTTTTAATGATTATCATATGGGTGTAACAGCTGAAAATCTATGCGATCAATATAATATTACTAGAGAAGAACAAGATAAATTTTCCGCACGTTCGCAGAGCCGAGCTGCAAAAGCGATAGAAGAAGGTAAGTTTGTTGACGAAATTGTACCCGTAGAAATTCCGCAAAGAAAAGGGGAGCCTATTGTCTTTTCACAGGACGAATATCCTAAGAAAGGGTCTACGGAAGAAAAGTTAGCAGGGTTACGTCCTGCATTTAAAAAAGACGGCTCAGTAACTGCTGGTAACGCTTCAGGGATTAATGATGGAGCAGCAGCAGTAGTGGTTATGTCTAAAGTAAAAGCGGATGAACTTGGACTTAAACCGCTTGCAACAGTTGTAGCAAATGCTTCTGCAGGAGTGGATCCGAGCATCATGGGAATTGGACCTGTGGAAGCTGTGAAAAAAGTATTAAACAAATCTCAACTCACGTTAGCTGATATCGAGTTGATCGAAGCCAATGAAGCTTTTGCAGCACAATCGATTGCTGTAGATAGAGAGTTGAGCTTTAATCATGATATACTAAACGTAAATGGTGGAGCGATAGCATTAGGTCATCCTATTGGAGCAAGTGGTGCCCGTATATTTGTTTCTTTACTTCATGAAATGGAGAAGAGAGATGCTAAGACAGGTCTTGCTACACTTTGTATCGGCGGAGGTCAAGGAGTCGCGACTATAGTTAAACGTTAAAAAAGAAGGTGAACAAATGGCTAAGAAAAAACAAAAGCAACAACAGGTAAAACCTGTTAAGCAAGTGGAAGAAGGAAATTCCTTATCAGATCAACTTTCTACTGACATCCTAGCTAAACTAAAAGAAACGAAGCAACAATTAGTAACCGCTGAACAGCAAAAGGAAGAAGAAAGACAAGCACAACTAGCTTTCGAAAAGAAAGAAAAAGAAAAAAACAAATCGTTTGAAGAATTATTAGATGAGTATGGCTTCGGAGGTTCGAAGTTTTAGTCTAAAGAAAACCTATTTGCTTTTCGCAAATAGGTTTTTTGGTGGAAAAAATATCCTATTCCAACTAACGCGTCGTTTTTTCCAACTAAAGCACACAAAGTTCCAACTAGGCTCGTCATTATTCCAACTAAACGCCCCAATATTCCAACTAACCTAAAGAGAGCATTCTCCGCTTCTTCAAAAGAACGTAGTAACATGAAAAATAGCCAGTCGTGAACTAAATCACGGATGGCTATTCGAGTTAAAGACATGTTAAATTCGATGTTCCATGTAAATCTCTCTTTTTGTCAACTCACTTGCTTTTTGTAATATACTTTCCGGCACTTGCATTTTGTATGCCTTAATAGATTCCAATAACTGCTTCTCATTACTTGCACCGAGAATAATGGAACCAGTTACTTTCTGCTGTAATACATAATGTTGAGCAATAGAACTTAAGGGAGCATCTAATGCATCCAACTCTTTAATAACTTCAAGTAATTCCTGCTGAGTATAACTTAAATACTCATCTGTTTTATTTGCACGAGTTAATCCTTCGGCAGTTAATAATCCTTTTGCTAACGTGCCTCTACTTAGTAGGGTAGTTGAATTATTTTCTAATAAGGAAAGCCATTCTTCCGGTCTTCTGTCTAGTAAACTATATTGCATCATCACAGAAACGGCATTGCTTTTGCGTAAAAATCGATCGATGACGTTAGGGCGAATAGAGGAGATACCGTACGCGCGTATAAGTCCTTCTTTTTTCAACGATTCCATTGTATCTATAACTTCGTCCACATCATCTTCCATCGTGCCACCGTGGAGCTGATATACATCTATATAATCAGTTTGGAGACGCTTTAATGATGCATGTACGGCCTCTATAATCCATTTCTTTGACGGGTCCCAGGACCAACTATTCCCAGATTTGTTTATCCGATTTCCAACTTTTGTTGCTAATATAATATTTTGCCGATCGCTCTTGAGTGCATTACCAACAATCTTCTCATTTTCGCCATTCTCATATAAATCTGCTGTATCAAAATAGGTTATACCGTTTTCTAATGCCACTTGAATAATATTATCGGCATCTGCTTGATCAGTTGGAAGTGACATGCAGCCCAATCCAATTTCTGAAACGTATATTTCACTTTTACCTAATTGTCTTTTCTTCAAGTTTCATCACGTCCTTTTCTACATGGTACAATGTCAAATAGATAGATTCAACTAAAGAGCATAGATACTAATGAGAGGATGATTCGTCATGAAAAAGTTCGAAGAAAAAACAATTCAAACAGAGGTTAAATTTAACGGAAGAATAATAACACTACAGGTAGATGAAGTAGAACTACCAAATGGTAAAACTAGCAATAGAGAAATTGTAAAACATCCTGGTGCAGTAGCGGTGATTGCGGTAACTAAAGACAAGAAAATAATTTTAGTAGAACAATATAGAAAAGCGTTAGAACGGTCTATTATTGAAATTCCTGCAGGAAAAATAGAAGTTGGAGAAGCTCCTGAAATAACTGCTCTACGTGAATTAGAGGAAGAGACAGGCTATACAACGGAAAATCTAGAGTACATTCAATCATTTGCCACATCTCCCGGATTTGCTGATGAGATTATCCATCTCTATTTTGCAGAGAATATTAATAAGATGGACTCACCAGTTGGATTAGATGAAGATGAGTTTGTCGAGTTATTGCATGTGAGCCTTTCCGAAATGGAAGTTATGGTGAAGAAACAACAAATCTATGATGCTAAAACTGCGTTTGCATATATTTGGTTAAAAGATTATTGGAAAGAAGCATGATTTAAGTTAGTACAAGCATATGATGAAAGTAGATAGGGGGGTGTTCCAATTTGAACCAGACTTATACTATTTTCATCTCATTATGTGTACTTGTAGTAAGCTTTGTTGGAGGTTTAATATTATTTGAACAAAGTACGGTAGAACAGCAGCAATGGATTATAAATCTCTTGGATGCACGCGTTCTATTAGTAGAGAAACCTACTTTATTAGAAACGATTTTTCCTCATCTCATGTTTGCCATTGTGTTTTTTTTGTTTTATCAGCATCGGTTTTTACGAAAACTAATTTTAGTTATTTGTGCATTTAAAATTACATTCTATGGATATTGTTCGAGTTACTTGTTGCAAACGCAGGAATCTACTTTTCCTTATGTATTCTGGTGGTTTCCATTTCAGCTAATTTATTGTATCTTGTTGTTAGCATTAGCCAATCGTATTAATATTTTTTCGCTATCCTTCTATATAATTGTTATAATTATAGAGTTCATCTTAATACCATTTATATTATTTAATAATTAGTTCTTTTTGATACTTATTATTATGTGAATCTCTTGTAATGAGAATTCAATTATTGGTATAATGGATTCAAGTAAGGAGGCGTCGTATGGAAAGCCGTATTGATCGTATAAAAAAACAATTATCTGGTGCGAGCTATAAACTGACGCCACAGCGAGAAGCGACAGTCCGAGTTTTGCTTGAAAATGAAGAGGATCATTTAAGTGCAGAAGATGTGTTTTTACTAGTTAGAGAGAAATCACCTGATATAGGACTTGCAACTGTTTATAGAACGCTAGAGTTATTAAACGAATTGAATGTAGTAGATAAAATTCAATTTGGTGATGGCGTTTCTCGCTATGATTTAAGACAAGAAGGCGCAGCGCATTTTCACCACCATCTAGTTTGTATCGAATGTGGTGCTGTAGATGAAATTCAAGAAGATTTGTTAGAAGATGTGGAAGCGATAGTTGAGAAAAAGTGGAACTTTAGAATTAAAGACCATCGTCTAACATTTCATGGTATTTGTTACCGTTGCCAAGAGGATAAGTAAACAAAAAGGATAGCTTACTAGCTATCCTTTTTTTAATCATTGTTTGATAAAAGGAGTGAAGAGTTTGAAGAATGTATTGCTACATTTAGAGGATTATATGCACTTTTTACAGATAGAGCGACAATTAGCAATTAATACGTTGACGTCCTATAAAAAAGATTTAACAGATTATATTCACCATATATTTGAAGTTCAGCAACTACATAACTTAAATGAGGTAGAGCGCACACATATTGTTCTTTATCTTCGAAATTTAAAAGAGAAAGGGAAGTCAGCTCGAACGATTTCTCGGCATATTTCCTCTATTCGTTCCTTTCATCAGTTTCTGTTAAGAGAAAAGGTGGCGGACACAGATCCATCTGTTCATTTGGATTTACCTCAATTAGAACAAAAACTACCGACATATCTATCTGTCGAAGAATTGAATAATCTATTAAATAGTATTGATATATCCAAACCCCAGGGCCAAAGAGATTTAGCTATGTTTGAGCTTATGTATGCTAGCGGCATGAGAATTAGTGAATGTTTAAACTTAAATCTAGAGGATATTCATTTATCCATGGGATTTGTTCGGGTTTTTGGTAAGGGTGGAAAGGAACGAATCGTGCCATTAGGTGGTTCTGCCATAAGAGCTTGCACAGAATATATAGAAAATGCAAGACCTACATTGCTGAAGTCTGAAAAAACCGATGCAATTTTTATTAACCAACGTGGTAAGCGACTGACGAGACAGGGAATATGGAAGTTGCTAAATAAGCATGCTACAATAGCGGGAATCTCAAAAGAAATTACACCTCACGTGCTAAGACATTCTTTTGCTACACATTTGATTGAAAATGGAGCCGATTTGCGAGCTGTCCAAGAGATGCTTGGCCACTCGGATATTTCTACGACACAGATTTATACCCATGTGAGTAAAAGTCGATTAAAGGATGTTTATAAACAATTTCATCCTAGAGCGTAAATTGTCAGAGGTCTGACCTGTACTTTTATATTATTTTTGGTAAACTAGAAGAAAACAGTAGGAGGGTTATAATATGAATGAATTTAAGCGCATACATGTAATTGTAATGGATTCTGTTGGAATAGGGGAAGCGCCAGATGCTGCTGCTTTCGGGGATGTAGGGTCACATACTATTGGGCATATTGCAGAAAAAATGAATGGACTACATATGCCGCATATGGAACAACTAGGTCTTGGTAATATCGATACTATCCAAGGGATTAATAACGTTGCAGCACCTACCGCGTACTTTGGCAAGATGCAGGAAGCCTCTGTTGGTAAGGATACGATGACAGGGCACTGGGAAATAATGGGATTGAATATTGATAAACCATTTAAAGTATATCCAAATGGATTCCCTGATGAGCTAATCTCTCAAATAGAAGAAAAAACTGGACGCAAAGTAATAGGTAACAAACCAGCTAGTGGAACTGAAATATTAGATGAGCTTGGCGAAGAACATATGAAAACTGGTGCAATTATCGTTTATACATCAGCGGACCCTGTGTTGCAGATTGCTGCACATGAAGAAGTTATTCCACTGGAAGAATTGTATCGCATTTGTGAAATTGCTCGTGAGTTAACTTTGTCGGAGGAATTCTTAGTAGGCCGTATAATTGCTCGTCCATTTATCGGTGAACCAGGTAAATTTGTTCGCACTTCTAATCGCCATGACTATGCATTAAAGCCTTTTGGTCGCACAGCGATGAACGAACTGAGTGATGCAGGACTAGATGTAATAGCAATCGGTAAAATACACGATATTTTTAATGGTGAAGGTATTACTTCTACAGAAAGAACAAAAGATAATATGGATGGAATGGATAAATTCATTGCAACATTGGACAGAGATTTCAAAGGTATCAGCTTCTTAAATTTAGTTGATTTTGATGCGTTATTTGGTCACCGTCGCGATCCGTTAGGCTATGGTAAAGCTTTAGAAGAATTCGATGTACGTTTAAAAGAGGCGCTTCCAAAGTTAACCGAAGAAGATTTATTGATTATCACGGCGGATCACGGAAATGATCCAACAATGCCTGGGACAGATCATACGCGTGAATATGTTCCGTTAATCGTATACTCACCAAAATTTAAGGAAATAAAAGAGTTACCACTTCGCAACACTTTTGCGGACATTGGTGCAACAATCAGTGAAAACTTTGGTGTTGCAACAACTGAATTTGGCGAAAGTTTCTTATCTTTATTAAAATAAAAACAAATCCTACAGAAGGAAGTGTAAGTACGATGAGAATGATTGATATTATTGAAAAGAAAAGAGAAGGTAATGCTCTTACAAAAGAAGAAATTGAATTTTTCATCGAGGGGTATACTAACGGTTCTATTCCAGATTATCAAATGAGTTCACTGTTAATGGCAATTTTCTTTCAAAATATGACAGATGAAGAAAGAGCAGATTTAACAATGGCCATGGTTAATTCGGGTGAAACAATTGATCTTTCTGCAATCGAAGGTGTGAAAGTCGATAAGCATTCCACAGGTGGAGTTGGTGATACGACTACATTAGTTTTGGGTCCGTTAGTTGCTGCATGTGGAGTCCCAGTTGCGAAGATGAGTGGCAGAGGACTTGGACATACTGGCGGTACAATCGACAAGTTGGAAGCAATTGAAGGTTTCCATGTAGAGCTAACATCTGAACAGTTTGTTAAGCAAGTGAATGAGTTAAAAGTAGCGGTAATCGGTCAGAGTGGTAACCTAACGCCTGCCGATAAAAAGTTATATGCATTACGCGACGTTACTGGTACTGTTAATAGTATTCCACTAATAGCGAGCTCCATTATGAGTAAGAAAATTGCTGCTGGAGCCGGTGCGATAGTGTTAGATGTTAAAACTGGTGACGGGGCATTTATGAAAACAACGGATGATGCAAGAGAGCTTGCACAGGCTATGGTTCGTATTGGGAATAATGTAGGCAGAAAAACGATGGCTATTATTTCAGATATGAGTCAACCTCTTGGTAGAGCAATAGGGAATTCACTAGAAATAGTGGAAGCTATTGATACGCTAAAGGGAAATGGTCCTGAAGATCTGACAGAGCTTTGTTTGACGCTTGGAAGTCAAATGGTTGTAGTTGGAGAAAAAGCGGAAACTCTAGAAGAAGCAAGAGAAATGCTACTTGCTGTGATAGAAGATGGATCTGCTTTAGAAATCTTCAAGCAATTCATCAAATGGCAAGGTGGTAACGAGAAAATCGTAGATGATGTTTCATTACTTCCTCAGGCAGCATACAAAATGGAAGTTCCAGCATCCCAAGATGGTTTTATTACCTTTATGGAAGCAGATGAAATTGGTACTGCGGCAATGCTACTAGGAGCAGGAAGAGCAACGAAAGAATCAGAAATAGATTTAGCAGTTGGTATAGTGCTCAACAAAAAAGTGGGAGACTCGGTTAGCAAAGGAGATTCACTTGCTACGATCTATTCAAATAGAGAAGATGTACAGGAAGTTATGGATAAATTAACACAGTTTATCGATATAGAAGCTACTAAAAAAGAGGCACCACCATTAATTTATGAAGTAATAACTGCGTAAAATGAAGGAGTACTATGACTACGGTCATGGTACTTTTTTTGAAGTAAGTGAAAACTTGTTTTAATGGCTTGTAAGAATGAATAATCTGATTTCCGTTACATAATGGACGTTTTTCGTGTGGTGAGCGATGAGCTATCACCGTCGCATCCGCGCCGCTGTTGTAGCTCATCTGTCTCACTCATCTTCCTGATGTCTCCACCCTCCACTACACGAAAAGATTTGTCATAGCTTATGGCTAAGATAAAAAATGGATTAATTTTTAGTGATTTACTCAAATTACTTCTCTTCTTTTCTGAATTAAAAAATGCTATCCAAAGATAAATGAAGAAAGCAGAATTTAATTTATAATTAATACTATTAGGTTAGAGAAAGACTGTTTGTTTTCGTGATAGTGTCTGTAGCTTTCCTATATAAAGAGTTTATTGTTGATTGTAGCGCAGGTCAGCGACACCAGTGGGACAGCGCTAGGGAGAGACTACAGGGTCGAACATGTCCACGGAAAGCGTCAGACCGGAGTGAAAATCACGGCATATCTAAGTTTTTATTCTTAAAGGACCGAGTGTTTTTTGCCCGGTTTTTCTAATTCGACTTTTTTGAAGGAGTAGTTTTTAGTTTACTCTCTCTCAATCGCAGGATACTCTCGTCCACTTCGGAATACTCTTGCTCCAGGTTAACTTACTGATAGTGTATAAAAGTTTGTGTAAGGCTTTTTTTGGACAAAAATAAAAAGGCAAAGTACCCTCAAGTTATCGACTAAAACAACTTTAAAAGGAGA
>NZ_FNHY01000014.1 GCF_900103605.1 Psychrobacillus sp. OK028 | reverse complement strand
GTGCAGCTGACGAATACTAATCGATCGAGGACTTAACCAAATTTGTTTAACGAAACAATGTCGTTTATCCAGTTTTGAGTGAACAAACACTCTATACATGAGGGTTTCAAGACACGAGTAATTCGAGGAAACAATTGAGAGAGGAAAGGAACGTACTAACGTACGTGACTGACCGAACGAATGAAGTTGACGAAGAAGTACGATGTGTATTGAAAGCCGAAGAGTCTAGTGATGATGGCGAAGAGGTCACACCCGTTCCCATACCGAACACGGAAGTTAAGCTCTTCAGCGCCGATGGTAGTTGGGGGTCTCCCCCTGTGAGAGTAGGACGTCGCTGGGCACCAAAGAAGAAGTCGTTACCGAGTTATATCGGTAACGACTTTTTTGTTATGGATTTTGTTAGAGAATATGATTGAATTATAAGTTATGGGCTATATCTACAATTTTATGGGCTATATCGCTTCCTTTATGGGCTTTAACAGCAATTTATCCATAAATCGTAGCCGCTTATGGGCTATTTTAATAGATTTCAGAGCTATCTTACTAAAAAGGAACAGCTGTCTATCTCATATTAGAAAAGTGTTTGAAAAATAGAGGTGCTCTGGAGTAACTCTTTTGTTTCTAATCTAAATACAGCTATGTAATCCATAGAGGCTTCTAAGATTCCAACTGCAACAAAAATAAATAGTATATTCGAAGTGTGCGCTTTATGCCTTGAAGAGCTATAACTCATTTCTATCCCTGTACTGGTAATTATTCATGTATAATAGAAGAAAGAAATTAGAACGTATCGTGAGGTAATATCATGCAGGAGAAAAGACCATTGGTTGAAGCATTGGAGCAGTTTTATAAGAAAAAGCCCATTTCTTTTCATGTGCCGGGACATAAACATGGACTTTTATCCAATTTGCCACTACCTATTAGGGATTCGATGCAATATGACTTGACTGAATTAAATGGATTGGATGATTATCACCATCCAGAGGAAGCTATAAAAGAAGCAGAGCAATTGTTAACTAAATTATATAATACAGATGCAAGTCTCTTTCTAGTGAATGGTACTACTGTTGGAAATCTAGCTATGATATTCGCAACTTGTCAGTATGGAGAACAAATTATTGTACAACGAAATGCACATAAATCTATTTTTCATGCTATTGAATTAGTTGGGGCTGAGCCAATTTTTGTATCACCCGAATGGGACGAACAAACTAAAACGGCATCCTACGTATCATTAACGGTAATGGAAGAGGCAATTCAACAATATCCATTTGCTAAAGCGGTTGTCTTAACCTACCCAAACTATTATGGGGTTTCCTCACCGGACTTGGAGGACATCATTAACCTTTGCCATAGTCTTCAGATGCCTGTGTTGGTAGATGAAGCTCATGGTGCGCATTTTCAAACGAATAAGGGGTTTCCAAAATCAGCGTTATTATATGGAGCTGATGTTGTTGTGCATTCAGCACATAAAACATTACCAGCATTAACGATGGGTTCCTTTTTACATATTCGTTCTCAATTGATTGATAGCAAAAAAATAAATAAATACTTAAGAATGTTACAATCTAGTAGTCCCTCCTATTTAATTCTAGCTTCTCTAGACGATGCAAGAAGTTATGTGGAAAGATATAGTTCAATGGATTTTAAACAGTTGATGGATAGAAGAGAAGTGTTTATAGAAGCTTTAGAAAGTATTCCATTAGTGGAAGTGGTTAAAGTAGACGATCCCTTAAAACTATTAATACGTGTTGGAAAGTATTCTGGTTTTCAGGTACAGCAAGCTTTTGAAAAACAAAATATATATGCGGAGCTAGCGGATCCATACCAAGTTTTGTTCATTCTTCCGTTACTAAAAGTGGAGCATGAATATGCATTCGCGGAGATTAGAAAGCGAGTAAAATATGCAATAGATAACTTGAAAAAAGAAATCCCAGACCGTGTGAACAATATAGATTATTTACATCAAAAGTCTATTTCTACTTTACAGATGAATATGGAATTATTGAGTGAGAAACAAGGGGAATGGATCCCTTATGTAAGGTCAATTGGAAGAATAGCAAAGGGGATGGTGGTTCCATACCCACCAGGGATCCCATTAATCTTACCAGGGGAAAAGATAACAGTTCCTATTCTGACTGAATTAGAAGAGTGGATTGAAAAAGGTGCTTTGTTTCAAGGAGAGCATCGACTAGAAGAAAAGTTAATATATGTGGTGGAGGAGTAACTGTGCAAAAAAAAGGGTATTTTATAACAAGTGAGGGTCCAGAGGGTGCAGGTAAAACTACTGTTATGAATTTATTAGGAAAACGATTAATAGATGAAGGCTACGATGTCGTAATGACAAGAGAGCCTGGAGGAATTATGATTTCTGAAAAGATTCGTAACATAATTTTAAATAATGAGCATACAATGATGGAAAGCCGTACCGAGGCATTATTATATGCTGCTGCAAGAAGACAACATCTAGTAGAGAAGATTCTTCCTGCATTAGAAGCTGGAAAAATTGTAATTTGTGATAGATTCATTGATAGTTCTTTAGCATATCAAGGATTTGCTCGTGGTATTGGTGTAGAGGAAATATGGGCGATTAATAAGTTTGCTATCGGAGACACGATGCCAGAAAAAACGCTTCTTTTTGATATTGATCCAGAAGTAGGACTATCTAGAATTAACGCACATAAAAATCGAGAAATAAATCGATTAGATGTTGAAAATTTAGCATTTCATCAGAAAGTACGTGCTGGTTATTTAGCATTAGTTGAAAAATATCCAGAAAGAATACAAGTAATAGATGCCTCGCAATCGGTAGAGAAAGTATTAGAGGAAACATATACAGTTATCAAACGGGAATTAGAAATTATTAGATAATTCATGGTATAATTAAAAGAAAAATAATAATAGGGGTGAGTATCGATGAAATTGATAGTAGCGGTAGTTCAAGATCAGGATAGTAATCGGTTGTCTAATGCATTAACAAAGGCAAAGTTTAGAGCAACAAAACTTGCAAGTACAGGTGGTTTTCTACGTTCCGGTAACACTACATTTCTAATCGGTACTGATGATGTTCTAGTAGCCTCAGCTTTAGAGCTAATTAGAGATAACTGTAGAGCACGAGAGCAAATGGTAGCACCTGTATCTCCAATGGGAGGAAATGCAGACTCTTATATTCCTTACCCAGTCGAAGTTGAGGTTGGAGGGGCTACTGTATTTGTACTTCCAATTGAACAATTCCATCATTTTTGATAATGAGGGAAGGAGTAGTAAAAAGTGAAGATTAACCAAGATATGCGTGTTGGTATAGATAATATTCGAAAAGATGCAATACAGAATGGAAATCAGACTGTTAAATTTGGTCAAATGATTACAAAACAAGAGCAGCGTATGCAGACGGAGACGATGACAAGACTTCTTGGAGATATTTCCACAGCGGGAGATCGTCTAGCACGTTCACGAAACTTACGTGATATGGCAAAGTTTAAAATGCTTATCCGAAAGTTTTTGCACGAAGCTGTCGATTTCGGAATGGGATTAAAACAGTCTCATACGTGGAATCGTTTTGGTGAAGGAAGAAAGTTAAAACTTGTGGAAACTATTGATGAAAAACTAGTAGAATTAGCGGAAGAAATTTTAAACCAAGAAAAAAGCTCTATAGACTTGTTAGATAAAATTGGAGAAATAAAAGGCTTACTTATCAATTTATACACGTAAGTTTCCCGTGTTTTCGCTCAATGCGAAACGCGGGATTTTTCACAAGAAATTATTTATTTATAACTAAGTACATACGTAGCTCCAGGGCAAAGCTCGTTGTAGAAGAAAGTAGGCACGAACTTACGCTTTTCTTAGAAAGAGGTGGAAGTGATGGAAAACTGGTCGATTGAGGACGTGGAAAGAATGCAACCAACCGTAGTGAAACAAATACAAACAATCGTATCCAAAAATCGAATAGGACATGCTTATATTCTAGAAGGGGCAAAAGGAACTGGGAAAGAAAAAGTCATGCAATTTTTTGTTCAGCTCATTTATTGCGAAAATCCGACAAAAAATGTTCCATGTGAAACATGTCGATCTTGTAAAAGGTTAAAATCCTCCAATCATCTTAACTTTATGCAGTTGGAACCTGATGGTCAGTTTATAAAAAAGGGACAAGTAGATGAATTGGTACATGCATTAAGTAAAACAACTATAGAAAAACAACGAAAAATATATGCCATACATCATGCAGATCAATTAAATACAAGTGCAGCAAATACGCTGTTGAAATTTTTAGAAGAGCCTCAAAGTGAAATAACGGCGATTCTATTAACGGATCGAATGCATGCATTACTTCCAACTATTCGCTCTAGATGTCAGCATTTTAGCCTATCTCCAATGTCAGCTGGAGTCTTAAAGCAAAAGTTAATCGAAGAGGGAATCACAGATTCCATGGCTTCTACTGTTTGCAAAATGACGAATCAAGTAGAAGAAGCAATTAATTTAGCAAAAGACGAGCAGTTTGGACTTGTAAGGAAATCAGTGTTAAAATTGGTTGAAGCGAATGGAAGAAGTGTTCAGGATGCATTGATGTGTATTCATGAAGATTTTGGTCCATTGCTCAAAGAAAAAGAGCAGGCAGAACAAGCGTTAGATTTACTACTATTCGCATATCGTGATATAGTAGCTATAAAAGCAAGTCCCATCGCAGATTGTACTTTTCCCGATATGATTTCTTATTGGAAGCAGATTGCCCTGCAAACAACGTATGAGCAATTATCGAAGCAATTAGAAATGATTTTACATGCAAAACAAAATTTGCATAAAAATATGAATCGGACTCTGATGATGGAGCAGTTGATGCTTAACCTGCAGGAGGGATTTACTTTTGTATAATGTTGTAGGAGTCCGCTTTAAAAAAGCGGGTAAAATATATTATTTTGATCCAGTGGATTTTACTTTAGAGAAAGACGATTATGTAATCGTCGAAACAGCTAGAGGAGTAGAGTATGGTAAGGTTGTTGTCCCTATTAAGCAAGTTGGAGAACATGATGTTGTACTTCCTTTAAAACAAGTAGTAAGACCTTCTACGGATAAAGATCGTATCCAAGTAGAAGAAAATAGATTAGAATCAGCTCAAGCACTTGCATTAGGAACTGAGAAGATTATCGAAAGAAATCTTGAAATGAAGTTAGTTGACGTTGAATATACATTCGACCGAAACAAAATTATTTTCTATTTTACTGCAGAAGGTCGAGTAGACTTCCGAGATTTGGTAAAAGATTTAGCATCAGTATTTAGAACTCGTATTGAGCTTAGACAAATAGGAGTTCGTGATGAAGCAAAAATGTTAGGTGGTATTGGTCCTTGTGGTCGCATGCTTTGCTGTTCTACATTTTTAGGAGATTTTGAACCAGTTTCTATAAAAATGGCGAAAGATCAAAACCTATCATTGAATCCATCTAAAATTTCTGGACTTTGTGGCAGACTTATGTGTTGCTTGAAGTATGAAAACGATGAATATGAAACTGCTAGAGAGCAAATGCCGGATATTGGGGACAAAGTCGAAACACCTGATGGACTAGGTAGAGTAGTGAGTATGAATATTTTGGAACGAGTTTTACGTATAGAATTACCTGATCCACAACGCGTTCTAGATTATACGTTAGAAGAAATTACAAACCATGCAACAAATCAGGTGCAATGGTCGGGGCAATGAGGTGAATGTGTGATGGACCGCAATTTTTTTGATACAATTATAGATTTTGAAAAACAATTAGAGTCCACGCAGCTGCAATTTCGCGCTTTAAAAGAATTTGTGGCGATAATGGTTGAAGAACGGGAAGCGCTACAACAAGAAAATAATCATTTAAGACAACGACTCGATGAAATCCACGAAAAAGAAGCAATGCTTGAAAAAATGAGAGATGAGAAAGTAAACAAGTTTGATGTGGGAGAGGGTCACGATAATTTAGCCCGACTCTATCAAGAAGGCTACCATGTGTGTCATGTTCACTTTGGAAGTTCTCGAAAAGAAGAAGATTGTCTATTTTGTCTTTCATTTTTAAACAAACAAAACACATAAACATTTGACTGATGCCACTCCATAAGTGGGTGTCAGTCTTTTATTTTGCTTGGGGGTAATAATTATGGAACAATGGTTAAAGGATGACGAACGACTCGATTATTTATTGGCAGAGGATCTACGCATTATTCAAAGTCCTTCTGTTTTCTCTTTTTCTTTGGATGCAGTTTTGCTCGCAAGATTTACATATGTACCGATTAAAAAAGGAAGAATTGTAGATATTTGTTCAGGAAACGGGGCAATACCATTATTCCTAAGTGCTCGAACAACGGCAGAAATTATAGGAGTAGAATTACAAGAAAGACTTGCTGATATGGCTACAAGAAGTGTTCAGTTTAATAATCTCACCGACCAAATTACAATTAGGCAGGCAGATGTAAAAGGAATTGCTAAAGAGCTTGGTTCTGAAAAATTTGATGTTGTTACCTGTAACCCTCCTTATTTTCCAGCTCATGAAGCAAGTGAGAAAAACTTAAAAGAGCATTTAGCAATTGCCCGACATGAGATTCACCTAACATTGGATGAGGCTGTTCAATCTGCTAGCGAACTATTAAAACAAGGTGGAAAAGCAGCTTTTGTTCATCGTCCCGGGAGACTTCTCGATATCATAACTGCGATGAGAGCCAATCGATTAGAGCCAAAGAGAATTCGTTTCATTTACCCAAAAGAAGGAAAAGAGGCAAATACATTGCTAATCGAAGGGATAAAAGATGGAAAGCCTGACTTGAAAATACTACCTCCATTATATGTGTATGGAGATGATGGAAAATATACACTAGAAGTAAATGAGATGCTGTATGGAAAAGAATGAAAAACAGCATACTTTTTACGTGTTAGAATGTAGTGACGGATCCTATTATGCTGGCTATACGAATGATTTGGTGAAAAGAGTCCGGGTACATAATGAGGGAAAAGGTGCTAAGTATACACGGGCAAAAGGGCCTGTCAGTTGTATATATAGTGAATGTTTCGAAACAAAGAAAGAGGCCATGCAAGCAGAGTATGCTTTTAAACAGCTGACGAGAAAACAAAAAATAGATTATATGGGGGCAAGTAAATGATGAAATCTCAAAAATCGACCGAGCATGAACAAAGTAGCTGCTTGTATTTAGTTGCAACTCCCATTGGTAACTTAGAAGATATGACGATGAGAGCTATTCGCATATTAAAAGAAGTAGATATTATTGCAGCAGAGGACACCAGAAATACGAAAAAGTTATGTAACTACTTTGAGGTTTCTACCCCACTTATCAGCTATCATGACCATAATCTACAGGCTGGTGGAGAAAAATTATTAGAATTATTGAGAGAAGGGAAACGCATAGCACTAGTGAGTGATGCGGGGCTTCCATGTATTTCTGACCCTGGTGCAGATATTGCTGCAAAGGCAGTAAAAGAAGGCTTTGCGGTTGTACCAATCCCTGGAGCAAACGCAGCACTGAGTGCACTAATTGCATCGGGACTTACGACACAGCCCTTTTTCTTTTATGGGTTTTTAAGTCGCAATAAAAAAGAAAGAAAAATAGAAATTGAAAAACTTCAAAAAAGACAAGAGTCCGTCATTCTATATGAGTCCCCACATCGCTTGAAGGAATCATTACGAGACATGCAATCTATTATAGAAGGAAGTCGAAAGATTGTATTGGCACGAGAACTAACTAAGAAGTTTGAAGAGTTTTTAAGAGGTACCATTAACGAAGCAGTTGTATGGGTGGAACAGGCAGAGATTCGAGGAGAATTCTGTATTGTTTTAGAAGGAAACGAAACTGCGTCTGACACAGTGGAAGAAACACAGTGGTGGGCAGAACTAACATTAGAGGAGCATGTGGATCAACTAATAGCAGAAAAACAATACACCTCAAAGGAAGCTATTAAAGAAGTAGCAATCCAAAGAGGTCTTTCTAAGAGAGAAGTCTATCAAAATTATCATGTTGATTAGAAAAGCACAATCGCCTATGTCAGTCCCGACAACGTTAATCTGCGATGAGCATTGCGCTAGAGCTAGACATAGAATCAGTAAAGATTTATTTTATTATTTCTATAAAAAGAACCGTAAACTTTATTAGTTTACGGTTCTTTATTTAATTATTTTAGGTTAGTTTGAATCTCTTTGATTAGTAATTCTGCACCTTCTGGACTTAGAATCAGTTTTCCACCAACTAGACGAAGGTTGTCATCTGAAACTTCACCAGTTACAGCACAAGTCATATTTGGCATATATTTTTTTAGAATGATTTTGTCATCATCAACATAAATCTCTAAAGCATCTTTTTCTGCAATACCTAGTGTGCGACGTAATTCTATTGGAATAACTACGCGACCTAATTCATCAACCTTACGTACAATACCTGTAGACTTCATAAAAATTTTTCTCCTCTCAAGAGTGCATATTTTTCGCCAAGATTCGACATAAACCTCTTTTATGTAATATATCATACCAAGTACTACCATTTTCGTCAATAATTAATGCTTTAGTATAAGAGAGTAAAATAATAATATTTTGATAATAATATATTGATTTATTAAAAGTTTGACTATTTTTATAGAAAATAGGAATTATTTTGATATATTATCTAGTTTTTTCAAATTTATGGTTTGGAAAATTTCATTCGACAATCTAGCCTAAATGAATTGATTGAAACAAACTCTTCATTTCGTTAGAATAAAGAATAAAGAGAATCAACATTGGAGGCATCTTTACATTGAAAGATCAACAGAAAACATTTTATTTAACAACTCCCATTTATTATCCGAGTGGAAAGTTTCACATTGGAACAGCTTATACAACCGTTGCTTCCGATGCAATGGCCAGATATAAAAGACTTAGAGGATATGATGTTCGTTTCTTAACAGGAATGGATGAGCACGGGCAAAAAATTCAAGAAAAAGCACAAGAAGCAGGAAAAGAGCCTCAAATTTATGTAAATGAAATTGCAGAAGCGGCAAAAAAAGTATGGGCGTTAATGGATATTTCTTATGACGATTTTATTCAGACAACAGAGGAACGTCATACAACAATAGTGGAGAAAATATTCCAAAAGTTCTTAGATAATGGAGACATTTATAAGGGAGAATATGAAGGGTGGTATTGTACACCTTGTGAATCTTTCTTTACTGAGACACAGTTAATAGAAGGAAACTGTCCAGACTGTGGTCGTCCAGTTCAAAAAGTGAAAGAGGAATCTTACTTCTTTAATATGAAAAAGTATGCCGATCGTTTATTAGCATATTACGAACAAAATGTAGAATTTATAGAGCCAGAATCTAGAAAAAATGAAATGGTCAACAACTTCATTAAACCAGGACTAGAAGATTTATCGGTATCCAGAACATCCTTTGAT
This sequence comes from Psychrobacillus sp. OK028, assembly GCF_900103605.1. Lineage (GTDB taxonomy): Bacteria > Bacillota > Bacilli > Bacillales_A > Planococcaceae > Psychrobacillus. The sequence continues at coordinate 46,952 of NZ_FNHY01000014.1, read as the reverse complement.
TGGGGGATTAAAGTACCTGGAGATCCTAAACATGTAATTTATGTATGGGTAGATGCCTTAACAAACTATATTACTTCACTCGGTTATTTATCAGATGATGATTCTCTATTCCAAAAATTTTGGCCAGCAGATGTTCATGTAGTAGGAAAAGACATAGTTCGTTTCCATACTATCTATTGGCCGATATTCCTAATGGCTTTAGATTTACCACTTCCTAAAAAGGTATTTGCTCATGGGTTTATTATGATGAAAGACGGCAAAATGTCTAAGTCGAAAGGAAATGTTGTATACCCAGAAATGTTAGTAGAACGTTATGGATTAGATGCAACGCGTTATTTCCTATTGCGTGAGTTACCTTTTGGTCAAGACGGGGTATTCTCTCCAGAGTCGTTTGTAGAGAGAACAAACTTTGATCTTGCGAATGATTTAGGAAATCTGTTGAATAGAACTGTTTCTATGATCAATAAATACTTTGATGGGAAAATTCCAGTAAGTCAAAGTAAAGCAACAGAATTTGATGCAACCTTAGAGGATTTTGCAATAGAAACAATTGAAAAATATGAAGCAAATATGGAGAAAATGCAATTTAGCTTAGTACTTGGAGATTTATGGGCTTTAGTATCCCGCACAAATAAGTATATTGATGAAACACAGCCTTGGGTACTTGCAAAAGACGAAGCTACTAAGGGACAGCTAGCTTCCGTCATGACTCATTTAGCAGAAAGCCTTCGCCAAATTGCCACACTTGCTCAGCCGTTTATGACGAATAGTCCTAAGCAAATCGCGGAGCAGCTTGGTTTTACAGAGGATTATTTGCAGTGGAATCATTTAGGTTCATTTACAGTGATTAAAGACGGAACAGCTGTTATAAAAACCGGAGTTCCAATTTTCCCACGATTAGATGTAGATATAGAAGTTGCATATATTCGTGAGCAAATGCAAGGATCTGTCCAAACACCTCAGGAAGATGAAAAAGAAGAAGAGCCTCAAGCCGAAGAAATTTCGATTGATGACTTTTTCAAGGTAGACTTACGTGTCGCTACTGTTTTATCCTGTGAAGCAGTGCCAAAAGCAGATAAGTTATTAAAGCTGCAATTAGATATGGGTTATGAAAAACGTCAAGTGATTTCTGGTATAGCGCAATATTATAAACCAGAAGACGTTATCGGTAAGAAAGTAATTGTAGTAGCAAATCTGAAACCTGTGAAGCTAAGAGGAGAGTTATCTCAAGGAATGATTCTTGCAGGTGAAAAAGACGGATATTTAACACTTGCTACTGTAGATGAAAAACTTGAAAATGGTGCGCAAGTAAAATAAAATTGCAAAAAGACCTGTCAAATTATGGACAGGTCTTTTTATTTCAATAGTATTTTTAGATACTATTTTACTGGTTATTTGTTATTTGAAACGGTATTATTATTGAATAAATTTGAACTAAGTATTTCTTAAATAGTATTGTAAATAATGTAATATAACTATCAAAAGGTAAGGAGGATTTAAAATGTTTATCGATACACATGTGCATTTAAATGCAGATCAGTATGAGGAAGATTTGCAGGAAGTTATTAATCGTGCCCTAGAAGCGAATGTAAAAAAAATGGTGGTTATTGGATTCGATCGAATTACAATTGAAAGAGCAATGAAACTTGTGGAGCAGTATTCTTTTCTCTATGCTGTAGTTGGTTGGCATCCTGTCGATGCAATTGATTGTACGGAAGAGGACTTGAAATGGATTGAGGAACTTGCTAAGCACGAAAAGGTAGTTGGTATAGGTGAAATGGGTCTTGACTATCATTGGGATAAGTCTCCTAAAGATGTTCAACAGGCATTGTTTAGAAAACAAATACGTTTAGCTCAAAAGGTTAATTTACCAATTATTATCCATAATCGAGATGCAACAGAAGATGTGATTCGTATTTTACGAGAGGAAGAAGCACATCTTACTGGGGGCATCATGCATTGTTATGGAGGAAGTGTAGAAACAGCAAAACAATGTATAGATATGAATTTTATGATTTCTCTTGGAGGACCTGTTACATTTAAAAATGCTAAGCGACCAAAAGAAGTAGCAACAGCGATTCCTTTAGAGTATTTACTAATTGAAACAGATGCACCGTATTTGGCTCCACACCCACATCGGGGTAAGAGAAATGAGCCAGCACTTGTGCCGCTTGTTGCGGAAGAAATAGCACGACTTAAAGGAATTACAATAGAAGAAGTGGCAGAAGCAACAACTAAAAATGCAGAAAAATTCTTTAAAATAACGGATTAAAAAGTGTTAGGAAAACCTAAATGGTTGACAAGCTCTTGAGGACTCTATATAATCACTTCAGTGAACAAGGAGGCGTTTTTCATGTCAAATAATTCCATGAAAAACCTGTTCTTTCATTCATTGAGGAGCAAGCAAACCTTAGTAAATGTTGTTTCTTTACTATTGTTTCTTGCAGTGGTTTCTTTCGTTTTATTCGAAGGAACAAAGAAAACTGTTGCTTTAACAGTTAACGGTGAACAACAAGAAATATTAACGCATGCAAATACAGTTGGCGAATTATTAGATGATCATCAAATAGTAGTAGCTAATGAAGACTTTTTACATCCCTCAGTGAACACTTCTATCGAAAATAATTTAACGATTGAGTGGGAGCAGGCAAGACAAATAGAAATCACAGTAGATGGAGAAGTTCAAACACTTTCAACTACTGATGACTTAGTTTCAGAAATACTGGCAAAGGCAAATGTATCAGTTACTGAACATGATGCTATAACACCTGCTGCAAATGCAGAGGTAGGACCCGAAAACAAAATTACTATTGAAAAAGCATTTGAAGTAACGCTTTTAGATGGTGTAGAAGAGAAGAAGCTATGGTCCACTTCGACTACGGTCGCTGACTTTTTAAAACAATATAACATTCAATTGAGTGAATTCGACCGAGTAGAACAGAAAATGGATGGGTTAGTAATCCCGAATTCTGAAATACAAGTAGTGCGAGTAGAAAAGGTCACCGATGTAGTTGAGGAAGAAACAAAATTTGCTGTAGAAACGAAAAAAGATGACTCGCTACTAAAAGGGAAAGAAAAAGTAGTACAAAACGGTGAAAATGGTACAGTTTCACGTACTTATGAAGTAGTTAAAGAAAATGGTAAAGAAGTATCTCGTAATATGGTGAGCGAGAAGACAGTAAAAAAACCAACCGAAAAAATTGTGGCAGTTGGAACGAAAGTCGTGACTGCTAGTGTTTCGCGCGGAACAAATTCTTCAGCAGCTCCAACAGGCGGAAAAGAATTTTATGTTACGGCAACAGCATACACTGCTTACTGTAATGGATGTTCTGGCGTAACGGCGACTGGCATAGACTTAAAATCTAATCCTAATTTGAAAGTTATAGCAGTTGATCCTAGTGTTATTCCACTGGGCTCAAAAGTATGGGTAGAGGGCTATGGTTATGCGGTAGCTGGCGATACTGGTGGTGCTATCAAGGGGAACAAAATTGATTTATTCGTGCCTTCTAAATCGCAGGCATATGACTTTGGACGCAAAAAAGTACGTGTGAAAGTACTGAACTAATTATATAGCTTTCCCTTTCGTTGATTGGGAGAGCTTTTTTGCGTTATGATAGAAATAGCAGATAGACAGAAAAGAGGAAAACTGGTTGCAAATAAAAGAAATAATAGTTGTTGAAGGAAAAGATGATACAACAGCCATAAAACGTTCTGTAGAAGCAGATACTATTGAAACGAATGGTTCAGCCATATCTAAAGAAACACTGATGAAAATTCAGCATGCGCAGGATAAACGTGGAGTTATTGTTTTTACTGATCCAGATTATCCCGGAAGACGTATCCGTGCTATTATCGAAGAACAGGTTCCAGGTGTGAAACACGCATTTTTGTCGAAAGAAAAAACAATTGCCAAAAACGGAAAAGGCTTAGGGATTGAGCACGCAAAGGACGAAGATATTCGCGCTGCTCTTTCTAATGTTTATACCCCAAAATTGGATAAAGAAACGTTTTCTGAAATACCACTATCAATATTAGTGGATGGACAATTAATAGGTCATCCCAATTCGAAAGCAAGAAGAAGCCGATTAGGTGAAATATTGAAAATTGGATACACTAATGGAAAACAGCTACAAAAAAGACTATCCATTTTTCAAATTAGCCAACAGCAAGTCGAAGAAGCGATTGCACAACTCAATATGGAGGAAAAATAATATATGCAAAAAGATATAGCAACACCAATTAGAACACAAGAGATATTAAAGAAGTATGGGTTCTCATTCAAAAAAAGCTTAGGCCAAAATTTTTTAATTGACCCGAATATCTTACGTAATATTGTAAGTCACGCTGATCTCACAAAGGATTCTGCTGCAATTGAAATTGGACCGGGTATTGGGGCATTAACGGAGCATTTAGCAAGAACTGCAGGTAAAGTTGTTGCCTTTGAAATTGACCAAAGACTGTTGCCAGTATTAGCGGATACGTTATCGCCATATGATAATGTAGAAATTATTCATGCTGATATTTTAGAAGCTAATGTGCAACAAATATTTGCTAATCAGCTGCAGAACTATAAGGATGTTATGGTTGTTGCTAATTTACCTTACTATGTAACGACTCCAATATTGTTGAAACTATTAATGGATCGTCTTCCTATTCGTGGGATGGTTGTCATGATGCAAAAAGAGGTTGCAGATCGAATCACTGCAATACCAGGAACGAAAGCGTATGGATCTTTGTCTATAGCTATTCAGTACTATATGGAAGCGGAAATAGCGATGATCGTTCCTAAAGCGGTATTTATGCCACAACCAAATGTAGATTCAGCAGTTATTAAGCTTACTCGTCGTGAAGTACCACCAATTGAAGTGATTGATGAGGAATTCTTATTTAAAGTTTCTCGTGGTTCTTTTGTTCAACGCAGAAAAACGATTATTAATAATCTACAATCATCCCTACCAAACGGAAAAGCAAAGAAGGATCTTATCATTCAAGCTTTAGAAAAAATAGGTGTAGATCCAACAAGACGTGGTGAAACTTTAAGTATTGAAGAGTTTGGAAAACTATCCAATGAACTATACGAGGAGTTTCATTAATCATACTTGTTACAAAATAAGTAATATTTATAAAAAATTCAGTATGGCTGGAAAATAAAAACGTTGACAACTATATAGGATGATTGTTAAAATATTTTGTTTGACAAAAATTAAAAACGATGGTATGATAGTAATCAGTGAGGTGTATGCGAAATGCCAAAAACTTTAGCTGATATTAAGAAGTCATTAGATCATCATTTAGGCAAACGTTTGCAATTAAAAGCAAACGGAGGACGTAAGAAAACAATTGAGCGTGCTGGTGTACTTAGAGAGACATATCATGCAGTATTTGTTATCGATTTGGATCAAGATGAAAACTCTTTTGAACGTGTATCTTATAGTTATGCAGATGTTTTGACCGAAGCAGTAGAAATCACTATTTTTGACGAAGCAAATAATTTAATAGTTGTAAAATGATTTTTTAGAACTTTTATTTTTTTATTTTTATTTTTTAAAAACCTCTTTTCTATTTTATTAAATGGAAAAGGGGTTTTCTTTTGTTTTGCGGACATACTATAAAAGCTAGTTGTTCCAAAGGAGGATTCACCTATGTCTAGAAAAGGTATAATGTCTAAAGAATTAAAAGAAGAGATAGCCAAAGATCTTGGATTTTATGATGTAGTCAAAACCGAGGGCTGGGGAGGAATTAAATCACGTGATGCAGGTAATATGGTAAAACGAGCAATTGAAATGGCTGAACAGCAAATGAAATCACCAAAGTAAATAAGCTGAGCTTGTACCGTAATAGTCAAAGTAGTAATGCTCACGAGAGACAAAACTAAAGAACAACTAGCAAATAGAAAAGGCGGAGCAATCCGCCTTTTTTTTAAAAGATAAAATACCTCGTGAACACTAAGGATAAAAAGGACCGGGCATATCTTTTGCTCGGTTTTCTTTATTCTAGGTATAGAAGTGGAGTATAGAGAAATAGTGAGTGTTATTCAATAAAAAAAAGAGGTGCAACCTGAAATTGTATCTTCGGATGCTTCTTCTCTTCTTCCCAAAACTGTATTAACCTAGTTCCTAAAGTGGAAGGAGAGCAACGAGATAAACCTGTCCGAAGCCAGCCGAAAACAATTTTGACCTTAAGATTACTTGCGCTTTTCTAAATATCTATGTGATGCTAGGGATGATAGAAAAAGTAGTCTCAAAGAACAGTAACATAGACTGGAAATAAGCTTTGTTTTTTTACTAAATAGGGAAGCTGAATCACACTTCCGCATTCCTTGTGCACTGTGGTAAAATAGGGGACAACATATTGGAGGAAAGGAGCAGATCAATGTATTACGTAAAAGCACCTGCTAAGATAAACCTGACACTAGATGTCCTACATAAGCGTCCAGACGGTTACCACGAAGTCGAAATGATCATGACAACAGTAGATTTAGCGGACCGTATTGGATTAGAAGTAAGAGAAGATGGAGCAATACATATATTATCTGTGGACCGCTTTGTTCCAAATGATCATCGGAATTTAGCATATCAAGCTGCAAAGATTCTAAAAGATACCTACCGAGTGGAAAAGGGAGTTTCTATTACTATCGAAAAGAATATTCCCGTAGCAGCTGGACTTGCTGGTGGTAGTAGTGACGCAGCGGCCACATTAAAAGGATTAAATATTATCTGGGAGTTAGGACTTACCTTGGATGAACTTGCTGAAATAGGTACGAAAATTGGTTCCGACGTGGCGTTTTGTGTATATGGAGGAACTGCATTGGCAACAGGTAGAGGAGAGAAGATACAAGAACTTCCTTCTCCGGCTAATTGTTGGATCATCCTTGCTAAGCCGACACTCGGCGTATCTACTGCCGATATATACGGTAACCTAAAAGTAAATGAAATAAAGCATCCAAATACTGCACAAATGATCGAATCTATTCAACAGAAAGACTTTGAACTAATGTGCGCTTCTGTTGGTAATGTGTTGGAGGATGTAACACTCAAACTGTATCCTGAGGTTGCTGGTTTAAAAGATCAGATGAAAAAATTCGGAGCGGACGCTGTATTGATGAGCGGAAGTGGTCCAACTGTGTTTGGAATAGTCGATCACGAGACAAGAGTCCAAAGAATATACAATGGTTTACGTGGATTCTGCGATGAGGTTTATGCAGTTCGTTTAATGGGGGATCGGGAACCACTTGCTTAAATCCGGATGTTTGTGTTAAGTTTTCTATAAAACATTCGTCTTTGGAGGTGAAAGTATGAAATGGAAAAGAAGTGAACGGCTTGTAGATATGACACAATATCTTATGGAGCATCCACATAAATTAATCCCTTTAACATTCTTTGCTTCTTTATATCAATCTGCTAAATCTTCCATAAGTGAGGATTTAACCATTGTTAAAGAAACATTTGAAGCAAGAGGCAAAGGTTTACTTGTAACTGTTCCAGGAGCAGCGGGAGGGGTCAAGTTCATCCCGACCATGACACAAGAGGATGTCTTAGTAATAGCAGAAGAATTGATGGCACAGCTCTCTAAAGTAGAAAGATTGTTACCTGGTGGCTATTTGTATATGACGGATCTACTAGGAAATCCATCATTGATGAACAAAATTGGTAAAGTATTCGCATCTGCATTTGCAGATGCAAAAATTGATGCCATTATGACGGTTGCTACTAAAGGTATACCAATCGCACATGCAATAGCGAGACATTTAAATGTTCCCGTGGTCATTGTACGGAGAGACAGTAAAGTAACGGAAGGCCCGACAGTAAGTATAAACTATGTATCGGGTTCTGCACGACGTATTCAGACGATGGTTCTTTCGAAAAGAAGTATGGAAAAAGGGCAGCGTGTTTTAATCACGGATGACTTCATGAAAGTCGGAGGAACCATTAATGGGATGAAGAGTCTATTAGAGGAATTCAATTGTGAGTTAGCAGGAATTGCTGTGCTAGTGGAGGCAGAGCATCAAGGAGAGCAATTGGTGAAAGATTATTTATCTTTAGTAAAGCTTCACGAGGTCAATGAAAAAGATGGTACAATTGCTTTAACACAAGGAAATTACTTTGAGAAAGGTGGCAAATTAGATGAAAGCAGTATCAACAACTAATGCACCAGCAGCAATCGGACCATACGTGCAAGGTATGATTGTAAATGGAATGTTTTACAGTTCAGGTCAAATCCCCTTAACTCCTGCGGGAGAAGTAGTGGAAGGCTCTATTACAGAACAGACTGCACAGGTTTTTGCTAACCTAGAGGCAGTACTGGAAGAAGCAGGCTCGTCTTTATCGCAAGTTGTAAAAACATTAGTCTTTTTAAAAGATATGAATGATTTTGCTGAATTTAACGAAGCCTACGACAAGCATTTTGGTGGTCATAAACCGGCTCGCTCTGCGGTAGAAGTTGCTAGATTACCAAAGGATGTAAAGGTAGAAATCGAAGTAATTGCAGTCGTGTAAAATAGATAGAAGGGTGTTTTCTTCGGAGAACTCCTTTTTTTGTTCCATAATAGCTTATGATTTTTAGTAGTTAATAAAGATTGTTTAAAATATTGAAAATATTATTGTTTAAGAGAAGGATTTTAGAAGTTTTTGTGGAATAACAAATAGATAGAGATAAAGCAACTATGAAAAGGGGTGTTAATAGAATGGAAATAACAGACGTAAGGTTACGTAAAGTAGTTACTGATGGTCGTATGCGAGCAATCGCTTCTATAACGTTGGACAACGAGTTTGTTGTGCATGATATTCGAGTAATAGACGGAAACAATGGGTTGTTTGTAGCGATGCCTAGCAAAAGAACGACAGAAGGTGAATTTAGAGATATTGCTCATCCGATTAACGTTGGAACGCGAACAAAGATTCAGGATGCAATCCTTTATGCTTATCATTTAAGTAGTGAGCTTGAAGATAAAATTGGAGAACCAACAGCATAAAAAAAGGTAAAAACCATTTCTTTATAGGAGATGGTTTTTTGTTATTTTCCTTGAACTTTAATAAATTCGCCGATTATTTAAGAAATTCAACTATATTACTTGGTTTGTCATGTATTTGTCAAGAGATATTTCCTTGAAATCTTGCTTCATTTCGGCTATAGTCAAAAGAGTAAATTAGCCCACTGGAGGGAACTTGAAAAATGACAAATACATATGCTGTCGTATTAGCAGCCGGTAAAGGTACACGTATGAAGTCTAGTTTATATAAAGTATTACATCCTGTATGTGGCAAGCCGATGGTAGAACATGTTATAACAAACATGGAACAGCTTGGCGTAGAAAAAATCGTTACAATCGTAGGACATGGTGCCGAAGAAGTGCAGCGTGGACTAGGGACGAGAAGTGAATATGCCCTTCAGGAAGAACAGTTAGGAACAGCTCATGCAGTTTTACAGGCTGAGGAAGTACTAAAAGACTTAACTGGAACAACTATTGTTATCTGTGGAGACACGCCACTTATTACTCCAAAAACAATGAATGATTTGTTAGAACACCATAACGCAACGGGAGCAAAAGCAACTATTTTAACTGCGATTGCAGAAGATCCAACTGGTTACGGTAGAGTTATTCGTTCTGAGGACGGTAGTGTTAAAAGTATTGTAGAACAAAAAGATGCTTCTACAGAGGAGCAACTTGTCCGTGAGATTAACTCCGGGACATATTGCTTTGATAACGAAGCGCTATTTAGATCATTAAAGTTAGTGAATAATAATAATGCACAAGGTGAGTATTATTTGCCAGATGTCATTGAAATTTTACAAAAAGAAAACGAGATTATTTCAGCTTATGCAGCAAGGGAATTCGAAGAGATTTTAGGTGTGAACGATCGCATTGCTCTATCACAAGCAGAAGAGACTATGCGTTTACGTATTGCTCAGCATCATATGCGTGAAGGCGTCACTATCATCGATCCTAGAAATACATACATCAGCAGTGAAGCTGTTATTGGAGCAGATACAGTAATTCAACCTGGAGTAATCATTGAAGGAAAAACAACCATTGGCATGAATTGTACAATTGGACCGAATAGTCACATTGTATCTAGTGTTATTGGTGATGAAACAACTATACACTCGTCTGTTGTATTGTCCAGTGAAGTTGGAGACCATACGTCTATTGGTCCGTTTGCACATATTCGACCTCAATCCGATGTTGGAAACGATGTGAAAATAGGTAACTTTGTAGAAGTGAAAAAATCCACAGTAGGCAATGGTAGTAAGATCTCTCATTTAAGCTATATGGGTGACGCTTCAATTGGAACAAACGTCAATGTTGGTTGTGGAACAATTACAGTGAATTATGATGGAAAAAACAAATTTGTTACAACGATTGAAGATGATGCGTTTGTTGGTTGTAATTCTAACTTAATAGCACCAGTAACCATTGGCAAAAAAGCTTATGTGGCTGCTGGGTCAACCATTACAAAGGATGTACCCGGTGAAGCACTTGCAATTGGAAGAGCAAGACAAGAGAACAAAGATGGCTACGTGAACAAATTAAATTTAAAATAACCCAATATCCAGGAGGATTATCATGCCAGAACAATATGCAAATTCGAAGTTGAAAATTTTCACGCTAAATTCAAATAAGGAATTAGCTGAAGAAATCGCAAAAGAAGTAGGAGTTCCTCTAGGTAAAAGTACAGTTACTAGATTTAGTGATGGTGAAGTACAGATCAATATCGAAGAAAGTATTCGTGGCTGCGATGTATTCATCGTTCAATCAACTTCAGGTCCTGTAAACGAACATCTTATGGAATTATTAATAATGCTTGATGCACTAAAACGTGCCTCAGCTCGTACAATTAGTGTTGTAATCCCTTATTACGGATATGCACGTCAAGACAGAAAAGCACGTGCTCGTGAGCCAATCACAGCTAAACTTGTAGCAGATCTATTAACAACTGCAGGTGCAACACGTGCGATTGTACTTGATCTACATGCACCACAAATTCAAGGATTCTTTAATATTCCGATAGATCACTTAGTAGCAGCTCCAATTTTATCTGACTACTTCTTAGGTAAAAACTTTGATCCAGCAGAATTGGTAATTGTTTCTCCTGACCATGGTGGGGTAACTCGTGCTCGTAAAATGGCAGATCGCTTAAAAGCGCCAATCGCTATTATCGATAAACGTCGTCCACGTCCAAATGTGGCTGAGGTTATGAATATTGTAGGGAATGTAGAAGGAAAAACAGCTATTTTAATCGATGATATTATTGATACAGCTGGAACAATCTCTATCGCAGCGGCGGCATTGGTGGAAAGTGGTGCAAAAGAAGTCTATGCATGCTGTACGCACCCGGTATTATCGGGTCCAGCAATTGAACGTATTGATAACTCTGTTATTAAAGAGTTAGTAATTACAAACTCTATTCAATTAGCGGATGATAAAATGTCGCCTAAGATTAAAGAATTGTCAGTTGCAAAATTATTAGGTGATGCAATTGTAAGAGTTTTTGAAGAGAAATCAGTTAGCACATTATTTGATTGATCTATAAATGTTTGAATCCTGCTGAAGATGGGTATTTCTAGTTATAGAACGCACTTCGGGAGGATGGAGAACATTATGAGTACAGTAGTAAAAACACAAAAACGTAATAAAAAAGAGAACGCAAAACTTCGAAATAGCGGGTTTATCCCTGCGGTTGTATATGGTTTTGAAACAGAATCTCAGTCTATTGCTATCAACGAAAAGGATTTTACAAAAACACTTCGAGAAGTTGGTCGTAATGGTGTTATGAAGCTTGATGTTGATGGTAAATCCGTAAACGTCGTGTTGAGTGATTACCAGATGAATATTCTAAAAGGCCAAATGATTCATGCAGACTTTTTAGCGATCAATATGAAAGAAGAGTTAGAAGTAAGTGTTGCGATTAATGTAACTGGAGATTCGGTTGGTGTTTCAGAGGGTGGTATGCTTCAACAGCCAAATCGTGAAGTTACTATTACAGTGAAACCTTCCAATATTCCGGAAAGTATTGATATTGATGTGTCTGCCATGGCTATTGGAGATACATTGACTGTTGCAGATGTTAGAGATAAAGTAGATTATCCAATAACGAATGAAGATGACTTTACTTTGGTTACTGTATCAGCACCTCGAGTGGAAGAAGAAACTGAGGATACTGAATCAGAATCCGAGACAGAATCTGAAGAAACAAAAACAGAAGAATAACAAAACAAAAGAGGTTGTCGTCCAAAGGCAACCTCTTTTGTTTTAATATGGTAAAATTAATAAAAACATGGTTTAAAGGAATGGAATATGATGAAAATTATTGTTGGTCTCGGAAATCCTGGAAAACAATATGAAGCTACACGCCATAATATTGGGTTCCATGTCATCGATGAACTCTCTAAGCGATTAAAAATACCGCTTACACAGTCTAAATTTAATGGAATGTATGGCATTGGACTTATTGGCACTGAAAAAGTTATGCTGTTGAAGCCGTTAACCTATATGAATCTTTCGGGTGAATGTGTTATACCTATAATGGATTACTACGAAGTAAATGACGATGAAATAGTCGTTATTTATGATGACTTAGACTTACAGGTTGGAAAATTACGGCTACGCCAAAAAGGTAGTGCAGGTGGGCATAATGGCATTAAATCAATTATCCAGCACTTGGGTTCACAGGAATTTAATCGAATCCGAATTGGTGTGGATCGTCCTAAAAATGGCATGAAGGTACCGGATTACGTGCTCTCTAAATTTAGTGAGGATGAAAAAATAGATATAATTCAAGCCGTGAAGAATAGTGCAGACGCTTGCGAAGATTGGTTAACTAAAAAATTTCTAGATGTAATGAATACATATAACGGTGCATAAAAAGTGAACAAAAGGTCTATACTTCCTAAAAAGGAGGTTTTAATGGCCATGCCGATTCGTTATAAATGTCGCCATTGTGAAACAGAAATTGGGCAGTTGCCATTCGATAGCATAGATGACCAGTTTCTACAAAAACATGAGCTCACGCAAGAAGAACAACATATATATATTGTAAATGGAGCAGAGGGAGATTACACGGTGCAGTGTATTTGTGAAGAATGTCAGAATTCCCTTCAAACGTTTCCTAATTACTATGCGTTAAAAAAATGGATACAGTAGATGCTTTGGCACGATTTCGTGCACAAAGCCTTTTTCTGTTTAGATAGGGGGTACACAGATGGAAGCTTTAAATAATTTATTAATCGAAGATATACAAATACAAAAGTTAGTAAAAGAGTTAGAGAGTGGGAAGGACCAACAGTTAATAACTGGCCTTACTTCTAGTGCTAGAGCGGTATTCACCAATATGCTATATAAAAATCGACAGAGAGCTATATTAATCGTAACGCCTAACCTACTCCATGCTCAAAAACTTACAGAGGATTTAGTAAAACTAATCGGTGAGGACCTCGTGCGTTTATATCCTGCAGACGAGCTGATCGCAGCTGATATATCTATTACAAGTCCAGAACTTCGTGCGCAAAGACTAGAAGCGCTAGACCATATGTTAACGCATGATAATGGTGTGTATATTGTTCCTATTGCAGGTCTTAAAAAGCATATGCCTACCAAGAAAGACTGGCAAGCTAGTAGCATGTCTATCTCAGAAGGTGAAGAAATTAGTTTAGATTCCTTTTTGCAAAGATTAGTGAATATGGGATATGTTCGTCAGCCTATGGTTACTGCTCCAGGAGAGTTTGCTTTACGAGGTGGAATTATCGATATCTATCCACTCTATTTGGAAAATCCTATTCGTATCGAATTATTTGATACAGAAGTGGATTCTATCCGTACATTTTCAGCAGAAGATCAGCGTTCGTTAGAAAAAAGAAAAGATATAAGGATTCTACCAGCTACGGAATATGTACTGACTGAAGAGAAAAAGCTTCTGCTAGCTCATAAACTAGAAGAGGCATTGGCAGAAAGCTTGGAAAAAGTTAAAATCCCAGAAGTAAAAGATCTTTTCTATCAAAATATCCAACAAGATATCGAGTTGTTAAAGCAAGGTGAGCAACCAAAAGAGTATATGAAATATGTATCATTACTGGAAGAGAATAATAGTTTTTTAGGAAACTATTTCAATGAAAATGGAATGGTTTTATTTGACGAGCTTGGAAGAATTCAAGAAGTGACAGAGACACTAGAGAGAGAAGAAAATGATTGGATTCTTTCTTTGTTAGAAGAAGGAAAAACGGTACACCGTGTAAAACCTTCTTTTCAACTAAAGGAAATAATTCAAATGTTTTCTAACGAAAAATTATACTTTTCTCTGTTTTCTCGAACTTTTTCTGGAATTACGATTAAAAAAAATATTAGTTTTTCTTGTAAACCAATGCAAAACTTCCATGGGCAAATGCATTTATTGAAAAATGAAATAGAGCGATTTACGCAAGGGAAATTCCGCTTATTTATACTTGCTGATGGCAAAGATCGTGTTCAAAAAATACATGCAGTGCTAGAAGACTACGAGATTTCTACACAAATTGGTGCTTCCGAGGAAGATATGAAATCACCTGGCGTTTATATCATAGAAGGAGATTTAGAAGCTGGTTTTGAACTTCCACTACAAAGAATTGCAGTAATTAACGACTCTGAGCTGTTTAAACAAAAGCATAAGAAAAAAGCGAGAGCTCAAAAGGTAACGAATGCTGAGCGTATTAAAAGTTACTCCGAGATAAAACCAGGAGATAATGTTGTACATATACATCATGGTATTGGGAAATATATTGGCATTGAAACATTGCTTGTTAATGGAATTCATAAAGACTATCTTCATATTCGTTATCGTGGGGAGGATAAATTATTCGTTCCCGTCGATCAAATAGATCTAATTCAAAAATATGTTGCGTCTGGGGAAAAAGATCCAAAGCTTCACAAGTTGGGCGGAGCAGATTGGAAGAAAACTAAAACAAAGGTTTCAGCTGCAGTTCAAGACATTGCAGATGAGTTAATAAAGCTATATGCCAAACGAGAAGCAGAAGTCGGATATGCATTTGAACCTGATAGTGAGATGCAGCAGTCCTTTGAAGCAGCATTTCCTTATGAGGAAACCGAGGATCAACTACGTACTATTCTAGAAGTGAAAAAAGATATGGAAAAACCTCGACCAATGGATCGTCTTGTCTGTGGGGATGTAGGTTACGGTAAAACAGAAGTAGCAATACGAGCAGCATTTAAAGCTGTCATGGAAGGAAAGCAAGTTGCCTTTCTCTGTCCGACAACTATATTGGCTCAACAGCATTATGAAACTATGCTAGACCGCTTTCAAGACTTTCCAATTGAAGTGGGTCTCCTAAGTCGTTTCCGCAACAAAAAACAACAGATGGAAACGATTAATGGGCTGAAAAAAGGATTAGTTGATGTAGTAGTAGGTACACATAGAATTCTATCTAAAGATGTGGAGTACCACGATTTAGGCCTTTTAGTTGTAGATGAGGAACAACGATTTGGAGTAAAACATAAAGAACGGATCAAGCAGTTAAAGACAAATGTGGATGTTATGACGTTAACCGCTACTCCTATACCTCGAACATTACATATGTCGATGATTGGGGTACGTGATCTATCTGTTATTGAAACTCCTCCTAAAAACCGTTTTCCAGTTCAGACTTATGTGATGGAACAAAATGGTGCACTTGTCCGTGAAGCAATTGAAAGGGAGTTAGCACGTGGAGGACAGGCGTTTTATTTATACAATCGAGTAGAAGATATTACGAGGAAAGTGGATGAGATTCAAATGCTAGTTCCAACTGCAAGAGTTGGATTTGCGCATGGACAAATGACTGAAACAGAACTAGAGTCAATTATTATCAGCTTTATAGAAGGTGAATACGACGTTTTAGTTACTACGACTATTATTGAAACAGGTATTGATATTCCTAACGTTAATACACTTATTATTCAAGATGCTGATAAAATGGGACTTTCACAATTGTATCAATTACGAGGTCGTGTAGGGAGGTCCAATCGTGTTGCTTACGCTTACTTAATGCATCAACGAGACAAGGTGTTAACAGATGTGGCAGAAAAACGATTGCAGGCAGTAAAAGAATTTACAGAGCTTGGTTCGGGTTTCAAAATTGCAATGCGCGACCTGTCTATTCGAGGTGCAGGTAACTTATTAGGCTCGCAGCAGCATGGATTTATAGACTCAGTCGGATTTGATCTTTATACGCAAATGCTGGAAGATGCAATTGCGGAAAAACGTACTGGTATTAAAAAAGAGGATTTGCCAGAAATAGAGATTGCGTTATCCACGGATGCCTATATTTCAGATGAATATATTCCCGATGGCTATCAAAAGATTCAAATGTACAAACGTGTCAAAGCGATGGATAAAGAAGAGGAGTATTTCGATCTCATAGATGAATTACAGGACCGATTTGGAGATATACCTCTCGAAGCGGAAAAATTGCTACGTATTGCACGTATGAAAATTTGGGGAATTGCGGTAGGTGTAGTGTCTATTAAGGAAACAAATAAAATAATTTCGATTACTTTAAGTGCAGAAGGTACAAAGGCTATTAATGGAGCAAAGCTTGTAGAAGAATCTATGAAATACGGACGTGCAGTTGGCTTTAATATGGACAACGGCAGTCTAGTACTGACAATTGATGAACGTAAAACAGGAAAATTTGATCCATTTGATGTATTAGAAGAGATGATGAGATTATTGCCCGAATCTAAAAAAGAAATAGCAGACGTCAAATAGCTCTTTGCATATTTTTTGGTAATATGATGCATACTATGGCAGAAATGAAATTTAATTTCCAATCTGTCGAAAGTGAGGCATATTACATGAAAGCAACAGGCATCGTACGTCGTATTGATGATTTAGGTAGAGTGGTAATTCCGAAAGAAATACGTCGAACCCTTCGAATCCGAGAAGGAGATCCATTGGAAATTTTTACGGATAGAGAAGGAGAAGTAATCTTAAAAAAATATTCACCTATTAGTGAGCTTGGAGATTTTGCAAAGGAATATGCGGATACTTTGTACGAGACTTTAGGAACCCCAGTGTTAATAAGTGACCGTGATGAAATGATTGCAGCAGCAGGACTTTCAAAGAAGGATTACTTGAATCGTAGACTAAGCCCAGGTGTTGAAGACATGATTGGTCAGCGCTCCATTGTAATGGAAAAACATGAAAATTCGGTTGAATGGATTCCAGGAGTAGTTGAAACAGTAAAATCCTATTGTATAGCACCTATTATTGCTTCAGGAGATCCAATCGGAGCTGTATTCATCATTTCGAAGGTGCACTTTATTGGAGAATCTGAACTAAAGGCAATTGAAACTGCAGCAAATTTTCTGGCAAAACAAATGGAAAGTTGAAAAGAGATTGGAACAAAACTTCCTTTCAAAACGATAACCCCGAAAATTTTACGAATAGTAAAGTTTTCGGGGTTTTCTTTGGCAAAATTATCAGATCCAGAGATGAGAGCAAGTAAAAATAATTATTGGTTTCTTTCTGCATTTCTTTTTCAGAGATTTCACATTAAACGGGCAACTTCACATTTCAAGTATTGTCTAGAAGAATAAATAAAAAATACTATTGATTTCCGTTACAGGTGGACGCGTTTCCCTGGGTGAGTGATGAGATATCACCGTCGCGTGCGCGCCGATGTGATAGCTCATTTGTCTCACGCATCCCGCTGAAGTCGCCACCTTTCACTACAATCAATTAAATGTGTAGTTCTCCTTAAATAGATTAGGCATAGCTTATCACCTAAGATGATGAGATTAGATAAAGTATAGGTTGGTAAAAGTCCACTTTTGAACTAGAAGTAGTATTATTTATTCTTTAATGAAGAAATACTAAAATTAGTAGATTTTTTTCTGCTACGGGAATAAAAAGAAATAGTAAGTGTTCACTATATAAAGAAACGGAATATCGAACGAAATTGTATCTTTGAGAGCATCCTATATTATTAGGAAAGTACTTTTCTCTAGTTATCCCAAAATGCCCCTATCTGTTTCTAAAAGTTGTTGAAGGGGGACGGATAAGCAAACTCCATAAGATTACCGAAAATTAGGGATGCTGGTTGGTTGTGACGGATGTCATAACCAACCAGCATCCCTAAAAATTCACTCCGTAATCATATAACTAAACGTCTGTCCAAAGCCCTTCGAAAACGATAGAAACAGGTTTTGATCTTAAAGGACCGGTCGTTTTTTGCGTGGCTCTTCACAATGCTTTACCCTAATTCTTCCAACGCTTTTCGGGGCTAACATAGGCGCTTCCGCATTTCTGGTATTGTCCAGACTTCAGGCGGCAGTTGTTCGAGTCGCTTCAGGATTTCAGTAAAGGCAAAGTACGCCTTTCCCTGAAATCCTTCCAGCGCTTTTCACAACTAAACGGGCGCCTTGCGCATTTCTTCGGTATAATATTCCTATCGTATAATGGGAGTAGGATTGGTTATGGCGAATGAGTGGAATATGAAAACTTATATGAAAGGTGCAGCTATGCTGACGGTCGCCGCTATTATCGTTAAGCTACTTAGTGCTGTGTACCGTGTGCCATTTCAAAATTTGGTCGGAGATGAAGGATTTTATATTTACCAACAGGTATATCCGTTCATTGGTATTATTACTACTTGGACTTCGTTTGGCTTTGCCGTAGCTTTGTCTAAAGTTTTATCGGATTATAAAGCACTTGGAAAAGATTATGCAATTCCAAGGATAAAGCAAATTGCTTTTTATTATATTGGATTTATTTCTATTTTATTTTTTATTTTATTGTTTATGGGTGCTGGATTCTTAGCAAAAGCAATGGGAGATGCAAATCTTGCTCAGCTATTAAAAGCTGGTTCATTCGTCATATTATTGATGCCAATGCTTGCTGTATTAAAGGGAGATTTTCAATCGGATGGTCGGATGCAGCCAGTCGCCTATGCACAGGTCGTGGAGCAGACAGTTCGAGTTTTTGTCATCCTATTTGGTACATGGCTTATCGTTTCTACTAGTTTTGATCTGTATAAGGCAGGAAGTATGGCTATGTATGGTGCAGTGGCAGGAGAACTTGCTGGCGTCCTACTGCTATCCTTTATTTATTGGAAATCCATGAAGCGGTCAAAGACAGGGGAAATCCAACAAGATATAGCTGTGTGGCCAATAGTAAAGAGTTTAACAATGATAAGTATAAGTGCTAGTATAAGTGCTCTATTGTTCCTACTTTTTCAACTGGTCGATTCGTTTACAGTCTTCCAAACGCTTATAGAAAGTGGGATGGAGAGACAGCAGGCAATGGAGAAAAAAGGTGTCTATGATCGAGGGCAACCGCTCGTTCAATTAGGAATTGTTATAGCTTCTACACTTTCCTTGGCGATTGTTCCGCTAGTAGCACATCGGATGAGTAAAGGTTCAGGTAGAACTGCAGTGCCGTTCATGCAACTCACCTATCGTGTAGCATTTACCTTTGGAATTGCCGCAGCGATGGGACTAATCGTGGTTCTTCCATATGTGAATGAAATGCTATTTCAAACAAAGGAAGAATCTACGACACTAATGGTTTTTTCTTTCCAAATCGTCTGGATGTCTTTAATCCTTACGTTAATGGCTATGCTACAGGGCAGTGGAAAGGTGAAAGTGCCTACGCTATTCTTGTTGCTCGGGGTTTTGTGTAAGTGGCTATTAAATAGTTTACTCGTCCCTACCTATGGGGTATTAGGTGCAGCTATCTCAGGAAATATGAGTTTAGCAATTATCTATGTGTTGATGTGTTATTATTTTAAAAAGACTTGGAATATCCAATTTGCTCCTGCAGTTTTCTATAAAGGGATTATAAGTGCCTCCATTTTGATGATAGTATGCGTGGTTTCTTATGTAATATTGGGAGATGCAGTGTTATTCGATCAACTTTCTAGTAGAATTCAATCGATTGTAATTTCGCTAACCGCGGTTATGCTCGGTGCTACTATTTTTTTAGTAAGTATAGCAAAAAAACGTGTAATAGCAGAGAAAGAGTGGTTTTTGTTGCCGTTTGGTAGAAGGATGGCCACTTTTCAGCTTTGGTTAAATAAAGAAAAGTAAGGTTGTGAGCATAATGAATGAAATTACGATAATTGGCCTTGGAGCAGGTGATTTAGATCAGCTGCCATTAGGTATATATAAAAAGTTGAAAGCAGCTAAGTATTTATACGTTCGAACAGAGCAGCACCCTGTTTTGGATGAATTAAAAGCAGAAGGACTTACCTTTACAGGTTTCGATGACGTGTATGAGAATAATGAACAATTCGAAGGTGTCTATGAAGAGATTGTCAAACAGCTTCTAGATTTGGCGAAGAAACAGTCGATTATATATGCAGTACCTGGGCATCCGTTAGTTGCCGAACTAACAGTTCAACTATTAATCGAAGCAGACAGACAAGGACAAGTTAAAATCCATATAGAAGGTGGACAAAGTTTCTTAGATCCTATTTTTGGTGCTTTACGAATTGACCCGATTGAAGGATTTCAATTACTTGACGGTACTAGCTTTAAACGCGATGAAGTTCAAATGAATGCGCATGTGCTTATTGGCCAAGTATATGATGCATTTAGTGCATCTGAAGTAAAGTTAACCCTTATGGAAAAATATCCAGATGATTATGAGGTAACAATTGTCACTGCTGCGGGATCCGCCGCAGAAAATTTAACAAAGGTACCACTATTCGAATTGGACCGAGTGATGAAGTTAGATAATTTAACTACACTATACGTTCCGCCGATTCATGAAAAAGAAAATCGCTTAAAAGAGTGGCAAACACTTCGTCAAATTGTAGCGGATCTACGTGGTCCTAATGGATGTCCATGGGATAAGGAACAAACACATACAACCTTAAAGAAATATGCCGTAGAAGAGGTCTATGAGCTTCTCCAAGCGATTGACGAAGAAGATGATGACCATATCGTGGAAGAGTTAGGAGACGTTCTGTTACAAGTATTCCTACATGCTCAAATAGGAGAAGATAACGGATACTTTAGTATGGAAGATGTATTAAACTCTATTGCAGACAAAATGATTCGTAGACACCCTCATGTATTCGGTAGTGTAAAAGCAGATAGCACAGAGGACGTTCTACGTAATTGGCAACAAATAAAGTCTGAAGAAAATAGAGATTCTGGGGATTCCTTATTAGAAGGTGAAATGCGCGCAGATTCATCTCTACTTACTTCTTTTAATTACCAAAAGAAAGTTGCGAAAGTTGGTTTTGATTGGCCAGACGTATCTGGAGCTTGGGAAAAGTTCGAAGAAGAACTAGCTGAGTGGAAGACGGAATTAGCAGAAGGTACAAAGGAATCTCAAGTAGATGAATTAGGTGATGTGTTATTTACTATTGTAAATTTAGCACGTTTTTATCAGCTATCTCCGGAGCAGGCAATGATTCAGGCCAATAAGAAATTTAAAAGTAGGTTTCAATTTATAGAACAAAGTGTAAAAGATGATAAAGGAGACTTTTCTCATTACACTTTAGAGGAGCTAGACCAATTTTGGAAAGATGCAAAAAAATTAGAGGGGTAGTGGCAAAATGAGATTAGACAAATATTTAAAGGTATCCAGACTTATAAAGCGTAGAACATTAGCTAAAGAAGTAGCTGACCAAGGTAGAATAACCATAAATGGCAAAGTAGCAAAGGCGAGCTCTGACGTGAAAGCCGGAGATGAACTGTCAATCAGATTTGGTCAAAAAGTAGTAACAGCAACGGTTGATGCGGTTAGAGACTCTGCGAAAAAAGAAGAGGCTTCATTAATGTTCACGATTACTAAAGAAGAGAGATTAGAAAAAGTAGATCCAGAATTTATTGATGATGAAGATTAAAAATAAAAACGAGCATAAATACGCCTGATCCTTTCAGGTCAAAACCTTTTCATATTGTTTTCTAAGCGCTTTGGACAGGTAGGCTGCTACATTATTACCGAAAGAATTTTTAAAGAGACTGGTCGTGAATGACGTCACGACCAGTCTCTTCTTTTATCGGTAATTTTATGTCATTTGTCCCGCATTAACGGGCAATAGCGTGAGCTGAGTAACCCGTAGGAGCATATGTTTTCGTAGTTAGGAGGCTGAGGACAGGCTCTCGGAAAGCGTCTACCTGCAAAGGAAATCAGTAGTATTATTCAATAGTTCTAGTTCTTTAATATTCAGGAACACAGGAATCTAGACAAATACCAATTAAAAATTAAATGTTTCTTATAAATTATGAAAAAAAGCATGGTAGTTGTCATGCTTTTTTTTTATGCGCATACAATAAACTAGGACAAGGAGAGGAGAGAGTATATATGCAATATCAAGCAGAAAATCAAACTATTACAATTCCATCGGGGGACCATTTGATTTCTCTTAGAAATCGTAAGCGCATGGACCTGACATCTGTAAAATCTATCGAAAAATTTGATCAACAAGAATTTTATGTGAGAACTTCTCAAGGTATACTTCACATCAAAGGAGAAGACTTAAAAATTGTCCATCTGGATGTTGATAAAGGGTTATTAACTTTAGAAGGAATCGTTCGAGCGATGCAATATGATGAAGAGCAAAGTTTAGACGGAGCTAGAGGATTACTTCATAAATTATTCGGATGACACTCTCATTACAATTCTTTAGTCTGTTACTAATGGTCTTTAGTGGGGTATTGGTAGGAGCGATAATCGAAGGGACGCGCTTTGTTATGGGAAGTTTCCCAAGGCGTTCCCTCGTTTATAAATATCGGGTTTTTCTTGAAATCATTGTATGGATCACCCTTGGAATAGGTACTTTTTATATACTTTTTGAAGTACGAGATGGCATATGGAGAATTTATGACCCGTTAGCACAAATAGTAGGTATCCTCCTATACGATCAGCTATTTCAACCGGTGTTTCGTCTAATTGGTAGAATCTTTTTACGTTTGATTATCCAACCAATTTGGTGGATGATTCGCTTCATCTGGCTAGTGGTAAATAAAATTATTTATCTTATCTGGAAACTTATCTCCTTTGTTTTTAAACCATTTCATTTTTTATTTCTAAAAACGTGGCATTTGGCACTTCAGAAAAAGCCGAACTTCCGTTATAATAGAAAATACACGAAAAAAATGAAATAGTTTGATAGGAGAGAGCAAAATGGGAGAGAAGCAAAGAAACGTACCAGTAAGGAAACAAATTGCATCGATTAATACTGATTATGTTCGCTCTATCGAACGCCAAGAAAATCGAAACAAAGCAAAAAAGGTTCGTTTAGCGAGACGGTTAGTTTTGTTTGCTATTGTATCTGTAGCGCTAGTGGGATTTTTAATATCTACTTTGCTGAACAGTAAAAGTGCATATGAAGAAAAACAGCTTGAAAAAGAACAAGTGGCCCAACAGCTTGAACAAGTGAAAGAAGAGCAAGAAATTCTTAAAGTACAAATATCAAAGCTGAACGACGATGAGTACATTGGCAAACTATTAAGAAAGCAATATTTCCTTTCCGATGAAGGTGAAATTATTTTCACTTTACCTGGAAAAGAGGAAAAATAATTAAAAAAAACTAAGAGCAAAAGAGTAGTCTTATTGACACTCTTTTTTTGTTAGCTATAATAAGGGTAAGGGTTTGAAAGATAAAATCATACAAATTCTTTAAAGAGTCGCTTAAATTTTAAGGAGGAGCATTTTTTTTATGTCAATTGAAGTAGGCAGCAAGGTAGAAGGTAAAGTAACAGGAATCACAAATTTCGGAGCATTCGTCGAACTACCGGGAGGCTCAACAGGACTTGTTCACATTAGTGAAGTGGCGGACAATTATGTAAAAGATATTAATGAGCATCTGAAGGTTGGAGATGTTGTTGAAGTTAAGGTGATGAATGTTGAAGCGGATGGCAAAATCGGATTATCTATTCGAAAAGCAAAGCCTCAAGCGGAAAGACCAGAGAGACCGGAACGTCCTCAGCGTCCTAGAAATAACAATCGCCCAAATGATCGCGATCGTCCTAGCAAAGAGAATTTTGAGCAAAAAATGGCTAGATTCTTGAAAGATAGTGAAGATCGTTTGTCTACGTTAAAGCGCGCTACAGAATCTAAGCGCGGTGGCAGAGGCGCCAAAAGAGGATAATTTGCTGTCTGTTTTATCAGTAGAAAAAATGTCATATAGATAAAAAGGTGTTGGGTTTTGCTAACACCTTTTTTTTGTACACAAAATAAGAGATTAAGCATATCCTTAAAATAAGGTAAACTAAATTTTAAATACTAATATTCGTATGTTTTGAAATTTTGAGGAGGTTATTTGATGGATGCAATGGATGTACTAACGAATATAGAACATGTAAAAGCATATTATCAGCCGATTTTTAGTGCGGACGAACATATTGTAGTAGCTTACGAAGTTTTAGGGAAGCTTGTAGCTGGAGAAAAGCTTATTAACTTAAATTCTTTTGCATATGATGAGGATATTCCGGTAGAGTATCGTTTAGAAGTCGAACATAAAATTCTTCGTTTGGCCCTCTCAGAGCTAAAGGATAAGGCGAAAGATTACGATATATACTTACCATGCAATGCAAATTTACTCATATTAGATTATGGGGAGAGTTACTTCGAGATTATCAACGAATATGTCCCTGAGGATTTGCTTTCGCGAATTGTACTAGTCCTTTCAGAACATGATTATAAAGGGGATTTTAGTCAACTTAGTAACATACTTCGATATTATGGCACATATGGTATGAAAATAGCTATAAATCAAGTAGGTCCGGGAAGTCATATAGATTATATAAAAATGCTGTCACCAAATATATTAAAGGTAAATATTGAAAAACTAAGCTATGAGTCGTGGAGTGCTCAAAATGATTTATTTACATCCTTAGGATCACTAGCACATAAAATAGGTGCCAATATGTTATTTGAAGGAATTGATAGTGTGCACCAACTTCAATTTGCTTGGAAAAACGGTGGACGATATTATCAAGGGAAGTATTTGGCAGACGCTCAGACAGATATAATTTCAAGAGATTTGTTAAAAGATCATTTCAAAGAAAAGTGCCAACAGTTTATTACTACAGAAAAGCGGTTACTTGAAGAAAAATACAATGAGTTTAAAAAACTGCAGAATATGTTAGAAAAAGCAATTGGACATGTAAATCCAACTAGCGACAGTGTAGAGCTATTATTAGTGCTTGCTAAGGAATTAGAAGATTGTTCATTCCGTATATATATTTGTGATGAAGACGGATTTCAACTATCTCCAAATATAATGCGTGTCGACAAAAAATGGGATGTGCAAGAAGATGCCGTCAATAAAAACTGGAGTTGGCGTCCGTACTTTTTAAAAACGATTATCAAAATGCGCAATGACCAGAGTGGAGAGTTTTCCGATATGTATAGCGACATTGTTACTGGAGAAATGATGCGTACATTCTCTATTCCGCTAAATGACAGGGAGTATTTGTTTATAGATATTTCTTATGACTACTTGTTTAAACATAATATCTTTAGATAAGTAAACGGAGGTTTAACTAGTGACGAAAGAAGAACTACTGAAAGCACATAGAGAATATATTAATTGGTTAGATTCTTTAGCTACATTAGACGAAGCAAAAGCAAAAGCTTCTTATGCAGAAGGAAAATGGTCACCAAATGAAATAATAATGCATCTTGGGGAATGGGATCGATTTACTTTAAAACAACGTTTACCCAATATGAAAGAAGGCGAAAAGCTTGAAGGGTTTCCAGATTTCGAAACGTTTAATGCAAAAGCCGCAGCCCTTGCTCATGAACAAACATTTAAAGAAACCCTTTCTTATGCAAAAAAACAGCGACAATATATTATTGAAAAGCTACAGCAAACAGATGAAATAGAATGGGACAAGATTTTCCTCATTGGAAATAGTGAAACCTCTATTCGTAGCTATTTCACAGATTTTTTAGAGCATGATGAGCATCATAGGAAACAAGTATCATCCGTATAATTTATATTCCATACTGCTTTGAGTGAGTAATAACTTCGACAAATAGTTTATTTTTTGACATAAAAAAGCAGTTCCTATTGTTTAGGAACTGCTTTTTATTAGATGACCCCTACGGGATTCGAACCCGTGTTACCGCCGTGAAAGGGCGGTGTCTTAACCGCTTGACCAAGGGGCCGTGAAATATGGCGGCCGAGGGGATCGAACCCCCGACCTCACGGGTATGAACCGTACGCTCTAGCCAGCTGAGCTAGGCCGCCGTTTTTTACGAACAAATTATATATTACAAGCGTTTTACTAAAGTGTCAATAACTCTTTAAAGAAATTTTAAAAATATCAAAAGAAAGTTTGTTTTAAAAATTCCTATTATTTAGTTTATTAGCTGATGCCGTCGAAAAGTTATTTGAAGTATATGTCAGAAACAGACATACTTTTTGTAGCAATACTCGGTATACTTCCATCAATAGTTGAATAGGAGGTATTCGTTTTGAAGACGGTTTATGAACAGGAACAAAAACGTAATATATCTTTGAGAAAGCTCGGAGAAGGTTTTAAGGCCAAAAGAATTACTATTTTCTTTTCATTCGTTTTTCTGCTTTTGTCATTTTTTCTAGCACAGGTTGTATTGTTCGAAGCTTCGGTTCCGTTTTTTCTTCCTCTTTGGGCGCTGGTTAATCTGCGGTTTCAACGCTTTGTCCCCTGGGCGGTTGTAGGTGCTATATGCGGAAGTTTTACGCTAGGGTTTGGACAAGTTATTATTCATGCAGTACAAGCATTATTATTTCCGTTCTATCAAAATAGATTTATCAATAAAATTCCTTTACCTATATTTGTACTGATCGACGTTGTATGTATACAGATTGTATGGCAGTTTGTTTCATATGGCGGAGAGATACCAGTTTCCATTTGGCTGGCCATCGCATATGAAGGGGTCTTAAGCTTGTTTATGACTATCTTTTTATTTCAGTTATTCCTTCCATTCCCAGACTTATTGCATAAAAGATGGACGGGAGAAAGGATGGGGGCTGCACTACTAATAGGAGCACTTGTATTAACTGGGATGTCCTCTTATATAGTTGGATACGTTTCGATTCCGCTTATGGCAGCGCATCTCGTAATTGCCGTGGCAGCTGCTATTGGTGGAGTCCAACTTGCTACGGTTGTCGCCGTGCTTTCGGGAACTATACTGAGTATATCTAAACTCAGCTTTAGTGGAATGATTGCAGTATATGCTGTAACAGGCTTCTTGGCAGGATTGCACAAGCCTTTTGGTAGACTATGGCAAGCCTTTAGTATGCTAGGTGCAACCTTTTTCTTTATATTATATGATCGAACTTTACCTCTAGATTCTGTGTATATTGGTTCTCTTGTTATTGCTTCCTTATTATTTTTTATCGTTCCGTCTTCCTGGATTAAAGAATTGAAGGATCAATTATATCCTGATACAACAAGTGTCCTATTAAGGAGACAAAAGTGGATGACGGAAAAAGTAAATCATCAGCTTCAAGAATTCCAACATTTTGTAGACTTTATTACACGGTTTATATCCGAGAGGTTTGATTCGAAAGCGTTAAGAAAAGACCATAAGACAGAGCCACTGCCTATTTGTCGTGCTTGTTTTCAGTATGAAAAGTGTTGGGGAGAGAAATCCAATGGCATGCCTGTACTGATAAAGGAATGGGAGGAGCAACCTAAAAAATCCAGAATGCAAACAGAGACTAGAATTCAATATAAGTGTGTAAAACCAATTCAAGTGATGCATGAGTTGAAGGAAAAAGAGGCTAAACAACAGCTTACTTATGAATTGCAGCACGGAAAAAAGATGTTCGCACTCAAATTGAAGGATATGGGAAATCATATGAGCGAACTGATGAGCAACTTAGAAAACAATATTACTACGTACTCATCTCATGAAGAGGTCATTAAACAAAAATTCCAGCAAGCGAATATACCTTTCTTTCAAATAGATGTATTGAATATAGAGATTGGGCAAATGGAAATTGTCTGCTGCTTACCTATTGAAGCAAGAGCAAAAATGGTAGGAGAACGTTTAATCGTTCCGCTATTTTATGAACTTTGGAATGAACCGTTTGAAATTACAGCAATGAAAGAAATCCATCATCCGTATGAACATATTCAATTGACCTGTAAATCGTCCGTTCGTTTTCAAATAACACATGATGTATATACATCCTCTAGTAAAAACACAATTTACTCAGGTGACGCACATGCAGTGTTCCCGCTACATCCAGGGCTGATGGCGGTTATTTTATCGGATGGCATGGGTAATGATATAGAGGCACACAGAGAAAGTAGACGTGTCATGCAGTTCATGAGGGAATGTCTAAATAAAAAAATGGATCCAGAAACAACAATGCATACACTTCATTATTTGATGAGCCTACAAAACGACAATGACAGCTATGCAACAGTCGATCTAGCGTTGATAGATTTGCAAAAAGGAGAGCTTTGGTCTTGGAAAGCCGGAAGTATGTCGACCTATTTAGTTCGAGGCAACGAAATGAGAAAAATTGAAAGTAAGCATGTTCCATTTGGTTTCTTGCCAACCTTCACGATTGAAGCAAGAAAAATGGAACTAAAAGACGGTGATGTATTGGTCATGTTATCAGATGGAGTATTCTCAGGAAACACCACTGTCGAAAAACAAGAGCAATATTATCAAAAAATATTACAGGACCCTACAATGAATGCAGAACGTTTTGTAAAAAAATTAGAAGAAACATACTCACTACCAGGAGACGACCGAACCGTTATATTCATGCAAGTAGAGCATGTAGTACCAGAATGGTCCCTCTTCACACCACGCCAAGCAGCCAAATACCAAGAAAAAATGGTACACTAGAAGAAAAGCGGAAGGTGCCCGTTAGCCTCGACAAGCGCTGGAAGACAAACGGTAAAGGCGTCCTTTGCCTTAACCGTATGTCTGAAGCGACTCGAGAGGCTGGCACCTGGAGTCTGGACAGAGAAGAAAAGCGGAAGCGCCTATGTCTGCCCCGACTGGCGCTGGAAGAATTTCGTGGAAAGGCGTCCTATGCCTTTCTCGAAATTCTGAAGCGAACCGAGGGGCAAGGCGCTGGAGCTGGACAGAAAAGAAAACCGGAAGCACCAACAATGTAAATGTCCGCCAAGTCCTAAGACAGGCGGACGAATTACTAGTAGGTTGATCAATAATTGAGGTGGAAAAATGCATCCGTTTATTATAAAAGTAAAAAAATATATAGAACAGCATCAACTCATTCAAAGTGGGGATCGTCTTCTTCTCGCTTGTTCTGGTGGAGCGGATTCTGTTGCTGCAGTACTTACCTTCTATGAACTTAAAGAGTTTTATAACATTAAGTTAGGGATCGTTCACACGGATCACCAGCTTCGAGGAGATGAGTCTGCTGGAGATATGGACTTCGTTGAACAATTGGCTAATAGATTAGACATACCTTTTTATGGAGCGACACTTGAAGTGCCTGCAAGAGTGGAAGCAGAAGGTGGAAATGTTCAGGTAATATGCCGTGAAGAGCGATACGCTTATTTCGATACTATTATGCAACAAGAGCATTTCGATAAGTTGGTACTTGGACATCATGCAGATGATCAGATAGAAACAATAGTGATGTCATTAGTAAGAGGATCTTTGGCATCCTCTCTTACGGGAATACCGATAACAAGACCTTTTTCCAACGGGAGCATCATTCGTCCATTTTTATGTGTAACAAAGGAAGAGATATTGGACTTCGTTCAGGTCCAGGAGCAATCCTATAGACATGATCCTAGTAACGACAAACATACATATACTAGAAATCGTTTGCGTCACACCGTGGTACCACTTCTTCGTCAAGAAAATGTGCATGTTGCAGATAGTATCCGGACGTTCGTGGAGAAACAGCAACAGGATGATATTTTTTTACAAAAGCTTGCTAAAGAAAAATTTGACCAGCTTGTGACAATTCAAAGTAAATCGAGCTTTTTTATGGATACAATAGAGTTTAGTGAAATTCCAGTTGCTTTACAAAGAAGAGTGATTCTAATACTATTAAAGTATCTGTACGATAGCTCCAACACGCTATTAAATAATCGTTTAATTGAATCTATTTTAGCTGCTTGTAATGAGCAGGATGGTAATACAATGATTCATTTGCCGAAAGGTTTTTTCCTCAAACGTCATTACAGTCAAGTTCAGTTTTCCTCTTATCCGATACATTCTCTACCAATTCAAACTCAACTAATTGATGAGGATTGTTGGAGCACAGTTGGTGCCGGTTATTCTATATACCTGACTAGAAACTTAAACGAGCAGGTTCCTTCCGATGAAAAATGGTTTATCCAACTGGAAAATGATTCATTACCTCTATCTGTCCGACCAAGGATGGAAGGAGATCGAATCCATTTAAAAGGGATGTCTACTCCAAAAAAGGTTTCACGATTGTTTATTGATGAAAAAATTCCGACTGAAGAACGAGTGGTTTGGCCAATACTTGTATCAGCTAAAAATGATATAATGGCTGTAATAGGTCTTCGTTACGGACAGCAATTTGAAAAGAATAGAAATACGCAAAATTTTGTACTATACGTTAGAGTTATTAAGCCATAGGAGGATTAACTATGTTGGAAAAGGATATTTTAGAAGTTTTGTTAACTGAGGAAGAGATCAACCAAAAAACACGTGAATTGGGAGCCTTATTAACGGAAGAGTACAAGGATCAGTACCCACTTGCAATTGGAATATTAAAAGGTGCAATGCCTTTCATGTCCGATTTGATGAAGCGTGTAGATACATACATTGAAATGGACTATATGGATGTATCGAGTTATGGAAATGCAACGGTTTCTTCAGGTGAGGTTAAAATCGTAAAAGATTTAAACACAAGTGTAGAAGGCCGAGATATTTTAATAATTGAAGACATTATCGATAGTGGGATGACGCTAAGTTACTTAGTAGATCTATTTAAATATCGTAAAGCAAAATCGATTAAAATTGTTACGTTATTAGACAAACCAACCGGAAGAAAAGTAGACCTAAAAGCTGATTTTGTTGGCTTTGAAGTACCAGATGCATTTGTAGTTGGATACGGTCTAGATTATGCAGAAAAATATCGTAACTTACCGTATGTAGGTGTTTTGAAGAAAGAAGTTTACAGTTTTTAGTTTTAAGCCTAGTTAGAAGGCTTTTCATTGTACGTCCAAAATTTCGTGTGATAAGATTATCATTAGTTTTTCTGTTTACCTTGTGAGGAGGCTGGGAATGAATCGAGCATTGCGCTACGCCATATTATACTTATTAATATTCTTTGTGATCGTTGGGATTTTTGCTACTTTCAATACGAGCAACACAACCACAAAAAATATTAAGTTTAACGAATTTATGACTTCTTTAGAAAAAGGAGAAATAACAAGTATTACATTACAACCTGAATCGGGAGTTTATTACGCTGAAGGTGAAATGAAAGGCTATAAAAAAGGAGAGAAATATTTAGCGATTCTCCCTTATAATAGCGAAGACGTACAAGCAAAAATTTATACATTGGCAACATCCAATTCAGTACCCGTGGAATATAAAGAAACGCCTAAAACAAGTGGCTGGGTTCAATTCTTCACAGGATTATTACCGTTCTTAATTATTATCATTTTATTCTTCTTCTTATTAAGTCAATCACAAGGCGGTGGTAACCGTGTGATGAACTTCGGTAAGAGTAAAGCGAAGCTGTATGATAACGATAAGAAAAAAGTTAGATTTAATGATGTTGCTGGTGCCGATGAAGAAAAAGCTGAATTAGTAGAAGTAGTAGACTTCTTAAAAGATCCACGTAAATTCGTGGAAATTGGAGCTCGTATACCTAAAGGGATTCTATTAGTAGGTCCTCCGGGTACTGGTAAAACATTACTTGCTCGTGCAGTAGCTGGTGAATCTGGCGTGCCATTCTTCTCTATTAGTGGTTCGGACTTCGTAGAAATGTTTGTCGGAGTAGGGGCTTCTCGTGTACGTGATTTATTTGAAAATGCGAAGAAAAACGCACCATGTATCATCTTTATCGATGAAATTGATGCGGTAGGTCGTCAACGTGGAGCGGGACTAGGTGGAGGTCACGATGAACGTGAGCAAACACTTAACCAATTACTTGTTGAAATGGATGGTTTCGGTGCAAACGAAGGTATTATTATCGTTGCTGCAACGAATAGACCAGACGTTTTAGATCCAGCACTTCTTCGCCCAGGTCGTTTTGACCGTCAAATTACGGTAGGTCGTCCAGATGTTAAAGGTCGTGAAGCAGTACTTAAAGTACATGCACGTAATAAGCCACTTGATGAATCAGTGGATTTAAAAGCGATTGCACAGCGAACACCAGGATTCTCTGGAGCGGACTTAGAAAACTTATTAAACGAAGCAGCTTTAGTAGCGGCTAGACGTGATAAAAAGAAAGTTGATATGCGAGATATTGACGAAGCTACTGACAGAGTTATTGCAGGTCCGGCTAAATCAGGAAAAGTTATCTCTGAAAAAGAGCGAAATATTGTTGCGTACCATGAAGCAGGACATGTGGTTGTTGGATTAACTTTAGACGATGCTGAAATCGTACATAAGGTGACGATTGTTCCACGTGGTCAAGCAGGTGGTTACGCAGTGATGCTTCCTAAAGAAGATCGCTATTTCATGACAAAACCAGAATTACTTGACAAAATCTCTGGATTACTTGGTGGTCGTGTAGCAGAAGATATTATTTTCGGTGAAGTTTCAACCGGAGCTCATAATGACTTCCAACGTGCAACGGGCATTGCTAGAAAAATGGTTACAGAATATGGGATGAGTGACAAGCTTGGACCAATGCAATTCGGTCAAGCTCAAGGAGGCAATGTCTTCTTGGGTCGAGATTTTAACTCAGAACAAAACTATTCAGATGCAATTGCTTATGAAATTGACCAAGAAATGCAAACAATGATTAAAGAGCAATATAATCGCACAAAACAAATATTAACGGAAAAACGTGAGTTATTAACATTAATCGCAAAAACGTTACTTGAAGTTGAAACTTTAGATGCTGCTCAGATAAAACATTTAGAAGAGCATGGTACACTTCCTGAACGCTCATATGATGAGTTAGATCAACAAGCTGCCATTGAGCTTAAAAAAGAAGAAGTATCCGATGCAGTAGGAGCTCCTGCTGATCCATCTATTGGTGATTTGCCAAAAGAACAAGGCTCACTAAATGAGACAGAGAGCCCGGTTCAAGAAGAACGTAGAGATTAATAGATAACAATGAAAGCTGATTGCCTCCTTTTAACTCGAGGCAATCAGCTTTTTTCTTCGTCTCTTTATATGGTATGATGTTTGGGAATCTCAACAAAAAAGTGAGGAAAAGCTAGATGATACTTGTCTTAGATACAGGAAATACTAATATTGTATTAGGGGTTTATGAAAATGATAAGTTAATCCATCACTGGAGAATGGAGACCGATCGTTTAAAAACAGAGGATGAATATGGCATGCAGGTTAAGGCGTTGTTTTCTCATGCTAATATCTCTTTTGATGAAATAGAAGGTATTATTATTTCTTCTGTAGTTCCACCTATTATGTTTACATTAGAAGCGATGTGCAAAAAATACTTTGGTATTAAGCCAACTGTAGTAGGTCCTGGAGTTAAAACAGGATTAAATATTAAGTATGAGAATCCACGTGAGGTTGGGGCAGATCGGATAGTAAATGCTGTAGCTGCCATTCATGAATACGGAAGTCCTTTAATCATTGTGGATTTCGGAACTGCCACGACCTATTGTTTTATCAATGAACGTGGAGAGTATATGGGGGGAGCGATTGCCCCTGGTATTGGTATTTCAACAGATGCATTATTTAACAGAGCCAGTAAGCTCCCACGTATAGAGCTGACAAGACCTGAAAATGTTGTCGGAAAAAATACGGTTGCTGCTATGCAAGCTGGAATAGTTTACGGATATGTAGGACAAGTTGAGGGTATCGTAAATCGTATGAGAAAGGTATCGAAACAAAATCCAAAAGTAATAGCTACAGGTGGTATGGCTTCCTTAATTGGTGAAGAAACTACTATAATGGATATTATTGATCCATTCTTAACGTTGAAGGGTTTATATTTAATTTATCAACGAAATCATGATGAAAGAGGTAATAGATAAATGAGCGATTATTTAGTAAGAGCTTTAGCTTTTGAAGGAAGTGTACGTGCATTTGCAGCTCGTACAACTGACACTGTGGGAGAAGGTCAAAGACGACATGGTACTTGGCCAACAGCATCCGCTGCACTTGGAAGATCGATGACAGCTGCACTAATGATGGGTGCTATGCTAAAAGGCGAAGATAAGATAACGGTGAAAATAGAAGGTAATGGTCTGGTTGGTCCAATGATTATTGATAGTAACGCCAAAGGAGAAGTGCGTGGTTATGTGACTAATCCTCAAATTCACTTCGACTTAAATGAACATGGAAAATTAGATGTTCGTCGCGCTGTAGGGACAGAAGGTACACTAACGATTGTAAAGGATTTAGGTATGAGAGACTTCTTCACTGGTCAAGTGCCAATTGTTTCAGGTGAAATCGCCGAAGACTTTACCTATTATTTTGCTGTTTCTGAACAAGTTCCTTCTTCTGTAGGACTTGGAGTGCTTGTAAACCCAGACAACACTATTCTAGCTGCTGGTGGGTTTATCATCCAACTAATGCCTGGAACGGATGATGAAACGATTACAGAGATTGAAAAACATTTATCTAAAATGGAGCCAGTTTCTAAACTAATCGAAAGAGGATTAACTCCGGAAGAAATACTATTTGAAATTTTAGGTAAAGAGAATGTACGAATTTTAGATTCTGCTCCTGTTTCATTTGAATGTAATTGCTCCAAAGAAAGATTTGGGAATGCTATTATTACACTAGGAGAGAAGGAAATTCGTGAAATGATAGAAGAAGATAACGGAGCAGAAGCACACTGCCATTTCTGTATGGAGAAATACCAGTATTCAGTAGCTGAATTGGAGTCATTTATCGATGAAATCAACGCGTGATTACGATAATGCACCAGCTAAAAGACGTTTAAAAACTAAACCGGTACTAGTGGTGCTGAGTATTCTTCTAATAGGTAATCTACTGTGGTTCATCGCATGGTTAATACCGAATGATTCGAGTAAAACGAATCATTCGGAAGAAGTGGCATCCGTTGCGGGCAAAGTTATCACAAAAGAACAATGGATGGGTTCAATGGAATCGATTTATGGCAAAGAAGTATTATTAGATATGGTGAATGCTGAGGTTATGGAAGCTGCTGCTAAAAAGTACAAGATTAAAGTATCGGATGCTGAAGTGGACTTAGAGCTTGCTTTAATCCGTTCCACACAAGAGAGCACTTCCTTACAATCCTATGATGAAGAAGTACTACGTAAGGATATCCGCTCTCGTTTAATCTTAGAAAAAGTGTTAGCTAAAGATATAGTCATTGATGATGATGCTATTAAAGAATTCTATGATAACAACAAAAATTTGTACAATACCTCCACGTCTTATCGAACTAGCGTCATTTATGTTAATACGGAGGCAGAAGCAAATAAAGTTGTGAAAGAATTAGAAAATGGTTCTTCCTTTGAAGGGTTGGCGAGAGAACGATCTGCTGATGCAAGTTCCGCAAGTCTCGGTGGAGATATCGGATATGTATCTGAAGGAAACGAATCGGTCGATAAAGCCTTAGTAAGTGCAGTACAGAATACAGATAAAGGTAAATGGAGCAAACCGATAGCTTTAGCAGATGGTAGATTCGCCGTTGCGATGGTGAAGAGTGTATTCGAAGGTCAATCCTTCTCCTATGACGATGTAAAAGAACGTATTCATAGAGAACTTGCACTTGATCAGCTGCCCCAATCTGTTACTCAGGAAGCTTTTTGGCAAGAGTTTGATGCAGATTGGGTTTATAGTGAATGATTGATATTTAAAGAGACCATCTTCGTTTACCAAGATGGTCTCTACTAATTTAGAATACTTTAATGAATTAATGAATATATATATTAACTTAAAGATGCGTGTGTAACTTTATTCCTTCCGTTTTCCTTCGATGAATAGAGAGCATTATCTGCCTTTGTTAGAATTGAGGTTGTTGTTTCACAAAGATTACTAGTTGCTACTCCAATACTTACTGTAATCTTGTCTACCGCCCATTTCGCTGTTTCAACTCTACTTCTTAATTGCTCTGCTTCGTTTAAAGAATTTTCTTCATTTGAGAAGGGCATAATTACAACAAATTCTTCCCCGCCGTATCGAGCAATAATATGTCCTTTTGGAAAGAATTCTGTTAATAGTTTAGCTAATTGTATTAAAACTTTATCCCCAACTGGATGCCCTCGTGTATCATTAACTAATTTAAAATGATCGACGTCGAGCATTAAAAGTGAAAAGGGACTATTGTGTTGTTTAGATTGCAATATATATTCGTTCAGTTTTTCAATGAAGAATCTGCGATTATTTAAACCAGTAAGTCCATCGGTAATGGAAAGAGTTTCGAGCTTCTGATTTAATTTTATTAACTCGGATTGCTTTTGTTCTAGAGCAAGATGTAGTTGTTCCATTTTTGCTAAAGCGGCATCCTTCTCTCGATAAGCTTCCTCTACTAATATTTTAGCATTACGTATTTCCTGTTCATAATCTATCCGTTTCCCCATATGTACAAAAATACAATCTACCACTTCCGTTTGCTCGTAATATTTCCCGTTAAATAGTACAGGAATGACTGTACCCGTACTTCCTTTTAAGTTTAGATATATTTCATCGACATATCCATTTAATTGTATAAAAGGATAAAAGTATGAGTGGAACAATAATTTATTGGCAACGGACATAATAGACTCAATATGATTGGAGATTAAATTGTCTTGGGTATAGTTTCCCATCTCAAGGAATGTATCATTTACATCTAAAATTATTCCTTGTGGCGTCATGGAAACGTAACCACACGGCAAGTTTTTCCACCTATTATCCATCAAATTACATCCTTTCCATTGAGCTAATTACGTTAGAAAATTGTTTATACAATTAATCGTTTCTTGTGGATGACTTAGGTGAGGGTAATGTCCTTTTGCTTCCATTAAGTAAAGCGTACTATTCTTCATATGCTCATGTAAATAGTTACCTACCATTAGAGGTACGATACTATCATCGGAACATTGCATTATTAATGTGGATACTTTCGCCTGACCTAAATCTGCACGGTGATCAGAGAAAAATGTAGTTTCTGCGAATTGCCTAGTTATTATAGGATTCGATCGAGTGAAGCTATTTTCTAGTTCTGCAGTGAGTGCAGGTACTTCAGGATTATTCATGCCAAGAGGCGCCATAAAGCTAGCCCAGCTAAGATAATTCATTTCCATCATAGTGAGTAATTCTAGTACATCGTTTTTTTCGAATCCACCATGATATTTGTCTCCATCATTAATATAGCGAGGAGAAGGGCCAATCATTACCAATTTATAAAAGGACTCTGGACGTTCAATTGAGGCAAGCATGCCAATCATGGAACTGACCGAATGTCCGACAAATATAACGTCGTTAAGTTTAAGTGTTTCAATAATATCTAAAACATCTTGAGCATATCCGTGAAGTGTACTATATTTTTCGAAATCATATGCAGTTAGATCTGAATTTCCTGAACCTACATGATCAAACAAAACCACTCGATAATTCTTTTCAAAAAACGGTGTAATATATCTCCACATATTTTGATCACAGCCAAAACCATGTGCAAATATGATTGTTTTATCTCCTTCACCTAAAACTTTTACATGATTCCTAACCAGTACAGTACTCATAAAAAAACTCCGATCATATTATATTGGTTTCAACTAAATTTGAGGTATAAATCTCCACAAAAATTCTCTGAATCAATAAGCTATTCAACTATTAATCATACACTCTTTACTTGTTGTTTTCTAGATGTCGATTATCCATCTTTAGTTCTGAATGAAATTACTTAACATCGAATGTAATATTATTGACAATTCTTCTAATTCATTGGTATGATTAAAAAAATAAAGCCTATTAAACAAGTAGGAATTGGGAGTGGGAAAATGACGAAGTTAGCGCAGTCTGTATTGGATTTAATCGGTAAAACACCAATCGTAAAATTAAACCGTGTAGGAAATCCTGAAGATGCAGAAGTGTATGTAAAACTGGAGTACTTTAACCCAGGAAGCAGTGTGAAAGATCGTATCGCATTTGCCATGATTCAAGCGGCTGAAAAAGAAGGCAAGTTAAAGGAAAATGGAACAATTATTGAACCTACAAGTGGTAATACGGGTATCGGACTTGCGATGATTGCTGCAGCAAAAGGCTACAATGCTGTATTAGTTATGCCAGATACTATGAGTTTAGAACGTAGAAACCTACTTCGTGCTTATGGAGCTGATCTTGTATTGACTCCTGGGGCTGACGGCATGAAAGGTGCGATTGCAAAAGCGGAGGAGCTTGCTAACGAAAATGGGTGGTTTATGCCACAGCAGTTCAATAACGAAGCGAATCCAGAAATCCATCGTATAACAACAGGACCTGAAATTGTGGAAGCATTTGACCAATTAGATGGCTTCGTTTCAGGTATTGGTACTGGTGGTACAATTACTGGGGCTGGTGGAGTGTTAAAAGAACGATTCCCAGAAATCCATATTGCAGCGGTAGAGCCTACAGATTCTAATATTTTATCTGGCGGTAAACCAGGACCTCATAAAATTCAAGGAATCGGTGCTGGATTTGTACCTAACGTATTAGATACAAAACTCTATGACTCGGTTATTCAAGTTTCGAATGAAGATGCGTATGCAACTTCTCGTGAAGTAGCGAAACTAGAAGGTATTCTTGGAGGAGTTTCTGCAGGGGCAGCGATTTACGCGGCTCTTCAACTTGCTAAACAGCTAGGCAAAGGCAAAAAAGTATTAGCGATTGTTCCTGACAACGGCGAACGCTACTTAAGTACACCTTTATACCAATTCGAAGACTAATAATATAAATAGAATATAAAAAGAGGAGCAGTTATTGCTTCCTCTTTTTTCTTTGGAAATCTTTTTTAAAGTAGTTCCTACACCTTTCTTAGTAGCGAAAAGTAGTCTTTTCAAGTTAAGATGAAATCAAATCGTTTTTAGGGGGATTTGAGGAAGTGAATATCAAACTGGAAACACATGCTTTTCATATGACGAAAGAATCTTTTTTCTATGCATATAAAATGTTGACGAAGGAAGAAATATACAGTGTTTTTTTAGAAAGTGGCAGAGGTGGACATTTATCTGTCGCTGCTTGGAATCCGATAGCTGTCACAAAATCAGTTGAAAACGGCTTGCATATTCAGTGGAAAAGTGGCGAGCAAGAGGTACGTGTAGGGGAAGCATTAGAGGAATTAGAAAAGCTAGTTTCTGAGTACAGATTACCTTACGAGCAAGACTTACCTGAATTTCAAGGTGGGGCAATTGGTTTTATAAGCTATGATTATGCAAGAAAAATAGAAGTTTTACCACATCTAGCTGAAGATGATTTGCATATACCAGATACCTATTTCCAACTTTACGATTGCTGGGCAGTGTTAGATGTTAAAACAGAAACAGTCAAGTTAATGAAGCTATCAACCTGCAAAGTAGATTTAGTTGAACTTGAGCAAGAATATAAGAGAGCGGCGGAGAATGGAATAGACTCAAGAATGTTCCACCCTGGAGCTGCAATGGAAATAGCTGAAGATCCTGCTGAATTGTACGTATCGGTAAGTTCAAGTGAATTTGAGGACGCGGTTACGAAAGTTCAACAGTATATAGCGCAAGGAGACGTCTTCCAGGTGAATCTTTCTGTTAGACAATCGAAACGATTGAACATCAGTCCAATAGCAATGTATGAGGCGCTACGAGCATTTAATCCTTCTCCTTATATGGCGTACATACAAGCACCGGAGTTCTCGGTTGTCTCTGGTTCACCCGAACTTTTAGTAAAGAAAAAAGGAACTGAGTTATCTACGAGACCAATAGCGGGGACAAGACCTCGTGGGAAAAGTGAAGCGGAAGATATAAAACTAGCAAATGAATTGATCGAAAACGAAAAAGAACGAGCAGAGCATGTTATGCTAGTCGATTTAGAGCGAAATGACCTTGGGCGTGTGTCGGCATACGGAACAGTGGAAGTGGATGAGTTCATGGTAATTGAAAAGTACTCCCACGTGATGCATATTGTCTCTAACGTAAAAGGAACCCTTCGATCTGGGACATCAAATACGGAGATTATCCGAGCGATGTTCCCTGGTGGAACAATTACAGGGGCACCTAAAATTCGGACAATGGAAATAATTGAAGAGCTTGAGCCAGTTCGTAGAGGATTATATACAGGGTCCATTGGCTGGTTAGGATTTTCGGGTGATCTAGAATTTAATATTGTGATTCGCACAGCGTTTATTCAAGATGGGATGGCTCATATTCAAGCGGGGGCTGGTATCGTTATTGACTCGGTACCGAGTGCGGAATACGTGGAATCATTAAACAAAGCAAAAGCAGTATGGCAGGCGAAGGCTATGGCAGAAGGAGAACATAAATGATTTTAATGATTGATAACTACGATTCGTTTACGTATAATCTCGTTCAATATATTGGCGAATTAGGAATCGAAGTGAAAGTAGCACGCAATGATGAGCTAACAATAAATACTATTGAAACGTTATCTCCTCAAGTTATCGTTGTGTCCCCTGGACCATGCACACCAAATGAAGCAGGCATTAGTTTAGAAGTAATCACACACTTTGCAAATAAAATTCCGATTTTGGGTGTTTGTTTAGGTCATCAGGCGATTGGGCAAGCATTTGGCGGAAAGGTTATTCGCGCAGATAGGTTAATGCATGGAAAAGTCTCTCCGGTTTTTCATGATAGTAAAGGTGTGAATACCGATATGCCAAATCCTTTTCGAGCAACCAGATATCATTCTTTACTTGTGGAAAGAGAATCGTTCCCAGATTGTTTGGAAATTACCGCTTGGACGGAAGAGGGCGAAATAATGGGGCTTCGCCATAAAAACTATCCTGTGGAGGGCGTCCAATACCACCCTGAGTCGATTATGACAGAGGAAGGTAAAAAGATCATCCGTAATTTTATTGAAACGTATAGTTTTACTGCTAAGGAGAGTATATAAATGGATGCTTGGAAGGACGGACTGTTTTACCGAGCAGACGAGTTAATGGTATCTGCATAT
Organism: Psychrobacillus sp. OK028; assembly: GCF_900103605.1. Lineage (GTDB taxonomy): Bacteria > Bacillota > Bacilli > Bacillales_A > Planococcaceae > Psychrobacillus. Next base: position 5,817 of record NZ_FNHY01000014.1, on the reverse strand, counting down.
GACCATGGTTTTTTATATGGGCTGGGTCTTTTTGAAACGTTCCGAACGTACAATGGAAAAGTTTTTTTATGGGATGCTCACTGGGATCGTTTGTGTCGGGCTCTTTCCGATTTTCGTATAGCAATGCCCTATGAAGAACATGAGCTATTGTCTGTAGTAGAAGCACTTACAGAAGCGAATAACGGGGAGGATGGTTATTTTCGTTTGAATATTTCGGCTGGTATTCACGATATTGGTCTACAACCTTCACATTATAAGAAGCCGACTGTGATTTTATATCGCAAAGCATTACAAGTTGCACCTAGGGGCACGGAGAAGTCTGCTGTCTGGCTAGATACAGTAAGAAATACTCCGGAAAGTGGTACACGTCATAAATCACATCACTATGCTAATAATGTACATGCTAGATTCGAAGTGGAATCGCTAGCTTCGTGTGAAGGGTTTTTCCTGACAGCGGAAGGATTTATAGCAGAAGGAATAACTTCCAATATTTTTTGGTCTATTAATGGGAAGGTGTACACACCATCTTTGGAAACGGGTATTTTAGCAGGTACAACTCGTGATTGGGTGATGAATTGTTCTTTATTTGAAGTTGAAGAAGGTTTCTTTTCTAAAGAGATATTAGAAAAGGCGGATGAGGTATTTATTACAAATGCCATACAGGAAATCATCCCCATTAAGCAATTAGGATCAAGCCGGTTCTTGGGCAATACGGGACCTATTTACAAAGCATTGCATGATACTTATATAAGATGCATACAGCGAGAAAGGATCGAATGATGAATTTACATAATAATAGTGGTCGCTTTGAAGCAGGTGGAGTTACATTAGACTTTCATAAAGAAACAATAGTGATGGGTATATTGAATGTTACACCCGACTCTTTTTCTGATGGCGGTAAATTTAATGAAATAGAAGCAGCAGTGGCAAGAGCAAAGCAAATGGTGGCAGACGGAGCGAAAATAATAGATGTAGGCGGAGAGTCTACAAGACCTGGTTATACGCTTATTTCAGATGATGAGGAAATTGCTCGTGTTGTTCCCGTCATTCAAGCGATAAGAGCAGAAGTAAACGCTGTAATTTCTATCGATACGTATAAATCAAATGTTGCAAAAGCTGCGGTACTTGCAGGTGCGCATGTGATCAATGATATTTGGGGAGCAAAAAGAGATCCTGAAATAGCTAAAGTTGCAGCAGAGCACGGGGTACCGATAATTTTGATGCACAATAGGGATAACGAAGTGTATACAGATTTCTGGTTAGATGCAAAAAATGATTTAGAAGAAAGTATTCATATTGTGAAGGCAGCTGGTGTGCCAGATGAACATATTTGGTTAGACCCAGGTATTGGCTTTGCCAAATCAACCACTCAAAACATCTGGATGATGCAGCATTTAAACGAATTAGTCGAGATGGGCTATCCTGTTTTATTGGCAACATCCCGTAAAAGATTAATCGGCAACGTGTTAAATCTTCCTGTCGATGAACGAGTGGAAGGCACTGGAGCAACTGTTTGTTTTGGTGTTCAGCTTGGATGTCATATGGTACGCGTGCATGATGTAAAAGAGATGACGCGTATGACCAAAATGATGGATGTTTTGACGGGGAAAGTTAAGTATGTTGAAAGTGAGGTATAATCTAAATGGATTATATACATTTGAATGAGTTAGAATTTTATGGATTTCACGGGGCGTTAAAAGAAGAAACGAAGCTGGGTCAAATATTTCGAGTGACAATCACCTTAGCGTGTGATTTAAAAAAAGCGGGCGAAACCGATAATTTAGAGGAAACAGTAAATTACGCAGAGGTTTTTGAATTATGCAAAGAAATTGTGGAAGGTAAACCCTATTTATTAATAGAAGCGGTTGCCGAAAAGATTGCTTCTTCTATCTTAGAGACATATGAAACGAAGGTTAGTGGCTGTCGTATCCAATTAGTGAAACCAAACCCACCGATTGTCGGGCACTACGCTTCCGTAGCAGTTGATATTACTAGAGGAACATTATGATGAACAGTGTTTTTATATCGCTAGGATCTAATATAGGAAATCGTCTTGACTATCTTCAGCAGGCAGTACGTTTACTGCAGCAGGTGGAACAGGTAAACGTAGTCAAAGTATCCTCGGTTTATGAAACAGACCCAGTGGGCTATGAGGACCAAGCTGCGTTCTTGAATATGGTAGTGGAAATCGAGACTTTATTGTCACCGCATGAAATATTAAAAAGATGTAATGAAATAGAAGCGCAACTAGGTCGGACTAGAGAAATTCATTGGGGGCCTCGCACCGTAGACCTTGACATTTTGTTGTATAATGAAGAGAATATGAAAACGGAAGACCTTATTATTCCGCATCCACGGATGATGGAAAGAGGCTTCGTGCTTATACCACTTGTGGAATTACAAGCAAATTTAGTAGATCCACAATCTAAGCAGTTAATAGCAGATGTTGCGCATGTTCAGAAAGAAGGCGTCCATTTATGGAAAACATTCGATGGGGTCGACGCATTCGTGCATTTCGCAGGTTAAAAATGGTGAAGCAAGTTGAACTTGCAAAAGAAATGGATATGTCTGTGTCTATACTTGGTCAAATCGAGCAAGGAAAAAGAATTCCGAGTGAGGAGCAGTTAGAAAAAATTGCTTCGATACTTCATATACAAGTAGAAGAATTAAAGGGAGAAACAAAGGTAGGTGAAGAATAATGACAAATGCAACAACAAAACCGTTTAAAATAGGTAATCATGTGATGGATAATCGAGTAGTATTAGCACCAATGGCAGGTATTTGTAACTCTGCATTCCGATTAACAGTAAAAGAATTTGGAGCAGGCTTAGTATATGCGGAGATGATCTCGGATAAAGGGATTGTACAGAAAAACGAAAAAACATTGAGTATGCTTTATATTGACGAGCGTGAAAATCCACTGTCACTTCAAATTTTCGGTGGAGAAAAAGAAACGCTTGTCGAAGCAGCTAAATACGTTGACCAACATACGTCAGCGGATATTATTGATATAAACATGGGTTGTCCTGTAAACAAAATCATTAAATGTGAAGCTGGAGCTAGAATGCTTCTGGACCCTAACAAGATCTATGAGATGGTAGCGGCAGTAGTAGATAACGTAAAAAAACCAGTGAGTGTTAAAATGCGCACAGGTTGGGATGAAGAACATCTTTATATGGTGGAAAATGCCCAAGCAATCGAACGTGCGGGTGGATCAGCAGTAGCTGTACATGGTCGTACTCGCGTTCAAATGTATGAAGGACATGCAAACTGGGATTTGATACGTCAAGTGAAAGAGGCAGTAAATATTCCTGTTATCGGAAATGGAGACGTCAATACACCAGAGGACGCGAAACGCATGCTAGATGAAACTGGAGTCGATGGTGTTATGATCGGTCGTGCAGCCCTTGGCGATCCATGGATGATTTACCGTACAGTAGAGTATTTGGAAACTGGGCTTTTAAAACCAGAGCCAACTGTCCAGGAAAAAATGGATGTATGCTTACTACACTTTGATCGCTTAGTAGCTTTAAAGGGCGAAAAAATAGCAGTTAGAGAAATGCGAAAACACGCATCTTGGTATTTAAAAGGGATTCGTGGAAATGGTATAGCAAGAAACGTGATTAACCAAACAGAAACGGCAAAAGAATTAAGAGATTATTTACGTGACTTTGGGAAAGAATCTACTTATGAGTATGAAGCAGTAAAATCTATTGTCATTTAATCATCGATGAAACAAAGGGCTGTCACTATACGTGGCAGCTTTTTCCGTTTCAACACATAATCAGAATAATTGAAAAAATATCTTCTGTTAGAAAAAGATGATTAGAATGCAGAAATTGTGTACAATAAATGCAACGTGAAAAAAGTAACTACGGATAATAGGTAGTGGAGGAGTGACGGACATGTCTAACTTAGAAGAATTAAACGATCAACTTTTGGTGAGAAGACAAAAGATGACTGCAATACAGGAAAAAGGATTAGACCCTTTTGGAAGTAAATTCGAGCGATCGCATTTAAGTAACGAAGTAGTTAATGAATATGAGCAATTTACAAAAGAACAATTAGAAGAAACACTTCATGAAGTCACTATTGCTGGCCGTATCATGACTAAACGTGGAAAAGGGAAAGCGGGATTTGCTCATATACAAGATCTTGGTGGCCAAATTCAAATTTACGTTCGTAAAGATGCAATTGGTGAAGAAGCTTATGAGTTATTTAATACTGCTGACCTAGGAGATATTGTTGGTGTTCGGGGAAATGTCTTCCGTACACAAGTTGGAGAGTTGTCTGTTAAAGCGACTGAGTTTACATTCCTAACAAAATCTCTACGTCCAATGCCTGAGAAATTCCATGGCTTAAAAGATGTAGAGCAGCGTTATCGCCAACGTTATTTAGATTTGATGACGAGTGAAGAAAGTAAAAACACTTTTATTACTAGAAGTCGTATAATCCGTGCAATTCGTCGTTATTTAGATGGTGAAGGATATCTAGAGGTTGAAACGCCAATGCTACATACAATAGCCGGTGGAGCAGCGGCACGTCCATTCATTACACACCACAATGCACTGGATATGGAATTATATATGCGTATCGCAATTGAATTACATTTAAAACGCCTTATAGTAGGTGGATTAGAGAAAGTATATGAAATTGGTCGCGTATTCCGTAACGAGGGAGTTTCAACACGTCATAACCCTGAATTTACAATGATTGAACTATATGAAGCGTATGCGGATTACAATGATATTATGAATTTAACGGAAAATTTAGTTGCTCATGTAGCGCAAGATGTATTAGGGTCTACAACTGTAACTTATGGCGAAGAACAGATTAATCTTGCACCAGGTTGGAGACGCTGGCATATGGCGGATGCAGTGAAAGAAACTACCGGTGTTGATTTCTGGAAAGAGCTCACGAAGGAAGAGGCACACGCATTAGCTAAGGAACATGGAGTAGAAGTTAAACCTTCTATGGAAGTAGGGCATGTATTAAATGAATTCTTCGAACAAAAAGTAGAAGAAACATTAGTGCAACCAACATTCATTTTCGGTCATCCAGTAGAAGTTTCACCACTTGCGAAGAAAAATCCAGAAGATGGTCGCTTTACCGATCGTTTTGAATTGTTCATAGTTCGTCGTGAACACGCAAATGCATTTACTGAGTTAAATGATCCTATTGATCAACGTCAGCGCTTCGAAGCACAAATGGTGGAAAAAGAAGCTGGTAACGATGAAGCTCATGAAATGGACGAAGACTTCTTAGAAGCGTTGGAATATGGAATGCCGCCAACAGGTGGTCTTGGAATCGGAATTGACCGCTTAGTAATGTTATTAACTAATGCAGCATCTATTCGCGATGTACTATTATTCCCAACAATGCGTCATAAAGATTAAGATAGACAAATATAGATGGCGAGTTATTACTATTTGTAGTAGCTCGCTTTTTATATTCCTACTATATATTGTATGTGTAGTGTTCGTTCTATTTTTTTTAGAAAAAGTTGAGAAAAGCACTTGCCATAACAATTTACAGGTGGTATAGTTATCAAGTTGTCATTTTCATTAGTGACTTACACAAAAAACAAATAAAAAAAGTTGTTGACAACGATATCAGGATTTGTTATGATATTAAAGTCGCCAAAACGACATAACGAATTGAACATTGAAAACTGAACATGCAAAACGTTAAGAAATATAGCTTGAAGGATTAACTTGATTAATCTGATAGCAAAACAATTTGGACATCATTTAATGATGATGCCAGCAAAACAAAATGAGCTTTTTAAGTTCTCTATTATGGAGAGTTTGATCCTGG
>NZ_FNHY01000017.1 GCF_900103605.1 Psychrobacillus sp. OK028 | reverse complement strand
GAAGAGTCTAGTGATGATGGCGAAGAGGTCACACCCGTTCCCATACCGAACACGGAAGTTAAGCTCTTCAGCGCCGATGGTAGTTGGGGGTCTCCCCCTGTGAGAGTAGGACGTCGCTGGGCACCAAAGAAGAAGTCGTTACCGAGTTTATCGGTAGCGGCTTTTTTGTCTTTATCATAACCAATTTTTACGGATGCAAAATTTAATTCTTTCTGATCCTCGCTCCCAAGTGAACGTCGTTTTTTACTTTCGCTCTATAGTTACTCTCGCCCGTGTTGGATTTACTCTCGGAACCAGGATGGATACTCTCGCTCGTGGAAACATACTCTCGGAGCTGTGACGATTACTATCGCTTGTGTTAGATTTACTCTCGAAACGGGGTATTTTTCCACTTTTACGGATGCAATATTTGATTCTTTCAGACATTATTATGGGCTATCATACGATGTATATTTCCAACTATGCGAGAAAGTAGAGGTGCAAAGAGTTAGAGGAAGTAAGGAAGAGTTAAACGAGTGCAGCTAAGTTATGGGCTATATCTACAATTTTATGGGCTATATTGCTTCATTTATGGGCTTTAACAGCAATTTATGGTTAAATTGCAGCCGCTTATGGGCTATTTTAATAGATTTCAGGGCTATCTGGATCATTGTATGGGCTATCTAAACTATCAAGTAATATCATTCTTTCTCTAGTAGATTGTGTTCAAGAAGAAGAGGGACTCTGTCGCTACTTCTTTTATATTTTGTTTAAAACCAAATAAGTGATCTATAGGACACTTACTATTTTTCTAGTATTTTTTCAAAAGTATTTAATAGTAACTCCAACTGTTATCCCTATTGAGACTTTAACTAATCTCAACAACTAAGCAATAGGAGTTGCCAAATCTAATTACTTTCTTGATTCACTTCCCTTTGAGATGTGGCGCCCTTTGACTTTGTTCCACAACCAGAAGCGGGATATCAGTAGCGTTATTCTTTTTAATTGAATCAATTAATATAACTTTAACCAATATAACTTAAACATAATTTTAAACTGAGACTAAAAGCAAGAAAAGTCCGAATTAATATATTATTCCTGGTTTCTTGACACTTGCAAGAAGCGCTGATAACCTTGTAATAATATTCATTTAAGAGGAGGAATTCAGCGAAATGTGGGAATCTAAATTTCAAAAAGAAGGCTTAACATTTGATGATGTTTTATTAGTTCCAGCTCAATCGGAAGTACTGCCAAAGGATATCAACTTATCGGTGCAACTAACTTCTAAAATAAAACTAAATATTCCAGTGATTAGTGCTGGTATGGATACTGTGACAGAAGCTAAGATGGCAATAGCTATGGCACGCCAAGGTGGTCTTGGTATTATCCATAAAAATATGAGTATTGAAGAACAAGCGGAACAAGTTCAAACCGTTAAACGTTCTGAAAACGGTGTAATTACCGATCCTTTCTTTTTAACTCCAGAACATCAAGTATATGATGCTGAGCATTTAATGGGGAAATATAGAATTTCCGGTGTCCCTATTGTAAATAACGAAGAAGATTTACAATTAGTCGGCATTATCACAAACCGTGATTTACGCTTTATTCAAGATTACTCTTTAAAAATTGATGATGTAATGACAAAAGAACAATTGATAACAGCTTCCGTTGGAACAACGCTTGAAGATGCTGAGAAAATTCTTCAACAATACAAAATTGAAAAATTACCGATCGTTGATGAAAATGGAATGTTAAAAGGTTTAATCACGATTAAAGATATTGAAAAAGTAATTGAATTCCCGAATGCTGCAAAAGATCATCATGGACGTTTGTTAGTTGGTGCGGCAGTGGGCGTTACGAAAGATACAATGATAAGAGTACAAAAACTTGTTGAAGCCCAAGTAGATGTCATTGTTATTGATACGGCACATGGCCATTCTCAAGGTGTTATGGATGTAGTAAAAGAAATACGTAGCGAATATCCAGAATTAGATATCGTTGCTGGTAATGTTGCCACTGGTGAAGCAACAAAGGCTTTGTTTGAAGCAGGTGCTGATGTTGTCAAAGTTGGAATTGGACCCGGCTCTATTTGTACAACTCGTGTTGTAGCAGGTGTTGGGGTTCCTCAAATTACAGCTATATATGATTGTGCTTCGGAAGCTCGTAAGGCTGGCAAAACGATCATCGCTGATGGCGGGATAAAGTATTCAGGTGATATTGTAAAAGCATTGGCAGCTGGTGGACATGTTGTTATGTTAGGTAGCTTACTTGCTGGTACGACTGAAAGTCCTGGTGAGACAGAAATTTTCCAAGGTAGACGTTTTAAAACTTACCGTGGAATGGGATCTATTGCAGCTATGGAAAAAGGTTCAAAAGACCGTTATTTCCAAGAGGATGCAAAAAAATTAGTTCCAGAAGGTATTGAAGGTCGTCTTCCTTATAAAGGACCACTTTCTGATACTATTCACCAATTACTAGGTGGAGTTCGTGCTGGAATGGGTTATTGTGGAACAGGAACACTTGAAGACTTACGAGAAAATGCACAATTTATTCGTATGACTGGTGCAGGCTTACGTGAGAGTCATCCACATGATGTTCAGATCACAAAAGAGGCTCCAAACTACTCCCTATCTTAAGTAATTAAGGAATATAGAAACTTTTGCACTCATTCGTCGTCTTTAACTAGGTCGAATGGGTGCTTTTTTGTCTACAAGTGTCCTTACCGTGCTAAAGTGTGATAGAATGGGCATTGATAAAATAAAAAGTGGAGGTACGAAAGTGAAGAAAGTTTGGATGACATCTATGATAAAGTGGTTAGTACTTCCGATGTTTCTTGTGTCAGTAGTTAGTACTATGCCTGCTGCTGCAAAAGCAGAGGAAAGTTTGAATTTAAATGTAGATGCAGCAATTTTAATCGATGCAGATACAGGGAAAATTCTATACGAAAAGAATTCAGAAGCATCACTAGGTATAGCGAGTATGACCAAAATGATGACCGAATACTTGTTATTTGAAGCAATAGAAGAAGGAAAAGTGACATGGGATCAACAATATAATGTTAATGAATATACATACAAAATCTCTCAAGATCGTCGTTTAAGTAATGTTCCACTTCGTGAAGATGGTAGCTATTCGATTAAAGAGCTTTATGAAGCGATGGCTATATATTCAGCAAATGCTGCGACTATAGCAATTGCTGAAACAATTGCAGGAACAGAAGATAATTTTATTAAGCTGATGAATGAAAAAGCAGCTGAAATGGGACTAGAAGGATATAAATTTGTCAATTCATCAGGTTTAAACAACGGAGATCTGCAAGGAATGCATCCGGCAAGCACTAACGCTGCCGATGAAAATATTATGCCAGCTAAGTCCGTAGCAATTCTTGCTTATAATTTAATGAAAGATTACCCTGAAGTTTTAGAAACAACAAAAATTCCTAAGAAAACATTCCGTGCAGGAACTTCTGATGCAATTGAGATGAGTAACTGGAATTGGATGTTGCCAGGTTTAGTATATGAATATGAAGGCGTAGATGGATTAAAAACTGGAACAACCGAATTTGCTGGCCATTCCTTTACCGCAACAGCTGAAAAGAATGGAATGCGTGTTATTTCTGTCGTTATGAAAGCAGTTGGTGCTGATGGAAAAGGTTCGTATAAAGCTCGCTTTGATGCAACAAGAGCCTTATTAGATTACGGGTTCTCCCAATTTTCTAAAGAAGAGATTGTTCCAGCAGGATATAAAATTCCAGAACATAAGACTTTAAAAGTGGAAAAAGGGAAAGAGGATACAGTGGCAATAGCTGTGAAAGATCCTATTTCTATGGTTATTAGGACAAATGAAAAAGAATTGTACAAGCCTGTATTTACACCAAGCAAAGAAACGCTTGAAGCAGAAATAAAGAAAGATACAGTTGTAGGTAAAGTTCACTTGGAAAAATCAGAAGGAACTGATTATGGTTATATTACTGATCAAGCAGCAGAAACGGACGTAGTAACTATCGAAGCTGTTGAACGTGCTAGCTGGATTAGTTTAATGTTCCAAGGTATCGGCAAGTTTTTTGGAAACCTTTGGAATAGTACAACAGACTTTATAGGTGGATTATTTTAAAAAAACAAAAGCACTGTAGCTCTTTAGAGTTACGGTGCTTTTGTTATTTCTAGGGCATGTATCAATTGATGAATGGAAGAAGAAACCTCTTCTAGTGGTAGTCCTCCAAATCCTAACACAAGCTTTGGAAACGAGTCGTCCTCTAATTTTGACGAAACATATTCCTGAAGTCCATATATCCGAATGTCCGACTGCTTCGCAAGATTCACTAGTTCTTGTTCTGTTTTAGTTGTATGAATAGTTAACAAAAGATGCATTCCTGCCTGTTCTCCTGAGATTGTGACAGTAGGTTCGTATTGCATTATAGTTTTTGTAATAATTTCTAGTTTTCGTTTATATATTTTCCTCATTTTATTTAAATGTTTTGCGAAGTGTCCCTCTTCCATAAAATTTGCTAATATATGCTGATCCATTCGTGGGACGGTAGCAGAATAATAGGAAAATCTTTGTTTATATTGTAGGATTAGTGATTTTGGTAAGACTGCATAGGCCATTCGTAAAGAGGGCATTAGTGACTTTGAAAATGTACTTAAATAGATAACCCGTTCATTTTGATCAATTCCTTGGAGGGAAGGTATAGGCTTTCCAGTGTATCTGAACTCGCTATCGTAATCATCCTCAATAATGTATCGATTGTCCTGCTGGTATGCCCACGAAAGTAACTGGCTCCGTCTAGTTGCGGACAGTACTGCTCCTGTCGGAAATTGATGAGAGGGAGTTACATACATCACATTTGCGTAAGATTGTTCTAGTTTAGAGACTATTACTCCATCGTCATCTACTGGAATAGGTACTGACTTCCTACTATCTTTAAAAAATAACTGATGCGTAAGAGGATATCCAGGGTTTTCAAATGCATATATTGCTTTTTCTCCAAGTAAGTGAATGATGAGTGGCATAATTTGTTCAGTACCGGAGCCTAAAATTATTTGTTCAGGTGTACTTCTAACACCCCTCGATTGGAATAAATAAGATGAGATCTGCTGTCTCAGCACATAGTCTCCTTGAGGATGTCCTAGCTGTAGTAAATCTTTGTTTTCATCGTTTACTATGTCCTTCGCATATTTTCTCCAAGTTGCAAAAGGAAAAAAATCTGTATCAATTTTCCCGGGAGAAAAATCAATAGAAAAGGAAGGTATATCAACTGCTTCTTGCATTATGGAAGGAATGTCCTGTTCAATGATAGCTAATTCTTCTAAATTTTGAACAAAATAGCCTCGCCTAGGCTCAGATGATATAAACCCCTCAGCAACTAATTGACTATAGGCAAATTCTATCGTCGTTTGACTGACAGCTAAATAATCTGCTAGTTTTCTTTTAGAGGGAAGTTTAATACCCTCTTTAATTGTTCCGTTTATAATAGCTTCTTTTATAGCACGATATAGCTGTTCATAAAGTGGAGTCTTTGATTCTGGTATAAGTTGAAACATTAAAAAGTCCATTATTACCCCAATCTGACCACTACATTTAGTTTATTTCTGATACTTTTCATAGGGTCATATTTTATTATACTAAAGTTATAAAGATAATGGAGGGAAAATAATTATGACAATTAATTTAACAGGAACAGATCGAGTAAAAAGAGGAATGGCTGAAATGCAAAAGGGTGGAGTCATTATGGACGTTATTAATGCTGAACAAGCAAGAATTGCTCAGGACGCAGGTGCTGTGGCAGTTATGGCATTAGAACGGGTACCATCGGATATTCGTGCAGCAGGTGGGGTAGCTCGTATGGCAGACCCATACATTATGGAAGAGGTAATGGGAGCTGTAACAATCCCAGTAATGGCTAAAGCACGTATTGGACATATTACAGAAGCACGTATTTTGGAAGCGATGGGTGTTGACTATATCGATGAATCAGAAGTGCTGACTCCAGCAGATGAAGAATATCATCTACGTAAAAGTGAATTTACAGTACCCTTTGTATGTGGATGTAAGGATCTTGGGGAGGCAGCTCGTAGAATTGGTGAAGGAGCTTCGATGCTTCGAACCAAAGGAGAACCTGGAACAGGTAATATTGTAGAAGCAGTGCGTCATTTACGTAAGGTAAATGCACAGGTTCGTAAAATTGTACATATGAGTGAAGATGAACTGATGACAGAAGCAAAAATTTTAGGTGCACCATACGATGTTTTATTACAAATTAAGCATGCTGGTAAATTACCGGTTGTGAACTTCGCAGCAGGTGGAGTAGCAACTCCAGCGGATGCTGCTTTAATGATGGAGCTTGGAGCAGATGGTGTATTTGTAGGTTCAGGGATTTTCAAGTCAGAAAATCCAGAGAAATTTGCGAAAGCTATTGTTGAAGCAACAACCCATTTCCGAGATTATAAATTACTTGTAGAGATTTCAAAAGATTTAGGAATCCCGATGAAGGGAATTGAAATTTCTCATTTATCTGCGGAAGATCGTATGCAAGATAGAGGGTGGTAATATGGTGAAAATAGGTGTTTTAGCACTCCAAGGTGCAGTTAGAGAGCATATTCACTCAATTGAGGCGAGCGGAGCAAAAGCCAAAACAGTAAAAGGTGTGGATGACTTAGCGTTAGTAGATGGGTTAATACTTCCTGGAGGAGAAAGCACAGCCATGCGAAAGCTGATTGATCGATTCGAAATGCTAGGACCATTAAGACAATTTGCAGCAGATGGTAAACCGATGTTTGGAACTTGTGCAGGCTTAATCCTACTTGCTAAAGAATTAGTTGGGTATGATTATTCACATATAGGTGTTCTAGATGCTACAGTAGAACGTAACTCTTTTGGGAGACAGGTGGATAGCTTTGAAACTGATTTACACATTAAAGGAGTCGCATTGGATTTCCCTGGGGTATTTGTCCGAGCTCCGCATATCGTAAGAGTAGGAGAAAATGTTGAAATACTGGCTACTTATGAAGATAGAATCGTGATGGCGAGACAAGGTCATTTGCTAGGATGCTCTTTTCATCCCGAGTTAACAGAAGATCACCGGATTATGTCATATTTTATAGAGATGGTGAAGGAAAGTCTTGCAAATAAGGTTTACCTATAGTAAAGTATGAGTAATTTCATGAATCAAAAAACGATGATAGGAAGCAGTAACAAGCACGTTTTTTCTAGAGAGTCAGCGGGTGGTGTGAGCTGATATAAACACTTGTGAATCCGTCCTTTGAGTTGTGCGGCTGAATGATTAGTAAGTCGTGCCGGTTGAAAAGCCGTTACAGTACAAGTAAGTGGATTCTGTCTATGGCTGGATCAATCAGGGTGGCAACGCGGGTATGCTCTCGTCCCTTTTTTCATGGGACGGGGGCTTTTTTGTCGTTTTTTAAGCCTTACATAGGAGATATGTCAGGGTGAATTTTATTAAAACAAGGAGGAATTATAAATGTTAGATGTAAAATTTGTACGAGATAATTATGAAACAGTAAAAGCAAAACTTGCTAAGCGTGGAGAAGACATTTCGGAGTTTGATCAATTCCAGCCTTTAGACCAAAAGCGTCGTGAATTGATTGCGAAAACGGAAGTGTTAAAGGCTGAAAGAAATGAGTTTTCTCAAAAGATCTCTTTGATGAAACGAAATAAAGAAAATGCAGATGATCTTATTGCACGTATGCGTGAAGTAGGAGATGAAATAAAAGCATTAGATGATGAGTTACGTGATGTCGAAGAAAAGTTTGACTATATGATGATGCGTATCCCTAATGTTCCCCATGATAGTGTACCAATTGGTGATTCGGAGGATGATAACGTAGAAGTCCTAAAATGGGGAGAGGTTCCTTCATTTGATTTTGAAACGAAAGCACATTGGGATATTGCGACTGATTTAAAATTAGTAGATTTTGAACGCGCTGCAAAAGTGACAGGAAGTCGTTTTGCATTTTACCGTGGTTTAGGAGCTAGATTAGAACGTGGATTGTTAAACTTCATGATGGATTTACATGCAGAAGAACATGGCTATGAAGAAATGCTTCCACCATACTTGGCAAATCGTGCAAGTTTGACAGGGACAGGACAGCTTCCAAAATTCGAAGAGGATGCGTTCTTAATTGGAGAAGAAGATTACTTCTTAATACCAACAGCAGAAGTACCTGTAACTAATTTTTATAGAGATGAAATTTTGGATGGAGCAGAGCTACCACAGGCATTTACTGCTTATAGTGCTTGCTTCCGTTCTGAAGCCGGATCTGCTGGTCGCGATACACGTGGATTAATACGTCAACATCAATTTAATAAAGTCGAGTTAGTTCGTTTTGTTAAGCCAGAAGATTCTTATGAGCAGTTAGAACTTTTAACTGGGCATGCAGAAAAAGTATTACAACTGTTAGGTCTCCCATACCGTAAACTTCATATGTGTACAGCAGATTTAGGCTTTACAGCTGCGAAAAAATACGATTTAGAGGTTTGGTTACCAAGCTACGGTGAATATAAAGAAATTTCTTCTTGCAGTAACTTTGAAGATTTCCAAGCTAGACGTGCAGGGATTCGCTTCCGCCGTGAAGCTGGAGGGAAACCAGAGTACGTTCATACTTTAAACGGCAGTGGATTGGCACTCGGACGTACGGTGGCAGCTATTTTAGAAAATTACCAACAAGCGGATGGAACAGTAGTAGTTCCAGAAGTTCTTGTTCCTTATATGGGTGGAAAAACGGTAATTAAATAATGAAAAGAAGAACCAGATTCGCTATAAAAGGCGTTTCTGGTTCTTCTTTTGTTCCCTAAGATTACGAAAAAACTGCGTAAGCATATTACCGCATTCTTGCGCTAAAACCCCTTCTTCTACTTCACAGCAATGATTAAATCGATCATCATTTAATAGTCGGTAAAGTGAATCGACACAGCCTGCTTTGGCATCTCTTGCTCCGTATACTACTCGAGGAATACGAGATTGTAAAATGGCTCCTGCACACATTGGACAAGGCTCTAGAGTAACATAGAGTGTGGTATCCTCTAATCGCCAATTATTTAATGTGGTACATGCCTCTTGTATTGCGAGTAACTCTGCATGGGTAGTTGCGTTTTTGGTCGTTTCTCTTAAGTTGTAGCCCTTTGCTATAACTTGACCATTATGTACAATTACTGCACCTATTGGAACTTCACCAATAGCACCTGCTTTTTTTGCTTCTTCTATGGCTAAATTCATATAATATTCATCCATCTAATTCGACTCCTTTTGCATAGTGTAGCATGTTTTTTTGACAACTTGCATACTCTATGATGAAGGAGTGATGCATTGATCCATATAGTAAAACAGGGAGATAGTTTATATGCAATCGCCAAACGGTTCGGAACAACAGTAGAAAGTATAGTCACTATAAACGAAATTCCAGACCCTGATGTATTAGTAATTGGGCAGGCACTTGTACTGCCATCGAACCCAAATCCAAACAGACCCACCATTGAAACAAATTTGTATGTGGAATGGTATACAGAAATACCCTCGGAAAGTGTACTAGAACAAGTAGAAAAGGTGGCCACAAACTTAACTTACATGATGCCATTTACGTATGAAGTGCTGCGAGACGGATCATTAACGGAGATGAATTGGGGTACCTTAAGTGAAATCGCAAAAGAGCACCAAGTAGAAACAGTTATTGTAATAGCAAATATTGAAGATTATGCATTTAATAGTTCCCTAGCTCATACTGTTTTTACGGATGAAAAAGTAAAGATGAACTTATTTGAACAATCGGTTGCAGAGGCAAAAAAAAGAGGAACTACTCATATTCATATAGATTTTGAGTATATGGAACCTGGTGACAGAGAAAATTACGTGAATTTTATAAAGCAATTCAAAGAATTTGCAAAAGGGTATATTATATCCGTAACACTTGCTCCTAAAACAAGTGCTGACCAACCAGGAAAATGGTATGAAGCTTTTGATTATAAGGCATTAGGTGAAGTGGCTGATTTTGTTGTCATAATGACTTATGAGTGGGGATATAGTGGGGGACCACCAATGGCAGTTTCACCAATTGGACCTGTTCGCAAAGTATTAGAATATGCAAAAACAGAAATACTTCCAAGGAAAATTATGATGGGACAGAATTTGTATGGATATGATTGGACTTTGCCTTATAAAGTAGGAAATCCAAATGCTAAAGCATTAAGCCCACAGCAGGCCATTCAACTAGCTAAGGACCGAAATGCAGCAATTGAATACGATACAAATGCGCAGGCCCCTTTCTTTCACTATTGGCAGGATGGTATAGAACACGAGGTGTGGTTTGAAGATGCACGATCTATTCAAGCTAAGTTTAAACTCTTGAAAGAACTAGGACTCCTAGGAATTGCCTATTGGCATAGTGGTTTTGATTTCCCGCAAAATTGGTACTTACTTCATGAAATGTTCCAAGTGAAGAAAAAATAGAGCAAATTAGCCTTTCCTTGGAAAGGTGGATTTGCTCTATTTTTCATTTTCAGCATATGTTAAAATAGAAGGTACGACTTTGAATCTTAGAGTGAGGTTAAACTTATGTCCATTCCATTTATAACGGTAGAAGGACCAATAGGGGTTGGAAAAACTTCCTTAGCCAAAGCTATTGCTACCAAATACCAATTTGAATTATTAAAAGAGATTGTGGATGAAAATCCTTTTTTAAATAAGTTTTACGAGGATATTGCTGAGTGGAGTTTTCAGACGGAGATGTTTTTTCTGTGTAATCGGTACAAACAACTAAGTGATATAGAGAAAAAATATTTATCGAAAGAAAGTCCAGTTGTGGCAGATTATCATATTTTCAAAAATCTCATTTTCGCAAAACGTACGTTGAGTGAAGTAGAATATGAAAAGTATGAATCGATCTATCAAATTTTAACAAAAGATATGCCCGTTCCTAATATGGTCATATATCTTGATGCAAGTATAGATGTACTTGTCGGGCGAATTGATATGCGTGGAAGGGATTTCGAAAAAAAGATTAGCTCTGACTACTTACAGCAGCTTTCAGCGGATTATCGCATGTTTATAGATAACTTCGAGAAAAAGCATCCTGAAGTACCTGTTCTTCGATTTAATGGAGATGAGATAGATTTTGTTCAAAATGGACAAGACCTACAAGTAATTTTAGAAAAAGTAGATGCAACACTACATAAAAGGAGTTATTAAACAATGAGTTTAAGAGAAAAGTATGGCATACCTTCTAATGCAGTTATTACAATTGCAGGAACTGTTGGAGTTGGTAAATCAACAATGACTAAAGCATTAGCAGAAGCGTTACATTTTAAAACGTCTTTTGAAAAAGTGGATACAAACCCTTATTTAGATCGTTTCTATGAGGATTTTAATAAATGGAGCTTCCATTTACAAATTTACTTTTTAGCGGAGCGTTTTAAAGAGCAAAAAAGAATGTTTGAGTATGGTGGCGGATTTATCCAAGACCGGTCTATTTACGAGGATACTGGAATATTTGCACAAATGCATAAAGAAAAAGGTACGATGGATCCAGTAGATCATGAAACGTATACGAGTTTATTTGAAGCAATGGTAATGACACCATATTTCCCACATCCGAACTTACTGATTTATTTGGAAGGCTCAATGGATGACATTATTGATCGAATTCATGATAGAGGTCGTCCAATGGAGCAGCAAACACCTATCTCTTATTGGGAAGAAATGCATGGGCGCTATGAAAAATGGATTGATGCATTTAATGGTTGTCCAGTACTGCGTTTGAATATTAATGATTATGATATTTTAGAGAATCCAGACGATGTGGAAGCAATCTTAGAACGTATCGGGCATTTTATGGAAAAAACAGCTATTATTCGTAAATAAAGAAATCCTCCTGTGCTTAGCAGGAGGATTTCTTTTTTAAAAATAAAAAAAGAAGGTAGCATAATTCGCCACCTTCTCAATATTCTGAACACGATGCTGTAAGAAAAATTCGTTACATTTGTAACGAATTCAATCTCAAATTTATGCGTGTGTGTATTTAAAATGGAGGAGGAAGAGGGATTCGAACCCCCGCGCGGTATGACCCGCCTGTCGGTTTTCAAGACCGATCCCTTCAGCCAGACTTGGGTATTCCTCCGAAGTACAAGAATTAATTTATCATGGATAAAAAATAAAGTCAACATATATTACCGACAACTTTCAAAAAAAATATCTATTCGTTTTCATTGATTTTTGTCTATAAAAAAAGTATACTTGTAAATGCCGTGCTAGGTGGGAAGGTAGCGGTGTCTTGTAACTCGCAATCCGCTCTAGCGAGACTGAACTCCTTCTCTGAGGTTGAATACATGTAGGGTCTGGTATTTGCACGTGATGTTGACGTTTGGGTCCTGCGCAATGGGTACCCATGAACCATGTCAGGTCCGGAAGGAAGCAGCATTAAGTGGTGTTTTCTCATGTGCCGCGGGGTAGCCTAAACCGAGTTAACGACAAAGGTGCCGCTTATGTGTTTCAATCGAAGGAAGGTGCACGGCTTTAATATTAAACTTCAACTCATTTGTCAAATTGACAAATGGGTTTTTTGTTTGAAAAAAAGATTTACTATACATAAATAAGCGAAGTCTAGTTGGCTTTATGATATAATAGAAATCATGAATAACTAGAAATGAGAAGGAGGGAAATTATTGTCGTATCAAGCTTTTTACCGTGCTTATCGGCCACAATCGTTTGCGGAAATGTCCGGTCAAACTCATATTAAGCAAACCCTTCAAAATGCCCTCCTTTATAACAAAACAACACATGCGTATTTATTTTCAGGACCACGTGGAACCGGTAAAACAAGTGCAGCAAAAATATTTGCGAAGGCTTTGAACTGTGAAAATGGTCCTGCAAAAGAACCTTGCAATACTTGTGAAACGTGTAAAAGTATAACAGAAGGCTCGAATACAGATGTGATTGAATTTGACGCAGCCTCTAACTCTCGAGTGGAAGAAATGCGTGATATTATTGAAAAAGTTCGGTTTGCACCTTCTAATGCTAAATACAAAGTGTATATTATCGATGAAGTGCATATGCTTTCTACGAGTGCATTCAACGCGTTACTTAAAACATTAGAAGAGCCACCTGCACATGCCGTGTTCATATTGGCAACAACTGAGCCACATAAAATTCCATTAACTATTATCTCTAGATGTCAGCGTTTCGATTTTAAACGAATTACATCTAGTGATATCGTGATGCGAATGGTTGAGGTATTAACGGATGCTAAAATTGAATACGATGAGAATGTACTAAAAATTATTGCACAAGCTGCTGCTGGTGGTATGCGTGATGCGCTCAGTATGCTGGACCAAGTTGTATCGTTTAGCGCAGAAAAAATGACGATAGAAGATGCATTACTTGTAACTGGTTCTATTGGACAGGATGTCTTTTTCCAATTAGCAGATGCATTGATAGACAAGGATATAGCAAAGGCACTAGCCTCCGTAGAGAAGTTAATAGAAGATGGTAAGGATCCAGTACGATTAACAGAGGATTTTATAACTTTCTATAGAGATTTACTTGTTTTGCTTGTTGCTCCAGAACAAACGGATTTACTAGAAATAGCAACAGGAGACTCTAAGTTTTTAGAGCTTGCTTCAAAGTTTCAAGTGGATACCTTATATAAGGGTATTTCCATTTTGACGAATACACAACAAGAAATGCGTTTCTCTAATCATGCGAAAGTGTATTTGGAAACAGCAATAATTCGGCTAGCACATGTGCCCGTAGAAGGAACACTCTCAAGTGAGAGCAACTCCGAATTAGAAACAAAGGTTAGGGTACTAGAAACTCAGTTACAGCAGTTGCAACAGCAGTTAAGTCAAGGAATGATCCCGCAGGCAAACAACGGAACACAAGAGCAGCCGAAGCGGCAAAGGCAAAAGTCGGGTGGCGTAAAAGTTTCAAGTGGGAGAATAGCAGAAATATTGAAAACAGCAACGAAAACGGATATTCAAACGATTAAATCTCAGTGGGCGAATATTTTACAGCAATTACAAAAGTCACATGCGGCATTACTAAATGATGCAGAGCCAGTAGCGGCATCTTCTAATGCATTTGTGTTAAAATTCAAGTATGATATTCATTGCCAAATGGCTATGGAGAACAAAACATTTTCCACTTCGTTCCCTCAATTAATCGCTAACCTGACAGGGACGATGTATGAAGTTTTATATGTACCAGAGGAAAATTGGTTGAAAATCCGAGAAGATTTTATTAGACAAAACGGTTTGAAACAAAACAATCAGGAAGGTGAGGGAGAAAATTCTTCTGAACCAACTGAAACAATGCAACTACTACAAACGATGGAACAAGTATCAGAGGATCCACTTGTAGTGGAAGCTGAGAAATTATTTGGAAAAGAATTTGTTGTAGTACAAGATGACTAAGGAGGAAAATAATTATGCGTGGAATGGGTAATATGCAAGGTATGATGAAACAAATGCAAAAAATGCAAAAGAAGATGGCAGAGGCTCAAGAAGAGTTAGCTACTCAACGATTTGAAGCAGTGGCTGGTGGAGGTATGGTGAAAGTTGTAGTTTCTGGACAAAAAGAAGTGCTAGAAGTAGAACTAGATCCAGCAGTAGTAGATCCAGATGATATTGAAATGCTTCAAGATTTGATTGTAATTGCTACTAACGAAGCAATGCAAAAAGCAGAAGAAACAGCGAACTCCACAATGGGTCAATTCACGAAAGGATTGAACCTTCCTGGTATGTTCTAGGAGGAATAATTGATGCATTATCCTGAACCGATATCAAAACTAATTGATAGTTTTATGAAATTGCCAGGAATAGGGCCGAAAACAGCGGCCCGTCTGGCTTTTTTTGTCTTAACCATGAAAGAAGATACTGTTTTAGATTTTGCAAAAGCTTTAGTAGATGCTAAGCGAAACTTAAGTTTTTGTTCTGTATGCGGGCATATAACTGATATTGATCCTTGCCATATATGTCAGGATCAACAAAGAGATGCATCTTTGATTTGTGTTGTTCAAGACACAAAGGATGTAATTGCGTTGGAAAAAATGAGAGATTACAATGGGCGTTACCACGTACTTCATGGTGCAATTTCACCAATGGATGGAATTGGTCCGGAAGATATCAATGTACCCTCACTTTTGAAAAGGCTACAAGATACAGAAATAGAAGAACTGATACTAGCTACTAATCCAACAATAGAAGGAGAAGCAACGGCGATGTATATTTCACGCCTTGTCAAACCGTCTGGTATTAAAACAACAAGAATTGCTCATGGATTACCTGTAGGCGGAGATTTAGAGTATGCAGATGAAGTTACACTATCTAAAGCTCTAGAAGGTCGACGAGAGTTGTAGGGGGATGGGTTAGTGTGATGTTTTCTAAAAAAGGAAAACTAAAAAAAGAATTTGATGAGCAATTTGTAACACTCATGAAAGAAACAAAAGAGGAGTGGCAACAAGCTCAGTTAATAGAAGATTATTTAAATGACTACGATTTAGATGCAGTCGCAAAAAGGAAGATGGCTGAAAGTATCCACTTCTATTTATATAAAGAAGCAAGGCTTCGAAATATCGTTCTCAAATAGAATAATTAATGTACTAGCTACATATAATGATAGATATGATTTTATGGAGGGTGTAACTCATGAAGTTTGTAATCATTATATGTTCGCTAGTGCTGTTATCTTTATTATTATTCCGTAATTCATTTCCAAAGTTTTTTGAAGGTATTTCTATTTTGTTATTTCGTTTAGGTTTTTCTGTTCTCTTGTTGTACGGAGTGCATTTATTGTTGGGTTCAGTAGGGTATGCAATACCAGTGAATTTGTTCACGGGAGCCGTTGCAGCAGTACTAGGTATACCCGGAGTAATCTCCGTTGTAGCGATTTCTATTTTGATTTAAAAAAAGTTTTTAAAAAGTGTTGACTTTGTAAAGTAAAGAGAGTAATATTGTAGAAGTCGCCAAGAGGTAAAACATTCTTGAGACAACATGAACATTGAAAACTGAACATGCAAAACGTTAAGACATACAGCTTGAAAGATTAACTTAGTTAGTCTGATAGCAAAACAATTTTGACATCATTGAATGATGATGCCAGCAAAACAAAATGAGCTTTTTAAGTTCTCTATTATGGAGAGTTTGATCCTGGCTCAGGACGAACGCTGGCGGCATGCCTAAT
>NZ_FNHY01000015.1 GCF_900103605.1 Psychrobacillus sp. OK028 | reverse complement strand
TTATCCCTCCAAAATGAAGTAATATGCACATCAATTTATTACCTTATCCTACTTCGCCATACTTCTAAAAATACCTCCTTGTTCAACTAACCTGCCGCTTTAGTTCAATAAGAAAAAGCTTTACTCCTTCTTGAAGTAAAGCACTCGTTAGTTGAATAGCAACTCACATCAAAAAGACTTTTAGAGTTTGTAACATATGCTCTTAAACTCGAAAAAATGAAGAAAAAAGGTCAAAACCATTCGTATAATTTAAAATTGCAATCGTTACTCAAATGGTTCCACTAGCTCAGTTTCAGCCTTTTTTAAAAATTCTTCATAGGCTTCGTATTGCTCTTGTAGACGTATATGTGCTTGTTCACGTTCTTCCGATGTTGTTGCCTCT
Organism: Psychrobacillus sp. OK028; assembly: GCF_900103605.1. Lineage (GTDB taxonomy): Bacteria > Bacillota > Bacilli > Bacillales_A > Planococcaceae > Psychrobacillus. The sequence goes on along the minus strand of NZ_FNHY01000015.1, from coordinate 54,184 downwards.
TCATAATCATGAATACTATCAGCGTAGTTACCTTTAGTGTCCTTATACTCACCAAAATATAATTCCCTTATGTGTTGCTCCATTTGAAGCCCACCGCCAGTGAAATTATAGATATCTGAAAATGCATTAACTAATGGCTCCAATAATCGGTCTCTTTGCTCCTCGTCATACTGCTCTGCAGTTTCTTGGAAAGCCAAGATTCGTTCCGTTGGCTTCTGTATCACAGACAATTGACCATAAAGTAGCTCCCGATAGCTATCTATTAATTGATGCTGCTGATAAAAAATCGTGCCGATTACAATCAGTAACAATAGTAATACCGCACTGTAAATCTTTTTCACAAATCCACGCTCCCTTTTAGCAAAAATTCAAAGCATTTTAACTGTTAAGTTAAACCAACCAATTAAGTCCCAATAACAGTAAATACCTTCTTAAACTAACCTGCTGCGTTAATTCAATAAGAAAAAAGGCTTTACTTCCTACTTGAAGTAAAGCACCCGTTAGTGGAAGAAGAACAGTTATTCAACTAAACCACATTCGTTACATTTTCAGATTTTGTTTTAGAATATAGATATCCTATCAATGAAAACGAAGCCACCATAATAGATAAAATCAAAAAGATATTCATACCTCCTATCATCATAAAAGGACTTAAAACAAGAATAGTTAAGGATGATAAAATCAATACTACAAGGAAAAATTGATTGATTCCTTTTCTTTTTTCCAATGGAATAAAATAAATTATAGGATATAGAATAATTGCACTAATAAACATAACAATTAATATCAAGACCAAATAAAAGACTAAAAACATAATTATCTCCTCTCTTCATCTTTCACTTAAATATTTTTCATTAATTATAACATTTAACACATTCTACCATTCATTTTTTTCAACTAACCTGCCGCTTTAGTTCAATAAGAGAAAAGGCTTTACTCCTTCTTGAAGTAAAGCACCCGTTAGTTTAAGTACATTTTTTCACAAACTCTTAGTTTAATTCAACACTCACTCAAATTAAATCTATTTATTTCCCTGACTTTTCTGGGTTATTAATAATAATTGAATCGAACAATATTTCCTCATTTTCATGAATGAGCTTGGGTGTAATAGTAAGTCTATCAGAACCACTTTGTAAATTCGCAAATGTATAGGACCCCTTTGCTGCATGTTTGGTTGTACTACCCGCTAAGTTTGTAAGCATCTCATATTCATTTCCAAATTCATCTTTCACTTCAAACTCAATATTATATGGTAAGTTAGACAGCTCGTATTTTGAAGGCATTTCAACCTCAAATGGAACATTTATTGTATAACCTGTTATATCTACAGATGGCACATTAAGTATGAAATCTTTCCTTGTATCTGTATAGTTGACAGGTATACCTTCAACATTAATCTTTTTTAATTTGAATTCAAATGACCAATCGCCTTCGACAATTTCGTCCGTTTCATGATTCCAAACACTTCCGGGTGACCATGAAAGACTTACTGTACGTGGTGAACCTCCGGTTAACTCAGGGGTTACGGTAATAACACCAGCATAAGTTGTATCTGTTACTTTTTTAATCGATGTAACTGAACTACCTTGAACGTTTCCGTTCGTTACTATTGGACTTCCGAAAATTGGGTGTTCTCCAAAATCTTCTTTTTTAGATTCAATAGCAAACGCAATAGTGACTGTTGTTCCATCATAAATTGCATCCCCAATTTCGATTGATACACCGTTACTCGTTTGCATTGAGCCTATAACCGTTGCATAGTCTTTGAAATAAGTAAATTGTGTTGTGTCACCATTAAAATAATCGACGATGTTTTGAACAATTGGAATTTGAGCTGCAATCGTTGGGGAAAGCACCAATACTGAAGAACCTATTCCAAAGGTCATTAAACCAACTGCTACTGCATAATGAAGAAATCGATGTTTTTTCTTATTCAAAATGTTATGAAGTAGACGTTTTTTCTCAATCTGTGTCACACTCTCTGGCTCTATATCATCGATATTTAGTTGAAGCATTTCTTGTAATTCATTCATTCTAATCGCTCCTTTATCGTAGGTAATGTTGCCAATTTTTTCTTTCCTCTATATAAACGATTTTCAACAGCTGCCTTTGTAATACCTAACGCAGCAGCAATCTCTCCATTGGATAAATCTAAATAAAATTTCATCAAAAATAGTTCGCGTTCTGTATCCGGTAATGTTTGCAATTCTATTAAAATCGATTCCTTCTGCTCTTTCCTTAAATAAAGTACCTCTCCATTTTTGTTATCCTCTTGTTCCTTCGTATGCTCAAGACTGACCGTTTCATTTTTTTTCTGTTTCCTATACATATCAATTGCTTTGAATTTTGTAATCGTACCAATCCATTTCTTAAATTCCAGTTCATCTCCATTAAACTTAGTGCTATTTTGCCAAACTGCTAAAAATACATCATTTACACATTCATCTACCGCACCAGTTCCGCATGAGTGTTGTAATATTTTCTTCGCTATTACTTTTACATAAGGCATATATGTATTGACCACAAAGGCAAGTGCCTTTTCCTGACGCTGTTGAAGCTTCCTTATAAAATCCGTCAATTTCTCAACTCCCTTCATTTATAACAACGAAAATAAAAAGAAACACTCTCGGAAAATTGAAAAAAAGACCATTATTATATTTGGTCTTCTAAAAATTATATATTGAAAGAATTAGCAGTAATTAGTATTTTCTTTAGATACAGAGCGTTATTAAACTAAACTGCCGCGTTAGTTCAATAGTAAAAAGGCTTTACCCCTACTTGAAGTAAAGCACCCGTTAGTTGAATATTCCATTTTAATTCTCCTCAGAATATTCTTGTGTGTAATACTCGACACCTTCTGGGTCCTCGATAATTCTTAATCCTACCTTTTCAAACTCTAACTTAATATTTTCGTCAAGAGTTACATAGTATTTAGAACCATCTGTCTTAATCGTGGCGTCTTTATAAACTTTATTAAATTGTTGGGTAAGTGGAATATTTTCTTTTTCAAGAACTTTATCAATATTGCTTTTTCTGTGACTCTTTCCCCTCTGAACATGACTACTAATCCTTATTCCCTCTTCTGATAAAACAATGATTTGATTAGAATTATTTATAAACCCTGAGTTTTCAAAATCTGAGACATATGCTTTTAATTCATCATTGTTGGAATTATCAGTACAAGCAACTAAAAGTAAAGCTGAGAAAAACAATAACATGAGCTTTTTCATCGCAATTCCTCCCTATAAAATATATACAGATTAATAACGTAAAGTTTTCAAAAAATTAGGAATTGTATGAAAAGAATCCTCAAACTAAGAATTATTGTTAAGTTTGAATTTCCTGAAATGCCGTTTCTTCAACTAAATGCATCATTAGTTCAATAAGAAAAAGTGCTTTACTCCTTCTTGAAGTAAAGCACTCGTTAGCTTAATAAGAGGGTGAATATATCCTATCTGTATCAGTATCAATTACAAAATCAACTTTAATATGATTGGAATAAGGTATTTGTTCAAAATTGTGAAGACTGCAAAATACATTTGCAAGATCACTATTACTTGTCTCTAATGCTAATTCTTTAGCTTTGAGGTACTTTAGCTTTAGTTGCTGTTTTGAACACTTTTTACCCGTAAGTAGAACTTGTTGAAAAAAACCGTCAATTTCAATAATCATAATAATCACGACTGGTTGCTAATCAGTCATATAGCTTAGATTTTTTTATAAATGAATCCTTATTTTATCAAATTTCCTTGTTGAACTAAACTGCCGAGTTAGTTTAAGTGTAACATTTCACAAACAAAACCACCTTCCTAAAATCAACCCTAGCCTTTAACATAGCCTTAATTAACAATAAAAAATTCTATAGCGAAACCCATTCTCTTCATTCTTTACCGATCAATTTAACTTTTCCTTTTAATAAGTACTGCAATGGTCATTTGGTTGGGGGAAGACAATTATGAAATTCATTCAAATAGATACTGTATAAAAAAATTCTCTTTGAATACGTGTACAACTATATTTATTTCATTTACTATTACTATAAAGCGTGATACCAAAAATGTAGCTATATTCATAAAGGAGTTTTGACATGAAGCATGTTTATACAGGGAAAACAAAAGATGTTTTTGCATTAGAAGATGGCAATTATCTTCTTCAATTTAAAGATGATGTTACTGGTGTTGACGGTGTTTTCGATCCAGGTGCCAATTCGGTAGGTTTAACTATCGAAGGTGCTGGCCGTTCAGGATTAAAGCTTACTAAATACTTTTTTGAAGTATTAAAGGAAAAAGGAATACCAACTCATTATGTGGATGCTGACATTGAAAAGGCGACAATGACTGTAAAACCTGCTGAAGTTTTCGGTAAAGGACTTGAAGTCATTTGCCGCTACCGTGCCGTAGGAAGCTTTTTACGTAGGTACGGATTATACGCTGAAGAAGGGCAGTCACTTGATGCATTCGTCGAAGTAACAATTAAAGACGATGAACGCGAAGACCCGCCGATTAGTGAAGATGCATTAGATATGCTCGGTGTCTTATCAAAGGATGAATATAAAGTATTAAAAGTATTAACACAGCAAATTGGAAACGTCGTTAAAGAAGAACTCGCGAAAAAAGGTATCGAGTTATATGATATAAAATTTGAATTTGGCCGTACAGGTGAAGAAAAAGAAATTGTTCTGATCGATGAAATCTCTGGCGGTAACATGCGTGCTTACAAAGACGGAGAATATATTGAACCATTAGAATTAGAAAAACTGTTCCTATAAGCAAGCAAAAGAAAAAGAAGAATCAAGGACATAACATATTTCATGTTATGTCCTTTTTGACGCTTACTTTGAAAACTTCCTTATATTAGATACAATATAAGGAAAGTCAAATAATATTGGAGGAATTAAAATGGAACTTACTGTTTATTTAGCTGGTCAGATTCATGATGATTGGAGAGAAGAAGTTGCAAAAAAAGCAAAAGCAAAAAATCTTCCTCTTATATTTGTATCTCCGCAAACAAACCATGATCGTTCAGACAATATAGGCGAAGAAATTTTAGGAAAACAGCCATCAAACCTTTATAAAGATGATGCAGCATCAAATATAAACAATTTCAGAACACAAGTATTATTGCAAAAAGCCGATATCGTCATAGCCCTATTCGGAGAAAAATATAAACAATGGAATACAGCAATGGATGCCAGCATGGCCATTGCCATGAACAAGCCAACGATTATCATTAGACCTGAATCATTAATACACCCATTAAAAGAGCTATCAAACAAGGCAAATGTAACCGTAGAAACTGTTGATCAAGCGATAGATGTTATCAGTTATATTTTTGATTGATACCAAAATAAAAAACAGTGAGTTGAATCTTACTCACTGTTTTTTCATTTCAAAAAGTGATCATTCACTTAGTCCCAGGTCTCATCAGCATTCTTTGACTCAAAACTATCGAGCAATGCACGCACTTCATCAGTTGACTTTGTGTTCATCAATTGATTCCTTAGTTCACCGGCTCCACGGAACCCTTTGACATAAATTTTGAAAAAGCGATGCAGTGCTGTGATGGAGCGTGGCAATTCTGCTGCATATTGATCTTGAAGATCCAGTTGCAATCGTAGAAGATCAAGGTATTCCGTAGTACTATGCTCTTGCGGTTCTTTTTCGAAAGCAAAAGGATTTTTAAAAATACCTCGTCCAATCATAACTCCGTCAATACCGTATTTTTCAGCAAGCTCTAAACCTTTTTGACGGTCAGGAATGTCGCCGTTAATGGTTAATAGTGTATTCGGTGCGATATGATCTCGTAATTTTTTAATTTTCGGAATCAGCTCCCAATGGGCATCTACTTGACTCATTTCCTTCCGTGTTCGCAGATGAATGGAAAGATTTGCGATGTCTTGCTTCAATATATGGGTTAGCCAGTCCTGCCACTCCTCTATCTCTGTAAAACCAAGTCTTGTCTTCACACTAACAGGCAAACCTCCTGCTTTTGCGGCTTGTATAAGTTCGGCTGCAACATCTGGACGGAGGATCAGTCCACTTCCCTTTCCTCTGGTTGCTACATTCGGAACAGGGCATCCCATATTAATATCAATACCTTTAAATCCTAGCTCTGCCATACCTAAACTCATTTGACGGAAATACTCGGGATTATCCCCCCAAATATGTGCCACCATTGGTTGTTCGTCTTCTGTAAATATTAAACGACCACGCACACTTTTCTGTCCTTCCGGATGACAATAGCTATCTGAGTTTGTAAACTCTGTGAAAAATACATCCGGTCTACCGGCTTTACTTACGACTTGACGAAACACAACATCCGTCACATCTTCCATTGGCGCAAGTACGAAAAATGGACGCGGTAAATCTTGCCAAAAATTATCTATCATACTAAATTTCAAATCCTCTCACTATGGTGTATCTATAGGTTAAAATGATAAAGTCATTTTTATAGTATAACCTAGCTTTTTTAATTTTTCTTCTAACATGTTTGCTACTCGAAAAAACAGAAGCAAAGCAGACGGTTAATTAGAGGTGCATAATCGCACTTCTATACCGTCTGCTTTTTATATTTCATCACTATTTAGTTGAGTCAAACTTCTATATATTATTTCATTTTGATAATGCGATTTTTATATGGGCTAAGTGATGCTCTTCGTGCCAAGCTAATTTTGCAACTTTTTTCGCTACTTTTATTTCGCCGTTTGTTTGATGAGTAAATACTCGATCTAATTGTTCTTCCGTTAAACTCTGCCCTAAAGATACGATTCGCTCATTTATTCCTTCTAACATTTTAATAGAACTTTCTACTGGAAGCAATGTATCCGGTTGAATAGCCCACTTTTCTTCATTAAAACCTGGTACTAATGGATTCTCATCAGTTAAAGCTAACTTCAATCGTTGATACATATTCAACTGAGAATCTGCAATATGATGAACAAGCTGGCGAACTGTCCAGGCACCTTCACGATAAGTTTTGTTTAATTCGTCATCACTTAAAGTGTCAACAGTTTCTCTAAGTCGCGCCGTATACGTTTTGATTTCCTTTAACCATTCTTTCATATTTTCTAATGTTACTTTTTCAGGAACTTGTAATTCTCCAATTGGGTATCTTACATCCATTTTCAAACCCCTTTTCCCTCATCAATATTTTATTTGTTGGTATTAACACTTAATATACCAATCAGTTCAGTTGTTGTAAACCTTCAATAAATAGATTTATAGCGTCTAAAGACCTAAATTATTAACTTCTTATTCTTATAAAACATAGGAATATAGTTTGCTTTTTATTATAATCTAAAAAATTTACAATTTTTTAATAGCTCCTTAACATCACAAATTTAACATCATAAGTGGAACAAAATTAATTAACCCTATTGGAGGTAATTTAATGAATAAGAAAAAAATCATCATTCCATTATTAAGTGCAGCAATTCTGTTTCCTTCTGCAGCCAATGTGTTGGCTCAACCAAACAAACCAATTGATACTGTAAAATCGGTTGAATTTATCAGCATGCCTGTACCTGCTACTACTGAGGAAAAATCAACGATGTACAGTGAAGCAAAAGTAAAAGTTACATTAAATGATGGTACTGAAAAAACGTTAAATTTGGATTACACTCCACTAGCTAAGCCAGGCGATGTCATTAACGGAAAAATTTTAGGTGCCGCATACGACATCAACGGCAATATCATTACAAATGCAAAGGGCGAGCCTATAGTTTCCACTTCACCAGACGCTAACTCACTCCTCAGTGTAAATGGAAAAAGCGGCAAATTACACATGATCAGCCATTTTGAAAGTATGCCAAATAATGAAATTGGAACAGTTCCAAGAGCGTTATATTTAAATACAGTAAAACAGGATAAGAAAACCGGTGAGATGAAAATCACTGATATCGAGCCAATTGATTTTTCAGCTTATGGAGGAGTTTGGACACCTTGTGCTGGAATTTTATCACCTTGGAATACTCATTTAGGCAGTGAAGAATATGAACCGAATGCTCGTGCTCATGAAGCAAATCCAGAAAAATCTAGTGTAACTCAATTTGCTCGCAACTATTATCAAAATCCAAATGCAATTGGAAACCCTTACCTTTACGGCTATACAACAGAAGTATCCGTTCATCCAAATGGGAAAGCAGAAGCGGTTAAACACCACAGTATGGGGCGCTTATCTTTTGAAAATGTAACAGTCGCACCAGATAATCGCACGGTATATTATGGGGATGACGGCGATTATGTGATGTCCTTTATGTATATTGCAGACGAAGCTAAGGATTTATCAGCTGGGACGTTATATGCGGCAAAATTTGAGCAAACTAGTGCTGAAAACGGCGGTGCTGGTAATATGAAGTGGATTAAATTAGGACATGCAACCGATGAAGAAATTAAAGAACTTGCAGAAAATCTTACTTTTAGTGATATTTTTGAAACGACTAACGATGCTGCTTATGCAAAAGCCAATGGATTCAGCCATATTAAAACTTCATCTGGTGAAGAATATTTGAAAGTCAAACCAGGTATGGAAAATGCGGCTGCGTTCCTTGAATCCCGCCGTTATGGTGCTATGCTTGGAGCAACTTCTGAATTTAATAAAATGGAAACACTCACATTCAACAAAGCAGATAACAAAATTTACATGGCTATGTCTACAATCGCAAAAGCCATGGAGGAAAACTCAAATGATCCTGTAGACGATATTCGCTTACCAAAAATTAACGCTGGCGGTATTTATGAAATGAATATAGCTGAAGGACAAACGGACCGTGATGGTAGAGCAATTGATAGTGATTATGTTGTTACTACTATGTCTGCTATTTTAGTAGGTAAAGACATCCCGAAAGACGCTGAAGGTAACAAAGCTGATCTTGATAGCATTGCAAATCCGGACAATATTGTCTACTCTGAAAACTTGAGAACTTTGTTTATTGCTGAAGACACCGGCAATCATGTAAATAATGTTGGCTGGGCTTATAACGTTGATACAAAGAAACTTTCTCGAATTATTTCTGCTCCAGATGGTGGTGAAGTAACCGGTATTCAAGCCATCGATGATTTAAATGGACATGCCTATTTAATGGTAGGTTCTCAAAATCCGGGCAACATCGGTTATATTAAAATGCCTTCTATAAAAAAATAATAATAAAGTAATAGGTTTGAAACGCCGAGACGGTTCGAGACAACCGAAAAATAATCTAGTTTTTTGTTAACATATGCGTTTCGGATATAAATAATATCAGCGAATATAGTAAAAACCCCCATTTGGTATAGTAGGTTTTCGATAATCTACTTCTAAATGGGGGGTTTTCTATGTTTAAGGATAAAGATTTGCAGTTAAACATCTATTCCTTATTATAGTTATCACAAAAAAGCAGATGGTATGGATACTTCTCTATCAACTGCTTTTTTTATACCAACTCCACGCTCGGGACCCTTCAAAATGCGCGGAGTATATGTGGCAACATAAGTGATGCTAGTGGGTTTACACGAATACTATTTATAAATATTTTTATATGTCAAAGATGTTTTTTCAAAACTTTTTCTAATATTCTAGTCCTGCAATCCCAAAACCTCCAGGACCAGCATGGGTAGAAATCATTGCACCTGCTTGCATCCATGTTACATTTTCGAAACCAGTTTCCTTTGCTATTTCATCCATTCTTTTCTTAATACTTTCATCAAGTCCGATAGAGTAGATCAAATACAGCTGTTTTCTATTAATATCGTATTGCTTTAAGTAATCTCGCATGAGTTTTTCTGCAACTATGCTCATACTCCCCCGATATTTTCTAGTTGAAACAAGCTTTCCTTCTATTAATTCAATGCAGGGCTTTATTTTTAATAATACCCCTCCAATATAAGCAACATTACTTACCCGTCCACCCGCTCTTAGAAAATCTAAACTGCCAGGAAGGAAAGCCAGTCTTGTTTTAGGAACTACAGATTCTATTTTTCCTATTAAGTCAACATGGCTAATGGAAGGTTCTTCCTTAAGCATAGTTACCGCATGCATCATGATTGCAGCTAATCCACCTGTAACGTTTAGCGCATCAATTAGGAAAAGATTTTCAAAATCTTCCGCTGCAATTAACGCACTTTGAAAGGAAGCAGATGCTTTTGACGTGTATCCAATATGAATAATGATGCTATCAGGAAAAGTTTTTCTAATCTTTGTAAACAATTCATGATACTCATGTACATTCGTTGCTGTAGTAGATGGTATTTTTTTGGTGCGACTATGATAATCAAAAACTTCCTCTACAGATAGATCCCCATCCAAATAATCCTTCCCATCCATGATGACATGCATCGGTACTACTTGAATTTGATGTTTTTCAACCAGTTCTTTCGGTATATCCGCTCCACTTTCTGTCGAAAAAATAATCCTGCTCATTGTACATTCCTTTCAAATAAGACAGTCATTCCTGCGTACTTATTTATTTTAGTTATCCTAAATATACACTATCAGGAGAAATTATCCATACAAATAATCAGAAAACTCCCTCAAATAAGGGCATTTCAACAACAAATTAAGGGACTACACTATATTATTATTTTCAATGTGCCGAGTGCACATGGGGTGTTTGATGAGTTTAAACTCTTTTTATAAAGCTTTTTCCCGTTAAAAAGTAAATTCTATCATCTTCCATTAAGACAACCATAGTTGATATTTTGGAAAAATCGAGACCTAATAATTAGAAATGTGACATATAATTATTGAGATAATTATAATAACATAAAAGAGGTGGAGAGTTATCTATGACACAAGATATAAGTCATGATTATTATAAAGAATTAATTGATTTACAAGATGTAGAAGGTGTCGAAGCTCAATTTCAAGGTTTACTTGAGGTTCCGATTGAATCAGTTTCTGACCTAGAAAAGTGGCTAAGGGATGAAAAAGATTTAATCAATAAAATTATGGAGGCGATGACAGGTCACCAAGTCGACTTCAACCGAAACACAGAGGATGCGGACATCAAGTCAACATATCTACACGATCAGCAAGTCGTTCAACCACTTTTAATGAAATATGAAGCAAAACTGAATGAGAAATGCTGTAAGTCTCCTTATGTAAATCAATTAGATGAGAACCATTACGGCTTAATGCGACGCTTTCGTGAGTCCAAAATTAAACTGTTTCGAGAAGAAAACATTCCATTGCTTGTAAAAGAACAAGAACTCTGTACTAAGTATAGTGAAATTATGAGTGGACTAACAGTTGAATGGGAGGGGGAGGAAAAGCCTTTTCCATTTATCGAATCCCAACTCGATAACCTAGACAGAGCCGTGCGAGAAAAAGCTTATCACGCAATGATATCAGCCTATCGTCAAATTAAGCCCGATATGGATGCCATTATGGATGAGCTCATTCAACTACGCCATCAAATTGCTTTAAATGCTGGCTTTGAAAATTATCGTGATTATATGTTTGTTGTCAAAAATCGTGAGTATAACATCCAGGATTGTTATGACTTTCATGAAAATGTAGAGAAACATATTATTCCAGCTTGGAATCGACTCGCAGAGGTTTTTAAGTCCAAGCTTGGTGTCGATACTTATCGCCCTTGGGATAACACCGCTAAACTATTGAAAAAACCACCATACTCCGAGGTGTCTACTCTTATGGATGGTGTTTCTGAGATGTTAGGAAAGACCGACCCATATTTTGCAGACCGTTTTGATTACATGAGAGCGCATAAGTTACTAGATCTTGGAGATCGGAAAGGGAAAAGCCCTGGTGGTTTCTGTACCATCTTACCAGTTTCCGAGGATACCTTTGTTTTTGCTAACCTTAGTCCATCCTTTTTCTCTCTTATCGCATTAATTCATGAAATGGGTCATGCGGTAAATGCGTACCTTGTGTTTTCGGAGCACGGTCCCTTGGAGGAACACCAAGACCGAAGTGAAGTTGCTGAACTATACTCTCATGGGATGGAATTGCTCTTATTGGATAAGCTTGATCAATTTTATCCAGAAGAAGAAGAATTTAAAAGTGCACAGCGGGAAGAGCTGAAACGCGCATTCACAATGTTATTCGGTCCATTATCAGGGGACCTCTTCCAGCATTGGATGTATACGAATCCAAAACACACTGCCAAAGAGCGTGATGAAAAATTCTTTGAAATTTCTAGCCGTTATGGTCTCAACCCTGTAGATACTTCTGGGCTTGAGGATGCAATAGGGATGAGTTGGGTAGGCACCCTTCATTATTTCCAAGTTCCTTTCTATACTATTGAATACTCCATCTCGATGCTTGGTGCTCTACAAATACTTGAGAATTATCGAAACAATCCAGAGAAAGCTGTCGAATCCTTTAAAAAAGGTGCAAGCGCGGATAACAATCAATCCATTGCGTCAATTTATAAAGAAACTGGGGTCAGTTTTGATTTTTCAGAGGCAGCCGTGAAGAGAATGGGTGAATTCCTAGAAAAAATCATTCAAGACATTCATTAACGTAGTGGAAACACTGTGAAGGATCTGTAAGGGATAATTATTTCCTAAATCTCTTCAAATATATTTCTTTAATTTAATTTGAATATTTTTCTAGAGTTCTATTATGGCATTCAAAAAAAAAGAACGAGTTTCACTTTAGGAAATTCGTTCTTTTTTTATTATACTGTGCAGTTGAAAAACACATTTTCAAAAACACCCCCCACCAACCCAAATTCCACCGTTGGCGTTTAAAATAAAGTCTTCCTATTTCCCCGCTTTTTGCCCATTTCCTTAAAAAGGATTACGCTTTTTCGGGCTTTTCCCACGCTTTTTTTCACGATTGTTTAACTATCGGGCTTGGCAGGCTTTTTCTCGTGCATTTTTGGAAAAACTTTATTTCTATTGGTGTGCTGAAAAGGAAAATGTTTATTTTGTTTGGAACGTTTTTATTTTGGGGTAACACTACTAACTCCAACCAAGCAACCGCTTAACAATGTGCGGAGTGTAGGTGGCAAAAAAAGATGTTGGTGGATTTAATTAAAAAGCTGGGTTCCTATTTCAATTCAATCTAGCTATTTTTTTATTTTCACAAATATTTTTAACAATAAATGCAGGCTGGAACATAACTAGCTTCAATATTAAAAACCTGTGAAATTTTACGACAAAATTTCACAGGCTTTTTCATTTCAGAGGATTGTTTTATCATAACCTCAACATTAATAAAGAAAATTTATTTATTCAAATACAGCTACTAATCGGCCTTTTACTTCATGATTTTTCAATTTTTCAATACCTTTGTCCACTTCTTCAAATGGAATTGTAATAAGATTTGGACTCATTTTTCCAGTAGCAAAACAATCATATACACCTTTTAAGTCTTCTACTGACCCACCATTACTTCCTAAAAGCTTAATTTCTTTTGTAATCATTAAATAAGTATTGATATTCGATTCTAATTTACCCATACCAACAATTACAACTGTACCTTGTGGTCTTACAGCTTCCAGTGCATCAGAAGTTGTTTGTCCAAAACCAGCAAAGTCAACAATGACATCGCATTCTGCTTCTTTCATATCTAGAACAGTATCGAATACCTTATGAGCTCCTAGTTCTCCAGCAAGTTTTCGTGCACCTTCAGAAACATCTGTAGCGTACACTTCGCAACCTTTAATTAGTGCCATTTGCAGTGCAAATTGACCAAGTCCACCGATACCGATGATTCCTAACTTTGTACCTTCTTTTGCTTGTCCAATACTGAATAGAGCACGATATGCTGTGATACCTGCATCTGTTGAAGCTGCTCCTTCTACAAAAGAAACACCTTCAGGAATGACTACACATTGATCTGCAGGAACACGCACTTTTTCAGCATATCCTCCGTCATAATTATAACCAGCAGTTACTTTTGTTTCTCTATTCATTGGGTTAGCCCCAACGCGGTCTCCAACTTTAAAACCTTCTACACCTTCACCCACTTCAATAACAACCCCTGCAAACTCATGTCCCATAATAACAGGACCATTTGGGAAAAGTGGCATCCAGCCTGGATCTTGCAATGCTGCAACGTCTGAATGGCATAGACCAGCGGCTTTCACGTCTATAACAACGTGACCTGCAATCGCCTTTGGATCTTCTTTTTCAATCAATTCTAGTGGTTTATTTGTACCTGAAAATAACCAACCTCTCATACTATCTCCTCCTAATTGTTCAAATCTAATTTTTGCAACCCCGCTAATAAATTTAGCTTCATTAATATTTTACCTGGTTTCTCTTTCTGTAAACCATCCTTAATATTTGCTATAATGTTGAGGAAACCAACACTTTCATCAAATCTGTCTAATAGGAGAGGAATATGATGAAATCCAATTCCAACCAAGCGATGCGGACAAAAAATTTCTTAAAAAAAGCATTTATTGAAATGGTACATAAGAAGGGATTTAATGCTGTTACGGTGAAGGACATTGTTGATTATGCACAATATAATCGAACAACCTATTATGTATATTATCAAAACATATATGAGCTTGTTGAAGAGTTAATGGATGAGATGTTTGAAGCTATTCAGTATTACAGCATGTCCAAATACCAAAATGATAGTCGGGTGAAAGTAAATGAGTTGACAACAAACTCCTTCGAGTTGTTGTATTACATATACGATCATCGTGATTACTTCAAATTATTACTTTTAGAAGATACATTACCCCACATTCACCAGCAATTGCCTGAAGCTATTTTTATTTTACTGAAGAATAAATTTGATATTCAATACGGAGTATCTACGGTTGATGATCACTCCCAAAAACGATATATGGCCTATGGTACGGCGGGGTTAATAATGGACTGGATTGCGCAGGACTTTGATGTAACACCCAGTGAAATGACAGAACGTCTCATAGGTATTTTTAATACCTTTGCAAGTGAGTTTTCTATAAAAGAATTCGACACTTAACAAACTTTGAATTTTCTTCTATACAATTTTATAAAAGTACTAAAACCTTGTTAAATAAAGAAAATAACATTTGCCAATTCATACGTCATTTCATATGTCATTATTAAAATGTAGTTGGGAGATACACTCACCTTAACAAGCAAAAAAGAACGAATTCCACCAAAATCGGAAGTCGTTCTTTTAATTGTAATTATGATAACTCCAACCAAGCGACCGCTTCACAATGTACTAAGTGTATGTGGCAACACAAGGTGTTGGTGGTTTATAAAAAGGCTTTTATTCCCTTTGTCAGAAACATACATGAAAACCACAACACTAACAATTGTTTGAATTACCGTAAATGTTTCTGACAAATAGTTACTTTTAGATAAATGTTTCAGAAATTGAGTCTTTACCAGTATACTTTCTACCTACAGTACCTGTGTACAGACTGCTATCCACTTCGATTAAAACAGGAAAGGTTCAAATAATAACTCCTCACTTTAAGCGAGGTCTTGTCTAACTCCATCCTTTAACCATTTCGCAGTCACTGTCTCTGCATTTAGCATTTCTTCTGGTGCACCTTCGAAAATAATTCGCCCACCGCCTTTTTTTCCTCCTCCCGGACCCATTTCTATTATCCAATCGCTCGCCGCTATAAAGTCTAAATTGTGCTCGATTACTATGACAGAGTTGCCTCTGTTTACTAGCTTCTGAAATACTTCCAGAAGTTTCTCATTATCTTCTGCGTGTAATCCTAAAGATGGTTCGTCTAACAGGTAGATTTGACCTTCCTTTTGTAATTGGCTTGCGAGTTTTAGACGTTGGATTTCTCCTCCGCTCAAAGAACTTGTCGTCTGTCCTAAGGTCAAGTACCCTAACCCTACGTTCTTTAGCGTATTCACTCTTTTTAGGATTTTTTGCTGTGTAAAATAATCAGCAGCTTCATCTATTGTTAATCGCAATATCTCAATTATATTTTTATCCTGATATCGATATGACAGTGCTTCGTCTGAGTATCTCGTTCCACCGCATGCTTCACATGGAATTGTTACTGGATCTGCAAATGCTACCTCTGGTGTAAGAACTCCTTTTCCTTTACAGACAGGACATGCTCCTAAAGAGTTAAAACTGAACAATCCTATAGGTTGTTTAGTTGCTTTTGCAAATGCTGCGCGAATGTCATCCATTATTCCCATGTATGTAGCCATGGTGGAACGGTTAGAAGTTCCGATAATACCTTGATCTACCGTTATGGACTCTGGATATCTCTCCTTGAAGGCTTCCAATATTAAGGAGCTTTTGCCTGAACCCGAAACCCCACAAACAGAGACTAAGACTTCTTTAGGTATATCAACATGCACATCTTTCAAGTTGTTGTTCTTAGCACCTCTTATTGTAAAATAATCTTTACTATCTCTTGTGGTTTTGTTTATTTTTAGTTTATGCTTTAAGGCGTTTGCAGTCGGAGAGTATTTTAATCCTTGTAAGTGCCCTTGATAGACAACTTCTCCTCCATTCACACCTGCACCTGGACCCATCTCTATTATTTCATCAGCTACTTTTATTACCGATAGATTGTGTTCGATTACAATCACGGTATTATGTTGCTGTTTTATCCTTTTTAGCATTTGAATTAACATATTCACTTCTTCTGGATGGAGCCCTGCACTTGGTTCATCAAAAATGTAGGTAATATTATTTAAACTGCTCCCTAAATGACGGGCAATTTTTACGCGTTGAGCTTCACCACCGGAAAGGGTCCCCATTTTTCTTGTCAGACTCAAATACCCTAATCCCATGTCGACTAATTGCTTTATATAGGGGATTGCTTGTTTAGCTATCGATTCTCCCATAGGTTCTTTTATTTTCTTTAGTTCTTCAAGTATTTCCGGAAGCTCTAATTGATCATATTCTGCGATATTTAAGCCATTTATTCTGCATTCTAAAACCTTTGGATTTAGACCTGACCCTTGGCATGTTGGACATAATGAATGGGTTGATACTGCTAATACATCATCTTGGGATATTTGTTTTAGTTTTGAGATATCTCTATTGATATAAACGCGCGTAAATCTAGGCAATAACCCATCCCACTCTGCATTGTGCGGTCCATTTTTTGTGTGAAACGGCGCATAAGCTCTTTCACCTTCCGGGGGACCATACAAAAACAGATGGAGGTCTTCTTCTGAGTAGTCCTTTAATGGTTTATCCGGATCAAATAATCCGCAGGTCATCATCCAATTTCCTTGCCAACCTGAAGGCGATAAAGGTTTAAATTTAACAGCATATTCCCGAAGTGAGTTATCGAAATCAACCAACTTATTTACATCGGGTGCAATCACTTCCCCAAATCCACTACATTCCGGACATCTACCAAAGGAACTTTGACTTGAAAAATCGTTAGCAGAACCAATCGGTGGTTGTCCTATCCTGGAAAACAAAAGTCTAATTAGTGGATCTATATCCATATAGGTGCCTACTGTTGAACGGGAATTGCCTCCAATAGGTCTTTGCTCTACAACTATGACCGGACTTAAATTTTGCATAAGATCGGCGTGCGGTCTTTCGTACCTCGGCATTTGATTTCTGACATAGAGAGGATAGTTCAAAGTCATTTGTCTTCTGCTTTCTGTTGCTAACGTATCAAAAACAACTGAGCTTTTACCTGATCCTGAAAGACCAGTAAATACGATGATTTTTTCTTTAGGTATGTTTAAATCTATACTTTTTAGATTGTTTTCTTTAAGCCCTCTTAAGATTATTTCATCTTTTCTTTCCAACATTTTACTATCCTTTCTGTGCATTAATGTATTATTACCAATCGTTCATCTATACCCTATTATCTAAAAATAAATCAACTACCTAAAACACATGAAACTACCCTATTTATAATTCTCTTGGGGCCTTGGCAGATAATTTCTTGTTCTAAATTAGTGGCACCCGAACATCATAAAAAAACGAATTCCACTATCGGAAATTCGTTCTTTTAATTGTAATTATGATAACTCCAACCAAGCGACCGCTTCACAATGGGTGGTCTGAGGGAACATATCCACTGGTTGAACTTCCTTCGTTTTGTATCCGCCATCTTCTAAAATTCTCAAATCACGGGCAAGCGTTGCTGGATTACAAGATACGTACACGACACGTTCTGGACGTTGTTCGATAATCGTTGCTAGTAGTACTTCGTCGCAGCCTTTTCTTGGTGGATCGACTACTAGAACATCTGCCTGCTTTCCTTCTTTATACCATTTCGGAATTACTTCCTCCGCAGGTCCCGCTTCAAAGTAAGTGTTTGTAAATCCATTGAGCTCTGCATTTCTTTTCGCATCTTCAATTGCTTGCGGAACGATTTCTACCCCGAGCACTTGTTTTGCTTTTTGAGCTAAGAATAAAGAAATCGTACCGATTCCGCAGTAAGCATCGATTACGGTTTCTTCACCTGTTAGTTGTGCATAATCCAGTGCTTGTTTATATAAAACTTCTGTTTGTTCAGGATTTACTTGATAGAAGGAGCGAGCGGAAATTTCAAAACGTACGTCTCCGATTAAATCCTCTATCACTGGTTTCCCCCAGATGACATTTGTTTCATTACCAAAAATCACATTTGTGTTTCGGTTATTCACATTATGAACAATCGATTTAACATTCGGCTCTACTTCACGGATAAACTGAATAACTTCTTCTTGCTTCGATAATTTTGCATGTTTCGTTATAAGAACAACCATCACTTCACCAGTTGCTCGACCCTTGCGAACTACTAAGTGACGAAGCTGCCCTTTTTTCGTTTCTTCATTATATGGGATTAAATCTAACTTCAATGCATTTTCTTTTACCGCTCGTAGTAAGCGATCTGCTTCATCTGTTTGTATTAAACATGTATTCGTATCTGCAATACGATGAGATTTAGCTTGATAGAATCCGGCGATTACTTGACCATTTTCTAAATCGAATGGAATTTGAGATTTGTTGCGGTATTCCCATGGCTTGTCCATACCTTTTACTGGTAGTACTGGCGCATCTATTTTCCCTATACGTTTCATGACATTGCGAACCATATTTTCTTTCCATGCAAGCTGGCCTTCATATGTCATATGCTGAAGCTGGCAGCCTCCGCATTCGTAAAATACTGGGCACGGTGCTTCTACACGAAATGGTGAAGGCTCCACGATATTCTTTAATTTGGCAAAGCCATAGTTTTTTAACGTTTTGAGCACATGGACTTCCACCGTTTCGTTCGGCAAACCTCCTGCGATAAATAATGGGTAGCCGTCGACCTTTGCCACTCCTGCCCCGTCATGTGTTAAATCTTCAATATAGACTGTTAACTGATCATTTTTTTGTACTGGTGTATTCAATGTAAATCTCCGTTCTAGTTATGATTGCTTCATTATACCAAAAAGAATGCGTACAAGTCTGCTGACCTGTACGCATTATCATATATTTTTCAGTTCTTCTACGTTCCTCACTGCCTTACATGTTATGCGTTTACTGTTATTGGTTGTTTTTTTAAAATTTCCGCTAACTTATTCCATGTATGAATTTCAAATGTAGGCTGGATATCTGTTTTGTTTAGCTTTCTTGTTGGATTAAACCAGCAAGTATCAATTCCGAAATTATTGCCACCTTGAATATCTGATGTAAGTGAATCACCAATCATTAATACACGAGCTGGATCAGAAATTTGTAGTTTTTCGAAGGCGTATGCAAAAATTTCTTTTTGCGGTTTTTGAAAGCCTGTTTCTTCTGAAGTAATAATGATTTCAAAAAGATTTTTTAATGCCGATCCATTTACTCGATTATGCTGTGCATCTTTAAATCCATTTGTAAGGAGTGCAATCCGGAAATCCTTTAAGCTAGCGAACATTTCCTCCACACCTTCAATCATATGAACTTCTTTTCCTAAATTTTCTATGTACTTCTGTCCGAAAATTACCGGATCTATTTCTAACGCCAGTTCTATAAATAATCGTTTAAAACGCTCGACTTTCAACTCTGATAAGGTTGTGCGTCCATTCTCTAGGTCATCCCACAAAATCTTACTAATGGCTTTATAGGTCCCCAGATAATCATTTAAACCATTCGGCAATCCATACTCTTCAAATAAAAGACGGAATGCATTTTGTTCAGTCATTCCAAAGTCGAGTAATGTATCATCCAAATCAAATATTAGTACATCATATTTCATCTAAATTGCCCCTTCCCTACCTCTGTAATTGTAACAGATTCAGTTAATTATTAAACTGGAATACCTTTTATAGGCTGATAAAAAATTTATGGGCTATATTCCATGTGTTATGGGCTATTTCAATAATTTAAGGGCTAAATCCGATTTTTATGGGTGATATCTAGATTTATAGGCTATTTACGATCTTCTATGGGCTATTTTAGATCTTTTAAGGATTATCTTAATCATCTCATACTAGCTCATCAAACTAATAATATAAAAAATGACCCCAATCTGTACGATCGAGGTCACTTGCATTTATTCCTCCTTCACTGCTCCGTCTTTAGAAGCAGCCCAAAAGGCTACGATAATGGAGCCGATTAATACGATGAATGGTGCATAAAACATCAAAAATTCTGTCATAGTTTGCTCCTCCTTATGCGTGATTCTTTTTGTTTCCACGTACATAATCTTTATTGAACAAGAACAACCTTAACAATAAATACAACGATGGGATTAACAGAGCAAGCCCAGCTATGAAAGCGATTATGAGAGCGATAGCCATTGCTTCATTTGTAAAGCTGTCATAAATCGTTAAGTAAGGATAGAGTAAGTATGGAAGATGCGAAAATCCGTAGGCAAAAAATGCTATTAGAAATTGACCTGCCAATAAACCAAATGCCAATCCGTAACTTCGTTTCGCCCATAGTAACCATACCGAACCGATAAAGAGCAATAACGACAATGCAAATGCCCACCAAATATCAACCATATTTTCATAATGCTCTGTATTATGAGAACGTAGCTCTACCATAATTCCACCCGCTGTAATAATAGTTGGAAGTGCCCAAATGAGCGCATACTTTCTCATCAACCTTGTTGCTTCTAAATCACCTGCTTTATTGGCATACCAGGTTAAAAATACTGCTGAAATATAGAGTACAGAGGAAAGGCTTAGTACTACTATTGACCAGGTGAGTGGACTTTTAAATAATGCTCCATAGTCAAGTGAAGGTGAGCCATTGACCATATTAACGAAGCCACCCTCTGAAATAGTTAGTACGATGGACAACGCTGCAGGAGTGAAAAAACCAGCCATTCCGTACATAAATGCATATCCTTTATGCCCCTTAAAGCCATATGTTTCAAAAGCATAATACGACCCCCGAATAGCGAGCAATATTATCGCAATACTTGCGGGCACTAGCAAAATAGTTCCAAAATAAAATGCGGTCTTTGGGAAAAAACCTACGATGCCGACAAAGAAAAATACAAGAAATACATTCGTCACTTCCCACACTGGTGATAAATAACGTTGTATAATATTTGTTAGTATTCGTTGTCTTCCAGTGAGCAAACTATAGGCGTTAAAAAAGCCTGCGCCAAAGTCAATAGATCCCACTATCAAATAACCAAATAGAAACGTCCATAATACAAAAACACCAATAATTTCTAATGTCATAAAATATCACCGCCTTTTTCCACATTTCGATCTTCAATTTCACGCTCAACTGGATTTTTTCTAAACATCCGAGTCAGCACTACTACGCTTCCAACACCTAAAATGAAGTAAAGACCTGCAAATAAAATGAGCATTTTGTCTACATGCCCACTAGTCGTAGCAGCATCCTCTACGCGCATGAGGCCTCTTAAAATCCAAGGCTGCCTACCGACTTCTGCTAGCCACCATCCAGTTTCTATTGCTATAACGGATGCCGGTCCACCTAATACAATGAGCAGGCGATACCACCTGGAATTAACAAATGTCCATCTAAGCTTTGTACCGAGCCAGTATAGTCCGGAAAGTCCTACCAACGACATACCAATCGTCACCATAATATTGAACAAGTAATGAATATATAAAGGTGGTATTTCATCCTCTGGAAACTGATCTAAACCAATCACCTCTGCTGTGGGATTAGCATGAGCTAAAATACTCAGTGCAAATGGTACTTTTATTGCATACTTCACTTCTCCATCATCTAAAATCCCATATAAAACTAGTGGAGCATTTTCTACTGTTTCAAAATGCCACTCAGCTGCAGCCAGTTTTTCAGGTTGATATTCCGCCAAATATTTCCCTGAAAAATCTCCAATAATGGCAGTAGCAATGGAAAATACTAAACCGACCTTCATCGTTAAAAATAATGCTTTTTTGTGATATATGTGATTAGATCCCTTCAGCAAACGGAATGCTGCAATTGCTGCTAACACAAACGCAGAAGTCATATACGCAGTTACCACTACATGCGCTACCTTTGTTGGCATCGCAGGATTGAACATAGCTAGTAGTGGGCTAATATTCACTAACTCCCCTTCCACCACATCAAACCCTTGAGGGGCATTCATAAACGCATTTACGATTGTGATAAAAACGGCGGAAAATGATGCTCCAACCGCCACTGGAATAAGTAACAGGAGATGTTTCTTTTGGTTCTCAAATCGATCCCATGTGTATAGGTAAATGCCAAGGAAAATTGCTTCAAAAAAGAAAGCAAATGTCTCCAAGAATAGTGGAAGCGCAATAATATTTCCTGCTAGTTCCATAAAGTTCGGCCAGAGTAAGGAAAGCTGCAAACCAATCGCAGTCCCGGTCACTACTCCTACCGCTACAGTAATCACGAACCCTCTTGCCCACCTACGAGCTAATAATATGTAATGTTCATCATTCTTTTTAATACCTACCCACTGGGCAATCATTATCATTAGTGGAATACCAACACCAATTGTTGCGTAAATAATATGAAACGATAAGGTCAATTCGGTCAGCGCACGACTAAAAAATACAGATTCTTCACTCATTATTCTTCCCCCATCCTAGTTCCCAAATATTCTCCCCGCAATTGATAGCATCATGATTCCTGCGACAATAAAAGCAAGCCACATTAAATATTTTTCTTGTTTCTTATACATGTGCTCCACTCCTTTCTCATTATATTACCCAATAATGAGAATATTGAACTTTATCTCCACTGTTGTTTTACAAATGAATACAAAAAAGCTCAACATATAAAATGCTGAGCAATTGCTTAAGGTCTATCCTCTTCTCGAATTTCTTCGATTGGTACGAAAACCTCTATATGTCTGTATAAATTTTGGAATGTTGCTGGGATATCCCCACCGTATTCACCATCTAAATTAAGAAGAACCTTATCCTCAGATGTTACTTTAATATTTTTCGCTTTTTTAAAAATAACATGTGGATCAGTCAAATGCTCACCACGTAGGGCTAAAGACGCCACACGAATAAACTCCGCTATGTTTAACTTTTTCAAAATTAATAAAGAAAACAAGCCATCGTTAATACTCGAACTTGGGGCAAGCTTTTCAAATCCACCAACGGAATTCGTTAAACCAACTAAGAACATCATCGCTTCGTCTTCAAATACTTCCCCATCATATTCAATTCTCACTTTTGTAGATTTAATCGATGGAAGCATCTCAATACCTTTTAAATAATAGGCTAGCTGCCCAAGTATCGTTTTAAGCTTACTCGGCACATCATAAGTAAGCTCTGTAATTCGACCACCACCTGCAATATTGATAAAATAGCGATCATTTACCATGCCGACATCGACTGGAATTGAATCCCCTTTAACAATAATCTCCACAGCTTTTTTTATGTCTCTTGGAATATGAACAGCTCGCGCAAAATCATTCGTCGTGCCCATTGGAATCAGACCAATTTTAGGGCGTTTCTCAAATGCGCTTACCCCTGCAACAACTTCATTCAGCGTACCATCTCCGCCAGATGCAATGATGATATCAAAACCATTTTCTACCGCTTTCTTTGCTGCCGCTTGAGCGTCACCTTCGCAGGTAGTCGCATGACACGATGTCTCATAACCAGCAATCTCAAGAGCTTCAAGCACTTCTGGCAAATTCTTTTTAAATAGTTCTCTTCCAGAAGTTGGATTATAGATAATTCTTGCACGTTTCATACTTATTTCCTTTCTGCTTCACAGTACTTTCTTGTTATAAAGACTATATTTCTTCACAAAAAGTTTCATACCACCATTAAAAGAGTCGACTCATGCCGACTCCTTTAAGGATTAGTTTAACTGACGTTATTTTTGTAGTGCAGGTAACCAAGCATTGCGAATTGCTTCATATACAGCTAGGTGAAATTCCTGATTATTAACAAACTCGTTGGACATTTGTGCATAAAATTCTTTTTGCACTTCCTCAAACGAAGGATCCTCTTTTGCCGGGAATTTTGCTCTACCTTCCATAACGAACTGTTGAACTTGTTCCGCACGTGGACCCCATTTAGATATCACTTCACCGTCTTTATTTAACAAAAGATATACGGGAATTGAACGCCCGCCATTTGTTAAATACTGATCCATTAAATCCAAATTCTCATCACGATAAACAGCACGAATCTCTACATTTGCCGCCTCTGCAATTTTACGTAAAACGGCGTTATTCATCATTGCATCTCCACACCAGTCTTCTGTAATAGCTAATATATGTGGTCCTTTTTCCTTTAATACTTGAATGAATTCATCATCCGCTGGTACATCAAATTTGTTGTAAATGCTGAAGGATTCTTCTTTTTTCGTAGTCATATCGTCCATATATTGAGTAAGTGGTTTTGCTTTTTCAAAATATTGTTGTTCAGTAGACAAATGAGTAGCCCCCTTTTTTCTAAGTATACTGCGTTTTGAATCGTTATTCAAACAAGCTCTATAACCCCATTTTATACTATTGTTTTTTTATTCGCTAGAAATGAGATTACGTCATTCACTTTCTTATGTATTCTTCCATCTTTGTAAAAAATGGAGCTTCCATCTGGTAGGGCATAAATTGTGCGTTCATTAGAAAGTGACATTAAATCATCATCAGATGCTTCGTTATAATGTACCTCCACACTAAAGTCTACTAAACCTAATCCTTTTATAACTAACGACTCTGGATAGTCTTCATCTTTTGTTAAAATACAACCCTTGCAAAATGCCAAAGCCCCGGCGCTATAGCCAATTAATAGCCCAGGATAACTTTTAATACTCATGGCTAGTTCTTTTTTCTCGATGATTTCAAGTAACTTTTCGGTTCTTCCTCCTATTAAATAAAGGGCATCGCTATCATCTATTCTAGAAATCATTTCCCTTTTTGATAGGTCTTCATGTAGCAATGTTAACCCCACATTCGAAATGTTGGCGAATCCCTGCTCCAAGCTTGACATCCAGCTATCATATTTTGAAATATCTGTTGCAAAAGGAACTACAACAATATTTGCATTTGGTTTAATCCGCTTCGATAATTCCTCAAATACTTCATCCAACTCACCCTTTAAAAAATGCCCACCACCAATAAAGCATAGCTCCAACGCATTCACCCCAATATGTGTTGATTATTAGTTTCTTTCATCATATCACCAGTATCGTTGGAAATAAACACCATTTAATTTGTGAATCTCTTGTTTATCGAAAAGACATCATGGTTTTCCTTTCTATACGCAAGCGATCACCCTCTATCCGAGAGAGTTTCACATACGTACGAGAGACATTAGAGACATCGTGTTTTTCCTTTCTATACGAGAGCGAATAGTGCCCATACGAGAAACATTCAATTCTATACGAGAGAGGCAATAACCAGATACCAAAAAAGGATGCCCGAATTCGGGCATCCTTAGTGTATTATCGTTTTGTAATTTCTTCGTTTAAGATTTTGTTAACAAGAGGCGGATTTGCTTGGCCTTTTGTTGCTTTCATGATTTGTCCAACTAAGAAGCCGATTGCTCGGTCTTTTCCGTTTTTGAAATCTTCGATAGATTGTGGGTTTGCATCAAGTGTTGCTGTAACGATTTCGCGTAAAGCACCTTCGTCCGAAATTTGTACTAAGCCTTTAGCTTTTACTACTTCTGCAGCGTCTCCGCCGTTGTCAGCAAGCTCTTTGAAAACTTTTTTCGCGATTTTGGATGAAATGGTACCATCAGAGATTAGTTTAATCATTCCAGAAAGATTTGCAGGAGTTAACCCTGTATCCTTCAACTCTTTTTGATCTGCATTTAAGTAAGCTGAAACCTCACCCATTAACCAGTTCGCAGAAAGTTTTGCATCTGCTCCATCGGCAATAGTTGCTTCAAAGAAGTTAGCCATATCCTTAGATAATGTTAATACGTGCGCATCGTATGCAGATAATCCTAGCTCTTCAATATAGCGTTGTTTACGAGCATCTGGTAGTTCTGGAATTTCTGCGCGTACACGTTCTAACCATGCATCGTCAATTACTAGGTCCACTAAATCTGGCTCTGGGAAATAACGATAGTCATCCGTACCTTCTTTTACTCGCATTAGTATCGTTTTACCAGTTTTCTCATCGTAGCGACGAGTTTCCTGTTCAATGATTCCACCAGCAGATAATACTTCTGCTTGGCGAACTTCTTCGTGCTCTAGTCCTCTACGTACAAAGTTAAACGAGTTTAAGTTTTTCAATTCAGTTTTCGTACCAAATTCTTCTTGCCCATAAGGACGAATCGAAATATTCGCATCACAGCGTAAAGATCCTTCTTCCATTTTACAGTCTGAAACATCTGTATATTGGATGATAGATTTTACTTTTTCTAAGTAAGCGTAAGCTTCCTCAGGAGTACGAATATCTGGCTCTGAAACGATTTCAACTAGTGGAGTTCCTTGACGGTTAAAGTCAACTAATGAATATCCATCCGCATGAGAAAGTTTACCAGCATCCTCTTCCATATGAAGACGAGTAATTCCGATGCGTTTTTTCTCTCCGTTTACTTCAATTTCAACCCATCCATTTTTACCGATTGGTTTATCAAATTGTGAAATTTGATATGCTTTCGGATTATCTGGATAGAAATAGTTTTTACGGTCAAACTTTGTATTTTGTTCGATTTCCATGTTTAATGCAAGTGCTGCACGCATTGCGAAATCTACTACGTTCTTATTCAATACAGGTAGCACGCCAGGGTATCCTAGGTCTATCACTGTTGTGTTTGTATTTGGCTCAGCTCCAAAATGATTAGGTGCTGGTGAGAAGATTTTCGAGTTAGTTTTTAACTCTACGTGTACTTCTAATCCAATAACTGTTTCAAAGTTCATATTATTTTCCCTCCCAAATTTGAGGAGTTTGTTTATGGAAATCAGTAGACTGTTCGTAAACATGTGCTACACGATAAATCGTAGACTCATCAAAATAATTTCCGATAATTTGTAATCCAAGTGGTAATCCATCTTCAAATCCACAAGGGATAGATATTGCTGGAACACCCGCAAGGTTAATTGGAATTGTTAAAATATCATTTGCATACATCGTCAATGGATCTTCTACGTTTTCTCCAATTTTAAATGCTGGAGTTGGAGCAGTTGGTCCGATAATTACATCATAGTCCGCTAACACTTTATCAAAGTCTTGTTTAATAAGCGTACGAACTTGTTGTGCTTTTTTATAATAAGCATCGTATGTTCCTGCACTTAACGAATAAGTACCAAGCATAATACGACGTTTAACTTCATCACCAAATCCTTGTGCACGTGTTTCTTTATAAAGGTCCAATAAGTTTTCTACGTTTTCCGCACGGAAACCATAACGAATTCCATCAAAACGAGAAAGGTTGGAAGAAGCCTCTGAAGACGAAAGAATATAGTATGTAGCTAAAGCGTATTTAGAATGTGGCAATGAAACCTCTTCCCATGTAGCTCCTTGTGCTTCTAATACTTTCAACGCATCCATTACAGACTGACGCACTGCTTCACTTACACCTTCTCCTAAATATTCTTTAGGCACGGCAATACGAAGACCTTTTATATCTCCTGTAAGAGCAGCTGCAAAGTTGGGAACATCAACATTTGCTGAAGTAGAGTCATTTGCATCAACTCCAGAAATTGCTTCTAAAAGTAGTGCATTATCTTCTACGTTGCGAGTAATTGGACCAATTTGATCTAAGGAAGATGCAAATGCTACTAAACCGAAACGAGAAACACGTCCGTATGTAGGTTTCATCCCAACAACACCACAGTAAGAAGCAGGTTGACGAATAGATCCACCTGTATCTGAACCTAATGAAAACGGTACTTCACCGGCTGCTACTGCTGCAGCTGATGCACCTGAAGATCCACCAGGAACTCGGTCTAATGACCATGGATTTTTAGTAGTTTTATATGCTGAGTTTTCGTTAGAAGATCCCATCGCAAATTCATCCATATTCAATTTACCAATTGTAACCATTCCAGCTTCACGTAGCTTTTTAACTACAGTTGCATCATAAATTGGATTGAACCCTTGTAATATTTTACTTGCACAAGTAGTTTCTAATCCCTGTGTTACGATATTATCCTTCACTCCGATAGGTAAACCAAATAATGGTCCACGCTCTTCAAAAGGAGTTCTTTCTAATTCTGTCGCTTCTTCTAGTGCTTTTTCTTTATTCAGTGCTAAGAAGGCTTCTACCTCGCCATCAAGTTTTTCTACACGGTCAAAAGCTTCGTTTGTTAAATCCACTAAAGAAACTTCTTTACTAAGTACAAGCGCTTGTAATTCTTTCGCTGAACGATTAAATAACGTCATGATTTTCCCTCCCAACAGCTATTAGTCCATGATTGATGGTACTTTTACTTGTCCTGCTTCTTGTTCTTTTACATTTAACATCATTGTTTCACGATCTAAGCCTTTAGTAGCTACGTCTTCTCTAAGTACGTTTACTAGCGGTAAAACATGAGTAGTAGGTTCAACATTTGTCGTGTCTAATTCTTTTAATTGCTCAGCAAATTCCGTAATTGCTCCTAGTTGAAGCGCAAATCGTTCTGCTTCTTCCTCGGTAATTGCAAGTCTTGCAAGATGGGCAACATGCTTTACTTCTTCTTTTGTTAATTCTGCCATTTATCACACCTCCGAATTCAGGTAACCATAAGAAATATCATATCATTTTTCACTCTGCTTGAACAGAGTATAGCAATCGCTTATTGAGTGTATATATGCACATACGCCTCTTCTTCGCCAGGTTTTTTCACAAGCAATGCCTCTGCGCCATCTAACGAATTGACTTGAACCTCGATATTCATCGAAGGATTAAAATGCGTTTTTATCAAGCCAGCGAGATGTTGCGTAAATCCAATCACCTCTGCAGTTCCATAAAACTGAATAGGAATGGTAATCGTCCATTTTTGGAGCTGTTTGTCTTTGAAATAGCCTGTTCCAATAATACTTGTATAATTGGTAAAATACGTTTCTACATCTTGCTTGAAGTTACGGAAAATTGTATCTAAATCACGATATCTCTCTTGGGAGTCCGCTGTAGGAAATAGAACATACTCCTCGTCTATCCCTTTCCAATCAGACACATTTTTCCCTGCTGGTGCTGTACTATACATAAAGTATGTTCCTGGCACAACAGCACTGCGGCTATTTTGCTTAAACAAACCAACTACAATCGGAACCTCTGCAAGACCATCCATTTGACGTAGACGGGTAACTACCTCTTCAGCAATTCGTTTCCCATTCTCTTCAATTTGAGCCTGAGTTAGCTTCTCTTCGAAAGTAGCACCATATTGTTCCTTCGTATAATAATACGTGGAGTTTAAGGCCAGTCCTATTGAAATTCCTGATAGTTTTACGGCATTATCTACTTTTTCCAAATAGTTTTGCTCCACGATATGCGTTATATATACGGGTGCTTTTTTCGCCTTTTCTTCTCCAGTTAAACCTTCATCGCTCGGATTTAACCCACCTTCTTCTTGATTGCTTCTTGCTAGCCAATCCTTTAACGTGCTCTTATCTAGGTACTGCCCTTCTTGGAATAAATACTTATCCGGCGAGAACTCATTTTGAGATATTCGAAGAAGTCCGTTTTCCACTTCTTTCATATCGTACTTAGTAGATAAATTCGATAAAACTAATCCTCTACTTGCGCTTTCTTCGTAAGGTAATAATGTTCGATAATATGTTTCATCTAGCTGTAAACTCGGAATTATTACTGTTTTGGTCTCTTCTTCTTCAGTATTTTGTATAACCTCTGTTTTATCACCCAAAGAAGGTGCACAGCCAGAGACCGTTAGTAATAAAGCCAGCGTCAACATGCCTATATGTTTTTTGGCCATGTTCGCCACTCCCTTACTCCACAATGGAGTCTAATAATTTTTGTTCATCCCAAACCTCGATACCAAGACTTGTTGCTTTTTCTAGTTTAGATCCTGCTTCTTCTCCGGCAATGACTAAATCTGTTTTCTTACTGACACTTCCGGAAACCTTACCACCTAAAGACTCAATCTTTTCTTTTGCTTCTGTCCGAGTTAGCTGTAAAAGCTTTCCTGTTAATACAACTGTTTTTCCGGCAAATGGACTGTTTTCTATTGCCTCTGCATCAATAATTCGACCAGTATACTTTAGCGTCAAGCCAGCTTCTTTTAGCCGATCAATCAATTGTTGAACCTCTTCTTGCTCAAAATAAGTCACTAATGAATCAGCCATTTTGTCCCCTATCTCAAAAATAGCGACAAGCTCTTCCCTAGTTGCTTTCATCAACGCTTCAAAGCTATGAAAATTCTGCGATAGTATTTTTGCCGCTTTTTCTCCAATATGACGAATACCAAGTCCAAACAATACTCGCTCCATTGAATTTGCTTTAGATGTTTCAATTGCTTCGACTAAATTAGTAGCAGATTTTAAGCCCATACGCTCAAGCTTTACTAAATCATCTACTGTCAGTGTATATAAATCCGAAATATCTTTGATGAGTTGTTCTCTAAATAACTGTTCTACCACTTTTTCACCAAGACCATCAATATTCATCGCATTGCGAGAAGCAAAGTGGTAAATACCCTCTTGAATTTGAGCAGGACATTGTGGATTAACACACCGAAGTGCTACTTCCTCTTCGATTCTAACTAATTCACTTTCACAAACTGGGCAATTAGTTGGCATTTTGTACGGTAACTCTGTCCCTTTTCTTTCTTCTGTAATGACAGAAACTACTTCTGGAATAATATCTCCTGCTTTTCGGATAATGACATGGTCACCTATACGGATATCCTTTTCTCGGATTAAATCCTCGTTATGAAGTGTAGCACGTTGCACAGTAGATCCCGCAACTTGTGCAGGTTCTAAAATAGCGGTTGGAGTGACAACACCCGTACGACCAACTGTTAGGTCGATATCGATAATTTTCGTGACTACTTCCTCAGCTGGAAATTTATACGCTATCGCAAATCTTGGACTTTTTGCCGTAAATCCTAGCTCTTCTTGTTGTGCATAATCATTTACTTTGATAACAATTCCATCAATTTCATATGGAATATCATGTCTTTTTTCCGTCCATTCTTCTATAAAGGTAAGTACTTCTTCGATAGATGTACATTTTCTTGTTTCATTATTGGTCGGTAATCCTTGTTTTTTCATAAACCCTAGTGCATCTAAATGATTGTCAATATTTTGGTCCTCACCGTCGCCACCCATGCCGTAAACGAACATCGAGAGATTTCTGCTAGCAGTTATTTTAGGGTCCAGCTGACGTAAAGAACCTGCCGCTGCATTACGAGGATTGGCAAATAACACTTCCGCTTGCGCAGTGCGTTCTTCGTTTAACTTGGCAAAAGAGGACTTAGGCATATATGCTTCTCCTCTTGCTTCTAAGGTTACATTTTCTTTCAAACGCATTGGAATGGCGCGAATGGTTTTAATATTACTTGTAATATCCTCACCTGTCGTACCATCCCCACGGGTAGCACCTCTTACTAGAAGTCCATCCTCATATAACAGAGAGATTGCAAGACCATCAATTTTCAATTCACATATATACGTTGGTGATTCATCGATAATGCCTTGAATACGTTTATCAAAATCACGCAAATCCTCTTCATTGAATGCATTAGATAGACTAAGCATTGGATTAGCATGCGTTACTTTTTTAAACCCTTCACTTACGATGGAACCAACGCGCTGAGTAGGGGAATCCGGTAATATTAAATCTGGATTTTGTTCCTCCAAAGCTATTAGTTCATGTAAATATTGATCGTACACGGCATCAGGAACAATCGGATCATCTAATACATAATAGGCATGTCCATAATCATTTAACAGCTTGTGTAGTTCCTGTACTCGTTGTTCTAACTGATCCATCCAAGATTCCTCCTGTTGTGGTTAAACTTTTTCGATTGGGGCAAATTTAGCGAGCAGACGCTTAATACCTGTAGGACTTGGAAATGCAATATCTAGCTCGGTATTCTCACCTTCGCCACGAACACTGACAACCATACCTTCTCCCCATTTTTTATGAGCGGCTTTATCTCCAACCTGCCAGCCCATTTTTTCTCCACCAGACTCGTTGTATAGCGGACGAGTAACTACTGATCTACGAGTATTACCTGAAGCCTTTGCATGTCTTTCTGGATTTTTGCCGATGTCTTTAGTCCAACCAACGACCTCTATAATATCATCAGAAATTTCATTGATAAAACGAGATGGGCTATTAAAGCTACCGCGTCCAAAGATTGTTCGAGACTGCGCGCACGTTATTACAAGTCTTTCTTCTGCTCGTGTGATTCCCACGTAAGCAAGGCGACGTTCCTCTTCCATTTCATCATCATCACCGAGGGAACGTGAATGTGGGAAGATATTTTCTTCCATTCCAATGATAAATACAACCGGGAATTCCAAGCCTTTTGCGGCATGCATCGTCATTAATATAATATTCCCTTTAGATGCATCTTCCTCTTCATCCAATTTATCTATATCAGAAATAAGAGCTAAGTCTGTCAAAAATGCAACTAGCGACTTGTCATCACTTTTTTCCTCAAAGGCTTTCGTGACAGATAAAAACTCTTCAATGTTTTCTAAACGACTTTCCGCTTCAATTGTCTTTTCATTTTTTAACATCGTACGGTAGCCTGTTTTATCAAGTACTTGCTCGACAATTTCGGTAACAGACAGAAACTCCTGCATTTGGGTCAAGTTTTGGATTAGCCCTTGGAATTGAATAACAGAGTTTACAGCACGTGCTGGTATCCCCATAAAGTCGACTTCTCTTAATGCATCTAATATAGAGCGATCCTGATCTATGGCATAAAGGGCCATACGTTCAAATGACGTTGCTCCAATGTTACGTTTAGGTTCATTAATAATCCGAGCTAGTGATAAGTCATCATCGTTATTGGCGATTAAACGAAGGTAGGCAAGCAGGTCTTTAATCTCTTTGCGGTCATAGAACTTTGTACCGCCGACGATAGTGTAGGCCATATTCGATTTAACGAGTACTTCCTCCATCACACGGGACTGAGCGTTTGTACGATATAAAATAGCAAAATCATTTAATGTACGATTTTCCAGTTCCATTAAGTCTTGGATTTTTTGTACGACATATTGTGCTTCCTGATGTTCATTCATCGCACGGAATAACTCAACTTTTTCACCTTCTAGATTCTCCGTTCGTAATACCTTCGGATATCTGCTCGTGTTATTACCAATGACGTCATTTGCCGCCTGTAAGATTCGCCTTGAGGAACGATAGTTTTGCTCTAACATAATTGCTTTTGCATTCGGGTAATCCTTTTCAAACGACAGGATATTCTGAATATCTGCTCCACGCCAGCGATAAATTGATTGATCCGAGTCCCCAACGACACAAATATTTTTGAACTTTTTAGCAAGCATCTGTACTAATTCATACTGTGCTTTGTTCGTATCCTGATATTCATCTACATGAATATACTGGAATTTATTTTGGTAAAATTCAAGTAC
Organism: Psychrobacillus sp. OK028; assembly: GCF_900103605.1. Classification (GTDB taxonomy): domain Bacteria; phylum Bacillota; class Bacilli; order Bacillales_A; family Planococcaceae; genus Psychrobacillus. The sequence goes on along the minus strand of NZ_FNHY01000015.1, from coordinate 20,451 downwards.
ATCAGGAACTCGCTTGAACAATGTCAATGTCAGCATGATTAAATCATCAAAATCGAGGGATTGGTTCTTTCTCAATTTTTTTTGATAGCTTTTATAAACATTGGCAACTGTCTTCTCAAAGGGATTCATCTCATTCATCTGAGCACGATACATATCCGAATCAATACAAATATTTTTGGCACTACTAATCGCATTAAGCATAGAGCGCGGGTCATATTGTTTGGAATCAATGTTCTGTTCTTTTAATACATTTTTAATAACCGTCAATTGGTCACTTGTATCAAGGATCGAAAAGTTTTTAGTGTAACCAATTCGATCAATATCTCTTCTTAAAATACGTACGCACATCGAGTGAAATGTAGATACCCACATTCTTTCTCCAGTTCCTGGTCCTAACAAGCCATCTATACGCTCTCTCATCTCTCTTGCAGCTTTATTGGTAAAAGTGATGGCTAAAATTTTCGATGGATAGACTTCCTTTTCCACGATTAAATAGGCAATTCGATGCGTTAGTACACGCGTTTTCCCTGAACCTGCACCTGCCATTATTAGAAGTGGACCTTCTGTTGTCTTCACGGCTTCTTCTTGTTCTTTATTCATACCATTCAATAAGTTTTTCGCGATGATTTCCATAGTGCACTTCCCTTCTCAGAACATTTGTTCTATCATATCGTAATTCTAACGTTTACTCAATATTCTTTACAGCTTGAACTGTCTTTAACGCTTCTGCCAAGTTGTCATATACATGATTACCAACAATGATTGTATCCGCATAGGTAGCCATCTGTCTTGCTTGCTCCTCCGTTTGAATACCTCCACCATAATATAACTTTGTGTTTTTTAAACGGTTCTTTACTTTTTTCACCGTCTGAACATTACCATACATTCCGCTATATTCCATGTAGAAAATAGGAAATTTAAATAAATGTTCCACCATCTCTGCATAGGCGATAATATCTTCTTCACTGCTAGGATGTACTGCATTCGTCAGTTTCGCTGCTTTACAATCAGGATTTAAAATACAATAACCTTCTGGGATAATTTCCTCCCAATTCATCACTTCTCCGTATTCCTTTGTAGCCGCATGATGTAAATCCTTAACCCACTTTGTTTCAGAGCTATTTAACACACTCGGTATAAAATAATAATCAAATCCAGGCGTGATAGATTCAATCGTAGATACTTCTAACGCCACTGGAACTGCATATCTTCTAATTCGCATAAGCAAATCTATCACATTATCAAGCGTCACGTTATCTGATCCGCCAATAATAATTGCATCTGTACCAGATTCGCAAATCTGTTCAAGAGCGTCTGCTTCTATGGTTTTTGCTGGGTCTAACTTAAATATATGTCGCCAATCTTTATATTCCATTTTTTTCACCTACATCTAATTAGTTAACATTCCCCTATTATAACAAAAAAACTGAACAGACATTGCTGTTCAGTACATGTTCTTACATATTTTGAATTCTTATATTTTTCTTCCTACTCTTTAATCGTTGGTGCTGGATTTTCTTCTGGATATAAACGTCCTAGCATTTCATCGTAAGTACCATTTCCGTAGTCGTATGCACGTCTTACGCGTGAAATTGTTGCTGTACTTGCCCCAGTTTCTTTTTTGATAGATTCATAAGTCTTTTTTAAGCGCAATAAATGAGCTACTTCGAAACGCTGTGCCAAGGATTGAATCTCACTTATCGTACATAGGTCATCAAAAAATCGATAGCATTCTTCCATATCTTTTAGTTCTAATACTGCTTTAAACAGCTGTTCCGTTTGATTGCCTTTTATTTTTTCTATTTGCATTAGGTAATCTCCTCTATATTTTGATTTGGATTGTTAAGGTAAGTACGTTATCATTTTCTCTAACCCTGGATTGGTTGGTATGAAACTGATCCATGTCTGACCAGGTACTAATTTGGCAGGAACTCCATTTTCCATCGGCATAAGTATTCCATCGATATTTTCCCACTCGATTTCCTTCATAATACCAGCTTGGAAAATATACGCTCTCCCACCACCATCTAACGATAACTGAAGTCGACCAGAGCTATCAATTACTTTATGTGGCATTTCCATACATATTATATTTGCAATTTTAATCGCTTTGTCTGTTTCTTTATCAACTGTTAAAGCTCCAGCAGTCTCTCTTTCATAAATACCTTCATCGGGAATGTACGTATACTCATTTTCAAATGCAGAGCCGGAACCGTAATGGACTGAAAAATTAGATACTGGATTACCGATTTTTCCCCCTTCGACTGATTCAAAAAAAGAAAACCTTGGTAATTTGCTAATTTCCATCGAAGCTCCTACTTTTTCTGCACCTGCTAAAATATGTTCTTCCGTAATATACGAATTATGTGGAGCTTTTCGCTCTCTCGATCGCTCAAATAATATGCCATCGTATTGCATTCCATTTATGTGATCAACTACACCAGCATTCAACATCTTTTGAGCATCAGGACTATACCCATGCGCTATATAAAACGCGTCCAATCCTTTAGCTATATCAACAAAGTAGTCTCTAGCACTTCGAACAGGTCCAAGTTTTTCTGGAATCTCACTTTGGTACAATGCTAAAAATCTTGTCACACTGCCTTCTGCTAGCATTTCATAAATGACATCCGCAATTGCGATTCCCGACTGTGGACGAGCGAGCGGATGATTGTTTATCGTAACGAGTACCGGTCTTTGTGTCAATTCTTGTTCTGAACCAACTCCAGTGAATGGTGCCGTATAAGGTAGTACTGCTCCTTCTACGGGTACTTCTACTTCTTCCACAATTTCATCTATTATTTCTTCTACAGGATTTACTTCCTGCCCTTCTTCTTTTTTGGAGCAAGCTACAAGCAGTATACTTGCGACCAATAATATCCCCCAACGTTTGAACACAACTTACGTCCCCCTACCGCATTAATGCTGGAAATAGTACTTGTTTTTTCATCACATCAAAAATCCCTCTTTGTGTAACCCTAACATATGGTAAGTGGGTAGCTTGAAGGAATAATAATGTATATATTGCATCCCCATGTTTAAATCCTCTATTAGCTAGTTCTCTTTTTAATACTAGCTCATCTTCTATTAATTGTTCTACAGGCTTATCTGAAAGTACTCCACCAATTGGTAGTTCTAGAGAACAGATTATTTGTTCATCCTCTACAATGACAATGCCACCATTCATTTTTTTGACTTCCTGAAAGGCCTGCTGCATGCTTTTTTTGTTCTTGCCTATAAGTATAATATCTCCTGTATTGGAGTATGAGGAAGCGAAGCCCATTAGAGAGGTCGCGAACCCTTTAATAAGTGTGGAAACCTTCCATTTTCCATTTCGATCTATTAACAATAGAAAGCTTTCGTCATGATTTTTAGATAGCTCGTTGTCCGTTGTATCAAGGCTGATGGAATATGGTTTTGTTATAACATCATTTACCATTTCTATTCCAAACGGTATCGAGAACTGAAAATCTGCTTCCGATACTTCGAATGACAGGTTTAAGTCTGGCATAGATGACCAATCAATTGGCTCCAATGTGGTCGTCTTTTGCTGCTCTTTTTTCAACCAAACTCCTTTAGATAACACACTTACTGGAACAGGACTTTGCTCATCCTTTAAGAAATTGAGATTTGCATAACGACCAGTTGCAATCACACCATGTAAATTGGACAGATTATAATATTTCGCTACATTAAAGGATGCCATCAAATACGCGTCAATCGGTTTTACACCAGCATCTAACGCAACTTGAATACATTTATCCATGACCCCATCCACGTGGAAGGAAGGTGTAGCTCCATCTGTTGTCATCATCAAATGATCAAAAATATGAAGATCCTTTTCTAAAATATCCTTTAATAGTTGGGGTAAATCTGGACGAATCGACGAATGGCGTAGTGTTACCGCATACCCATGAAGAATACGACGTTCCACTTCTTCAATAGTCATCGCCTCATGATCTCCATCCGCTCCTAATAAACGCATCCTTGCAAGCGTCCGCTCAGAAGCTCCAGGAAAATGCCCTTCAATTTTCATGCCATTTGTCTTGGCTTGCTGCATCCAGTACAGCATTTGATCATCACCAAATAGCAAACGCGGCCATCCAGTTAGCTCTCCACCCATAATTACGTCAGGGCGATTGATCCATTCTCCAATCGTTTTAGAAGTAAATAATTCTTCTTCATTCTCTAGCTCCGTCTGAGAATCAAAACGTGCCCACCAATAGAAAGAAAATGGCATTTTTTTAAGTTCATCCATCAATGAAAACGCTTTCTTATTTTCAAGCATCAAAAATAATGTTAAGTTATCTGCGATAAATGTAGTCGTTCCTAATTGAGCAGCGTAATCTGCGAATGTTTGTGGATTATAAAGCTGGAATGGATGTACATGAGGCTCTATATATCCAGGTACAATTTTTTGTCCCGTTGCATCATATACCTCTGTCTGGTCAGAAATTAATGGCATCTCAGAACCTGTATAAACAATACGGTCTTTTACAATCCAAATGTTTCCAGTAATCCATTTCTTTAAATGACTATGCAGAAACGTTGCATTTGTAATGACAATGTCCGGTGATTGTGTTCCATTGACTACATCAATCTGATGCCTTATTTCTTCAATTTTCCAAATAGGATATTGCATTCCATCCATTCTCCTTTCTTTTTGTATACTCATAAAAATAATATTAGCATAGTGCTTTAGTAAAGCAAAGTGTTGAATTGTAATTTCATAGAAATTTTACAGAATAATGCTTTGAGTCTAATAAACTAAAAAAGAGGCAGTGATAAAACTTTCCTCCAAAATAATAAGCCCCAAATAAGAACAAAAACCGGGCTAAAAAACGCCCGGTCCTTTAAGAACAAAAATCTGGATATGTCGTTGGTTGTAGTGAAAGGTGGCGTATCAGTCGGGAAAAGCGAGAAAGCCGATACCCCGCGGAAAATGTCTGCAAGGCAAAGAAAAACATTTCGTTTTCCTTTGCCTGTACATCAATTATTGAAATGTCCTCCAGCCGATATCCTTGCGGAAGAATAGACCATCCCATTCTAGCTTAGAAAGACCTGCATATACTTTTTGTTGTGCTTCCTTTAACGAAGACTCGCTCGCCGCCACTAGTATAACGCGTCCACCGTTTGCGATAAAATCTTCGTCTTCGACTTTTGTTCCAGCATGAAAAACATGTAAGCCAGCATTAGTTAATGAACTTAGTTCTGGCAGCTTTGCACCTTTTTTTACATCGACAGGGTAACCTTCTGAAGCGATCACCACACCAAGCATGGCTTGTTCTGACCAGGACAATTCAAATGGCTTTTCGTCCATTAATGCTGTCATGAACTTTCCAAAATCACTCGTCATTCGTGGCAGTACTACTTGCGTTTCTGGGTCTCCGAAACGGGCGTTGAATTCGATTACTTTTGGTCCTTCATTCGTTAATATAAGTCCTGCGTAAAGAATACCGGTAAAGGGGATTCCTTCTTCTGTCATTGCTTGTACTGTTGGAACAACCACTGTTTCATATGCTAAATCTACAGTATGCGAGGAGATTTGTGGTACAGGTGAATAGGCACCCATCCCGCCCGTGTTCGGTCCTTTATCACCATCATAGGCACGCTTATGATCTTGCGCAATGACCATTGGATAAATTTGACCCTTGTGCACAAAAGACATAAAGGAGAATTCCTCTCCCTCTAAATACTCCTCAATGACTACGCGAGACGAGGATTCACCGTATAGTTGATTGCCAATCATGTCTTCCACCGCTTGGTTTGCTTCTATCTCAGTCATGGCAACTACGACCCCTTTACCTGCTGCAAGACCATCTGCTTTCACTACGATTGGAGCTCCTAGCTTTTCAATATACGCCTTTGCTTTTTCTACTTCTGTAAACGTTGCATAAGTGGCAGTTGGAATATTATATTTCTCCATAATTTCTTTAGCAAAAGCCTTACTACCTTCAATCTGAGCAGCAGCTTTTGTTGGTCCAAATATACGTAATCCTTCTGCTTCAAAATGGTCCACAATGCCAGATGCTAGAGGTTGCTCCGGACCAACAAATGTTAGGTCAATTTTGTTATCCTTTGCGAATGCTGTAAGCTCATCAAAAGCCATTGCATCAATAGAAATAACCTGAATTTCTCCTGACATCCCTTCATTACCTGGAGCTACAAATACATTTTCCACTGTAGGTGAATCAATGAATTGCTTGGCGATTGCATGCTCACGGCCACCACTACCAATTACGAGAATATTCATCTAGAAATTTCCTCCTTAATGTTTGAAATGACGTACCCCAGTGAATACCATTGCAATACCATACTCATTTGCTTTGTCGATAGAATCCTGGTCTTTCACTGATCCACCTGTTTGAATAATAGCTGTAATACCTGCTTTTGCTGCCACTTCCACCGTATCATTCATAGGGAAGAATGCATCTGAAGCAAGACCTGCTCCTTGTGCACGTTGTCCAGCTTGCTCTAAAGCAATTTTAGCTGAGCCCACGCGGTTCATCTGACCTGCTCCAACACCGATCGTCATATCCTCAGTCGCTACTACAATTGCATTTGATTTTACGTGTTTAACTACGCTCCAGCCAAGCTCTAATGCTTTCCATTCTTCCGCAGTTGGTTCTCTGTCTGTAACGACTTTCACATCTGCATCTTTTAAACCAAATGTATCAGGAGATTGAACTAGTAATCCACCTTCTACAGATACTGTATTCCAAGCATCTTTTTTCGTTTGCTCATAAGAAATAGTTAGTAGGCGAATGTTTTTCTTCGCTGTTAGCATTGCAATTGCTTCTTCAGAGAATGAAGGAGCAATGATGATTTCTAAGAAAATACCAGCTAATACTTTTGCTGTTTTTGCATCTACTTCACGGTTTAACGCTACAATTCCACCGAAAATAGACGTCGAATCTGCTTCGTAAGCTTTAGTGAAAGCATCTGAAATTGTTTCGCCAGTTCCAACTCCACATGGATTCATATGTTTTACAGCTACTGCAGCTGGAAGCTTGAATTCTTTTACGATTTGAATAGCAGCATTGGCATCTTGGATATTATTATAGGATAGCTCTTTACCATGTAATTGAGTGGCAGAGGCAATCGAGAAATCAGATCCAAGTGGTCGTTTGTAAAACGCTGCTTGTTGATGTGGATTTTCACCATAACGTAAAGATTGTTTACGTTCATATGTAAGTGTTAATAATTCCGGAAACTCTTCCCCAGCTAAATCAGTCATATAGCCTGCGATTAACGCATCGTACGCCGCTGTATGACGGAAAACTTTTGCGGCAAGTTTGCGGCGTGTTTCAAGTGTCGTCTCACCAGTCTCTTTTAACTGAGCAAGAACTTCATCATAGTCAGATGCATCTGTTACCACTGTTACGTACTGATGATTTTTCGCAGCAGAACGAAGCATAGATGGACCACCGATATCAATATTTTCAATCGCATCCTCAAACGTTACATCTTGCTTAGAAATTGTCTCACGGAAAGGATATAAATTTACACAAACTACTTGAATAGGAGTTATTTGATGCTCTTCAAGTTGTGCTTGATGAGAAGGGTCATCATGCTTTGCCAATAACGCCCCGTGTATCATCGGATTTAATGTTTTTACTCGACCATCCAAAATTTCTGGAAAGTTTGTTACTTGGTCTACTGATGTAATCGCCACACCATTTTGTTCTAAGAATGCTTTTGTTCCACCAGTTGATAAAATTTCATAGCCAAGTAGTTCCAGCTCTTTTGCAAACTCGAGAATTCCTGATTTATCTGAAAGACTAATTAACGCACGTTTTGACACCATAATTCCTCCTTAGATTGGTAAATCTAGTTGTGTTTTAATATATTTAAAAGTTTATGTGTGCTGTCGGTGCCGATGAGCAAGACAGCTACACAACATGCTTTATGGATATTTTTTCCGTTTCGCGAGTAAATTTAACTTAAAAGCGAGTAAACGAACAGTGGACGAGAGTAAAATAAAAGTGAGCGAGAGTATTCTCCATGCAACCGAGAGTAAACTGCCAAATTACCGGCTAAACAACTGTTGCAAAGCCCGAATATATAACGCATGCTCTACTTCATGGATACGGTCCTCTGTTTTCTCCCGATCTTGTTCAACGACTTCAACTGCCTGCTGCGCAATGATAGGACCAGTGTCCATCCCAGCATCCACATAGTGAACCGTCACTCCGGTAACCTTCACTCCGTGATTCATGGCTTGGCCAATTGCGTCTTTTCCTGGAAATGCAGGTAGTAACGAAGGGTGGATATTGATAATTCGATTCGGAAAAGCTTCTAAAAGAACATCTCCGATTAATCGCATATAGCCTGCAAGGACAATCCATTCAACATCTAGTTCATTTAGTTTTTCTAAAATTACTTGTTCGTAAGCTACTTTGGTGGGAAAACTGGCTGGTTTAATAACAAGTGTCTCGATGCCCGCTTTCTCGGCACGCTCGACTACGAAAGCACCAGGCTTATCGGAAACTACGAGCACTGCTTCTCCAGCAAGATTTCCTACCTGTACTGCATCATAGATGGCTTGGAAGTTCGTACCACTACCTGATGCGAACACAGCAAATTTCGTTACTTCAGTCATTACACTATGCTCCCGTCATGTGTTCCGTTGAAGATAACACCTTCACCCTTCACAACACGTCCAATTATATGGGCTTTTTCACCATGTGCCTCTGCAATAGCAATTGCTTTTTCCGCTTCCTCTGCAGAAAGTGCAAGAACAAAGCCTATTCCCATGTTAAATACATTATATAAATCACGGTCCGCTAGCTCGCCTTTTTCTTTTAATAAATCAAATACAGGCAGTACTTCCCATGAACCTAGATCCACTTCTACAGCTAAACCATCGGGCATCATGCGTGGTAGATTTTCATAAAAACCTCCGCCCGTCACATGAGCCATCCCATGAATAGAAAGCTCTTGATGCATTTCTATTACCGGCTTCGCATAAATTTTTGTAGGTATTAAAAGGGCTTTCCCAATTTCACCTAACTCTTCGTATCCTTCCACAACATCATTCGGAGAATAGCCTTGCTCTTCAAATACAATTTTACGTACAAGGGAATAGCCATTTGAGTGAACACCACTTGAAGCAATACCTACAAGCACATCACCTTCTGAAATGTTCTCACCTGTTACGATTTTCGATTTTTCACAAGCTCCAACTGCAAATCCAGCGAGATCATACTCATCTTCCTCGTAAAGACCAGGCATTTCTGCTGTTTCTCCACCGATTAATGCTGCCCCAGATTGTACACAACCATCTGCCACACCTTTAACAATTTGTTCAATTCGTTCAGGGACAGCTTTACCTACCGCTACATAATCTAAGAAAAATAAAGGCTCTGCACCCTGAGCAACAATATCATTAACACACATTGCAACACAGTCCACACCGATTGTATCGTGAGAATCTGTCATAAATGCAAGCTTCAACTTTGTTCCGACACCATCTGTTCCAGATATCAAAACAGGCTCTTTATAATTCAATGAAGATAAATCGAACATCCCACCGAAACCACCGAAAGTACCCATGATTCCTTTTCTAGCTGTACGCTCGACATGTGATTTCATTCTTTGCACGGCTTCATACCCTGCTTCAATATTCACGCCTGCTTTTTCATATGCTTTTGACATGTAAAATCCTCCTATCGAACAAGCTCTTTTTCATGTGGTAGTTTCGTATCCGCGTAAATACTTGTTGGGTATTCTCCAGTAAAGCACGCTAAACATTGTCCACAATTTTTTTCAGCATCTGATCGTCCAATTGCCTCAACCATTCCTTCAACTGATAAGAAGGTTAACGAATCTGCTCCGATCAGTTCACGCATCTCATCAATTGTATTATTAGCAGCAATCAGCTCTGAATCTGAGCTTATATCAATGCCGTAAAAACAAGGATTTTTTAAAGGTGGTGAACTAATAACGACATGAACCTCTGTTGCACCGGCTTCCTTTAGCATTTTCACTATGCGACGAGATGTCGTTCCTCGAACAATTGAATCGTCTACCATGACTACTCGTTTACCATTTACAACCTGCCGAACAGGTGAAAGCTTCATCTTCACTCCGCGTTCACGTAAGTCCTGTGATGGCTGGATAAATGTTCTTCCAACGTACCGATTCTTTATAAGACCAAGCTCATAAGGAATACCTGTCGCTTCAGAAAAACCAATTGCAGCAGAAATACTAGAATCAGGTACACCCGTTACAACATCTGCATCAATAGTCAATTCTTTCGCAAGCTGCTTACCAAGACGTTTTCTAGCCATGTGGATATTAATTCCATCAATATCTGAATCGGGACGAGAAAAATAGACATATTCCATTGTACAAATAGTTCGATCTTTTTTCACTACATAACGCTCTGAACGGCAACCTTCATCATTTATTATCAATAACTCTCCAGGATCGATTGAACGAACTAGCTCCGCTCCGATTAAATCGAACGCACTTGTTTCAGAAGCAACTACATAAGCGCCATCCAGCATTCCTAAAGAAAGCGGACGCATGCCCTGTGGATCCTGTGCCACATACATCGCATGCTCGGTCATGATAATAACTGCAAAAGCACCATCCAATAAACGTAATGCTTCTTTTGCACGTTCCTCAAAGGAAGCAAATTTACTCTTCTTCAATAAATGTGCAAGCACTTCTGTGTCAGAAGTAGTTTGGAAAATACTACCTTGCTGTTCTAAATTACGTTTTAAACGTGTAGCATTTACGATATTCCCGTTATGCGCAATCGCCAGTCCACCAGTTGTCGAGTTAAATAATAATGGTTGCACATTTTCAATTCCCGATCCACCAGATGTAGCATAGCGAACATGTCCTACTGCTGCATGTCCTTCTAATTTTTCTAGCTTGCCATTACTAAATACATCGTTTACTAGGCCTTCCCCTTTTACTGCACGAAGGGTTTTACCATCCGTCACAATAATTCCAGCACCTTCTTGTCCTCTATGCTGAAGTGCATGTAATCCGTAATAACTCATAGCTGCAGGATTTGGATGTCCCCAAATCCCGAATACACCACATTCTTCGTTTAAGCCTCTGAGTTCAGCAAGCATGGTATTGCTCCTTTCCAAGCGGAACGGAATTCATCAACAGAACCGCTAATCCAAGTAGTTCCGTCTTCATTTGAAATTATTACATTATTTGAATCAGTTACTGTACCAATTTGTACAGCATCTTCTACGATTTCTTCAAATTTACTTGCATGCTCTGGTTTTACCGTAATGATAAAGCGAGATTGAGATTCACTGAATAACGCAGTTGTTGCAGACCCAGTAATGGTTACTTCTACTCCAAGACCAGTTGCACCGAATGCTTTTTCAGCTAAAGCTACTGCAAAACCGCCTTCTGCAATATCATGTGCAGATTGTACAACACCAGCTTTGATCGCTGTTAATAAAGCCTTTTGACGTGCAGCCTCTACTTCTAGGTCAATCGACGGTGCTTGTCCAAAAATACGTTTTTCCACTAACTTTTGAAGCTCAGAGCCACCAAATTCTGTATTTGTTTCTCCAATTACATACACAATATCTCCAGCTTGTTTAACTGATTGAGTAGTTACATGTGCAAGGTCCTCTACTAACCCAACTAGACCAATTGTTGGTGTAGGATAAACAGCAGTTCCGCTACGCTCGTTATATAACGAAACGTTACCACCAATAACTGGTGATTCTAATGCGATACAAGCCTCTGAAATACCATCCGCAGATTTTTCAATTTGCCAGAAGATCTCTGGATTTTCTGGGTTACCAAAGTTTAAGCAGTCCGTAATAGCAAGTGGTTTTGCACCTGAACAAACAACATTACGAGCAGCCTCAGCTACTGCAATCTTACCGCCAACCACTGGATCTAAATATATATAACGAGAATTACAATCTGTTGTCATAGCTAAGCCTTTGTTCGTACCACGAACTCGAACTACCGCAGCATCTGATCCAGGTGTTACGACTGTACTTGTGCGTACTTGATAGTCATATTGATCATAAACCCACTCTTTAGAAGCTATTGTTGGTTGTTGAAGTAGGTTAAGTAGTGTCTCCTTATAATCCGAAACTGCAGGCTCTACATTTTCCATCGCTTGGAATTCTGTATAGTAAGCAGGTACTGATGAGGGTTTATAGTAAACCGGCGCTTCCTCTGCAAGTGCATCTGCTGGGACATTTGCTACTACTTCACCTTTGTGAATTAAACGAAGCATTTTATCAGTTGTTACCTTACCAACCGCTACACAATCTAAGTCATATTTCTCAAAGATTTTCACGATCTCATCTTCGCGTCCTTTTTTCACAACGATTAGCATACGTTCCTGCGATTCGGAAAGCATCATTTCATATGCAGTCATTCCAGTTTCACGCTGTGGCACGAAATCTAAGTTCATCTCTACACCGAAACCAGCTTTGGACGCCATCTCAGCAGATGAAGAAGTTAACCCTGCAGCTCCCATATCTTGAATACCGATTAATGCATCTGATTTAATCACTTCTAAACAAGCTTCTAATAGAAGTTTCTCCATGAAAGGATCTCCTACTTGCACAGCAGGACGCTTTTCTTCTGAAGCTTCTGTCAATTCTTCCGATGCGAATGTTGCCCCGTGAATACCGTCACGACCAGTTTTTGCACCAGCATACATAACTGTGTTACCTTCACCAGCTGCAATCCCTTTTTGAATATCCTCATGATTGATGAGCCCTACGCACATCGCATTAACAAGTGGATTTCCCTCGTAGCAGTCATCGAATTGAATTTCTCCGCCTACAGTAGGAATTCCGATACAGTTACCATAGCCAGCAATTCCAGCTACTACCTCTTCGAATAAGTATTTCACACGCGGCGTTTTTAGTTCTCCAAAACGAAGCGAATTTAGCAGTGCAATAGGACGAGCTCCCATCGAGAAAACATCACGTATAATCCCGCCAACACCAGTTGCTGCACCTTGATAAGGCTCGATTGCAGATGGATGGTTATGAGATTCCATTTTAAATACAGCTGCTTGCCCATCGCCAATATCAATGATTCCAGCACCTTCACCTGGTCCTTGTAAAACATGCGGTCCTTTAGTAGGGAATTTACGTAAAACAGGTTTAGAGTTTTTATACGAACAATGCTCTGACCACATTACTGAAAACAAGCCAGTTTCTGTATAGTTCGGCAGTCGACCTAAAATTTTCTCTACCATTTCAAATTCTGAATCTGACATTCCCATTTGCGCATATATTTTTTGTTCTTTAATTTGCGTTGGATTTGGTTCAAGCATGACTGACATGAGTTTCCCTCCACTGTTTCACTATTGATTTAAATAACGCTAGTCCATCCGAGCCACCTATAAGTTCATGTACTGCGCGCTCCGGATGAGGCATCATACCAAGGACATTTCCTTTTTCATTGATAATACCTGCAATGTCCTCGATGCTTCCGTTAGGACCTTCTGAAGCATATTTAAAAACGATTTGGTTATTTTCTATTAAACTTGCTAGTGTTTCATCATCACAATAATAGTTTCCTTCCCCATGGGCAATAGGAATTTGTATTACTTCGTCTTTTTCATATCCAGTAGTAAACTGTGTTTCGTTATTTACAACTTTTAACTCCACGTTACGACACATAAATTTTAGATTTTTATTGCGTAGAAGTGCTCCAGGTAGTAATCCTGCCTCTGTTAACACTTGGAATCCGTTACAAATACCAAGCACTGGCTTACCTGCTTCAGCAGCTTTTACAACCTCTGACATTACGTTAGATTGTTTAGCCATAGCTCCACAGCGTAGGTAATCGCCGTATGAGAACCCTCCAGGCAATAAAATACCATCAAATCCACTTAAATCCTTCTCATCATGCCAAACGTATTCTACTTCTTCTCCAAGCTCGTCTTTGATCGCGTGATACATATCTAAATCACAGTTCGATCCAGGAAATACGATTACTGCAAACTTCATTTGCTTACAGCCTCCTCAACCTCATAACGATAGTCTTCAATTACTGTATTTGTAAGAAGTTTTTCACACATTTCCTTCACAACTGAATCTATATCACGAGTTCCCTCTTCTATTTGAAGCTCTAAAAATTTTCCGATACGAACGTCCTTCACTTCGTTATATTCCATTGAGTGAAGAGCTCCCATAACTGCAGAGCCTTGTGGGTCTAAAACACTTTCACGTAATGTTACATATACTTTTACTTTTTTCATTTTGATAATCCTCCTAGGCGGGAAAGTATTATTTCATAAACTTCAGTTAAGCTTCCTAAATTACGTCTAAACACATCTTTGTCTAATTTGTTATTTGTTTTGTCGTCCCACAATCTACAGGTGTCGGGAGAGATTTCATCCGCAAGAAGGATTTCTCCGTCTGCTGTTTTTCCGAATTCTAATTTAAAGTCGACTAAGGTTACACCAATTTCTTTGAAAATCGGCTGAAGCACTTTATTGATTTCAAGTGCGTTCGATTGAAGTGTATCTATTTCCTTTGGTGTAGCAACTGCTAATAATTCTAGATGGGCATTTGTCAGTAATGGATCTCCAAGCTCATCGTCCTTATAATAAAATTCCACGATAGCGTGCTTTAAAGGTGTTCCCTCTTCAATCCCTAATCTCTTTGATAGACTACCAGCCGCAATATTACGAACTACTACTTCAAGTGGAATGATATCCACTTTGCGAACAAGCTGCTCATTGTCTGAGATTTGCTCTACAAAGTGGGATTCAATTCCGTGGTTTTTTAACTGTTCAAACAGGATCGTGGTGATTTTATTGTTCAAAATACCTTTGCCATCTATATTTTCCTTTTTCTCGCCGTTAAATGCTGTGGCACTATCCTTATAGGAGACAAACAGAATATTTTCGTCCTCAGTTTCGAATAATTGCTTTGCTTTACCTTCGTATAATAGATGACCTTTTTCCACTTTAATTTCCCCCTGATCCGCGTTAGCTTAGTTAAGTCCTAAACGTTCAAAAATCATATCGACATGCTGAATATGATAATTGTAGTCAAAGCAATCATCTAATTCTTCTTTTGTTAATAAAGAAGTAACTTGCTCATCCGCATCCACAAAATTGCGGAAAGCAGTTTGAGATTCCCATGCTTGCATCGCAAGAGGTTGTACAGTATCGTATGCTGTTTCACGAGCTAAGCCTTTATCAATTAATGCTAGCAACACACGTTGGGAGTATATTAAGCCCAGAGTTGAATCCATATTACGTTTCATATTCTCAGGGGATACGGTTAAATTTTTCACGATATTACCAAAGCGATTTAGCATATAGTTAAGTGCAATCGTTGCATCCGGTAAAATAACACGCTCTGCTGAAGAGTGAGATATATCTCTTTCATGCCATAACGCAACATTTTCATAGGCTGTCATCATATATCCACGGATAAGGCGTGCCATTCCAACCATATTTTCTGATCCAATTGGATTGCGTTTATGTGGCATTGCAGAAGATCCTTTTTGTCCTTTAGAGAAAAACTCCTCTACTTCTCGTGTTTCTGATTTTTGAAGGCCTCGGATTTCAGTAGCAAACTTCTCAATAGAAGTAGCGACTAATGCGATAACGCTTAAGTATTGTGCATGACGATCACGTTGTAATGTTTGCGTAGAAATTGGTGATGCGGCTAAACCTAGTTTTTCACATACATATTGCTCCACAAATGGATCAATATTTGCATATGTTCCAACAGCACCGGACATTTTACCTGTCTCAATTACTTTAGCCGCTGCCTCAAAACGTTCTAAGTTACGTTTCATTTCCTCTGTCCATAAAGCTAGCTTCAAGCCGAAAGTTGTTGGCTCTGCATGAACTCCGTGCGTACGACCCATCATTACTGTGTATTTATGTTCTTTTGCTTTGTTTTCTAGGATTTCGATAAAGTTTTCAATATCTTTACGTAAAACAACATTTGCTTGTTTAATGATGTAAGAAAGAGCTGTATCTACTACATCCGTAGAAGTAAGGCCGTAATGTACCCATTTGCGCTCTTCTCCTAAAGTTTCTGATACGGCACGAGTGAACGCCACAACGTCATGTCTTGTTTCTTTTTCGATTTCTAAAATACGGTCTACATCGAAGGAAGCATTTTTACGAAGAAGAACTGTATCTTCTTTCGGAATATCTCCAATTTCAGCCCAAGCCTCACAAGCAAGGATTTCAACTTCCAACCATGCATTGTATTTGTTTTGTTCTGTCCAAATTGCACCCATTTCCGGGCGTGTATAGCGTTCTATCATTAAACTTCCTCCTATTTTATTACCAAATTTTAGATTCTTCTATCTCGTTTAACGTCTGTTCGATATCTGTTGATAGGATGGTGACATGTCCCATCTTTCTATTCTCTTTCGCTTCGTTTTTTCCGTACAAATGAACGGACCAGTTTGGATGCTTCGAAAGACTATTCGTAACAGGAATTACATGCTGTCCTAATATGTTTACCATAACTGTTTCTGTCCAAAGCTTTGGTTCTCTTAATGGCCATCCACAAATAGCTCTCACATGCTGATGGAATTGAGAAATACTACAAGTTTCAATTGAGTAGTGCCCCGAATTATGTGGTCTTGGTGCCAATTCATTTATCAATAGTTCATTATTCTCCAAAACAAACATTTCAACCGCAAGCGTACCTATTAAATTTAAATGGTTGGCAATTTTTTCAGCAGCCTCTATCGCTTTTGCAGTAAGGGATTCTTCTATACGTGCTGGCACAATCGTTTCATGTAAAATATGATTAACGTGAATATTTTCACCAATTGGCAAGCAATACGTTTGACCGTCTCCATTACGCTGTACAATGACTGATATTTCTTTTGTAAATGGAACAAAGGCTTCTGCGATACAGGCCGAATGGTCAAACAAAGATTTTGCTAAAGTTATTTGATCTTTTGTTTGAATTATTTGCTGCCCTTTGCCGTCATACCCTCCACGTGAAGTTTTTACCACACAAGGAAAACCAACTTCATCGATTCTTTGCTCTAACTCTTCATACGTAGTGGCTTCGACATATTTCGCAACAGGGACACCAGCTGACCGAATTTCTGCTTTTTCCAGAATACGATTTTGCGTTATTCTTACTAGTTCTGCACCTTGAGGAACATAGGCTATTTCTGATAATCTCTTTAACCCAGCATAATCAATATTTTCAAACTCATAAGTAATAACATCACTTACCTCTGCTAATTCCTCTAATGCGGTTTCATCATTATAGGGTGCAACTATTTGTATATCGGCAACCTGACCACAGGGAGAATCTATCGTTGGATCTAAAACTGCAATTTTAAACCCGGCTTCCTTTGCAGCTAGTGCCATCATTCGACCAAGCTGCCCTCCACCAATTATTCCTATCGTCTGTCCTGGATAAATTACTTTTGTCATTGTAGCTCACCATTGCTTTCAAATACTTTGTTTTTCATATCTTCTCTACGATGTTCAAGTCGTTCTGCCAACTCAGGGTCTTGTATAGAAAGGATTTGAGCCGCAAGTAATCCAGCATTTGTAGCACCAGCCTTACCTATCGCAACAGTTGCCACAGGTACTCCACCTGGCATTTGAACTATTGATAATAATGAATCTAATCCGTTTAATGCTTTAGACTGAACAGGCACTCCAATAACAGGAAGGGTTGTTTTTGCTGCAACCATACCTGGTAAATGGGCTGCGCCTCCAGCTCCTGCAATAATCACCTGTATTCCACGTGATCTTGCCTCCTCAGCATATTCAAACATTAAATCTGGTGTACGATGTGCAGATACTACTCTTTTTTCATAAGGTATATGTAGCTCCTCTAGAATCTCACAGCTATATTTCATTGTCTCCCAATCACTTGAGCTACCCATAATTACACCAATTTTTGTATTCATTATTTTCGTCCCTTCTGTCTACAATAAGCATAAAAAATTCCCCAAATAAACTACTCTCTCTATGCAAGAAAAGCAGTTTACTTAGGGAATATTATCGCCCAGTTTGTGTCGTAAAAAAACATAAACAAACACATCCTTTTGCAGTATCCATAAGTCGCTTTCCCTCATAGTCCAGTCATTACGGTGACTTGGTAGAGACGCTAAAGCCAATCCTTTAGCATATATGGGGATATAATGATCTATTTCTAATCATATTTTAACAACTTATATGGTTTACGTCAACGCTTAAATACGAACAATTAATTTTCAGATAACTCTAATGTTCGTGTTTAGACCATATTTTCACTTTTAAGATTCTTTAATTCCTTTTAACATGATTATTTGTTTAATAGGAACAGGTTGCCCATCTATCTCTTCAAAAAGTGGCTCCTCTCTTCGTCCTGCTATCTGATACCCATCATTAGTCATTCTTTCGATACATTCTGCTATGCTTTCTTTGTCTTCCACTTCAAACCATTTTGTTTCTTTACTCATTTAAATAGTTTTCCTTTCTTAATAGATTTAACCCAAAATCCGCCGTGAATTGACTTAGGTTCATACGCTATTATGAAAATTTTAGAATCTAGATCTTTAAGTCGTGCATACAGTTTTAACTCATATTTTCGTGGTGTTAATATTTGAAGAGCTTGTCTCTCTCCTTGTCGACCATTTGCATGCCAATCGGTAACTCCATACCCTTCTTCTCTTAAAATTACCGGTAAATTTAATTTTGTATCAGTAGAGATTGCATTAACCATAATATATCCAAGCGCCATTTTTTCTTCAATCTTCGTTCCAATAATCACTCCTGTGCCGTACCCTACTGCATAAGCAACCAAATTTTGAATCTCATTTAAGTTATCTAAAACTAGACCTAGCCCTACTATATAAATTACCACTTCTACCATACTTATTAATGCAGCGATATAGCGGTATCCCTTTAATGTAAGAATCATTCGCAAGGTAAAGAAAGTAACGTAGACAATATTAATAGAAAAGATTATGACTACCATTAAGATTGCAGATGAATCCATCCAATCAGCTCCTAATATGTTTTATATTGTTCTTCATTATCGCATATAGTGTCACAATTTCAAGGAATTCAGGTTTTTTAACGAAATTATTGAATTTTTCTTTCACTATAGATTCTGTAATTTTCTTTTAAATTTAAATTTTCTAATTTTGAGATGACAAATTTACTAAAAGATAGTACAATACACTAATTGAGTGAAGTGTTTAAAGTTATACTCTTATTTCATGAATGTTAGTAGAAAATATGACAAATAGGGGGATCAACCAATGCATGGACAATTTAGGAAAAGGTATACGCAAACTACACAGGAGCAAAAGATGTATGCAGTACAAGAAGTTCTTCAGAGTGGACGAGGACGTAAAGAGGTAGCCGAAGAATTGAATGTAAGTGTTAACTCTATCACGACTTGGATCAGAAAGTTTAAAGAAATTGGAGAAAATGCTCTAACTTCTTATTCACAGGATGAAATAATACGTCTTAAAGAGATTGAAAAAAAGTACAATGAACAGCTAAAATTAGAGATGCTAAAAAAGCAGCCTATTTATATCCATTTAAAGAAGCTACCTTATCCTAAAAAGATAAAGAAGCTTTGAAACAGTAATTACATAAAAATGCTTATTTAAGAGTGAAGATAATACTACTGATTTTCGTTTCTGGTGGACGCTTTTCCGCGAGCATGGCTTCAATCTCCTCGTCACTACGTTCCTAAGGAGCTTTCTGCTCGCGCTGTGATTCGCTACCTTTCACTCCAATCAACGAAGTGAGTAGTATTCTATAATAAGATTGGGCGTAGTATATCGGAAAGATTATGAGATTAGTTAAAGTATCTACAATTTTTACTAGGCACTTGATACAATGCTTTATAATGAGAGGAGAGCCCATAAAATTGTCCATATAGCCCTTAAATCTATTAATATAGCCCATAACTGGCTAGTAACCACCCATAAATTACGTTAAAGCCCATAAAGAAAGCAATATAGCCCATTAAACTATAACTATAGCCCATAAAGTAATTATATAGCCCTTAACTATCTATAACAAAAAAGCCGTTACCGATAAACTCGGTAACGACTTTTTCTTTGGTGCCCAGCGACGTCCTACTCTCACAGAGGGAGACCCCCAACTACCATCGGCGCAAGAGCTGAACTTCCGTGTCCGGGGCTGCGAAAGCAGATGGACAGCAGATTTCTTCGTCAGTTACACTCGTTCGATTCTCGCGTATGTAATACGCTCCGAGTCTCTCTCCCTTGCTTCCTCGAACTCTTTGCCCCTCTACTTTCTCGCACACTTTCTTGTAAAGAAAGACTGCCTACGGCTTATACAATATAAAAAACACAAAAAAGTCGCTACCGATTAACTCGGTAACGACTTTTACTTTGTGCCCAGCGACGTCCTACTCTCACAGGGGGAGACCCCCAACTACCATCGGCGCTGAAGAGCTTAACTTCCGTGTTCGGTATGGGAACGGGTGTGACCTCTTCGCCATCATCACTAGACTCTTC
>NZ_FNHY01000016.1 GCF_900103605.1 Psychrobacillus sp. OK028 | reverse complement strand
ATCCTGTTTTCACTATCCCAGCAAGCGTTAGCGCGGTAGTAAAAGAAAAAACATCGTGAATTAATATGTCTACTTTCTTTACAGAAGACCACTTTAGTTGGAATTTCTGCTTGTTTAGTTGGAATTATTCGCGCTTTAGTTGGAATTTCAACCGTGTTAGTTGGAATAGGGTATTTTTTCCACAAAAAAACTATTCTCCTTAGTTTTACACTAAGAAGAATAGCTTTTATTGCGTTCAATCATTTGTTCCTTCGTATAAATAACACGCATTGGATTTCCTCCAACAAAGCAGCCTTCTGGAACGTCTGCATTGACGAGTGTTGCTGCAGAAACAATAGCGTCATCACCAATCGTAACACCTGGCAGGATTGTCGTATTTGCACCGATCAAAACCCGATTACCAATAATGACATCGCCAATTCGGTATTCATCAATCAAATATTCATGCGCAAGAATCGTCGTGTTGTAACCAATAATAGAATTGTCTCCTACTTTTATCCGTTCGGGGAACATGACATCGACCATTACCATTAATGCAAAAGACGTTTCTTTTCCAACCTCCATTTTCAGAAAAGCACGATAAAAAAAGTTCTTCCAGCTTAAGAACGGCGAATATCTAGCTGCTTGAATAAAAATAAAGTTTTTTATCACTTTCCAAAATGGAACGGTATCATATACATGCCAAAGCGAGTTTGCCCCTTTTACAGGGTATCGTTCTGTTCTCCTCATGCACGCTGCCCTTTAGCTATTGAAAGTAGCTCACTCACATGATGAAGCATATAAGTGGGATTATAAGTAGCTAAAAATGCTTCTCCCTTAATCGACCAAGCTACTGCTGCTGTATCAACCCCAGCTCTTTGACCACCTACAATATCATGAAAGTTGTCGCCAATCATAAGAGCGTCTTCCTTATTAGCCCCGATTCTTTGAAGTGCTATTTGAACAGGCTCCGGATCAGGTTTTGTAAATGTAACATCCTCCAAGCCGACAATCGTATCAAATAGCGTTTCACATTCCATTAAATGGAGACCTCTTTCAATCATTTCTCTTCTCTTAGTAGAAACGATCGCCAGTTTATAGCCATCCTTCTTTAGTTGTCGCAACGTTTCAACGACACCATCGAATGGTGCAACCATCTGATCATGCCGCTCCAGGTTCCATTTACGATAGGAAGCGGTTAAAGTTTCCGTTAACGATGGGTCTATCCCGTTAAACGTTTCAAACAATGGTGGTCCTAAAAACGGCAGGACAGCTTCTCGATTATATTTCCCTGGAAATGTTTCGCCTAAGACGTGTAAAAAAGTTTCGATAATTAGTTCGTTCGTATTTAACAATGTTCCATCTAAATCAAAAAGTAGCGCTTTATAGTTTTTCATGGAACCACCACTTCCTTATGTTTACTTTGCTCTGCTTTCCTCCATACAAATGCAACTACTATTGTTAATACGAAAGCAGTTATTAACCTTATTATTAATAATGGCCAAACCGGGATTCCTAATGGTATGAAGATTAAAGTATCCTCGACTACTGCGTGACATGCCACTAAGAAAATAAAGACTAGTGTCGCATCCTTTTTACTTACTCCGTCCTCTTGTACCGCTTGAATCATTACACCCGCACCATAGGCAAGCCCAATGACAAGTCCAGCCACAAGCGTTAGGGAAGCATTCGGCTGAACTCCTATAACCTTTGTGAAAGGAGCAAGTTTCTCAGAAAATTTTTGCAAATAATTCCGATCCTTTAAAAACTGGATAATAATCATCAACGGAATGACGATTAACGCCAATTGTACAATGCCAAACGTAGCCTTTTGAAGACCAAGCATAACTATTTCTACCCAGCCATCAGGAACTTGCTGACTTACTTGAAGGGCACCATATTTCGCCACCTCTCCACCACCCTGCCATACAAGGTTTATGATGATAGCTGACATAATAGCCAAACCAAAGCGAACAACTAAGACAACCCATAACTTCACTCCAACACGAAGGGCCACTCCCGTTTCAATGAAGATATTATGAGAAAAAGAAAGCATCGTCGCTAAAATAAATACTTCCTTTACAGTCAATTCCAAAGATAGGATTCCAGCTATACCAGCATATAAATTCAATGCATTCCCCAGCACTAAAGGAATTGCAGCCTCTCCCCGAAGTCCTAATAGCCCCATAAATGGAGTAATTATATTTATAATCCAAGGAAGAACAGGTGTGTACTGCAATATGACTACGATTAGTGTAATCGGGAATATAACTTTGCTTAATGTCCATGTCGTTTTAAGACCAGCGAACATCCCATTTTTCAACGTCCCCATCTTATCCCAGCTTTCTTACTTATCTTGATAATGAACAACAGGTTTCACTGTCATTCTTCTGTAAACAAACAAAATAATAGCAATTACAATGGTCACAATTGAAACAACCTGCGCTGTCCGCAATTCTCCTATTAAGTAAAGACTATCCGTACGCATTCCCTCGATGAAAAACCGTCCGACTGAATACCATACAGCGTAAAATAGGACCATTTCTCCTCGACGCAAATTCACTTTTCGAAGTAATATTAAAATAATTACTCCCACAAAGTTCCAAATAGATTCATACAAAAACGTCGGGTGATAATATTTTCCATCTATATACATTTGCTCGATAATCCAATTAGGTAGCATTAAATTTTCTAAAAATGTTCTTGTTACTTCGCCACCATGCGCTTCTTGATTGATGAAATTTCCCCAACGCCCAATAGCCTGTCCAATTAGAATACTCGGTGCTACTATATCTGCAACTTTCCAAAAAGAAGAGCCGCGTTTTTTCGTAAATATGTAAGCCGTTATAAACGATCCTATCAATGCCCCATGAATCGCAATTCCGCCATTCCAAATTTCAATAATCTTGCCCGGATTTTGACTATAAAAATCCCATTTAAAAATAACGTAGTAAATACGAGCACTTACTATGGCAATTGGAACTGCCCAAATAAGTAAATCAGTTAAATAATCCGGATGAAACCCTCGCTTTACCATTTCTTTTTGTGCAACAACAAATGCTAATACTATACCGAGGGCAATAATAACTCCATACCAACGTACCGATATTGGTCCTAGAGAAAATGCAACCGGATCAATAATTTGTAATAAACTCATATGTAACTCCCTTCAAATATCTATTAATAATCTACTTCTGCATTTTGTTCTATTACATCATTTAAACGCTTAGCGAAATCTTCCGCTGCATTTACACCCATTTTTTTTAATCGATGGTTCATTGCAGCCACCTCTATTATTACTGCTATGTTTCGACCTGGTCGAACGGGAACTGTCAGCTTCGTAATTGCCGTATTAATTATTTCCATTTTCTCCTCTTCAAGACCTAGACGATCATAAGTCTTTTTCTCATCCCAAATCTCTAATTCGATGACAAGCGTAATACGTTTATAGCTTCGAATAGCACTTGCTCCGAATAATGTCATTATGTCGATAATACCAAGTCCGCGAATTTCTAAAAGATGCTCTATTAGCTTTGGTGCACTACCGACCAACGTTTCCTCACCCTCTTGCCTAATTTCCACACAATCATCTGCTACTAAACGATGACCTCTTTTCACTAGCTCCAGGGCCGTCTCACTTTTTCCGACTCCACTTTTCCCAGTGATTAGCACACCAACCCCATAAATATCTACTAATACACCATGTACGGCAGTAGAGGGTGCTAACCTACTTTCTAAAAAGTTCGTAAGCATACTTGAAAATCTGGTCGTAGGCAAGGTCGTCGTCAATACAGGAACTGAACTTTCATTGGAAGCTGCAATTAACTCCTCCGGTACTTCCATTCCGTGGGAAACAATAATGACCGGAGTATCCTGTGCACAAAGCTTCCTCATACGTTCACTTTTTTCTTTAGGTTGTAATAATTCAAAAAAAGAAATCTCTGTCTTACCTAAAAGCTGTATCCGATTAGAAGGATAATGTGTGAAATACCCTGCGATTTCAATTCCTGGTCTAGAAATATCACTCACGGAAATATGACGTCCTATGCCTTCTTCCCCACTTACTAATATGAGATTCATATGTTCTTTTATGTCCTTTGTCGTCACATGTGACATACCCCTAAACTCCCTTCGTACTGCAATTGTAAACCTATTATTTATTTTATCATGATTCTCCACCTAAATTGTATCCATTTACCTTTTCTTCTTCTATTTAAGAAAAGAAAGGAGGTTTTTCGATGAAAATTATGTTGGATGCAGGTCATGGTCCTAACACTATTGGAAAAAGAACAATAGATGGAAAAATGAAGGAGTTCGAGTTTAATGAGGTGGTTGCTCAACTTGTCACAAATGAACTTTCGACTTTTGGCATAACCGTTATGCATAGTCATGACAAAAAGAGAGATGTTCCTCTTAACGAGAGAACTAAAGTGGCTAATAATATGAGAGTAGATGCATTTATCTCAATCCATGCCAATGCATTTGGCACAACATGGAATAATGTTAGTGGAATCGAAACCTTTACTTATACCAAGCCTTCCGAGCAGTCAATTATTCTCGCATCACTTATACAAAACGCGCTATGCTCTATTACAGCAAGAACAAACCGTGGAGTAAAGAAGGCAGATTTTGCAGTTGTTCGGGACACAAAAATGCCAGCAGTATTAGTGGAGTGTGGATTCATGACAAATAAACAGGAAGCCATTTTGCTTCAGTCTAAAGATTACCGAATGCGCTGCGCGAAAGCCATCGCCTTTGCAATTCTTTGTTGGATAGAACATAAGCGTTAAACGGTAAAAAATCAAAAAGCATAATATAAGAAAAACCAGGCAAAAGACATGCCTGGTTGTTTAAAGCCAAGACTTGTTTCTATCGTTTTCGAAGGGCTTTGGACAGACGTTTTACTATAAGATTACCTATTGAATTTTTAGTGATATTGGTAATCTTATGGTGTTTGCCTGTACGTCGCCCTCCTACAACTCTTAGAAACAGGTAAGTGCATTTTTGGATAACTAGAGATAAGATACTTTCCTATTGATAGAGTAGGCTCACGAAGATGCAATTTCGTTCGCTTTTTCGCTTCTTTATATTGAAACCAACTTCTATTTCTCTTTATTTCCACTAGATATATGAAAATCTAGTATCTATATCATTCATTACATTCAACAGACCGTCTTTATCTACTCTTATCATCAAAGCAATATGCTGTGCCAGATTTACTCAGGGAGTACTTCACATTAATTGATTGTAGTGGAAGGCGGCGACTCTAGCGGGAATAGCACGAGCTGAAAGCCCCGCAGGAACGAAGTGACGAGGAGATTGAAGCCGTGCCTGCGGAAAGCGTCCGCCTGAAAAGGAAATCAATAGTATCATTGGTTTCTTACTCTTAATAATAAAAAGTGGAGGGGAAATATTATCCCACTCCACTTTACTTATTCGCCTTCTACTGTATAACGGACAACAACAGATCCTGTTTTTGCATCGCCATATACTCGCAAAGGTACAGCTTCTGAATCTACTATTTTCGTGAATCCTACTTTTTTGTTTAACAGCTGCTCCGATTGGTTTAAGTGCGTAACATCCGCCAATTGAACATCTATTTTACCAATTTGCGAAGTAGCTTCTCCTTTTATCGAAACGTCCTTAGGAATGTAAAGTTCGACTGTTCCAGCTACTGCTGTTCCTTCTATTTTACGTGCTTCTTTATCCTTAGTCGTCAAAATAACATGTCCACTAACCGAAGAACCTTCTATTTCTTTGAGCTTACCATCTACGTAAATACGACCGTTCATCGTTTCTACTTCAATCGTTTCGCCTTCAACGCGCTGGACTTGAACCGATCCATTAACCGTTTCAACATCAGCTCTTTCAAATTTCAATTCATCCAATTCTACTTTTCCATTTGTTGTTTTCACCTTAAAAGTGTTTGCCTCTAAATTCTTTGCGGAGAATTCCCCATTGAATAATCGAGCAGAAATATAATTATACGCTTTGTTTGGTACAAATAACGTTACTTGAACAGAAGTTGTTTTCAGCTCACTGTACACGCGTAATTTGTTTCCTTCTGTTGTGAATATAAACTCCTCATGGAAACGTGCCTTCGCTTCTTCCTCTGTAGAATTTTTAAAGGATTTCACTTTAACAGCAGCACGTACATGCTGTTCATCCGTAGACTGGATTTCAACTTTCCCATTAGCAATATTAATCGAGATATCAGTGAAGTTTGCATCCTCTTTGACGAATTGCTCTTCAAAGATAATTGGATCGCCAAATGGCATTTCAAAATCTTTCATCTTATCGACTGTGCCTTGCATAAACTGCATGAAGCGTTCACCCATTACGGTAAAATCGCGCTTCAAATCTTCCACAAAATCGGTATTATTGTTTGATGACTTTTTATATTCTTTCTCTTCAGGGACAAACGGTGTCGCAGGTGTTGTTTGTTTTCCAAGCTCTTCAAGTAATGCCAAAGCTTCTTGTGCAGTAATCGTGCCATTTTCAACCATATCTAAAATACGCTTACGTTCCTCTTGCATAGTGAAAGGCCTCCTCATGAATTTATACTATAAATCATTTTACTTACATTACTTTATACGAATGAAAAAACAAAAAGTTTCATTACGAAGTTGTTACAGGACTTTTTTTCTTTTTAGATGCTTTCGTTACAACTTCATCCATCCGTTGACGATCTCTTTCTAAAATGGTTTTCAAGTATTTCCCTGTATACGAAGCTTTCGATGCAACAATTTTCTCTGGAGTACCAACTGCAACAATTGTTCCACCTTTATCTCCACCTTCAGGTCCCAAATCAATCATATAATCTGCTGTTTTAATGACATCTAAATTATGCTCAATTACTAATACAGTATCTCCGTTATCTACTAAACGTTGAAGTACAATTAACAACCTTGCGATATCATCTACGTGCAAACCTGTAGTTGGTTCATCCAAAATGTAGAAAGACTTGCCATTCGAACGCTTGTGTAATTCAGAAGCCAGTTTTACTCGTTGTGCTTCACCACCAGACAGAGTAGTAGCTGGTTGTCCTAATTCCATATACCCTAACCCGACATCTACAATCGTTTTTATTTTTCGACTAATTTTCGGATGGTTTTCGAAAAAGGCCAAGCCGTCCTCCGCTGTCATTTTTAACACGTCCGCAATATTCTTCCCTTTGTATTGTACTTCCAATGTTTCACGATTATATCTTTTCCCATGACAGACTTCACATGGAACATATACATCAGGTAAGAAATGCATTTCTATTTTAAGGATTCCGTCTCCACGACATGCCTCGCAACGACCTCCTTTTACATTGAAACTAAATCTTCCTTTTTTATATCCTCTTACTTTTGCTTCATTTGTTGTTGCAAAAAGGTCTCGAATATCGTCAAACACACCAGTATAGGTTGCAGGGTTAGATCTTGGGGTACGACCGATTGGCGATTGGTCAATCTCAATTACTTTTTCCAACATTTCTATTCCTTCGACAGCCCTATTGCTACCTGGTTTTACTCTTGAACGATTTAGTTTCTGTGCTAATGATTTATATAATATTTCATTTACTAATGTACTTTTACCAGAACCTGAAACTCCTGTAACAGCGGTAAAAACTCCTAAAGGAATATCTACACTTACATTTTTTAAGTTATTTTCTGAAGCGCCTTTTATCTTGATAAATCGTCCATCTGGCTTTCTTCTTTCTGCTGGAAGTGGAATAAACTTTTGTCCACTTAAATATTGTCCTGTTAAAGACTTTTTATTTTTCATCACTTGTTCAGGTGTACCCGCAGCGATTATCTCACCACCATGCACTCCCGCACCAGGGCCAACATCTATCAAATAGTCCGCTGCCATCATTGTGTCTTCATCATGCTCTACAACTATTAATGTATTACCTATATCTCTCATGTTTTTTAACGTATCAATCAATCGATCATTATCCCGCTGATGTAGACCGATAGATGGTTCATCCAAAATGTATAGTACACCAGTTAATCTTGATCCGATTTGAGTAGCTAAACGAATTCGTTGCGCTTCCCCACCAGATAGTGTTCCTGATGCACGGTTTAATGTTAAATAATCAAGTCCTACATTCTCTAAAAAACCTAATCGTTCATGTATTTCTCGTAACACGAGACGAGCGATTTGCATATCTTTTTCTGATAATGTCAACTCATTAAAAAACTTATTTGCTTCCTCAATGGAATACTTTGTGATTTCCCCGATATGGAGCGAATTTATCTTCACTGCAAGTGTTTCTTCTTTTAGACGATAGCCCTTACAAGTTGGACAATCATGTTGCTCCATATATTTTTCCATTTGCTCACGAATATAATCAGATGACGTATCTTTAAATCTTCGCTCAATATTCGCAAGTACCCCTTCAAATGAAATGACACTATCGCGAACCTGACCAAATTCATTTTCATATCGGAAGCGAATTTTATCATTTCCTGATCCATACATTATTTTGTTCCATTGGTCTATCGGTAATTTTTCAACGGGAACATTCATTTTTATTTTGTAATGTTTACAAACAGCTTCAAGAAGCTTCGGATAATACTGAGAGCTTGTTGGCTGCCATGCGACAATAGCGCCCTCTGCTAGCGTGAGACTCTTATCAGGAACAACTAATTCTTCATCCACTTCTAGCTTTGTCCCAAGTCCATCACAATCCCCACATGCTCCAAATGGACTGTTGAATGAAAACATTCGTGGCTCTAATTCTCCGATAGAAAAGCCACATATTGGACAGGCATGATGCTCACTAAATAGAATTTCTTCATGCTCCATCACATCTATTAAAACTTTTCCATCTGCAATTCTCAGAGCTGACTCTAGAGAATCACTAAGCCTTGCAGCAACTCCTTCTTTCATTATTATTCGGTCGATAACAACCTCTATATTATGTTTTTTATTTTTGTCTAAATTGATATCATCATCTAAATCGATTAACTCACCATCGATACGTACACGAACGAAACCCTCTTTTTTCATCTCTTCCAAAAGTTTTACATGAGTTCCTTTACGACCTGAAACAACGGGTGCCAGCACTTGCATTTTTGTTTTTTCCGGAAATTCGCTCAAACGATCGACCATTTGTTCAACCGTTTGCGGCGAAATTTCGATTCCATGATTAGGACATATTGGCTTACCAACTCGCGCATACAATAAACGCATATAGTCATAGATTTCCGTCACAGTTGCTACAGTGGAACGTGGGTTTTTACTCGTCGTTTTTTGATCGATGGAAATAGCTGGTGATAGTCCTTCAATAACATCGACATCAGGCTTCTCCATTTGACCTAAAAATTGTCGGGCATATGCTGATAATGACTCAACATATCGGCGTTGTCCTTCCGCATAAATCGTATCAAAAGCCAATGAAGACTTACCTGAGCCAGAAAGTCCTGTCATTACAACTAGCTTATCTCTTGGAATTTTTAAACTTACATTTTTTAAATTATTTGCACGTGCTCCTTGAACTACAATTTCTTGATTTTTCAACAGATATCACCCTTCCAGCTTCAGTTCCAAAATTGCGTCTCGTAACTCTGCAGCTCGTTCAAAGTTAAGCGCTTTTGCTGCATCTTTCATTTCTTTTTCTAGATCTTCTAGAAGCTTTGCTTTTTCTTGAGTCGTCAATGGTTTGCCGCTTATTAAACGTTGTGCATACGTTTCTTCCTCTTCTGCAACATGAGACGCACGAATATTATCGCTTATTTTCTTTATAATGGTTTTTGGTGTAATTCCATGTTTTTCGTTATATTCCATCTGAATTGTTCTGCGACGCTGTGTTTCGTCAATCGCTTTTCGCATGGAGTCTGTCATTTTATCTGCATACATAATAACTTCCCCGTTGGAGTTGCGGGCTGCTCGACCAATCGTTTGTATTAAAGATCGTTCAGAACGTAAAAATCCTTCTTTGTCGGCATCTAAAATAGCTACTAGAGATACTTCTGGAATATCTAAACCTTCTCTTAATAAGTTAATTCCTATTAATACATCGTACGTACCTAATCGAAGTTCTCGAATTATTTCTGTTCGTTCCAGTGTTTTCACTTCTGAATGTAAGTACTGAACTTTTATCCCGATTTCTTTTAAGTAATCCGTTAAATCCTCGGACATTTTTTTCGTAAGTGTCGTTATCAATACTCGCTCATTTTTGGCAGATCTTTCATGAATTTCATTGATTAAATCATCTATTTGCCCTTCAATAGGCTTCACAGTGATGACTGGATCCAATAGTCCAGTTGGTCGGATAATTTGCTCCACCATTTCTGGTGTATGCTCAAGCTCATATGGTCCTGGAGTTGCTGAAACAAATATAGCCTGGTTTATATGTTTTTCATATTCATTGAAAGTTAAAGGACGATTGTCTAGTGCAGACGGCAAACGGAAACCATAATTTACGAGCACTGATTTTCTCGCTTGGTCTCCATTATACATTCCTCTTACCTGGGGTAATGAAACGTGACTTTCATCTACTACAAGTAAAAAGTCTTCTGGAAAATAGTCTAGTAATGTATAAGGCACTGCACCTGCTTCTCTTAATGTTAAATGCCTTGAGTAGTTTTCAATGCCGGAACAAAAGCCCATTTCTTCCATCATTTCTAAATCATATCTAGTACGTTGTTCCAATCGTTGGGCTTCTAAAAGCTTATCCTCACTTCTTAAATAAGCCAGCTGTTCCTCTAATTCTTTTTCAATATTTGCTAAAGCGAGTTTCATCTTCTCTTCCCGGGTAACGAAATGGGATGCCGGGAATATAGCAACATGATCTCGTTCTCCAAGAATTTCTCCTGTTAGCGCATTTACTTCTCGAATTCGATCAATCTCATCACCAAAAAATTCGACTCGAAGACATTTTTCATCACGTGAGGCAGGGAAAATTTCTACTACATCTCCACGAACACGGAACTTTCCACGTACGAAGTTCAAATCGTTTCTTTCATATTGAATGTCTACAAGTTTACGCAATAATTGATTACGATCAATCTCCATTCCCGTTCTTAATGATAGAACGAGCTCTTTATATTCCTCTGGATTACCTAGACCGTATATACAAGATACAGAAGCGATAATAATGACATCTTTTCGTTCAAACAAAGAAGAAGTTGCAGAATGTCGTAGCTTGTCTATTTCCTCATTTATACTTGAATCCTTTTCTATAAATGTATCGGTTGAGGGTACATATGCTTCTGGTTGAAAATAATCATAGTAGCTTACGAAGTACTCCACCGCATTGTTCGGGAAAAATTCTTTAAACTCGTTATATAATTGACCCGCTAGTGTTTTGTTATGTGCCATCACTAGTGTCGGTTTATTTATTTGTTGAATTACATTTGATATTGTATATGTTTTACCAGTACCAGTTGCACCTAGTAAAGTTTGAAACCTTTTTCCTTCATTAACACCTTTTACTAATTCTTTTATAGCCTCTATTTGATCTCCCGCTGGCTCATACGGAGCTTGCAAATCAAAAATTTGTTCCATACATAAGCCTCCCATTTTTTGAATAATTTCAGTTTAACATACTCTTTTTTTGATTCCTAATAAAACGAACATATGTTTTTTGTCATCTATAAAAAGCCACTTATACAAGTGACTCGGAAAGCTATTCCTATAATCTTTTAGTTGTTTCTTACGCTAACTATAGAAAAGAATTTCAAACGAAAAAAACCACTCTAAAAAAAGTGGTTTCTTTACTTAGGATTGTATTATTTTGGACTGTTAAGTTGATGAAGAGCAGCAGTATACTCCATAAATGCCGCCTTATCTTTTTGATCTAACGTCTCATCTATCAATGCTAAGAGACGGTTACTACTTTGTTCCCGGTGGACAATGTTCAAAAACATATCAAGATATATTTCGTTTAACAAATTTTCCGCAGAGCTTTCCTTCCCTGCCTGACCCATAGCTTTTAAGAAATCTGCGTATGAATATTGTTTGTCCATCTCCATCACCCCGATGCCTTTTTTCTATTATATAAAAGCCTCGAGATAGTTGCAATCATTTTAAGAAAATTTAGTCTATATAGTAAAAAGGGAATATTTTAAATATTCGTTACTTTCGCTTGCTTTACTTCCAATATTAACTATAATTGAGATATATAATACAAAGGGGTGGATTTTTATGTCGAATAAAGTAGAAGATAAATCTTTTTTCATTTCATTTGAGACCGCTGTACTTCAACCTATTGTAGTGAATAATACAATATTTACAAAGGTAACTAACTTTTCAGGGGAAACTCATATAATTAGTAAAAAGCCTTTTGATATTGTTCGACATTCTTGTTCTTTTTATGGCTCTTCTTTTCAGCATACTGTTCGATTATCGAGGGATGCAATTGGAAATTACTTCAAGTTACCTATTCTAATAGCGCATGACTTCGGAAATCCATGTATATTCATACCTATACTTTCTCCAAAATCGGATTTAAATATTTGGTTCTCTTTTAAGGCAATAGCTTCTTTTTATCCTTCGGATGATGGCTGTGTAGTCGTTCTAACAAATGGTCAAAAATTAACAGTTCCATCATCTCCACAGACAATAAGTCGACAAGTTGGATTTGCTAATATACTAAATATGCACTTACTAAAGCGGATGAGTTATCTGATGAATACTGGTTACATTACTAAAAAATTCCAAAAAGACACCCAGTACTAACGAAATTATTCTGCTACGGCCAAATAAATTGATAATAGTTCTTCGACTCTGTTGCGGAGCCGAACGTTTAGGTAACGACGATGTTCTTCATAACCTCCATGAAAAAATACATACTCAGTGAACATATCATCTCCTTCTCCACGAAGAACTTTCATACTGTGACGCCTCATATACATATGCGTCTGTTTCAATTCTTTCTGAACTTGCTTTCCTGCTACTTCTACTAAAATGAGATACGGACGCTTCAATTTAAATGGAGCCTTTTCAAAAATAGTTCGATCTTTTTCTAAAATAGTCAAAACCATTGGAAGATAAATCATGTTTTCAAAGTATGGAATTGCTTCTTCCGGTATTAATGGCATAACTACTCCTCCTTCTTTCTAAAAAAAAGAACGTTTGTTCTTATTTTAATTATACTCGCTCCATCGGAAAATGCAACAGGCAAAGTACTGGAATATAGAGGATAAAAAATATACTAACAAACTCAAAAACAAAATTGATTTCCGGTCCAGGAACGCTTTCAGTGCCCACAGAAAGCGTCCACCTGAAACGAAAATAAGAAGTGATATCGTTCATTCAATAACTTTGGTTTAACCTGAAATTTTTATATGCCTTCTGATCTTCAAAAAAAATAACAACTGCCATCTTGATAAAATGGCAGTTGTTATTAACCTACAATATCCATAGCCCAACTACGGGCTTCTAGATAAAATTTATTTAATGTAGCATGATCAATGCCGATAGCCTCTGAACCCGCAATAATATCATCCCATCTCACTTCATCACAAGCTATAGAAAGCTCCAAATAAGGAGTCATATCCGTATGTTTTCCAGAAAGCGTTTCTATAACCTCGTCCGTGAGCGGTAGTTCTTGAAGTAAATGATCCATCTTTTGATGAAGTAATGTGTCAATTAATGAAAACATTCCTACTAGCAAGTATTCAGGAGAGTTTTGTAAAAAATTTCTTTTAGCTAATAACTCACAAAACTTTGCACGGAACAGGGATGCTTCAACTATTGCCATTCCATCTCCATCATCGCTTACTTTCGACTCTCTTAGCATTAATACATATAACCAATGATTCAATTCTTCTAATCCCAACATGACTACCGCCTGTTTGATGGAACGAATTTTAGATTTTTTTCTAGCAGCTGGCGAATTAATGATTTTCAAAACTTTAAAGGATAGCGACACGTCACGCTCGATTTCCTCTGCTATTTGTTCAATAGTGGAAACCCGATTGCGTAGC
Organism: Psychrobacillus sp. OK028; assembly: GCF_900103605.1. Taxonomy (GTDB): domain Bacteria; phylum Bacillota; class Bacilli; order Bacillales_A; family Planococcaceae; genus Psychrobacillus. The sequence goes on along the minus strand of NZ_FNHY01000016.1, from coordinate 6,502 downwards.
AAGCTAATAATTCGAAAATATTGTGCCATATTAGCAGGAATGTCCGTCCCTTTAATAATTTCTGGTTTGGCAAAAAAGTATCCTTGGAATAATCCATATCCTGCCTCTTTTGCGAGATAGAAATCTTCACGTGTTTCTACTTTTTCCGCTAAAAGTACGATATGTGGATAATTTTTCTTCACAATTCTTTCGAAAACTTGTCTCTCAGAAGGTTTGCTCACAATAAAATCAATTTTGATAAAATTAACTAAGCTAAATAGCTCATCATATAGATTTACATTATTATGTAAAATAAAATCGTCTAGAGCAATTAAAAAACCTAATTTTTTTATATATTTAAGTTTTTCTATCAAAGACGGTGTGATTGGAATATTTTCTAAAATCTCCACAACGATGCGATTTGATGGAATCTTATTAAAGACAGTATCGTCCAATAAGTTTTCCGTGAAATTAATAAAACATAATTTTTCTCCCGCAAGGTTATTTATACCTATCGTCAAAAATGAATGTATTAACACTTCTAAAGTTGCCCTATCCCCATCTATGATAGGGAAAGCATTAGTATCACTATCCCGATACAATAATTCGTAAGCAAAAATATGCTCGTTATTGGTAAAAATAGGCTGTCTTGCCAAAAAAATTTCCATGCGAATTCCTCAATCCATAAATATTCATTAGTTCCATTGTAGCAAATCTTTCCAAGGAAATCGATATTATTTCTATTTATTACCTATGGATGACAGAAAACTTAGAACATGCTATGTTGATATTGGGGAGAAAGTAGTTGAAAGGGGAGAAAGTAATGGAATCTATCCGTTATACACAACAAGGGAATTTAGCATACGTCACGCTCAATAGACCAGAAGCATTAAATGCATTTAACTATGAAATGCTTCGTGAACTTGGAGATATCGCAGAATCTATTCGCATTAATCCAGATATTCGTGTAGTTATTTTCACTGGAGCAGGAGACAAGTCATTTAGCGTTGGTGCAGACTTAAAGGAACGTAAAACCTTAACTGATCAACAAGTGAAACGTAATATATTCAAAATTGGTGAGGTATTCACTGCAATTGAAAACCTGCCCCAGCCAACAATTGCAATGTTAAATGGCTATGCTTTTGGAGGCGGAACAGAATTAGCACTTGCCTGCGATTTTAGAATTGCTTCAGACGATATTCAACTCGGTTTAACGGAAACAAGTTTAGCAATAATCCCTGGTGCGGGTGGCACACAGCGATTACCTAGACTTATCGGAGAAACTAAAGCTTTAGAGCTAATTTTAACTGCGAAACGACTAAAAGCAGAAGAAGCATTGTCCTACGGATTAGTGACTAAGATAACATCGAGAGAAACGTTGCAAGAAGAGACAGAGGCATTTGCAGCTCTTATGCTTGCAAATGGACCTATCGCATTACAGCAAGCAAAATTTGCAGTAAAACAAGGGATGAATACAGACCTTCAGACAGGTCTTAGCATAGAAAGAAAAGCTTATGAAATCACTATACCAACAGAGGATCGTATAGAAGCATTAGTAGCCTTTGGAGAAAAAAGAAAGCCTGTATTCAAAGGAAAATAAGATGCCTCAATCAAAAAGGATAGATAAACTGTGGCTTTCTACAGTTATCTATCCTCTTTAGTTATTTCTTCAAATCCTCTTTTGAAGAAGCCTCTTTAATATCGGTAAATTCAGGCTCCTCCCCGAACTCAGTTCCATATTGAAGGTTTCGAGAACTTTGTCTGCTTGTTCCATACTCTTCCTCTTCCTCTTCATAATTCCTAAATAGAAGTGGAATGCAGATTAAGCCACTAATACCAACCAATGCATAGATCACCTTAGAAAATAGAGCAGTTTGCCCCCCGAAAATAGAAGCGACTAAGTCAAATTCGAAAAAGCCAATCAATCCCCAGTTAATTGCACCAATGATAACGAGGGCTAAGGCAAGCCGATGTATAAATCCCACTGATAAACTCCTCCTTCAATTATTGTATGAATGATAGCGACGATACGGGAGAACATATCGTAAACAACTAAGATTCGCTCTTATCTTTTGCAGAAAACAGCGATTCATACTAAATGAAAGGAAATTCCTTTTTAATGTAGTTAGGTCAGTGATTTTATTTTATCTTTTTTCATAAATTCCATTTTTGTTTCGGAAATAAGTATAGCTAAAAGTATTAGCAAGGCTCCGATAATCATTCTTCCTGTCATAATCTCACTCAAGATAATAACGGAGAATACCATGCCCCAAAAAGATTCAGTAGCTAAAATAATTGCTGCCTTTGTTTCTGTTATGTATTTTTGGGCTACTGTTTGCATTAAAAAGGCAATAGTTGTGGAGAAAATCCCTAAGTATAACAGATTTACCATGCCTTCTGTTTCCATAGAAAAGCTAGTCTCTCCTCTGAATAGCACAACTATACAACCAATTATTGCAGCTGTAACCATTTGTACTATCGTTAGCACAACAGGATCTTCTGTCTTAACAAACTTAGCAGTGTAAAAAATATGAAAAGCAAATCCTACGGCACAACCTAAGGTCAATAAATCCCCAACATTCACGTCGGACGATAATTTTAAAGATAACACTGCAATACCAATAATTGCGAGAACTGCACCAGTTAGTTCATACAGATCTATTTTTCTTTTGTATAATAAAAATCCTATAAACGGGACAATAACTACATTCACAGCCGTTAAAAAAGCATTTTTAGAAGGTGTAGTGAATTGTAAACCAACTGTTTGAAGAGCAAAGGCTAAGTATAAAAAAATCCCTAATACCGCCCCTTTTATGAGCGTGCTTTTCTTCAGTTTGTTGAGCTTTTTAAAAAAGATGAGACTTAAAATAACAGCACCTATTAAAAACCTTCCGGCTAATATCTGATAGGGCGAATAGTGATCTAATGCCACTGCGCTTGCTACAAACCCACTCCCCCAAATAATTGCTGTAAGGATTAATAATATTTCTCCAATATATTTGAACAATATTTCCACCAACCTTTTTTCACTAAAACTAGTATATCGCAAAAACTAAAAAAAAAGCATCTTCTTCTACAATTGTAGTAAAAGTCGCTTTTTCCGTTAGGAGGTACTTTCTTGTAAACTTTGTTTTACGCTGTGTCTTAACTTTCTCTTTTGAAGAAAACGTATAAAAATATTATTAGCAAGAAGGGAAAGAATGATAAAGCTTACTCCTATAATTTCATATGAAGTTATAGGAGTTCCTTGCACACTCGATATAACCAGTGTCGTCACAGGTACAAAATTAATAAATAATAACCCATTTAAAGGCGAAAGAATACTTACTCCAACATTCCATCCAACTAATGCAATAACACCAGGAAAAATAATCATGAACAATAGATGTGGACTAACTGTTTGAATCGTATCAAGAGTCGGTGCAGAAACGTACCCTATCATAGTTGCAATTGCTACGATGAATGCAGCAGAAATCGTACCGAGCAAACAAGTTAATGTCGAATATCGAAGGACAGACCATCCTCTAAATTTATCTCCTCCCATTGTATACACAACCCAGCCAATAACTGCGATTAAAATTAGTATCGAAGGAACAATATTATTTGTTGCCGAAAGAAAGGAACCAATGTCTCCTTTTGTAATAACAAGGATTGCTCCAACAAAAGAAACAAACACACAAAATAATGTAAAGGTATAAGGACGTCGTTTATAAAATAGCCAGACAATAACAATAGAAATCATTGGCATCAAGGATTCCATAATGGATGCAACCATAACACCTGGCTCCCCTAGTAAATCCTCTCCCCAAAAAATAAGTAAATTATAGACAGTAAATGCCATTGTTCCGAAAAACCATAACAGCGTTCCCTTACCCTCCATACGAAACGCCTTAATCCCTTCCTTCCATAGTAATAGGATAACCAAAATGATAGTTACTGCGCCATAACGGAAAATAGTAAAATAAAACGGATCCATATATGTAAAAGCATGATGCGCTACTGGAAACATCGCTCCCCATGACACACTTGCGATAAAGCATAAAAAAGCACCTAAAAAAATATTATTTTTCATAAATAAGTAATCTCCTTCTCGAGTCCCTTATTTATTAAACGCCATTCTTATCTATCATGTAAAATGATTATTTTTGATGTTATATATCATTTTTAGTGATATCATGAATGACAATGAAGGAGAGAATGTAAGATGGAATTAAAAGACTTAGAAATATTTCAACTTGTTGCACAAAAAGGCACCATTACAGAAGTCGCAAAAGAACTAAACTATGTTCAGTCTAATATTACTGCACGTATAAAAAAGCTAGAAGCAGAGCTGAACACGCCATTATTTAACCGTCATAATAGAGGGATGAGTTTAACTCCTGAAGGAAAAAAGCTATTAGTATATAGCGAGCAAATTTTATCACTCACCAATGAAGTCAAAAAAGTGGTTCAAAATAAAGATGAGCCATCCGGAAAATTAGAAATTGGAACAGTCGAGACGGTAATACAATTACCGAGCATTTTATCTACTTTTACTAAAAAGTATAAGGAAGTGGACTTATCTCTTTTCTCAGGGGTAACAGAAAAGCTGCAGGAGGAAGTTTTAAATCATCGTTTAGATGGAGCTTTTGTCACACAAACTACTTCTCACCCAGAGCTTACCTCACATGAAGTATTTCAAGAGGAGCTCGTCTTAATATCCAATAAAAACACTACATCTCTGGAACAGCTGGAAAATGAACCCTTTTTATGCTTTAGTAAAGGCTGTGGATATAGAGCAAGATTAGAAGCTTGGTATAAAGATGAAAATATAACTCCTAAAAAGGTGATGGAATTCGGTACGCTAGAAACTATTTTAAGTAGTGTCATAGCAGGCTTAGGTATCACCTTTATTCCCAAATCAGCAGTTTCACATTTAGAAGCTCGAGGGCTTATCCAATGTCATTTATTGCCGACCAAATACAGTGAAATAAAAACAGTATTTATACGACGTTCGAATACATATTTAACTACGACAGTAGAAAGATTTATCGAAACAATTGAATCGAGTAAAAAAGAAGCCTCTGAGTTACTGTTATTTTAAATAGAAGCGTCATCTATTAGAAATCTAAAGATGACGCTTCTATATGCCGTTATATAACAAAATCAGAGCCTGCTATTATTTCAGAGGAAGTCTTTAGAAGTAGCTCCTTCATAACAAAAGGACCACGTTTTTTAAAATATGAATCCACAATCTGATAACCAATATGATATCCTATCCACTTTGGAAACGGTCTGTTATTGTTACCAAATAAATAGAGTTGATGATTTTGGACCCCCTTTATGTGTAAGGCAGAAACAAAATACCTCCGCCAAATTTCATTCACCTCATCCGAACGATACATATTCACCCATGGCGCTAACAACTTTTTACCATACAATTGTTTTACCGCAAACTCACCTAGACCTTCTACAATAAGTGAATCTACTAAAGAAATAGTTGCTGTAGGAGAATTTAGAAATTGTAATCGACATACATGATTATACTCATGTGCCAATAGTGCCTTAATCTCTTCTTTCGTTAAATCAGGAGATACGAAAAGAAATAGCACTCTTTTATAGGCAATGCCATTTTTGCGCAGAACATCCTTTTTCCCCTGCGTTCTAACCTTTTTTATCGGGAAAATATAGATAGAAACCTTCGGACCATTCCACAATTCTCGCAAATAGTTATATTCCTGCTTCACAATATCCCAAACACTTTTGCGCTCTAATCTTCGCAAGATTTTTTTAACTGACTTCCATTCAGTAGGTTCAAATAAACCATGCTTTAAAAGTTCATATTGGATGACTTCGGAATTTACCTCTGGAAAAAACTTCATCACTGGATGACAAATAATCTCTCGCTGTAAAGTCTCTACCCCTCTCCCCTCTTGTTTTTCGCATTTTTCTGCAAATGTAAAAAGCATATTTCTCGTTTCTTTGACAGACATGAATTCTCTCCTTTTCCGTCTTATAGCATATGTATTTATTTTTTTTTAGCCACAGAGGTGTAGACAAGTGTCTCGTGCACGTCCTCATTAACAACATAAACTAATAGAACATACTTGTATGTAATTTTATGGAAGGGGGGACGAAAGATGAATCAAAATCAGATATATAATCTCTGCTGTAGATACCATGGAAAAAGGGTAAGAATTGTAGATAGAGATGGCCGAGTACATTTTGGGGAAGTTACAAGAGTGAATAGAAATATGGTTTGGATCCGACCTGATGCGAATCTAGGTGGATATGGTCTTGGATTTTTAGGTTTTGGAACTGGCTTTGGCATTGGTTTCGGTATAGCGATAGGTGCAATTGTCGGTATTACACTAGCTACCGCATTTTTCTGGTAAAAAAAGAGAGGGTGCAGCCTCTCTTTCTAATATTTGATGAGATTCCAACAAGAATGGTCTTCTGTAAAGAAAGTAGACATATTAATTCACGATGTTTTTTCTTTTACTACCGCGCTAACGCTTGCTGGGATAGTGAAAACAGGATAGGT
>NZ_FNHY01000018.1 GCF_900103605.1 Psychrobacillus sp. OK028 | reverse complement strand
GTGTAAGACTTTTTAACTTTTAGGTTAAGTTAATAAGGGCGCACGGTGAATGCCTTGGCACTAGGAGTCGACGAAGGACGGCACTAACACCGATATGCTTCGGGGAGCTGTAAGTGAGCTTTGATCCGGAGATTTCCGAATGGGGAAACCCACTGTTCGTAATGGAGCAGTACATTTGCGTGAATACATAGCGCATCTGAGACACACCCAGGGAACTGAAACATCTAAGTACCTGGAGGAAGAGAAAGAAAAATCGATTCCCTGAGTAGCGGCGAGCGAAACGGGAATAGCCCAAACCAAGAGGCTTGCCTCTTGGGGTTGTAGGACACTCTACATAGAGTTACAAAGGAATGGATTAGATGAAGCGATCTGGAAAGGTCCGCAGGATAGGGTAAAAGCCCCGTAGTCCAAAATCCATTCTCTCTTGAGTGTATCCTGAGTACGGCGGAACACGTGAAATTCCGTCGGAATCCGGGAGGACCATCTCCCAAGGCTAAATACTACCTAGTGACCGATAGTGAACCAGTACCGTGAGGGAAAGGTGAAAAGCACCCCGGAAGGGGAGTGAAATAGATCCTGAAACCGTGTGCCTACAAGTAGTTAGAGCCCGTTAATGGGTGATAGCGTGCCTTTTGTAGAATGAACCGGCGAGTTACGATTACATGCAAGGTTAAGTTGAGAAGACGGAGCCGCAGCGAAAGCGAGTCTGAATAGGGCGAATGAGTATGTGGTCGTAGACCCGAAACCAGGTGATCTACCCATGTCCAGGATGAAGGTAAGGTAACACTTACTGGAGGTCCGAACCCACGCACGTTGAAAAGTGCGGGGATGAGGTGTGGGTAGCGGAGAAATTCCAATCGAACCTGGAGATAGCTGGTTCTCTCCGAAATAGCTTTAGGGCTAGCCTCAAACGTTAGAATCTTGGAGGTAGAGCACTGTTTGGACTAGGGGCCCATCCCGGGTTACCGAATTCAGACAAACTCCGAATGCCAATGATTTATGTTTGGGAGTCAGACTGCGAGTGATAAGATCCGTAGTCAAGAGGGAAACAGCCCAGACCACCAGCTAAGGTCCCAAAGTATTTGTTAAGTGGAAAAGGATGTGGCGTTGCTTAGACAACCAGGATGTTGGCTTAGAAGCAGCCATCATTTAAAGAGTGCGTAATAGCTCACTGGTCGAGTGACGCTGCGCCGAAAATGTATCGGGGCTAAACAAATCACCGAAGCTGTGGATTGATACCTTTGGTATCAGTGGTAGGAGAGCGTTCTAAGGGCGTTGAAGTCAGACCGGAAGGACTGGTGGAGCGCTTAGAAGTGAGAATGCCGGTATGAGTAGCGAAAGACGGGTGAGAATCCCGTCCACCGTATGACTAAGGTTTCCTGAGGAAGGCTCGTCCGCTCAGGGTTAGTCGGGACCTAAGCCGAGGCCGATAGGCGTAGGCGATGGATAACAGGTTGATATTCCTGTACCACCAAACCACCGTTTGAGTAATGGGGGGACGCAGAAGGATAGGGTAAGCATGCTGTTGGTTATGCATGTCCAAGCAGTAAGGTGTGAATGTAGGCAAATCCGCATTCTCTAACATTGAGCTGTGATGGCGAGGACGTATGTCCGGAGTTCCTGATTTCACACTGCCAAGAAAAGCCTCTAGCGAGGTGATAGGTGCCCGTACCGCAAACCGACACAGGTAGTCGAGGAGAGAATCCTAAGGTGAGCGAGAGAACTCTCGTTAAGGAACTCGGCAAAATGACCCCGTAACTTCGGGAGAAGGGGTGCTCTTTAGGGTGAATAGCCCTGAAGAGCCGCAGTGAATAGGCCCAGGCGACTGTTTAGCAAAAACACAGGTCTCTGCAAAACCGTAAGGTGAAGTATAGGGGCTGACGCCTGCCCGGTGCTGGAAGGTTAAGAGGAGTGCTTAGCGCAAGCGAAGGTGCGAATTGAAGCCCCAGTAAACGGCGGCCGTAACTATAACGGTCCTAAGGTAGCGAAATTCCTTGTCGGGTAAGTTCCGACCCGCACGAAAGGCGTAACGATCTGGGCACTGTCTCAACGAGAGACTCGGTGAAATTATAGTACCTGTGAAGATGCAGGTTACCCGCGACAGGACGGAAAGACCCCGTGGAGCTTTACTATAGCTTGATATTGAATTTTGGTGCAACTTGTACAGGATAGGCAGGAGCCTTAGAGCCCGGAGCGCCAGCTTCGGAGGAGGCGTCGGTGGGATACTGCCCTGGTTGTATTGAAATTCTAACCCATACCCGTAACCCGGGTAGGAGACAGTGTCAGGCGGGTAGTTTGACTGGGGCGGTCGCCTCCTAAAGTGTAACGGAGGCGCCCAAAGGTTCCCTCAGAATGGTTGGAAATCATTCGAAGAGTGTAAAGGCAGAAGGGAGCTTGACTGCGAGACCTACAAGTCGAGCAGGGTCGAAAGACGGGCTTAGTGATCCGGTGGTTCCGCATGGAAGGGCCATCGCTCAACGGATAAAAGCTACCCCGGGGATAACAGGCTTATCTCCCCCAAGAGTCCACATCGACGGGGAGGTTTGGCACCTCGATGTCGGCTCATCGCATCCTGGGGCTGTAGTCGGTCCCAAGGGTTGGGCTGTTCGCCCATTAAAGCGGTACGCGAGCTGGGTTCAGAACGTCGTGAGACAGTTCGGTCCCTATCCGTCGTGGGCGTAGGAAATTTGAGAGGAGCTGTCCTTAGTACGAGAGGACCGGGATGGACACACCGCTGGTGTACCAGTTGTTCTGCCAAGAGCATCGCTGGGTAGCTATGTGTGGACGGGATAAGTGCTGAAAGCATCTAAGCACGAAGCCCCCCTCAAGATGAGATTTCCCATTACGCAAGTAAGTAAGATCCCTCAAAGACGATGAGGTAGATAGGTTCGGGGTGGAAGC